>CBDCPT010000004.1:1310000-1608260 GCA_965220395.1 Arenicellales bacterium | reverse complement strand
CAGCCGCCACCACCGTCAGCACCGCTGTCGTATTCTCAGTGACGCCGACCAAGGCCGGGCTGGTGAACGACGGCGGACGGTCAGGATCATCGTCCTCGACTGTCACCGCCACCGTCAGCGTCTCATCGCCGTAGTCGCCGCCGGACGCCGCGAACCTCAGTTCTGTCGACTCGTTGTCGACGTTGTCGTCCTGCAGACTTTCCACCGTCACCGCCTGCGGCTGGTTCCAGTCCGCCGGCGTGAACTCCAGGCGTTGCGGCACCGCCGACACCGACGAATCCGTCGCAACCACCTCGACCGTCACCGTCACCGGACCGCTCGGACGCGAGCGCAGAACCACCGTGAAGCTTCCGGACTGCCCTTCGCCGAGGCCCAGAAACAGCGGGCTCACCACCAGCCCGCGCTCGTCGTCGTCCTTCAGCGTCAGCGTCGCCGGCTCCACCGAAAGCCCCGAATCCGCCGGCGACGTCACCGCGCCGCTCACCGTCAGCGTCTCATCGGCCTCGTCCACCCGGTCGGCCGACGGCGTGAGCTGGAAGCTCGCCGTCGCCGACATTTCACCCTTCGGAATCGTCACCTCGAAGCTGTCCACCGCGGCGAAGCCGACGACGCCCGCGGCGCCGCTACCCGACACCGACACCGACACTGTCGTGGCCGAAGTCCGCGCCGACTGGTTCAGGGCCGCGGTCACCGTCACCGACACCGGTCCGCCGTCTTCCGAAACCTCGTCCGGCGACAGCGACAGCGTCACCGCCGTCGGCGGCTCCTCATCGTCGAGGATCGTCACCGCCAACGTCCCGACCGACGCCGGCCGGGTTTCTTGGGGACCGAATCGCGCTTCGTGCTCCAGCACCAGATTATGGTCTTCCCCGTCCGCGTCTTCGGGCGCCATCACCGCGAAATATTGATTGCTGAATGCCGCCTCGCCCTGCGCAAACTCCCTAGTCGGTACAAACACTCCGTCCGGAGTGAACCTATTCAGCACCCGCAGCCCCGCATCCGCCGGCACGGGTGTCGCCCTCACCGTCACTTTCTCAGTCGGAGACAGAGTCAGATGCGCCGTGTAATCGCGCCTTTGGCCCTCCGGAACCACCAGCGCCGCAGGCGACAGCACCATTTCGAGCCACACCGCCGCCGTCGCCTCGCTGACGACGCTTTCAACGGCGCCTAACCCGTCGGTGTAGCCTACCCGCACCCTGATCGCCTTGCCGTGCTCGTCCGGACGCACGGAGTGGCTCGGGCCGGTCGCGCCGGCGATTTCAGCATCGTCCGCCAGCCACTGGTAGTCGAAAACGCCCAGGCCGTTCGCGTCGTCAATCCCTAAAACATCCGCAGTGAGCGTCTCGAACACGCGCGGACGCGCGTCAGGAGCCGTTCCGAATTTGATCAGCGGCCGGCCCGTCGGCGGCTCGGGGTCGGGCAGCACATTGAACACCACGGTGTCCGTGTCCGTGCCCGAAGACTGCCGCGCGCCGCCGACCCACAGCTCGAACACCAGGCGCGGCTCCGCCGGGCTTCGGGGCGCCGTGAACGACGCCGAAGCGCTCTCGGCATCGCGCAAAACCGCCTCGTCGCCCCCGGTCTGCCGCCAGCGGTAGTCCAGCGTCGCGTCCGGCGGATAGCCGCTCGCGCTGCCGGTGAGCGCCGCCGACTCCCCCGATCTCAAATCATCCCTGCCCGCGCCCGCGTCGGCGACCAGCTGGCAAACCTGCAGGTCGGCACCCTGCTGCCGCAGCGAAGACTCGTGGCGGCTGTGGAGCTGAACGGGCAGGCATCCGCTCAGCCGGTTGTCATTCACAGTCAGGTCGCTCAGATCAATCAGCGCCAGCGGGACGAAGCCCGTCAGATTGTTGATACTCAGGTTTGCACTCACCTTCGACAGCCGGCCCAGCGACGACGGAATCGACCCCGACAGCTGGTTGCTGTTCAGATTCAGCGTCGTCAGCTCCGTCAGACCGCCCAGCTCCGACGGAATCGGCCCCTGCAGGCGGTTGCCGCTCAGGTCCAAAACCTCCAGCTCCGTCATGCCGCCAAACGACGTCAGGATCACACCTGTCAGATTGATGCCGCTCAGATTCAAGGTCTTCAGCTTCGTCAGCCGGCCAAACTCACTCGGGATCGGCCCCCTCAGGGTGTTGCCGCTCAGGTTCAAAACCTCCAGCGCCGTCAGCCGACCCAGCGAACCCGGCAGCTGGCCCAGCAGGCCGACGCCGCTCAGGTCCAGCTCCTTCACCCGCCCGTCCCGGACGGTGACGCCGGTCCACTCGGCGGGGTTCAGGCCCACACGCCAGTTCAGCTTCCCGAGGCTATTGTGTTCCAGCACAGGCTTGGAATCAATCAGTGCCTGGCAGTCCGACTGCAGCGGCCCGTAGCTCGAACAGTCGGCCGCCGCGACCACCGCCGTCGGAGCGCTGGTAACCGACTCTGCGAAGCCGGAGGTGTCCGTGAAACTCACCCGAACCTTGATCACCTTGCCCAGCTCAGCCGGAGTCAGAAAGTAACTCGCGCCGGACGCGCCGGCGATTTCAGCATCGTCCGCCAGCCATCGATAGTTATCGTCGATCAGCGCCGGCATCCCGTTGTAATCCTTGATGCCCCTAGCCTCCGCGCGCAGCTCCCGCCCCACTTGCGCGACACCTTCAATCGACACCAGCCCATACGCCGGAATGTTTTCCGATATTATCGACGAAATGCCATCCACCGTGTGACGAGACCCGATAACGCCACGCGGCAAGGCGTCGAAGTTCGTGTCGGCATACAGAGTCCGGCGACCGGTGATGGGGCCACCCCCGGTCACGAAGACAGTTGCCGGCGGCCCCGGCAATGCCTCCGCCTCCGGCCACACCCGGCCATCGGGGATGGCGACCGTGCCACGGTCGTCCTCTCTCACCGTGTACCGGAACACCAGCTCGCGGGTGTCTCTGCCGCGGTGGTAGTAGGCGCGCACTTTGGAAGTTATGTTGAAACCTTCCAGATCCAGAATAATGTACGTCTCTGCAAACCGGCCGACCCTCACCGCGACCGGAATGTCGAACGTCAGCGTCACCTCGACATGATCGCCCAATCGATACTCATTGTCATTGCCGGGGTCGGAGATGACCTCGACCTCGACAACCCCGACATCCCCGTTCACCCGCTGCGAGTTCAGCGATACCGCCGCGTTCGACAGATTGGCGTGAAGGTCGCGCCTCCCCCTCAACGCGATGTGCCCTTGCGGGATATCGAAATCAACATTGAGCAGGTCAGCTCCCAAACCACTGGGGCGGGTGAAGCCGTAAATGCCGACTCCGTGATTGGCGTAGTGCTGCGGACGCACCCTGTATTTGAACACCAGTTGCGCGCTGCCGCTGCCGCTGTGGTACGAGGCGAAACTGCTTACCAAGGGCCGCAAGGAACCGGGATTGAGCCAAAGCGTCGGCGAACCGACCACCTCCACCGCCTCGGTGAACGACACCTTCGCCTCAATCTCCTCGCCCACCCGGTACGTGACGATGCTCACCGGGGTCGAGGTGATCGACATGCTGGTGATTGAAGGTGCCAGCCTGAGCAAGGTTTTGCTGGACGGCCCTTCCAGCCGGAAAACAGTCTCGCTGACCGTCGAGCACAGCGCACCGGGCTCGCCGCATGCGATGCCGGTGTTCAGCGTCAGCGTCACATCCGCGGTGCCGTGCGGCCGGACAGAAAAACTGAAGCGGTTCAACTTGTCGTGCTTCGTCAGCCAGGCCACATCGCCGCCAGTCAGCGTCATCGAGTGGTTCCTGAAATCCTCCTCGCTCACGTCCAGAAAATGGCTGAATTCGACATCCATCCGAAACGGCTTCCCGTCGTGATGGGTGGCGGGAATAAAATCGTCCGGCCTGAAGTCAGCAGTCAACGGACCCGGATGGGCTCCGACCGTGAAAACCTCCGAAAGACCGTAGAGTCTACGGTGGTTAGTGACGAAATCAAGCAGAACTGGAATCTCTCTTCCTGGCTCATATTCAGAGGAACCAGAGCGTGTTAATCCTTCGGCAGGGGAACCAATTATTGTCTTACGAGGAAAACCAGCTCCAAATTCAACGGCATTAAAATGGCCACCTAGTGGTCCCAAAGTTAAAACTGCATTATTAACGTCCTTCCGAAATGGGTTCCCGTCATCCTTGCATCCTGTCCAAACTAAGATGTTCCTATCAACCGAACCTCCGGCTATGTCCCTGCCCGCGTCGGAGTCCCAGCTGCCGTCGTAGAAATCCCCGTAGTCGTCGGCGACCTTCTCGCCGTTCAGCCAATAAATTGGTACGCCCAGGTTGTCATCGCTGAAACCGGTTCCGGTGTTAGCTATCGCGCTCACCGCCGAGGTGCAGCCGACGATCCTGAAGCCGGCGACGTGTTGCTGGATGGACGGATGCCCCTGCCTGGAGGCGTCCGTTTGAACTGCTTCATTGTATACTTCGATGTTGTTACTTCCCGCCGTGTAATTAGCCTTGGTCATGGCCAGCAGACGGAACGTATCGCCTTCGGCAAGGCCCGCCGGGATGAGCGGCCAGTCGAAAATGACTTCGGTCTGCGCCAGCGCCTGCATCGGCATGAGCGACAGCAACAGCCAGGCCGCGCCGACCGCTTTCGCCGGGGATTTGCTTACTGAACGGAGGAATGGAGGCACGCGCCATTGTGCGGGATGAGCGGCCAGTCGAAAATGACTTCGGTCTGCGCCAGCGCCTGCATCGGCATGAGCGACAGCAACAGCCAGGCCGCGCCGACCGCTTTCGCCGGGGATTTGCTTACTGAACGGAGGAATGGAGGCACGCGCCATTGTGCGGGGGGGGGGGGAGTGTTGTGTGTCTGCGCTCATCTATTCACCCCGAAAAAAACGTGTGAGACAACCTTCCAATTGATAAAACTTACTGATGCTCGTAACTGAAACCGGCGAGCCCATACAAATTTTTTCCACTTTCACTCGCTGAATGCGGGAGTAGAGTCGACTACTGGCGTGGCGTAAGTTCAGAACACGTGACATAGGTAAAGAGAATATCAATAAACATGCGGTTCGGCCTGCTTTTTTTTTTTTTTGGAAAAATGCGGCATAAATCGAATAACAGCGATTGTCTCTCCAAAGCCGAACCTATGCCATGCTTCAATCGTGCCTGAACTTCCTCCCGGAACATGCCGAATTCATCAACGAGCACTGCGCCAAGGTATGCGAAAACGGCCGCGTGGCGATTCACAACGCCAGTGGCGTGATGCTGTCGTATCTTGAATCCGATGATTATGGGCAGCGCATGGCGATTGGCCTGCTGCCGTGTAGACAACGCAAACGACTGGTGGTACGCTTTCACTGCATGGCTCAGCCACGCTTCAATAAAGCGTTGCATGATCTATGCGAGTGTGCGACTCTACAGTGAACAATTTACCCCGGAACTGATTTGAGAATGGTCTACGAAAGGCCAATTGTCGCATATCAATCCTGACTATGTCACGAGTTCTGAACTTTGTTTTCGATTGAAAATCCAAACAGGCTGGAACCAGATGTTTGAAGTCGCCCCATCAGTCTGAGTATCCAATAATAATCAGAAGAATCTGCTCCACTGTAGAAAACCAGCATCGCCGACTGAGTTGCCGACACGGCCAACCACTGTTCGGTAAAATTCCCGTCATCGGACAGCAGCGTAACGTCTCTCAGCGATGAGTGATAGGAGATGGGTTCATGCGTCAGCAGAATGAATATTCCTGGACCGCAATTGAAAGTGACTGTAGGTCTGAAATTCGATTCTGATTCGAATTGCCTTCCACTGCAGACAACAGAATGTCCAGAGGTGATCGTCAGACAATTCTCCGATTTAATTGGGTCCGGTCCGATGTGATCGGTAGATTCAGCGTAAGCTGCCGTACAGAACAATGGAGACTTTTTCGTTGGGCGATATTTTACGGTTTACCGAGCGGGTCACGTGTGCTTAAATAGTTGAATTTGAAGAGAATTCACAAATCACAACGTCATTTTTCCTCGATTCCGGTGTTTGCACAGCGTAACAGCATTATACTTGAAAGAGGCTGGCTCATGGCATTATTTATCAATCAAAACAACATATTATGAACAAAAATGCACTTTGGCCCAGGTTTTTTCAGCCCTTGCACGAGGAGTATTGAAGTGGGTAGAAATTTGCCTTGAAGGCTGAAAATTGCCCCAAAACCCTGTTTTCAGGCGATTTTGTGGGGTAAACGAAAGTTCAAGCTCTGGGTTTCGCTCGAAAAATCAATGACTTACGTTTCCCGAAAATGCCTCCAATGGCAACACAACTGTCACAATACAGAATTTGACTATAGTGAGCACGAGAATAGTTTCATGCTAGGCGTTGGAGTGATTGGGGTTCCCACAGTAATCGTGCAAATATCAATGACACAACACTTATTGACATAGATTCAGCGCAAAATGCGACGAAAGAAATCCAAGAATCAATCGCCTATACAAGAATTTTTGTTATGAAACATCCGGGCTTCCTGAGGAGATTCGCACGAACGTCAGAAGCGAACAAAGTCTAAAGCTGCCAATGCGTCCCAACAATTGAATTCTCAACCTGCCGAACGCAGTTGTCATTGTAATATTTGAAGTTTAGCGGAAGAATGGATTCGAATGTACTTGATCATTCTTTAGCAGGATCTCTAAGCATAAGTTCGTGAACCGCATCCAGTGCAGACAAGTCCTCGAATAGCAGCTGGTAAACCTGGGTTGATATTGGCATATCTACTTTCATTCGCTGTCTCAGTCCATTGACCGCCTTTGCTGTACGTATCCCCTCCGCTTCCTGACCAATATCTTTCAGAATGTCTTCCATCCGTCTTCCCTGTCCTAGTCCCAGCCCCACTCTTCGGTTACGTGACAGATCACCTGAACATGTCAAAATTAGATCACCCATGCCCGCCAGTCCCATCAAGGTTCCCTCTTTTGCCCCCATTGCCTGCCCAAGCCGACACATTTCGGCCAATCCACGAGTCATTAATGCAGTACGGGCATTGATCCCAAATCCAAGACCATCGCTTACTCCGGCAGCAATTGCCACTACATTCTTTAAGGCACCGCCCAATTGAACGCCGACCATGTCAGAATTTGCGTAAATTCTTACCAAATCGTTTCTAAACCAATCCGCTATTGACTCTGCCTGATCTTTGGCGTGTGTTCCGACAACCAGCGCCGCCGGGAGTTCTGCTACTATTTCTACAGCGAAACTTGGACCCGAAAGAACTGCAGTAAATGCATTGTTTCCGAGGATACTGTCTGCAACCTCGCTTAACAGCCGACCGCTATCTGGCTGAAATCCTTTAGTGCCCCAAACCACGACAGGTTTTGGGCGGGACCTCATTCGGAAAAGGTTTTCAGATATGGCAGTTAAATTCTCCTCAAATGCATGACTCGGCACAACTAAAACAACACCAGAACTTCCTTCCATTGCTTCATCAAGTCTTTTGAATGCAGTCAGTGCTTCTGGTAAATTGACATCAGGAAGAAACCGACTGTTTTGATGATGAAGGTTGATATCATCGACAACACTATCGGAGCGGGCCCAAATTCGGGTAACGTGACCGTTACGCGCTAACCAAGCTGCAATCGCAGTGCCCCATGACCCACCGCCAACAACGGTTAGTTTATGCCTAGCTGGATTTCGCAAAATCGTTGCCTTCCAATTGCAGTTGAAGTGTTGAATTCAGCGCAAGAAATGATTATAGAATCATCTCGACATCAAATGCCTGTATTCAAGAGTTTCTTGATGCTTCAACATGTACACTACCATGAAGAACCAGAATCTCCATGCCGGACAGTGTTGTTAGTGGCAGCTTACTCTATCGACTCCATGAATCCTGTGTCTGTGGTTCGATGGTTTTCAATGCCGAACAGGCAGATCAAGCATACCTTGCACTCTACAGATGAAATTCCATGAGACTTGACCATCAAATGGAGCAGCATCAGCGATTGTCGAATGACTGGCCAAGTATCGACGGCAATCTAGCTCGTCTTGGCAAAAGACAAATTTTCAATTCAACAAAGCATGCGGTGTAATCCAGACTGAATTGCCGCTCCCATCAGTCGCTGGAATCAATGTCATCTGGCTATACAAATCGAACAAAATCTGATTTGCGAACTGTAATTTCGATAGTAAGGCAAACCTGCTCTTCAAACTCACAATCTACGAATTCGGCCATCCACTTCAGAATCCACCGTACCCCGGTATTTGATATAGTCAATGAGTGCAGTTACAATCAATTTGGCGCCAGAACTGTCAATCAGTAAACTACCATTCTTCAACGACTCGAACTCGTCACCTCCGTTTGCAATAAAATCGCTAGCTGCAATCGTATAGGTCCTTGTCGATTCGAGCGGTGAGCCACCGACAGTGATTTCCATGACCCGGTTGCCCACAGGAGCCGCGGGGTCATAAACAAATGTCATGCCTGCTATCTGTAAAAAACGACCGGAATATTGTTCAATTCGTGAGACACTGTTCTCAAGCGCTGCAGCAAGATCATATCCAGACAGTTCAATCAATACTGTCTTATTGCCAAAAGGAAGTTCTTTGAGGAGATCCTTACGGGAGATTTTCGAATCGACTGCATAGATACGGTCGCCGCGAATACCACCGCCATTTGCAATTCCGACGTCTGCACCAACACTCCATCGCATCGCCTCAGCGATAAGGTTACCCATGGAAGTCTCCCTGGAACGAACACTGGTTCGGCGACTATCCAACTCTACGGACGTAGTACCTAAAACTTCTCTAGACGCTTCATCGAGTATGGCATTGAAATTTTCGACCAAGGATTGGATTTCGGAGTGTTTCTGTACTCCAGCGGTTGTGATGAGCCGCCACTGCGGTATTACTGAGAGTGACTTCGAACCTCGTTTGTCGACCCGGTTCAGATTCAGCTCCATGATTCCCAGATAGTGTGCGTTGCTGCCCGACTTCATTATTGCTATACCGTTTTCAACAATGGTCATTGGATTGTGGTTGTGACCTCCCAAAATGAGGTGAATTCCTTCAACTTTTTGCGCCAATTCCTGGTCATCGGCGATGTCCATATGCGTCAGTGCAACAATCACTTCGGCACCGTTGGCTTTCAGTTCCTCAATCGCATTTTGCGCAGTTTCAATGTATGGAGCGAATTCAATATCCACACCCGGACTGGAAATATATTCTGTTTCCTGCGTAATCAATCCAAAAAAACCTAGCTTGTAGCCTCCCTTTTCGATAATAAAACCAGAACTGAGCTTGCCACTAATTTTGCCATCATAACCAAGCACATTAGTCCCCAACCATGGGAATTCAGATTCCGCAAAGTTTTTTGATGCCACTTCGGGACCAAAGTCATATTCGTGGTTGCCCACCACGGCAATATCAGTTCCGATGGCATTCATCATCTCCACCATATGGGCACCCTTGGTTATCCCGGAAAGAATTGATGGTGAGAACAAATCCCCACCAAATGTAGTGATTGTGTGCGAAGAATTTGCGCGTTCCTGCTCCAAAAGTGTCATCAGCGGAGCAAATCCTCCCTTGCCACCTTTGGGTTCAATCTCATTGATATCGTTGAAATGGAGGAATGTAATCGACGTAGGTTCCGCATAGCTTGCTGCTGAAAGCAGTAAAAACCAACTAGTCAGGATAAATGTAATCGACAATCGGGAAAGTTTCATGACGACGCCTTCAGCTGTAGGTCTGTACGAGATTTTGACAAAAGTTCAAACTTGGAAAACGGAAACCATTGGCTGACTATTTAGCAGTTTGATCCTGTATCAAAAGAAAATTCATAACTTTAGAGCCATATAATCGCCTAATTGCGACCTTGAACGAGAGTTTCTTGTAGAGCATATTTAGGAATTTCACTGAGAATAACACCAATCTATATAAGCATTCACAGCTTGATGCTCCTCACCAGTCAATTCAATTTTTCCTACAACCCCTCCCGAGTCAATTGAGAATTTGAAACTTCCGCTCCGAGGATCGCTCAATCCATTTATGGTATTGAAACACCCGTCGTTGGAAGCGCTTACATAGTTTGACATGAAAGTTAAATATGTGTGTTGATAGGTAACGGCTTCAGAGTATGGATGATATTCTGCGCAGTACAAGAACCCGGGTTCAGCAAACCGGCAGTTGCCAGACTGAATTCATCTCAACTTTTCTGGTTCTAACTGAGTGCTTGCAGCACTGTTCACCATTACAAGTAAGTCAAACACAATCCACTTCACGCACTTTTTAAACTTAATACTTACCCTGTCATCAACTGTCGTATAAAACACAAGTATGTAAAAATTACACAAAAATTAGTTGACTATATCAGTATATTGAACTGTATTATGCTCACTAATTTTTGATCGTCCAAATCAAGATTCATTATGATTAATGAGGGAGAATCTGGCATTAATCAGTCTACAATATTAATAGAAGAGGCAATTTAGTCTCATATTTTGATTCTTGAAATCAGGTATTGGCTGCTCTATTTTCAAAAGAGTGAATTTTGTTCTTGTTGATAAGCAGAACTGCAATCACCCTGCCGAGCCAATATCAAAGTTTGGTATATTGAATCTGAACATTCGTAAATCTTGCTAGGCAGTACAAATTAAAATTTCTTTCTAATCATATCCAAAACTAGATTCCGTGACCACACGACTTTACTACCTCTCTGAGAGTCAGTTAGTCTATGTCGGCCAGACTTTTCAAATGAATCTAAATCATCATCTAAGATTCAACCGCGTACATCAGCATTTCCATGCAAGGAATTGTAAATGATACGTGTCGACATTAATTTAGAACTGCTTCGTTGGGCGCGGGAGCGTGCAAACATTTCAGAGGAACAACTAATCAAGCAATTTCCGAAATATTCAAAATGGGAAACCGGTGAAGTACAACCAACTCTGAAGCAGATTCAAAAACTTTCCAAATATGTTCACACTCCATTTGGATATTTTTTTCTATCCAAGCCTCCCGAGGAGCATCTTCCGATTCCTGATTTTCGCACCATTGAGAATTCACGCCTTGGGCGGCCAAGTGTTGACCTACTCCAGACTATATATCTGTGTCAGCGACGACAACATTGGTATCAGGAATTCGCACGCGAAGATTATTGGGAATCGCTTGAATTCATTGGTTCAGAAAACCTAACTAGTGATACAAGAACAGTTGCGGCAAATATTCGGACAACTCTCAATCTTGACATTGAGCAACGACGCAAATTAACCAGTTGGAATAAAGCGCTTCAGCATTTCATCCAAATGTCTGATAAAGCAGGCATACTAGTTATGACGTCTGGAGTCGTTGAAAACAACACAAAAAGAAAGCTCAACCCTAGTGAATTTCGCGGGTTCGCACTTGTAGATGAGCTTGCTCCGCTTATTTTTATCAACGGCGCCGATACAAAAGCTGCACAGATGTTCACACTCGCTCACGAACTAGCGCACCTCTGGCTCGGCCAATCCGCGCTCTCCGACACCGGCCCGGATACCCTGCATGCATCAATACCAGAAAACCAGCATTCATTAAAGATTGAAACCTGGTGCAATCGTGTCGCAGCTGAACTTCTTGTACCTCTTGCAATCTTACGCGAAGAGTACCGAAACACCGAAAACATTGATGTAGAGTTAAACCGTTTAGCACGCATATTCAAGGTTAGTACGCTGGTTATTCTCCGAAGGGTTTTCGATCTGGGGAAAATAGAACGCAAACAGTTTCAGCGTGCGTATAAAACTGAACTCAACCGCCTGCTTAAATTTTCTCAACAATCAGATGGCGGCAACTTTTACCATACCTTAAACGCGCGAGTGGGACGACGCTTTAGTCTTGCACTGGTAACGAGAACACTGGAAGGAAATAATTCCTACACCGAGACGTTCCAGCTTCTTGGAATTAGCAAGGATGCCACATTTCGTAAATTCGCAGAGAATCTCGGAGTAGTGCAATAAATGGCCTACCTCTTAGATGCGAATGTGTTTATCAATGCCAAGAACAATTACTACGGATTTGATTTCTGCCCTGCATTTTGGGAATGGCTCGTTGTAGCAAACGCTGACGACCGTGTTTTCAGTATTGAACGTGTCCTTGAAGAAATAAATAAGGGCGAGGATGAATTGACTGATTGGGCGAAAGAGCAAAACAACAATTTTTTTCTAAAACCACCTCAGAATATTCATGGAGCTCTAAATAAAGTGAGTGATCATGTCGAGAACGAAAACTATTACACACGCGCTGCTATCGACTTGTTTTATCAAAGTGCCGATTATTTGCTGAGCGCTCACGCATTAACCAGTGGTTATAGTGTTGTAACGCATGAATCAGCATCTAAAACGAAAAATAAAATTAAAATTCCCATAATTTGTAAGGCCCTTGGCGTAAACTGCACTACAACCTTTGGTATGTTGCGTACTGAACAACCACGCTTCGTTCTAGGTAGTGCATAGTTTCAGAGACGTACAGTTCAGAAAGGAGTATTACTCCAATTCCTACGGAATTTCCGTAGCGATAAATCGATTATCAAAAAAATAAAGTCGCCGGAAAACCTAACTCTGGAAGTGGGCTAAAGAATCTGGACTAATCAGTTGTGTTGAAGTCGATACAACAAAATTCACTCAGCCCACAACAACTTGATTGAAACCGTAATGAAGGCTATCATCGCACGGGTTCAGTGGGAAAATGAAAAGTGCGTCTGGTACTGGATCGAATTATTTGCTGGCTAGTGTCTTATGAGACTATCTAAATACCTCTCACAGAAGGGAATCTGTTCTCGACGGGAAGCCGAACTCTTCATTCAGAATGGGTGGTTGTGGGTTGACGGCAACATCGTATGTGAACCAGGCACACAAGTTGATGACAACTGTCAGGTCGTAGTCGCGCCGCAGGCTCAAGAGTATCAGAAGCGATTGCTCACGATACTGCTCAACAAACCGATAGGTTACGTATCAAGCCAGCCTGAAAAGAATTACAAACCTGCCGTATCCCTGATAAAGCGACAGGCACAGTATCAAAGCCAGGAACTTCCAGATAACCGAACGATTAATTGGCCGATTAACGGGCTTGCACCTGCGGGCAGACTCGATATCGATTCAAGCGGTCTGCTTGTATTCACGCAAGACGGACGAATTGCGCGAAAACTGATCGCGTCCGATTCCGAGATAGAAAAAGAATATCTGGTACGCGTAGACAAACCGATGTATGCCGGTCAGATCAAAAGACTCTCGCACGGACTCAAACTGGACGATTTCATCCTGCAGAAAGCAATAGTGGAACCTCTCGATAAAAAATACTTTCGAATGATACTTACAGAAGGTCGAAAACGGCAGATTCGCAGAATGTGTGCCATGGTTGGACTTGAAGTAGTCGGACTCAAGAGAGTGAGAATCGGAAACGTTCGTTTGGGACCGCTTCGATCCGGCAAATGGCGCCTGCTGGGAACAGACGAGAATTTCTGATGATTTCTCCGTATAGACTGATTCGCCCTGTTCTCATGCGGATGGACGAGGAATCCTCGCATAGACTTGCAATACGACTGCTAGGCAAGATTTCAGACAGTAGCAGACTGACTGTTTTGGAAGAATTGCTAGTGGGGGATCGAGTGCCGGCACTGGCAGTTAAAGCACTCGGAACCCAGTTCCAAAATCCGGTGGGCCTTGCAGCCGGATTTGACAAAGACGGTTTGGCTTTCCCAGCTCTCGCAGGTATGGGATTTGGATTCATTGAACTCGGAACAGTCACACCCAGCCCGCAACTAGGCAACCCAGGCAAACGCATTTTTCGAATAATCGACGATCAAGCGATTATCAATCGGCTTGGTTTCAATAGTTGCGGTCTGGATGCATTTGTCCTCAATCTGGAAAAAATCAAATCATCACCGAGAGCGACAATACTTGGAGTTAACATTGGTAAAAATACCACTACTCCAAATGAACGTGCGACTATGGACTATGTCCGCTGTTTCAAAGGCGTATACCGCTATGCTGACTATATAGCCGTAAATGTTTCTTCACCTAATTCACCCGGGCTTCGAGACTTGCAAAATGTTGCCCGTCTTGACGAGCTACTTGAAGCCATCACACAGGAGAGAGTAAATCTGGCTCCCGCGCATGCAGGCAAAACAGTACCGATAGCGATTAAAATTTCTCCGGAATTGAACACCAAAGATATTGAAGCGATTGTTGAAATCGCAGCCAACCGAAAAATTGATGCAATTATCGCAACCAATTCTACAGTCACGCGTCCAGCGGACGGCACTCACAAAAACTACAAAGAAAACGGTGGTCTGAGCGGCATACCGCTTCGCGAATTGTCGACGCAAGTGATTCGCACCGCATCGAAGGTAGCCGGAAATTCCATGGAGATTATTGGAACAGGCGGAATTTCATCTGCCGAAGACGCATGGGATAAGATTTTGGCGGGTGCCGACCTCCTTCAACTCTACACATCATTTGTGTATCAAGGAACGTCGGTTGTCAAAGACATCGTGGTCGGTCTCGCCGACCTAGCCAGACAGTACGATAGCGAAAACTTCCAATCAGCAATACAGCAAGCACGCCAGGAACAATCACGTTCTAGGACATAGTTGCAACCGAACCGAAGTCAAGGATCGTTAAAAAAACCGGCACTTTCATCAAAACCCAGCATCAGATTCATCGACTGTACCGCGGTGCCGCCTGCACCCTTACCCAGATTGTCGAGAATTGCAACGAGTAGAACATGACCGCTTGGATGGTTGTAGATAAAAATTTCTATGCGATTTGTGCCATTTCGAACGCAGGGATTCAATTGAAATTCATCCAGATTGTCAGGACTGACCGAGGTTACGCCAACAAACGATTCTTTCTGATATCGATCAAAAAGAACATTGCTTATCTGTTCTGCAACATCGTTGTCAGAGCCATTGAATAATGACGCATGCAACGGAATTTCAACGCGCATTCCTTGCAGAAAAGGCCCGACCCGTGGCAGGAATTGAGGTTCGGTTCGAAGCCCGGAGAATTTCATCATCTCCGGTATGTGTTTGTGCACCCGATCTAGGGCATACGGTGTGGAGAATGGAAGCGACAGCAAGTCGAGATTTGGATCTTCCCAGCGTTCGATCAACTGCCGTCCTCCCCCCGAATATCCCGAAAGCGCGTGAACAATGATGGGGCTCTCAGCAGCGATAATTCCTTCAGCAATCAACGGGCGCAACATTAGTATGACTCCGGTGGGATAACACCCCGGATTGCTGACGAGGCTGGAATTTCTGATTTCCTCGCGCGTCTCATTACCCAATTCAGGCAGTCCGTAGGTCCAACCTTCCGATACTCGATGCGCAGAACTAGCGTCTATGAGCTTTGTATTCGACGCTGCCGCCCACTGAGTAGCCTGTTCGACCACATCATCCGGCAGACACAGAATGGTCAAGTCAGATTGGCTTATGGCATCCTGACGCGCAGATTCATTTTTTCTTTCGGCATCAGGAAGTCGTAATACTTCAATGTCGTCCCGATCATCCAGCAAATCATAAATCACCAGACCGGTCGTTCCAGCCTGACCGTCGATATAGACTTTCGCAGTCATTCTCTGTGTGGCTCCTCGAACGGAAGCATTACTGCCACATCGTCTGACCAGGACAGCCAAACTTCACGGTTGGCGTTACGAATCATGTCCAATGAGCCGGAAAGATTCTGCAGTGCTACAGATATGGGTTCATCTCGACTTTCGATGTGAATGTACAAATGACTTCGATCACCGAGATAGGCTGAAGGTCCCATTCGTCCCTGAGTGCTGTTGTAGGGATCAGTCAACTCTTCAAAGGACAGCGACAGCTTTTCCGGTCGAATTGCAAGAATAAACTTATCCCCAACTGCTACCGAAGGGTTGCGACACACCATCCGAACTGATCCCAAATCAGGGCAATCTCCTATGCAGACACCATTCGAATAATCCTTGAGCGTGCAATTGAAAAAGTTGATGGTGCCAATGAAATCTGCCACAAAACGAGACTTCGGACTTTCGTAGAGCTGCCCAGGGTTCGAAACCTCAATAATGTCGCCGTTGTTCATCACTGCAATTCGATCCGAAAGCGTCAATGCCTCTTCCTGGTCGTGTGTGACAAAGACAAAAGTGATCCCTACATGCTGCTGCAACAGGCGCAATTCAATCTGCATCTGTTCTCGCAGCTTCTTGTCCAGTGCTCCCAGAGGTTCATCCAGCAATAGCACTTTCGGTTTCTTGATCAACGCCCTAGCCAGAGCAACACGCTGACGTTGCCCACCTGAAAGCTCAGTCGCTCCACGTTCTCCGTAACCTGGAAGCTTGATCAGTTCCAGCATTTTCTCAATTTCTTCGTTCAGATCCTGTTTGGAGAGACCCGATTTCCTCATTCCAAATGCGATATTTGATGCGACATTCAAATGTGGGAAGATCGCATAGTTCTGAAATACCATGTTGACCGGACGAAAATTAGGCGGCGATAACGTTACGTCCTGACCATCAATTTGGATATCCCCTTCAGTCGGCAACTCAAATCCGGCCAGCATTCTCAGCAACGTCGTCTTGCCACAGCCGGAGGGACCCAAAAGAGAGAAAAACTCGCCTTTCATGACATCGATATTAGCATTATTCACCGCGCGAACTTTGCCAAAGTCCTTAGTCACGTTGTTAATTGAAATGATTACATCGGACATTCAGATTTTCGATTGCTTGGTCAGTTGAACTCCGCCTCGGCGTATCCACTCCGCAGCGAAAATAACGATTGTAGAGACAACAACGATTATCGCACCAAGTGCAAGAACCGATGGCAGCTTATCTGGGAACCGCAACTGGCTCCATATATGCAATGGCAAAGTCGCGTCGGTGCCAGATAGGAAAAACGCCAAAACAAATTCATCGAATGAAATTGTAAAGGTTAGCAGGACACTCGCAATAACACCCGGTTTGATGACCGGAAAGGTCACCCGCCAGAAGGTCCACCAGGCATTCTCTCCTAAGTCTTGGGAGGCCTCTTCCAGACTCTTGTCGAATCCCTCCATTCTCGATATGAGAACGAGCATGGAAAATGGAGTGCACAACATCAGATGACCAATGCCTATCGTAATCAGGGACAACTTCACTCCACCAACACTGAACGTCATCAGCAGCGATATTCCCAGAATAATTTCAGGAATTACAAGCGGCACCATGATGAATCCAACTAACATACCGCTCCTTCTCATACGATATCGAGTTACCGCTTTGGCCGCGAATATGCCGAGAATCGTACTCAACAGGGCAACGCAGATTCCAACTTTCAGGCTATTGATGAATGCATTCTGAAGCCCGTGACTGACTGCCAACTGAGCATACCATTTCAGCGTAAATCCGACTAGTGGAAAGGTTATGTACTGCGAATCGTTGAATGAAAACAGCGGTAGTACAGCAACGGGCGCATATAGGAACATCAAATAAAGAACTGCATAAACTGCAAAACCGTTCACTCGTTTTGTCGTCGCGTGCACTTCCAGTTACCCCACTTTCTTGCGGAACAGGTGCGTTCCGCCCAACAGCATGCAGACCGCAGCCGTTACCGTCAGCATGGTAATAATGGACAGTGCTGCACCCAGTGGCCAGTTCAGAGCTTTGCCAAACATGGACTGTATGATGTTGCCAATCATCAACCCTCGCGGACCGCCTACCAGTGCAGGCGTAACGTAATCTCCAACAGTGGGAATGAATACTAGCAAAGATGCGGCAATCACTCCGGGAAGCGATAAAGGCAAAGTAACTCGAATGAAAGTCATGACTGCGTTTTCACCTAAATCTCGTGCCGCTTCAATCAGTGATCGATCGATTTTTTCCAAAGAAACATAAATAGGCAGAATTGCGACTGCAGCCCAGGCATGAGCTAATGTGATCACCACGGCAATCGGGTTGTATAACAGGAACTGAAGCGGTTCAGTTAGGATTCCCAATGACGTCAAGCTGGAATTGATCACACCGTTGTAGCCAAGAATTACTTTCCAGGAAAACACTCTCAGTAAGTAACTGGTCCAAAATGGGATCGTCACTAGAATAATCCACATGATTTTGTTTTTCTGAACATGAAATGCGATGAAGTAGGCGAGCGGATAGGCCAGAATCACCGTCATAAACATGACAAACGCTGATATGCGTATGGAGCGGTAGAGAATCAGGTAGTAGATTTTCTTTCTGAAGAAATCTGCGTAGTTGGTCAGGGTGAAAGTCTGAATGAGATCGACGTAATCCTGTTTCCAAAAACTGAGAGTCAGAAGTATCAGTAGTGGAAACAATAGTCCAAGCAGGACTATTAAGAGCGTTGGAGAAAGGAGCGTATAGCCCTTCGCGGTTTCGCTCCTTCGTAAACCGATTCGAAGTCTCTCGACAAGCGTTCGATCGGGTGATGTCGTCAGTGTACTCACAAAAGGGCCGCCAAATCAGTGAGATCGGGTTATCCAATGCTCAGGCGAACATTCAGTTTATAGGGTGATATTACCAAATGTGCTTATACGAATGAGGCAAATCCGGGATTCTCAACGGATGAGAATCCCGGAAATTTCAATTGACTCGTGTAACGGAGTCTGTATATGTACTGGATCCAGCTTACAATCCAGCTTTAACTTCCTCGAACATGCCTTGCAGCACTGCTTCATTCTTAATTGCAACTTGGAAAATTCCCTGACCGAGAAGTGCTTCTGGATCTCTGGAAAGACCGCGTTCGGCAAGCACAGCTTCATCGACAAGCTCGAATGCTTTTTGGTTGGAATGGCCGTAACCCTCATCAATAATCTCAAACGCACCGGATTCCGGGCTCAGGAAAGCGTCAATCGCATCGTAACTCTTATCGAGCTTATCTGGATCGGCGTCTGACATGAGGCAGAACCCGCAAACCCAAGTCATGGCTCCTTCTTTTGGATTCATGTACTTGACATTGTGTCCTGCATTCTTTAACGAAGTATATGCATCATTCCAGGCACTGGTTGCAACAAGCTCTCCGTTGGCCATGGCGTTCTCAATGTCTGTCGGGCTTGTCCAATAGTAACGCATCAAGGGCAACTGCTTGCGTAGCAACTCGCGCGTCACATCAACTTCAGCTTCCGTCATGTTGAAAGGATTTGCGGCACCTCCATAAATTGCGGCGACCATAACCCCGTCAATCAGGCTGTCAGCCATTGAGAGGCGGCCGGTGTAGCGCTCATCCCACAAAATACCCCAAGTTTCTTCTTCTTGGTATTTTTCATCGACCAAGTCCGGACGATAGAGAACAGAGGTGTTTCCCCAGTCCGCTGAAACAAAATACACGTCTCCGTTAACGTTCATTCCAGGAATTTCCTTCAAACTCGGAATTATGTCGGGATAGTGACTCAAACGGCTCGTGTCAATCGGCTGAAGAATTCCAGCATCTCGCCACTTTTCGACTACGTAAGTGCACGGGTGGGTTACGTCAAACTTCGCACCCGCTCTCATCTTTGAAAAAGCCTCTTCTTCATCACCGAAAATAGAAAAATTCGGATATTCCCCATATTTTTCAAAATACTGTCCGTGATGCTCTGGTGCGTCCCATCCTTCCCAGGTAAATACACTCGGATGATCAGAAGCGGCGGCGCTAGCCGTTCCTGTCATCAGGGGGAAAGATACGGTTGTCACTCCCAAGGAAGCTAGCAAGGTGTTGAATTTTCGTCGAGACATCTGTCCCGTCGCGAACATCTCGATTATGTCATCTTTTTTATAGTTCATATTCATTAACTCCTAATGTAATTTGCAGCAATTGATTTTGATTATATGCAATTCATTTTTAGACGAATATATTTTTAGAAACTGGTGGGTCTACAAGGTTTTAGTCGGCGAGAAACCCAAAATTTAATCGAAAAATTCTTGTTTTTGGTATGAGATCGAGCCGAACAGAAAGGAAATTAATTATTTCATAGTTGAACACACTATGAAATAATCTGGTATATTGTATACAATATTCGAGTTGGCATGAATTGCTCTCGACGAATTCATGTACGGACTGAACCACTCCTAGAGGTAATTGAGTATGAAATCGGCAACCGCAATTAACACAAACGACTCACTAAAATCAGATGTCGTCACAGGAACAGATCCAATTTCGGGTGGACATCTGGTCGCAAAAGCCTTGCGCAATGAAGGAATTGACACAATTTTCACATTATGCGGTGGACACATTATTGACATCTACGATGGATGTATAGACGAAGGCATACGCATCATTGATGTACGACATGAGCAAGTTGCAGCTCACGCTGCAGATGGCTATGCGCGTCAGACTCGACAAACCGGATGCGTTGTAACAACCGCAGGTCCGGGTTGTACAAATGCTGTTACTGGAATTGCTAACGCTTTTCGGGCTGAGAGTCCAGTTATACACATTGGCGGTCAAGGCTCCCTTACCCAGCACAAGATGGGATCGCTGCAGGATTTACCGCATGTCGATCTAATGACGCCAATCACCAAGTTTTCCGCAGGCGTACGCAGTACGGATCGAATTGCCGACATGGTCTCCATGGCATCCAGAGAATGCTACAACGGCGCACCGGGCCCATCGTACCTGGAAATTCCCCGCGATGTTCTGGATGCAACAGTTGAATTCGATAAAGCAAGGATTCCGGAACCCAATGCTTATCGTTCCTCTACCAAAATGTTGGGAGACCCACAGGATATTGAGCAATTGGCACAACTGCTTTCTACGGCTAAAAAACCTTGTGTACTGTTCGGTACTCAGATGTGGACTTCTGGCTCCACCGATGCAGCCATCGAATTCATCAGGGCATTCAACCTTCCGGCATATTTCAACGGTTCGGCCCGCGGTACCCTCTCGCCTGAAGATCCCAATCACTACCACCGAACGCGGCGTATGGCATTCGACAAAGCAGACCTAATCCTGGTCGTTGGAACGCCGTTCGATTTTCGCATGGGGTATGGCCGACGACTGCGTGCTGAAGCAACCGTCGTTCAAATTGACATGGATTACAGAACGGTTGGCAAGAACCGCGACATATCATTGGGACTGACAGGTGATCCTGGAACGATTCTGAGAGCTGTCGTTGAAGCTGCTGGACCTGACAATCGAAGCAACTCCATCGATCGAAAGACATGGCTCAGTGAGCTTCGGGTTGAGGAATACAATCGATCGGAAAAACTAAAAAGCCTGTTCCTCTCGGATCGCAAACCCATTCATCCTTATCGAGTCGCTTGGGAAATCAATGAATTTCTTACCGAAGACACAATTTACATTGGTGACGGTGGCGATGTCGTTACAATATCTGCCCAAGTAGTTCAGCCTCGAAAGCCTGGTCACTGGATGGACCCAGGTCCCCTAGGCACACTAGGAGTAGGCACCGCCTTTTCACTGGCGTCGAAACTCGCGCATCCGCATAAGGAAGTACTCTGCTATTATGGGGACGGCTCATTTGGAATGACCGCATTTGATATGGAAACCGCCAATCGTTTTGGCGCTCCCTACATTGCGGTTATCGGCAACAACAGTGCTATGAATCAGATACGCTATGGACAAATCGCCAAATACGGCGAGGAACGTGGCGATGTCGGAAATCTTCTTGGTGATGTCCCGTTTTCCAAGTTCGCTGAAATGCTAGGCGGTTATGGTGAAGAAGTTCACGATCCCGCTGAAATTGCACCTGCTTTGAGAAGAGCGAGAGGACAAGTCGCAGGTACCGGTCTTTCGGCGGTCATCAATATTTGGGTGGACCCGTCCGAATATGCTCCTGGAACCAAAGCACAGACTATGTACCAATAATTATCTGTGTACAGTCAGAAGGAGAAAGTTTAATGGGAAAAGCTCTGGAAGGAGTTCGTATTTTGGACATGACTCATGTGCAGTCTGGTCCAACCTGCACGCAGCTGCTCGCCTGGCTTGGCGCAGACGTAATCAAAGTTGAACGGGCGGGTGCAGGAGATGCCACTCGCGGACAGCTTCGTGACATTCCGGATGCGGACAGCTTGTATTTCACAATGCTGAATCACAACAAACGCTCCATGACTCTGGATACAAAGAATGAGAAAGGCAAAGAAGTCTTTGAGCGTTTAATTCGGACCTGTGATGTATTGGTCGAGAATTTTGCGCCGGGTGCGATAGATCGAATGGGATTTCCGTGGGAGAAAATCCACGAAATCAACCCGCGGCTCATCTACGCATCGGTCAAGGGATTCGGCAAAGGCCCTTATCAGGACTGCAAAGTCTATGAGAACGTTGCTCAATGTACCGGTGGCTCTGCCAGTACTACGGGCTTTGATGACGGCCCTCCAACGGTTACTGGCGCTCAAATCGGGGATACCGGCACAGGACTTCATCTGGCTATCGGAATTCTCGCTGCGCTCGTGCATCGAGAATCCAGCGGCGTAGGGCAGCGAGTCGAATGCGCCATGCAGGACGCCGTCATGAATCTGTGCCGAGTAAAATTCCGCGACCAGCAGCGTCTTGCACACGGTCCTCTGACAGAGTATCCGCAGTATCCCAACGGTGAGTTCGGAACATCTGTACCGAGAGCTGGCAACGCTTCCGGCGGCGGCCAGCCAGGCTGGGCGCTGCGCACCGCTCCCGGCGGCCCAAACGACTATGTGTATGTCATCATTCAACCGCCCGGCTGGGCGCAACTGATGCGCGTGATTGGTCGAGAGGAGCTGATTGATGATCCGGAGTGGTCAACACCCAAAGCACGACTGTCGAAACTGGACCAGTGCTTCGATATGATTGAGCAGTGGACCATGACGAAGACCAAGTTTGAGGTCATGGAAACACTGAATCCACTCAACGTTCCGTGCGGCCCCATCCTGTCAACCGAAGAGCTGGTGAACGAAGAAGCATTGATGAAAACCGGAACGGTTGTGGAAGTCGACCATCCCACTCGTGGTGCTTACAGAACCGTCGGCAATCCAATCAAGTTATCGAATTCTCCTTCTACGGTCACTCGATCACCACTGCTCGGAGAGCACACCGATGAAATTCTGACGAGTGTTCTCGGTTACAGTACGGATGAAATTGAAGAGCTTCGCGGCAATGGCGCCATCTAGATCACAGTGACATGAGACTGATTGTTCATGGCCAGCAGGCGTTCGGTGAGGCGGTACTGAGACGGCTTCTGGAACGCGGCGAAAACGTGATAGCCGTTTACTGCGCCCCAGACAGCGGCAGCAGGCCGGACCCATTGAAGCAAACTGCTGAAAGTGCGGGCATCCCCGTATTTCAACCTGCTTCTTACAAGACTGCAGAAGTTGCCGATGAGATGAGAAAACTCAACGCTGATCTGTGTCTCATGGCCTATGTTACTTTGATCGTTCCGTCTGAAGTGCTGAACATTCCGAAATTCGGCTCGATTCAGTTTCATCCGTCCCTGCTGCCCGATCATAAAGGTCCAAGTTCAATCAACTGGCCAATTATTCAGGGAAAAAAGAAAACCGGATTGAGCATTTTCTGGCCCGATGACGGTCTTGATACCGGTCCCATCCTGCTTCAGAAAACCGTTGATATCAAACCTGATGATACGTTGGGAAGTCTGTACTTTAGTCAATTGTTCCCACTTGGCGTAGATGCCATGCTGGAAGCTTTGGAAATGGTGCGAGACGGGACAGCGCCACGAATTCCGCAAGACCCTGGTGCCGGAAGCTACGAAGGTTGGTGCGACAAGGCCGATGCTGAGATTGACTGGAAGCGGCCTGCAGATGAGATTTACAACCTGATTCGAGGAACCAACCCCCAGCCGGGTGCCTGGAGCACCTTGAACGGCGATATCGTGCGAATTTATGACTGCAGCAAGAACACTTCTTCGGGCGGCCCTGCTGGCAGTGTCACTGAGATTTCTGAATCCGGCTTTCATGTTGCTGCACTAGATGGTGAAATCACAGTGCAACGGGTACGCAGCGACGCGGGGAAAATCAGCGCAGTACAATTTGTAACGGACTCTGGACTGTGCTCCGGCGTTAAATTGGGAACGTAATTTGTTTCAAGTTCCTCACCTCAACGCAACAGTTGAGCACAACTGCTCAATCGCATAGCGGTCACTAGACATTGTTTTCACACCAGACGTGGCCTAGTGTCATGTCATTCGTCAAGTGTCGGATCAAGACATTTCAGTTTGATACGCGCATCATCGGATGTCAATTGCCAGCCAACTTTTGCCTCCAATCCGTCTCTTTGTGACTGCCACGCAACAACTTCCCGACTCATGCTGACCGTTGCATCGATTCTCCGATTCCGGCACAACTGGGGCATGACTCGAATCTCAACCTCCGCAACATTGAGCCAACTGCCGTCCATAGATATGGTTTCGCAGCTAAACTTTACATCTCCGCAAAAATTCAAGCGAAGTTCGGGGGCGCGGTTTAGAGTTGCACGAGGCGAAGCGGTTTGACGTCGCTAGCCTGGGAATGCTTCCGACTCTCGCATCGGCCTGTTGCCGGATCATTGAGACGCAGTTAGCCAGAAGTGAGCACCGCCACCAAGTACTGCTTACTCAATCGATTCGATTGCGAATCCTCAGCCGGCGAGAGATACGGTCTGGATCAGAATTCTTATTCAATGTCGCTGTAGATTGTTCTGAATCTGCTCGACTTGTTTGCGACTCATTCCGGTATGTTGACAAATTTTACGGATTTCCATCCCATCGCGAATCAAATTTTCGGCGATCTTTTCCGAAGCTTTTTTCTCTCCCTCTTTCACACCTTTTTTCAGCCCTTGTTCCATGCCTTGTTCTAAACCTTGTTCCAAGCCCTCATTTTTAATTTCGTCAAAAAAAGATAACATTGATCGTTTCCTCTTCGGTAGTGTTTGCTCTTCAATTTGAGCTATGGTTTCGTAGCTAATGCGCTTGCTGTGTGTCAAGTGAGACTGCAAATAGTTTACCACCATTGGCAGCAGCCGATTCCGTTTTTCATCGCTCAAGCCTGCTGCCAGCCGAAACACCTTTTCGAACGTTCCCTCATCGGCATCCCACACCTTCGACAGCGCGTACAGCACCACCTCAGAATCCATGCCGGTGGCGAGTCCTTGTGCAATGACCTCATGCAAGTTCACCATCTTGCACCTGAAATTCAAAAAATACCCGCCCCATTCACGTTGCAGATGATCGGATACCGGCTGCAAGCTCTGTTGGAACTCCAAAGGTGCCGACCAATGGGGCTTTTTACCGTTGTAGATGATCATCGGCAGCACCCGGCATTGTTTGCCTTCTCGTAAATACAGCGACGTCTGATAGCCCAGCAGTTGCATCAGCGCGTTGGAGTCCGAGACGCTTTTGTGCTCCAGCAGAAAAATGAACTTGGTGGAGGAGTTGTCCTCCTTGGTGTGGACCGAAAAGATCAAGTCGGCGAACCTCTCGCGTCCGGTTTGATCGATCACAGAACTGGAATCCATATTCAGGGTCGGCCAGTTGAACTCGTTGCTGGTGGCTTCGTCAAATGCGATTTTGAACAGTTCCCGGCTCAAGTCGTCCACCCCGTCCTCACGATGATAGGTGAACTTGAACAGATTGTCGTGAGTCGGTTCGATAGAAAGATCTGGGGGTGATTGAGGTTTTTGTTTGGCCATGGTTGCCACTCCGGGTGTAAGTTGCACATGTTGATCAAGTGTCTCGGACCGCTTCGCGATTCGAACGACTTGTCTATGGTCTGAACTCGTCGACCGCACAATCCGTGCGGGTCGAGGTTGCGAATTCTCGGACTAACTTAACCAATTCCCATGAAAAGTCAAGCGAAAACTCGAAATTGCTCGTGATGAGTTTTTTGGGGCCCGTACTTCCATACCGCTGCGCGGCTATAACAATGTCCAATAGACTTCAAACAGTTCCTGAAGTCTATTGGCTAGAGACTGAAAAATTCCCGATATGAATTTGGAAACTGATCGCAGTGATTGATTTGGAGAGCTTCGCCTTTTGAGGGTGTTGTGAGGATTTAACTGCCGGGTGCAGGCATCACCCTCTCAATGCACTGCCAAGGCTGGCTTTCGTTATTTTCAGTCCCGCCCGCACCGTCTCGTGAGAAATCTTGTTGATATAGTCGAACTCAACCAAACGCTGCACCAACAGCCGCAACCACCATTGTGAATGCGCACTGCTGCTGAGTGCAACCATGAGGGCTTCAAATTCATCGTCCGCCTTGCGCTCGTAACACCACCACCTGCCCCGGCGACCGCCGAGCGCTATTTCCACCCGCTCCGCCTTGCGCTGGCGAATCTGCAGCACACCGGCTATGGTTTCACCAAACCTTGGCGCACCCTCGTCGCTGTTCAGCTAAATCGACGCATTGAGCGCTTTCTGTGATGAATGCGAACCATTCCCCACAATCTCTCCATGCGGATTGCGTTCCGATTTCTGTCGTGCTGCCACGTAACGTTTGTTCTTTGGCAAATCCTCGTTGTTCAATCTGGCAACAACCAGAAGCGATTGGAATTGATACAACATTACTTAGTGGACATGACACTAGTCTAATCAACTGTTCGTGGCGTAGAAAGGAAATTGTGAGCAATTCAATTGATGCTGGCATAGACTGACAGCCGAACGAGCAGGTTCCCGACAGGGGCGTCTGTTATTCTCTTCGATAGCAAATCTCAAAACTAACTCATTCACATATAAATATATTTGTAATATACTTTGCGCCTCAAGCAGATGGTGAAAATGAATTTAACTCGCCGTTTTCTCGTTCAGTTTTTTTGATACTGCAATACAATGTTTGTACTGAATACTAGCAGTTTTACTGCTTCGTTGTCACAAGGAAGTTCATAGTGGTTGCAGAAAGAACTGAAGTTACTCGTCCTCGCCACCCAGGTCAAGGATTGACACACCATTCTTCTACGCCGAAAGGACGGCAAGTAGATCAGGATTGTGTAACCGAACTGCGTGGATTGCTTGGTGATGTCCCTCTGCGCAGGGATTTGCTGATTGAGCATTTGCATGTCATACAAGATCACTATGGATGCCTGCATTCCGACCGTCTAGTTGCTCTTGCGCACATAATGCGACTTGCTCTGTCTGAAGTGTACGAAACTGCCACCTTCTACGCTCACTTTGACATCGTCGCGGAAGATGAAAATCTGCCACCACCCATAACGATTCGAGTTTGTGACAGCCTGACCTGTGAAATGTTTGGCGCTCAGGAACTTCTTCAGAACTTGCGCTCAGAACTTGAACCCGGAGTACGAGTAGTACGAGCGCCGTGTATGGGAAGATGCGATACAGCGCCGACTGTCGAAATTGGACACAATCATGTAGACAATGCCAGTGTCAGTGCAATTGCCAATGCGATTGAAGCGAAGGAGATAGAACCGATTATCCCGAAGTACGAGAACTTTGAGAGCTATCGCAGTAACGGCGGATACTCGTTGCTCAAAGATTGTCAAAATGGCAAGAAAACTCCAGATGAACTTATTGTTCTGCTGCAAGATTCCCCTCTCCGAGGCTTGGGGGGAGCAGGATTTCCAACCGGATTAAAGTGGAAAATTGTGCGCGGTTATGAAGGTCCGAGGCTGATGGCGGTCAATGCCGACGAGGGAGAACCGGGCACTTTCAAAGATCGACATTATCTTGAACGCGAACCGCATCGTTTTCTTGAAGGTGTATTGATTGCCGCATGGGTGGTTGAGGCGCAAACGGTGTACATCTACCTACGTGATGAATACCCTGCAGTACGCAAAATCCTACTGTGTGAAATCGAGGCTGTACGCCAAGCTGGACTGTTGAATGGGGTTGATGTGGAACTTCGACGCGGTGCTGGAGCGTACATTTGCGGTGAAGAGTCTTCCATGATCGAATCCATTGAAGGCAAACGCGGCTTGCCGCGCCACAGACCGCCCTATGTAGCAGAAAAAGGCATATTCAATCGTCCTACCCTGGTTCAGAATGTTGAAACGCTATACTGGGTTCGAGATATTGTTGAAAAGGGTTGGGAGTGGTTCGCCAGTCATGGCAGAAATGGCAGCAAAGGATTGCGCAGTTACTCCGTTTCCGGGCGGGTCGCTGAACCCGGCGTCAAACTTGCGCCGGCTGGAATTAGCGTTCGAGAACTGATCGATGAGTTCTGTGGCGGAATGCTGCCTGGACACCAATTCAAGGCGTATCTTCCCGGCGGTGCTTCAGGTGGAATTTTGCCGGCATCAATGGATAATCTGCCGCTTGATTTCGGGCAATTGGAACAGTATGGCTGTTTCGTAGGCTCTCATGCCGTCGTCATATTGAGTGATCAGGACAATACCAAAGATGCTGCTTTGAATCTGATGCGCTTCTTTGAAGACGAAAGTTGTGGACAGTGTACTCCTTGCAGAGTCGGTACCGAGAAATCGGTAAAATTGATGGAACGCAATCAGTGGGATACATTACTACTAAAAGATATTGGCCAGGCAATGGCCGATGCTTCAATTTGCGGACTGGGGCAAGCAGCTGCGAATCCACTTCTTTCAGTGATGAAATTTTTTCCGGATGAAGTCGAATGCAAAACCACTTAACCTTTACATTTGAACTGGACGGCCGGGAGGTAGAAGCACATCCCGACGAGACGATCTGGGAAATTGCAAATAGGCAAAACAACCAGCTTCCCCATCTTTGCTACCTGCCGAAACCAGGTTATCGGGCAGATGGCAACTGTCGAGCCTGCATGGTGGAGATTGAAGGTGAAAGGGTTCTAGCCGCTTCCTGCATCCGCAAACCTGCTCCAGGCATGAAAGTTTATACCGACAGCGAAAGAGCGGAATCTGCTCGGAAGCTGGTGTTCGAAATGCTTGCGGCAGATCAGCCGAGCAAAGAAATCGCACATGATCCAGATTCACGTTTTTGGCAGTGGACCGATTATCTACAGCCGTTGACTGATCGAATGCCTACCCGGAAATCGCCAGAACCAGATCCCAGTCATACCGCCATGCGTGTATATCTGGATGCATGCATTCACTGTAATCTGTGTGTGCGAGCCTGTCGTGAGGTGCAGGTCAATGACGTGATCGGCATGGCTTACCGTGGACATCACTCGAAAATCGTATTTGATTTTGATGATCCGATGGGCAACAGTACATGTGTTGCCTGCGGAGAATGCGTACAGGCCTGCCCGACCGGTGCACTGGTCGAATCAACACTGGTTGATAAAAATGGCATCAACCGACAACTGCAACTGGATGAAGTAGAAAGCGTATGCCCATACTGCGGCGTTGGGTGTCAAATCACCTACCAGATCAGTGACAACAAAATACACGCTGTCCAGGGCCGAGACGGACCCGCAAATAAGAATAGGCTATGCGTGAAAGGACGCTTTGGATTTGATTATGTCAGCCACCGGCATCGATTGACAAAGCCTTTGATACGCCGAAGTGATGTTGATAAAAATGCGGATATCGAAGTGAATCCATCAGACCCTTCCTCCCATTTTCGAGCAGCTGAGTGGGATGAAGCATTGGACTTCGCTGCACAAGGGTTCCGCGAAATTCTTGAGCAATCCGGTTCTGCAGGATTGGCCGGATTCGGCTCTGCCAAAGGCTCAAACGAAGAAGCCTATCTTGTACAAAAACTCGTGCGCACCGGATTTGGTACTAATAACGTAGATCATTGCACTCGTCTTTGTCATGCATCAAGTGTGGCGGCATTACTCGAAGGAATCGGTTCTGGTGCTGTAACCGCACCTTTTACTGCCTGCGAGGAATCCGATGTGATTATCGTCATCGGTGCGAACCCCACAGAAAACCACCCCGTTGCGGCAACTTTCTTTAAGCAGGCAAAGAAACAGGGTAAAGAACTGATTGTCATGGACCCCAGGGAAACTTCTCTCGCTCGCCATGCGACGCACATGCTTCAGTTCAAACCTGGAACGGATGTTGCGTTATTGAACGCCTTGCTTCATGTCATTATTGAAGAAGATATTTATGATCATGAATACGTAAGCCGTTTCACCGAGGGCTTTGAAAGTCTCAAGCGGCATGTCAAACAGTTTGCACCAGAAGAAATGTCGGAAATTTGCGGCATTGATGCAGATACCCTGCGACTTGTAGCACGAAAATTCGCAACTGCAAAACGGGGTATCATCTTTTGGGGCATGGGAATATCACAGCATACCCACGGTACCGACAATGCACGCTGTCTGATTGCACTGGCCACCCTTACAGGGCAGGTGGGACGTCCTGGTACAGGTCTGCACCCGCTTCGCGGCCAAAATAATGTTCAAGGCGCATCCGATGCCGGTTTGATTCCGATGGTATTTCCAGACTATCAGGCTGTCGACTCGGAGAATATTCGTTCTCGATTTGAAGATGCATGGGGCACCTCACTAGATCCAGAAAAAGGCTTGACTGTGGTTGAGATTATGGACGCAGTGCATGCCGGACAAATTCACGGAATGTACGTCATGGGCGAAAATCCTGCGATGTCAGACCCCGATGTTCACCATGCCAGAGAGGCACTTGCCAAATTACAACACCTGGTGGTACAGGATCTATTCATGACTGAAACTGCATTTCATGCGGATGTCGTGCTACCCGCATCGGCGTGGCCGGAGAAGAACGGTACTGTAACCAACACGAATCGGCAGGTTCAGATGGGGCGGGTGGCACTGGAACTGCCCGGCGATGCAAGGCAGGATTGGTGGATTATCCAAGAAATCGCCCACAGGCTAGGACTCAACTGGAATTACACCGGTCCAGCTGATGTCTATGTGGAAATGGCGAGTCTCATGCCTTCGCTCGATAATATTTCGTGGGATCGTCTCTATGCGGAAAGTGCAGTTACTTATCCATGTGACGCACCGGATGTAGCCGGCAACGATATTGTTTTCGGGGATGGTTTCCCGACTGAAACTGGACGGGTGAAATTAGTGCCGGCGAGCATTATTCCTCCTGATGAAGAACCAGACGAAGAATATCCCATGGTATTGACTACGGGCAGGCAACTGGAACACTGGCACACAGGAGCGATGACTCGCAGAGCCACGGTGTTGGATGAAATCGAACCTGAAGCCGTTGCCAGTCTTTCACCGAATCAGTTAAAAGAACTTGGCATACAGCCAGGCGAGATGATTAGCATTCTGACCCGTCGCGGAAAAATTGATATCAGGACACGAAGCGATGCGGCGATTCCCGGCGGAGTTGTGTTCATCCCTTTCTGCTATGCAGAAGCCGCAGCCAACATGCTTACCAATCCAGCGCTGGATCCGATGGGAAAAATTCCTGAGTTCAAATACTGTGCAGCACGAATTGAGAGAATTCCAGTAATGTAAGTGGAATAGGGTCCTGAGTATGAAGTTGTTATTTTGGTAGTTTGAACAGTTCCAGATAAATCGCTTTCTTTTAGTACGTTTAATTTGAAAGGCTCGGAGTTTGTAAATTGTGGAGTGTCAATTTCATTCCGTTTATTCTGTACGATCTGCTAGCCCAATCATGACATGCATGTCTGCACCATAGCGTTTTTGATCTTTGGCAAACGAATCTCTAGGATATCGCAAAGAATTAATTTCTTCGGTCGGTTCGTACATTGATGGGAAGAAGCCCTGAAAAAAACACTCCAGAAATTAGCATTAGATTTGCGGTAATGTTCTTTGCCACTAGTAGTGGACTTAGCAGGATTATCTGCACTCTTTGCATAACTAACTTCGTAACTTTGCAAGCGCGTTCGCCGAAGCACTGTTTCACTTCAAAATAGACCATGATTTTACATTTTGTTATACCTTGCATTCATTGGTATGACTTCCAATTTAACAATTTCGAATTTTTGAATACTGCAGTCTTTGAACGAGTATCATCATCCATTAAATAAACCATTATTTCAATTTGACATCGATATCTGTTAAAGCATATTCTGATAATATACTGAACTCAAGAGATTACATCGCTGTGGCTGAATTACCTCAACAGTTTGAACTTCTCGAACAGAAGATTTCTGAACTGACAACGCACTACAAGAAGTTGCAGGAAGAAAACGCAGAGCTTCGAGCAGAAGTTGAAACAACAACAAAACAACGAACAGCACTGCGTGGCAAACATCGTCAAGCGGTTGAACAAATTCGAACCATCATCGCCAACCTGCAGTCCGTTTCTGAAGCAACTCGACAGTAACAGCGGATCGACCTATGGAAAATCTGAAAATTCGAATTGATGGTCGAGACTTCACTGTCAGCTGCGATGAAGGCCAGCGTGAAAATCTGCTTGATGCTGCTGAACTGCTGAACTCAGAAATAACCAACATTCAAAATATGTCGCGCAGCAAAATGATTACACTCGAAGCCAGTGCAGTCATGGCCGCGCTGAATTTTGCCGGCGAACTTCTGTTGCGAAACGGGGATCAGAGTCATGAAAATCAGGAAATCAGTGACTCCATCAGCAAGATGATTGACGATATTGATACGGTACTGCAGAATTGATTCTATAATCTCAAGGAGTAAGTTTTCATTGCCGCCTGTAGTGTTCGAGTCAGTCCAACACCTTAGAACCTAAAGGATAACCAGGGAACAAACTGAGTCGACCGTTGTGAGCATTGCCATGTAGCAAAGCACCTGAAGTTGCCTCACCAGTGCCCACTTGAACATGTTGGTTCAAGGTTACCCAGACTGGCACGGCACGTGCGGGCGGCATTACTTTCACCACTTCGTCGATGTCGTTACTTCAATCTAAAATCCGCAAAGACATACGCGTAGCACGAAGATCACTCACACTCTATGAACAACAGGCAGCCGCTCGCAGAATTTCGCGTCTGCTTTTGAACCACCCCCTCTACAGGTGCAGCCGGAGAATAGCATTCTACTGGCCACACGATGGAGAGATCGACATCACGCCAGCCCTCGCGCAAGCACTCGCTAGTGAAAAAAACTGTTATCTTCCGGTTCTGTATCGCGGCGGCAAGAATCGACTGCTGTTTGGGCGAACTACGGCTGACTGGAGATTTTTGTCTCTGAACCGGTTTGGAATACCCGAACCCGACATTGTCAGAAATGGGTGGGTGTTTGCCAGTGAACTGGACCTGGTGCTGGCACCACTGGTCGCGTTTGACGATGAAGGCAATCGTATCGGCATGGGAGGAGGATTTTACGATAACTCGCTACACCATTTGCGACTGCAGAGAAATTGGCAAAGGCCGTACGTGGTTGGCGTAGCACACGAACTTCAGCATTTAAGTTCTATCGGCCGAAATGCTTGGGACGTCCCGTTACGCGGCGCGATAACCGATAGACAGGTTTACCAATTTTCCTGAAAGGAACGAATACCATGAAGTACTGGCTAATGAAAAGCGAACCCGATGTCTATTCCATTGATCATTTGGCCGCGGAACCAAATCAAACCGATTACTGGGATGGAATACGCAACTATCAGGTACGCAACTTCATTCGAGATGACATGGAACTGAATGATGCAGCATTTTTCTATCACTCCAGATGTGATGTTCCGGGAATCGTTGGTACCATGCACATCGTCCGTACCGCCTATCCCGACCCTACTGCGTTTGATGAAAGTGAAAAGTATTTTGATCCGAAGAGCGATCCTGACAATCCGCGTTGGCTCATGTTCGACGTCAAGCTTGAAACCAAATTTCCACGAATAATATCCCTGGCTGAAATGCGTGCAGAACCAGCACTCGCCGGAATGCGCGTGCTACAACGAGGCAACCGGTTGTCAATCACTCCTGTTGCTCCAGAAGAGTGGAACTACATTCTGTCAATGCTTGAAGGACCCTGAGCAGATAAACCTGCTGTCGTCTGACTCGAATATCGCACTCAGTAATTCGGCACCGGTCAATCATCTGGCAACCGAAAGCAACGAATGCCCCATCCTTCACCTTCAGCGACAACGCACGCAGTCACTCCGAGCGCCGGACAAACCTGTGAAATTCCCCACCGAATTCCGTTCTCGTCTCGTATCGAAAAATCGCTCAATCCTTCGTCTCCAATCAGGTTCACGCTATTGAGCCGATATCGGATTCCTACTCCTTTTGCCTTGCCATAAGCTTCCTTTCGCGTCCAAACTGACAGAAAAAAATTCTTACGCTGTTCTAGCGAACGACCCAGATACTCTTCATACTCATGACGGCTGAATTTTCTTTTGGCGATTCCATCATGGCTCACCTCACGATCCATGAATTCGATATCTACTCCAATTTCACCGAACCTGCAGAATGCGTACAGCGCCTCATTGTGCGTATCCGTTGAATTGAACTGAAGCGGCGGCTCCGGCATCGAAGAAAGATAAGGTTTACCCAGAGGTCCATGATCAAAACTCATGGTTGTCGGTTCAAACCCTGTGTACATGCCGAGCAGTTCTTTCAGGATACCACGCGCACGTATGAAGCGAATACGAGACTGCTCTACGCTATAGCGGTTGGCACGAGCTCGTTCTCGACGATCCATGCAACTCTCATAGAAACGCATTTTTTCGCAGTCGACTTCAAGAGACGCTGACCACAAGTGTATCTCATTGGGCAGCAGGGGCGGGCATTGGGTTGACAGCGGCCATGGTGGCTCGCAACTCCGGTCGGGGGGATATGACAAGCGTCTGCTGGGTTCAGTCAGTAGTAATTGTTGCCTGAAGCGTCTTGCTGATTGATTCTGGCAAGCGCCTGCTCTTCAGCTTCAGTATCCTTACCAATTTTTTTCTTCTCCACGATCCTCCATGATAATCCCTGTTTATCGTACAACTGGGTTCCGGCAATGTCGCGTAGTGCGGCAACCGTTCCCTCGCCAGGCACCACATACAGCCCTACAAATTCAACATCGTTCAAGTTAATTTCTTCTGTCATACTGCACAGTTTGCAAGATTTACGTTAGAAACATCCTGTAGGCCGGATTTTCAGATTCATCTACGCAAGTGTAACCCACCATTTTCAGAAAATTCTTAAACTGCGTGATTTCATTCGGGGGAATTTGAATGCCACATAGAACACGTCCAAAATCGGTGCCATGATTTCGATAGTGGAACATGCTGATATTCCACGAACTCCCCATTTTCTGAAGAAAATCCAATAGCGCTCCCGGCCGTTCTGGAAACTCAAATCGGTAGACTTTTTCGTTATCTGCGTTGGGTGCACACCCTCCAACCATGTGTCGGACATGGATTTTGGCCATCTCATTGTCTGTCAAATCAAGAACCGCGTAGCCATTTTTTCGAAGCGCAGAGATCGTGCATTCAATCTGAAGTTCGCTGTCAACCTGAATGCCTGCATATACATGGGCTTTTTCAGGATCCGAAAAGCGATAATTGAATTCTGTGATATTCCGATCTCCTATGGTTGAACAGAACTGCCTGAAACTACCTGGCCTTTCCGGGATCGTTACAGCCAGAATGGCTTCCCTGCGCTCACCGATTTCGGCCCGTTCGGACACATGGCGCAACCGGTCGAAATTCATGTTCGCACCCGAATTAATCGCAATAAGCCCTCTTTTGCGGCCTCTGATTGTTTCGCAGTAGCGTTTCATTCCAGCGACCGCCAATGCACCAGATGGTTCGACGATACTCCGAGTATCTTCAAAAATATCTTTGATCGCCGCACAGATTTCATCAGTACTAACTCGAATAATTCCATCGACATAGTGCTGAACCAGACGAAAAGTTTCACGTCCTACCTGCTTCACAGCAACACCGTCCGCAAAAATCCCAACATCTTTCAGTTTCACTCTTCGACCAAGGGCCAGAGATTGAGACATCGCATCGGAATCCTCGGGTTCCACGCCAATAACCTTGACATTGTCGCTGACGTGTTTGATATAGGCAGCAACCCCTGCGATCAGTCCACCGCCACCAACGGGAACAAAAACTGCATCCACTTTTCGCGGCAGTGAACGCATGATTTCAAGCCCAACCGTACCGTTTCCGGCAATAATGTCAGGATCGTCATAAGGCGGGATCAAACGGAGTTTGTAGCGCTTGCAGTAAGCACTGGCTGCCACTCCCGCCTCCGCATAGCTGTCTCCAATCAGCTTCACTCGTGCACCAAGCGATTTCACCGAATTAACTTTGATCTGCGGACTGGTAATCGGCATGAATATCGTAACCGGACTACCCAACGTCCGCCCTGCCAACGCGACACCCTGTGCATGATTGCCTGCGGATGCAGCGACCACTCCTTGGCTCAGAATCGATGGTGAAAGGCGCGACATCTTGTTGTACGCACCACGAAGTTTGAAAGAAAAAATTGGCTGTTGATCCTCGCGCTTCAACCACACATCGTGCTTGATACGTCTCGACAGATTAGTCGCATAGTCGAGAGAAGTGTCTTCCGCCACATCATAAACGCGTGCCAGCAGAATTCGCTGTAGATAGTCGTTAACTACAGCCATCAGTGACGCATTTCAAGTGAAAAAACAATATACAGACCAGCCAAAAGTTTGCGCTTTAGAAGTGAAGTGAACCAAAATTCAAGCAGAGCACGCGGGAAAATTATAGCGAAACCGCACCAATTTCGTACGCCCAGATTGAATTTTATGAAAGTAATATTAGCTTACAGAATCTAGAAAAACACTCCTGGAATTGTGATGTGTATTTAGCAACAAGCTGCCAATAACTGCAATCCACGGACAGCTCAGCGAGCGTTTGTTCCTCTTCCTTAGCCTCTGGACAGAAAATCTGTCAACTCTTCAACGTTCAAATAGCCGTAGGTGGGCGGACCATCCAAAACATTGCCGCTTGAATCAAACAGAACCAAGGCCGGTGGACCGAATACGCTATATCGTTTTCTCAAGGTGCGGCCAAAATTATCATTGGGATCAGAAACATCGACTTTCAAGGCAGTGAATGTCTCGTTCAATAACGCCACGATTGACGGGTCTTGGAATGTGGTTCGATCCATTCTCTTGCAGTCTAAGCACCAGTCTGCATAAAAATCCAGCAGCACCGGCCGATTGTCCAGAGTCGCTTTTTTCAGCAAACCGTCAAATTCTTCAATATTTTGTACGTAGTTAAATGCGCTTCTTGAAATCGTTTCAGATGGGGCTTTTTCAATTACACTGTCCGGACTGAGCATGGCGGCCAATTGAGGGAGCGGTTGAGTGACATCGCGGTTACCGATCGCAGCTCCGATTAAACTGACAACTCCCCAAATCAGTACAACGATTCCCGCCCCTTTTAGAAACTGATGCGATCCTGTTGCTTTGTGCGGCAATCTGCGGGTTGCACCAAGAAATATTGCAAGCACGATAAGAAATGCAGCCCACAGAAACAGTACTGGAACGATCGGAATCGCTTCAAGAAGGTATATGGCCAATGCAACCAGCATCACTCCGAGCAAATGTTTGATTCGCTCCATCCAGGCACCGGTTTTAGGCAGAATGTATGACAGTCCAAATCCGATCGCAATCAAGACTGTGCCCATGCCAAATGCCATGGACGACATCATGATCGCTCCAAGCAATGGGTCACCTTTCGCAACCGCAATTCCCAGAACCGAGATTATAAGCGGTGTAACACAAGCACCGACTACCAGCGCAGAGACGATTCCAAGTATGAAAACTGTACCGATCCGACCTCCTCCCAGACGAAAAGCACTCTCCTGCATTTTTGTCTCAAACGAGGACGGCAGCCGAATTTCATAGAGTCCAAACAACGACAGCGCCCCCGCCACCAGTACTGCAGCCACGATGCCAATGACCCAGGGTATTTGAAAATATGCCTGCAGCTGATTGCCAGTTGCACCGGCTACTGCCCCAATAGCGGCGTAGGTAACGATTGTTCCTAGAACATAGATTGAAGACAGCACTCCGCCTCTCATACGGCTGCTTTTCTGATCACCCTGCGAAACTATGATGGCTGACACTATTGGTATAAGGGGCAAAACGCATGGTGTAAAAGTTAGAAGAAGTCCGACTCCGAATGCGGAGATAATCAACAACAGCACACTTGCTTCTGGATTCAGCAGTGAAATGGCACCATTCCCCGTCTGTGCATAAGCATCTGCGAAAGTTACCAACAGCATCACGCCAAGAATGAATTTTCCGTTCGAATTTTTCAGCACATCAATATCAATAGTGGATTGGAAATTTACGAAGTACCTGAATGACCATACATCAAAATATTTCAACGATTACTATTGTTGAGACAATGGCCAGTGCTACAAGTTTTATCAATAGATGAAACATTTTATGTTGATTTGACGAGAGGCTAAAGTGGCAAATGGGCAAGAATCGGGGCTTATCCCTTCCTGAAACCGAAAAGTCTGCCCGGGAATACGATTTCAGGTGCAGTAGTGTAATTCATTGACACCTGAATTGACTGTTCCTGCAAGAGGAGTCATTGAAAGAGGGATATGCGCTGTAGGCTATTTTTTCAGTCATAATTTAGTTTGAAGAAATGAATTTTGATAAGGAAAGCCTTTCAATGACAAAAAATGTGTCACTCAAACTGGAAATTCAACGCATTCAATAATTCTTCCCTAAACACGGAAAACCTCACGTCCGGTTTGATGAGCAGAGCGAGGAAACGTGGTTAAGATAGAGACTGAGACGCTGGTTAATGGTGAATATCACCAACTAAATTTTTCCCTCAACCTGCAGCAACGCTCATTTTCCTTCGACTCTACTGATCGGCTGTACGTTTTTTGCCCAGTAAACTCAAACTGTTGTAACATTCCGTAGCGGGTTCATCAGTTGGGTATTTCCGCCGAATTTGATGATTTGAACCGATTCATTCTGATCAGGTGATACATGATGCGCTATTCCAGCAAGGGCATCTATTCCGTTAATCACGAGTTACTCGAAAGTGGTGACTTCGAAACAGCACCTAAAATGGGTAGATTCTATGGAAATCGAATCAAAGTCTGATCAGTATCGAGCACTCGGGCTCAGCACATTCGCATTCACTGTATGTTTTGCGGTGTGGACTATCTTTTCAATTATCGGCATACAGATCCAAATGGATTTGAATCTTTCGGAAACCCAGTTTGGCATTCTAGTGGCAACTCCGGTTCTCACCGGGTCCATTTCACGAATATTTCTGGGAGTGTGGACTGAACAGCTTGGAGGGCGACTGGTCTACACGCTGCAGATGTTAACGACTGCAGTGTGCACCTGGCTCCTGTCTTCCGCTCAGTCCTATGAGGTTTTTCTGCTGGCCGCTCTTGGTGTCGGCTTTGCAGGCGGCTCGTTCATCGTGGGTGTCGCCTACACCTCACGTTGGTTCAGCAAGGAACGGCAGGGCACGGCACTTGGAATATTCGGAGCTGGAAATGTGGGGGCTGCCGCTACAAACTTTGGTGCACCCTTTCTTGTGCTTGCCTTCGGCTGGCAGCAAACCGCGCAAATCTATGCGGTGTGTCTGGCTATAACGGCAATTGCATTCTACTTGATTGCCAAAGACGACCCGGCGTCAGTGCATCGCCGCGAACACGGTGAAAAAGCACCTAACGTCGCAACACAGTTGGCACCGCTTAAGAACCTTCAGGTGTGGAGATTTGCCACCTATTATTTCTTTGTGTTCGGCGGATTCGTCGCGCTTGCTTCGTATCTTCCGCGCTTTTATGTTGGTGCTTACGGACTCGATCTATTAGCTGCCGGGATGCTCGCTGCCGCCTACTCATTGCCAGGATCAGTATTCAGAGCACTGGGCGGCTGGATGTCCGATCTCTGGGGTGCTCGTTCGGTCATGTATGCGACATTCATTGTGTCCCTGGTTTGCCTGTTTCTGATGAGTTATCCCGAAACTCACTACATTGTTGAGGGTATATCCGGACCGATTGAGTTCACAATCGAAATTAATATCGTCATTTTTGTAATTCTGACGATTGTCCTGGGGTTCATGATGTCCCTCGGGAAAGCGGCGGTTTATAAGCATATTCCCGTATACTATCCAGATCATGTCGGTTCGGTTGGAGGTTTGGTTGGCATGATTGGCGGGCTTGGCGGTTTCTTCCTGCCGATTGCATTCGGAATTCTCAATGACTTGTTTCAGGTGTGGACGTCATCTTTCATGCTGCTGTTCGTTCTGGTAATGGTCAGTACGGTCTGGATGCATCTGGCGATCCGCAAGGCTGAGCACAGAAGACATCCACAACTATTAGGTGATCGCGACCTCAGCGATCTGCCCGAAAAACCATACAGCACCAAAGAGGATCAATTATGAATCGTGGACGAATTCTGGCCGACTGGCGGCCTGATGATGAACAATTCTGGGAAGAGCACGGCCGATCGATTGCTAATCTGAATCTCTGGATTTCAATTCCGGCTCTGCTGCTGGCGTTCTCTGTCTGGCTGGTTTGGTCGGTAGTGGTGGCCAAGCTCCCGCTGATCGGATTTGACTATTCCACCAATCAACTGTTCTGGCTTGCGGCATTACCGGGGCTGTCAGGCGCAACCTTCAGAATTTTCTACAGTTTCATGGTACCGATCTTCGGCGGCAGAAAATGGACTGCGCTGACTACGGCATCCCTGCTGATTCCAGCACTGGGGATTGGCTTTGCAGTCAAAGACCCCGGAACACCGTATTTCGTTCTGATTCTGCTCGCATTGCTCTGCGGGTTCGGTGGAGGGAATTTCGCTTCTTCCATGGCAAATATTTCATACTTTTTTCCTAAGAAAACAAAGGGGAATGCCTTGGCGCTGAATGCGGGACTGGGGAATGCGGGGGTCAGTGTGATGCAGTTCACAGTTCCGTTTGTGATTACTGTCGGTGTGTTTGGAGCTCTGGGTGGTGAACCGCAGATTATGTCTGACGGCAACCCAATATGGCTTCAGAATGCAGGTTTTGTGTGGGTTCCGTTCATTGCTATCTCGGCCATTGCTGCATGGTTCGGAATGCACGATATTGCAGAAGCGAAATCCTCGTTCAAGGAACAATCCGTTATTTTCACGCGCAAGCACAACTGGGTCATGTGCTGGTTGTACACCGGTACATTCGGCTCTTTTATTGGCTATTCTGCCGGATTTCCACTTCTCGCCAAGACGCAGTTTCCCGAGATTAATGTCCTGCAATTTGTTTTTCTCGGTCCTTTGGTCGGTGCCGTCAGCCGGGCAGCGACCGGCTGGGTTTCCGACCGCTATGGTGGAGGCAGGGTCACATTCTGGACCTTTCTTGTGATGATACTGGCGGTTATCGGGGTGCTGTACTTTCTGAGCATCAAAGAAGCTCCCAACGCGTTCTGGGGATTTTTTGCGATGTTTATGATTCTCTTTTTGGCTACAGGGGTTGGAAACGCATCGACGTTTCAGATGATTCCGGTAATTTTCAGACAAGAGGTGAAACGCCTGATGCCGGATGTCAACGAAGCGGAACAGGCGCGCAATGCGGAGCGCGAGGCGGCTGCAATTATCGGCTTCACTTCGGCAATTGCTGCTTACGGGGCGTTTTTCATACCAAAAAGTTACGGTACCGCAATTGCCTTGACGGGAAAACCTGACATTGCGCTGATCTGTTTCATTGTGTTCTATGTGACATGCGTTGCCATAACCTGGTGGTATTACACGCGCAGGAATGCGGAGGTACCCTGCTAGGCACTCTTTTCACCTTTGGTGAGATATAGGGGCAAGACAAGATGTGCAAGGGGCGTATCCCCTTAGTCAGTTTTCAGTTGGCGATACGGCGAAGAGTGCCTGGGGGATTTCAATTCTTGTGTTGACCGGGTTCCCAGCCCACAATGGTCGAGCGTTCCAATAGAGTTTGTACGAAAGACTGGACGGCTTGTTGCCACTCTTGCTGCTCAAGATAAGTGCTGATCTGCTGATGAACGCTTTCAAACATTAGCTGTCGGCCTTTCTCGTGATGTTCCATTCGTACGACGTGCACTCCGTAGCGGGTCTGTACGGGTTCTGAACAGAGCTCGCCATCACCAAGGTCGAGAATTGCACTTTCAAATTCAGGGACGGTGTCTCCCACAGTTACTTGTCCAAGATGCCCTCCGGTACTGCGCGATGAGCAATCTGATTCACTGCTCGCTATCTCATTGAACCGGTCCGGTTCACGGGAGAGTATCTCTATGGTGGTATGCGCACGACTCAGAGCGGTTTCAACAGCACTTGAGTCCTGCCGGTCGGCAGCATAAAGAATATGTCTGGGTTCATAAATATCGGGAGAACGGAATCGCTGTTGATTCGATTCATAGTAACTTCTGCACACGCTGGCATCGGGCTCTGGCACTGATATCTTTGATTCGAGCAGGGTTCGGATTTGTGCTTCATCATGGACTTCGAACCGACCTGGTCCTATTTCTTTTGATTTGGCTTCAATCTGAAGATGTTTCGCTTCCTGCAGAAGCAAGCAGCGAATTACCAAGGCATCAGCGGCAGCCTGTCTCGGCAGTTTATCTGCCGGGTGGTACTGCATCTCCTCGAGAATCGATTCTTCTGAGATGTTTTCGCCGTTGACGGAAATCCCCGATGACACCGAACCGATACCGGTGAATGGATGTTTAACGAGCCTGGATGTTATCGCTCCGGGATCTCACAACCTGATACCCTCGACGACCGATATACCAAATCGGTGCGCTCCAGACATGCACCAACCGAGTGAATGGAAACACCAGAAATACAGTCAATCCCAGAAACAGATGCAGTTTGAACAATGGGTGGGCACTCACAACCAGATCTGCCGCACCGCTCTGGAATGTAATGATCATCTGCGCCCAGGTCATGAAGCGTACCATCTCCTCACCATCCAGATGTCCCACGGACACCAGAATCGTCAGCAATCCAATGGTCAGCTGTACGAACAGAAGCAACAGAATGAAGATATCCGAAAACGAACTGGTGGTTCGAATGCGGGAATCAAACAGGCGGCGGTGGATCAGCAGCAGCAAACCGATAAAACATGCAATTCCTGCCACTCCGCCGACCACTATAGCCATAATCTGTTTGAACGTGTGTGAAATTCCGACCGCATCAAAGAACGCAATCGGTGTCAGCAATCCGACCAAGTGTCCCAGAAAAACCACCAGTATGCCAAAATGAAACAGATTGCTGCCCCAGAAAAGCTGTCGCCTGCGAAGCAATTGGCTGGATCCGCTTCGCCAGTTGTACTGATCGCGATTGAATCGGACAATGCTACCCACAATGAAAACAGCCAATGCGATATATGGATAGATGCCGAACAGCAGGAAATTCACGTACGTGCCCATGACTATCTACCGGATGATTGACTTGATATGCGTATCGGGATATCCATCGCACTGCCCTTGGCAGGTTGCAGCACCTCGGGGGGTCTGAAAGTGACCGGAGATTCATTCCAAGCCTGGTCAATGGCCTCCATATCTTCGGGGTTATCCATGGCTTGCGAAAGCAGCGTTTTGAGAACTTCAGGATCGGGCTTGCCGCCCGCGATGCATACGAGAGCACCGAATGCGGCCGAGTATGCGCTGTTGCGTTTGCGCAAACGCTCCCGAAGTGCCGCAATTATAGGCAGGCACAGTGACAGTTGTTCTTTGGCCTGCTTTATCGGAAGCAACGACAGGTATTCCAGAAACATCGGCAGGTAATCGGGAAGTTCAGCCGAATCGATCTCAACGCCAGCGTCCAGATACTGCTGGCGCAAGTCAACCATCGCTTGACCTCGATCCCTCGACTGACCATGCACATGCTCGAACAGATGCAATGACAGACTTCTCGTACGATCGAACAACAGAACGTACTCTTCCTGTAGATTCAACAAATCCTGGTCTGCCAGCCGGTTCAGAAGTAGATTGATTGCCTTGCGCTCATCAGCTGCCAGAAGTTTTTCATCCTCGATGACTTCTGGAAACTCGTGGATGGCTTCCCGAAGCCTGGAGTCAGGATACGTGAGAACTGCGGCGAGAGCCCTGAATGTCTTCAAACCTGTCCTCCTGCTGCAACGCGGGTCGGTATGTTTCCGGAAGCGGAGTAGGTGATCGCAAACGGGTTGGTGCGTTCGTTCGGAGCACATCCATCGCCGAAAGAGAATCCGCAGCTGCCTCTCAGGTGCTGGGCGTTTTCCGTAACCTCGCGATGACTGGTTGGAATGACAAAGCGATCTTCGTAGTTGGCAATTGCCATCAGTTGATACATCTGTTCAATTTCCGTGGTGCTTAAACCAACCTGTTGTGGAATGTTCTCATCGACGATGCCGTCAACTGTCTTTGAGCGCATAAAGGCGCGCATTGCAAGCATTCGCTGAAGTCCCGTAACAATCGGTGCATCGTCTCCGGCGGTCAGCATGTTGGAGAGGTAGCGAATGGGAATTCGCAGAGAGTTCACGTCGGCGATGCCGTTATCGTCGGCGAGGTAGCCCGCCTCCACCGCTGATTGAATCGGTGACAGCGGCGGAACATACCACACCATGGGGAGTGTTCTGTACTCCGGGTGCAGCGGAAACGCAACTTTCCATTCCATTGCCATTTTCCAGATCGGAGATCGGATTGCGCCTTCAATCCAATTTTGGGGAACTCCGTCTTTCAGAGCTTGCTGTTGAATTTCGGGGTCATTCGGATCGACGAAAACCCGTAACTGCGCACCATAGAGATCCTGCTCATTTTCCACACTAGCCGCCTCGGCGATCCGGTCGGCATCGTACAGCACGACGCCCAAGTATCGGATGCGGCCTACGCAGGTTTCGGAACAAACCGTCGGTTCTCCCGCTTCGATCCGCGGGTAGCACATGATACACTTCTCGGATTTTCCACTTTGCCAGTTGTAGTAGATTTTCTTGTAGGGACAGCCGGATACGCACATTCGCCAGCCACGGCACTTGTCCTGATCAATCAGAACAATACCGTCCTCCTCACGCTTGTAGATCGCACCTGATGGACACGAAGCCACACAACTGGGGTTGAGGCAATGCTCGCATAAACGCGGTAGATACATCATGAAAGTATTCTCAAACTGACCGTATATTTCCTTCTCCACGCCTTCGAAGTTAATGTCCTTGGAACGCTTTGAAAACTCGCCGCCAAGAATTTCTTCCCAGTTCGGTCCCCATTTGATTTTCTCCATCCGTTCGCCAGTGACCAACGATCGAGGTTGGGCAGTCGGAGGATGTTCGCTTTCTGGCGCATTTTGCAGGTGTTCGTAATCGAAAGTGAATGGCTCGTAGTAGTCGTCGATTTCCGGCAGGTCCGGATTTGCAAATATTTTGGCGAGCACGCGCCATTTGCCACCGATGCGCGGGTGGATCTTGCCGGATTTCGTTCGAACCCATCCCCCGTTCCAGCGTTTTTGGTTTTCCCATTCCTTCGGGTAACCCACTCCAGGCTTGGTTTCGACATTATTGAACCACGCGTATTCCATGCCTTCTCTGCTGGTCCAGACATTCTTGCAGGTCACCGAACAAGTGTGACATCCAATGCACTTGTCGAGGTTCAGCACCATTCCGATCTGTGCTCTAATTTTCATGGTTGAAACTCCTGGTTGCCGTATCCTTTAATCTTTGTTATCCCGCTGCGCTTGCTGCCGATTCGCCAAGCCAATCGACTTTCGCCATTTTACGCACTACGATGAACTCATCGCGATTGGATCCAACCGTACCGTAATAGTTGAATCCGTAGCTCAGCTGTGCATAGCCTCCAATCATATGAGTGGGTTTGGGTACCGTTCGGGTTACTGAATTGTGTATCCCGCCGCGCGTGCCGGTCACTTCGGACCCGGGAACATTTACAATTTTTTCCTGGGCGTGGTACATCAACGCCATACCGGGCTTGACGCGCTGTGAAACGACCGCACGTGCGGTCAATGCGCCATTCGCGTTGTAAGCCTCAATCCAGTCGTTGTCTTCAATATCGGCCTGTGCTGCGTCCTGTTCGCTGATCCAGATGATCGGACCGCCTCGCGACAGTGTAAGCATCAGCAGGTTGTCCGTATAGGTGCTGTGGATTCCCCACTTCTGGTGAGGTGTGATGAAATTCAGCAGAATTTCTGGATTGCCGTTTCCAGGCCTCTGATCTGCCGGCAGGATGGTCTTCAGATCAATCGGCGGTTTATAGACACACAGCTGCTCTCCGAAAGCCCGCATCCACAAATGATCCTGATAAAGCTGCTGGCGTCCGGTCAGCGTTCTCCAAGGAATCAGCTCATGAACGTTTGTATAGCCTGCGTTGTAGTTGACATGGTCGGATTCCAACCCGGACCAGATTGGCGAGGAAATGATCTTTCGAGGCTGTGCTTGCAGATCGCGGAAGCGGATTTTGTCATCTTTGCGCGACAGGGCAAGGTGCTCGTGAGAACGCCCCGTCGCTTTGGACAGCGATTGCCAGGCTTTAACCGCCACCTCTCCATTCGTTTCCGGAGCCAAGGCGAGAATGACCTCCGCTGCATCAATATCGCTTTCAATCCGAACTCTCTGTTCACCGGATTCGGAGTTCTGTGTCACACCGTTCAGGTTTTTCAGGAATGAAATTTCCTCTGAAGTATCCCAGTTCATCCCCTTGCCGCCGTTACCGAGTTTGTCCATAAGCGGACCCAACGAAGTAAAACGCTCATAAACCGCGCCGTAGTTCCGTTCGACGGATACGATCTGAGGCATCGTCTTGCCTGGAACCGGTTCACATTCTCCGCGATTCCATTCTCTGACTTCAAGGGGTTGAGCCAGTTCACCAGGCGTATCATGAAGCACGGGCACTGTGACGACATCAGTTTGGTTGCCTAATTCGGGGCCACCGATTTCGGCAAACGCGCGTGCGATGCCCTTGTAAATTTCCCAGTCGCTGCGCGATTCCCAAACCGGATCGACTGCGGTGGAAAGCGGGTGAATGAACGGGTGCATGTCCGAGGTGTTTAGATCGTTCTTTTCATACCAGGTCGCCGTTGGCAGTACGACGTCCGAATATAGACAGCTTGTGGACATTCGAAAATCAATGGTACAGACCAGATCCAGCTTGCCCTCGGGTGCCTGCTCCTCCCACTTTACCTCCTGATGAATGGTCTTGCCTTCCTCTCCCAGATCATCGCATTGAATGCCGTGTTTGGCGCCAAGCAGGTGTTTCAGGAAGTACTCGTGCCCCTTGCCGCTGGAACCGAGCAGATTTGAACGCCAGACAAAGAGGTTGCGCGGAAAGCAGGATGGATCATCCGGTGTTTCGCAGGCAAACGCAAGATTACCCGATTTGAGTTGATCAACTACGTACTCTTTGACATCCTGACCTGACTCCGCCGCTTCGCGGCCCACTTCAATGGGGTTGCGATTCAGCTGGGGTGCCGAAGGTAGCCATCCCATGCGTTCAGCGCGCACATTGTAGTCAATCAGAGAACCCTGCCAAGGTCCATCAGGGGCAGTCGGTGACAGAATTTCCGGAATCGTCAGTTTTTCGTAGCGCCACTGATCGCTGTGCGCGTACCAGAATGAGGTCGAGTTCATTTGGCGCGGAGGCCGAGTCCAGTCGAGTGAAAAGGCGAGTGGAAGCCAACCGGTCTGGGGACGTAATTTTTCCTGGCCTACGTAGTGAGACCACCCGCCGCCGGATTGTCCGACACAGCCGCACATCACCAGCATATTGATGATCCCGCGGTAAATCATATCCATGTGATACCAATGGTTGAGACCGGCACCGACAATGATCATCGATTTTCCTTCAGTTTTCTCCGCGTTGCTGGCGAATCCACGCGCTACATGAATGACCTGGCTCGCAGGGACACCGGTAATGGCTTCCTGCCATGCAGGCGTGTATGGAATATCCTGGTTGAATTCAGAAGCAACATTCTCGCCACCAAGCCCCCGGTCAAGTCCATAGTTCGCACAGAGAAGATCGAAAACCGTTACAACTGTCGTTTCTCCGTCCGCAAGGGTCAGCCGCTTGACAGGAACATTGCGATACAAAACTTCCGGATGTGAAGTTGAAGCAAATGGTTCGTGGGCGCGGCCGCCGAAATACGGAAATCCAACCGACAGTGCCTCGTCGCTGTGTTCAATCAGTGAAAGCCTTAGTTTTGTTTCCTCGCCACTGGCGTCGCGTTCCTCGAGATTCCACTTTCCCTGTTGACCCCAACGGAAGCCGATTGATCCGCCAGGCACCACCACTGCATCAGACCTATCATCAAAAGCGACGGTTTTCCATTCTGGATTGTTTTCCTCACCTAAGGCACCATCGAAATCACTGGCACGCAGAAACCGGTCTGGGATCCATGCATCATCTTTTTTCTGCAGTTTGACAAGCATCGGAAAATCGGTGTACTGGCGGGTGTAATCAGTAAAGTAGGTCGAAGGCTTGTCAAGGTAGAATTCTCGCAGAATTACGTGCCCCATGGCCATCGCCAGTGCCGAATCCGTACCTTGTTTTGGATTGATCCAAAGATCGCTAAATTTGGCAGCTTCGGAATAATCGGGAGTGATTACAACTGACTTGGCGCCTCTGTAACGCACTTCGGTGTAAAAGTGAGCATCGGGCGTACGGGTCTGGGGAACATTCGAGCCCCAAAGTATTAGGAAACTGGAGTTGTACCAATCTGCGCTTTCCGGAACATCCGTCTGTTCACCCCAGGTTTGCGGACTGGACGGAGGCAGGTCGCAGTACCAGTCGTAGAAGGACATGCAGACTCCGCCGATAAGCGAGAGGTAGCGGGTGCCGGCTGCGTATGAAACCATCGACATTGCCGGAATCGGAGAGAATCCGATAATTCGGTCAGGACCCCAGCGTCGGATCGTGTAAACGTTGGCAGCTGCGATGATCTCGTTTACTTCGCTCCATGTGCTGCGCACGAATCCGCCGAGCCCGCGCTTGCGTTTGTAACTGTCGACTTTGGAAGCATCCTCGACAATTGATGCCCACGCATTTACCGGTTCCAACTGGTTTCGGGCATCGCGCCAGAGTCTGATCAGGCTCTTTCGAACCATCGGATACTTCAGTCGATTGCCACTGTAGAGGTACCAACTGTAACTCGCGCCGCGAGAACACCCGCGAGGTTCATGATTAGGCATTTCAGGGCGGGTGCGTGGATAGTCTGTCTGCTGGGTCTCCCAGGTTACAATCCCGCCTTTGACATAAATTTTCCAACTGCACGAGCCGGTGCAGTTGACTCCGTGTGTGGAGCGCACGATTTTGTCATGTTGCCAACGCTGACGGTATCCCTCCTCCCAAGTGCGATCCTCATTGGTGGTTACACCATGATCGTCGGCGAAGCCTTCCGTCCGCCGCCTGAAGAAAGTCAAACGGTCCAAGAAATGACTCATCTCAATATTTTCTCCCTAGCTGTTCAATCTTTCAAACAGGTTTTGCAATCCCATTTAAATTCGTGAGTGCCCGGTTCAGCCAAATACGCTCTCCCTGGTGTTGACTTCAAGTGCTCGGAGCATTGTGTCACACGCGGCAATGTGTACAGATTACTACAATTTGCATTGAAGATGTTGTAAGAAAAAATAAGGCTTTCCAAATTGAAAGCCCATATTCGCATTTGATTGGCTCAGCCTTTCAGCGCAAGCTGATTACCCAAAATATAACTGGTCGAGTGATGTCTGAATCCCATCGCCGAATCACTCCATGCAGAGTAGACAGAGTACCACAGCGGCTGCGTGGTCGGTCCGTCCTCCTGCATGCGCAAGCAGTTGTCTGACTGCTTCGGGCTCCTCTGGTTCATCCGGCAGGTTATCAATTACCCGTTTCAGACATTGGAATTCCGGCAATTGCTCGACATTGTTCCAAGAAAATAGTAAATTATCGTGGGTCGCCCTAGTGCCTCCGTGTGAGGATGGTTATTGATACGATTTTTTCCTATGTTAACCTTGATTTCAAGATTAAGTATTTGTTTTAGAACGATAAAATAATACTCTATCGGGTTTGGATGGATTGAGGAGACAAAATTTCACACCCATGAACCACCCAATAAATCGAAGGGCTTGCGAACAGCGCATGTTCCTCTTGAAATGCCCTCCCTTTCCTTACTCTTGTAACGTGATGTAACCGTACTGGATCATTCGACTTATGGCAAGACTCATACCCAAAATCAGTCCTTCCCAGATCCAGAACTATGGTGAACGCAAAGTTGCCGAAGCACTAGTGAATCAGCTCTCGGATAGATCAACTGTCATTCACAGTTTCAATTGGCTGAGCCGAGCGAAGTCAGGTCCACTGATTGAAGGAGAATGTGATCTGATTATCTTGGATCCAGAACACGGAATGCTGTTTATCGAAGTCAAAGGCGGAATTCTGGGTTACGAACCAGATGCCGAGCAGTGGCTGCGAATATTTCCGAACGGTGAACGTCAGGAAATTAACAAGGATCCATTCGCACAGGTACGCGACAACATGTACAACATTGTGGAGTACATGAAAGAGAATCTCAAAGGTGAAATCCCGTTCACTTATGGTTACGCCGTAGCATTTCCAGACAACCGTTTTACCGGTCGACTGCCTGCGAGTATCAAGCGGGAACTATTGCTGGATTCATCAGCAATAGACAAATTTCAAGAATCGATAAAGCGCATATTTCGCGTCTTTACCAGATCTTCAAGTCGTAGACCAACAAAACAGGCGATGGTCGCAGCCCAAAACGCGCTGTTGCCGAAATATGAAATTCTGCCGATACTATATCGAACTGTCGAGAATCAGGAAACAATGCTGCATCGGATAACCGAAGATCAGAAGCGGATTCTGGATACGCTCGCTTCTCAAAAAAAGGCAGCAGTTCAAGGGGGTGCGGGCACCGGCAAGACTCTGATCGCTCTTTCCAAGGCTCAAGAAATGGCCAAGGCAAATTTGCGAACGCTGCTGCTTTGCTATAACCGGCCGTTGAAAGACCGGTTGCTTCAGGTTGCATCAGAAGAATTCGGTAACATGCTCACCATCCAGAATTTTCATGGCCTGATTCACGATTTCTGCGAGTTGGCTGAACTTCCTTTCACTGGGAGAGAAGATACGCTCGGGCAGGAATTCTGGAATGACGAGGCTCCAGAACTTCTTATGAAAGCCTGTGACAAATTGCCGGACGAGCAAAAATTCGATGCCGTAATTGTCGATGAGGGACAGGACTTCCGAGAATTGTGGTGGACAAGTCTGGATTCGGTCTTTCGCAATCCAGATGACAAAAAATGCTTCTATGTCTTCTACGACCCGCAACAGAACCTGTATGTAAACGACGAAGTACAGTTGCCGGATGAACTGGGAGACCCTTATTTTCTGACTGTAAATTGTCGCAACACAGCACACATCGCTAACCACTGCGCAACTCTCATCGACAAAGAAATTAAAACGTTGCAAAGCCTGCCTTCAGGAGTCAAACCTGAAACTTCCCAAGAACAAACAGTACAGTCTGCAATTCGAACGGTCGGGAAATTAGTCAGATCGCTATGCATGCCAAACTCAGGCGGGTTGAAAATGTCGCAGGTCGCTGTTCTGGCCCCCGGCTACTCCAAACCGTTCTGGCCTAAAAATTTCAATACGATCGCAGCCACTCAGGAATTTGAAGCATGGCAAAACAATCAAGGAGTGCTGATCGCCTCGTTGCATCGATTCAAGGGACTGGAGACGGATGCGGCCATCATTTTGACAAAGCCACTGCCGGATTCACAGAGCAAACTGCATGTCGAAAACTACGTCGCCTGCTCACGGGCAAAGCACATACTCTACGTCGTTGAGGTCGATCAGCTTTGAGCCACACAAGAATTGCAATGGAACTCGCTTGACAGAAACTGTGGATTCAGATTACTTTGACGATAGTCTTATACTTTGGGGATGAAATATTTGACTGATTTCGATGGGTTAACACTGAGGAATTTGTGCATTGAAAACTGAACTCATGAAGCGGACCGCAGCTGAAGCTGCCTTGGACTATATCGAAGTTGGGGACATTGTCGGTGTGGGCACCGGCTCAACAGCGAACATATTTATCGAGCTGCTTACAAAGATCAAAGGGAAAATCGACGGTAGCGTTGCGAGTTCATTGGAAAGCGAACGAAGACTGAGAGATGCTGGTATTCCCGTATTGGAATTGAATCGCACTGGAACATTGCCGATTTACGTGGACGGTGCTGATGAAGCAACTAGGAACAGGCACCTAATCAAAGGTGGTGGCGGCGCACTCACTCGGGAAAAAATTGTCGCCGCGGCCAGCCAGAAATTCGTGTGCATTGTTGACAAGAGCAAAATGGTCAGCGTGCTTGGTGAATTTCCGCTTGCGGTCGAAGTTGTACCACTCGCTCAAAGCCATGTCGCACGTGAAATCATGAAATTGGGAGGACTGCCGGAGCTGCGAGCCGGATTTGTGACTGACAACGGCAACATAATTCTGGATGTCCGCAATTTGGACCTGGTCAACCCCCTTGCCGTTGAAATGGAACTTGATCTTATCACTGGCACAGTCTGCAACGGAATTTTCTCACGCAAGCCGGCTGATATAGTCATCGTTGGGCATGAGAATCACGTCGAAAAAGTTTGACTGCCAATTGGTTTTGCAGTGAATCTTCGTTAAAGAAACATCATATCAGGTGCGAACTACGGCATACGAACAGCAGATCGTAAATTTTTTCTCCTCGTGCAAGTGCCTTTCTCTCATAGCGTGTCTGTGGGCGAACCGGTTCACCAGAGTAAAATCCACCGCTTTGTTCAATATTTTCAAATTCTTTGCTTGCTGTCAATAGACTCAGTGTATGCTCCGCATAATTTCCTGAATCTGTGGCAAAACACAGCGTTGCTCCCGCGACCATTCGATTCGCACACAGATTGATGAACTCCGGAGAAATCAATCGTCGCTTGTGATGACGTTTCTTTGGCCAAGGATCTGGAAAAAGAATGAATACTTCATTCAAGCTATCCGGGGTCAGTTGCCGTAAGAGAACGTCTCTGACATCTGAGGTTGACACCCGAACGTTTTTTAGCTCCATTTCATTCAGGCCAAGCAAACACTTTCCGACCCCGGGACGATAAACTTCAATACCAAGATAGCCCGTGTCCGGGTTTCTCGAAGCCAGTTGCAACAGCACTTCACCGTCACCGAACCCAATTTCAATTGAAAATCTATTGGCGTACGGGAAAACGGCTGAAAGATCAATCGGCTGCTCCGCAAATTGCAGTAGATAGTCGTCTAAGTATTCCGCAAGTGCGCGACGCTGTGCAGGAGTCATTCGGCTTTCCCGTCGCGAGTAAGTTTTACTCCTTGGATTTCTTTGTGGATTTCTCTCGTTCATTGTTCGCTTGTGCTTTAATAAGTGCAGTCGGCGTAATTGAGATGCAATCAGTGCACGCTACCAAAATTGGCTGTTATTCAAAATATAGAGTAATTTGCAAGCGACAGAAGTTTATCCACTATTCGCCTGAATTTTCAAATAACACCTTTAACCATCAGAAATTAGCCTGAAAAGGATTCTATGGGAAAGTGACGGCCATACCTCTTTCCGTATCAAGGCGAGATTGCCATGCTTGAAGTTCGCGACCTTGTGGGTGTGCGAAGTGAACGCCGCCTCTTTGAAAATCTCTCCTTTAGCTTACGAGAGAACGAACTTCTTTATATCAGCGGTCGGAACGGCAGTGGCAAAACAACCCTGCTGCGAATTCTGTGTGGACTGGCGCGACCGGAAACAGGTGAAGTTTTATGGGATGGTGTCCAGATTGAAGATATTGAAACTGAATACGCCCAATCTCTTGTCTATGTCGGTCACGAAAACGGAATCAAAGGGGATTTGACTGTAATTGAAAACCTTGTCTTCGATCGTGAACTGCGTGGAAATCCGACGATACAAACTGCACATGAAATTCTGGATAGATTGGGCATCGAGCGTTATGCGCAAATACCCTGTCGATACCTTTCAGCCGGACAAAAGCGTCGCGTGGCACTTACTAGATTGCAAGTCTCAAACGCCCGATTGTGGCTGCTGGATGAACCGTTCACCGCACTGGATGAACCCACGCAGGAAATCATCATCAACTGGCTTTCATCGCATCTTGAATCCGGGGGAATCTGTATTACGACCTCTCATCAGCCAATTAACTGGAGTCGTCTGAATTCAAGTGAAATCAAATTGGGAGAGCAATCATGACGAGCGCATTCGGGGCGCTGTTGAAACGCGATCTTCTGCTTGCTTTCAGAAACCCAGGCGATTATGCCACTCCGGTAATATTTTTTGTGGTTTCAACGACGCTTTTCTCATTTGCAGCCGGTACTGACAATCAACTGTTGAAGGCAATTGGCCCGGGCGTCATCTGGGTCGCGGCACTTCTGGCATCAATGCTTTCACTGGATGGAATTTTTCGATCCGATTTTGAAGACGGAACGCTGGAACAGATGCTGCTGGCTCCTGCTCCGATGTCACTTCTTGTACTGGCGAAAATCATTGCACACTGGATTTCCACAGGCTTGCCCCTGATCGCGGCAAGCCCATTACTGGGTATACTAATGAATCTTGACTCATTCAGTATTGCCATACTTGTCGTGACGATTGCTTTAAGCACACCCGTATTTAGTCTTGTCGGCGCTTTCGGTGCGTCGCTGGTCGTGACTCAGAAAAAAACCGGCGTACTGTTATCGCTCCTTACGCTGCCGCTTTGCATTCCAGTACTGATTTATTCAGTTTCCGCAGTAATTGCTGCGGCGTCAGAATTGCCTGTAACCGGCCATATATCCCTGCTGTGTGCATTTCTGGTCTTCAGTCTGACTGTCGCACCGTTTGCAACTGCCGGATCACTTCGTCTGATGGCGGGGAACTGATCGTGTTTTTGTGGTTTCATCGTCTGAGCACGGCAAAGTATTTCTTTGATTTTGCGAACCGCCTATTTCCCTGGCTTGCAACCTTGGCAGCCATTACGATTGCCGTCGGACTCTATCTTGGCTTGCTCGTTGCCCCTGCTGACTACCAGCAAGGGGAAGGCTATCGCATCATGTTTGTCCATGTGCCATCGGCCTGGATGTCTATGTTCATTTACATATTCATGGCCGTAAGCGGAGCGATCGGGTTAATCTGGCGAATCAAACTCGCACATCTCATTTGTACGGCAGCCGCTACGATTGGGGCATCCTTCACATTGACGACTCTGGTTACCGGCTCAATCTGGGGGAAACCCATGTGGGGTGCCTGGTGGGCTTGGGATGCAAGACTGACATCGGAACTGATTCTGCTGTTTCTATACCTTGGATTCATCGCACTACAGGCCGCAATTCAAGATCGAAACAAAGCTCAGCAGGCTGGCGCGATTCTGCTGCTTGCAGGTGTAGTCAACATCCCCATCATCCATTACTCGGTACTTTGGTGGCATACACTTCATCAAAGCGCCTCGGTATCCAAATTCGGAGTACCGTCAATTCATCTAAGCATGCTAGCACCACTGCTGCTCATGGCCATTGGATTCATGCTGCTCTTCTTCACGATTCTGACACTGCGAGCCAGGGCGCTCATTCTTGAATATGAGCATTCCAGCAGATGGGTACAGGAAATAGGAGAATCACCTTGAGCGTTATGGAATTCATCTCGATGGGAGGTCATGGAAAGTTCGTATGGAGTGCATACGGATTCACATTTATTGTTTTGGTGTTGAATATCGCTGCAGCCGTAAGAAGGTTGCGAAATTCGAAAAAAATGACCTCTCCGCACAAAAAAAATGCGAAAATTGCTTAAGTGTCACTTTTCGCATTTTGTATACTGTATATTGTCCGTACCGAAAAAGGGACTCATGAAATTCTGCCATTGACGACACCATCGGGATGAAGTTCCCTTGCAATAAAGAATTTGAATTGTATTGAATTAATCATTATTATTGATTTTAGATTTGGGAAGTGAATGGATGAAACGGCAAAGATATGCCGTAGAACTAATTCCAATCAAGCGTAGTTAACGTTGAAAAGAGGAGGAGAGTTTAGATGCGACGTAGTCTTCTAGCGATTTTTTCGCTGATACTGATTTTATCTGTCCCATTTACGGCTAACGCTGCCAAATACGCTGAGGAAGCCGTGTCCAATGGGGGCACCATACACGGCGTAATTACGTATCAAGGCGCGGTCAAAAAGAGAACCGTGCTCCCCACCAAAGATAAGGAAGTCTGTGGCTCAAGCCGAAAAATCCCTCTCGTAACAGTCGGTGAGGGAGGCGCAGTGCAAGATTCTGTCGTCTATCTTAAGGATGTAGCAACAGGCAAGGCCTGGCCCGAAATGGGAAGGCCAGTCATCAACAACGTCGGTTGCATATTTGAACCCCATGTTCAGGTTTCCAGGCGCGGGAAAGTTGATATTCACAATTCCGATCCGGTTCTTCACAACACCCACGGCTATTACGGCAAAGCAACCGCCTTTAACGTAGCTCTGCCATTCAAAGATGCCCGAGTAACAAAAACTCTTAAGCGAATAGGGCCTGTACGAACAGATTGCGATGCTCATGGCTGGATGCTGGGATGGGTCATCGTCGTGCCCAATCCATACTTCATGCAGACAGGCGCCGACGGAATGTACACCATCAGTGATGTCCCGCCGGGCGACTATACACTAGTCGTTTGGCAGGAAATGCTCGGCGAGACGGAAGTGCCCGTCACCGTTAGCGCCGGCGCAACAACCGAGTTATCGATTGAATTGGGGAAGTGATATATGCACCCTGATTTGTATCGAAACCGCCAATAATATTATTGGAATTTATTTCATGCAGTAATGCAGGAGGAGTTAGTATGCCAGATAATAAAAATGGTCGCGATGTAGTGGAGGGGAATGGCGTAGACATTACTCGCCGTACATTTCTTCACAAATCGCTGTTAACCGGAGGTGCTGTAGCCACCGGCAGTGCGGTGGGGTTTTTCCAAACCCTGTCCTCCATGGAGGTAGCCAACGCTGCAATGGGTGAGTCGTTCAGTTTCGCTTGGGTATCAGATACGCATCTGTATCCGAGGGAACTGAATCAACGGTTCATCGATAAAGCGACCCGCGCGTTTAGCGAGGTCCAAGCTATGGGAGACAAATTCGATTTCATGATGTTTGGAGGCGATTTGGCTCAGCTTGGAGATCCAGTCGAAATTGAACTGGGAGCAGAGTTGCTGAAGGAAGTAACCATTCAGAAGCACTTCATCCCAGGCGAACATGACTGGTATCTAGACCTTGGTGAAAGCTGGAATTCCCATTTCGGTGAATCGCCTTGGACGTTCGATCACAAGGGAGTTCGCATTATCGGGCTCGACACAGTTGGAAGCGCACCGGATTATTGGTCTGCTAGAGGCATGACCAATAAGGAGCGTATGGGGCATATGTCAGCTCTTGACGGTTCTCAAGCCGGTCCTTGGTCAGGACTTGGCAAGAAGAATCGTGAATGGCTTTCCAGCACCCTGTCTGACTGGCCGACAGCCGATCCGGTAATCATTTTCAGCCATACACCACTCTACGAGTGCTATGCGCCTTGGAACTTCTGGATTCGTGATTGGCGCCAAGTCCATGAAATCGTTGCACCGTGGCAGAACGTGACCAATATTCATGGTCATGTCCATCAGCCGCTTTACAATGAGATTGGTGGAATGCGTAGCATCGGCATGCTGGCCACTTCGTGGCCGTGGCCGTATGCACCGGAAGGTACACCAGCTCTCACAAAACCCATGTTGCGGGTTGACCCCGGCGATCATTTCGACGGAGTTGGCTGGACGAATTGGAACATGAGTGCAGAAGCTCATGCGGACTATGAGTACATGATGTGGCGTGAGACCGTGTTCGGACATGGCCGTGCAGATGCAGGGACGGGCGACAATGTCAATCAGAAATTGACGTCCAGAATCGCAGATCGCGGCTGGACCGGCGACTAATTTAACATAGAGGAAAATTCGATGAAAATCACGAAAAACAAAGGGCTGTTAGCCCTCGTTACAGCAGTGCTGTGTGTGTCATTGGCATTTGTCTTTATGGTAAATAGAGCGTCAGCACACAAAGTTTCACATGATGCAGCCACCTTGCAAGCGTTTACCGACGCCTTCATGGAGCAAGTCATTCTTGGAGACAATCTATTCCACGGCGGTACTATGCCGGGACTGAATCTCTCCAATACTGGCATGGCGTGCGCAATGTGTCATCCGTTTACGTCTGATACACATCCTCACGAGTATCCGAAATTCCAGGAGCAAATGAGCGAATTCGCTACTTTGCGCGATATGATCAACTGGTGTGTCGAGAAACCGAATGAGGGTGAATTAATGGACCCGGACGGTGAAGCAATGAAAGCATTGGAAGCCTACATTTACTGGTCAAACCGCGGATCTGTATTAGATCCCGGTCGTCACTAGAATGTGGTGCTGACTCCTACAGGTTACTTGTTACCTTAGGGGTAAAATGTAAAATTAGGAATGGGGCGTCATGACGGTTCGCTTTTGTACGTGTCATGCGCCCCAGTTTTATGGTTCGCCCCTGAACCGTTTGCTGTTTGATCAATACACATCCACAGTGGAGTTGTACTTCCAGTGAAAAAATTAATTGCCACAGTCTCTCTTGCCATAGTCGTTGGTGCAGTCGCGGTAGTCGGTTTGTCCCTGCAGACGGCTGGTGGAAAAACCGGCGAAGTTACCACCGGGCGTTCACTGTTTGATTATCCAGCAACTACCGGTAATATCGAACCGGTCAGTGAAGGAATACCTGTTACGCCACGGTTGCTCGAACATGGAGAGTGGGTGTTCCGCGGCCTTTGCATTGGCTGCCATGGAATAAACGGCGACGGCAATGGCGCGGTGTGGGAACTCGGAGACCTCTACGCGAAAGAACATAAACTGCCTCGAAAACCACGAGATTTTACCGAGGCTGTGTACAAATTGCGATCCACTCCGAGTGGTTCGCTGCCGACTGACGCAGACCTTTTCAAATCGATGTCCAGGGGGCTGGTACTCAACCAGGACATGCCAGCTTTCAAATTCTTGCCTGAGCGCGATCGCTGGGCGGTTATCGCATACATAAAGAGTTTTTCCGATCGATGGGAAGAAGAGGAAGAATGGCAGGAAGATCCGATTGATATCAGTGAACCGCCTTTACCGGATGCAGCAATGGTTGAAGCCGGCATAGGCGTGTATGAACTCATGCAGTGCAAGCAATGCCACGGTCCTAAAGGCAAAGGCGACGGACCGTCAGCTGCAGGGCTTGAAGACGATGCCGGTCTGCCAATTGTGCCCAGAGACTTTACTGACGCGAGTCAATTCGTCGGATCCAGTGATCCGAAAGGAATTTATCAGACATTTACCACAGGTTTGGATGGAACACCGATGCCGTCGTTCGCAGACTTTCTGGACGAAACACAACGCTGGCAGTTGGTCTGGTATGTAATTTCTCTGCGTCCGAACTGGAATCTTGAGAACACTCGCGCTCAGATGATGGAGCGACAAAAGGACATGGTTGCACAACTGGAGATTGGACAATAAAGTGAATTCTGGCTGGAAGGAAATCGATTATGTCATCCGCTATTTGGGTATCAACAGGTGTACTGTTGGCGGCGTTTCTTGCTTGGATAGCAGTCATGGTTTTCCCGGAAGATCGCTCCATTTTAGGCATCAAGGCGCATGAACAGATTGATTACAACATACTGCCGCACAACTCAAGTCTGGCAAATCTTGAGCGCGGACGCAGTTACTACATCCAGTTATGCGCGCTGTGCCACGGTGCCAACGGCAGCGGCAATGGTGAATTCAGTTACCGAATGGTGCCGAAGCCGAGCAATCTGGTCAGTAGCGTCATAGGGGAAAAAACTGATGAGGAATTGAGTGCTGTAATTCGAGACGGTATTGCGGGAACCGCAATGCAGGGTTGGAAAAACAGTCTCAATGAAATTCAACGTAAACAAATAATAGATTACATCAGGTATTTAGCTTTACAGCACAGTCATCAGTAGCATGAGTATACTAACGGAAACAATGGTAGATAACAGGTTGGAATCCTCTGTTCAGAGCGTAGCATCAGACATCGACTCTGCTTTGATCCTGAAATTCATGGTGATGTCAGTCACCAATCTGCTGATCGGAACGGTACAAGGCGTCCTCCAGACGTTGCCTGAATTCTCGCTTTGGATCCGGGCTACCGGCCCGGCCGGGCACATGATTGACCCGCTCGCTCACGCCCATATCAACCTGGTCGGCGGAGTCACGCTAGCGATCATGGGGCTGTTCTACTATGTTCTGCCCAAACTCATTCACAGACCGATTTACAGTCGAGCCCTGTCAAACACTTCTTTCTGGTTTTCTATAATCGGAGTGCTTGGGTTCTTCTGTGCACTGGTCTTTTTCGGAATTATCGAAGGCAATATGATTCTTGACGGCATGACATTTCAGCAGGCACTGGATGCAGTCGGCCCTATACATCATGTTGCCATCATCACGACAGCCATTCTGATGGGATTCGGATACTGGCTGTTTATCATGAATATTTTTCTAACAGTTTTCAAGCGGAACGGAGGACATTAGATGCACCGACTACTTAATTTTCTGTATAACGGTTTTATCGTAGGCGTCGGCCTCGGCACCGTATTTCAGTTGGCTTTCCTGCCTCTGATCGGAATGCGCAGTCATGAAGAGTGGACAGGTCTGCTAGTTTGGGGATTCGTAATTTCAATTGGTACAGGAGTAGTATCAGCACTGACCTTTTGGTATATGAACTCCGTCATGATCAAACAAGGCAAATAGCGCATCTGACAGCGATACCTGCAATCGGAGAACGGAATAATGGCAACTAATCTACTCACTCGCAACGATTACGCGGAAGGAACTGCGGCAAAGCACTTCTTTTTCTCATCGATTGTCATGTTCAACATCGGAGTTTTTCTGGCATTGCTGACATCAATGAGGCTTGCCTGGCCCGATGTATTCCCGAACGATATTCCTTGGCTGCATTTTGGGCGAATTCGGCCGGTGCACGTGCACTTTGTAATTTTCGGCTGGATATCCATGGCATTTGCAGGTGCGATGTGCTATATGGCACCGGCTCTGTGCAAAACTAAACTGTGGAGCGAGAGACTGGGTTTGTGGAATTGCTGGGCCTGGAACATCGGCATGGTTGCGGTCTTTTTCACGCTGATAAACGGCATGACCTCGGGTCGCGAATATCAGGATCTGATTTGGCCGCTGGATATTTACGTGATATTGTTCATCTTCGTCCCGCTTGCAGTCAACATCTGGATGACGATGCTTACTCGCCAGACCCAGGGGCTGTATGTGACGATGTGGTTTTTCGGTGCGGCTCTGCTGTTCATCCTGCTTAGTTATTTCATCGGTGCGGTTCCCGACTTGTTCCCAGTTACCGGACTGGCGGAAGCCTATATGACTTGGTGGCACGCACACAATATTCTGGGATTGTGGATCACGCCTGTATCGGCGGCGATCGCCTATTACATCATTCCAAAGATTTCGGGGAATACACTCTACAGCCACAAAATTGGCCACCTGCACTTTTGGTCTATCGCAGCTTTCTATTCGACACCGGGAGCGCATCACTTGATGGGCGCACCGATTCCTGAATGGCTGAAATCATTTGCTTCGGTCTCCGGCGTTCTGATCATGATTCCTGCGTTGGCATTTGTCGTCAACATGCTGATGACGATGAAAGACAAGTGGTGGATGTATACCAAGAATATTCCCCTGCAGTGGGCGCTGACTGGCGTATTGTTCGCCATTCCATTGAATATTCAGGGTGCATTCCAGCAAACACGTTCATTGAACTGGTACATTCACGGAACGCACTGGATTGTTGCGCACGCACATCTTGCACTGCTTGGCTTTTCGAGTTTCATCGAAATTGGCGCAATCTATTACGGGTTGCCGAAACTGCTGAAGCGAGAGCTGTACAGTGAAAAACTCGCACGTCTGCATTTCTGGATGATGGCCATCGGATTTTTGGGATTCTGGTCAGTACTCACTGCGGCAGGTCTGGTGCAAGGCGCTGCCAAAGTTTACGAGATACCCTACATTCAATCGGTTATCGCTACGCATCCATACATGGTCGGTCGAGTGCTGTTCGGCAGCTTGATCATCTTTGCTCAGCCGATCTTCCTCTACAACATGTGGATGACAGCTAAATTTGGCAAAAAGGTTGCACCCGAATCAACCTCTGGTGGTCGACCAGTGCCGGCACCGGCGGCAGGATAACCGGATAACGCTAACGCTCAAGAATAAAAGCTATGCCAAAGTATGTAATGGGTGCGGTTCTTGTTGTTCTGGTGATATTCTCATCGATTGCGATAACCATCATCGGCGGCTCGACGTATATGAACGAGATTCCGCAGACTCAGCTGGCCATTGAAAAAGAAGCCATCATGGGACATAGCGCCTGGTCCATTCATGATCCATGGATGACCGGAAACGATGCTCCCACGCTTGCCGGCAAAGGCAAGAAAATCTTCATTCGAGAAGGCTGCTGGTGGTGCCATACCCTGTTGCCGGAACAGACGCAGGACTGGGCATATTTTGGCGCTCCACCGGAAGCGGGTGACGTTCAGGGAGAAGCGCCCAGCCTGTTCGGTTCCGACCGAAAGGCTCCAGACCTGCTGCATATTGCAAGCCGCAACCGTGTCAAGGCCTGGCACTACGTTCATCATCGAGATCCCAGAGCGGTAACACCCGGTTCGATTATGCCAGCTTTCAAGCATCTTACGGATGATGAGCTGGATGCAATCATCGCGTTCCTAGATACACTGAAGTAAAACAAATGGAGACTGCACGACATGGCAGATCGTAACGAACTTGAAGATAAAGGCGAAGTATTCGGACGCTTCGGCGATGAAGAATATGACGGCATAAAGGAGGGAAATGGAAAAATTCCCTGGTGGCTAGTGCTGATCGTTGCAGTGACGGTATTTCAAGGATTCCTGTGGACGATGCCGTGGCCTGGATTCGGGCAGCGATACGATACGGTTACCACATCGTTTGTAAGCGCAACAGGCAAGCAACCTTGGTGGGACTGGGGCTATTACATGGTGCTTTTCCAGATCATCGCCATTCTGACCTGCATTGCCGGAGTCATCTGGTATATCAACATTCAGAAATGGAATGAGCGGGGCAGCAAGAAATCCAACGATGAAGAGGGATCACAGTAATCTGTCATTGCCCGACAAGTGGGATTTACGGATCAAATATCAGCGCTTATATTTGCGCTGATTATCATCGGAGTATTTGTCTACATAATCATGTCTCGCTTTGTGATCGGACCTTTGAAGGGTCTCAAGCGAGCTGAGCGAGTCGTCCTGTCCTTGAGTGTTGTCGGCATTGCTCTGGTTGTCGCATATGCTGCTTCGGAATTATTATTTCACGTAGTGTTTTAACTCGACAATTTTCAGATGAGGTAGCTGTGAAACGAGGTGAAAAGATCATGTTCGTATTTGCAGGTATCGTTGTCATCGCTGCGATAGCCCGAGGCTATCAGCAGATTACCTTGGAAGACCGACCCCCTCCACGAAATTACTACGAATGGGATGAAACCGGTCTGGAAGGACATCTGGTATATCGTAAAATGGGCTGCAACAGCTGTCATAGGGCGATGGGCACCGGTGAAGTCGGCGTAGCACCTGTTTTAGACGGTGTAGGCACTCGAAGAACAGCGGAGTGGCTACATCAGTATCTTACCGATCCCGGCACTTTGGTGGCTGGAACCGCACACTATGGAAACCTCGGACCTGATTTTCGACTCTTGGCCGATGGAGAGCGGGTAAAACTGACCGCGTTTCTATCCGGACTTCGAGCCAATCCGAACTCACCGAATTACCCAAGAAAGGTAATTCCACCTGATTCTTGACACGGTAAATTCTATTTCAACGAGGCTTAAATCTTGAATGCTGAAACATTGATCCCTTTTATCTGGGCTGCATCCGGCTTGGTCATGCTGATTGCAATCGTCATTGTCATCTACTGGGCTTACAATAACAACCAGTTTGACGAAGATATAAAGGATCAGATTTTTACAGAAGGCGACGACGACCGTTATAGTTGACTGAACCGGTGGCGGGCATGAAATTCACAATGGGCGAGTGGATTGTCATAGCCGGTTCCGTGCTGATCATTGCATTTGCAGTGGTCGTAGGCAGCGTCATCTATCTGAAACCGCCACCCGTCCGATTCACTTATCAGCAAACTCCTGAGACTCTGCAAGGGGAAATCATCTATCGCCGGGAAGGATGTCTGTCATGTCACGAAATTTTCGGAAATGGCGCCTCATACGGTCCAAGCCTCGACGGAGTGGGGAGCAAACGAGCCAAAGAATGGCTGATTCGATACTTGAAGTCACCGTGGGGCGGCGTAAGCGCAAAACCGTACCGGCTGAAAATGCCGCGTTACGACCATCTGCCGGAAAACGACCTTGATTTATTGGCAGAGTACCTGCTTGCACTCAAGTCGACGGAAACAAATTTCGAATAGAATTTGTTGAGTCGAAATCAGGTGTGATCAGTCTGTGGGGCCCGATTGATAACTCTTGTCTTTTTCGAACAGCCCAGTTCCGATGCACGCCCATGGCACAATGGCCAGTGCGACCGCGCCGCCGAGTCCGAAAACGCTCAGGGCAATAATCGTCAGTAATGGTAATTCTTGCATGGTTTTTATTGAAACACTGAATATACTAGTAACACTAAGCTATTTTAATCGTGAGTGATGCTAACAATCAAGCAAAAATTTACAGTCCTGACTACAGCTGTTATTCTCGCACTGACAGCGTGCAGTGAAGATTCCGGTGTCGGTGCCAAACTCAAAGTCGGCGACCTGGCACCGAATAGCGATAATTTGACAGTCGTAGATCAGAACCAGTGGTACGAAGTATCCACAATGGATACCAAGGTGCCGCTTTACAAGTGGAAAATTTCACAACTGATCAGTGACGAAAAGCCATTCCTGGCGGTGTTCGGGACACCGCAGCACTGCACCATGTGCGTTGATCAGATTACCCGAGTTGCTGTCATGCAGGAACTATACGGCGACCGCTTCGCATTTCTCCACATAGACGGATATAAAGATAATTCAGTGTGGGTCGAGTGGGGTGTCAAAGGTGAACCATGGACATTTCTGGTTGACGGAAAGGGCAAGATTCGCAGTATTTTTCCGGGACAGACTGAATTAGGGCTCCTGTCTTTGGAGATTGACGAGCTGCTAGACGAGAATTCCGGGTAAGTGCGATTGCCGCCAAACATATTTTCGGTGACCGCGGCAGTCATCGCGATATCGCTGTCGTTGCCATGCGCCGCTCAAATCAGTCCTTACGTCTATGTGCAAATGTCGCTGGGCGTGCCGTGGTTCCTGTATTTTGTGTTTCTAGCCTGCATCTTGATTCCTTTCATCGTTATGATTGTTGTTGCCTGGCGGCGATACTTGATGCGCAGTAGCGACAAAGACGAAACAGTTTAATTATCGGGTATCCTTCTATCCTCTTCGATTGACAGTTCATTTGATTTGATCATGAATTTTTTCCTGAGAATCATTCTGCCGATCATTCTGCTTGCGGTATTTGTAATCGTTGCAATATTTGTGCTGAATTCAGTCGAAACCATTGAATTGATGGAAACCACCAAACGGGCGGGACCCACAATTTTGAATCGATAGCAGCCGGAATCGGCAATTTAGTGATCAGATGTAGCCGAATCAACCAAAGGGAATTGTAAAGGACAGTTGACAAGAGGCATTTTCGGGAAACGTAAGTCATTGATTTTTCGAGCGAAACCCAGAGCTTGAACTTTCGTTTACCCCACAAAATCGCCTGAAAACAGGGTTTTGGGGCAATTTTCAGCCTTCAAGGCAAATTTCTACCCCACTTCAATACTCCTCGTGCAAGGGCTGAAAAAACCTGGGCCAAAGTGCATTTTTGTTCATAATATGTTGTTTTGATTGATAAATAATGCCATGAGCCAGCCTCTTTCAAGTATAATGCTGTTACGCTGTGCAAACACCGGAATCGAGGAAAAATGACGTTGTGATTTGTGAATTCTCTTCAAATTCAACTATTTAAGCACACGTGACCCGCTCGGTAAACCGTAAAATATCGCCCAACGAAAAAGTCTCGACAAAACCAGTAACGACGGATGGTTTACAGATACTATATAATTGATAATGAAAGACCATGAAAACCGCTAAAACATTAAGCCTTTTCGAGTTAACGGAACCCTATCCTACCAAAGAACAAGCTAATCGCTACATAGAGCATATCAGGTGGGGTGATTCTCCGCTCTGTACCAAATGCGGTTGTGATAACAAGGTCACGCAACAGAAGAAGGTGGGACGTTACTGGTGCGGGGATTGCAGGGAATACTTTACGGCTTGGACGGGCACGCCCCTTGAGTACGGCAAGATTGATATGCGCAAATGGTTGTTTGCTGCTTACTTGCTTAAGACAACCCGCAAAGGCATATCCAGTCTTCAGTTGTCAAAAGAACTGTCCATTTCCCAGCCTAAAGCGTGGCATATGCCCCATCACCTTCGTCTGGATTGTGGAACTGAAATGCAAGCCCTGTCTGGTGAAGTTGAGATTGATGAAACTTATATAGGTAGAAAGGAACAAAACAAGCATATCGACAAGAAACTGAAAGCAGGTCGGAGCGCAGTTGGAAAACAAGCAGTTTTATGAAGGAAGGAACGGGGTGGACGTGTTAAAGCCATGCCGATTGAACATGCAGACAAAGCTACACTTCAGAACTCCATGTATGCCAGTGTAGAGGCCATATCTACAATATATACGGATGAACATAAGGGCTATACAGGTTTGGATAGCGTTTTCTACAAACACAAAAGCGTCAAGCATTCAGCCAAAGAATATGTCAACGGGATGGCGCATACCAATGGGATTGAATCTGTATGGTCTGTACTGAAATGGGGATATAACGGCGTATATGACAACTGGAGCAGGAAGCATTGTCATGAGTATGTCGACGGGTTTTCCTTCAGACTGAATAAAGGTAATTACCCAAGAGATAAACAGGATAGGCTTGACGATTTATTCCGTGCCATGTCTGGCAAGACCATCACATACGAGGTACTGACCGCATGACGCTACAGCAGACAAATCTGCCAAATTCTAGTAAGGAATCACAATTAGAGCAAAATTCGCGCCCCACATCAGGAAGCGCCCGATGTCCTCTGCCACTAGACCACAGTACGCAGGTCGGGCTTTCAACAGTCCACTTCGGGAAGGCGGAATCGCTGTATTCGACGTGGCCTGATCCGATTTGTATCGTGGCAGACGGGCCTTATGGGCTTTCTGGCTTTCCGGGAGACTTGCATACAGTGAGCGAACTTCCGGCCTGGTACAAACCGCACATTGAAGCGTGGGCACGCCACGCCACGCCACAAACAACTTTGTGGTTTTGGAACAGTGAGTTGGGTTGGGCGACAGTTCACCCAATCTTAGACGCAAACGGTTGGGATTATCGCTCCTGCCACATCTGGAACAAGGGTCTAGGCCATGTGGCAGGGAACGCCAATACACGGACGTTACGAAAGTTCCCAGTCACAACCGAAGTCTGCGTCCAGTACGTGAAGAGAGCAGAGTTTGAGTCGTCTGACGGCGAGCCACTCACGATGCAGCAATGGCTTCGATATGAATGGAAGCGAACCGGTTTGCCCTTACGAGTGGCGAACGAGGCGTGTGGGGTTCGCAACGCTGCCACCCGGAAATATTTGACAGAGGATCATTTGTGGTACTTCCCGCCGCCTGAACTATTCACCTTGCTGTCCGCATATGCAAACCGTCATGGTTGTTCGACTGGCAGACCTTACTACAGTCTTGACGGAAAACATCCTGTTTCGGAGAAGACATGGGGTCAAATGCGGGCTAAGTTCAAATGCCCTGTTGGCGCTACAAACGTTTGGAGTCAACCTCATGTTGGTGGCCGAGAGCGAGTGAACGGTGAGCGGCTACGCATGCGATGGAAGTACAAGAGCCTGCATGGGAGCCAAAAGCCGCTCAACTTAGTCGCTTTGGCAATCACCGCCACAACAGACATTGGCGATGTCATATGGGAACCCTTCGGTGGTCTTTGCCCCGCTTCTGTTGCTTCGCTCACTCTTGAGCGGCGCTGTTTCAGCGCGGAGATTGTGCGAGAGTTCTATGACGCCGCTGTGCAGCGCCTGCTAGATGTGTCCGATCGCCCCTAGTCCAATCGAGCCAGTTGATTGGCAGCACTATGACCTGTGGAAGCGAATCCGCCGCGCTATCTACGCCTGCCCGGACCATTTCACGACTCCTACTAACATTGAGGGTTTGTTGGCGACAGACGTATTCACGTTAAACACACCTCTCGCCGCCACTATTGAGGAGTCGGTGGTCAAGACGCTGAACGACATGCGACCGGTGTGGGACCCGTTAGGGGAGTACAAGACATTCTCGTTTGAAAGGCAACCTCAGACATTCCCGGATGTCATACTGCGAGAGAGGCGAAACGGCACCGTTAATGTGCTTCTTGGTATTGAACTCAAGGGCTGGTATCTACTCGCCAAGGAAGAGATTCCTACGTTCCGGTTCACCGTGACAAGTGCCGCTTGCAATCCTTGGGATTTACTAACCGTTGTCCCGTGGGTGTTGTCCAATGTGCTCGCGGGCAGTCCACAACTCTATAGGCCGTTTGTTCAAAGCTCGCTTTACTGCGCCCTTAGACGCAACCATTACTGGTTGTACGAGCGGCAGGGTAGTGCGCGGACGGGAAAAATTGTTGAACCTGAGGGAATAACACCATACCCAGCGAAAAGTGACATCATCAGCGACCGGCCCACGATTGACGGTGGAAACAACTTTGGTCGTCTGGCACGATACGGACTCATGGACGACTACGTGAAAGAAATGCGAGATTCTCTGATACGTGGTATTCCAGTTCGAGAGTGGCAAGCCTTCTTCAAGTACCAGAGGCAAAGCTCATGAATGGGAAGGAGCTAAAGAGGGTTAATAGCAATGATGTGTCTTGCAAGAACTAGGGGGCTAAACCGCATTGCCGATTGCGATAGATAATGCAGTACTACTTAAACAAATGGAAAAAATAAGTCTGGTAGGCATTTAAGGACCAAAAGAAACTCGAAAAAGCCGTTAGAGCGTCGCTGAGCTTGAAGGCGGTTGACCACAAGCCCATACCCACGCCAACCAGGAAAGACCTGAACGGGAAGTTTAAGATGGTCAGGCGGGACCCACAATTTTGAATCGATAGCAGCCGGAATCGGCAGTTCAATGATCAGAGGCAGCCGAATCAACCAAGAGTTGCCGGACTCCCCGCTTATATTCGTCAGCATCAACGATTCCCTTATCGGTTAGCAGATTCTCCAATGCTTGCAACCAGTTCGCGTAGTAGGATACGTCGTCGTCTGCAACATTGGAGTGGATGGCTTCAGCCAGGTACTGACTCCATTCCGCCCAGCTGAATAAGCCTCGTTCGTGCAACTGGACAGTTAATGCAAAAGCATGTGCTTCCCAAGGGGAGGCAAAAATCGGTTCTTCGCCATCCGGTAGAAACAATGCCAGTGATGAATTTTCAGTGTTCATTCTGATGTGAGATAGGACTCGAACAAGTCGACAAACACTGCACTCGGAGAATCACAATCATCCGCACCCCACAGATATTCGCTTTCAAATCGAACGCTGTACAAATGTTGGGCTTTCTTGATACCATTCGTATGTTGATCGGGAAAAATGAAAGATCCATGATCTGCCTCGATTGTTCCCCGGCATCCTTGGACGTACTCCGGCAAACGAATGTGTCCGGGATGGTTCATCTTCTTCACGAGAACTTTATCCCCGGTCTTGAATCTGGCAACCGCTTCCTCCGGCATTCTGGCACTGTTCCCGCGGTGCAACGACTCCCACACCTTGTCCGCTTCCAACACATTCACTCGGCCACACCTTCAGATTTCAATTCATCTATACGTTGCTGAATTTCCTCTTGGGTCAGCAAGCCCTTTTCAATCAGCAAAGTTTCCAGACCGTAAATCCAGTGTTCGTAGTAGCTTGTGGCAAGATATTCATCGTCATCCATCTGCTCCCTTGCATAACGAGACATGTCAAGATTCCACTGACCCAGAAAGCCTGTCGCAACTGTAATTGCGAACGCACGTCTTTCCCACGTGCTGTGAAAAATCGGTTCATTCGGATCTGGATTGATCTTGCCGAAGTCAGGCTTGCCACCGAGATCATGTGCGCCTTTCATTCGACTGTATCGGGTGAGTTTGCAATTCCTGTTCCAATCATGGAATCTCGCGTGACCAGACTGGCAAGTTCATCTTCGGTCATGCCCTCTGTGTCTTGGGGTCGCATCGGTATCACTAGGTAGCGTACTTCAGCGGTGCTGTCCCAGACTCGTATTTCAACATTCTCGTCCAGATGAACACCAAATTCGTCGAGTACGCTTCTTGGCTCTGACACTGCTCGCGCCCGGTATGGAGATGACTTGTACCACACAGGCGGTAGACCCAACACCGGCCACGGGTAACAAGAACACAGAGTGCAAACAACCATGTTATGAATAGATGGTGTGTTTTCAACCACAATCATGTCTTCACCCTGCCGACCTTCAAAGCCGAACTCTTTGATCGCTTCAGTCGCGTTGTTTAACAGTCTGCGTCGGTAATCTGGGTCAACCCATGCACGAGCAACCACTTTCGCTCCGTTTTGAGGACCGACTCGATGTTCATAAATATCAATCAGCTCATCTAGTGCTGCCGGATCAACCAAACCTTTTTCAACCAGCAACGATTCTAATGCTTTTACCTTGATTTCCACCTCTGCAGGTGGATGGGCGCGTTTGTGCGTACTCATTTCACTCTCGTCCTGAATGTTCTGAATCAAGTATGGTGTTAATTTTCAACCTAACGGTTCTATATCGAGATAAAGGTTTATGAGGGTAAATGTATCTTCACCGGTTTCAGTCATCAACCATCCTCGGCTATCAGGACCGGTATAGAATCGAAATTGAAACCCCATTCTGCCCCCATGATGCAGTGCATAGCCTAGCGACTGTCCTGTTTTTGAATCCAGCGCTTCAAACATCAGACGAACAAACTCTCCGGACCGAAAAATTTCCTGGGATGAAACAAACGTATCCTTCACCGAACTGCTGCTTGCATCAAACTGCGGAACGATTTGAAAATCGTTCGATTTCTTGCTGTAAGGCGTCGTAATCATTGTAGTCATATCGACTCGATCACCGTTTTCCAGATAATTCAGTTTCACACCCTGAATCATCGCACCATCCTTCGACATATCAAAGGTAGCATTCGACAAATCAACGGTGACGACACCTCGATTGCCAAGCACCTCAACCGTGTTGTTGTAAACGACTGCAGCCGTATCCAGTCCGACGCCAATGCCCTTCTCGATGCCGAGTTGTTGCATGGCGACAATCGTTGCAGCAAAGCGTCCTTTGCCGAAAAAGTGCTGGTCGACATACCAGTCCTGTTCCATAAGCGACAGTCCGGGGAACATCTGATCCTCGGATATTACTCCATCCGTTATTACTTCGATTGCATCTAAATCCGTTGATGCGACTGCTCGCCCCGGAATACCTCCAACGATCAGGCTTCCCGACTGGTATGCTTCCTGAATGGCAACTGCCAATGCTGTCGATTCTCGATTCTTGTCAAACAGAACTTTCGATAGGCGTTGAGGGGCTCCTCCGACAAAAAAAACAGAGCGAGAGGTACGAACTCGGTCGGTTACATTTTGATCTTCTGTGACATACTGATAATCAGTCGAAAACTCCTGAAACACCTCAGCTAAAGGCAACAGTTCGGCAGAATCTCCATAGCGTTGATAGGATCGCAATGCAAACTCCCCGTATAGCCTAGGGCGGGAGTGTGCGGCCCCGATAACCAGATTCTCCCCTTCTTTCTTGCCTGCAATTTTTACTAGATTTCGCCAGACAATCTGATTATTCAGTGGTAGAACATCGCCGACCAGCATGACAACGCCGTTGGCTGATACTGACTGCGTCAGCAGTACTCCAAAAAGACAAATTACCACACAACAGGTAGCCATTGCGTAATTCAAATGATTTTTCGTTTTCACAAGAGAAATTACTCGTCCAAGTTTGGAATTCAATATTTGAAGCAAAAATCACTATTTGATTGATTCTTACTCTGGTTCGTTAATTGTAAAACGACAACCCAGATACGAAATGCCATTTGTTTCAACTTGTTGATGCAACTCAGGTAACAGCAGAATATCTTTACCTCCAGATTTTCTACGACATAGAATTGAAGCGACTTACTATTGGGGCAAGATTCTAACAATTCAAATACACTGGTTCGAACAGTAATTTCTTCAATGTATTTCTGAAACTGTAGTCAGACCATCGACTTAACTTTTGGCTGACTAAAATTTGATGAGAAACAATGTAGCAAAAAGAACTGACAGAATACGCACTCTAGATCCAACAGTATCAGTCTATCAGCGGTTTTAGTTCATCGTTTAAAATTTCTATGTGAAAGGTATTGTTGAAATGTGGATATTTTTCTTTGCTGTTGTAAAATGGCAAACCCCATAAAACGTAGTTTCTATCCTTCAATTTTGTGATGGTGTGTTTGTCGCTAATCTGTAGCAACAGATCTTCTTTCCATTTATCATGCTCAGTTAAATGACTCCCCTTAGGCTCAATGAACACTTGCATACCTTCATTACCGGTCTCATCTAAGAGGAACAAAATAAAGTCAGGTTCAAAAGCACGCCCGTCTTCAAAATGAAATATTTGTAAATGTCTTTCATTTCGAAATAGGTAGATCTGTTGATATTGTTGACGCAGTTCAGGTATTACTTGGTTCATAAATTTCACGAAATGCTTCTCTTCTGATGTACCAAAACACTCATTAAAGACAAACCAGTTTTGATCAGATAAATCTAATCTCAATTGTGAATTGCTTGTTTGGCTTTGAGCTATTCCCCGTTCTTGCGTCTCAGAATCTATTCCAAAGTTAAGCGTTTTCTCAATAAACGTATTTGCCACACTGTGAGGGTCAAATTCTCGTGAACCCCTGTATTCCACAAATTCCCCGCGCAACTGCTGAAATAATTTCTCCAGCAGAGAAACTGCCAGAAACAATTTGTCATCCTGTAGAAGTTCGAACACCCTATTTTCTGGGCCCTCTACTTCAACTCTCACCTTACCTAAGTAACGGTCACTCCTTATGAATTCGGTGATGCTTTTTAGTTGAGGATACCACTTTCGTAATTCTTGGAAGCGAAATGCCGGAAGACGATTCAAAGCTTTCTTTATTATTGGATAACCAAATGAAATCAGTGAATATTCTTTTCGACTGATTTTGAAATCTGGCTTTACCTCGTCTTCGAAAACTCTTGATTCCTGTGAATAACCAAGTTGAATTCTAATCTGATGGATAGTCTCTATAAATGACAAGCTAATTCCAGTGACATCATCTCGGTTAAATTTCTGTCTTCTGTTCTTAAACACAAAGCCATTTCTATAGAATGAAGAACTTACAAATTCTGGTTTTAGGGTCATTTTCCTTTTGACTTTCAAGTTTGGAAGAATCCCCGTTTCCACAAGTGCTGATTTTAATTCTTGAATGTATTTTGGATTATGAGCACTGTGGTAATACAACTCTTCACATAATTTGAGTTCACTTTCTGTATTTGAACTGACTGCGTCATACTTTCGCTGGAATATCGACTGTCCTTCTTCTACTTTAAAAGGACAGTATCTTGCCCCTCGACCAATCAGTTGTGCTTCCGACATCGTAGTTTTACCAGGACGACCTTGTTTTGCATCTCGCGTATCGTACAGACGAACAATATCGAACAAATTTAATACATCCCATCCCTCATTCAATTTATCGACAGCGAATACCGCGCGAAATTCGTTATTGTGGTCTTCTAGTGTGTTTATGGCAATTTGTTTTTCCTTAGAATCATTTTGGGAATCAACGGATATACACTTATTTTCAGCAAAATCTTCCTTCAATTCTGCTATGAAGTTTTCTATCTGTATTCCATTGTCTTGAAGAAATTCAAATAAGTCGGCAATTACAGGAGCTACTTGAGAACTATTCATAAATGGAACAAAATCATCACCATTCAAATCTCGCACTTTAGCGACAAAAATTTCGTGGAATGATTTAGATTCAGCAATAGTTTTGGACTTGAACAGAATAACTGGTTTAATCAGAATTCTGTGTTTGTTGAATATTTTTCGTCTCAGCTGACTGATTATCATCGCCTGTAGTGCACGCTCAAACTGTCCTAAATCAGATTGAAGTACTTTAACTTCCTTGGAATATTTATCAAGTCGAAATTCTTTCAGTGGGTAATCGAAAATTAATTTGTCATGATATTTCTCCCAAATATCGCTATTGTTTAAGTCCATTGTTGCTGTCAATTCCAAAAGAATATTGTCGATGTTCGATTTGAATATTTGCTCAACGGTAAGTTCAGACATCCTGACATGGTAGATCAGCTGTTGTAGATGATAGTCTGTACAACAGATTGAAAATGCAGAATTTTCTCTATTTTTTTGACGATATTCATTTGACATTTGGCTTCATATCGGCTAATATATATCTGTACATAAATAGAACTTTTCAACCATCAGAGCACAGCCAACATGAACTACAGCATCGAACTGTCACACCCAGAAGCAACCCCCATCGCCCGAGGCTTCTCAGTCGCCTGCGTTGATGGGGTAGTCACCTACTTTTCCAATCTCATCCCATTCGAGCGCCATGACGAAAATGACAAACAGGCCAGAGCATTTATCATGGCCCGACTTCGAGTCGATTCCAATCTGCCGGTCAACAGCATCGCAAAAGCGCTGAACGTATCGCGCTCGACCGTCATGCAGCATTGCAAAAACTACCGTGAGTTTGGCCGGGCCTGGTTTTTCAAAGCGCGCAAGCAGCGCCGGCGCAGCGCAATTGACTCAGCCACCAAAGAACAGGCGGAATCGCTTCTGGCGCAAGGCGTCAGCGCCAGCCAGGCGGCAAGTCAATTGAATGTTGCCCGAGCAACACTGACGGAGAATATTCGCGCGGGCAAGATCAAAAAGCCTGGTTCAAAGCTGCGCAGCAGCAGTGAAACGCAAGACGCCAGCCACCGTACCGAGCGCGATGTGCGTGACCAAAGCGCTTCGATGGGACGGGCGGCAACCAATGTTGCTGGACGCACGCTGGCACTTACAGGGGCTCTGGCGGAGGTTACGCCGAGTTTCGACCAGAGTGCTTATGCGGTTGAGCGCGGGGGTGTGTTGGCCGCTTTGCCGATGCTGCTCAAAGAAGGGATTTTGACGGCGCCGCTACGCTTGCCTAACGGCTACTATGGCTTGTCATCGATTTTGCTGTTTGCATCGCTGATGTGCATGGCACGGGTACGCAATCCAGAACAGCTGCGCTATGACGCACCGGGAGAATGGGGACAGATACTGGGACTGGACCGCTGTCCTGAAGTCAAGACATTACGCAGCAAACTCAGTTTGCTCAGTGAAGATATCGACAAGGTTCACGGCTGGCAGCAGGCGCTTTCCAAAAAGTGGCTGAACGATGACTGCAGCGGGGCTGCGACTTTGCTCATTGACGGTCACGTCAAGGTGTACAGTGGCACCAAGGGACGGGTGCCAAAGAAATTCGTGCCGCGTCAGAAACTGTGCCTGCCGGCGACGGTGAGTTACTGGGTCAATGTGCTAGGCGCTCAGCCGCTTCTTTGCCTACATCAAGACTATGACCCTGGACTGGTCAGTGCGCTTGAGCACGATGTGGTCAAAGAGTTGCATGCCATTGGCGTAGCGTCATCTGAGGCGCCGGATTTAACTGTGGCAGACAGTAATGCTGAACCGTTAGTGACTTTGGTGTTTGACCGCGAGGGGTGGAGTCCGGATCTGTTTAAGCGGCTGGCGCGCAAGGGCATTGCCTGCATTACCTGGCAGAAGAATTTCAATGAGCCGCGCTGGGATGACGATGAATTTCGCAGCACTGCCGTTACCATACACGGTCCGGCACAGACTCATGAGCAGACGGTGCTGATCGGTGAGAAGTCGCTGAAGTTGAAAAACAAGCTGCAAGTGCGTCAGATTCGCCGCCGTCTTGATTGCGGCCGTGAGGTTGCGATTGTGACCACTCACCCGTCGATTTCGACTGAGCAGGTTGCCGGTTCGATGTTCTCCCGCTGGTCGCAGGAGAACTTTTTCAAATACATGCGTGATGAGTTCAACGTAGACGCCTTGAACACGCATGCACTGGAACCGGTCGATGAGAACACGCTTGTCGTGAATCCTCGATGGCGGGCGAATGAAAAACTGATTGGCAAGTTTCTCGGGCGGCTTAAGACCGTGAGAAACCAGCAGGCAAAATGTGCTGGCAACGATGCCAAGGCGGCGCGGCAGCTGAAACTGGCACAAGAAGTTCAGATGCTTGAGGGACAGCTCGAAGAGGTGCGTCTGGAGAAAAAGCACACTGCAAAACATGTGCGTGCCGGAGACCTTGATGAGGCGCAGCGCCTTGATGCGCTGCCCAAAGCGCAAAGGCTATTTATCGACATCATTCGCATGATTGCCTATCGGGCTGAGACTTGCATGGTGCCGGCTGTGGCAAACGCACAAGGCAAAAAAGCCAATCCAAGAAAGGCGCTGCAGACATTATTCAGCACCGATGCCAATATCATCCCTGATCATGAAAATCGCATTCTGAAGGTTCAGATCCTTGGCTCGGGCAGCCGTTGCGTAGACCGTGCGCTGGCACCGCTTCTGGATGAATTGACGACTACTGAAACCGTGTATCCCGGAACCGATCTGAAACTGGTTTACGAACTCACAGCAAATCACTGTGAAGCGAACTGATCGACAAATGGGTACAGGGTGAAATTAGCCTATTTCAGGAAGTCTGAAGTTCCCAATTGGATAATTCCGGAAACATTGATTTTTGACTGGATGATCTTCCTTTTCTTGTATCTACATTGATATGGTGAGCTTCGTCAGAAATAAGTACAAACTTCCGGAGTCCAAGTTCTTCATAAGTAACACTATTCTCACGGGGTGTGTTCAACCGACTATGCAGCCCTTGTATGGTAGAAAATACGATGTTGATATTGTCTGAGTCTACTGATCGAATTGTTGTTGCTTCGCTGATTGCAACTCTATAGCCATCTATCTGTATTGAATCGTTGAACAAATACTTTGGTGCGTGAGGATTCGTAAAAATATTGCGAGTTTGATTGATGACGCTATCTGAATTAACAAAAAAGAGAAAATTTCGATAACCTAGCTTGTATAGATACAGTACCAGTCCTGCTATGATCAGTGTCTTGCCACTACCGGTAGCCATGTGAAAGAGTGCACGCAATGGAAGATTTTTCGGGCCATCATATTTTTCTAAGTAATATATGAAGCGTCCGAATGCCTCCAATTGGTAGGGACGTAGCTCAAAATTCGGATTTAAATTCTCTTTGATGTAAGTGGGCACCATTTTGGAGTAACAGTCATGCCCACCTAGAAAAAATTTGCCGACCGTTAATTTCTCATGCAGAGATCCGTTCATTTACATTCGCCATAGAATTGCAAATTAAGTTCTTTATCTACATCGCTGATTTCATTGTCTTGATCGTCCATCTCAGAGTAGTTGACATAAAGCTGATTTTTGTCAATTATGGAGATGAGAACTTGTTTTTGCTCTTCCATGGAAAGACGCTTAAATTCGGTTGAAAATTCTCTAATACTTTCCGGTTTGAGTCGGTAACTCAAAAAATTGCTTTCCTCCATTTGCAGCCAAATATTGTGCAAAATGTCTGAAGATTGAGCATGCTCTATCTCGCTGATGATTTTCGCATTGTTTAGAACAAGTTCAAGGCTGATAAATGAATCATCAATTTTCTCTAAATTCAAGACTTTTTTGTTCCTCTTGATACAAATGTGAATATGATCTTGAAGCTGTTCAACTAATATAAATTTTCGGTTTCCTCCGTCTTCTTTGTTCAATGCAAAGGTTGCATGACCAGTGGTTCCACTACCTGCGAAAAAATCAAGGATAATGTCATCACCAGAGGTCAACATGCTTATTGCATCTTGCACTGTATGTAAAGACTTTGGATAACTAAATTTTTGCCCACCTATAATTTTGTTCAGAAGCCGAATCCCTTGATGGTTGGCGTTATACTTTTTGTCGGACCAGACAGTTTTTACTTTTATCCCTTTTTCTATGCGATGCTTTTCGTAAATTACATATTCACCATGCTCATTACTTTCTGCAACCAAATCTTCATTGTCAATCCTTTGTTGAGTGGTATTAGGAGTGGTTTTCCAAGTTCGTTCCTGCATATTATTTGTCACTGGCCAAACCTCTGCGTCAGTTGCATCTTGTCTTGCCAAAGATAATTTTTTTGACTTCCGATTGACAAAAATCGGATACCAGAAATTTGGCTTATTCTTTCGCAAACCGGAATCTCCACCACCTGTCCTTACAAAGAGTCCGAGTTTATATTTTCCGATACTATCCTCTAAATCGAAGGAATTGCGATCATTTTCTAGTAGAACTACGTTATTGAAGGCGGCAAATTCCCGATTTTTTGCATACACAAGCATAAAGTCGTTGATAGTCGAAAAATACTTTGCTTGGTTTCGGCCCATTGGGTTATTTACAACAGTAATTGTTCCCAAGTGATTTTCCCGCCCGAATACTTCATCAGCCAAGATTCCAAGATAGAACAATTCATTTTGATCAATTGCGATTGCAATAAATCCGTCTTTTCTTAGCATTTCTCTACCAACCTCCAGCCTATTTTTCATAAAGGTAAGCCAGGTTGAATGATTGAACGAGTTGTTGTAAGTGAATATGTTTGCATCCCCTCCCGTGTTATATGGCGGATCAATGTAAATCAACTTGATTTTGTTGGCAAAACGTTGTTTTAAACAATGAAGGACAAGGAGATTATTACCTTTGATAATTAAGTTGTCATCAAAACTGATACTGTCAATTTCATACTCGGAATTCTTGTCATGCTTTTTAAAACTAGTCAGCACTTTCGGTTCCAGTAGAACATCAATTTCGTCGGGGGCCAGCGTTTCATTCCAAAAGATTTCATTACGCTTTTCGTCTTCTTTTGTTTGGCCACCTTCAAGTACACAATCTTTGTAAGGCCAGGCTAAAACAACATCATCTGATTCACTAAGGTAGGTGGCATTAGATTGCAAACCAATCTTGATTCCGAACTGGGTATAGCTATCGGGTAGGAATTGTTTGTTTGTAACGAAATTCTGAAATTTGATTTTATCGAATATGAAACAATTATCAACAGTCGAGAAAAATTCATCCTTTATCGCATCGTTACTAAGTAGCAATTCAAGAAGTTTTTGATCCATGTTGAATGCTAACTCAACAATTTTATTTTTTACTAGCTCGCCATTTACGATCAGACGCTCGTCTTCACGTAGTGAGGAGATTAGTTCATCATATAGGCGTCGTCGACGGAAGGCAGGGGGAGGACTGATTGTCATGAACAAATTAGATGAATCTTTCTATATTCGTTAAAAAAGAAATTCAATCTCGCACTCACAAATTTAAAAATACGATAGGGTGGAGATTATAGATTCGTTTTGCTACCTCAACAATTCATTTATGGAAGCCAAGAATTCTAAACAGCATGCATACTCCATTGGCACCATCAATTTGAGTTAATGAATTTTCAAGTCAGTCAACCGAGCATATAGATTCGGCAATAGGTCCGGCAATGAGTGCAGGTGCGAGTATACAGCGTAGTGCCCGGCACCAAACAGATGGTTCAAATAGCGTGGACCTTGCTGATCAATAGTCAGGCCAAAGCACTCTACGTTCCTTGCTCTTTGCTCCATGAGTGCCTTTCGCGTATCTTCAAGTGCATACCTGCCTTCATAGCGGTCCGTCGGGTCATGTGGTTTTCCGTCACTCAAAATCAAAAGCAATTTCTGTCTCGAACTGCGTCCATGCAGCTTCGCCCCTAAATGCCGAACTACAGGCCCCAAACGAGTGTAATTTTGCGGTTTGACTTCCAACAAGCTTCGCAGCACCGCGTCGTCATAAGACTGCTCAAAAGTCTTAATTCGATCGCATCGAACCCGAATTCGGCTGTCACTCGAAAAACTGTACAGAGCAAACTCATCCCCAGTCGCATTCAGAACTTCAGCCAATACTGCCAGTGACTGTTTGGCGATGTCGATCACTCGGAATTTATCGACCCACGCTTCCGTTGAACGTGATGCATCCATCAACACGATGACCGACATGTCCCTGTATTGCTGAACTTTTTCACGATAGAAGCCAGAATCCTGCAGACCACATCCCCTGCGATCTCCGACCGAAGTGACAAACGCGTCTATGTCCAAGTCTTCGCCATCTTCAAGATAGCGACTCCATTGGGGTTCCTGACGAAGCAGTTGAAATCGGCGCTGTACGCGATGAACCAGTTCGGAGAACTGTGCATCAAGCTCGACTCGATACCCTCCTTTGGTTTTTTGTTCACTCAAGCGACACCAGTTGTTCATATAAGAATTCGTAAAGCAGTTCCATTCCGGATACGTGAACTGATCGGGTATTACCGGCAAGTTTTCTTTCTGCACTGGCAAGAATTCCGGATCAAATTTTGCCTTCGCTACAGACCGTAATGGATCGCTCTCTTGATGTTTTCTAGTGCTTCGAAACCAAGGCAGACGCAGCTTGGAAATGGGTGCTGTTCTGTATGACCATATTGGAACCGGTAAAAAAGGCACAGTTCTTCCAAGCCATTCGGGAGCTGGAGTTACTCTTTCACCCTTCCTGGTTTGTTCGATCATTTCATTGAGAGAATCATCCCGGCAAGGAGACCCGCTTCCGATTGCAGCTCGAATCGCAGATTCCAGCGCCAGTGAGCGATTTCGGGCATTCGATACCGGATCAGGATAGGCAGTGCGACGTTGTGCCAGTTCTTGTGCGCATAGTCGTTCGTATCGGGGTTTCAGCGCGGGAAACGACTCAATCAGGCGGGTCGTGGTTGAAATTCCCTGCAGTAGATGTCTAACTCCAGGTGGCAGCTTTTCAATTCCCGGACAGGGTTCGTCAACAGCAAGAAATGCCGCAAGCCAATAATAGAGTTCGCGGTTTAGTTCACGCGTGTGAAAACGATTGATTCGTCGAGGAAGATGCAAAATACCCGGCCCCGACCAAGCCTGAAGATCAATTCCTCCGTGGGTTGAAATACGAGTCGAATTGTCTATATGCGGGTCGTCTTTGACTTTTCGGTCCAGCTTGCCGCCCATGGCATGGTAGTACAATTCAAGACCACGCCACAGATCTTTGCCGACTACGGCAGACTGCACATGACGCAATCTGCCAGCCAAGCCGAACAGCAAACTGTACCAAATTACAGCGACGCCTTCTAGAACGTAGCTATTGTTCCGCGAAAAAGACATTTACAATTTCCAGCAAACCATCTCGAATGATAAGGTCGTCGGTAAGCGAATCAATCAATGCCGCTTCACAAGCTTGCCTCGGACTGAGCCCGTCGTCAATCATGTGCGCTGCATGGACGAGCAAACGCGTCGAGGCAGTTTCCTCAATGTCATGTCCCTCTACCTCTCTTAGACGTCTGCCCAACTCAACCAGCCGTTTTGCAACGTCTGCACCGACACCTGATTCGGTAGTCACAATTTCAATTTCCTGATCCGGTTCGGGAAAATTGAAAGTCAGCGATACAAAACGTTGACGTGTGCTCTGCTTGAGGTTTTTAAACAGATTCTGATAACCTGGATTGAAGGAAACAACCAGCATGAATTCCGGAGGCGCTTTGAGAATTTCGCCTGTTTTATCCAGATACAGCGTTCGACGGTCATCACACAGAGGATGCAGAATAACTGTCGTGTCCTTGCGCGCTTCAACAACTTCATCCAGATAACAGATGCCTCCTTCTCGAACCGCTCGTGTCAGAGGACCATCTTGCCAGATGGTTTGATCATCCTTGATCAAGTAACGTCCCAGCAGATCAGTCGCTGACAGTTCGTCGTGACATGCGACTGTAAAGAGTTCTCGATTCAGTTGCGCCGCCATGTGTCTGACAAATCTGGTTTTTCCGCATCCTGTCGGGCCTTTCAGCAATACGGCCAGATTACGTCGATAAGCAGACCGAAAAACCTCAACTTCACTGCCTTGCGGTAGGTAAAACGGAAGTGTCAATTTATTCATTTCCAGTCACACAGAAGTGTATGTGTAGTACAGTCTGTCATTGATATACTCCAACTACAAACATTTTCGCTTCTTTCATCGGAATATTCTACAGTTCAATGTTGCGTCTGTTGTACCGTTTGATCGTCCAGCGGGTAAAAGAATATCAGTTAAAGAAAAGCACGCTCAAGCAGAATCCATCTAGCACAAAGCAGGTTGTCACAAAGTCAGTCAAACTTCGCTGGATATTCGCTTCAGGGATAGTGCTGGTCGCATTGGCATCATTTGCCCTCTATCGTTTTCAGTTCGGTCTGCCGCTGCTCAGTCCAGACCCGAATCAAGCACAACTGGAAATTCGAGTCGATTCAGTCGCCAATGCACCAATTGTGGTATTTCTGGAGCGAACTCCGCCTCCGCTTACCCCCGTTCCGGAAAATTCAAATGTCAGCCAGATTACCATCCAGGACAGTCAGTTCACTCCTGCCTTTCAACTCATTACAACTGGCAGCACCATAGAAATCGTAAACAACGATCCGATTTTGCACAATACCCATATCATTGACGGGAATGATACTGTTTTCAATGTTGCGACACCCCTCAAGAGCATCACAGTACGCAAGACGATTACTGCAACTGGAATTCTCTTTGTGCGTTGCGATTTGCATCCCTTCATGCATAGCTGGATTTTCGTGCCTCCGAATCCCTACTATGCCATCGTTCATGATCCGGGGACGGTTGTTTGGTCTGACATCTTGCCAGGCGCTTACCTCCTTCAAAAATGGGAATCTGGAAAATTTACCAGGAGCCTGCAGATTCATCTGTCTCCTGGAGAAGAAAAAGTCATAAATCAACTGTAAGTTCTGCCGACTCCCATGTTGGCCTGATTGAGATTGATCTACACGATGAACCGGAACACGATCATCGCTCCGCTGAACAGCAAAGCGACCGCGACTACCCGCTGCATGGCAACTGCGGATATCCTGTGGGCAATCACCGCTCCAATCAATACACCTGAAGCCACTCCAATCCCAATTGGCACAGCCAGCATCCAGTCGACAGTGCCGTGCAGAACATGGCCGAGTGTGGCGAACGGCGTGATCGGAATCTGTATCGCCATACTCAGTCCCACTGCAGCCATAACCGGATAGTTCAGCAACAACAGTGAGGGCACGAGCAACAGCGGCCCTCCGGTTCCACTGACCGAGGATCCATATCCAACGAGCAGTCCCAATGCGATCAGCGCCAAATTGGGAACGCTGTCCAAACCGGTACCGCTTTTGACTGCAGATGCCTGTTTCAGAGAGCGAATGCCAGAAACGAAAACAAGGATAACGACGATGATTTCAAGAACGAACGATGAAAGTGCCAAAACCGTGATTGATCCTAGATAGGCACCGGGTGCCGCCCCAATGGATAGATAAATCGCTTTGTCCCATCGAATTGACCCTCTGCGGGCATAAGAGTAGACCGCGAAAATAGCACTAAATGAAAATCCAGCCATACAGGCTGGAATTACCGTGTGAATTTCAATACCGACGATATAGACCAGGAAAGGAATGATCAGAATACCGCCGACTCCACAGATTCCGATCAATATACCGACACAAAAGCAGAAGCCGATAACACCGCTCAGGAACAGAGCGGTCGAATTGATCATGTTCGACTCAGAAAATCAAGAATGATTTCGGCTTACGAAACTTCCGCGCAACCGATGAAATGCTATACGGAGAACGATGAACCGCAACCACAAGTTGTGGATGCATTGGGGTTGTTTATTAAGAATCTCGCACCCATTAAATCATCCAGATAATCGACTTCAGCTCCCATCAGGTACTGGATGCTGAGTGAATCAATAAGCAATGTAATTCCGTTCTCCTCAATTACGAAATCATCATCCTGCTGCTCGGATTCCAGTTGAAATCCATATTGAAATCCTGAACAGCCACCGCCTTCCACATAGACACGCAGACCGATGTCTGAACCCGACATCAGTTGGCTGACGCGTTGGGCAGCACTCTGGGAAATACCTAGATATGAAGAATCTTCCATTGGGTTACATATGCACTATGGTTTTACAGATAACGTAGTGTCGTTTACACAGTACTCAACATTATAATGACAATTCGCACTTCGGAATACACATCAATTATCAATCAAATTTCATCCCTGTGAATGCATCATCTGACCCGCATAAAGCACTATCGGTAGTCGGGCTCTCAAAAACATATAAAAACGGCAGAGAAGCCTTGAAGAATGTCACTTTTGACGTCGATGAAGGTGATTTCTATGCTTTGCTCGGACGAAATGGGGCCGGCAAATCAACGACGATTGGCATCACTTGTTCACTAGTGACCAAGTCTGCCGGCAAAGCATACGTTTTTGGAATCGATATTGACAAGGAGTTTGGACGCGCAAAGTCACACATCGGACTAGTTCCACAGGAAATCAATTTCAATCAGTTTGAAACGCCTTGGAATATCGTAATCAATCACGCCGGCTACTACGGTGTCCGACGTTCCGTTGCGCAACAGCAGGCGGAGAAGTATCTTTCAATACTCGGTCTGTGGGGGCATCGAAATAACGCGTCACGACAATTGTCCGGAGGCATGAAACGCAGGTTGATGGTTGCACGGGCGTTGATGCACGAGCCCAGGTTACTAATATTGGACGAACCGACGGCTGGTATTGATTTTGAAACACGGCTGTCCATGTGGGAATTCATGGAGCAACTCAACCGGCAGGGCATTACCATAATTCTGACCACGCACTACCTGGAGGAAGCAGAAAAGCTCTGCAGAAACGTCGGCGTAATCGAACTTGGAGAGCTGATTCTGGACATAGACATGAAGTCTCTGTTTACGCATTTGCGACAGGAGACTTATGTTCTGGAATTGGAGAGGCCGATCAATGATGTTCCACAAAAATTCGATCACACCCTGCGTCTGATCAACAATTCCACCATTGAAATCGATATTCCACGCGGCAGCAACATCAATGCCGTGTTTGATCAGTTGACGCAGCTCGGCATATGCACGACCAGCATTCGTAACAAATCCAATCGACTCGAAACACTGTTTATCGAGCTACTAAAAATCGAAGCAGCCTCCATGGAATCCATAAATTCTTCATGAACAGCGTCGAATACATCTCCGTCGCACTCTACACGCTGATGCGCAAAGAAGTCACTAGGTTCATTCGGATTTGGACACAGACGCTGATACCGCCGGTCATTACGACTTGTCTGTATTTTCTGATTTTCGGCAATCTGATTGGCCCAAGAATCGGGCCTATGCAAGGACACACTTATATTGATTTCATCGTTCCGGGGTTGGTGATGATGTCGATAATCACTGGAGCCTATACCAACGTAGCATCATCTTTTTTTTCTTCGAAGTTTCAGCGCTTCATTGAAGAGATCATGGTGTCCCCAGTGCCGAATTACGTAATCTTGATCGGATATATGACTGGCGGGATTTGCAGAGGAATCGTCGTGGGCGGTATCGTTCTTGCGGTTTCCTCCTTATTTGCCAACGTCAGTATCGTGTCGCCCGTGATCACAGTTGTCATTTTCATTCTGACTGCTTTGGTCTTTTCGCTGGGCGGAATGCTGAATGGAATGTTTGCCCGCAAATTCGATGACGTATCCATCATTCCCAATTTCGTGCTCACTCCACTGATCTATCTAGGCGGCGTATTCTATTCCGTACAAATGCTTCCGCAATTCTGGCAAACCGTGTCGCTCGCCAACCCGATACTCTATGTCATCAATGTCGCTCGATACGCATTTCTAGGATCAAGCGACGTAGGAATCTGGGTATCATTTACGGTGATCGGCATTTCCATCGCAATTTTGTTCACGATTTGCATGGTGCTGCTGGAACGCGGCTACGGAATGCGCGATTAGCATGCCGCTATTGAGTATGCTGGCAAGAACAAAGGATTGGCTGGGGAACCAGGATTCGAACCTGGATTGACGGAGTCAGAGTCCGTTGTCCTGCCGTTAGACGATTCCCCAGTTTTTAGAATTCTGATCTTTCAACCGGGTGAAAACACAATAAGAACGGATTTATCGTTTGGAGTATTGAGGCCTTTTTCTCGCCTTGTGTAGACCCACTTTCTTTCTTTCCACTTCTCGTGCATCACGAGTGAGAAACCCCCCCTTACGAAGCGCAGCACGATTCGATTCATCGTAGTGTAGCAGTGCACGAGCAATGCCCAACTGAATAGCGCCTGCCTGTCCACTCTGCCCGCCGCCTGTAACGTTCGCTCGAACATCAATGGAATTCAGCATGTCGAGTTGAACCAGAGGTTGGCGGATCACCATGCGTGCGGTTTCACGACCAAAATACTCCTCAATCGGCCGATCATTTGCAATGATGCTTCCTTTGCCTTTGGTCAAATAAACACGAGCTGTTGAAGATTTCCTTCGACCCGTTCCGTAATACACTTCACTGGATACTGCCATTATGATTTCTCTAGAAATTTAGGGGTTTTGGAGACTGAGCCTCATGAGGCTGATTCGCTCCGGCATAAACTTTCAGTTTTGACATCATTGCTCGACCTAACGGTCCTTTCGGCATCATGCCTCGCACGGCTTTTTCAATGATTCGGGTTGGATGAGTCTCCCGCATGGTGCTGACCGACACTGTCTTCAATCCGCCTGGACGCCCGGAGTGCCGATGGTATACCTTGGCGTTTTCTTTATTGCCAGTCAGAACAACCTTCTCAGCATTGATGATCACCACATAGTCGCCAGTATCTACATGTGGTGTATAAATGGGCTTGTGCTTTCCTCGAAGGCGTATTGCAACCTCCGATGCCAAACGACCCAGAACCTTATCAGACGCATCAACAAGCAACCACTCGCGATTTACATCTTTGGCTTTTGCTGAAATTGTATTCATGTTCCATCCAAATAAAATAATTCTTTTGCGCTACCTGCTTCCGCACGTTTTAGCAAAAGCGGAAATTATATAATTTAATTGCAGAAACTGCACCGTAGATTACAGCAAAAATCGCTGCAAAATTGAATTTGATGCAGATAAGGAAAACATCGCAATGTCCAGTTTAACACACTGCGCAGAATCAACAGAACAACAGGTATCAGTTCCTATTGTTCCATGTTAGACCGCAAATTCTACTGGATTTCGCAGAAATTCGCAACGTATGCGCATAACCAATGGGTTTCATTAAAACAACCACTATCGTCCGCAGTGCAACAATTCAACTCACCCGAAGCATCCAGTTTTGATTCTGAAAAGATCCTTGCAGCGGCATTTGCGGCCAATCGCTCCAGCAGCCTTGCTTTCCACACCACTCAGAGCCGAGTTAGCACGGTGACGACTGTCCGAGCGGAACTGCTGTCGAAAATAATTTAATAATGCAGAGCCAACCTTCTAAAACCACCTTGCTCAGCGACTTGCGGTTATACCGACGTCTGCTGAATTATGTGCTCGTCTACAAATGGTATTTTCTGCTTGGCCTGCTATCCGTCGCCCTATATGCTTTGACGACTCCGGGGGTGGCGATTCTGATGAAACCTTTGCTGGACGGAAGTTTTGTCGAGCGCGACCCATTTTATATTTTGTGGACACCGATTATCCTGATTGCGCTGTTCGCAGTGCGAGGTGTTGCCAACTATGTGAATGCTGTTTGCATGAACTGGGTAATGGGGCGGGTGGTTTACGACATTCAGATTCAAATGATTGATCGCATGCTCAATTTGCCGACGCGCTTTTACGATCAAAACCCAACCGCGCAGATCATCGCCCGTATCTCCGTAGATGTCAATTCGTTGACGCAGGCGGCATCCAACGTTCTGATCACCGTCATACGGGAATCGCTGACCATCATTGGCCTGCTGGTGTGGATTTTCATTTTGGACTGGGCACTCAGTCTGATTATTGTGATTTCTACGCCCATAATCGCCGCTTTGGTACGTGCAGTGGCCAAACGACTTCGCAAACTGCATCGCGATTCAATGCAGATGGGGGCGATCTTTCTGCATCATCTTCAGGAAGTTACCAACTATCACCGCCTCGTCAAGTTGTACCAGACCGAGCGTTTTGAGAGCGAACGACTCGGTGATCTGGCGAACAAGGTTCGCGGACTGAAACTCAAACAGACGATCGCCAGAGAGATCGCCATTCCGAGCGCTGAATTCATTTCGACTGTGGCAATTGCCGGTGCAGTGTATTTCAGCTTGACGCGGGACCTGACGAACCCGCTGACAGTCGGCGGATTCGTTTCGTTCATGGCCGCGCTGGCGTTAATATCCTCGTCCATGAAACGACTGCTGCGCGTCAACGAAGCGTTGCAAGCAGGACTGGTCGCTTCGGAGCGCGTATTTTTCCTGATTGATCAGCAACCAGAAGTGGAAAGCGGTGATAAAAACGTTGACCGTCAGGCTATGCAGGGACGCATGGAGTTCAAGAACATTTCGTTCAGCTATACGAATTCGAAGGTGAGTTCCCTCGATCAGGTTTCGCTTGAAATCGAACCATACCAAACCATTGCTTTGGTCGGCGCCTCCGGTAGCGGCAAGAGCACGCTGACTTCGTTGATTCCGAGAATGTATGAACTGCAGGGCGGACAGATGTTGATAGACGGGATCGACATACGCGAATACAAACTTTCGGAAATTCGCGATCTGATCGCATTCGTCAGTCAGGATATCTTTTTGTTCGACGATACGATTGCAGCCAATATTGCCTATGGAAATTTGAACAACTCGAGTGAGGAGACGATACGGCAAGCCGCAGAATCGGCTTATGCATTGGAATTTATCGAAAAACTTCCCGACGGATTCCAGACCGTTGTGGGTGACAGAGGGATACGATTGTCAGGCGGCCAAAAGCAGCGTATTGCGATTGCACGCGCTTTCATCAAAAATGCGCCGATTCTGATTTTTGATGAAGCGACTTCATCACTGGACACAAATTCGGAATACCAGGTTCGCCGTGCGCTCGATGCATTGGGTGAAGGGCGAACTGTGATCATAGTCGCCCATCGACTCTCTTCAATCGAAAAAGTAGACCGAATTGTGGTTTTACATGAAGGGCAAATTGTCGAGGATGGAACACATCAGGAATTGATGCACCGTAAAGGACACTATTACCAGCTCTATACCATTTATTCGGAAGACTGATACATTCGTTTCAAAGGCAACGCACCTAGTCTCCTCATCCGCGTCGCCACTTGTTGAAACTTCGCAAGATTTTCATCGTTCTCTCCGATACTTGCTTGCGTTTCCAGTTTCCGGCTACGAATCGCACCGATTCCGCTAAAGTCGGGTAGATGTGAATGGTGCCCAAAATCTTATTCAAACCAAGTCCGCACTGCATCGCAAGAATGAATTCTGAGATTAGGTCGCCAGCATGTTCGCCAGCAATCGTTACGCCTAAAATCTTGTCTTTGCCGGGAGGCGTCAGAACCTTGATCTCCCCTCTCGCTTCACTATCCGCAATCGCCCGTGACAGATCTTTGAAGTCATAAACCGTTGCTTCATAATCAATTCCCTTCTGTTTTGCTTCCTGCTCATTCAAGCCAACTCGCGCCACTTCTGGTTCAGTAAAAGTTGCCCACGGAATCACAGAGTAGTCAACACGACGGCGATAAAACGGTCTGAGCAAAGCATTGGTTGCAGCTGAGGTCGCCTGATGTGCACCAAAATGCGTGAATTGATAAGGGCCTGCGACATCTCCGACCGCATAGATATTGGGGAAGTTGGTTTCCAGAAATTCGTTCACTTCAATGGTCCTGTTGCTTGACAATTCAATGCCAAGCTGATCAATTCCAAAGCCACTGATTCTCGCTCGACGTCCAACAGCAACGAGTAATGTGTCAAATTCAATTTGCACTTTCTCTCCATTGTGCTCGCAGACCAGCACATTTGCACCGTTTTCCGTGATGAATTCTTTCGCCTGGTGTTCTAAACGTACATCCACGCCATCTTCGATAAACTGTTTAAGAACCATTTCGGAATATTCTGAATCTTCTCTGGGCATGATTCTCGGAAGTCTCTGCACCTGAGTGACGTTTGATCCAAGCCGAACGAACGCCTGTGACAATTCGCAACCAATCGGCCCACCTCCCAAAACCAGCAGCCGTTTCGGCAGCTCGTTGATTTCCCAGATCGTATCCGAAGTGTAGTAATTGACATCATCAATGCCCGGCAAAGGCGGAACAGCAGGCTCAGCACCGGAAGCAATGACAATGCTACGGGTGGTCAGTTTCTTTCCATCGACATCTACGCAGTAAGGCGACTCGATTGTTGCGTGTCCGGCAAAACAGTTAACGCCGAGCCCGGTGTACCTCTCTACGGAATCATGGTGTTCAATTACGCCAATAATGCTTCGCACTCGATCCATGACTTCCTTAAAATCAAACTCAGCGCTGGCTGTATGAACTCCGAATTCCTTGCTACGCTTCTGATGGGATAAAAACTTTGCGGTTCGAATAATTGCCTTTGATGGAACGCAGCCGGTATTTAGACAATCACCGCCCATTTTCGCTTTCTCGATCAATGCGACTTTCGCCTTGACGGCCGCTGCGATGTAAGCTGCTACCAGCCCAGCGGAACCGGCACCGATTACGACGGTATTGAATTCAAATTTCTTGGGTTTTTTATATTTTCCCAAAGCCTTTCTGGCTTTCAAGGCATCAATGATTTTCTTTGAAATTAGAGGAAAAATTCCAAGCAGCACAAATGAAGCGATCAATGCCGGTGAAAGAATGGATCCAAGGGAGTCGATTTTTGCAAGTTGCGTACCGGCATTCACATATACGATGGTTCCTGGAAGCATCCCGATCTGGCTGACAATGAAGAACATGCCCAAGCGCATGGGGGTAAGTCCCATCAGCAGATTTATTAGGAAAAAAGGAAACAGCGGCACCATTCGCAAGGTAAACAGATACACGGCGCCATCCTTCTCACAACCTTCGTTAATTGTTCGCAGGCGATCTCCGTATCGGTTCTGAATGGTGTCTCTCAGAATATGGCGTGATACTAAGAATGCACAGGAAGCGCCAATCACCGATGCAAATGAAACGAGCACGGTTCCCCATATCAATCCGAAAATTGCTCCACCGATCAGTGTTGCAATGGCGGCTCCTGGCAGTGACAGTCCTGTTACCAAAATGTAAGCAATGAAGAAAATCGCCGCGGCGCGAATCGGATACGAATCCCGGTACGCCATGATGCGTTCCTGCTGCTGCTTGAAATAATCCAAGTCAAGATACTGACCTAGATCAAAAACAAAATAAACTACAATCAAGCCTGCAACAACCGCAAAAATCAGAATCTTTTTCATATCTATAAAGCCCGACTGACAATCCAGCCTTTCCGATGAATTAATTGGTAAGTTAGACTATTCAATCCATGATAATGTTCGCAACTTTATACTTTACTTCACCTGCCGACACCGCAGAATTTCACTAGTGGAATTAATTCTGATCCGACACGGCCAGACGGATTACAACGCGCAACGACGATGGCAGGGACGAGTTGATGTCCCTTTGAATTTCGCAGGCAGAGAACAAGCTGTCAAAATTCGAGAACTGCTACGCTTGGAAACGATTCGCCTTGCAAAAATATATACGTCCCCTCTTGCGCGGGCGACTGAGACCGCGGGCATCATCGCCGATTGCGTCACTCCTGTTTTTATCGACGAACGTCTTGTCGAGATCAATCTAGGAGAATACGACGGTCGTTTTGAAGATGACATTTCACAAGAAATCGGCAAGCGCGATTATGAATATTGGCGCAGTCGGAATTTCACTCTACCGGCACCAGGTGGCGAGTCAATTGCAGACGTAATGGTGCGGGTAAAAGATTTTCTTGGCGAGATAGTAAAATCGAAGACGAACGAACAGCTTGGAATCGTTGCGCATCAAGGAGTACTGATCGCCCTCAAATCGGTCATTTCAGGACTATTGGAACTGACTGCGTTAGATGACTACAAACAAATGAATAGCGAAGTTGATGTATGGGATATTGCAGCTAAACAGCGACTACGCACCATCAAGATTCAACAAATATTCGATAAAACAGTATAAATTGTTGATAAATACTGATTTTTCGCCGTGAAACACGGTGCTACACTAAAATATACTTAGAAAAATCGTCAGATGGGATTGTTAATTTCCGGAATTGAGTAGAAAATTGAGTTCTACAACCTTTTAACCAGAGAGATTAAGCTGTGCAAACAAAACCTTTAACGTGGATTCTCATGGCAGTTCTGGGAATCGCCACAGCCGCTGGCTGGATACTCTACCTTTCATCGCCTGAAACAAAAGGACCAGACTCAGCGGCCTTGGTTGAACACCAACCCTCTCAAACCAATGAACAGTTGAACGAATTAGAGACTCAATTCGACTTGCTGACAGCTGATCGCGAGAGTTTGATTCAGGAAAACCTGGCGCTGCACACCTTAAACGAAGCTTTGAATGAGGCACAAGTAGCAGCAGAAAAAGACTCCCTAGCGCATCAGAAAGCACTGGAAATGGTTATAAATCTGAAAGAAACTGCAGACAACTTTCAAGATGAACGCACTCAACTGCTTGCCCAAGTTGCTCAGTTGGAGAAGATTCAAGAAGAGGAAGCAATCAGATTTTCAGAACAGCTCGACAAGAATAATGCCGAACTGGAAAAAGCGCTCCAGGACCGACAGAAACAGAGTGAAGCAATCGTCCAACTAACTGAGCGGTTGGATCAAGTCTTAGAGATGTCAAATGACACCATGGATGATTTACAGCCTGCAACTGATTCTGGCAGTGAGGTTTCAGAAGTTGCCGACACCTCAATGGAAACAACTCCAGCAGAAGCGGTGGCAGAAGGCTCCCAGGCAGGTCAGCAAGTGCTGAATCTAGAACAAACGGTTAAAAATCTGAATCAATCCGTAAGCAGTATGCAAGGTGAACGCCTTCAATTGCTTGCCCAAGTCGATCATCTGACAACGCAACTAAAAAATCTGTCGCAAAGGGCGAGTCAGACCGAGACTGTAGTCAGCGACACCACGACGGGAGAATCAGCACATGAACAAACCGCTCAGACTGAAACTGCAGAAACTACGACTCAAATCCCATCAGAGGAAACTTCAGAGCTCTCAGCAAATCTTGATGAGTTAAATATTGAAGTGGTGGCATCGCTGAAAGAATCTGTAAGCGGTCTGCAAAATCAACTTCAAGCAACACGAAACGAAGTCGACAGATTGGCGCTACAGTTGGATTCATCTAATAGACGCACAAGATATCTTGAAATTCGATTGAGATATGCGAGCAAACACCTCGGACGTCATCGAGCCAAAAAGCGAGAATCTGAAGTCGTATCTGAAAACTTGGAAGTGGAACGCCAAGAGTTGCAAGAGAACGTGTCTAAATTGTCTTCAACTCTGAATCAATCCATTACCGAAAATAAGACTGAGATGGCCTTACTTGTTTCGAAGTTTTCAGTGATCAGGCTAGAATCGGATGTCATCTTTGATTCCGGATCGGCTAAATTGAGTACACAAGGTCTGGAAACCCTTCGAGATATTGCTCAAAAATATCAAAACTATCCCGATAGAATCATGAGTATTGAGGGTCACACAGACAATATACCGATTGCGGGAAATCTTGCTCGATTCTACCCAACCAACTGGGAGTTGTCTGCAGCCCGTGCAGCCGCTGCCGCTAACTTCTTTACCCAACAGGGTGTTCCTGAAGACAAATTACGAATTGTCGGATTTGGAGCTTTGCAGCCGATTACTTCAAACGACACAGAAGAAGGTCGAGCAGCCAATCGTCGTATCGAAATTCGACTGGCGCCGAAACTGTCCGAATCAGAAACTAACTGATGGTATGGACATCAAATGAAGCTACTGGCTATCCATACAGTGCCAAGTCAGCGATTCAACATTTTCGGAAGGTTGATTCTACTCTATACAAACTGATTGGCGAAATTGGCGAATATCGTCTGGAATTCCGAACGGGCATGACGCCTTTTGAAGCGTTGATACGATCTATCGTCTATCAACAGCTATCAGGCCACGCCGCTAGCAGTATTCTGAACCGGGTTCTGGACCTGTACAATGGCTCATTTCCACAGCCACATGAACTGCTGAACACCGATAGTGACCGTTTGCGTGCCTGCGGGCTGTCATATGCGAAAATTCGAGCGGTCAAGGATCTTGCCGAAAAGGAAAGTCAGGGCCTGCTGCCATCCCCAACGGCAATTGAAAAAATGCGAGACAAGGAGTTGATAGACGCGTTCACAATTGTTCGCGGAATTGGTCCTTGGACGGTCGAGATGTTGTTGATCTTTAACCTGGGACGCCCAGACATTTTGCCAGTTACTGACCTAGGAGTTCGACGCGGATATATGGTCGCATATGGACAAGACAACTTGCCCAGTCCACAGGAACTCATGGAACATGGTGAAATCTGGAAGCCTTATAGAAGCGTTGCCAGCTGGTATTTCTGGAAAGCGGCGGATCCTAAATTCCGCTGTGCTGAGTAGTATCTTGGCTATTTTCTATTTGGGACCAATCTACCTGATGGGCTTATTGAGATGTTTGAGGCTGGTGTTGTAAAAGAATACGTCAACCTCAACTATGTTACGTCTAGCGATATCACGCCGATTTATAAAGTCGCCCGTAAAGTTGCTCACATAACTATTCGGAAATACGGTCTATCCAAGAGCCATGTCGCTGAAGAGTTTTTTAGGCTATGTCTTGATACAGCACTAGACGTTAGTTATGCACGCATCGTTAGAAATGACGTAATGAGGATACGATGAAAGCACAGAACAAAGAGTTTAAAAGCGCTACGCTAAAGGCGTTAGCAAGAGCCTTGTTGAAGCCAGTCAAACAGAACAAGAAACCCAAGAGGAAAAAAATAAATGCGCAGGACTTAGTGGTTGTCTGGCATGTGCTATGTCCCAAAGTGTGACTCTCGCTTGACTCAGAGAGTCTACGGGTAGTGGGGTACACAGAGGCCAGACAACCACTAAGTTCTGTATTTTAGGGTAAGGACTGTCCAACTTCTGCGGGATCTGGCAAAGTTCTAATCCTGCTTGCTCATAGAGTTGCAGGCGGAGCCGATTTGCCGTGGTGGGGTTGGGGGCCTATCTGGGTCTTGTCTCCGGTCGTGAAGGTTGGCGGTAAGCAGCCCTCACGCCCGGAGACAGATGAGCAGACAAAGTACATCCGGGTGTTGTGTGATGAGCGGGGCATCTCCCGGCGCGAGGCGATCACAGAAGCTCTCGGGGAGTATCAGCGTGGTCTGTACGTAGAGGATGCATCAGACGTGATCGACTGGCTGCTGGAACATTGAAAGCTTCGGTCCGCCTTTTATGCCGTTAGTTGAGAGATGTTGACTTACTGTTGGCCGGAAAGGTCAGCGGGATTTGTACACCCAGCTACAAATCCGAGATGAGGCTGTGTATGTCTAGTGCTCGAAGAGATGCCCTGATCTAGGCGGCGCGGGGCATATAACCACATATTACAATAATTTGTGTACAGGTTTTGTGCATTTTATCTAGTGTCTTGTCATTCGTCAAATGTCGGATCAAGACATTTCAGTTTGATACGCGCATCATCGGAGGTGAATTGCCAGCCAACTTTTGCCTCCAATCCGTCTCTTTGTGACTGCCACGCAGCAACTTCCCGACTCATGCTGACCGTTGCATCGATTCTCCGATTCCGGCACCGCCGGGACATGACTCGAATCTCAACCTCCGCAACATTGAGCCAACTGCCGTTCATAGATATGGTTTCGCAGCTAAACTTTACATCTCCGCAAAAATTCAAGCGAAGTTCGGGGGCACTGTTTAGAGTTGCACAAGGCGAAGCAGTTTGACGTCGCTAGCATGGGAATTCTTCCGACTCTCGCATCGGCCTGTCGCCGGATCATTGAGACGCAGCTAGCCAGAAGTGAGTGCCGCCACGAAATACTGGTTACTCAATCGATTCGATTGCGAATCCTCAACCGGCAAGAGATACGGTCTGGATCAGAATTCTTATTCAATGTCGCTGTAGATTGTTCTGAATCTGCTCGACTTGTTTGCGACTCATTCCGGTATATTGACAAATCTTACGGATTTCCATCCCATCGCGAATCAAATTTTCGGCGATCTTTTCCGAAGCTTTTTTCTCTCCCTCTTTCACACCTTTTTTCAGCCCTTGTTCCAAACCTTGTTCCAAACCTTGTTCCATGCCTTGTTCCATGCCCTCATTTTTAATTTCGTCAAATAAAGATAACATCAATCGTTTCCTCTTCGGTAGTGTTTGCTCTTCAATTTGAGCTATGGTTTCGTAGCTGATGCGCTTGTTGTGGGACTGCAGATAGTTTACCACCATTGGCAGCAACCGATTCCGTTTTTCATCGCTCAAACCTTCTGCCAGTCGAAACACCTTTTCGAACGTTCCCTCATTGGCGTCCCACACCTTCGACAGCGCGTACAGCACCACCTCAGAATCCATGCCGGTGGCGAGTCCTTGTGCAATGACCTCATGCAAATTCACCATCTTGCACCTGAAATTCAAAAAATACCCGCCCCATTCACGTTGCAGATGATCGGATACCGGCTGCAAGCTCTGTTGGAACTCCAAGGGTGCCGACCAATGGGACTTTTTACCGTTGTAGATGATCATCGGCAGCACCCGGCATTGTTTGCCTTCTCGCAAATACAGCGACGTCTGATAGCCCAGCAGTTGCATCAGCGCGTTGGAGTCCGAGACGCTTTTGTGCTCCAGCAGAAAAATGAACTTGGTGGAGGAGTTATCCTCCTTGGTGTGGACCGAAAAGATCAAGTCGGCGAACCTCTCGCGCCCGGCTTGATCGATCACAGAACTGGAATCCATATCCAGGGTCGGCCAGTTGAACTCGTTGCTGGTGGCTTCGTCAAATGCGATTTTGAACAGTTCCCGGCTCAAGTCGTCCACCCCGTCCTCACGATGATAGGTGAACTTGAACAGATTGTCGTGAGTCGGTTCGATAGAACGGTCTGGGGGTGATTGAGGTTTTTGTTTGGCCATGGTTGCCACTCCGGATGTAAGTTGCATAGGTTGATCAAGTGTCTCGAACCGCTTCGCGATTCGAACGACTTGTCTATGGTCTGAACTCGTCGACCGCACAATCCGTGCGGGTCGGGGTTGCGAATTCTCGGACTAACTTAACCCATTCGCATGAAAAGTCAAGCGAAAACTCGAAATTGGGTGCACGACAATTTTTTTAGTTTTTCAGGTCGGTTAGGAATCAAGCGAATTTTCGAGTATATCTATATATGAACAAGCGGAGATATCCATGATCCAGACCGACACTCGCCAACAACTCGAAACCCGGCGCGCCGGCATCCTTAAGAAACTCATCTCCATCGGCCCGTTCCGCCGCGGCACCCTCAAACAGGTGTACCAGAAATGTGGCAAGCCGAATTGCCGTTGCATGCAACAGCTCAGAATATCGAACAGTTGGATGACATAGTTGGATAACGAAAATCTCGGCCGAAGTGTATTCTCAAGTGAACAGGCTAAAAAGCAAAACGGCATCACCCCATCCAAAAGATTTTTCTTGTACGGGAGGAAGACGACCGAATTTCAATGGATCGGATGGACAAGGCGTCTGTTTTTGATCTAGCTGCGTATTGCTGCAATATCAAGAGGACAATCGCGGAATCCAGCTAGAAATTTTTACGGGTGGGGAGTGCTGACAATTATGGATGCGGCACACAATGGCAGATCGATAAAATTTACTCCAATAGAATCCACCCCATATCACGCGAAAATCTGCCGCCTCAATTTGCCTGCCGTCCTCTGCAATGAGATCGACTTGGAGGGCTTGAATCGTTTTGATTCACATGGTGTTTTTGCATTGGGGAAATATCTGAATAATGTGAAGAATTGTGCGAAGATGCCTGAGGATGCTGTGAAATCCAGAAACAATGCCGGCCCCCAATACAACGGTTCCGCGCGTGTCAATCCGGCAGGCATGGCGCAACCATGCCGGATCGCGCTTTTGCTGAGCACTTGCCGCCCGCCGACGCTCCTACCAGCGCATGCTGCCGCGCAGCATGAGGCTTTGTTCGGCGTCTGCGCCGCCGCTTTCGCGATGTTCGCCCTCTACCTTTAGGCTTAAGCCGAAGGGCGCGTCGAATCTCATGCGTCCGCCGAGGCGGTAGGTCCGTGTGCCGTCATCGAGTGCGACGCCGGCGAACGGGGTCAGGACGCCTTGCATCCCCGGTGCGCTCAATCCGTAGCCGAGCTCGGTGTCGATGCGGCTGGTTGATTTACCGCCGCTCGTCGTGCGTGCCGTGTCCAGACGCGACCAGAGGTTTTCAATGCCGCTTGATGCGGCGCCGTGGCTCAAATTCAATCCGAAAGACATGCCGAGCCCGTAGGCTTTGGGCAGCAACCGCATCGAGCCCGACACGCCCCATTCCCGGTATTCCTGGCGTTCGTCCTGCGCCCGGTACGCCACCAGCCCGCGGGCGCGGCCTTCGAGCGCCATACCAATATCCGAGTCGACGTAGAGAAACGCGGCACCGACCTCCAGCCCGGAGCCCTCGAGTCCGCCACCCCAATCATGCCGAACGCCCAGCTCTGCCGAAGGCGTCAGCCGAGCACCGGAAGCCAGCGCGTAATCCTGCGAGCCCTCCAAGGTGAACCGCAGCCGTCCGGCATTCGACGCCGTTGAATCAATCGCACCGCCGTTGCCTTTCACGGAAACCTTGGTCAGAAAGGCTTCGCCCTTGAGCCGTAGCGTTACCGCACCGCCCGGGGCAGGGCCTTCAGTGGAAAGCAGTTCACTGCTGATGCCGGCAGCCGCCGCCTTCATCAAAGCATCGCTCGATTCGAGCGCTTCGCCACGTTCGTCGATTTGGATTTCGCCTTTGCCGTAGCCCAGCGTCGCCCACAGGTTCAACCCATCCTGCGTGGACCAGCCCCAATAGGGGTAAGCGCTCGTCATTCGAATGCGGTACGCGCCTTCGCCGCGGCTTTGCTGGCGGTAGTCGAAGGCGCCTTTGGACCAGATCGCCGCAACACCCGCTAGAATGCCGGACTCCAAGCGCCTGTCGGTGCCGAGGGTGATGCTCGACATTTCACCTTCCCATTCAACCTCGCCTTCGCTGGAAAGATTGCGAAATTCGCCGCCGCCCCAGATCGTCTGGCTGCCGTCCGCTGCTTGTCCATTGTCCGCCGCATTCAGCGGCAGCGTGAACGTCGCACCGTCGAGCAGCTGTTTCAGCGCAGCATCGTCCGCCTCAGTTTGTTCGGAATCGGCCTGCGCCACCGCCAGCGACCGCAGCGTTTCCAAGCTGTAGGTGGCGGTCAAGCCCGATCCCGACATCACCGCCCCGATGCGGCCGGACACGGCCACAACCGTGTCCGCCACAATCGTCCGGGCGACCTGCGGCAGAATGTTGTCGCTGACATCCGAAAGCCGGTTCATCCGTTCGATTCCGGCATCGGCAGCATCGTCAATGATCGTCAGTTCTGCCGGCTGTACACTGTACCCCGAGGCTGATCCGCTGACCGTCAAGGTTTCATCGCCCTCCACGGCGAGGTCCGCGACCGGCGTCAGTGTGAATCTTTCTTCGCCGGACAACTCTCCAGCGTCGATAACGACGGTGAACTCCGCAACGGGCGAGAAATCATCGGCCGCCGAGGCAGTGTTCCCAGTCACCTCCACGGCGATTGCGGTATCGGTCAAAATGGTGACGGTGCTCCCGTACTTCGCCGTCACCATCACGATCTGGCTGCCGCCTTCTTCGGCCACATTCGTCGGGGACACCCTTAGAACAATGTCGGTCGATTTCTGATCGTCATCGGTGATGATCAGCGTTGCGGTCGGCGGCGCAGTTACCCCCACGGCATTGTCCACGGTTGCCGCCGACACCGTCACCGTCTTGTCCGGCGCGTCCACGTTGTTGTCGATCGCCGTGATCGTCACCTCCCCGGTGCTGTCCGTCGCGCCGGCTGCGATCGTCAAAGTCGTCCCGTTCAGCGTGAAGTCCGTCGCAACCGCCGGGTGCACGGCCGCCGCCGACACCGTCACCGTTGTCTCTTCGCTGGACGGATGGTCGAGCGTCGCCGTCACCGCGCTGCTCCCGCCGTTCTCCGCAATCGAGGACGGCGTCAGATGCAGCGTCACCGCCGGTGCTCCATCGTCGTCGATGATCGTTAATGCCGCGTTGGACGGGTTCTCAACGCCCTGGCTGTTGACGGCCACCGCCGACACCGTCACCGTCTTGTCCGGCGCGTCCACATTGTTGTTGACCGTCCGGACCGTCACCGTGCCGGCGCTGGTTGTCGAGTTCGCCACGATGGTCAGGGTCTTGTTGGCGCTCAGCATGAAGTCCCCCGCAACCGCAGGAAGCACGGCCGCCGCCGACACCGTCACCGTTGTCTCTTCGCTGGACGGATGGTCGAGCGTCGCCGTCACCGTGCTGCTCCCGCCGTTCTCCGCGATCGAATCCGGCGTCAGAATCAGCGTCACCGCCGGCGGCGCCTCGTCTTCGGCGATGGCCAGCGTCGCTGCCGGAGGCGGGATTACGTTCGTCCCCCCGGTCACGCTCCCGGTCACCGTCACTGCCTTGTCCAAGGCATGCACATCGTTGTCATTGGCCGTGACCAACACCGACCCGGTGCTCGTCGTCGAGTTCGCCGCGAAGCTCAGGGTCGTGTTCTGACTCAGCGTGAAGTCCCTCGCAACCGCCGGGAGCACGGCCGACACCGACACCGTCACCGTGAACGGCGCGCTCGACACGGGACTTGCCGTTGCCGTCACCGCGCTGCTTCCGCCGTTCTCCGCGATCGAGGACGGCGTCAGAATCAGCGTCACCGCTGGCGCCCCTTCGTCGTCGTTGATCGCCAGCGTCACACTCGAAGGCGCTGTCACCCCTACCGAATTGTTCGCGGCCGCCGACACCGTCACCGTCTTGTCCGATCCGGCGGCACTGTTGTCGACCGCAGTGATGGTCACCGTGCCGGTGCTGTCCGTCGCGCCAGCCGCGATCATCAGAATCTTGTTCTGGCTCAGCGTGAAGTCCCCCACAACCGCCGGGGACACTGCCGCCGCCGACACCGTCACCGTTGTCTCTTCGCTGGACGGATGGTCGAGCGTCGCCGTCACCGCGCTGCTCCCGCCGTCCTCCGCGATCGAATCCGACGACAGATGCAGCGTCACTGTCGGCGCCGCCTCGTCGTCGTTGATCGCCAGCGTCGCGCTCGAAGGCGCCGTCACGCCCTGGCTGTTGACGGCCGATGCCGACACCGTCACCGTCTTGTCCGGCGCGTCCACGTTGTTGTCAGCCGCCGTGATCGTCACCGACCCGGTGCTGTCCGTCGCGCCGGCTGCGATCATCAAAGTCGTCCCGTTCAGCGTGAAGTCCGTCGCAACCGCAGGAAGCACGGCCGCCGCCGACACCGTCACCGTTGTCTCTTCGCTGGACGGATGATCGAGCGTCGCCGTCACCGCGCTGCTCCCGCCGTCCTCCGCAATCGAGGACGGCGTCAGATGCAGCGTCACCGCCGGTGCTCCATCGTCATCGATGATCGTTAATGCCGCGTTGGACGGGTTCTCAACGCCCTGGCTGTTGACGGCCACCGCCGACACCGTCACCGTCTTGTCCGGCGCGTCCACATTGTTGTTGACCGCCCGGACCGTCACCGTGCCGGCGCTGGTTGTCGAGTTCGCCGCGATGGTCAGGGTCTTGTTGGCGCTCAGCATGAAGTCCCCTGCAACCGCAGGAAGCACGGCCGCCGCCGACACCGTCACCGTTGTCTCTTCGCTGGACGGATGGTCGAGCGTCGCCGTCACCGTGCTGCTCCCGCCGTCCTCCGCGATCGAATCCGGCGTCAGAATCAGCGTCACCGCCGGCGGCGCCTCGTCTTCGGCGATGGCCAGCGTCGCTGCCGGAGGCGGGATTACGTTCGTCCCCCCGGTCACGCTCCCGGTCACCGTCACTGCCTTGTCCAAGGCATGCACATCGTTGTCATTGGCCGTGACCGACACCGACCCGGTGCTCGTCGTCGCGTTCGCCGCGAAGCTCAGGGTCGTGTTCTGACTCAGCGTGAAGTCCCTCGCAACCGCCGGGAGCACGGCCGACACCGTCACCGTCACCGTGAACGGCGCGCTCGACACGGGACTTACCGTTGCCGTCACCGCGCTGCTTCCGCCGTTCTCCGCAATCGAGGACGGCGTCAGAATCAGCGTCACCGCCGGCGCCCCTTCGTCGTCGTTGATCGCCAGCGTCACACTCGAAGGCGCTGTCACTCCTACCGAATTGTTCGCGGCCGCCGACACCGTCACCGTCTTGTCCGATCCGGCGGCACTGTTGTCGACCGCAGTGATGGTCACCGTGCCGGTGCTGTCCGTCGCGCCAGCCGCGATCATCAGAATCTTGTTCTGGCTCAGCGTGAAGTCCGCAGCAACCGCCGGGGACACCGCCGCCGCCGACACCGTCACCGTTGTCTCTTCGCTGGACGGATGGTCGAGCGTCGCCGTCACCGCACTGCTCCCGCCGTTCTCCGCGATCGAATCCGGCGACAGATGCAGCGTCACTGTCGGCGCCGCCTCGTCGTCGTTGATCGCCAGCGTCGCGCTCGAAGGCGCCGTCACGCCCTGGCTGTTGACGGCCGATGCCGACACCGTCACCGTCTTGTCCGGCGCGTCCACGTTGTTGTCAACCGCCGTGATCGTCACCGACCCGGTGCTGTCCGTCGCGCCGGCCGCGATCGTCAAAGCCGTCCCGTTCAGCGTGAAGTCCGCAGCAATCGCCGGGGACACTGCCGCCGCCGACACCGTCACCGTTGTCTCTTCGCTGGACGGATGATCGAGCGACGCCGTCACCGTGCTGCTCCCGCCGTTCTCCGCGATCGAATCCGGTGTCAAAATCAGCGTCACCGCCGGCGCCACTTCGTCGTCGATGATCGTTAATGCCGCGTTGGACGGGTTCTCAACGCCCTGGCTGTTGACGGCCACCGCCGACACCGACACCGTCTTGTCCGGCGCGTCCACGTTGTTGTCAGCCGCCGTGATCGTCACCGACCCGGTGCTGTCCGTCGCGTTCGCCGCGAAGCTCAGGGTCGTGTTCGAACTCAGCGTGAAGTCTTCCGCCGCCGCGTTGGCATCCGGCGCCGCCGACACCGTCACCGTGAACGGCGCACTCGACGCGGGACTTACCGTTGCCGTCACCGTGCTGCTCCCGCCGTTCTCCGTGATCGAATCCGGCGTCAGAATCAGCGTCACCGCCGGCGGCGCCTCGTCTTCGGCGATGGCCAGCGTCGCTGCCGGAGGCGGGATTACGTTCGTCCCCCCGGTCACGCTCCCGGTCACCGTCACTGCCTTGTCCAAGGCATACACATCGTTGTCATTGGCCGTGACCGACACCGACCCAGTGCTCGTCGTCGCGTTCGCCGCGAAGCTCAGGGTCGTGTTCTGACTCAGCGTGAAGTCCTCCGCAACCGCCGGGAGCACGGCCGACGCCGACACCGTCACCGTGAACGGCGCGCTCGACACGGGACTTACCGTTGCCGTCACCGCGCTGCTTCCGCCGTTCTCCGCGATCGAATCCGGCGTCAGAATCAGCGTCACCGCCGGCGCCCCTTCGTCGTCGTTGATCGCCAGCGTCACACTCGAAGGCGCTGTCACCCCTACCGAATTGTTCGCGGCCGCCAACACCGTCACCGTCTTGTCCGATCCGGCGGCACTGTTGTCGACCGCAGTGATGGTCACCGTGCCGGTGCTGTCCGTCGCGCCAGCCGCGATCATCAGAATCTTGTTCTGGCTCAGCGTGAAGTCCCCCACAACCGCCGGGGACACTGCCGCCGCCGACACCGTCACCGTTGTCTCTTCGCTGGACGGATGGTCGAGCGTCGCCGTCACCGCGCTGCTCCCGCCGTTCTCCGCGATCGAATCCGGCGACAGATGCAGCGTCACTGTCGGCGCCGCCTCGTCGTCGTTGATCGCCAGCGTCGCGCTCGAAGGCGCCGTCACGCCCTGGCTGTTGACGGCCGATGCCGACACCGTCACCGTCTTGTCCGGCGCGTCCACGTTGTTGTCAGCCGCCGTGATCGTCACCGACCCGGTGCTGTCCGTCGCGCCGGCTGCGATCGTCAAAGTCGTCCCGTTCAGCGTGAAGTCCGTCGCAACCGCAGGAAGCACGGCCGCCGCCGACACCGTCACCGCTGTCTCTTCGCTGGACGGATGATCGAGCGTCGCCGTCACCGCGCTGCTCCCGCCATTCTCCGCAATCGAGGACGGCGTCAGATGCAGCGTCACCGCCGGTGCTCCATCGTCGTCGATGATCGTTAATGCCGCGTTGGACGGGTTCTCAACGCCCTGGCTGTTGACGGCCACCGCCGACACCGTCACCGTCTTGTCCGGCGCGTCCACATTGTTGTTGACCGCCCGGACCGTCACCGTGCCGGCACTGGTTGTCGAGTTCGCCGCGATGGTCAGGGTCTTGTTGGCGCTCAGCATGAAGTCCCCTGCAACCGCAGGAAGCACGGCCGCCGCCGACACCGACACCGTTGTCTCTTCGCTGGACGGATGGTCGAGCGTCGCCGTCACTGTGCTGCTCCCGCCGTTCTCCGCGATCGAATCCGGCGTCAGAATCAGCGTCACCGCCGGCGGCGCCTCGTCTTCGGCGATGACCAGCGTCGTTGCCGACGGCGGGGTTACGTTCGTCCCCCCGGTCACGCTCCCGGTCACCGTCACCGCCTTGTCCAAGGCATGCACATCGTTGTCATTGGCCGTGACCGACACCGACCCAGTGCTCGTCGTCGCGTTCGCCGCAAAGCTCAGGGTCGTGTTCTGACTCAGCGTGAAGTCCCCCGCAACCGCCGGGGACACCGCCGTCACCGTCACCGTCACCGTGAACGGCGCGCTCGACACAGGACTTGCCGTTGCCGTCACCGCGCTGCTTCCGCCGTTCTCCGCGATCGAATCCGGCGTCAGAATCAGCGTCACCGCCGGCGCTCTATCGTTGTCGGTGATGATCAGCGCCACATCCAAAGGTGCCGTCACCCCCATCGAATTGTTTGCGTCCGCCGACACCGTCATCGTCTTGTCCGGTCCGGCGGCGCTGTTGTCGACCGCGGTGATGGTCACCGTACCGGTGCTGTCCGTCGCGCCAGCCGCGATCATCAGAATCTTGTTCTGGCTCAGCGTGAAGTCCCCCGCAACCGCCGGGGACACGGCCGTCACCGTCACTGTCACCGTCGTCGCGACACTCGACGGATGGTCGAGCGTCGCCGTCACCGCACTGCTCCCGCCGTTCTCCGCGATCGAATCCGGCGACAGGTGCAGCGTCACTGTCGGCGCCGCCTCGTCGTCGTTGATCACCAGCGTCGCGCTCGAAGGCGCCGTCACGCCTTGGCTGTTGACGGCCGATGCCGACACCGTCACCGTCTTGTCCGGCGCGTCCACGTTGTTGTCGATCGCCGTGATTGTCACCTCCCCGGTGCTTTCCATCGCGCCGGCAGCGATCATCAAAATCTTGTTCTGGCTCAGCGTGAAGTCCCTCGCAACCGCCGGGGACACGGCCGCCGCCGACACCGTTACCGCTGTCTCTTCGCTGGACGGATGGTCGAGCGTCGCCTTCACCGTGCTGCTCCCGCCATTCTCCGCGATCGAATCCAGCGTCAGAATCAGCGTCACCGACGGCGCTCTATCGTCGTCGATGATCGTTAATGCCGCGTTGGACGGGGACTCAACGCCTTGGCTGTTGACGGCCACCGCCGACACCGTCACCATCTTGTCCGGCGCGTCCACGTTGTTGTCGGCCGCCGTGATCGTCACCTCCTCGGTGCTGTCCGTCGCGCCGGCAGCGATCGTCAAAGTCGTCCCGTTCAGCGTGAAGTCCGCCGCAACCGCCGGGAGCACGGCCGACGCCGACACCGACACCGTTGTCTCTTCGCTGGACGGATGGTCGAGCGTCGCCTTCACCATGCTGGTCCCGCCGTTCTCCGCGATCGAATCCGGCGTCAGAATCAGCGTCACCGCCGGCGGCACCTCGTCTTCGGCGATGACCAGCGTCGTTTCCGGCGGCGGGGTTACGTTCGTCCCCCCGGTCACGCTCCCGGTCACCGTCACCGCCTTGTCCAAGGCATGCACATCGTTGTCATTGGCCGTGATCGACACCGACCCGGTGCTCGTCGTCGAGTTCGCCGCGAAGCTCAGGGTCGTATTCGGACTCAGCGTGAAGTCCCCCGCAACCGCCGGGGACACTGCCGATACCGACACCGTCACCGTGAACGGCGCGCTCGACGCGGGACTTACCGTTGCCATCACCGTGCTGCTCCCGCCGTTCTCCGCGATCGAATCCGGCGTCAGATGCAGCATCACCGCCGGCGGCGCCTCGTCTTCGGCGATGGCCAGCGTCGCTGCCGGCGGCGGGATCACGTTCGTCCCCCCGGTCACGCTCCCGGTCACCGTCACCGCCTTGTCCAAGGCATGCACATCGTTGTCATTGGCCGTGACCGACACCGACCCAGTGCTCGTCGTCGAGTTCGCCGCAAAGCTCAGGGTCGTGTTCTGACTCAGCGTGAAGTCCCCCGCAACCGCCGGGGACACCGCCGACACCGTCACCGTCACTGTGAACGGCGCGCTCGACGCGGGACTTACCGTTGCCGTCACCGCGCTGCTTCCGCCGTTCTCCACGATCGAATCCGGCGTCAGAATCAGCGTCACCGTCGGCGCTCTATCGTTGTCGGTGATGATCAGCGCCACATTCGAAGGTGCCGTCACCCCCACCGAATTGTTCGCGGCCGCCGTCACCGTCACCGTCTTGTCCGGTTCGACGGTGCTGTTGTCGACCGCGGTGATGGTCACCGACCCAGTGCTTTCCGTCGCGCCAGCCGCGATCATCAAAATCTTGTTCTGGCTCAGCGTGAAGTCTCCCGCAACCGCCGGGGACACGGCCGTCACCGTCACTGTCACCGTCGTCGCGACACTCGACGGATGGTCGAGCGTCGCCGTCACCGCGCTGCTCCCGCCGTTCTCCGCGATCGAATCCGGCGTCAGATGCAGCGTCACTGTCGGCGCCGCCTCGTCGTCGTTGATCGCCAGCGTCACACTCGAAGGCGCCGTCACGCCTTGGCTGTTGACGGCCGATGCCGACACCGTCACCGTCTTGTGCGGTGCGTCCACGTTGTTGTCGACCGCTGTAATCGTCACCGACCCGGTGCTTTCCGTCGCACCGGCCGCGATCGTCAAAGTCGTCCCGTTCAGCGTGAAGTCCGCAGCAATCGCCGGGGGCACTGCCGCCGCCGACACCGTCACCGTTGTCTCTTCGCTGGACGGATGGCCGAGCGTTGCCGTCACCGCGCTTCTCCCGCCGTTCTCCGCGACCGAATTCGGCGACAGATGCAGCGTCACTGTCGGTGCCGCATCGTTGTCGTTGATCGACAGCGTCACACTCGAAGGCGCTGTCACGCCTTGGCTGTTGACAGCCGACCGCCGACACCGTCACCGTCTTGTGCGGTGCGTCCACGTTGTTGTCGACCGCTGTAATCGTCACCACACCGTCACCGGTGCTGGTAATCCACCACCCCGGTCGCACCGGCCGCAATCGTCAAAGCCGTCCCGTTCAGTGTGAAGTCCGCAGCAACCGCCGGGGACACCGCCGTTGCCGACACCGTCACCGTCGTCGCCACGCTCGACGGGTGGTTGAGCGTCGCCGTCACCGTGCTGCTCACGCCGTTCTCCGCGACCGACACCTGCGACAGATGCAGCGTCACTGTCGGTGCCGCATCGTTGTCGTTGATCGACAGCGTCACACTCGAAGGCGCCGTCACGCCTTGGCTGTTGACAGCCGACGCCGACACCGTCACCGTCTTGTGCGGTGCGTCCACGTTGTTGTCGACCGCTGTAATCGTCACCGACCCGGTGCTTTCCGTCGCACCGGCCGCAATCGTCAAAGCCGTCCCGTTCAGTGTGAAGTCCGCAGCAACCGCCGGGGACACCGCCGTTGCCGACACCGTCACCGTCGTCGCCACGCTCGACGGGTGGTTGAGCGTCGCCGTCACCGTGCTGCTCCCGCTGTTCTCCGTGATCGAATCCGGTGTCAGAATCAGCGTCACCGCCGGCGCCACTTCGTCGTCGATGATCGTTAATGCCGCGTTGGACGGGTTCTCAATGCCCTGGCTGTTGACGACCACCGCCGACACCGTCACCGTCTTGTCCGGCGCGTCCACGTTGTTGTCAGCCGCCGTGATTGTCACCGACCCGGTGCTGTCCGTCGCGTTCGCCGCGAAGCTCAGGGTCGTGTTCGAACTCAGCGTGAAGTCTTCCGCCGCCGCGTTGGCGCCCGGCGCCGCCGACACCGTCACCGTGAACGGCGCGCTCGACGCGGAACTTACCGTTGCCGTCACCGTGCTGCTCCCGCCGTTCTCCGAGATCGAATCCGGCGTCAGAATCAGCGTCACCGTCGGCGGTGTCACGTTGGCGACCTCGGAGCCCTTGATCGCGATCCGCGGGACCCTGCCATCCGAATCCTCGTTCCAATGGATTTGAGTGCCGGATTGCGTCCTTCGTTGCCAGTACATCACGTCGCCGATTTCCCAGCCGAATTCGCTGCTCTCGGAGTTACCATAGGTGGCGTTATGATACAAGCCCAGGGTCGTCTCGTGGAAGAACAGGAAGTAGGTCGTGCGCTCCGTCAGCACCGTGTTATCCGGGGCGGTGAAATTCACCAATCCTTTCTGTTTCCCGGCGGGGCCCTTGTTGGTGAGTTTGAAGAGCTTGTCGTTGGGCGTGATGGTGGTGTTGGTGGCCGACCAGATTTCGAGGGTGAACTCCGAGCTGGTGGCATCGTTGATGTCCAGATCGACGGAGCTGATCGTGTATCCTTCGATGTTCGCGCCGGTGGTGAACGATAGGGCGTTATTCGGCGTATCAGCTAGATACTTGGACGACGTTTGGCCGAGATTGCTGACGAGTGTCTCCGTCTGGTCCGTCTGGGCCTGCGCCGGGGCGGTGAGGCCGGCCAGCGCTGCGAGCACCACCGCCAGGGTGGCCGGGCGCAGGACGCGGGAGAGGAACGAATCGGCGGATGCGGATCCCGCCGGGCGGCGGGGACTGTCAGTCAGGCGGTGGCAGAGGTGCGGTACGTTACGGCCGCCAGCAAGGGGGGGGGGGGGGAGTGCTTGCGTTAATTCATCCACGCCGAAAAAAAGAGGCGTGAAACAATCTTTCAATTTATCAGGTTTGCTGATTCTCATAACTGAAAACGGCGAGCATACAAGCCATCCGCAACCGATAATAGCATAACATAAACTTTTACCAAAAAATCCGAAAATGAGACTTTTGCGTTGGACGATATTTTACGGTTTGCCGAGTGCCCCCAGCGTGCTTGACTAGTGGAATTTGCAGAGAAAATTCAAATCACAACGTCATTTCCCCTTGATTCGGGTGTTTACCCAGCCTCCACTGCGAAAAATGAAAAAAAACTCCTCGAACTATTACCGAACATTCAGCATATTGGGAGTTTTCTGCCAGACACTAATTACCTCTAATCAAAAGCCGACTTTTAACAATCGTTCCGGCAACGGTGCGCTCTGAACAGCCGCATACTCCAGACGTTCTACCAGTCCGGACAGATCATACCGACGATTGAACCGATAACGGAACTCGGACGGATAATGCTGGGCATACTTCGAGTTCACCGAGTGATGCATACTGCATAGTGCCGTTTTGATATTCTCCACGATTGTGTTCACCCATCTGAACTCGGGGATTTCCACCGCGGCGCGCGCCCGCCACCTATACACCACAGGGTCGAAACGGGCTTCAGCTTTTCATCTCCTGAATTAGTGCAGAGGCGAACTCGCTCGTCGAAACCTCTGTTGCGTTTTCCATCAGTCTCGCAAAATCATAGGTGACTTTCCCCTGATGAATCACTTTTGGAAACGTCTCGCTGATGAGATCGGCAGCTTCCTGCCAGCGGATATATTCAAGCAGCATGACACCGGACAGCAAAAGTGATGAAGGATTTACCTTGTCCTGATTGGCATACTTCGGCGCTGTACCATGAGTTGCCTCAAACACAGCGACATGGTCTGCGATGTTAGCGCCTGGAGCAATGCCGATACCGCCCACTTCAGCGGCAACAGCATCGGACAGATAGTCACCATTCAAGTTGGTGGTTGCGATGACATCGAATTCTGCCGGCCGTAACTGCAGCAATTGAAACATGATATCAGCGATTCGGTCTTTGATTACTACCTTGCCCTCGGGTGCTTCGCCATCGTACATCTCCCAAACCTGGTCTTCAGTTACCGTAACATCAGCAAATTCTTCGCGTGCTAATTCATATCCCCAGGAGCGAAATGCACCTTCGGTATATTTCATGATGTTACCCTTGTGCACCAGTGTTACGCTCTGTCGGCCGGAATCTAGGGCATACTGAATTGCCTTTCGAACCAGTCTCTTGGTACGCGCTTCGCTGACTGGCTTGATTCCAAGTCCGGCACCTTCCTCGAAATTTACATCCATTTCCTCGCGCAGAAACTTTGCCAATTTTTCATTCTCTTGCGAACCGCTTGGAAATTCAATGCCTGAATAGACATCCTCCGTGTTCTCCCTGAATATGACCACATCCACTTCTTCAGGTCGCCGCATGGGTGAAGGAACCCCTGCAAAATATTTCACCGGACGAATGCATGCATACAAATCTAGAGACTGGCGAAGAGAAACATTCAGTGAACGAAATCCGCCACCGACTGGTGTAGACAAGGGCCCCTTTATCGCAACAACCAAATCCTCAATGGCTTCGAGTGTCTCATCTGGAAAATAATTTCCATCATAGAGACTACCTGCTTTTTCACCCATGAAAAGCTCGCACCAGTGAATCTTGCGACTGTTGCCATAAGCGAGTTCAACGGCCGCATTCCACACGCGCATGGATGCACGAGTAATGTCAGGTCCTATGCCATCGCCCTCGACATATCCGATAATGGGATTTTCTGGCACGCTCAGCGTGCCACCTTGAATCGTGATTTTTTCACCGTTGTCTGGTATTTTAATTTGACTTGCCATTTGTACTTCTTGAATCTGCTTGGTGGTAATTGCACATAATTTGCTATGTTATCACTTACATTGGAATTTTTGCATGTTGACGCAGGCTACATATGAACAAAGGAATCGTTGCCGCTGGCCATCCGAAAACCGCTGAAGCGGCAGCTGAAATTTTGAAAGCTGGCGGAAACGCCTTTGATGCTGCAATTGCCGCTATGCATACTGCATGTATCGTTGAACCGGCTCTCGCTTCCTTAGGCGGAGGCGGATTTTTGATGGCTGCGCCCAATGACAGTACTCCCATTTTGTTTGATTTTTTCGTTCAAACACCAAGTCGGCGCAAGAATCTGGATGCGATAGACTCACGTTCCTTCTTGTGCGACTTCGGAAGCACTCAACAGGAATTCATCATTGGCTGCGGCACCAGCGCAGTCCCTGGCTATGTTAAGGGCATCTTTGAAATTGCGAAACGCTATTCATCAATGCCCATGAGAGAGTTGGTGCAGCCGGCGCTTCAGATGCTGAAACAAGGCATCGAAGTCACTGAAATGCAGGCACATATATTCAGAATCCTGACTCCGATTTACCTAACTGAAACCTCGAGAGAAATATTTGAGAGTACACGCAACCCGGGGTCCACAGTAGAAGCAGGAGAAACAATATTTTTCCCCAACTACGTCGATTTGCTTGAATCCCTTGCGATAGAAGCAGATGCCTTGTTTTATCGGGGCGAAATCGCCAAAGCAGTGAATCACATATCGCAATCCGGTGGTGTTGTCACATATGAAGACATGGCAAACTATCAAGTTGAACTGCGTAAACCACTCGAGATGAATTACGGGAACTATTCCGTACTTCTGAATCCAGCACCTTCCAATGGTGGAATCTTAATCGCACTGGGACTATCACGATTAAACCGTAAGAATCTGGGACAATTTCAACCGGGATCTTCCCAGCATCTTTCCGAGGTGCTGAATACCATTGCAGCTTGCAGCACTCTGAATGGAGAAGATTCAAGCTCGACTGCCGATTTTGATGCAGGCCTGTACGAACTGTATAAGCAAAATCTTCTGAATCACGCACAGGCAAATCGTGGAACCACTCACATTTCTATAATTGACCGGCACCGAAATGCCGCATCGGTCTCTGTAAGCAATGGCGAAGGATGCGGAGCAATGATTCCTGGCACTTCAATTATGCTGAACAATATGCTGGGGGAACATGACGTCAATCCGGACGGATTGGCCGATTGGCCGCCGAATTCACGACTCAGCTCAATGATGTCACCCTCCGTTGCACGCGCGCCGGATAATCGTTTGATCGCAATCGGCAGCGGGGGCTCGAATCGAATCCCTTCAGCCATCCAGCAGGTACTGATAAATTTGATTGACTTCAGGATGTCTGTGGAAGACGCAGTCCGAGCACCGCGCGTCCACTTTCATCAGAAAGTGGCATTTGTCGAAGATATTTTTGAAAGCTCTGATTTGGAATCTGTCTTGCAGGCTTTCGACAGCAGTACCCGTTTCCAAAATCGCGATGTGTTTTTTGGCGGAGTGCACACAGCAACACATGCAGACTCTGAAGTTGCGGGGTTTGGTGATGATCGACGAGGCGGAATCTCGATCACAGTGTAGTGAATAATTACATTCGCTATATTATGCCGGATCCTTCTCATCGAAGGATTCTTCTGTCCATAATTTGTGTAATTTCTATTTATGGATTGACCATAGGGTTTTTCTATCCGCTGATCAGTCTGCAAATGGAGGCGCGTGGATTTCCCCCCTCATGGATCGGGATCATGGGTGCAACGCCATTCATCGCCTCAGTCATCGCCTCACCTGTCATACCACTGATTATGCGTACGGTCAATGTAAGTCGATTGGTATTCCTCTCCATTTGTGCAGACATTATTTTGATTCTGGTGATGATGTTCATTGACAACGTGTATGTGTGGTTCATCAGTCGCTTCCTCATGGGCGTGGCAGGCTCTGTTCTGTTTGTCGTGAGTGAAACTTGGATCAACGAAATAGCGGATGATCGTTCGCGCGGTCAAGTGCTGGGGCTATACACACTGACACTGAGCGCAACCTTTGCCGTGTCCCCGCTTTTTATCGTTTTTTTTGGTGCTGAAGGTTCGCTGCCGTTTCTTGTTGCGTCAATCGTGGCTGCGTTGAGTCTAATTCCACTGCGATGGACGCGAGATTCCTCACCGGATTTTACTGGTGGACAGGTTTCTCACGTCTGGAGATTCATGCTGTGGGCGCCAACGCTTGTTTGCGCCGCTGCACTCATGGCTTTCGAAGAGGCAGCACTCATCACTCTCCTGCCGGTCTACTCCCTTCAAAATGGAGTGACGGAAAGAGTTGCGGCACTGTTTCTTACTGTCTTGGCAGTTGGGTCGATGGCGGCACAGCCCCTCATTGGCTGGCTTGCAGATAAAGTCAATCGCTATTCTCTGATATTTGTCTGTGCGTTGGTCGTATTGCTCGGTGCGTTGTCACTGCCGTTTATCATAGAGACTCATATTATTGTGTGGCCAGTTATGCTCGTTTGGGGTGGAGCAATTGCCGGAATTTACACAGTTGCACTGGCAATCATGGGGCAACGATTTCGCGGAGCGCAGCTCGCGGCTGGAAACGCCGCATTCGGGGTGATGTGGGGAATTGCCGGCACGTTGGCACCTGGATCCGCCGGATTTGCTATGACAATCTGGGGCGCGAATGGCTTTGTGATCGTCATGGTAATTGCAGTCAGTTCATTTTTGCTATTGGTGTTGATTCGACGAATCGTCTCTTCCAATTGAATGTGAATCAGGAACACTCACCATGACAATTCGATGCACTAGACATTCCCGATTATTTTTTTCAGCTCTTCAAGTGAACTACAAGGCGCAGAACAGGTAAATCCACTGCAAAGATAGGCAACCACATCGGTACCGCCGGATTTTTCTTTCAGTAGTCCTGAAAGCCCTTCTTCTGCGTCCAGCGGGATTGGAAATACCATCGTGTTTAGTGGGGCAACTTCGATGCAGGCATCCGCCCATTCATTAATCTTGTCAAGTTTGCCTCGAATCACCACAATAGGACTTGGATTGATCGTTTCCTCAATTGCAATCACGCTGGCGCCAAATGCCGACGGCAGGTGCAGTGCTGCCGGATGCAGTGCATGCATGGTTTTCGTCGCAGCATCCATGTATCGATTTTCACCAAGCAAATAGGCTGCCTTGGCTAGAACCTGTGCAGCAATTCCGTTACCGGAGGGAGTCGCCTCGTCATGAGTTGGTACGGCGCGGTGAAGCAATGTTTCGTGATCATCGGAGGTAAAGTGAAATGCGCCCGTCGTCGGGTCTGTGAATCGATCCAGTAGAACATCTAACAGCTCTATTGCAAAGTTCAGGTCAGAATTGCTCCACCTAGCCTGCAATAGTTCGAAAATACCATCCGCCAGGAATGCATAATCATCAAGATACGCATTCAAATGCGCTCTATTGTCTTTGGCTGTTGCAAGCAATCTGCCATTTTTCCACATTTGAGTATGTACAAATTCGAGCGAGCGCACTGCTGAGTCAATGAAGTCCGGTCGCTTGAGCAGTCTGCCAGCTCTGGCCATCGCTTTGATCATGAGACCATTCCATGATGCGAGAATTTTTTCATCCCGACCGGGTGGAACTCGTCTGTTGCGAATCGAAAACAACTTTTGACGGGCGCTTTCAAGTAATATCGGAATTTCCGAATTCGGTATTCCAGACCGTTCTGCAACGACGCGGAGCGGATTGACAACTCTCAAGTGCCAATTGTCCTCAAAATTCGGTTCACCTCGAAGTCCATAGCGAATGTCTACAACTTTAAATTCTTCATAGGAAAGCTTTTCTTTCAATTCCTCAGCTGTCCAAACGTAGAATTTTCCTTCTTCACCCTCAGAATCTGCATCAATTGTGGAAAAATAACCACCGGTTTCGGACTGCATTTCCCGAATTACCCATTCGCCTGTCTGTACTGCTATATCGAGAAAATCCTGGCGATTGTTCAGAATGCCCGCGTCAGCGTAGATTGGAAGCAACTGTGCATTGTCATACAGCATCTTCTCAAAGTGAGGAATTTCCCACATTGCATCCACTGAATATCGACAGAATCCTCCGCCAATTTGGTCACGCAAACCGCCATTTGCCATTGCCTCCAGTGTATGCACTGTAATGTCGATGGCTCTTTCCTTTTTTACTGTGTTGGCTTGCTGACGTCGCCCAAACGCCAGTAACAGTACTAATTGGGTAGGATGTGGAAATTTTGGTGCATCACCGAAACCTCCATAAACAGGGTCATACTGCTGAAAAAGTTCCTGAACCGCCGACTCCATGAGTGATTCCTCAAGCGGCAGTTCGCTGTTGCTTGCCACTGTTCTTAGACGCGCAAATGCGTCTTTTATAACCTTGTTGTGTTGAGCAAGATGCTGTCTCTTTTCCTGATACTGCTCTGCGACATTTTCAAGAAGTAAGCCAAATGACGGCATTCCAGCGCGCGGCGCATCAGGGAAATAGGTGCCGACAAACACCGGGGTGTGTTCGTCTGGAGTGAGGAACGCTGTCAGTGGCCATCCTCCGGCACGTTGATTGAACATCTGATGAGCAGTTTGGTAGACCTTGTCGAGGTCTGGACGTTCTTCCCGATCAACCTTGATGCAAACATAGTTTTCATTCATGATTTCGGCAATTTCTTCGTCCTCGAATGACTCTCGTTCCATGACATGACACCAGTGACATGCGGAGTAGCCGATGGACAGGAGAATCAGTCGATTTTCATTTTTTGCTCTTTCCAGTGCCTCTGGACCCCAAGGATACCAGTCAACAGGATTGTAAGCATGCTGGAGTAGATAAGGACTTGTTTCGTTGATCAGCCTATTCGGACTAGGTGTTCCTTCATTCATTTGTAAACCTTGATGATTTGATATCCGGTACTGCTCTCGCACCAAGCCGAATTAGGAATCGACGCGCAAAGCCGACCTAAGATCGAATGTATACTAAAAATTGAAAAAGACATCTGTACCGCCATTTTCAGGTAATTCAACAAATACTTCAATTACTGACTGTCAAAATCGAATGATTACATATCCAGAAATTGATCCAGTTGCGCTTGATCTTGGAATTCTGCAGATTCGGTGGTACGGAGTTGCATATTTTGCCGGCATAGTCGGCGCTATTGTGCTGGGCAGGGTCAGAGCCTCTGCCTCATTGTCTCCGATTTCCCAAACTCAGGTCATCGACCTGATTCTCTATATCGCCCTTGGCGCAATCCTCGGTGGACGAATCGGATATTCATTGTTTTACCATTTCCTCCATTACATCACGAATCCGATTGATATTTTCAAAATTTGGGAGGGTGGCATGTCTTTTCACGGCGGATTATTGGGTGCAGCCGCTGGCGGTCTCATATTCAGCCGTAAATTCAAAGTGTCATTTATTCGATTGGCAGATTTTGCAAGTCCGCTCTGTGCCGTCGGCTTTTTCTTTGGGCGAATTGCAAACTTCATCAATCAAGAACTATGGGGCCGACCGACCGAAGTGGCTTGGGGCATGATTTTTCCAATTGATCCCCTACAGCTTGCAAGACACCCTTCACAACTATATGAAGCTGCTTTAGAGGGAGTCGCACTATTTGCAATACTATGGCTTTATTCCTCAACACCCAAAGCAACAGGGGCTGTCACAGGGTTATTTCTGACCTGTTATGGGGCATTTCGAATATTCGTGGAGTTTTTTCGCGAACCTGATGCAGTTCCAGGATTCATCATTTCCGACTGGGGGACAATGGGACAGGTACTCTCCGTGCCACTGATAATTGTCGGCGCCAGTCTATTCTTCCTGGCACAGAAAAACACGTTTGCCTCCAAGTGACCGACCCGCAGACCGCAAAGCTCCGTCAGCATCTGGACGAATTGGCAATTCCTTATGAATTAATGCCATGTGATCCGGATCTTGCAGATACTCAGGTTTTCATTGAACACTATGAGTACGCAGTGGAAGACTGTGCAAACACGATTGTCGTTAAGTCGAAGTCCGGCGAAGCAAAATTTGCTGCCTGCGTGGTACTGGCAAATTGCCGTCTGGATGTAAATCACGTCGTTAGAAAGAAACTTGGTACGAGGAAAGTATCGTTCGCAGGGACAGAAGAAACTCAACGGATTACAGGAATGACGGTTGGAGGGGTCACTGCGATCGGATTACCGGATAATCTGCCTCTATGGGTGGACAGTGCAGTCATGCAGCGGGAGAATATCGTTCTAGGCGGATCAAGTCGTAGCTGGAAAATTCTCGTTTCTTCTGAGGTTTTCCTACATACTCCCAATACCGAAATTGTCGAAGGACTTGCCCACCCTATTGAATCTTCCTCGTCATGAGAGCGCTCAGGACAACAACAGTCGTTTGTAAAAGGGAAGCCAGGCAATGAACAGTATTGCCAAAGCTGCCAGGTCCAACCAAATCATGTTCTTGTAGCGTTTACGCGATTTCTTACTTTTATCCGACATCATGATTTTGCACATTGTCATGTCCAGTGGAATTATAAAAAAGAGCATCGGAACCAGCGTCGGTGCAATCAGAGTCGGGAACATCATCAGTCCGGACTTGTGTGTCTCTCCGAAAGAAAAAAGAGCAGAAACTGCCAGCATCAGCACCAGTATGTAGAGCATAGCTCGAAGCGGCCCCACATAACTGAAAAACTGAATCATCATTCTCATCGAATTTTAGCTGGCTATTTGCCGGAGCGTTTGCGCAGTGAATTTCTGTAACTTGTGATTCGATCGACCAAACCAGGCACGTTGACTGACTCAATCAAATCCGCCATGTCTTCCGAGCGGGTATCGGGAACCGCGACTCTCAACATTTGTCTCACATGTTCGCTCGCGATTGCCGCTCCCGCTTGCTTTGCTAATTCGATCTGTTCCGACCATTCTTTCTGACTCGCAATCCGCGTTAGGAAACCCATCTTCAGCGCTTCTGAAGCATCGAATACTCGAGTATTGATTAACACGTTGATTGCATTATCCGTTCCAATCCGATGTGCAAGACGCCTGGTTCCGAGCACAATTCCAAAGTTCAGTCCCGGCATGCAGAATCGACTATCAGGTTCCGCAATTCGAATGTTACACGAACACACCAGGTCAGCCCCCGCTCCGAAAGCCATGGAATGTACAAGTGCAACAGTTAGAAACGGTGCGTGATGCACTGACTGGAGCATTGTCTCAACCTTCAGAATGCGATCTGCCACTTCGCTCTCGCTTTCCAAGTTGCTAAGATCAAAGCCTGAACAAAAAGATTTGCCGTTCCCCCGAATAACTAGCGTTCGGGTGCCATCAGTACACGACTCACTGAACGTATCGGTCAAAGCCTGAACCAGCTCTGCACTCAGTGAATTTGCACGTTCAGGTCGATTCAGTGACAAAATTTTCAGCGTTTCATTACGTTCAACCAAGAGTACGGTCATGAAGTGTGTGCCTTTTTCGATTCGATATAATCAAACAATAATCATATACGAAATGACACTAAATTCGACGAGACTGATCGAATACAACCGCCAAGGAACAGGTTTGAAGGATTCAATTAATCCAGTTCTAGTCGAAGTCATTCGCGGCGATATGGTTGAAAGCTTCCATCGGGGCGCTGCCATCGTGGTGAATTCGCAAGGCGAAACGGTCGCGGCATGCGGTGATGTAAATCGTCCCATTTATCCGAGGTCGGCAATCAAACCACTGCAGGCGATCGTGCTAGCAGAGTCCGGTGCTTTAGTGCGCTATAAACTCGGAAACGAACAAATTGCGCTTGCCTGCGCTTCGCATTCTGGCGAGTCTAGACATGTAGATGGAGTGCGCAGGTGGTTGGAGAAAATCGGAATGGATGAATCCGCGCTTGAGTGCGGTGTGCAATATCCCTCTCATCATCACACCCGAATTGAAATGATTCGCGAAGGAATTGAAGCGAATTCTCTACACAATAACTGCTCTGGAAAACATGTAGGATTCATTACTGTTGCCAAACACAACGATGTACCGATAAAAGGCTATGTCAAGCGTTCGCATCCAGTCCAGCAAAGCGTCCTGAAGGTGCTTCAGGAACTGACTGAGGAACCGCTGGAAGCGCGACCATTCGGCACGGATGGCTGTGGCATTCCCGTAGTTGGTATCTCTCTACACGGCATTGCATTGGCTTTCGGAAAACTCGCCTCCGGTAATTTCGACTCTATTGCCCGTCAGAGCTCGGTTCACCAAATTTGTTCGGCAATGGCGGAATTTCCGGAACTTGTCGGCGGCGAAAATCGTTTCTGCACTGTGGTTGCCTTGGCCACCCATGGAAGAGTGCTGATCAAGGTGGGAGCGGAAGGCATGTACGCAGGAATGACTGTCAACTCGAATCCACTCGGTTTTGCATTGAAGATTGACGACGGTTCGAGACGTGCAGCGGAGGTCGCAATGGGTTGGCTAATTTCAAATTTTTGCGATTTGAATGCAGAAATGGCTGATGAATTGAAACCATGGTTACAGCCGGAAGTGAAAACTGTCGCAAAAAGATCAGCAGGAGTTATACGGCCTTCCATACAATAACACTAGGACAAATCACAAGTTTTCAGGAGAATCGGCAACATGTACGAATACGAAGCCTTTAATGATCCGATACAGCGTCCTCGCTACACCGGAATACCCACATTTATGCGTGCACCGCATTCGGAAAGCTGGGACGATGTCGATCTTGGTCTGGTGGGAGTTCCTTTTGATGGCGGCGTTACCAATCGTACCGGCGCCAGACACGGCCCCCGAGAAATCAGAAACCAGTCGAGTCTGATGAGACGCAAGAATCAGTCGTCTGGAATCTGCCCATACGATCTTTGTAACATCGCAGACTTGGGAGACGCCTGGATTCAAAAGCCGTTTCACCTTGAAGAAAGTCTGGACGAAATCGAATACTATTTCAATCAGATTCATCAACGCGGCATTGTGCCTGTTTCTGCTGGCGGTGATCACTCGGTCACCCTTCCGATTTATCGTGCAATTGCGTGTGAACGTCCGGTCGGCATGGTACATTTCGACGCCCACTGCGATACCGGCGATGACTATCTCGGTTCTAAGTTTCATCACGGTGCCCCTTTCAGAAGAGCGGTAGAGGAAGGATTGCTGGATCCAAAGCGGACCATCCAGATCGGTATCCGCGGCAGTCTGAACGATCTGGATATCTGGAAATTCAGTCACGATACCGGCATGCGAGTGATTTACATGGAAGAGTTTGCAGAAAGGGGGTGGAAGTCAATCATGGAGGAAGCGCGAGACATCGTCGGTGACGGCCCGACTTATATCAGTTTTGATGTAGACGGGCTGGATCCGGTCTATGCCCCAGGTACCGGAACACCGGAAGTCGGCGGGTTTACCACTCTTGAAGCGCAGATGATGATTCGGTCTCTTCAGGGGCTGAATCTTATAGGCGGCGATGTCGTCGAAGTAGCTCCACCGTTTGATCCTTCCGGTAATACCGCCTTGGTAGGAGCAACTATGATGTTCGAGATTCTATGTGTCGTAGCTGATTCAGTCGGTCAACGACTTAAACTTGAAGAGTGAAAATCTGATCGTTTGATCCTCGCGAATTGATTTGCCTGACCGCGAGTTGGGAGCGATGTCTGCCAAAATCAGCGAGAGAAAAATTTTTTAATTCCATCTACCAGCAGTGATGCAGCTGCCCGGTCAACATCAAGATGGGTCACCAGGCGCATCGGTGAGCCAGGAGTGACAATGATTCCGCTACCACGAAGAAACTGAGCCAGTTCACCGACCTGCTTGCGACCTGCCGATACGAAAACCATGTTGGTTTGATTCTCGTGAAACTCAACATCAATCTCATCAATCGAAGACAACTGTTCTGCAATCCAATTTGCGTTGTGGTGATCTTCTGCCAATCTTGCTATGTTGTTTTCGACTGCGAACAAAGCTGCCGCAGCAACCACTCCGCTCTGACGCATTCCGCCTCCGACTAGCTTTCGCCAGCGTTGAGCGGCGCGAATGGTTTCACGGTCGCCGCACAAAATCGAGCCTAATGGTGCACCCAGTCCCTTTGAAAAACAGCACGACACCGTGTCAAACCGTTCGGTAATGTCAGCAACATCAACTCCGTGAAATACAGCCGCATTGAAGACGCGTGCGCCGTCAAGATGAAACGCCAGACCGTTTGATTTCACAAATTGAGCAGCATCATGAAGATACTTCATCGGCAGTGCTTTGCCAGCAATCGTGTTTTCCAGACAGAAAAGACGGGTGTTGGCGAAGTGATCATCATCGGGTTTGACAAAACCCTGTGCCACATCCAAATTTATTGTTCCGTTTTCCTCGAAATCAAGAGGCTGAGGCTGGATGCCACCTAGCACCGCACCGCCACCACCTTCATATTTGTAGGTATGAGCGACCTGACCCACTATATACTCATCTCCTCGGCTGCAGTGCGACAGCAGAGCTAGTAAATTCGCCTGCGTACCGCTGGTAACAAATATCCCAGCTTCCATTCCAAACTTCTCCGCCATGACGTCCTGCAATCGATTGACTGTTGGGTCTTCTCCATAGACGTCATCACCAACTTCCGCTTGCTGTATCGCAGCGCGCATGGCATCCGTCGGTTTGGTTACGGTGTCGCTGCGAAAATCAAAGGTCATTCTGTTACCCCACTCATTTAGAATTTGAACACCATTCTCAGCAATTGAAAAATATATCGCAGTAAATATACTCAACTTGACCGATGTGAAAGTCTGCAAATGCAGGTTGATTAAAACGAATCCGATATTTCTTTCCGAATTTTCCGACCGACAGAATCCACAGCGATGTATTGCACCCTCTTATGCAATAAAGAAATGGCGTACATCGGGGTCAAATTCTGTCTAATATTCACTATTCCGACCGCGTCTAACTGAGTCTATAATTTTTTTCAATACATTTTTGGTGTAGTAAAAAAATTGTGGTATATTGTATATAGTATGCAATTCTGATGTTCCGATAAAAATGCTATATTAGAGTTTCATCTAATTTTTAAAATGGAGAAAGTGATATGACTCAAATCAAGAAGTCAATTTTGGCGGCCTTGAGCATGCTGGCACTGGTGCTTCTATCAGTCACGCAGGTTCAAGTTGCAGTCGCTGAATTTGATCCGAAAAAGCCGGTTGACTTTGTCATCATGGCTGGTAAAGGCGGTGGTGCCGACAAAATGGCTCGATTGATGCAATCCATTATCGAGAAACATAGTTTGTCTAGCAAGCCCTTAGTGCCGATCAACAAACCTGGCGGTTCTGGAGCGGAAGCTCTGGTTCATATGAATAATACCTCAGGCGCGGCAAAGAACCATACCGTAATGGTTACCTTGAACAGCTTCTACACAACGCCTCTGCGTCAACCAAACCTGGAAATTGATATCTCGACATTCACTCCGATTGGAAGAATGGCGGAAGATACATTTCTGCTGTGGGTCAACAAAGACAGCGGCATTACCAATGTAGACGAGTTTGTGGCGGCAGCCAAAGCAGCCGGTGAAAACTGGATTATGGCTGGCACCGGTAAAGGGCAGGAAGATCAGTTGATTACTGACTTCTTGAACCGAACCTATGATCTCAGTATGACCTACGTTCCATTCAAGGGCGGCGGCCGTGTTGCGAAAGAACTTGCAGGTAACAATGCGAATTCCACCGTGAACAACCCGTCTGAGCAACTGGGTTTCTATGAAGCTGGCAACACAGTACCGCTTGGCGCGTTCACAGATAATAGATTGGAAGTGTTTCCGGACGCGCCGACTTTCGGCGAACTTGGCAACGAATTCGTCTATTACATGCAAAGAAGCGTTGTCGGACCTCCCGGAATGTCTGCCGAAGCTGCAGCCTACTATCAGGATTTGTTCCAAAAAGTGTTTCAGACCGAAGAATGGCAGAAATACAGAAGCCAGAAAAGCCTGTATGGCGATTTCTTGAGCGGTAGTGCATTGATGGAGTACTGGATGGCGGAGCGTGACATTCACGAAGTTATGCTGAAAGAAATCGGAGAGATTTAAATCCGACTAGTCTAAGTCGGTCCGGTAGTACGAATGCGTAAAGCTGAATTGGTAATGGCCGTAGTTATGGCCATTGCTTCTGTCGGATTGATGTGGAAGAGTGCTGAACTCCCCATCGGCTGGATCCCTCGAGAGGGTCCAGGCGGTGGGGCTTTTCCATTCTGGCTTTCCGCAGGAATGTTAGTGTGTTGTATTTGGATAATTGTTCGCTGGTTCCGCGGTTACTTTGATACACACGGCGATACCCCCTACATGGACCGCGAAACGCTCGTGATTTTTTTGACCGGTGCAATTTCCCTTACGATCATGGTTGGATCAATCTATCTCGTCGGCGTCTATGGTGCAATACCACTCCTTCTTATCTTCTATATGAAATTTATCGGTCGCCATCCATGGCCGCTGACCATTACGCTAGCAGTACTGTTTCCTGTTGTAACGTTTTTCTTTTTTGAGATCGCACTCACCATAACGTTACCGAAAGGGTTTACCGAACCTCTTTTCTATCCGTTGTACGATATTTTCCTGTAAAAAGTGGAAATTCTCAATCTTCTGTTAGACGGTTTTGCCGTCGCACTAGAACCTCTCAATCTAGCGATGATTCTAGCTGGCGTCATCATTGGGCTTTTTATTGGAGCCATGCCAGGACTCGGTTCGGTGAATGGAGTTGCGATTCTGCTGCCGATGACGTTTCTGGTACCCCCAACTTCTGCGGTAATCTTCCTCGGAGCCATCTATTACGGTGCGATGTACGGCGGTGCAATCAGTTCAATCATGCTGGGAATACCGGGCGCCTCCACCGCGGTCGCAACAACCTTCGACGGCCGGCCGATGGCCAAGGCAGGATTCGCTGATCAAGCGTTGATTGCTGCTGCTACCGCTTCTTTCGTCGGTGGAACAATTTCCGTGATTCTTTTTACAATGTTCGCACCGCCACTAGCAGAGGTAGCATTGCGATTTGGTGCACCGGAAGAATTTGCACTGATGCTGCTTGCATTCGCAACGTTCATTGGACTTGGCGGTGATGACATCCCAAAGACGTTTTTCTCGATTCTGATTGGACTGGTTCTCAGTGCAGTCGGACTTGATATTGTCAGCGGTGAACCACGGCTGATCTTTTTCGATATTCCAGGATTTTTTCACGGTGTGAATTTCCTAGTTCTCGCAATCGGAATCTACGGAATCGGAGAAATTCTCTGGACGCTTGAAACCAACAAAGGTGAAGTAGAGGTATCGACCCTCGAGCTCTCGTTCAAGAAGTTTATCTCCAACATCATTCGATTGAAGGATTCGATCATGACCATGCTGATGGGATCATTTCTCGGATTTTTCGTCGGTATCCTGCCAGCCGCTGGAGCCACTCCCGGATCGCTGATGGCATACGGAGTGGCAAAAACGATGGACAAAAATCCAGAAAGCTTCGGCAGAGGCAACGTCAAAGGCGTCGCCGCACCCGAATCTGCGAATAATTCTGCCAGTACCGGCGCCATGCTGCCGATGCTGACTCTTGGAATTCCAGGCTCACCGACTACAGCAATTCTGCTGGGGGGCATGGTCATTTGGGGACTTGAGCCCGGACCCAGACTGTTCATCGACCAGACCGAATTTGTCTGGGGGCTGATCGCCAGTCTGTATGCAGCCAACCTGTTCGCACTTTTAATCAATCTGGCATTCATTCCGGCATTTATCTGGGTGCTCAGAATACCTTTCACCATCCTCGCACCCACTATCTTCATACTTTGTATCGTGGGTGGTTATGCGCCCACGCTAGACATGCACGACGTCTGGCTCATGCTTCTATTCGGCGTGGTCGGCTATCTGATGAGAAAACTCGACTATCCGATGGCGCCCGCAGTGCTCGCAATTGTTTTGGGACCGCTTGCCGAGACTTCCATGCGACAGTCACTGATTATCGGGCGTGGTTCGCCAGCGATTTTCTTTGAACGACCCATTGCCGCAGCGATCATGGTCTGTGCGATAATTCTCCTACTGTTGCCGTTGGTAAAAGTCTTTACAAGAAAAAGAAAAAAAGTCATTCGATCCTAATTCTCACAACTAGACTTGGAAGTCTGAATACCCGTGAATTCAGAAACAGCCGGGCAGCCTCGCTTTAAACATCTTTTCAGTCCGCTCACCCTGGGGCACAAGACGCTCAAGCATCGATTGAATTTTGGCGCCCATACTGCAAACATGGCAGTTGACGGACTCCCGGTGGAACGTCACCATGGCTATTACTTGGAAAGAGCGATTGGGGGAGCAGCCATGATTGTGGTGGAACCCGTTCCAGTTCATCGTACAGCCGTCCTGACTCGCGGAAATTTTCGTCAGGGAGACGACAGCATAATTCCGCACTTTCGCAAAATTACAGACAGCTGTCACGAGTATGAAACCGTGATGATCCAGCAACTGTACCATGTTGGAGCGCACGGAGACTGGGACAACTCTTTCGCACCGAACTGGTCACCGTCCGGTATGCCTTCCATGCATGATCATGACGGCAGCGTCGCAATAACGCACAATCAAATAGGCGAGGTAATCAACTCGTTCGCGATGGCAGCGACCCGCGCACAACAAGCAGGATTTGACGGATGCGAACTGATGGCTGCCTACAACGCAATAATTGAGCAGTTCTGGTCGCCATTTACAAATCGGAGAAACGATTCTTATGGCGGATCTTTCGAGAAAAGAATGAAATTTTCGGTAGATTTGCTTGCAGCAATCCGTGAAGCAGTCGGGCCTGAATTCATTATCGGCGTCTGCACTAGCTACGACCCTATCGAGTCTGATGTGCTGCCACTTGATGCCATGCAGGATATTGTTCGTTACCATGACGAACGCGGTCTCTTTGACTATGTAACCATAGGTACTGGAGGGTACTACAACCACACAATGATCATACCGAATGCATTGCACGAAGATCAACTGGGTGTTCCCTTTGCAGCAAAAATCCGCGAGGCGGTTACCTATTCAAAAGTTCAGGCTGAAAGTCACATACGGACTCCGGAGACAGCAGATTACGTTATCGGCTCTGGAAGTGCAGATATGGTCAGCATTGTCAGAGGGCAAATCGCAGATCCTCATCTGGCAAACAAAGCTATGCAGGGCCGCGCTGACGACATCAGACCTTGTCTGTCTTGCAATCAAATGTGCTGGGGGCGTAGATACAAGGATTACTGGATCAGCTGCCTGATCAATCCATCAGCCGGACGTGAGTTCGAGTGGGGCGGAGATCGATTCACAAAAGCGAAAGTCAGCCGAAAAATTCTGGTTGTGGGTGGCGGTCCTGCAGGTTGCGAAGCGGCACGGGTCGCAGCAGAACGCGGACATGAGGTCACTTTGGTTGAGGCTTCCGGAGAACTTGGTGGTCAGTTTCGACTAGCCGGACAACAGCCGCGAAGAGGACAAATTCTTGACTTTATTGCGTGGTTTGAGAGGCAGCTCAATCGAAACGGAGTCGAAGTTCTGTTCAATTCGCCTTTCTTCTCCGAAGATGTGATTGCGTTCGAGGCAGATGCTGTAGTACTTGCAACGGGGTCAATTCCATCACAAACCGGATATCAGCGTGGCATACCGACTCGCGACACCTTGCCAGGTATCGACTGTGAAAATGTCTGGGATGTAGAAGACGTCATGAATCGGTCTGCAAAGTTGGGCCAGTCCATACTGCTGCTTGACGACGTAGGAACCTGGAAAGCTGGGGGAACTGCACTTCAAATGGTTGAAAAGGGACACGAACTCTCGATCGTAACGCCCTACCCGGTTGTCGGGCGGGAAATCACACGAACTGGCGCTGACCTCGCGTTGCGGGAACAACTGCGCAAAGCCGGAACCCGATTCTATTGTGAATCAGTAGTAACTGAGTGGAGCGGAAATCATGCCGGAATTATGGACTTGCTGGATGGATCAGTGGTCGAAAAGGAGTTCGACAGCCTTGTGCTTGCTACGGTGAATGTGCCCGTAAATGAACTTGAAGAAGAACTAGCCGGGGAGCAGTCGTTCGAAATTCATGCGATTGGCGATTGTCTGTCCCCCAGACAGACACCAGCTGCAACCTACGAGGGCCGGAAAATCGGCATGCAACTGTAGCTGAGCTACGTCGACAGAACTCGTTTGCAACCGATCAGCGATCAATATCGGCGGTCGACTTACCTATTCAACTGGAAGTACAAACACCCGTACCGGAATTGTGATACCTGGAGCATTCTTCATTTTATAGGTGAACAGATGTCCATCATATTCGTAGGTAACGTCATAGCCATCATGCCTGCGCACTTCAACTTCTCTGTCAACTGTCACACACTGTACTTCTGTTCTACTAGAACCCTTGTTTCTGGCATTGCTCTTTTCCAGGTCGCTGGCAATTGACGCGCCTAGCAATCCGCCAATAACAGCCCCAGCATCGCTGCTGTCATCAAGTTCTTTTCCAATCGCCCCACCGAGAATGGCACCTATAAGTTCTGGCGTATCCGAAGAAGTCGAACCCGAACTGCTAACTTGAACTTCCCGACATTCTTTCGTTGGCCTTAATTCTCGAACATTGACGTATCGCTCCGTGGTTGAAATAACCTGCGCCTCTCCGTTAATGGAGGGCGGTGAAGCAGCAATCACAACTACACTCCCTGCAGCGACAGTGAGTCCAAATAAAATTGTGGCCAGATAAACTCTGCTTTTCATGACTTTGCCCCTATCATACAAATCTAGAGCGATTGATTCCTTCACACGTCAAAGTAGAATTTCTTCCCACAGTGTGCAACGGTAATCAATAGCACATTCAACATTCTAAACAATTATATGTTCCTTTGACACTCCTTGAGCGGCGTTTGTTCCTTAAAAATTGCTGAATTCGAACGGTTATGCAGTCACGTTCGACAAAAAATGTCATAGCATTTGTTCTGAAATTTTAACGGCAATCTCACTCGTGATTTTTGGTTCAATTACCCCGGTCTCGCCAAAGAAATCTCCGCTTGCCGCTTGAGCGGTGCCGGACCGTGAGATACGGGCGACTATGGAAATTTTATCGAAGGCAGAAATCGTCATATTCGGAATCATCGCAGAGTTGTCATCCAGTTCAATGACAAGCGGCAGGTCTTTCACTTGCCGTTTGACAACTGCCAGCGGCACGGCCGGGCCCTGCAGCGCCCTGGCAAATATAAACACTGAATCCTGAGGATCGACCTGTTCCAATATGGCCGGTTCGACAGAAACACTGACGCGTACTGATTGGCCTGCAGCCACTGTTGACACGCCATCACCGGTAGAACTGCCAGTACTGGCAATTTCGGCTTCTGCGCCTGCTATTAAACGTCTGATTTCAGAACGTACATCCTCATTTGGACTCAGTGCTACTGCTCTGCGCCAATAATCCAATGCACTTTGATAATCTTGTCGAAGAGCTACAGCAAAGCCTGCTAGAAACAGCGCTCCGAAATGCTGCGGATCCAATTCCAGTGCGCGATCGATTAACGATTCCGGTTCACCCCGCAACTCTCCATTGTTTGCAAACGCAAGTGCGTTGGCTTCGCGTACCAGTACATCAGCACTGTCGCCAACCAGTTCTCGAAATTTCTTGAGAGCACCAGCTGCCTCTGCAAATCTTTCCTGAGCAACGAACAGCCTCGCCAGAGTATCCCAGCCCAGAGCATCATCGGGCTGTTCCGCCAGTCGTCTCATCACTTCCTGTGTCTTTTCTTCAAACGCCTGTGCCTCGAGATTTGTTTCATTGTCCAGTAAACCGCCGTCCGCTACTTGCGTATTTGCGACTGTCGGATTGGAAATGACAGATGGCTGACCGAGCACAAGATACAGCGCCCCAGCGGCAATCGGAATCACCGAAGCAACGGCAACAGCAGTCCATCGGTTGACTTTATCTCGGCTGCTGTGAATCTGAAAACCTTCTTCACCATTCGTTTCATCCAGGTCGATCAGTAGCCCGCGTTCTATCTCTTCCTGCAGAATCTCGGCATCGGCTGATTCTATCTCGCCGACAGCGATTCTCTGTCTGAGCTCCTCTAGCCGTTGCTTGGCTACTTCGATATTCTTCTGCTCACGGGCAACTTCCTGGGAAACCGGCTCTCGCAAAATCACTCGTACAAGCGACCCCACGGCAATGCACACAAGCACGGTTGCGATCAGAAAGAAAAGAACGCTCATGCTGTCCGAATTGTCATTCGTCCAGTAAGCGTTGCGCTTTCTCGCGCTCGACTGGGCTCAAATCGGAAATCGGTTTTCTTCTTGTACGGTACGAATATATCCAGAATGTAGAAACTGCAATAAGCAAGAATATGACGGGACCAAACCACAAGAGCACGGTCGTTTTCTTTAAGGGCGGTCGATACAGAACAAAGTCGCCAAAGCGCTCGACCATATGTTCGATGATTTCATTATTGGATTTGCCGCTGCGAACCATGTTGTATGCACGTTCTCGCAAGTCCCGTGCCAAACCCGCGTTCGAGTCCGCAAGAGTCTGATTTTGGCACACCATGCATCGCAGTTCTTCCAACAGCTCCTCAAATCTCATTTCCTGCTCGGGGGAGTCGAATTCAAGCATTACTTCTGCAGCATGCAATTGCTGCACTGAAAGCAGAATCAGAATCGAGGTGAAAAGGAATATCTTCAACTCTTTGAATCCTCAATCAACGGCAGAATGACACTAGTGACGTCGTTATGCGTAATCGGGCCGATATGTTTGTAGACAATGACTCCGGACCGGTCAATCACGAAAGTTTCAGGAACCCCGTATACGCCCCAGTCAATCGCGGCCGCACCTTGCTTGTCTGCTACAGGCGTAACCAGATACGGATTTCCCCAATCTTGCAGCCAACGAAGCGCATTGTCAGGTTCATCCTGGTAATTCAGGCCGACAATCGGTATTCCGCGATCCTTCAACTCCAAAAGCACCTCATGTTCATCTCTGCATGCAACACACCAGCTGGCCCATATGTTCAACAGCCAAGCTTGCCCTTTCATGTCTTCAGGCCTGAAAGAAGCTTGCTCAAGATGAAGCAGTGGCAAATTAAATGATGGTGCGCTTTTCCCAACTAAAGGAGAGGGTACGCGAGTGGAGTCAAGCTTGAGTCCAGCCGCAAAGAATCCAGCCACCGACAGAAATACGATCAGCGGAATCAGGAATTTCGGTCTAGCGAAAAACGATTTCACTAAGCTCAAGCCTCAGAGGCAACTTCCGCGGTTGCCGCGATTTGCTCCCGTCTTGTGCTCGGACTCCTCAACCGCTGGTCGGTTGCGGCCAGGAATGCGCCAATTGCCATCAAGATTGCACCACCCCAAATCCAGCGCACGAACGGCTTGATATGTATTCTCAAGCTCCATGCACCATTGGTGTCCAGAGGCTCACCGATTGAAACATATAGGTCGCGGATCAAACCTGGTCGAATTCCTGCTTCCGTCAGAGGGTTGGTTTGAGTCGCGTAGGTGCGTTTTTCGGGAAACACAGTTGCAATGTGCTTGCCTTCGCGACTTGCTTTAACGGTACCGAAAGAAGAAATGTAGTTGTCCTTCGTTTTATTCACTACACCCTCAAAAAGAAAGGTGACTCCGCCCAATTCATAGGTATCGCCAGGCACCATGCGTAGATCTTGTTCTTTTTCATAGATGCTGACCATAGTGACTCCAACAACGAACACTGCAATTCCGAAATGAGCGATCGACATCCCCCAGATGCCGCGAGGCTGATTCATCAGCGCACGTATTTTCTGTGGACGATGCTTGACTCGATCCAGCAATCCGAAAACAGTGGAAGATGCCGTCCATAGTGCCAATGTCAAGCCGACTGCAGCCAGCCATTGATACGGACCCTCACTCAAAAACGGCAATCCCAATCCCAGTACGAGGCTAAACGCCAGCATCGGCCAAAGACTACCCATCAAGCGGCTGAATTGGTCGCGTTTCCAGCGGGCCAAAGCGCCGACTCCGGCGAACGCGGCAAGCGGCAGCGTCAAGGGGATGAATACAGAATTGAAATACGGTGGACCCACTGAAACTTTTCCGAGCCCGAGAGCATCCAGAAAAAGCGGGTACAGCGTGCCCAGCAAAATAGTCGCCGCAGCAGTCACTAAAAATACATTGTTGAGGAGGATGCCAGCTTCGCGTGAAACAACGGAATAGGTCCCGCTTGAACGAATGCTGGGGGCTCTATATCCATAAATCGCAAGCGACCCGCCGATCACAAGACAAATCAATATAAGAAGAAATACACCGCGGGTTGGATCATTGGCAAAGGTGTGTACGGAAGTCAGCACACCAGAACGCACTAAAAATGCACCAATCAAGCTCAGTGAAAAGGCCAGCATTGCAAGCAATACGGTCCACGATTTGAATAGACCGCGTTTTTCAGTTGCTGAAAGAGAATGTATCAGTGCAGTACCGACCAACCACGGCATGAATGAGGCGTTTTCCACTGGGTCCCAGAACCACCATCCGCCCCAGCCCAGTTCGTAATAAGCCCACCAACTACCGAGCGCAATCCCAAGAGTCAAAAAAATCCATGCCATATTTGTCCAGGGTTTCGACCAACGCGCCCAAGCCGCATCCAGTCGCCCACTGATCAGTGCTGCCACGGCAAACGCAAACGCAACGGAAAATCCGACATAACCCATGTACAGCATCGGCGGATGGACAACCAGTCCGGGATCCTGCAACAATGGATTCAATTCCTTGCCTTCAGCTATGGCTGGAATGAGTCGATTGAACGGATTTGAAGTTAATATCAGAAACAGCAGAAAACCAACGCTGACTACGCCAAGAACTGCAAGTACCTTCGCCAGAAAATCTGCCGGAACCTCGCGACTAAACCAAGACAGTGCTGCAGTCCAGCCAGCCAGCATCAGCACCCACAATAATAGCGAGCCTTCATGCGCACCCCAGACTGCTGATATTCGATACATGAGCGGCAATTCCGTGTTCGAGTTCTGGGCGACATACACAACGGAAAAATCATAAGTAATAAATGCATAAGTCAGGCAGAAAAAAGACAGCAGCAGTAACAAAAGCTGTGCTCTGGCGGCATATCGGGCACTGGCGAGTAACGATGGCGCTCTCAATAGTGTTCCTGTTATCGGCAAAGCGGTCTGAGCAAACGCCATGCACAGTGCAAGAATTAAACAGAATTGGCCAAGTTCCGGAATCATGTTCGGTCGATATCTATTCCGTTTGAAGGGTCTGGGCAGCTTTCAATGCGTCGGCGACTTCAGGAGGCATATAGTTTTCGTCGTGCTTGGCAAGCACCTCGTCCGCCTGGAAGACTCCCTGCGAGTCGAGTCTTCCCCTGACGACTACGCCTTGACCCTCGCGGAAAAGATCCGGAAGAATACCTGAATATTGGACTGGTACTGTGCTTATGGTGTCTGTAACCTTGAACTTCACCAGCATGTCGTTGCCAGGCCGGGTAATGCTGCCGTCAACAACAAGGCCGCCTATGCGAAACTGTTTTCCAATGGGCGCGTCCCCGGCTTTCACCTCGCTCGGACTGATGAAATACAGTAGATTGCTCTGGAATGCATTCAACATCAGCGCAAGAGCGATAGACACCCCTACAACAATCAATCCTGCCATTCCCAAGCGTCTTGCTCTTCTCGGAGTCATGTTCAGAAAAGTAATATTTGTAGTAGAACCAAATTTGCAGTACGCCGATTACTTAAATGCTACAAAGAACCACCGTTTCTGCTGCCTACGCATATTATGTTGTATTGTCGCGCAATTGTCACACGCACAAACTGCGAATGGACAGTTTCTTGTTGAGCCTATCCTGGGGCGAACGGGTTCAACTGCGTTGTTTGTCAGACGCCGAAAAGCAGGTTCACCATCAAAATGACAACCACAAGAAATACGAGTGTCATGCCGCTTCCAGCGCGTACAAAGTCAACCACTCGATAGCCGCCGGGACCTTGAATTAATGCGTTGACCTGATGTGTAGGAATCAGAAATGAATTGGAAGTGGCGAGAGCCACAGTCAACGCGAACACTGAAGGATTCGCACCGATTTCAACCGCAATATTGATTGAAATCGGCACCAACAGGACTGTTGCGCCTACATTAGACATTACCAGTGTGAATACGGTTGCAAGAATTGCCAGCGTGAATAGAATCAGAAAATCCGGGGTGCCAGCCAGCAAGAGTACGAATTGCTGAGCGATCCACAAAGCGGTTCCACTCAGTTCAACTGCGATTCCAAGCGGAATCAAACTGGCGAGGAGAAAGACGCTCTGCCATCCGATGGCATGATACGCTTCTTCAATCTTAATGACTCCAGAGATAATCATCAGAACTGCTCCGGTTAGCAAAGCCGCTGAAAGTCTCAATTCGGTAAAGAGAACGAGTCCAAGAGTCAACAGGAAAATTCCCACCGCATACTTGAACTTTTTTGGCCTGAAATCTTCCCTCGGAAAGTCCGTTACAGCGACAAAATCAAGTGAGTTCACGAATCGCTGCAAATCTCGCCACAGACTGTGCACGATCAGCGTGTCTCCGGCTCTCATCGAAACATCAATGAGATCCTCGCGCACCGGTTTTTCATCTCGATACAGCGCCAGCAGTGTGACGTGGTAATTTCTTCGATAACCCAGATCTCCCATGGTTTTTCCGATCGCCTGGGAGGAAGGTGGAATGACGACCTCCGCGATGCCGGACGTAGATGGGTTAAATGCGTCTTGAAATACTCTGATCTCATTCTTCAAATTTAGATTGTAGGTTTCTGCGTTGGCTACAATCTGCTCATAGCGCCCCATGATGGCAATGTCGCAGTTGGGGACGATTTCTGTACTTCGTTCCGGTTCCACGATAAGTTTACCGCCAGCATTGATCGCAATTATCCGCTCATCGTAGCCGCCTTCATCTTCAATTTCTCCGATGGTTCGACCAATGATCGAACTGTTACTGTTTACTGACAGTTCATAAACTTGACCGGTAATTCCGTAGACATCTTGCACATAGGTCGCAACAGCACCCGTTTCCAGAGATTTGACAGTACCTATGGGAAGCACGTATTTTCCGAAAAAGTAAAAATAGCATCCGCCAACGAACAACAGCACCACACCAATTGGCGTCACTGCAAAAAGCGAAAAGGTTTCCAGTTGAGCGACATGTGGCGGAAGTTGCGGATTGGAAAAGATTATCAAGTCGTTTAGCAGAATCAATGGGCTTGAGCCTACCATAGTCAGCGTGCCGCCGAGAATAGCGCAATATCCCATCGGCAATAGCAGACGAGTCGGTGAAACTCCGCTACGCTTGGATATACGGTCAGCCACCGGCAAGAACAATGCGGCCGCTCCGATGTTCTGCATAAATCCGGAAATCAAGCCGACTGTTCCCGAAATCAGAGCCATGATGTGTCGTTCCGCATTCCCGGCAATCTGGAGAATTCTGGCTGCCAGACGATTCAAGCCGCCAGTTTTGTCCAGTCCGGCTCCCAAGATCATGACCGCAATAATGGAAATAACCGCGTTGCTGGAAAAGCCATCAAACAATCTGCTTATGGGCACCAGACCGCCAAAATCCGGGACTAGACTTGATAGGCCAATGATGACCAAAATCAGAATTGCGACAACATCAACTCGGAATACTTCTGAAACAAAAAGGACAATCGTGACGCCCAGCAACACCAGGACCCAGATCATTGTGATCGTTAGTGGAATTGTTTCTGTCAACTATGCCCGCCCACTAGAGTGGTGATCAAGTTGACACAAGGAGCTTGCTACTATCGGACAGTACAACAGGTACAAAATAACTCCCAGCGAGAGATATTCAAACTGCGTCTTGCTGTTGACATACTGGGTAGGTACATCCCTGCGAATGAAGTGTCTACAATGTCGAGACGACAGGGTTTTCGACAATGTCGTTTGTCGTCTCAACAATTATAACGAAAACTGTATTGCAGCAATGTGCGAATATGTTGTTTTTAGAGAATATTTCACTCGAAATTGAATGAATTGACTTCGCTCCTCCCCAAAAATCTTGTTTTGCTAAAATAGCAAATACTGCTCAACAACACGGACTGTGCGTCAAAAGAACACTCGATGAAATTCAATATCGCCTGTATCCAGAATTGCGCCACTGACAATCTGGATCAAACCATTCAGGATTGTGAAACTCTGTCTCGAGAAGCTTACGATGCGGGAGTTGACCTAATCTGTCTGCCCGAATTCTTTTCATTTCTGAACCTTGACGAGGAAGGTCTGGATGTGGCGCCATTCCGGGAATCCGAACATCCGACTTTGGCAGCTTTTCAAGAGCTGTCACTCAAATTGCAAGTCTGGATTCTGTTGGGTTCGATTGCCATTTACGATTCTCGGGGGAAGAAACGAAATCGATCGATACTTCTGAATCCACGAGGAGAAATCGAGGTTCGATACGACAAAATTCACATGTTCGATGTAAATCTCCCGAATGGAGAAGTTTATCGAGAATCAGACGTTTTCTCACCCGGCAACCAAGCGGCTACTGCAAACTTGCCTTGGGGCAAGTTGGGACTGACAGTTTGCTATGATTTGCGCTTCCCGCATTTATACCGTTCGCTTGCACATGCAGGAGCGGATGTAATTTCTGTACCTGCCGCATTTACACGAACAACCGGACAAGCGCACTGGCATGTCATGCTTAGAAGTCGAGCCATTGAGACTGGCGCCTATGTTGTGGCACCCTGTCAATATGGAGATCATGGCAGAGCCAAAACATACGGCCACTCATTGATTATTGACCCATGGGGGAGAATACTCGCGGATGGCGGAGAAGACAGAGGCTATATAATCGCTGAAGTCGACATGGAAGAGGTTAAGAATGCCCGGCGAATGATTCCGGCTCTTGAACATGACCGAGATTACACTGAACCCAATTTTGAAGTACAGCAAACGCTTCGAAAAGTGTCTTAGCGATACGACTGCCTAAAGTAATTTTCAACCTGAGCAAGGACGTTTAACTGATATGAGTGAGTCTTTATTAATTACGCTGATTATTCTGCCGATTGCCATAAGCATCGTAATCATGTTCTTGTTTCGTGGCAAAGGTCCGTCAACAGTGGACCAAGAAACACGCAACGATCACTAGAAAACTAAAAAACTTCATTACCGGCAAGGCAACCGATGGGTTGTTTTTTGCTTTCAGCAGTAACGAAGAAAGATTCCGGCTCTGAGTTTCGGATCGAACCAGGTTGATTTCGGCGGCATTACCTGACCGGCATCGGCAACTTCCATCACTTCTTGAATGGTTGTGTTCAAGCATGCAAATCCTAGACGCCAGCCTTTTTTACATCTTTCCATCAATCCTGCAATGCCTTCAACTCCTGGTGCATAGCTGAGCCTTTCGTCGGAACGAGCGTTGTGAATTCCCAGTACCGATGCCAGAATTCTTTCTTGCAGTATGGAGACGTCAAGCGATCCGGCCGGATCGTCTGAAGGAACCATTGCAGAAGGGATTCGCAACCCGTAAACCGAGTCGTCAACAATCATGGTGATGTCTCTGGAGCGCGTGGGGAGCAAGGCATCCAAGTCACGGGTGTCTTTCTGCCGGACTTCAATGCCGGTTGCCGCAATCGCAGCAATCAATTCGGATTCGCTCATGCCGTTGAGGTCGCGAACGCAACGAAAATAGGAAAATATCCGCAACTGACTATCTGGAAATAAAGCAACTAGCAGATGATCCGCATTCGGGCACTCGTCAACCTCTGCTGCACGCTGTTTTACAATTTCAGCGAATCTCGCACCTGACGCACAGCGGTGATGGCCATCGGTCAGGTAGGTATATTCAATATCAGCAAACCCTTGCTCAAGTTGTGCAGACAGAGCTGGATCTCTCACCTTCCAGACCGTCTGAGCAACATCATCCCAAGCTGTCAATTTTAAGTACGGCTCGTCCTGAGTGGCCTGTTCTACCACATCATCAATGTCGCTTCGGTCTGCATAGGCTACGCAAATCGGGCTGGATGTCACACCAACGGCTTCCTGATAGCGCGTCAACATGTTTTCTTTTTCGAGTTGGGTGTCTTCGTGCTTTTTCAGTCGCCCTTGCGTGTATTCATCGACCGGGATATCGGCGATAACACCGATCTGTTCATGTTGTCCGGCCTGCAGCTTGTAGAGATAGTATGCTGGGGACGATGTGTTCAAGAATGCACCATTCTCCAGCAGTTGGTTCAGGTGAGATTGATTGTGGTGCAGAATTTCCTCAAGCGTCGGACCTGAACCATCAAACTCTTCGAGTGTGCGCATAACATTGACATAGTTTCCTGGGTACAATCCAGCAAATTCGCGCCGCTCAGATGGTAGCATGGCATCATATGCCGGCGTCACCACGTTCGCTGCTCGTTTAGGCTCTACCAGATAGCCGTTGAATTTTCTGATCTTGGGCATCGGGAATTGTCCTGAGAGGCAAAATTTTAGAGACTAGGAGTGTGAAGCGCGAAAATCATCCATGAAATTTGCCAGTTTTTCTACTCCTTCCATAGGCATGGAATTGTAAATGCTTGCCCGTATTCCACCGACACTTCTATGACCCGTAAGATTCACTAGCCCCTGCAGTTCGGCATCTGCCAGAAACTTCGACTCCAAACCTTCATTCGGCAAACGGAATACAACATTCATGCGAGATCTGCTCTCACCTTCAACCGGGCAATGGTAAAACCCATTGCTCGTGTCAATCGCATCATACAGGTGTGCACATCTTGTTATGGACAATTTTTCAAATTCATCCACTCCGCCTTGATCTTTGTACCACTTGAGCACTTTTCCTGCGACATAAATCGGGAAAATTGCCGGCGTGTTAAAAAGTGAGTTGGTGGCATAGTGAACTCGGTAGTCAAGGTAGGTCGGAAGTTCCCGCGGGTGCGTCTCAAGCACCGACTTTCGTACGATCACGAGTGCAACGCCCGATGGCCCCAAATTCTTCTGCGCACCGCCATATGCAACGTCCATAAGATCCCAAGGAATATGTCTGGAAAAGTAGTCGGAAGACATGTCGCCGACCAAAGGTACACCCAAGTCCGGCCAATCGTGCAGTCGAACACCACCGATGGTTTCGTTAGTTGTTACATGGAGGTAGCGAGTATCCGGCTGCAGTTCGATTTCGTTCTCGCTGGGTGTGCGACTAAATTGGTCGTCTGTACCATCCCAAGCGATATACATGTTTCCGTAAACCTGACTGTCCTTCATCGCAAGATTAGCCCAGTGTCCACTGTTTACAATGGCTGCCTTTTGTGAAGGTGCGAGTAAATTCATGGCTGTCATAGCGAACTGCAATGTCGCTCCGCCTTGAATAAACAGAATTCCAAATTCGTCCGGAACGCGCAGCAGTTCCTTGACGAGACCCACTGCTCCGTTGTGAACTTCATCATAGTGGGGACCGCGATGACTACACTCGATGAGAGACATTCCGGAATTCTTATAATTTACCAATTCTGACTGAGTTTCCTCCAAGACTTCCACGGGCAGCATACAAGGCCCTGGACAAAAGTTATAGACGCGATCGTTCAAGTAGACACCTCCTATTCGGTGCTAAGGGTTAATAAATATTGTTGCTAATTCACACGGTTGATGGTGATGCCGTCCTTGAAGGCAGCAATGATTTCAACCACGCCCTCCGCAACCGCACTTTGAGCCTGATCTGTTGACGCACCGATATGGTGAGTTCCATAAACGTTCGGATGCTTGGCGAGTTCAGAATCAAAGTCACCAACTGAAGCAGCGGGCTCATTTGCATAGACATCTAGCCCGGCGCGAATGGACTTCGTATCCATGGCATGCAGCAATGCCTTTTCATCTACCACGTCACCGCGCGAAGTATTCAGCAATATTGCTCCTTCGCGCATTCGCGAAAGAAACCCTTCATTGATCATATTGCGGGTGCTGTCCGCGGCTGGAACATGAACGGTAACAATATCGCTTCGAGCAGCGAGTTGTTCCAAACCTTCTACTGTACTTATACCGAGTGAAGCCATTCTATTGAGCAAGCTTTCAGACCGACCCGGCTTTTCAATCATTAGTATGTTCAGGCCAAATGCATGTACACGTTCGGCGACTGCCATACCGATCGCACCGGCTCCAACTATGCCGATAGTGCGTCCCATCAAGCCTTGTGCCGACGAGTATACCTTTTTATTCCACTGGCCTTCGCGCAGTTCTTGGACATTATCCGGAATGTTGCGATCAATGGAGAGTAAGAGTCCCATCGTGAGTTCTGCAACTGCGACGGCATTTTTACCTGGGACATTGCAGACTGAAACATTTCGTTCTGCAGCGAATGCCTTGTCAATCGTATTGGTACCCGCACCTGCACGGATAATGATCTGCAGATCAATCGCAGCTTCAATCGCAGCTTTTTCCACTCTTGTACTGCGAACGACCAGTGCATTGACTCCCGTGAGGCCACCAGACAAATCTTCTGCTCGCAAATCCGGTTGATAACGGGTTTCGTGTCCGGAATTCTGAATCTGCTGCAGTTGTTTCTGGGGAAATTTATCGGCAAATAGTATGTACATTCTCAAAAATAAAAGTTCATGCTCTTGGAAATGAATTTAATTGTCCACAACATCTCAGTTCTATTCAGGCAGTGCCGAAAGTAGGGCACTTACAACATTTCAACAACATAGGAATTGACTCCAACTGCGCTTCGCTAATTTTCCCCACACAGGGTTTGAGAAAAACTCTCAACTATTCGGCTGGCAGAATACAACCTAGCCTGTGTAACAGACCAGAATTGAAACTGTGTTGCGGCAATGCTTTAGGATGACGTGCAACCCGCAAATCATTGCTCACTTTGACAATCCATATTGGATTGAAATAAAAACACAAAAAACGAATTATATTCAATATTTTTATTTATTCATGCCTCAAGATGCAAATATGCAAATAATTGCGTGTAGACTCATGAAAATTTCGGAAAATTCTTTCCTCTATTGATGTTGAAGCAAGGCAGTACGCTTAGAAGAGGGCATAACAGCAAAATGTCAGGCGCCGATAGGTTGTTGCTGACATGTTTTTCGGGGTGCCGGGCTTTCATTGCTGCGTAGTGGCGGCGCACTGTTCCAGAATTTGCTCGGTTTCAACGTACACCACAATTATGCACTGCCGATTCAAGAATGTCCGGCTTGAACTGCTTTACACACATGAGATCCACATGTAAACTCATATCATTGCGCTCTGGATCAACATTAAAATTAACTGCAATTACTCAGACTAGTCTTTTGCTAGTTGCACCAATCCAGATCATCCGGTGTGGCTGGATTAACGGAACATGGAAGAATATCGAATGAACACAATGACATATATTAGAGCTGCACATGTTTCAATCTGCAAACGTTTCACGCAACCTCTGCTCCAGATTATTATCGCCTTGACATTAGCAGCATCTTCATCGGCGGTCTTGCAGTCAGTCGAAGCGGCTGATAAGAACAGCCGGGCGGACAGGCAAATGTCCAGGATAGATAGCAAGTCGACACTCCCTGTCAACGTGATTGACCGAGCAGATATCGAACTTTCTGGAGTGACGAACGTCTGGGACCTGCTGACAAGTCGCAGGCTTTACAATAGTTTTGGCCTCGCCCGACCATACATCCTCGGGTACAATCGAACTGCATTGCTTGTGAACGGCCATCCAATTTCCGACACAACCTACGACCTCGACTCCCTGCCAATTCCAGCCTTAGAAATTTGATCTCGAATCGCTTCGTTACGATCTTTTCATTACTGTGAATTTACAAGAACAAATTATCAATTCGGCTCTCTCCTGGATAGTAGCTATCGTCCTTGTGCTATCTGGAACCGTTGTTGCGGTAGCAACAGAACCAACATCCCAAGTACCACCTCGATATATGGTTTCTGCTGCCAATCCAAAGGCAACTGAAGCTGGACTCGATATACTCCGTCGAGGTGGAAATGCGGTTGACGCAGCGATTGCAGTTCAATTGGTACTAAATCTGGTTGAACCACAGAGCTCTGGAATTGGCGGTGGAAGTTTCATGCTGTTCTATAAAGCCTCGACTCAAGAAGTCCTCTCTTACGATGGGCGAGAAACTGCACCCGCGGAAGTGACGTCTGACCTGTTTCTGACACCGGAAGGCGAACCGATGAAGTTTTTTGATGCCGTATTAGGTGGACGCTCTGTCGGCACGCCAGGTACTGTGGCAATGCTGGCTCAGGTCCACAAAGAATATGGGGAAATACCTTGGTCGGAGTTGTTTGAACCGGCTATCAAGCTCGCGCGGGATGGATTCACTGTCGGTCATCGGCTCGCTTCGATGCTTGCCGGCAGACACGCAGACCGACTGAAGACGTTTGCTGAAACTAGAGAATACTACTTTCCAAACGGCTCACCGCTTACAGCCGGAGATATCCGTACAAACTATGCGTTCGTAGAAACTTTAATTGAGATTGCACAACATGGCCCTGAAGCATTCTACCGAGGTGCAATTGCTGAAGAGATCGTTGAGGCAATTCGGCGTGCACCCCACAGGAGTGGGTTACTTGCACTGTCGGACCTTTCAGAATATCAAGCAATCCGCCGCCCGCCAATTTGTCATTCATATCGAATCTATCGCATATGTGGAATGGGGCCGCCAAGCTCAGGCGCATTGACAGTCGGTCAGATACTCGGGCTACTGGAGTACTATGACCTAAAATCTTTGGGTGCTAGCAATCCAATCAGTTGGCACCTCATTGCGGAAGCATCGAAACTTGCGTTTGCAGATAGAAATCGTTACATGGCCGACTCCGATTTCGTCGAAGTACCTACTGAAGGTTTGCTTGACCCAACGTATCTCGCGAACCGCTCCGGGCTGATCAAACTGGATTCTGCACTGAATACACCCGCAACTCACGGGCTTCTACCTGGATCTCCGGCTGTCAGCTACGCAGCCGACTTTGATGTGAGTCGTTCAGGTACAAGTCACATTTCAATTGTGGACTCCGAAGGCAATGCAGTGTCAATGACAGGCAGCATTGAAGGGCCATTCGGTTCCCATTTGATGGTTCGCGGGTTTCATCTCAACAATGAATTGACCGATTTTTCATTTGTTGCAGAAAAGGATGGCATGCAAGTGGCGAATCGTGTAGAACCTGGAAAAAGACCGCGCAGTTCAATGACTCCCACTCTTGTATTCAACTTGGATGGCTCACTTCGACTCGTAGTAGGGTCACCGGGTGGCAGTCAAATTATCGGATTCGTAGTCAAAACGCTAATTGCAGTCTTGGATTGGGATATGGATATTCAGACGGCAATTGATTTGGGGAATGTTGTGAACCGCAACGGTACCACCGACCTTGAAGAAGGAACTACGGCACAAATGCTGCAATCTCAGTTGGACAGTTTAGGACATCAGACCCGAGTACGCAGCTTGACGAGCGGGCTTCACGGCATTGAAATTGTAAACGGAGTAATGCGAGGAGGTGCAGACCCTCGGCGGGAAGGAATTGCGCTGGGAGAGTAAGCCAGAACCAATTGAACATTGATCAGAGTCTAATTTTGATTGCTTGGAAAATCGTCGGGCGAAGTTCTCCAGCATCTACAACCTCCATCTTGAGTGTGGAACTCACCAGTCGCGATTCTGCCATCTGTTCGCCAAATAAATCTACAAATTGCAACCGGTTTTCTCCGCTTACCCTGGAAATTTCATCTCGCACAATCGAACGATACCACTCGTTTCGATCGCGAGTGCTTACTGAAGCAAACCCAACCTGCCCCAACAACTTCATCATCTGTTCAGCCGTGCAAAAGTGAAAATCCAATTTGGAGTAATCAAGCCAGTCCCTCACTCGTTGTGATTGATTCGTTGTTTCACTGCCCAGCCAGTCACTTCCGACAAATTCACCGCCGAATTTCAAGATGCGAAATACTTCTTCATAAAATTTTTGTTTGGCCTCGATATGAACAATCGAATCTTTGGAAAACACGATGTCAATTGATTCATCTTCAAAGTCCAACTCCCCTGATTCGACTAAGTGGTATTCAATCGACTTTGTCAAACCGGCTTCCTCAGCTTCGTGTTCGGCACGAGCAATCAGGCGATCAATAACGTCAATCCCAATAACCTTTTCTGCACCGTAATCCGTGACCAGCAAACGATCTATTCCTCCAATTCCGCAGCCTATATCCAACACCTTCTTCCCGCAAACGACAGTACGTTTCAGAATTTTGTAAACTTCAGCCGACCCTCCTGGTGAGAGGAATCCTTCTCCCCATAACCACTCAAGACCTCTTACAAAATTATCGTCATATGCCATACATGGACACCTTTACACTCGATCCGCTCCATGCTGAATTCACTCTGTTGCTCTGAATCTTGCGAACGGTACAAGAATCGCCACACCCATTCGTAGAACCTTACTCATATATACTCATATACTCAGACTTCCTGAACTCTATTTTCAATCCGATTTGCTTCAAGTTCACGCATGTTGATAATCTTATTTTCTTTTTTGTGAAAATCGAATGATACTCTCAGCAAATTTCTTTGCAATGCCAGCTAAATTAATATGTCACCTAATTCAGTTCGCAGGATTGCCGACATGCCCTATTGCGTCTCCAACAGCTCGATTCGAAAACCATCTGCGAAGGATTTCCCAGTACCTGCCTCGCACTCTTCAACGAAAACCGCCCGGCAAACCGTCAGAATGATGACATATTTGATTGGTCGAGGTCAGGAAGTCTGATACTAGTGCCATTTGTAATTTTATTTGGTTTGGCGTATTAACATGCCACATTCACAGGAGGAGGAAATTTTGGCAAAGGAGACATTGAAACAAAGGATTGATGTGGGCGATTTTTTAATTACTTGTGAACTCACTCCACCCAAAGGCACCGATCTTGTACCACTGTTTAAAAAAGCAGAACTGCTGAGAAATCTTGTACACGCTTTCAATCTGACCGAGTCTCACTCTGCGAGAATGGCCATGGAACCTACTGCGGTCGCCCATCTATTGCTCGACCGAGGCATTGAACCAATCGTGCAAATGACCTCACGAGACAAGAATCGAATCGCAATTCAAGCAGGCATGCTGGGAGCGGCTGCTCTCGGAGTGCCAAATCTGGTTTTCATGGGAGGCGACCCGCCAAAATACGGTGATCATCCGGATGCAAAACCTGTTTTCGACCTATTTGCTTCGCAACTCCTTGAAGCTGTCAATGCCTTGAAGTCGGGAACGGACTTTACCGGTAATGCTTTGAAAGGAATTCCAGATTTCTGCGTTGGGGCCGTTGTCAATCCAGGAGCTTTGGATCCAGAAGCCGAGATCGAAAACATGCATCGAAAAATCGAGGCTGGTGCTTCATTTCTTCAAACCCAAGCCGTATATAACATAGGCGAGTTCGTTGGATTTTTAGACAAAGCGGGTAAGGTTGAAGTTCCGGTCCTGGCAGGCGTTATTCCGATAAAATCCATCAAGATGGCACAGTACATGAATGATCGGGTACCTGGAATTGCCATCCCCGATCATGTAATCGAAAAAATTGCTGAACAAGGTAACGACAAGGAACGCATCGCAGAAACAAGCATTCAGATATCCGCCGATCTGGTAAGAGAACTACGACAAGTTGCAGGCGGTCTACACATCATGGCGATCGGATGGGAAGATAAAGTTCCACAGATTCTGGATCGTGCCGGCTTTCATGTTTGAAAATATGCACTGATTTTCAGCACTGCCCGCTTATCAAGCTTTCGAGAAAGTTATTTATTCACGAAACTCGGCTTCTTGGCCAGCATCTACAAGCCAACGCCACAGATAGTCTGCAAAACTTCGTCTCACGATCACATCCAGAGTCGTTTCGTCGGCCTCTTGCTTCAGAATCGTGACCGCAGTTCTAGCAAGCACAGTTTGCGCACACTGGCTGGATTTAAAAACTCGTGAATGCAAGTCAATCGCAATTCCTCGACTAAGTAGATCAGTCGCCTTGCGCCCTTCAACTCTGATGATCGTTTGAGCGCTGGATTGATCCACGCAGGTAGAATATCCTTCAGAGGTGACTTCACCGAGAGTCATTCGTATCTCCTCGGTACGGTGTCGCGGGGAAATCACAAGCCATTCATCCGGCCCGAACCACGCGCACAAGATGTCGTCGCGTACCACGAATGTATTCGGTTCACGCGGGACATCAAATCCAAGCGATTGCTTGAACTCTTTCAAAACTAGCTCATCATCTGGCTGAATACGAATATTGAAATGTCCCAAAAACGCAAGTTCAGACAGCTGCACTTGTTTGAAGCTTACATCTGGAGCATTGTCACCGTGAATTTCGGACAAAGGCGACAATTCCTGAATTTGGCTAGACATTCTGTCGCTCCCCTTGAGAGTCATAGAATACCGGATTGCAAATCGTAGCCGGAATCGATTCTCCTGACATCAGCGTTGAGTAAATGCGAGCTCCCATACGTGAATGCCCGCCCTTTACGACTGCTAACGCGATTGACCTGCCCAAACAAGCACTCCAGTAACTTGACGTAACGTGTCCAATCATGGGTACCGGATAGGCTTTTGACGGCGCTTCCACTAGCTGACCCCCTTCAGGCAGCACTTTATTCGGATCATCAGTAAGAAGCCCAATGAGCTGCTTTCGATCTTCCCTCATGCAATCGGACCGACTCAGCGATCGCTTGCCAAGACAATCTTTCTGCTTGGAGACAATCCAGTTCATTCCAAGGTCAATGGGAGTCATGGAACCGTCTGTATCCTGACCCACAATGATGAATCCCTTTTCGGCTCGTAGAACATGCATCGTTTCGGTGCCATAGGGTGTAATTCCGAATTCCTGCCCGGCTTCATACACTTGTTTCCACACATGCATGCCGTAATTTGCTGGCACATTGAGCTCATAAGAGAGTTCTCCGCTGAAACTGATTCGAAAAATACGGCCTGGTACGCCTGCTACCATGGCTTCTCTGAAAGTCATAAAAGGAAACTCCTCATTTGATGCTTTCAGTTCAGGTGCTACCCTTTGCAATAGTTGACGAGCTTTCGGTCCGGAAATCGAAATTACCGCCCACTGCTCTGTAACTGAGGAGAAGTACACTTTCATCCATGGCCACTCGGTCTGCCGCCACTGTTCCATCCATGTCAACACATGAGCTGCTCCGCCAGTTGTGGTCGTCATGTAGTAATGATTTTCTCCAAGTTTTGCCGTGACTCCATCATCCATGACCATGCCGTCTTCTCCAAGCATCAATCCATAGCGACAGGAGCCTGTAGTCAGCCTAGACCAGGAGTTGGTGTACACCAAATTCAAAAAATCAACTGCATTCGGTCCGTAGATTTCGATTTTGCCGAGAGTCGATGCATCCAGCATCGCGACCTGATTTCTTGCCGCCAAACACTCTCGGTCGACTGCTTGCTGCATGGTTTCGCCTGACTCGGGATAGTACCACGGTCTTTTCCACTGACCGACATTCTCAAATTCTGCGCTGTGCGTGACATGCCATTCGTGCATCGCAGTCTTGCGTACCGGATCAAAAAATTCTGAGCCCAGTTCTCTTCCCGCAATTGCCCCGAATGTAACCGGTGTATAAAACGGTCGGAAAGTCGTCGTGCCAGTCTCGGACATCTCCTGCCCCAAAGCCTTGGACAAGATTGCCATGCCATTGATATTTCCCAGTTTCCCTTGATCTGTACCAAACCCGAGCAAAGTGTATCTCTTTAGATGCTCAATGGACCGATAGCCTTCCCGCGCCGCAATTTCAATGTCCTTTGCCGTTGTATCGTTCTGAAAATCGACAAACTGTTTCGATTTGTTCCCGGAATTTGTACTCGGCACTCGCCAAAACGGCTGTATTTCATATTCCTCCGAGTATTGACCCAAATCCTCTTCGTTCTTCTGGCCTTCAACCGCTTCATATCCGGCTAGGCGGGCCGCAGCAACACCTGCTTCAAACCCTTCTTGCATTGCCGGTTCGGCCAAAAACACCGCGTTGGCGGCACCTACGGATTGTTCCTTCTGAACTGAATCTCCCGGCACGAAACAGGCTTTATCTGAATCGAACCGAGGTCTTGCTCCAGACTGCGCTTGTAAATGAACAGCAGGACTCCAGCCACCGGAGATGGCGAGCAGGTCACAGTTGTAAACTCTCCTAGTACCCTTAATCGACTCAAAATCATCCGAAAGTTCCATGACTTCCACTGCGGCAACTCGTTTTCGTCCTTTCGCACAAACAACAGCCGACCGAACAAGAATTTTTACACCACGAGCAGCAAGCATCTCAGAATAAACGGTGGACCCCCTGGAACGGACATCAATCAAGGCTTCAATCTGAATGTCCGCATCCAGCATGTCCAGGGCAGTTCTATAGGCGCTGTCGTTGTTGGTAAAAAGCACTGCCCGATTGCCTGGCTTCACGCCATATCTGTTGACATACACCGACACCGCGGAGGACAACATCACACCTGGCAGGTCGTTATTGCCGAAAACCAACGGCCGCTCTATTGCACCGGTAGCCAATACGACCTGTTTCGCACGGACTCGCCAATTTCGTTCTCGAGCACAGTCAGACGACGCATCAGCCAGATGATCGGTCACCCGTTCATTCAGAACCAGGAAGTTGCTGTCGTAGTATCCAACTACTGTTGTGCGTGTGAACAGACGAACATCCAGATACTCTCCAAGCTCTGTCAAAACACGCTCTACCCACTTTCGGCCGTCGTCATAACCAGTTCGCAGAAATCCGCCGCCGAATTCATGATTTTCGTCCGCGACAATCACACGCGCTCCGGCACGAGCAGCACTCAAAGCTGCTGCTAATCCCGCTGGACCACCGCCGGCAACCAGAACATCGCACCATGCGTTTACTTTGTCATAACGATCCGGGTCAGCATCTGACTGAACCTTGCCGAATCCGGCTGCTCTGCGGATTACTTTTTCATACAGCATCCATCCTTTTCGGGGATACATGAAAGTCTTGTAATAGAATCCGGCAGGAATAACTGGCGAAAACCACCCCATCACTGATGCGATATCAAAAGAGAGGCTTGGCCAGCAGTTTACGCTTGATACTTCGAGCCCCTCGTAAATCTCCGTCTGAGTAGCACGCGGGTTAGGCACCGATCCTGAGCCCGATTCAATCTGAAGCAAGGCACTCGGTTCTTCCGCACCCGCACCCATGATTCCTCGATGTCTGTGATACTTAAAACTGCGGGCGACCAAGTGGACACCATTGGCAAGCAAAGCTGAAGCGACAGTATCGCCTTCAAAGCCTCTATATCGTTTCTTGTTGAAACGAAAGGTGATGGGCTTGGCGCGATTGATTCGACCGCCACTTGCGAGCCGGTACGGCTGATTCACTGCGGGTCCTCCGGAATCGGATCAGTCGGCTTGTAGCTGGAAGCAAATTTATAGGTAACCGTATTTCGCTGGGCGTTGAACCACCGCCGACATCCAGCACTGTGAAACCACTGCTCGCGTTGGTGACCCTTGATGTTTTTGCGCATGAAAAGATAGTCGGCCCACTCAAAGTCTGAAAGATCTTCCGGCTTCGCGGGGCGAACGATATGCGCCTCACCTCCATAAGTAAACTCATCCTGTTCTCGCAAACCGCACCAGGGACAGTGAATCAAAAACATGATTTGTCTTGCCTGCTTGGATGAAAGTCAGTGGGCAACACCGGCAGCCCCATGTTCGTCAATCAGCGCGCCCGAAATGAATCTGTCGAGTCCGAATGGTGCATTCAAACTGTGAGGCTCGTTACGTGCGATCGTATGCGCAAATACCCAGCCTGATCCCGGAGTAGCCTTGAATCCGCCCGTGCCCCAGCCACAATTGAAAAACAAGCCATCCACAGGGGATTTCCCAATAATGGGGCACGCATCGGGGCATACGTCAACGATACCCCCCCAATGTCTTAGCATTCGCACGCGAGAGAAAATCGGAAACAGCTCGACAATTGCAGCAATATTGCCTTCAATGGTAGAAAAGCTGCCGCGTTGACCATAACCAAGATAGGAATCGACTCCCGCCCCAATTACCAATTCGCCCTTGTCAGACTGACTGATATATCCATGCACGGCATTCGACATCACAACGGTATGCAAAATAGGCTTTATGGGTTCGGATACCAGCGCCTGCAGCGGGTGACTTTCAATCGGCATTCTGATACCGGCCATTTCCGCGAGCACGCTTGAATGTCCTGCTGCAACAACTCCAACCTTGTCGGCGCGAATAAAGCCACGAGTAGTTTCGACTCCTTCTACTGTACCATTCGTTCTACGAATTCCAGTCACCTCACAGTTCTGCAAAATATCAACTCCCCTGCTATCCGCTGCTCTCGCAAATCCCCACGCAACGGCATCATGGCGGGCGATCCCACCGCGAGGTTGAAACGACGCGCCCAAAATTGGATATCTAGCGTTCGGTGAAGTGTTGATGATTGGAATGAGTTTCTTGATGTCCTGCGGATAAAGAACCTGACTGTCGATTCCGTTCAAACGATTGGCGTTGGATCGCCTGTAAATGTCTCGCATATCCTGCAGGTTGTGACCAAGATTCATCACGCCGCGCTGGCTGAACATAACGTTGAAGTTCAGCTCCTGCGACAGCGACTCCCACAACACCAGGGATTTTTCATAAAGATGTGCGGCTTCATCCCACAGATAGTTGGATCGAACAATGGTCGTGTTCCTACCGGTATTCCCGCCTCCAATCCAGCCTTTTTCGACTACTGCAACATTGGTGATGCCATGCTCGGCCGCGAGATAGTAAGCGGTGGCTAGACCATGTCCGCCACCGCCGACGATAACTACATCATAAGATTGTTTCGGTTCAGGGTCTCGCCACGCACGCTGCCAGTTCGAGTGCTGACTGAGTGCATGCCATGCCAAACTGAAGATAGAGTACTTCTTCACTGCTTGACCGTTGAAATTGAAGCTAGTGCAATAGTATTAGCTATAGACTGGAAACCGGCTACACAATTCCTTTACTTTACTCTTGGTGTCGTTGATGACTGATTCATTCTGAACATCATCAAGAATGTCACACATCCAGTGAGTCAAGGTTCGCATCTCCTCTTCCTTAAAACCGCGGGTGGTTGAGGCCGGAGAACCGATTCGCAGTCCGCTGGTGACAAATGGAGAACGAGGGTCGTTCGGAACAGTATTCTTATTAACGGTAATATTGGCTTCGCCGAGTGCCGCAGCGGCATCTTTGCCAGTCACATCCCTACCAATCAGATCAAGCAGAAACAGATGATCATCGGTACCGCCAGAGACAACCTTGTAACCTCGTTCCATAAAAACGGCAGCCATCGCTCGGGCATTATCCAGCACCTGCTGTTGGTATGTTTTGAATTCGGGTTCGAGAGCTTCCTTGAACGCAACCGCCTTACCAGCAATAACATGCATCATCGGCCCGCCTTGTCCGCCCGGGAACACTGCTGAAGCGAGTTTCTTCTGAATTTCCTCGTTCTTGCGTGCAAGTATCAATCCGCCTCTCGGGCCGCGCAGAGTTTTATGTGTCGTTGTGGTAGTAACATCCGCAATCGGTACCGGATTCGGGTACAAACCGGCTACAATCAGTCCGGCTACATGGGCCATGTCCACGAACAGGTAGGCATCGACACGGTCGGCAATCTCGCGAAAACGGCCCCAATCCATAACTCTGGAGTAGGCCGAGAATCCTGCAACAATCATTTTGGGCTTGTGTTCATCCGCAAGGTCGCTGATCTGTTCGTAGTCTGCTATGCCTTCTGAATCGACTCCGTACAGAACCGAGTTATAGATTTTTCCAGAAAAGTTGACTTTAGCGCCATGCGTCAAGTGACCGCCATGGTCCAAACTCATCCCAAGCACCGTGTCATGCGGTTCGATCAGTGCCATGTAGACTGCAGAATTTGCCTGCGAGCCGGAATGCGGCTGGACATTTACATAGTCTGCATCGAACAGCTGTTTTGCTCTTTCAATCGCCAGATTTTCCGCCACATCGACGAATTCGCAACCACCGTAATAGCGCCGGCCTGGATAACCTTCGGCATACTTGTTCGTGAGTACCGAACCCTGAGCCTGTAGAACTCGTGCGCTGGTGTAGTTTTCGGAAGCGATCAGTTCGATATGCTCTTCTTGACGAACTTCCTCATTCTTGATTGCTTCCCATAGCGACTCATCGTAATTTTCGATAGTGTCGGTCTTCCTGAACATTTTTGTCTCCTTGCTGGTTTCAGAAGCCCTTTTCTCGGCTGAAATGCTGTCTTGGAATAAAGTGAGCCTTACATTGTAATTGAAATTGTCAAGAATTAATTCTTGCGAATTCTATTGTCGGCAGGTACGCATGCTGTGCTTGCACTATAATTTACTAGTGACATGATCGTTCAAAATCAAATTCGACAAACGCTGACTGAAGCGCTCAATCCAGTGCATCTTGAAGTAATCAATGAAAGCGGTATGCACAGTGTACCTGCAAATTCTGAAACCCACTTCAAGGTAGTTGCCGTTTCAGAAAACTTCCGTGACCAATCCCTGGTTTTTCGACATCGCACGATCAACGAATTATTGGCGGAACAGATTTCAGGACCGGTACACGCGCTATCCATCCATGCGATGACGCCAGAGGAGTGGCACGCAAGCGGTCAAACCGCTGCTGATTCTCCTCTTTGCAGGGGTGGCTCCAAAACGCAGAGTTAATCTGCCTGTAAATCAATCACACCTGTGCCGTGTATACGGCCATGCCTGAGATCATCCAAGGCGGCGTTTATGTCCTCCAACAGATAAGATACAACCGTTGGTTTAATGGGTATTTCAGCGGCGCGTTTCAGATACTCCTCACCATCCTTTCGCGTCAAATTCGCCACCGACCGAATTATGCGTTCTCCCCAAAGATACTCATAAGGAAATGACGGAATATCGCTCATGTGAATTCCTGCACAGATTACACTGCCACCCTTTCTGACTGCTTTCAAGGCCATCGGCACAAGTGGACCTGTTGGTGCAAAGATGATGGCTGCGTCGAGCTCGACCGGCACATCCTCATTCGATCCTCCCGCCCAAATCGCTCCGAGCCTGCGGGCAACTTTCTGCCTTTCGACATCACCAGGCCTGGTTACTGCATAGACATCGCAGTTTTCATGTTGCGCAAGTTGTAGCAGAATGCGCGCAGCGGAACCGAATCCATAAAACCCGATTTTTGGGGCGCTGCCAGACCTATTGGTATTCGCGACCATACGAAATGCGCGATAACCGATCAGTCCTGCACACAGCAGCGGAGCCAAATGCAAATCACTCAAACCGGAATTCTGATTCAGAGGGAAACAGAAACGCGCATCGACTACACAGTAGTCCGCAAACCCGCCGTTCTGGTGATAACCGGTGAATCGGGCACTTTCGCAGAGATTTTCCTGTCCTTCATGACAGTACCTGCAGGTTCCACAAGTCCATCCCAACCATGCTACGCCGACTCGCTGCCCGGAGCAGAAACCCGGTGCTCTCGATTCGATGACTTCACCAACAATCTGGTGACCCGGAACAATAGGAAGAGTCGGTGCGTGCAGTTCTCCGTCAACAATGTGCAAATCGGTTCGACAGATGCCGCACACTCGGTTTCGTACTAGTACTTGATTCACTCCAGGCGAAGGACAATCAATTTGCTCCAGTGCCAGAGGTTTGCCGTATTCTTTCAGCAGTGCGGCTCGCACGGCTCAGGTCCTTTCAGTGTGCCTCTCTTGAGCTGTTAGATCGGTTCGCTCAAGGTACCAATCAACCTGATTCACGACGGCGAATTATTTGGATTACACGAACCGTCATAACCTTTTCCGATTTCTGATTGACCACCGTGCAAAATTTTTCGACATAGCCACGATCCGTTCTAGAGGAAGATGCTTTCGTACTGAGAATTTCCACTTCCATGTGCAATGTATCGCCGGGTCGTACCGGCAGCAACCAACGCAATTCATCCATGCCGGGAGACCCCATCCCCTGTTTCAGCATTCCTTCCTGGATGTACATTCGGAATACCAGAGCCAGTGTCTGAAAACCGCTGGCGATCAATCCCTTAAATTGAGAATTCCCTGCAGCTTCGGCATCAATATGGAAAGGCTGCGGGTCATATTGGAGCGCGAATCTGACAATCTCGCTTTCAGTAAAGGTAACGCCACCACTACTGAATTTGTCTCCAACATTGAACTCTTCAAAATACATGCGACTTCAAATCCTCTATGAAATTTTGGGTTTCGAGCTGTAATAACGAGCCATGGACTCTCTTGAGCGTCTGTAATGATATTTCATTTGATCGGGTACATAACGATATTCGGAGCCGACCGGACATGCTATTCGGGAGAAGCAACTGTAAGTACAAGGGGAAGAATCCTGAAGGCGGAATCGCGCACATTCATCCAGTCCGAATGCACCAATTTCCCTTACCGCGCCTGACGGACAAACCGCCTGACAGGGTTTGTCCAAACAGGAATAACAAGGATGATCCGTTTGATCTGGCTTGGTTGCAGGCAGTTGTTTTTGCAGCAGGAAAATGGCGCGATATGCAAACCAAGTCCCGAATTTCGGATGTATGCTGATGCCCATGGGAGTAGTGTAACTCCAGCCGGTTCGCTCACCGATAGCCTGCAGTGAAATTGGGTAGCTCGAAGGATAGAGAATCATTGCTTCTGAATTCAGATAGTCGTTGGCGTATGTTGTCGCCAGATGGAGGCTAAAATTGTCGACTGGATCATTTCCATGCATTCCAAATAACTCTAACGAGTTCCACAGTTCATAGCCTGCATTGGCAATCAAAACAGCACTTGGATAGTCTTCCAGTTGAATATCCGGCACCGCCGGAACTAACAGGTCAGCAATGGAAGATGTATCAAATACATGATAGAGATTGATGCCGTTCATCCGGAGATATTCGAGACCGTCAGACTGATTCATATACTGTTCACCCAATGCTTTCGTCTAAAATTCGATCAATGCAGGATTAATCACTTCCATTTCAAGGAGCGCGATTGTATCTGGATTCAATTCAAAATATACAACTGAACAGATCAGGAATTTAGATATTTGACTGTCAAGGTAATTGGACATCGTGGCGCCAGAGGACTTCTCCCGGAGCTAAGCCTCACGGGAATTGCAAGAGCGCTTGAACTCGGCGTCGACGGCATTGAAGTGGATATTGGAGTGACTGCCGACCGGCAAGTCGTCGCGTACCATGATTACGCGCTGAATTGCGACATTACCCGTGACTGCACTGGCCAATGGCTTGATCGAACGGGAGAGAAAATTTGCCAACTCACATTGAACGTACTGCGAAGCTACGATATAGGTCGCATCAAGCCTGGTTCCGAATACGAGAAGCAGTTTCCCCACCAGCAACCTGTAGACGGATGCCGAATTCCGACCCTTGAGGAAATCGTGCTACTGATCAGGGAACACGGTTCAGAAGCAACGATCTGCATAGAAGCAAAGCGCAGCCCGGTTGTACCGACCTCAACGCTTGAACTGGAAATCTATGTGGATACCATCATTGCAGAGATTCAGCGACTTGGAATTGCTTCGTGTTCAATTGTTCACTCATTTGACTGGAGCGTTCTTCATCGAATCAACAAACTGGCACCCCATTTGAAACTGTGGCACCTGACTGCCCAACCGCAGAAATTCGACATCGTTTCAGACAGTCATGAAAGTGCTTGGACCAACGGAAATCTTTTATCCGATCATGGCAACTCCGTACCGCAGATGATTCAAGCGGTGGGCGGCAATGTTTGGAGCAGCAATCATGACATACTTACAGCAGAACTGGTTGATGAAGCGCACCAATTGGGATTGGAAGTGTACGCCTGGACTGCAAACGATTTAGAGAGATTTCAGTTTCTGTGTGATGCTGGTGTTGACGGAATCACAACCGACTATCCAGATCGGTTAATGAGTTTTCTAGGTCGCATGAAGTAGATTTGCTTGGCAATTCTGCGGCGTTTGCGTTCCCAAACCGACTACACCATTTGTTGGGGATTCAGCGTTCTGGCTTGCAAATGGGGGTTCGCCAAATAGAAATTGGGGGCCATGTACTCTTCAATGCCATCCTCCATTTCACAAGTGCGATCTAGCAGAACAGAATTCGCAGACAGGATTTTCCTCACCTCACGGATGAGCAGTCATTCAGACGTTTTTGAACTTGCACGCAATAGAGTTTATTGATCTCAATTCTGATAGACCGGTGGCGCAGCTGACTCGCTGCAATCAATGTAGTTCCACTGCCCATGAAAAGATCAAGCACCAAATCCCTTGGCTGAGCAAATAATTTTATAAACCACATTCGAACAATCACGAATTGAGTATCAAGATCCCAACATTCTCAAGAATTGACGCGATTATCCAACCACAAGTGTGCTCCTCACACATCGAAGCCAGGTGAAAACTGGACACAAAATTTGCTTAGTGGGTTAGAAAAATGGCGATAAAAATGGAAATTATATACTTGACAGCACTAACTTAATCTGATAAAATTTTAACATATTGAACTTGTTAGAGATTTACAGAATGAGCACTACAACAATTTCCACTTACCAATTCTTTCAGATGTTACCAGATGACGAGACTGCAAACGACTGGTTTGCGTCTTTGAGATTCGATAACCGTCCACATTGCTTGCATTGCGAAGCAACCGACAAAATTTATCGCCTGAAAGGTGGCGCACGATACCGATGCGGATATTGTAAAAAAACTAGTCATATTCGATCTGGAACACTAATGCAGGACTCTCCTGTTCCGATTCGCAAATGGATGTTTGCCGTGTATCAGGTCGTAACTGCCAGAAAAGGCGTTTCCAGTCTGCAACTTTCCAAAGAGATCGGCGTAACGCAAAAGACCGCCTGGTATATGCTCCAAAGAATCAGAGAAGCTTGCGCTGACGAATCCAATCTGTTGCATGGCATTGTCGAAGTCGATGAGACATATATAGGCGGTAAGGAACGCAACAAGCACGCTGACAAGAAATTGCGTGCTGGAAGAGGCGGCGTAGGCAAGGAAGCGGTTGTCGGATTGCGTGAACGAGACGGGGATACTAAAGCCGTACATATTCACGACACAAAGGGCAAGACATTGAAAGGTGTTGTAATGAACAATGTTGAAGATGGCTCAGTTGTGTTCACCGACAATCACAAATCCTATATTGGACTGGATAGGCATTTCCCACACGATTCAGTCAATCACAGCACAGGTGAATATGTGCGCGGTGATGTCCACACCAACGGCATTGAATCAGTCTGGGCGCTGTTGAAGCGAGGACACTACGGAACATTTCACCACATCAGCAAGAAACACCTGCAACGCTATGTCGATGAGTTCGCTTTCCGCTTGAACGAAGGCAACTGCAAGCGTCATACGATGGACAGAATAGAGTCCCTGTTCAAACGCTTTATTGGTAAACAGATCACCTACAAGAAATTAATCGTCTAACTAACAAATGTGAATAATGTGTTATAAACTTGCATATACTTGCAATTTATTACACATTTTGACAACAAACTGATAGGATACGAGATATGACTGAACAAACGCCAAAGCAGTCGGCATTGCAAACCGACCGACGCTTGCGAAAGAAACTCGGCGAAAACTACGACAAATTCACTCGCGCCATGCGTAAACTGGCACAACCGACCAAGCAAGTTTCTGGCAACCGTTGATATGGTAGCGGTAACTTTCGATACCCTGCAAGCATCAAAAGAATTACAAGAAAAAGGATTTGATCAGGAACAAGCCGAAGCGATTGCACAAGTAGTTCGCAACGGTCAAAGTGACTTTGCCACCAAATCTGATATTGAGTCGATCAGGTCTGAGATTGATTCGATCAGGTCTGAACTCAGTATTATCAGATGGATGATGGGGATCCATATTATTGTGATGCTAGGTGGATTTAGCCTGTTGGCGGTATTAGGATGATCATTATCGGCATTTAGTGTATATTCAAAAGTGTGTGGCGTTTGCGAGGTAGTTTGACCTCTAAGATGCAGCAATGCAAGCGTCAAACACTTAAATAATTCTTCTTCAATATGTTTCGTCAGCTTCAAATGGTTTAATTATCGGTATAAGTTGGCTAGCTACTTCGTCTTTATCATAAATCCATATAGTGCCATCCTTTAAACGCGCTTTGTTTAAAAACACAGCTACGAAACCATATCCCTTGAAAGTAAACAGTTCACGAGGACTATATATCCATTGCATGTCGTTATTTGGAGGATCCGTTGATATTGCGCTAAGTCCGCCTAAATGCTCGCCAAACGAGTTATAGATATGAACTGTAATTCGAAAGGCTACTACCGAATCCCCAACGGCATCAAGCGTTATCAAAATGCCATGCTTTGAATAAATCGGGTAGTCTTCTTCCCATATTTTGGCAATTGACGCAGTTCGTTCGGGAATGTAGGTTGCTCTGGCATTTGTAATCTTAACTGGTGCATTTGTTTGGTCTATTACATTAATTGGGTGATGGTATATTAGACCAATGTCCCTACCATTTCTTTTTAATACTTCTTGCTTTACTTGATCAGCAAAGCAATTTGAATATACAAATCCAATAATTATTATTAAGGTTTTGAAAAGAATCCACATATCACCTCCAAGAGTTACAGCTCGGCCAGGGTAGCCGGGCTATTGCAAACATCTTGGAATAGATAGTTCCTGCTTATTCGTATAAACTCAGACTTCCTGACCTCTATTTCCAATCCGATTTGCTTCAAGTTCACGCATGTTGATAATACTTATATTCTTTTTATGAAAACCGAATGATATTCTCAGTGAATTTCTTTGCAATGCCGGCTAATTTAATATGTCACCTTATTCAGTTCGCAGGATTGCCGACATGCCCTATTGCGCCTCCAACAACTCGATTCGAAAGCCATCTGCGAAGGATTTCCCAGCACCTGCCTCGCACTTTTCAATGAAAACCGCCCGACAAACCTTTAGAATGATGACATATTTAATTGGTCGAGGTCAGGAAGTCTGAAACTATTGTATTTTTAGCAGGTAGCCCGACGCATCGGGTTTCCAAAATGTTTGCGATGTAGATTCTATGATATTTGTATTGGTGTTGTCAAGTATATAATTCCCATAAAATAAGTCAGGTCATTCTCGTCAGTCTCTACGTACTGGTATGCATAGCTATATTTTGCAGGTGCGTTATTGATGATCTGGCTTATTGATGCAAATGCAAGTATTTCATAGCCTGGCCGCAATACAGATCGATAAAAGACTGCCCGCGCGACTCGTCCATTTCCATCTACAAAAGGATGGTCAAAGCCAATTACGAAATGCATGATTATTGCTCTCAGGATGGGATGAATAAACAAATCGCTATTATCGGGTGATTCATTTGCAAACTGTATCAGCGCGTCCAGCCTCTTTGGCAATTCTTTTGCTGGTGGCGGTGTGTGGAAAATTTTTCCGTAAGCATCTCCGACATGAACACGTTTTTCATCTTCATGCTGAATACGTCCGGATGCATCTGGATCATCCATCGTGCCTTCCGTTAGGATTTTATGCAGATTCAATAGACATTCAATGGTCAGTGATTCCGACTGTTGCTCCTGTATGCGTTTCATCCCAGCATAGTTGTTGAGAATCATTCGTTCGTATCTATCGCGCGGCTTTCGACCGGAGCGTATCATTTCACTTGCGACTTTTCGGGTTGTTGACGCACCTTCGAGCTGACCGGAGGCAATTGCTTCTTCCACCAGTGACGAAACCGTATATCGGGTTCTCATTTCTTCACTTGGAGAACTGGAATCCTTGCCAATGAATCTTTTTGCCTTGCCGTCGATAACATGAAGATGCTTTAGTATTTCATCAGTCAATACATAACTGAATTGATTACCCTTGCTATCATTGAACGGCAAAAATTTCTGCCTGGATTTTCTGTTGATTTTGATTGCCATCCACCACTGCTCCCTGTTGAGGCCATTCGGTGGGGGCATATACCTGATCTTATCCCAGTGATAGTATTTCCGATATTCTGGAATTGGCATTGTCAACAGCTCTAACAAAACTTCTGGTTCACTGCTGCATTTGCGGAATAAATCCGAGTACTTAGGCGCAATAGGTATTTTTCGCATTACTTCGTCGACTTTTTCTGTAAGTGAATGGGACCGCAAGGAGTTATTGACAATCCGGAATCAAAAGATTTACGCACCTTTCAGAAAGCAATTATTGATAGAAACCTATCAATATCTATCACTTATATAAATATTGATAGATATTTTCATTTGAATGAATAGGTCTTGAATCGTAAGTAATTGAAATTATTAATTCAAAAACCAAAAGTGGGTACTACGTTTTACTCTATCCGCTGCAGGACGAATTGGAACCCGGTGTGAGGTAATGCTCAGCTTGAGGAGTTCTTTTCTTGATGGGCTCAATCTCAAATGGTGGATTTGGCGAAACTTCGATGAAAAGTTTAACAAACCTGTTCACGTTGTGAACCTACTTTAGATTATGTCCTTGGTAGAGTTGTAAGCGAGCCGCTATGCATCCGGTCAATGATGAACTGTGAGATTGCTTCAAAATCGCTGAGGTTTAGAGCCACAACATCCAAATCAATAAGTTCCGGCCTATCTGTCGCCACTGCAATGACATGTGCATCATTCTTGGCAAGCAGAGTATGCTTGAGTGAAGAGCGATACACTTCAATTTTTGCAAACGGTTCATGCTTGAAGCCCTCGACTATGACAAGGTCCAGATTTTGATGCGAAAACTGAGCCAGTATTTCTCGCAAATCCGGTTCGCTGTCATCTTCTTTCTCCATGACCCACGCTACTCTCTGTTTGGACGCAATCAGAACCTGCTGCGCTCCAGCTTTACGCAGTTCATAACTGTCCTTGCCCGGCCTGTCAATCACGAAACTGTGGTGTGCATGTTTGATGACTCCAATTCTCAATCCACGCTCGCGCAAAATTGGAATAACTTTGCTGACCAAGGTTGTTTTGCCGGTTCCGCTATAAGCTGCAAATCCAAGAATCGGCAGTCCTTCCTTACATTTTTCAGCCAATAGACTTTCTGCACGTTCACAATCTTCCGACGTGTTGATATTCAAGAAACAATCCGGCGAATCAGAGAAATCGGCAGTTGCATATTGATGATTGACAAACCATTTGTCAATCTTCCTCTCGCCGGCATTGAGGAAAGACAGCAAATCACCGTACAGTTCAGTTTTCGCCAACATGAACGTCGGCTGCAGACGTTCCGCATCTTTGGCGACGACGATATCAATACTGCTGTCAGCCTGAGCCATCATTCGGTCAACATAATCCCGATTCAAAAACGGCCCATCGCAAGGTACTGTGACAACCCACGGTGCTTTTGCCACTTTCATCGCACTGACAAGACCTGCGAGCGGACCTAAAAATCCTTGGATATCGTCCTCAATTACTGGTACACCAAATCTACTGTAACTTTCCAGATTTCGATTGGCATTGATAAGTACTTCGGATACCTGCGGCAATAACAAGTCAATGACAATTCTGCACATCGGACTCCCGGCAAGCAGAACGAGGCCCTTGTCGACACCCCCCATTCTGCGTGCTTGTCCACCTGCCAGAATGACACCAGTGACTTGTGCACCTATTGAAACATGATCTAAGTTCATAACTGCGACACGAACCTTCCTTGCTCCATCTCGACGATCCGATCAGGCTTATAAGATTCAGCAGATTCATGAGTTGCAATGTACACAGTCGTACCATCATCTGCAAGACTACGAATCAAGGCAAAAGCCTGATCGCGAGAAAATTGATCCATTGCGGCTGTCGGCTCATCCAGAAGTAACAGCTTGGGCGCCAGTATCCTTGCACGGGTCAATGCAACACGCTGCTGTTCGCCACCGGAAATATCTCGTGCATTTCGTTGTGCGAGCGACAATAGTCCGGCCCACTCAAGCGCACTATTCACGTTTGTGTCAGTTTCGATTCGATTGCGTCCTCGTACACGAAGGCCGTATGCGACATTTTCCGCAACAGAGCGATCAAACAAGTACGGTGTCTGATGAAGATAAACAACCGACTTACGGAAGCTTTGAAATGCCCGCCTCCAAGACATCTCCTTTCCGTTCAGTGTTACTGTGCCAGTATCTGGGGCAATCAGGCCTGCAAGAATTTTCAGAAGCGTGCTCTTTCCTGCGCCGTTTTCGCCATGAATGACGATGCATTCGCCCCGACGAACGATCAATTCATCAACATCCAAAACTGTGCGTTTCAGCAAAGTCTTTTGGACGTTCTTTAATGTAATCAGTTCGTTGAATTGTTGCATGACACCAATAAAAATAATTAGTTACGCGCCATATCGCGGCCTCGCACCGTCGCCACCGAGAAATTCAAGGCAAGCGCAAGTGTGATCAAAACGGCTCCCAGCGCAATGCCCTGCTCAAAATGCCCTTTCGAGGTCTCAAGCGCGATCGCTGTAGGAATGTTTCGAGTATGATGCAGAATGTTGCCGCCAACCATGATTGAACACCCAACTTCGGATACTACACGACCGAACGCAGTGACAACAGCCGCAACCAGTCCGAACCGAACCTCCCGCATGATGGTAAACATTGCTCGTAGTGTGCCAGCACCCAAAGTTCGTGCAGTTTGCCAAGCCTTCAAATCCACCCCTTGTAAAGCGACGTGAGACATGGCGACAAGAAGCGGAAATGCCAGAATCATCTGCCCAATAACCATCGCGCTCTGCGTAAACAACAATCGCCAGCCTCCGAACGGTCCCGAACTATAAAGCATTATGTATAGCAGCAACCCTACAACGACAGCCGGAAGCGCTACCATGGAATTCACAATGGTGATTAGCGGTCGTCTGCCTGGAAAGTTACCGAAAGCCAGTGCAAATGCCACCAACAATGCCAGCGGAGTGATGAAAAGAATTGCACGAAAGGAAACAAAAAACGATATACCGACGATTTCCCAGATGTCAGCATCACCCGTGAAAAGCAGTTTCAGTGCTTGAGCGCTTGCAATGATCAGACTGTCCATGGACACTACCTTAGAGTCTAAGAGACGTTTCAGGCAAAAGGAGAAGAATTATGGAAAACGAATCCGACAATTCAATGAGAATATCCTCAGTCATTCAATGACATAGAACAGCTGCTCGCCATTTACCCTGTAAGTTGAAATGATATTTTTGGCTTCATCGGACTTCAGCCAGTTAGTCAGGTTCATTGCATCTTCATAGTTAACCTGAGGGTGAACTTCAGGATTGACGGTAATGACACCATACACATTCCTCCCGTCCAGTGCTCCTTCTACATGAATCGGAAGTGACAATCGACCACGCATGAATAACCAAGTACCTTTGTCCGCAAGGACATAAGCATTGAGTTCATTAGCAATTTGCAACGCTTTTCCCATTCCAAGACCCACTTCTTTATACCAGTCACCTTCCGGTTGTATGCCAGCCTGATTCCACAGTCTTAACTCCTTCTTATGTGTTCCCGAATCGTCACCTCTGGACACGAATGCCGAGCGAGTATTTGCAATTTTGGCAAAGGCTTCCTGCATATTTTTCATTCCATTGATTCTGGCTGAATCGCTATCAGGTCCTGCGATAATGAATTCGTTATACATAATTTCCTGGCGATTCACACCGAACCCGCTCTTAACCAACTCCAGTTCCGAATTTTTTGCGTGAACCAAAATTACGTCCACATCGCCATTTCTAGCGTGATTAAGTGCACGTCCTGTACCACCCACAATTGTGTGAACGCTGACGTCATATTTTGCTTCAAACACGGGAACCAGTTTTTCAATTAATCCGGAATTCTCTGTACTCGTCGTCGTCGAAAGTCGTAGTATGTCTGCTGCGAAACAAATACCGACTGTTCCAAATAACAGAGATACCAGCAAAACAAGTTTGTAATAGAGGGATAATCGCACGATCTATTGATTCATAAATTCAGTAATTGTTGAATCTCGAAGCATTCGATAAAACATCCTCATTTGCATCAATGCTGAATAGGTTCTTCATTCGCGCGGCGAGTTCAATATTGATTTTCAAGTGATAGAAATTCGTCCTTAAAAGCGTTTCAAAACAACAGTCAAACGAATTGCGATTGCACTCGCATTTAGATTGTCGGCATATCGGGACAGTGTTCGACACAATCTCACCAATCAATCACAATGTATATGATAATGTGTAAAGTTATCTTGATGCCAATTCTGACTTATTCAAGCAATGAACTCACCTAATCCGCGAGCAACTTCCATTACAGTCGTTGGTAGCGGCTCCTGGGGAACAGCAATCGGTGCTTGGCTTGCACGCAATGGCCACGACGTGCGAATCTGGGATATCGATACCTCAGTTATTGACGATATCAATGCCACACATTGTAACAACCGATATCTACCCGATTGCAAATTGCCCGAGAATCTGGTTGGTTTTCAAGCTCTGGAATCCGCTATGAACGACTGTTCGACTGTTGTACTAACGGTCCCAAGCCGAGTTTTTGAGACTGCACTCCTGAATGTCGCATCTCACCTTGACCGCATGGATTCAAGCGACACTCCAACAATTGTGTGGGGAACAAAGGGATTCGCTCAAAAAACTGGTGAACTCTTGAGTCATGTCGCAGAGCGTGTACTCGGAGACACGGCAGTTACAGCGATTATTTCAGGCCCAAGTTTCGCATATGAGGTTGTGAGAGGAATTCCGGCCGGCTTTGATCTGGGGTCAAAGTCGAGTGAGAGAATCGAATCCATCGCCGACATTTTTCGCAGCGAAATCGTTCTGGTCTATACGACACCGGATATCATCGGCGTTCAGGTTGGCGGCGCAACCAAGAACGTAATCGCAATCGCGGCAGGAATCTCAGATGGTCTTGGATTCGGCATCAATGCTCGCGCTTTGCTCATCACACGCGGACTTGCCGAAATGAATCGCCTGAATGTCGCTCTAGGCGGCAACGCCGAGACAATGATGGGGCTATCCGGACTTGGAGATCTGGTTTTAACCTGTTCTGGTGATCTGTCGCGAAACCGCAGGCTGGGGCTCGGTTTGGGACAAGGTAAACCTATTGACGAGATCGTTGAGGAAATCGGCCAGGAAGTTGAAGGCATTCAATCCACACGGGAAACTTACCAAATCGGTAAAAAGAAGGACGTTTTCATGCCTATGACTGAGCACATGTATCGCATACTATATGAGGGATTATCGCCTCTTCAGGCTGCAGCTGAACTTATGGCAATCGGTCCGAGCCTCAAATGATCGACATTTGCGGCGTCTTTCAGCGTCTTGCTTTGGCATACAGCCCCTAAATTCTCCAACACCATATGAGTCTTCCGTACAATTGGAGGACATCTTTTGAAGAGATTGTAGTCATGTCAGGTCGTTCCACAATTGAATGGACGGAAGTTACCTGGAATCCGATAACAGGATGCACGAAAATAAGCCATGGGTGCAAGTTTTGCTATGCGGAGCGCATGTCTAAGCGCCTGCAGACCATGGGCATGGACAAATACCAAAACGGGTTTGCAGTCACCACACATGAATCCACACTCAACGAGCCGTTGAAATGGCGGAAGCCACGCTTGGTCTTCGTGAATTCCATGTCCGACCTATTTCACAAATCAGTTCCATCAACCTTCATCGAAGCAGTTTTCCAAGTCATGAATCGTGCCTCGCAACACACATTCCAGGTGCTTACTAAACGCCCGATCCGTGTTGTCCAAATGAATGAAAAACTTCGCTGGACTCCTAATATATGGCTTGGCACCAGTATTGAATCCGAAAGATGGATCGGGCGGCTTGAGCACCTCAAGAAATCTGACGCTCAAACGAAATTCCTGTCTCTTGAACCCTTGCTTGCACCATTGCCCTATATACAGCTTGACGGAGTCGACTGGGTGATAGTTGGAGGAGAATCCGGCCCACGCGCGCGACCGCTTGAAGCGGATTGGGTGCGGGACATCCGTGACAATTGCTTGAAAAACAACGTACCATTCTTCTTCAAGCAATGGGGAGGTGTTTTCAAAAAAAGGACTGGTCGGACACTGGATAATCGAACTTGGGACCAAATGCCGAAACAAAAGGTAGTGATTATCTGAATCCTTGGCTGTTCATTCGCATGCTGCCATACTCGCCTAGCAGTCCCCTTGCGCCCGCATCCCAATTCATGCCTGATTCGTCAGCGACCATTGCACCTGTTGCGCTACAAATTGGGCGAATGGTTCTATATCCAACCCGATACTGGCAGCTTCAAGCGCGTTTAGATACGCGTCACGGTCCTCAACTCGGATCACTGTCCACGGATAGCCGCCAGATGCCAGCATGGCATTCATGACGAAACGAGCCATGCGCCCATTGCCATCCTGATAGGGATGAACGTAACCGAACAGCCAATGTCCTAATACGGCTCGAACAGATACCTCAGTTTCATTTTCCATCAACTCGAACAAGGCAGGCATGGCATCCCGCACCGTTTCCCATCGAGGCGGAACATGGCGCGAGCCTCGCAAAAAGACAGAGCTGTTGCGGTAACCAGCGAGTACTGATGCGGGGAGCAGTCCAGCAACGACACTAGGCTGGAACAGTTCGCGGTACCAGTCAGGATACGCTGCACGGACCAAACTGCTTGGGGCGCCCCCGGCTACTATCATGGCGATTGTTTCCTTGACGAGTTGAAACGCTTGCCAATAGCCTCGCGCTACAAACGCTTCTTGATTTTTACGGTCGATGTTAATATTGCCGGAGTCCCAATCACCGACACGAACCCGCTCGATCAACTCAGGTGTGACTCGATAACCTTCTATAGACAGCGAATGATAGGCATCGTTTCGATAGATTTTTTCGACAAATTGCAAGTACGCTTTCTGATCTGTCGGTAATCCGGGAGCTTCAGGGAACACCGCGATCACAGGTTCCCGAAAAGTTTGCCACAGCACTTGCAGACACCCTACAATGGGCAATGGCATTCACTTAAGGAAATAAGTCCATTCACTTAAGGATCCGTACCGCGGCGACAGCCGAGCTGAGCTGGACCAGCGTATGGCTTGAGTTGTCAGCTTGAATTCGTCTTGGCTGATTTGCCGGGTCTCCATTTTCCGACCGGTTTCCTCGAACGTCGCGGACAGGAGCGATTCGGGCGCTTGCGCTGCCGGCACGAACTGATGCCGGCGATGATCTGATTGAGAACCTCGCTCACCATGTCTGCCTGTTTCAGCAGCAGCGTCTCAAGATTCTTGCCGATCACCGTCAGCGCGTTCTTGAAGTTGGCCTTGAAAGCCCGCTTGTTATCGCAGCCATCGGCGTTCAACTGCATTTCACTGTGATTTGAGAACAGCCGAGTCAGCGTGATCAATACGAAATGAGCGAACAGCTCCTGGCGCACGCCGCGTTCCGAGGCGGAGTGGAAGTCCTCGATCGACATCAGGTTCTTCGACACCTTGTACAGCTCCTCGATCCCCCAGCGGGCATGATACAGATCCGACAGGTCCGAGATCGGGTATCGGTGCCGGTCCAGCAGCGTGGTCGCGACCACATAGTCGGTTCCAGCCACGCTGTATTTGACCAGGCGCACTGTGATTGGCGCACATTCGGCATTCGCATCGCGGCTGCGGATGCCGGCGCACTGCTCCGCACTGGGGCGCAGTTCGACCGCGGCATCGGTCTCGTCGCCGCCGATGAAACGATCAAATGCAGCCGCCGCCTGACGCTTGATGCGAAACACCGGATGCAAGCCGCGCACTGCATGCTCATGCAGCATCTCGTACGAATAATAACCGCGGTCATACACCACCACATCCGATGCCTTCAAAGCGCACAGATGGCTGCGCGCCAGACGCCGCTCATCGCCATGCGAAACCACATCGAAGTCCACCGGAATCTGGGTCTTCAACTGATACAGGCAACTCACCAAGCCTTGCGGATAATAGGCGTTGTCCGACGGACAGCGATAGCCGGCTTTGAGCAAGCCCCGCGGCAAATTGATCTTTGAGCCGTCCACCGCATGAATCCGATGCCCTTTCCACCTTGCATCCGCATCGTGCTGAGAGGTGCATCGCAGAATCTGCGTCTGCAAGGTCTTGAAGATGCTCTCGTCCAGCTTGGCGCGTGCCTGGCACATCGCCGAGGGCGCAACCGGATGCTTCTGCGGCAACGGGATATCCATCATCCGGCACTGCTCCCAAAGTTGCGCAAGCGTGATCCCATAGCCTTGCCGGTTGGTTGAGAACACCAGCCGGAAGATGAACAGCATGATCAGCAGCGAGTTCAGCACCCGCCGGCGCTGCTGCCACTGATCGTCGAAGTCCTCGGCCACTTGCGTGACAATGCCGATGAGGTTCTGCCACAACTGCACAAAGGGATCAGACGAATTGAGGATTTTCGGACCCGCAGTTTTTCTCGTCACCGGCCGCGGCCGGTGCAGCAAGACTTCCCTGGCATCCTCAACCAGCGGATAGATGTACACCTGCTTGGGCGATTTGCCGCGTCCGGCAGTGCGCCCGATCAATTGCCAGTTGGCGGCGCGGTAACTGCTGCCCTCGAAGCGGTCCGCGTCGACAAAGCTCTCAATCAGAACCGGCCGGTAACCATGCTGCTGATGCCAGTCGTCAGCCAGCCGCCGACACGCCATCGACAGCGACTTGGAGGCCAGGTTTTTCACCCGCACCCACGGCAGGATCAGGAAACGGTTGTTGCTCACCACCAGATTCAAGTGCTTCTTGTGCTTTCGGTCCTGCCAGCCGACCCACTCATCGCGGCACGGCAGCGACTTCACTGCATAGCTGAACAGCAAAGCCCCCAACCGACGCCCCTGACCATCGACGATCAAATATCGCAGCTGCGGACCGATCGGACGACGATAACCCAGATAATGATGCCGGTCCACCAGCTCGTTGAATTCCTGCATGTCCTGCTGCTCGGTCACCAACTGCAGCGACAGCGGCATCAGCTGCTCCAGCTCGCACTCGATGGCGGCCTGCGGCGCCGACCGATCGGTCCACTCGATCGGTTTGTGCGCACCTCGCTGCTTGTAGATGACCTTCTCAGGCAACTGCACCACCCCCGCCTGCTCCAGACTCTCCAGCAGGCTCAAGCCGGAATTGAACTGATTGACGCCTTTCGGCGTCTGCCACCGCAGATGCTCACACACCGTCTGCGCAAGCTCATGACGGCTCAAAGCCGGAAAACTGCGCACCGTCTGCTGGAGCTCGGATATTTGCTTGCGGGTGAGACGACGCCCGCAAAAGGTCGTTGTTTTCAGATTTGCAATGCTCGCATCCATCGTTGTTTCTCCAAAATCAAACTATGCAATGGATATGATGCACCAAACCAACGGATTTGTCAAGTGCTGATTTCTTGCTGCGACAAAGCGATGCTTATTTCCAGATAATCAATCAATTAGAAATCGAACCTGAGATCTCAGAATCCGGTTTCAGCAAAATGAATGCCATTGCTACAATGGGGGCAGAAGTCCGGCTGATTTCACCTGTTTTTTGCTGTGGTCCGAACGGGTCGCTCTCACGCACATCATAGCCAACCGCTCTCATGGACCGCAGGATTTCATCGGCAACATCATTCTTTTCGATTCGGCGTAAGGCGCCGACAAGTCGTCCGGCGACCGTCGAGTGTCCGCCGTCAAGAAGACGTCCGAGCACATCAGATGCGTCACGGATGGTGGAGAGCGCAATTTGCGCTTCAACTGGGCTACGTTTAAAAAATTCTTCAGGAACCTTGATCAGTCCAGCTTCCGGCGTGAACAATCGCAACCCGTCTCGCTCGGTAAGATCGACGGCTGGTGGCATCTGTTTTTGTTTTAGATCGTAAAGCGATGTACCGAACAACAACTGAACCAGATTATTCGTGCCATTGGGTGTGTATACTACAAGTTGCTTGGGCACCACGGTGTTTTCGGCATGCAGGGTGAGCGACTGCTCTGGCGAAAGGTACCACTTATTGCCGAAGCGCTCGTTGCAATAACGGGCGCAGAAATCCCAAAAAGACGCATACCAAGGCGTTGTGTCGCCGGATTCGGCACCGGGGCTTGATAAAATCAGCCACCCTTTCATGACCTCTCGGAGAAATCCGTTCTGGATCAAGCGTTGTCGATGAACCCGCGTGAACTCACTGGAGCGGAATACACGTCGTTCATCCTTTTGGAGTTTCTCAAGCAACGCCAGCGATGTGGCGAGCTTTTCGCTTATTGTAGCCATCTTGCCTATTAATGGTTTGTTGCAAGTTTAATATGTCGTTCTACGGCAAGTTTATCATGTCGTGATGACGAAAGTTAAATATGTTTCAACTAAGGAGAGATATACGCTGTAGCCTTTTTTCAGCCATATATTAGTTTGAAGGAATGAATTTCGATCAGGAAAGTCGCTCAATGATGAAAAAAGCGTCACTCAAGCTGGAAATTCAGCGTATTGAAGAATTAATTTCCTAAAAATGGAGAAAGCCGCTGATTTCAGACCAGCGCGGTCCTCAGCACCGCAGGGCTGATGGCTTCAATGGCAGTAATCTGATGGTGGGAAGTCAGCCCATGAAGCAAGTTCTCTGGCAACCTTTTTGCAGGCGAGCTTACATAGTGCTATCTATGTAGCACCTAAAGCGGAAATTGATGTGCAGAACGCTGTGGGACAGCTTTTGATCGGCCGTGGTCTGCAGAAGGGAATTGATTATGATCGGGAAACAAGCCGAGTGAAGGTTTCCGGAAAAGAAAGCATACCGGATTTTATATTTCGACCTTTGTCCACAGCTCTCGAAAAATAAAGCTGACAAAGGAACGGCCAAGGCAAAGAAGACTCGTTGATGAAATCAACGCCGATATCGTTGCCTATGCTACTCGCTATAGCTCATTCATTTTTCTCGTGTATGATCTTGGAACCATACGCAACGAGATCGAATTCAAGCAGGATCTTGAGTCATCAGGCAATGTCAGCGTTCTGATTATCAAACACTAGAACTGAATTTAAGCTGGACATTTCCCAAGCCAGTGAATGGGTCGCCGCAACTTGTTTTGTTGAGTTTAATTTTCGAGGGCCTTGCGTATCTTACCCAGCTTCTCTGAATTGTCGGCAATCGGACCTGTTGCTCCTAACTGATTATTCTAAAAAAAGAGAATGGTAATATGTTGAACCCTCCATATATTTATGCTGGCCAGCCTCGACGATCTTCCGCCGATATTGAAAATAATTGAATGCCCGATTGGAAACTGAATAGAATATAGAGCAAATACCTTGACAAGTCATTTTTTATGTGTAGAGGACACACGATGGAAGACATTCTCTCCAGTGAGAAAACCTATCTGAAGGCCAATCACGAGGAACTCTCAAAGGAGTACCCTGGCAAGTACTTGCTGATTAAGGGGGAAAGTGTCCATGGCGCGTATGAAACTCTTGAAGAAGGCGTAACCGAAGGAGCTAAATTATTTGGCACGGGTCCATTTTTAGTACGTTCAGTGTTGCGGCCTGACGATTCAGAGAGCCCAAGCATTCCCGCCCTGGCTGTAGGAGTTCCACTCGTTGCCAACACTTAGTATACGCCTCAAATCTGAGGCGAAAGATAAGCATGGGAATGCTATACCTACAAACCCAAGTATGGCGCTGCGAGTGGCTGGCTCAAGAGTGTATGTTACATTGTCTCCTTTTGAAGATCAGATCAAACTACTTGCCGAAAAAGGCGAATTTCCAATCACACCGATTTCGGGGATGGCCTTGATAGATACGGGGCAAGTGTGACATGTATTGATCAGTCTGCAGCTCGGAAAGCAGGTTTAGCAATTGTCGATAGCGGAGGCATTTCCTCAGCTACTCACGCTAATGAGATTGTGCCAATATTTGCAGGTCGACTGGATATTCATGGCCTTAGTCCCGTCGAAACATTTGGAGCTTATGGTGTAAGCCTTGAATCTCAAAAACTGATTGCGTTGATCGGTCGAGATTTGCTAGCTAGTTGTGTGTTGGTTTACAACGGCTCGGACGATTCATTTTCTCTTTCCCTTTGAATATTCTTCCGTACAAAGAACTCATGAAGTGATCTCAACGCATTCTGATCCAAACTGGGTAAACAAAACGATCTTCACCGGCGACAACCTCCCCATTATGCGGGGAATGGATAGCAGGTCTATCGATCTGATTTATCTTGACCCTCCATTTAATTCCAATGCTAATTACGCCGCTCCTATCGGAAGCGAAGCAGCTGGAGCTGCATTTAAAGATACATGGACACTGAGTGATATCGACATTGAATGGCTTAACTTACTCCAAGCCAAGCATCCAACTTTGAATCGTGTCATTCATGCAGCCATGAATGATTCTGACAAATCGTACTTAATATATATGGCGATACGATTGTTGGAATTGCACAGAATTTTAAAGTCCACTGACACTTTGTATTTGCACTGTGACCCAACAATGAGAGATATGCGCCGTAGCCTTTTTTCAGCCAAATATTAGTTTGAAGGAGTGAATTTCGATTAGGAAAGGCACTCAATGATGAAAAAAGCGGCACTCACGCAGGAAATAAAGCAAAGATTGTTTTGGAGCGTGTATCCAATACTGTAAGAATTATCGGGAGTTAGTGAAAATAGTCATCGGTGTTGCGACCAAAGATAGATTTGCCCGCTGTCGATTCCGAATTAAATCAACTGGGCGAGAAATGTTTTCGCCGGCACGATAATTGGCTGGTGAAAATCGAAGCAGTCTCTTTCCACAAAATTCATGTCGAATGCAACCTGAAAAGCATGTGGCGTCTGAGTATGTCGCTGAAAATATGCCAGTGAACTTGACAGCTTCGTTCTCCCGTTGCTCTTTACTTCCACCAAAAACCAAGGAGAATTGTCACGCGTCACTAAGAAATCAACTTCACGTTTCTGCTTGTCGCGAACGAAGTATAGACCGAACTCACCTTGACCGGTCTCAGTCCACCAGTGAACAGCTTTGAGTAAAGCGCTTGCAACAAAATTCTCGGCTCGGGCACCTAAATCTTCAACCTGCGACCAATCCCACAGATAATACTTCGGCTCCTTGCGTAATGCCCTCACCACATTGCTGTACCAAGGCCTCACAGTAAAACAGAAGTATAGCGACTCCAAAGTAGAAATCCATCGCCTGACAGTGTCCACTGATACGCGAACACTCTTGGCAAAGTAGGAATAACTGGTTAGCTGGCCGACTTGTTGTCGCAGGTATTCGGCCAGAATTTCGAGCTGACCGAGTTCCTGAATTCGAGTCAGTTCACGCAAGTCTTCGCGCAGAAGATGCTCGGTACGCAAGGAGCTCCAGCGACCGTAAAATCGTTGATTGCTTCTAATATACGGTTCCGGAAATCCCCCAAAGCGCCATAGTGTTTCCCAATGATCGTCATCGATTTTTCGAGGTTCTCGGTTGATCAGCTGTACCGTAGATTGGTCATTGCACTCAGGCACTGAAAGCGGATGTAGAGTGTACGGAAAGTAACGCCCCATCAAACTGTCTCCGCCGCGCCTGAACACTTGAAGAGATGCGCTACCGGTTATCAGCACTTTGGTAAAAGATTCATATTGATCAAAAAATCCCTTTAGAAGATTTCGCCAGTGTTGATACTTGTGCAATTCATCAAACACGCAAAGTGGCAGATTATCGGCAAGTCGGTCGACTCCAAGCTTGTCGGCGATCATTTGCGGCCCTTCCAGGATGGTTTTTCGATCAGACTGATTGTCCCAATTAAGATACTGACATCGAGCAAAAGAGCTTCCGATCATCTTGGCAAAGGTGGTTTTACCGACCTGCCTAGGACCTGAAAGAAACAGCATCTGCCGATTGTTTTGGTAGTGCCCTATAAACTCGTTGGATAGATATCTATTAATGTCCATTATCTACATATAACGTAAATTAGTAATTACTATTTTACGATTATACAAAAAATAGTCATAACTTGATGAACCACTGATATACATGACGCATTGAAGTATGGGAAAATCATTGCTGACTAGTATTCAACTGCTTCGTTCATCCGAAACATCTTGAAAACAGTCGAGATTCTCTTCATTCAGTCTGTAGATCGCCCGTGGGAAGAAGAGCAATCAATGGAAACAGCCCAAACTTCAAAAAGCACACACTTTAATCCAGAATAGCCAGATAACACATCTCAAGCTTGGATGATACCTTGCGCTAAGACTGCTCAAGGTAAACCGGTCGTTCTCTCGTATGCAATATCTCCATAGACTTTACAGCAGTTCTGATATGGATTGACTTGTCAAATTAATTTATCATTGCAACCAGCATTTCCTGATCCAGAACACGAAAGCAGAAGGCAGCGGCTTATGACGACGGTGGATCCTACTGATATCCGTGGGTTGGTTACCGCCTGAGCAAGGTTTTCCAGAAAACATCGGTTTTTTTTCGTCGACATCGACATCATCAACTGCTATCTTTACTTTGAAAACTGGCAAGCGCTTCTCAGTGCCACACGGATTTCGTTATGTTCAGCAAACTCAACCGTTTCTTGCTGCGCAAACACCAGAATCGAGGGAAAATGACGTTGTGCTTTGAATTTTCTCTGCAAATTCCACTATTCAAGCACACTGGGGGCACTCGACAAACCGTAAAATATCGCCCAACGAAAAAGTCTCAATGCCTCAATTAGCCCCATTGACAAATTGATGTTTCCTTGATTTAATTGGAAGATTCATATCACTGACGTTGTAAAAGCATAAATACACTGGACCACTGGACAATGGTAGAATGTAATATGATGATAATAATTAGAATTTCCATAATTTCCTTCTCAGTTCTTACTCTCGTATCCTGCGGGGGAGGGGCGTCTGGGGGGATCGGCAACACAGTCGGCAACACAGGTTATGTAGTAGCCGATAGATTTTCTGCAACCGAAATTATAGGAATTACACCTTTCAGTCTAACATCCCAACAGATCAAAGAAAGGATAGAGTCTCGTTTGAATGATGCGGACACTTACTTTTACCTTTTAACGTATTTACAGGAGGCCGACAATATAGATGAAGTTGATATTTCCTGTTCAGGAACCACTTGCACATTCAACGCCGGGGACTCAATTTTGATTTCCAGTTTAGAAGAAATAGCAAGCGGGAATTTCCAATCAGTGATGACGCACAAGGATATTTCTCTAGCACAGGGGGCATACAGCCAGACTCATAGCGGAGTTACGTTTACAACCGGGGTTTACGGCGGTTGGATGGATCACAGTATGTTCTACAGGGGAGAAGCCGACCTCACCACTTGGAAAACAGAGGTCTACTACGGCGCTTCAATTGGAAAGGTCTCAGGATCAAATCCAATATCTGACACCGCTGCTACCACCGGTACGTGGACAGGTGTAATGGTTGGCGCGGATACGAGTTTGGGTGACGTGATACAAGGTGATGCAAAGGCAACCGTGGATTTCACTGACGTCAATGTCGATATTCTTTTTGATAACATTTTCAATTTAGATACAGGCGATACTCGTTCAGACATAAGTTGGGACAACATTTCATTGGTAGATGGACGATTCAGTTCAAACACTGGTGGAGAAATCGATGGGTCGTTCTACGGTCCGAGTCACGAAGAAGTAGGAGGCGTGTTCGAACATGGAGATTCCGTGGGCGCGTTCGGCGCGAAAAGGGATTGAGATATTGAAAAGTGAGTGGAAAAACAAATGTGTTGCTCATTCTCATATTTCTATTCATTCCTGCAACAACCGTAGTTGCCGAAAGTCCAGTCGAAATACGCAAACGGCTTGATTACGCCGCGTCCCTTTTCATGCAGGGAAGGGACGCGGAAGCCAAAGAAATATTTCTCGTTATTCACGCTAACCCCAGGGTTCCGATTCAAGTCAGGCGGAATATCGAGGAGTTTCTTATTCGGTTGCGACAGCGGCAACCCCTGCGTTTTGATTTCAATCTTAAGTATTGGCGTGATGCGAATGTGAACAACGCTGCGGAAATAGAGAATATTTCCATTCCTTATTTCGGAAATTTGAAGTTCGGAATCAATGAAAGACCCGTAAGCGCAAGAGTAGTGCAGACGGGCGGCTTGATGCGCTACCGCAGCGGAAAGCATGAAAGCGTTGTCGAAGTTGTCAGGAATTGGGCGTTGAACAAGAGCGAATACAACCGCACATTGATAAAACTGTAAGTGTTCAGTGTGGGTGTGATTGTAGCGGATTGCTGCCGGAATTGGAGTTCGAAACGCTGAGTGTTGCGACTGTTGCGCTTCAGACATTGAGGATTTCACGCCAGTTTTTCTGCAGCGGTCTTAACCAAACATCCTTGATCGGCAGTGCATGTTCTTTGAATCGATCCATTTTTCCGCGGCCTTGGGTTTCACCCACCAGCGTCCAGTTGGCGGCACGGTAACAAATTCCGGCAAAACGCGGTTTCTCGCAAAATGTCTCAAGCAATACCGGCGTGATCGCATAGCGTTGCTGCCAGTCACCCGGCAGCCGTTTTTCGCATTGTGCAAGTATGTGGGAAGCCAAATTGGGAATGCGCACCCACGGCAGGATCAAAAACCGCGCATTGTTGATCACCAGTGACAGGTTTTTCTGGCGCGTGTCAGCATCCCAGCCAATGAACAGATCCCTCGGTGCAGTCTTCCAGGCACAAGCGCCAAAGCCCATCAGCGCCAGCGGCTCACCGGCCGATGAACGGATCAGATAGCGCATCTGCGCACCCGGCAGTGGCTTATAGCCAAGATAGTGATAACGCTCGATGAATGAATTCCAGATGCGGCTGTTGGGGCCTGCACAGATAATCTCCCACTGCAGCGGTCGCACTTGTTCCAGTTCGCTGGGCGGCAAAAGCCGTTGCGGAGGCTCATCGGTCTCAACGATGTTTTGCAAGTCAGCCGGCTTGCGCGGAACCCGGGCGGTAACAGCCGGCAATTCGATGACACCGTCTCGATGCATGCGCAACAGCGCGACTTTGGCACTCATTTGCTTGAGCCCGCCATCAGGCTTTCGCCACCCCAGATGCTCGCACACGCGTTTGGCGTGTTGGCTGCGATTGACGCTTTCGGCAGCACAGCGCCGGATCCATCGAATCTCCTGTTCGGTGAAATCCCGCCCGCAGTAACGCATCAATCGGTCGCCGCTCACGGCGGTATTGACCAAGTACCCCAAGGCAGCCATGGCTCCAGGTCTGACGGCGCTCCACCAGCCTCGGCACACGCCAAAAGATAACCCTCCAGCCACTTGCGCTCGTCAATCCCATTCATCCGCAACGTCGCAAACACCGACTCCATACAACCGATCAGCGCCGCCGCCGCTTCGGTTTTCGAGCCATACGACATCTTGCGCACCGTCACCATCGGCCGCAGCGACCTTTCGATCAGATTGTTATCCATGCTCACCCAAGGACAATCTGCAAATACCCGCAAGCCTTTTTCAAACTTCACCAGCCTCGATAGCCCTTCATGTTTCGGTGAATCACAGCTCACAGCTTCAAGCTGACGCTTGGCCAAGGCGAAAAACTCATTCAACTCATCCGCCAAGCGCTGGTCGGCTTTTTCATACAACGCATCTTGAGCGCTCAATTCCACATCGGAATCGTAATAACGCAAACGCCGTTTGTTCAACCAATACAACTTGCCGATGCGTCTGACCCAGGCCTCTGACCAGCGACCAAGTTTCTTGTCACCGCGCTGCGCATTCACGAAATCACGCCGGGCATGGACCCAACAATACGCCAGCTCAACACCCAGTGCACGGGAGATCGGCCCATAGGAACTGAACCGATCACACACCAATACCTCGACCTTGTCAAAACCGCAAAGCAACTTCAAACCCGCTGCCGCACTGCGCTTGGGATCAACTGAAAAACGCACCGAATCCTCAGTCGCACAGCCCCAGCACCAGTACTTGGAACTGGCACTTTCCGAACTTGACAGCAACCAGCCAGTCTCATCCACATGCACCGAACGAGCCAGTTTCTGATACTCCCCTATGGCTTGATAAATCGGACTGAACAACGCCAGAAACTTCGAGTCATGCTGCAACAGCGTACCTTTGGATATCGTCATCCCGACCGATGCAAACCACCGCGATATGCCGCATACCGTGTGATTCAACGAAAATCGCTGATACAGATAGTCCGACCATATCGAGGTCCCATACTCAGCACCGGCAATCAACTGCGCCGGCGCCTTGGCAGTCACCGACGCAGGCTGACTGTCACAGCCACAGCAACGCTGCCACCGATCGCGTTTGATGGTCCGGGTGTACGCCTTAACTTCAATTTCCCGACGCTCGCTGTCTGCAGTTCCGTTGAAACGGTAGCATTCACCGCATTCGTTGCAACGCGGCACTTGCGGAAAACTTTGTCGATCCTCAACTTTCGGCAAATCATCCCGTGCCGTGCGACTTCGACCACCGTGACCGGGCTGCGCACCGCGCTTTCGCTTGGGCTTGTCTGTGACGCTTCGCTTCTCAGAACTTTTGCCATACTGCTTTTGACGATCCCGCCGGTCGCGAGCCTTGTATTTCGACAACTCGGCTTCCAACTCCGCAATTCTACCGGAAAGTTTCGCAATCTTCTGCGCCTGACGCCGTATAGTGCTGCCGACACCGCCGACACCTTGCAATGCCTCTAGCCTTGCCTCTGTTTTGGCATGACGACTGAGCAGCGCCGCCATCTGTTTGGCGTGCTCGCGGCGTATCCGAGCCTCGCGCTCACGCGACGATTCACAGCATTCGCAGCTGCATTGTTCTGATTCTGAAACGGCACTTTCACTTTGCATGGGCCGTTTTATATCAATTTTCGTTTTCTGTGTCCAGCTTCCAGTGAACTTTTTTTTACTTCATAACCTCCTCAGCAATCGATATCCTCGACATCATTTGACTGACCATGAACCCCAGTTCAGTTATCATTCCACTCCCACACTGAACAGATACATAAAACTTTCCGTCAGTAAAATAATCGCTCCAATCACATTGGGAATCGGATATGAGCGCAGATGGGTTGGTGGAAAGCCTGAAACCGGAACCCCATGGGCGGTAATTGGAATCAAAAAACCTGCTTCAAACAAGTGGCTGTTAGGGTCGAACTTGCAGTTATGGCGCAAGAATCACGATGAAGGCGACAACGCGTACGGGAAGGCGATGAATCTTAATGCGAAACGCAAGTCTGGCTTAGGAAGCATTCGTTTCGGAATCGCGCTGGCAAGAGAAGATGCGAAGATTGAAAACTGGCGTTCAGTGACCCCAAGCATTTTCTATTCCACCAAATTTCAACGCGGATTGAAGTTGAACGCGATGGTTGTATGGGCGCGGAAACTCTACAAGAAAGAGAATGCGCTTTTTGGAATAAGACGGGATGATAGGACTGTTTCGTTCGTAATTTCAGTATCGCATAGGACTTTAAGTCGCAACGGATATCTGCCCGAAGCGACTTTTGAATGGAACAGAATACGCTCCAACATCAACCTTTATGATCGAAAGACGCAGCAGGTTAGGATTGGGTTAACCCGCATATTTTGAAGAGAGGAGAATGAAATGAACGAGGGTAAAACAAAAAACGCATCCAAATCAGCTTCAAAATATCACGAGAAAATCCGTATCGCGGCCGCTCCGCAACAACTAACTGCCAAAATGAACTGCTGTAGACTTTATTTCTTGATCATAAATCTACTGTGACGGTCTACAATAGTTCCACATCGATTGGTGTGGAATGCAGGTTCCGAAATTTCGAAAAAAATTGCAATTTCATGCAATATCGAAGCCATTCACACAAAAAAATTGATATATTATTTTCTGCTACCATTTGCCGTAGTGCAAAGTCGGTTCATATTACCGGCTTTGCTTTTATTTGCATGGCTGAAAACTTCATTCTGTCGATTAGAATATGGATATGCCTTGGCTGAATTAATCCAAAACTCAGGTATGACACGCTTTAATTTACCGTTCCAGGCAGGAACCGGTAGAATTCTTGTCACCCAAACCATTGTCACCCTGATCGGTACGACAATATTCGCCCTTGCTGGCATTGTTGCACTCTATTCAGCACTCCTGGGCGGCATCGCCTGCCTGCTCCCCAGCGCCTATTCAATCTGGCGCGTATTCGGTAAAAATCGTGCAGTTCATCAACTTGACCCTCGCATATTTGGCATAATGCTACGCGCCGAATTCGTAAAATTCGCCATTACCGGCATCGTATTTGCCGCTTTTTTCTGGTTGATCAATCCCATAGATCCAATCGCCATGTTCTCCGTATTTACGGTCGCCATGTTTGCGGGATGGATTGAAGCCGGGTTGCGAATTGGCTAGAAGCTGAAGTTCAACTGATCGGTTATTCGTACATTTATGGCTAGCAACGACGTCCTGACTGCATCGGGCTATATCAAGCACCATCTCCAGAACCTGACGTTCGGGAATCATCCCGAACACGGCTGGTCAATCGCGCATAGCGCGCAGGAAGCCGCCGACATGGGGTTCATCGCGATTCACCTTGACAGCATGTTCTGGTCAATTTTTCTCGGTGCCCTGTTCCTGATTGTGTTCCGTCTTGTTGCAGTACGCGTTACCAGCGGCACGCCTGGAAAGCTTCAGAATTTCATTGAGTGGATCGTAGACTTTATTGAAGATAATGTACGTGGTTCGTTTTCCGGTAAGAATGACCTGATCGCCCCGCTCGCACTCACACTGTTCGTCTGGATTCTTTTGATGAATCTGATGGACCTGGTACCGGTCGACTGGATCCCCGAGCTGGCAAAACTGCTCGGTATCGAATATATGAAAGTGGTCCCGACAACCGATCCGAACATCACCTTCGCGATGGCATTGTCAGTGTTCGTTTTGATGATTTACTTCAACATCAAGAACAAGGGCGTTAGCGGATTTCTTGGTGAGCTGACACTGCAGCCTTTCGGCAAATATATGATACCAGTCAATTTGTTCCTGGAAGGCATCGGTCTGCTGGCAAAGCCGCTGTCACACTCGCTGCGATTGTTCGGAAATTTATATGCAGGCGAGATGATTTTCATTCTGATCGCCCTTCTGTTCAGTACCGGATGGGTGCTCGGAGTGATGGGCGGATTTTTACAATGGGCATGGGCTGTGTTTCATGTTTTAATTGTACTTTTACAGGCATTTATTTTCATGGTGCTAACCATTGTCTATATGGACATGGCTCATCACCAACACTAAACTAATTTCAGTCACAATGGTTTGCTAGATCGGAGATAACATTATGGAAGCAGCATTGTATTTTATCGCTGGTGCCGTTCTGCTCGGTATGGGCGCAGTCGGAGCCGCAGTCGGCATTGGAATTCTCGCCGCTCGATTTATCGAAGCAATCGCGAGACAACCCGAACTGCTGCCAATGCTGCGCGTTCAGTTCTTCATCATGATGGGACTCGTCGATGCGGTTCCGATGATCGGTGTCGGTATCGCATTCTACATTCTGTTCGCGGTCGCGTGACGCAGACCGGTCGCAGTCTGACCGGTATAAACCAACTGGTGTAGCGCAATACTATGAATATTAATCTGACGTTAATTGGACAGACGGTTACGTTCATCATTTTCGTCTGGTTCTGCATGAAATTCATTTGGCCGCCGATTATGAATGCGCTGAATGAACGACGCAAAACCATATCGGACGGACTCGCCGCAGCCGAACAAGGGCAACGCGAGCGAGAGAAAGGCCAAATGGATGCTAACGAACTCGTCGAAGAAGCGAAGTCACAGGCGCAGGAGATAATAGCTCGTGCTGAAAAACGTGGTGCTGAGGTTGTCACTGATGCGAAAAACGAAGCCCAAACTGAAGGTGAGCGAATTCTCAATACAGCACGTGGGGAAATCGAGATGGAAGCCAACCGTGCCCGAGAACAGCTGCGAGTGCAGGTCGCCCAGTTGGCGGTCTCCGGTGCGGAACAGATTCTCGCCAAGGAAGTCGATGCAAAAGCGCATGAGAAAATGCTTTCTGACCTGGCCGACAACCTCTAACCGAGTGTTGCTGAGACTATGAGCGAACTCTCCAACATTGCACGACCGTACGCACAGGCGGCATTTGAAATCGCCAAGGAATCTGACCGCTTCGACGAATGGTCTGAAAGCCTTGAGACTTTGAGCGAAATCGTCAGCCTGTCGGAGTTGCAAGCCCTGATCAGCGATCCGCGTATTACTCGAGAGCAGGTACTGGATATCGTTCTCGAAATCGGTGCTGACGCTTTTGATGAGCAATCGCGGAACTTTGTGAGAATTCTGAGTCACTATAGACGGTTGCCGGCCGCACCGCTGATTGCAAGTCAGTACGAAAATTTGCGCGCGGAGGCAGAAGGCATCATTGGAGCGGAACTTGAAACCGCATACGAAATTGACGATGAACAGCGAGGCAAGCTGATCGCCGCACTGGAGACTCGGCTCGGGCGCAAGGTGAGGTTATCTAGCAAACTTGACGAAAACCTGATCGGCGGTGCCGTTATTCGCGCTGGCGACTGGGTGATTGACGGTTCCATCCGAGCTCGACTGGAAAAACTCTCCAGTTCACTTGGCGTCTAACAACCGTCACTCCATACATATAGACAACGGAACTGCCATTATTGAAACCAGAGGAAGAAACAAATGGCGATGCAATTAAATCCGTCCGAAATCAGTGAGCTGATCAAGGCTCGAATTGCGGACTTTGACGTAACTGCACAGGCAAGAAGCGAGGGAACCGTAGTATTGCTTACGGACGGAATCGTCCGTATTCACGGACTTGCGGATGCACTGCAAGGAGAGATGCTGGAGTTTCCGGGCGATACTTTTGGACTCGCCTTGAACCTTGAGCACGATTCAGTCGGTGCGGTGATTCTCGGTGACTACGAACACATCACAGAAGGCGACACGGTAAGGTGTACCGGTCGAATTCTCGAAGTTCCAACCGGCGAAGGATTGTTGGGCCGGGTAGTCGATTCACTCGGACGCCCACTTGACGGCAAAGGCCCGATTGAATCCAGCGGCTCGGCGCCAATCGAGAAAGTGGCACCCGGCGTCATTACTCGTCAGTCTGTGTCTGAGCCCGTTCAAACCGGATTAAAATCAATCGATTCTATGGTTCCGATCGGCCGCGGTCAGCGAGAACTGATCATCGGCGACAGACAGACCGGTAAAACCGCGGTCGCAATCGACACCATCATCAATCAGAAAGGCACCGGTATCAAGTGCATCTACGTTGCGATAGGCCAGAAACTTTCAAGCATCGCAAACGTGGTACGCAAACTTGAAGAACACGGTGCAATGGATCACACGATTCTCGTGTCAGCGTCAGCTGCCGAAAGCGCCGCCATGCAGTACATCGCACCTTACTCTGGCTGTACCATGGGTGAATATTTCCGCGATAACGGCCAAGACGCCCTGATCATCTACGACGATCTGACCAAGCAGGCATGGGCCTATCGTCAGGTTTCGCTGTTATTGCGACGCCCGCCGGGACGTGAAGCCTATCCAGGCGATGTCTTCTATCTGCATTCACGACTGCTGGAACGGGCTTCTCGAATCAATGCAGACTATGTTGAATCCCTCACCAATGGAGAAGTGAAAGGACGTACCGGTTCTCTAACTGCACTGCCGATTATTGAAACGCAAGCAGGCGACGTCTCGGCATTTGTCCCCACCAACGTAATCTCAATTACTGACGGACAGATCTACTTGGAGAGCGACCTGTTTAATGCAAACATTCGCCCAGCAATCAATGCAGGTCTATCGGTATCAAGAGTCGGTGGAGCTGCCCAGACGCCAATCGTCAAAAAACTCGGTGGTGGTATTCGTCTTGCCTTGGCGCAATATCGTGAACTCGCAGCATTTTCACAGTTTGCCTCCGATCTTGACGAAGCAACCCGCAAGCAGTTGGAACGAGGGCAACGAGTTACCGAAATCATGAAACAGCCACAGTACGAGCCATTGTCAGTAGCAGCAATGGCGTTCGCACTGTACGCCGCAAATGAAGGTTATCTCGATGCTATCGAGGTTCCTCAGGTCGTCGGTTTTGAGCAGGCAATGCAGTCCTACTTGAAATCAAATTATTCCGATCTGCTTGAGGCAATCAATGCAAACCCGGAATACAACGATGAGGTTGCCAATCAGATGAAAGATGCGCTTGACGATTTTGTCAAGAACGGTACCTGGTAATCTGATCACAAGTCACATCAAAATCTCAAAAGCTTGAATTAGACCATGGCAGGCGCAAAAGAAATCCGCACCAAGATTCGGAGCATCCAGAATACGCAGAAAATTACCTCTGCGATGGAAATGGTTGCTGCCAGCAAGATGCGGCGTGCGCAGGAGCGCATGCGAGCCGCCCGCCCCTATGCTGCATCCATCCGAAGGGTGATCGCACACCTATGGCACGCCAATCTCGAATACAAGCATCCCTATGCAGTGGAAAGAGAAACATCGGCTGTCGGATATATCGTAGTCAGCACCGACCGCGGTCTTTGTGGAGGTCTAAACATCAATCTGTTTCGATCAGCTCTGAACTCCATTTCGGACTTGGAAGGTAAAGGAATATCAACCGAATTCGCCATCATCGGCAACAAGGGACTTGGATTTTTTCGACGCTTGGGGGCGAACATCCTCTGTCAGGCATCCCATCTAGGCGATGCGCCGCAGATCGTCGAGCTGATTGGAGCCGTCAAAGTGATGCTGGATGCATATGAGGAAGGAAAGATTGACCGACTTTATCTGCTCAGCAACCGATTTGTGAACACCATGACACAAAGTCCGCTGATTGATCAGATTTTGCCGATCAATGTCGACGAACCGGTTCAGGAACTGTCGCATCATTGGGACTACCTGTATGAACCGGAATCGCATGAAGTGGTAGACGCGCTGATGAAGCGTTACCTTGAATCAATCGTATATCAGGCGGTTATCGAAAATATCGCCTGCGAGCAATCGGCTCGAATGGTGGCAATGAAAGCAGCATCCGACAACGCCGGAAATCTGATTGACGAGTTGAACCTGATTTACAACAAGGCGAGACAGGCGGCGATCACACAGGAAATTTCCGAAATCGTAGGCGGTGCGGCTGCGGTCTAGTTTTAATGAACGAAGTCAAACTAGCATCCGTGTGGTGCTTAAGAAATAAATACCAGTAAACAAGAGGCAATCATGACACAAGGGAAAATTGTCGAAATCATTGGAGCGGTCGTGGACGTGGAGTTTCCACGAGCAGAGGTTCCAAAAATTTATAACGCACTCAAAGTAGAGCAAACCGGTCTTACGCTGGAAGTGCAGCAGCAGATGGGAGATGGTGTCGTTCGAACCATCTCCATGGGATCCAGCGACGGACTGCAGCGCGGACTTGAGGTAACCAATACCGGCGAGCCCATCAAGGTTCCTGTTGGCGAGCCGACGCTGGGGCGCATCATGAATGTACTTGGCGAGCCCGTAGATGAAGCCGGACCGGTTGAATCTGAAAATCATTGGGCAATTCACCGCAAGCCGCCCGAATTTACCGATCAGGCGACAGCCGTGGAAATCCTTGAAACTGGCATCAAGGTCATTGATTTAATCATGCCGATCGCAAAGGGCGGAAAAATTGGATTGTTCGGTGGTGCAGGAGTCGGCAAGACCGTCACGCTGATGGAACTGATCCGCAATATCGCAATCGAACACGCTGGTTATTCAGTTTTCGCAGGAGTTGGTGAGCGAACCCGTGAAGGAAATGACTTCTACCATGAAATGAAGGAAGCGGATGTACTCAACAAGGTTTCGCTGGTTTACGGCCAAATGAACGAGCCGCCCGGCAACCGCCTCCGCGTAGCGCTCGCGGGGCTAACGATATCCGAATTTTTCCGCGATGAAGGCAGAGACGTGCTATTGTTCATCGACAACATTTACCGTTACACACTGGCTGGGGTGGAAGTATCCGCACTGCTGGGTCGAATGCCGTCGGCAGTCGGATATCAGCCAACGCTTGCTGCGGAGATGGGGATTCTTCAGGAAAGAATTACTTCCACCAGAACCGGTTCGATCACTTCCTTTCAGGCGGTATATGTTCCAGCCGACGATCTGACCGACCCATCGCCGGCAACAACGTTTGCCCACTTGGATGCAACTTTGGTTCTATCCAGACAGATTGCAGAATTGGGCATATACCCGGCAGTCGATCCGCTCGATTCAACCAGCCGGCAGTTGGACCCACTCGTGGTAGGACAAGAGCATTACGAAACAGCTCGTTCTGTTCAGGGAACACTGCAACGATATAAGGAATTGCGAGACATCATCGCGATTCTAGGTATGGATGAACTCTCGGAAGACGACAAGTTGACGGTCTCCAGAGCACGAAAAGTCCAGCGCTTTCTGTCACAGCCATTCTTTGTTGCCGAAACATTTACCGGTAGCGCAGGAAAGTATGTATCACTGGCTGATACAATCAAGGGATTCCAGGGAATTGTAAACGGTGATTATGACGACATACCAGAGCAGGCTTTCTATATGGTCGGTCCGATTGAAGAAGTCGTCGAAGCACACAAAAAGGCGGCATAGCCGAACTCGATCAACCAACTGAATAAATCATCATGGCTACAATTCAAGTAGAAATCGTTAGCGCTGAAGAGGCAATCTGGACAGGTACTGGAGTCATGGTTTTCGCTCCTGCGGAAATGGGGGAAGTCGGTATCGCCCCGCAGCATGCTCCGTTGCTTACGCGATTGAAGCCAGGAGAGGTGCGCGTCCAGCAAGAGAACGGAGATGAACAGTTTTTCTTCGTTTCCGGTGGATTGCTCGAAGTTCAACCGAACCAAGTTACCGTACTTTCCGATACAGCTGTCAGAGCTGCCGATCTGGATGAAGCGCAAGCGCTGGAAGCTCAGCAGCAGGCGGAACGCGATCTGCGAGACAAGACTTCCAAGATGGATCTCGCCAAAGCAAAAGCCGAACTCATCCAGGCAACGGCACAGTTGCGCGCTCTTCAGAAACTGAGACAAACCCGTCGCTGACTTGGCAACCTGTTCGGTTTCTATCGAATTCAAACCGAAGAATTGAACGGGGTATGGATTGACCAAATCCGAAGTCATCATACTCGCAGGAGGAAAGGGAGTGCGAATGCACTCCGACAAGCCGAAATCTTTGCAGCAGATCGGCGGCAAACCTATGCTTCACTATATTGTTGATTGTGCGAGGAACGTGGGTTTTGACCGAATTCATGTCGTCTATGGTGCAAACGGTCAAGATATTCCAAAATCTTTTTCACAGGAAGACATCAACTGGGTATTGCAGGCAGAAGCCCTCGGTACCGGGCATGCCGCACTACAGGCAATTCCCCACGTGATGCTCAGTTCAGTCGTATGCATACTGTATGGCGACAACCCGTTCACTGACCCTAGGACCATATCAAGTCTGACTGAACTGACCAAAGGAAATAGTCTTGCGCTGCTCACAACCGAGCTGAAAGACCCGACAGGCTATGGGAGAATCAAGAGAAACGATTACGGCAAATTACAAAAGATTGTAGAACACAAGGATGCCGATGAAAATGAGCGTAAAATTACGGAAGTGAACGTGGGACCGTTGGCTGCTCCAGCAAGCTTGTTGAAAGAATGGCTGACACGACTGGACAATCGCAATAATCAGAGAGAATTTTACCTGACCGACATCGTCGATTTTGCTGTATCAGATGGAATCGAAGTTTCAACAGGGAAAACCCTGTACAGGATTGAATCTTCAGGAGTTAACAACAGATTTGACCAGGCTCAGCTTGAAAGGATTGTTCAATTGAACAAAGCAAAAGATTTAATGCATTCAGGTGTCTTGATTGCCGACCCTGCAAGATTCGATTTACGTGGGGAATGCAGAGCCGGCAAAGACTGCCAAATCGATGTAAACGTTGTTCTGGAAGGCACCGTAAATCTTGAAAACAATGTAGTGATTGAAGCCAATAATGTCATTCGAAATTCCGACCTGGGTGACGGTGTCACCATCCTGCCGAATTGCGTAATTGAGGGAGCAGAGATTGAAGAAGGGTGTACGATCGGACCGTACGCCAGAATTCGACCGGGTACAAAAATTGGCAAAAATTGCAGAATCGGGAATTTCGTCGAAATCAAGAATTCCGAAATTGGCGACAGATCAAAGGTTAATCACCTCGCATATATTGGTGATTCCGAAATTGGAAAGAATGTAAATTTTGGTGCCGGTTCGATTACCTGTAACTACGACGGCCAGAACAAGCACCGAACGAGAGTTGGCGATGATGTCTTTATTGGTTCCAACGCGTCACTTGTTGCGCCTCTCGAAATTGGCAACAAAGCGGTGATCGGAGCAGGCTCCACCATCACGAGAGATGTGGAGCCGGGCCATACGGCAGTTGAACGATCAAATACCAGAGTCGTTCCAGTTAATCGACTGAATTCTAGAATAAAATAACTGCCTTCTTTGAGGATGCGAGTTCTCCGAACTGTCAGAGTACCAAAAATCTCAACTTTATAGACATTTCCAGTTACCAATCAAATTATGTGTGGAATTATCGGCGCAGTTTCCAATCGTGACATCGTACCTACTCTGGTAGACAGCATGCGCATGATGGAATATCGAGGGTATGATTCTGCCGGTATTGCAGTAATCAATTCCAATGGCGAGTTTGATCGGAAAAGATGCGTAGGTAAAGTCGAAAATTTAGCTCATTCGATTCAGAATGGAAGTTCAATATCCGGCATGACTGGAATCGGACATACTCGTTGGGCCACGCACGGCCCCGCGAACGAAGTCAACGCACATCCACTCATCAACAGTGGCCGAGTGGCTGTCGTCTGCAATGGAATCATTGAAAATTACGAAGAATTGCGACATCAGCATCTTCAAGAAGGAAGTATTTACGATTCTGCAACGGATACCGAAGTAATTCTGCATGAATTGATGAAATTTCTGGATGACGGTTTAGGATTCCTGGATGCAGTCAAGGAAACAGTGAAACAACTCATCGGTTCCTATGCTTTCGCCGCCCTGTGTATTTCCGAACCCGGGAAAATCATCGTTGCGAAGCGCGGTAGTCCGCTACTGATTGGCTTTGGTGACAATGAAACTTTCATCGCTTCTGATGCGATTGCACTAGCCAAGATTGCAAAATCCATCATTGTGCTCGAGAATGGCGATATCGCAGAAATTTCTGGAGTATCGGAATCCAACATCATCGATCAATCCGGTGAAGAAGTAAATCGCAAAGATGAGTCCATTCCGATTCAGCCAAAACTCGTTGATCTGGCACATTACTCCCATTACATGCAAAAGGAGATTTTTGAGCAAGGCTCAGCAGTTGCAAACACGCTTGAAGAACGAATTACGAACAATTGCATGCTGGAAAACGAAACTTTCGGTGAGGAAGCAGTCGAAATTTTGGATCAAGCGGAGGCAGTGCGAATTCTTGCTTGTGGAACAAGCTACTATGCCGGAATGGTTGCAAGAATCTGGCTGGAGTCAATGGGAATACCTTGTGAAGCCGAGATTGCCAGCGAATTCCGATATCGAAATCCAGTTGTACCCGACAATGCGTTGGTTGTCGCAATATCTCAATCAGGTGAAACCGCGGATACACTGGCAGCATTGAATCAAACATCGAAACTTGGCTACAAGTATTCCTTGGCAATCTGCAATTCTCCATTCAGTCAAATAACTCGCATGACAGACTTGGTTTTGCACACACGTGCAGGACCGGAAATATCCGTCGCTTCTACCAAGGCGTTTACCACACAGTTGGTTTCATTGCTGCTACTGATGATTGCGCTTGCGAAGAGAAGAGGAATGACTGTGGATGAAGAAGCCGAGATCATTGGTGAGCTTCGAGCCTTACCATCTCGAATTGAAGCGCTTCTTCAAATGGACAAAGAGATCGCTGAATTATCAAACTATTTTGCTGACAAGGAACACACCCTATTTCTCGGCCGCGGAACTCATTATCCGATTGCGTTGGAAGGCGCGCTGAAACTGAAAGAAATTTCCTACATTCATGCTGATGCATATCCCGCTGGCGAATTGAAACACGGTCCGCTGGCGCTGATTGATGCAAAAACACCGACGATCGCCGTAGCGCCCAACAATCATCTGCTAGCTAAACTGAAAGCAAATATTCAGGAAGTTCGTGCAAGAGGCGGTAAGCTGTTTGTTTTTTCTGATTCAGGAACACCTATCAAGTCAGACGAATTGATTGAAGTGATTGAAGTTGTCCAATCGGGGCCATTCACCTCTCCCATCATCCACGCGATAGCTCTGCAACTCCTCGCCTATCACGTTGCAGTCACAAAAGGGAATGACGTTGATAATCCGAGAAACCTGGCAAAATCGGTAACCGTGGAGTAGTTTCCAACTTACGAATTCTGACGTTGACTATTGCCTCTGTTTCACTGCAACTCTAAGAACCTACACACTCTGGGTTCACCCACACTCTGAGTATCAACAATTTCATCATGACACGATCAAGGTACTCCATGACGGTGGTATGGGATATCGCGAGTTCGCTGAATGGATGAGGGAGAGTGGATACCAGACGATAAGGGGAAAGGAAAGCGGTTCTTCGCCAATCACGTTTATTCCATCTAAGACGAAAACGTTAGAGGGATGAGCGTCTAAATTCCAGAGCAAAGAACCAGTTAGAAATTGGACCCCTAAGTATCCGATATGTTGATAAGACACTGATCAAGTCAGACTAGTTATCCCAATTCCTTCCATTTCACCATTTCCTTTCAATCCTGAAGAAAAAGAGATTGAGGATAATAACCGAAGAGGAGAAATCAATGCAGAATACATATGAAGAGTTACCGTCAAATCTTCCTGTTCCGATTGATGATGGTGCTTGTGACCATTTGGTGGGAATGCGGTTTCCAGACATATTTCTGAAATCCACTTCTGGAGTAAATGTAAATATTGCACGAATTGAAGGCAGGGCTGTGATCTATTGTTATCCGATGACAGGCAGACCAGGCGTTCCGCTTCCAGAGGGTTGGGATGAGATTCCAGGCGCTCGGGGTTGCACGCCTCAAAGTTGTTCATTTAGAGATCAGCATGCAGAATTATCTGAACTGGATGTTGAAGTATATGGTATGAGCACGCAGACATATGAATATCAGCAAGAAATGGCAGAACGCCTGCATCTTCCCTTTCCAGTAATCAGCGATAGTAATCTTGAATTTTGCAGGGCGATGAAAATCCCAACTTTCAGTGTGGATGGCAATACACTAATGAAGCGGGTCACGATGATTTCTTGTAATGGTTCGATTGAAGCAGTCCACTATCCAGTGTTTCCAAGTGACTCTGATCCAAAATGGGTTATTCAATATCTTGAATCTAATAAAACATTGTGATCAACCCCAGAAATTGACTGAAGCAGTGACAGTGGAGTAGATTTCATAACCGAAAATTGTGAGCCTGCAAAGTGCACGCCCACCATTCCAAAAATAAACCCCATCCGGTAAAAATACCGGATGGGGTTACAACTTTTTCGACACATCTAGCAACCAATTTTCATCAGTCACCAACGTTTGTCGAGTAACTGACTAACTGCCTCCAGACCGATAGTGTTCGTCTTCTTTCTTCAGTTGGTTGGCTTCACCTATCAATTGACAAATGTGCCAAGCCCCCCAGAAAACCACTCCAGCCAGTACCAGCAGCCACTCAGTTCCTACAAAAGGATATACCGGACCGATATCGGCGATGGTTCCCGCCCAGTCCGTAAATGATCCTGTCATCATATTAATCTACCTCCAGTTAAGTTTAACTGCCTTTGGCAGCGGCTTCCGCATCCATGACCGCTTGCTCTTCAGCGTCCAAGGCGTTTTGCGTATGAGTGTCAAGCCCAGCAATTTCAACCGATTTGGGTATTCGCAATATGCCGAGTGAATTCAAAACTTTCGCAATGACGTAGCCTGGGATGAATCCCAAAACTCCAAACATAATGATCGCACCGATGAACTGTCCAAGGGGATTGATCACTGCAAAGCTTGCATCAGGCGACGATGGATAACCCCAAAGCATGAACCCTGCGACTACGACACCGAAGAATCCTGCATAACCATGCACTGCTACTGCACCCACAGCATCGTCAACCTTGAATCGTCGCTCCATGTAATAATGCAGCTTATACATGAAGATTACACCAACGATAGCGATGAACATTGCCTGAATCGGGTGATACAGATCGTTGCCCGCAGAAGCTGCGATAATTCCAGCAAGTCCCGACGAATAAGTCCAGAATGCGTCACCTTTTGAAATCCAGTATCCAGCGAGCAAGCCACCGGACAGGGACATCAGGAAGTTGACCGTAATGGCACTCAATGTCGTTGGGCCCAAATAAATGTTGGTAGCTGAGAAAAATTCACCATCACCAGCCTGTATGTCCCAGATCGGAACGTTACAGGCAACATAGAATCCCCAGAAACCAGTATAGATTAGAAACAATCCAATCGTTACTAGCCATGGGTTCCTTGGGTTGATGTTGCGAGGAGTACCGTCTGCAGCAAATTTCCCGATCCTCGGACCGAGAACAACCAGAATTCCGAGTGCAAATCCACCTGCGATGGCATGAATAACGCCAGAAGCGTATGCATCGTGGTAGCCAAGCAACTGAACCATCCAGCCTCCTGAATGCCAGCCCCAAGCAGCATCGATGATCCAGAATACGGATCCAATTGCGACTGCCAGAATCCAGAATGCTCCCGACTGTATTCGCTCAATGACGGAACCGGAAACGATTGAAGCCGCAGTCCATGAGAATAAGAGGAACGCTGCCCAGAATACGCCATTGATGCGTTCCCATCCATCGGCTCCAGCACCCATGTGAGTACCCATGAGCTGACTCCAAGGTTCAGCATGTGGTGATTCGATTAAGCCACCAGTAATTCCCGGGCCGTTGGGGAAGGCGAAATAAATCCACCAACCAAAAAAGAAAAATGTAATTGTTACCAATGGAATCAACATCGTATTCTTCATTAACGTATGCATGTGGTTCTTCTGGCGGGAAGCACCAACCTCATACATGCAGAACCCAATGTGAATCAGGAACATGATAACAACCGTAAGCCAATAGTAGAACTCGGTAAAAATTACCACGAGTGCCGATAATTGGTCATCCATGCTCTCCCTCCTAAAAATATTTTGTGAAAATCAAATTTTTTACTTGTAAATGTCAATCTACCGTTAACGAGGGCAAAACCTGCCCACACACTTTCTAATTGATTATCTTGGATTTTATAGCAAATTACCCTTTAAATTCTACATTAGATTGCATTTACGAGGGAAGCAATTAATTGAATTGGGCGATGATGGATGAATGCTTGCACGAAATTATCCGAAAAATGGACTATAGATCACACGTCAAATTCATGTTGAATACGACGAGTCATTTGGAGGAATTCAGATGCAGCGGACCAATTGGCTCATCAAATGATTTGCGAAATTGTCGTGACTAAGTCAAGCCATACCATGATTGTCATATATTGCAAAAACTTATTCTGCCACCCAGTCGGATTGTTCTTCACTGAGTTCCAAATCTACTGCCGCTGCAATCAACGCTTTCGTGTAAGAGTCTTGGGGATTGTTGTAAATCTGTTCAGTTTTGCCTTGCTCAACTACGCGTCCTTCACGCAGAACGACAACCATACTCGCCATCGCTCGCACCACCGCCAGGTCATGACTGATGAACATGTAGGCTAGTGCATGACTGCGTTGAAGATTTCTGAGAAGTTCAATAATCTGTGCTTGAACCGAGCGATCAAGAGCAGAGGTGGGTTCATCTAGAACAATGAACTTCGGTTTCAGTATGACTGTCCGTGCAATTGCTATTCGTTGGCGCTGACCACCAGAAAATTCGTGCGGATAGCGGTGACGAGTTTGGGGGTCAAGTTCAACTTCATTCAGCACTTCGATGACCTTTTGTTCTCGCTCCAGCTTGCTCATGTCTTTCTCATGTACCCGCAACCCTTCGGCAATAATTTCAGACACCGTCATTCTAGGACTGAGACTGCTGTACGGGTCTTGAAAAACAATCTGCATTTTGCGGCGTAACTCGCGCAATTCTTTAGTTTGCCTGCCCTGAATTTTCCTGCCTTCAAATCGAATACTGCCTTCACTGCCGATCAGCCTTAGCAGCGCCAGTGCAAAAGTAGTTTTTCCGGACCCGGATTCACCGACGATTCCAATCGTTTCACCTTCTCGCACCGTTACGCTAACATCATTCACCGCCTTAATATGACCGACTGTTCTTCGCAGCACTCCTCGCCGCACTGGAAACCACACTCGTACAGATTCCGAATCAACTACCACTGGAGCCTCAGGCAGAGGTTCGCCTGAACGTCCTGAAGGTTCGGCTTCAAGCAGCATCTTGGTATAAGGATGTTGCGGATTTTCGAATATTTCCAACCTGCTGCCGGATTCTACAAACTCACCCTGGCGCATGACACAGATTCGATTCGCCAGTTTTCGAACCACGTTCAAATCGTGACTGATCAGTAGCAGAGACATGCTCAGTTCTTGCTGCAGGTCGCGCAGCAGTTTCAAAATTTCTGCCTGAATTGTCACATCCAAAGCAGTTGTCGGCTCATCGGCAATCAGCAAACCGGGTTCGTTGGCAAGTGCCATGGCGATCATGACTCTCTGTCGCTGTCCGCCAGACAGTTGATGCGGATAGGCATGAAGACGCTCGCGAGCGTTTCGAATACGCACCAATTCAAGAAGTTCAAGCGATTTGTCCATCGCATCAGACTTGCTCATCCCTTTGTGAATTATGAGCGTTTCGCTGATTTGTCTGGAAATCGTATGCAGCGGATTCAAGGACGTTTGCGGTTCCTGAAAAATCATGCCGATTCGGTCGCCGCGATATTCCTGCAGAACCTGCTGTGAAGCGTAAACTAGTTCCTGACCGTTGTAGCGGATACTTCCGCTCGGGTGAAATGCTGACGGGTAGGGAAGAAGCTGCATAATTGACAATGCGGTAACAGATTTTCCGGAACCGCTCTCGCCAACGATCGCAACGGTTTCGCCGGAACGAATATCAAAGGATACGTTCCGAACCGCATCGCTGCGCTCGGCTACAGTCTTGAAAGAAACTGACAAATCCTGCACTTCAAGTAAAGGTGGTAGAGTCTGATTTTCGTTCATTGCACAGTTTTTCGAGGATCAAAGGCAGCCCGTACCGCCTCACCTGTGAACATGAGCAAGCTGAGCATGATTAGAATGACGAAAAATCCCGTCAGACCGAGCCAGGGTGCCTGCAGGTTCGCCTTTCCCTGTGCCAGCAATTCACCAAGTGAAGCCGACCCCGGCGGTAGCCCGATGCCAAGAAAATCCAGTGAAGTCAGTACCGTAACCGACCCCGCCAGAGTAAATGGCATGAAGGTCATCGTTGCCACCAATGCATTCGGAAGAACATGCTGAAAAATGATTCTGGAATGTTTTACTCCCAGTGCGTGAGCCGCTCGTACATAGTCGAAATTTCGCGCCCGTAGAAACTCTGCCCTTACCACGCCGACAAATCCCATCCAGGAAAATAGCAGCAATAGACCTAACAGCCACCAAAAGTTTGGTTCAACGACACTCGCCAGAATAATGAGCAGGTACAGCGTCGGCAACCCAGCCCAGACTTCAATGAAGCGCTGAAACAGAAGATCGAGCCAACCTCCGAAATAGCCCTGCACTGCTCCCGCAGCAACGCCGACGATTGCGCTGATAATTGTCAGTGTAAACCCGAAAAGAACAGATATTCGAAAACCATACAGGGTTCGCGCAACCACATCTCTAGCCTGATCATCGGTGCCTAGCCAGTGCTCTCGATCTGGTGAAGAGGGTGCTGGTGAATCAAGCTCCCACGCGACAGTTCTATGGTTGTAGCGAATCGGCGGCCATACAATCCAGCCTTCATTCTCTATCAGTTCCTCAACATAAGGGTCCTTGTAGTCAGCCTCTGTTTCAAATTCGCCGCCAAATGCAGTTTCAGGGTACGACTGAAAGATCGGATAGTAGAATTCTCCCTTGTAGAATGCCAAAAAGGGTTTGTCGTTAGCGATGAATTCCGAAAACAGCGACATCCCGAACAGCGCAATGAAAATCCACATCGACCAATATCCGCGCCGGTGAGCGCGAAAACTGTCGAGTCGCCGTTTGGCAAGAGGACTGATTTCCATGCCTAGAAATTTGGGCTGAATGTGCGGATTGAACTCGATGGACATGTCACGAAGTCTCTCTCGATTCGAAGTCAATTCGCGGGTCGATAATTGTATACATCAGATCACCCGCTAGATTCATCACAAGTCCCAGTAGAGAGAAAAAATACAGGGTGGCGAACATCACCGGATAGTCACGATTGAATGCGGCTTCAAATCCCAGCAAACCTAATCCATCTAGCGAAAAAATAATCTCAATCAGTAAAGAACCGGTAAACAGGATACTGATGAAAGCGCTTGGAAATCCTGCAATTACGATCAGCATTGCATTGCGGAAAACATGACCGTAGAGTACGCGACGTTCCACCAGCCCCTTGGCACGCGCAGTCAGTACGTACTGCTGGCTGACCTGATCCAGAAATGAATTTTTCGTCAACATTGAAAGACCGGCAAATCCGCCTATCACCATGGCAATGACCGGCAAAGTAATATGCCAGAAATAGTCTGCAATCTTTTGCATCCAGGACAGCTCACGCCAGTTATCAGAAGTAAGACCGCTGAGAGGAAACCAGTCCAGATAGCTTCCTCCGGCAAACACCACCAATAAGAACACTGCAAATAGAAATCCTGGAATCGCCGTACCTACAATCAATGCAACTGTAGTCCAGCCATCGAACCGAGTTCCGTCTCTCGTAGCCTTTACAATGCCAAGCGGAATGGAGATCAAATAAACAAACAGGGTAGTCCATAGGCCAAGTGAAATCGACACTGGCATTTTGTCGAGAACCAGATCCGTAACGGATTGGTCTTTGAAAAAGCTCTCTCCGAAATCGAAGAATATATAGTTCTTGATGGTCTGAATAAAACGAACATGCAACGGCTTGTCAAATCCGAAACGTTGTTCGAGTTCTGCAATGAACTCGGGATCAAGGCCCTGTGCACCACGGTATTTGCTAGAACCACTCTGCGTTCCAAGCACACCGCTCTGCGAACGTGCTTGTTCGAGTGTTTCACCGGTTCCTGATCTCGAAACACGTTCTGTGATTTGCCCGCCAATACCGCTCAGTTCAGCGATCACCTGCTCAACTGGACCTCCCGGAGCAATATGGATCACCACGAAGTTGATGAGCATGATCGCAAACAGAGTCGGTATCATGAGCAGAATTCGCCGAATGATGTATGCGGTCATGACTGATCTTGTGTACCGAGTTGCATCAAATTATTCTTGGTGGGTAGCCTGAAAGCGCCATTGTCAACTTTCAATGCCAATTACCTCAAATGGACAATCATTCACTCTTCATCGCAGGCTGACATCGCCCATGGCTTCTGCAAGTCTTTGCGCTTTAGCTTCGTCATACCACCATCGGTCGAATAGTACGCCCCTTCTGGTAAGAATATTGGGACGGGAGAATTTCTCCCAGTACAGAATTCGATCTCCCTGGATGTGCCAGTTCGGAATTACATAGTAGCCTGATAGCAAAACACGGTCCAGCGCACGCGTTCGAATCACCAGAGATTCCCGGTCAGGTGCTTGGATAACCAGTTCGATCAACTCGTCTATTACTGGATCTTTAATTCCTGCATAGTTTCTGGAACCCGGCTGATCGGCAGCATAGGACCCCCAATAGCTTCTCTGTTCGTTGCCCGGAGATGCTGATTGCCCCCAACCGCCAACAATCATGTCAAAATCTTGAGCGCGGATTCGGTTCAGGTACTGGCTTTGATCTACCAGACGCACTCGAGCCTCAACTCCGAGCCGCTTGAGATTTTCTGTAAACGGAATCACAATCCGTTCAAAAGCAGGACTTACCAGCAGAATTTCGAAACTCATGTGCTCACCGGTCTGTTCATGCATCAACTTGAGATCTCGCACCTTCCAACCGGCCTCCGCAAGCAATTCCCGTGCGATCTTCAAATTTTGTCGTGACCTGCCGCTGCCATCAGTCTTTGGCGCTCGGTAAGGTTTAGTGAACACTTCAGGTGACAACCGATCACGGTATCGGTTCAGAATTTCCAACTCCTCGCCTTCAGGCCGCCCCGTTGAGGCAAGCTCTGAATTCGAAAAATAACTTTCTGTACGTTCATACTGTCCATAGAAGAGTTGCTTGTTCGTCCACTCAAAGTCGAATGCATAGCTGAGTGCTTTGCGTACTTTGGGGTCGGAAAATTGCACCCTGCGGGTATTCATAACGAAACCCTGCATGCCAGTCGAAAGCTGATGCTTGATGAGTTCTTTTTTCAGCCACCCCTTCTCGACAGCTGGAACATCGTAATCGGCAGCCCACGCTTTTGCCTGATTCTCCTCTCTTACATCGATATCACCTGCCTTCAAAGCCAGTCGAATCGCAGTGTCATCACGATAAAAGTCGGTACGCATGATGTCGAAATTATTCAGGCCGCGATTGACCGGCAAATCCACTCCCCAATAGTCTTCAACCCGTTCCAGAACGATATAACGTCCGGGTTCGAAATTCTTGACTCGATACGGGCCGCTGCCCAGGGGCGGTTCCAGAGTTGTTTTCTCAAAATTCCGCCCCTCCCAGTAGTGCTTCGGCAGAATAGGCAATTGCCCGACAATCAGAGGCAATTCTCTGTTTTCAGTTTCGGAAAACGTGAATTTTACGCGTAATTCGCCGATAATCTGGACTCCATCAACGCTGGAGTAGTAGTGTCTGAACTGAGGGTGACCTTTGGTTGTAATCGTTTTAAACGACCAGGCCACATCCTCCGCAGTAATTGGCATTCCGTCATGCCAGCGAGCCTCCGGCCGCAAATTGAATATCACCCAGGAACGGTCTTCTGGAACTTCCATAGACTCGGCAATCAATCCGTATTCCGTAAAAGGCTCATCGTCGCTGGAAGTAAGCAAAGTTTCAGTCGAACCGGTCCCAACTGGATTTCCGATTGCGATGTAGACATTGAAGCTGTCAAATGTTCCTCTTGCCGCTGTACGCAGCACTCCACCTTTTGGAGCATGCGGATTTACGTAATCAAAGTGCCGGAAATTAAGGCCGTACTTCGGTTCGCCATGCATTGCGATTGCATGTACGGGTTTGATTGATTCCGCGGAGGTGGTTAAATTGATGCCAAAAGCAAGAACGCTTGCAAAAATCCCAATCAATATGCTGCGTCGCATTATTTTTGATTCAAAAACAGTGTTGAAATTGCATTCCATTTTTCTCTACCATTACATTCGCGACAATTTCCAATTTTTTCATACATTGTAAATCCACGAACTTAGACTGAATGAACAGAACTTAACTTATTTTTTTGCATGTGGCGATAACCCACAAATCGCAACCATGCAGTATTGCTGAAAGACCCATAGACAAAGTCTGACAGTTCTCGTGAATCTAAATGACGCTAGTGATCTCTGCCTGAATGCCATTGAGAGACGAAGCTTCGGCCTGATGGTGCAGGGAAATCCCTTTCCTCGGTCCAGCCGCCAGCAAGAGGAAGACGATGAAAGGAGCCTTTTTTTCTCCCCAGTTTGTTCAAGAATATCGACCCCAGATTCACTCCACACCGAAACAGCAGCGGGTTTCGCGCCATCCATCCCCACATCGCAAGCCCGATACGAGATTTCCAGTCGGTCATTCCACGCTCGAATATCTGTGTCCTCAGTGTACGCAACAATTTGGGCAAAGGAATCTTCACTGGACAGACTTCTTCACAACGGCCGTTCAACGTACACGCGTTCGGCAGGTTTGCAGCATTCTGCAATCCGACCAGCAAAGGTGTCCAGACCGACCCCATCGGACCTGGATAAACCCAACCGTAAGCATGTCCACCAATGGACTGATACACCGGACAGTGATTCATGCAGGCTCCACAACGAATGCAGCGTAGCATTTCCCAAAATTCTCCCCGCAGCATTTTCGAGCGGCCGTTATCCAACAGTACAACGTGAAATTCACTCGGCCCATCCATATCACTTGAATGTGCAGGCCCACTGTAGATGCTGGTATAGGATGACATTTCCTGACCGGTGGCACTTCTTGCGAGAATGCGAAGAAACACAGATAAATCATCGTATGAAGGCAGGACTTTTTCTATCGAAGCTGTAACGATATGTACTCGAGGCAGGGAACTGGTCAAATCGCCGTTGCCTTCATTGGTCACCAACACTGAGGAGCCGGATTCTGCAAGCAGAAAATTCGAGCCCGTAATTCCGACGTCAGCCTTGACGAACTGCTCGCGCAGCACTGTTCTCGCTTCATTCACGATTGTCGCCACTTCTTCGACGCGCTCGGTCAACCCGTATTTTGCATGATGTTCGTGAAACAGTTCTGTAATCTGAGTTCGGGTTTTATGAATCGCAGGGGCAATGATGTGGCTTGGATATTCTTTGGCGAGTTGAATGATATATTCACCGAGATCAGTTTCAACGACTTCAATGCCCTCGCTTTCCAGCGCGTCATTCAAGCTCATTTCCTCACCGATCATAGACTTGCCTTTGGTAACGCACTTGGCGTTTGCCCGACGACATATCTCGGTGATGATTTCCACGCCTTGTTCGGGAGTGCTGGCCCAGTGAACCTGGCCGCCCGCTGCGGATACGCTTTGTTCAAACTGTTCCAAATACTCATCCAAATGAACCAGCACATTATTCTTGATTGCAACTGCGCGCTCGCGCAGTTGTTCAAACTCTGGCAATTCATTGACTGCAAATTGACGCTTGTCTACAAAACCGCCTCGCGATTTCTGCAGCGCAGCCTGCAGCTCCCGGTCTAGCAGCGCTGTTCTGGCACGACTTTGGAATTGCGCAGAGGTAACTTCCATAAGTTAAACCAGCAGCTATTTTTGAGGTTGTCCGATAGCAGGTGCATTCCCAAGCCCCGCCAACACTTCAGCGACATGCCGGACTTGAATTTCGCTTCCACGGCGGCGTAAAGTTCCAGCAATATTCATCAGGCAGCCTAGATCGCCTCCGAGTAGTGTATCGGCTCCGCTACGCTCGACATTCTCGGCTTTTTCCGCTGCGATTCGAGCGGAAATCTGCGGGTATTTCACACAGAACGTGCCGCCGAATCCACAGCACGCAGACGATTCGTTGCACTCCGACATTTTCAAACCTTCGACTTGATCGAGCAACATGCGAGGTTGCGTACGGATACCTAATTCTCGATATCCCGAACAAGAGTCATGATAGGTGCAGGTAGCGGAATATTCAGCGACTATCTGACAATCTGCAACTTCTGTCAGAAACTCGGTCAGCTCATAGGTTTTCGCTGTCATCTCAGCAGCCCGAGATACCTGTGGCAAATCGCCTGCAAGTACTTCGGGATAATGGATTTTTACGGTCGCTGCACAGGAACCGGAAGGCACGACAACATAGTCAAAGCTTTCGAATGTATTCAGAAAATGGCGGGCAATTTTTCTTGTGCCAGCCAGGTCGCCATTGTTGAACTGCGGTTGCCCGCAGCAAGTCTGGGAATTTGGAACCTGCACCTTGAAGCCTGCATCTTCGATCAGTGAGGCCGCTGAGAATCCAATCTCAGGCCTTACAAGATCAACCAGACAGGTGGCAAATAATCCGACAGATTTCCCGACTGCTTTGCTCTTTTGCGACACGGTAGTTCAACCCAGATTTTCTGCCGTCAGTTAAGAACTTTGTTCGGCAGCCATAGTGCGATTTCGGGAAAAGCCATAACCAAAGTCACGCCGATTACCTGCAACATTACGAATGGAATGATTCCTATATAAATCTGCTGGATCTTGACTTCAGGCGGAGCTACCCCTTTCATGTAAAAAAGCGCAAATCCGAACGGCGGTGTCAGAAAGCTCGTTTGTAGATTTACAGCAACCAGAATCGCAAACCAGTACACAAGATCAACTTTTGCAACATGATCGCCAAAATCAAGTAAGGCGATAATCGGCGCAAACACAGGCAGCACAATCAGAGTAATCTCGATCCAGTCAAAAAAGAACCCAAGCAGAAATACTATTCCCATGAGTACGAATAGAATTCCCCAAGGACCAAATCCAGTGTTTTCAACAAACTCAATGACTAAATCGTCGCCTCCTAATGACCGAAACACATATGAAAAAGCTGTTGCACCAATAAAAATAAAGAACAGCATTGCTCCGGTCAAAGCCGATCGCTCAACGACCGCTCGCAAAGTCTCGAAATTCAGTCTTCGATTCATTGCGGCAAGCAGAATCGCACCAGCAGCTCCCACACCAGAGGCTTCAGTGGGAGTCGCCCATCCTGCGACAATTGAACCGAGTACCAGAATTATCAGAAATACAGGTGGAATTAGTCCACGTAATATCATCACCCAAAAGTCTCGCCGATTCTGTGGCCCGAGTTCTGACGGCAATGGCGGCGCAAGTGAAGGCTTGATAGAGGTAATCGTTAGTATGTAAATCGCATAAATTGAAGCGAGTAGCAATCCTGGAAAAACCGCGGCAACGAAAAGATTGCCGACCGACCTGCCGAGTAAATCAGCCATGATCACGAGCATGATGCTTGGTGGGATCAGAATGCCAAGCGTACCTGAAGCAGCAATCGTGCCGGTAGCAAGCGGAACGCTGTACTGACGCTGCAGCATGACCGGCAAGGCCATAAGCGTCATCATCACCACCGATGCTCCGATGATGCCGGTAGTGGCCGCCATGATCGTTCCCATGGCGGTTACCGCCAATGCGAGTCCACCCGGAACTCGGCGGAGTAGGATTTGCAGGCAGTACAGCAAGTCCCGAGCGACACCGCTTTTCTCCAGCATTGTGCCCATGAATATGAACATGGGAATTGCAACCAGCACTAGATTGTCCGCAATTCCGCTCCAAATCCGTCCAACAATGTTGAAAAATTCTATGGGGACAAATACACCCAAGTACACGCCCAAATATCCGAAACCGAGCCCAGTGCCGCCCAGCACCGCCGCGACTGGATATCCGCTGAACAACAATATCGCCAACACTAGAAACATGAACAGCGGCATGTAGTCAATGAACAGGTCCAGCATCACATTGCCTACTTGATTTCAGGTAATTCAACTTCGGTAAGGTGAACCGTCACTTTCCTTTCATACTCGGTGACAATCTCGACAAACTCCGGGGGGCCGAAAAGTTGAATGATTTTTCGAAACGCGGTGCCAATCCCGCTGGCGAACAGCAGTAGGAATCCAATCGGCAATACTGCTTTGATGATCCATCGGTACGGCAGGCCTGTGGCCGACGGCGCCGATTCATTCATTGCGAATGACCGATACCACCAGTCGACTCCGTAGAAAATCACGATGAACGAGTATGGAATCAGAAAAAGCAGGCACCCGATCAGTTCTATCCAAAGTTGCTTGCGACGACTGAGCCGCTCACGCAAGAGATCGATTCTTACATGAGAATCCTTGAGGTACGCATAACCCAAGCACAGCATGAACAACACAGCATGAATGTGCCATTCTAACTCCTGAAGCTTGGTCGACCCAAGCACCAGAAATCTACGTGTAACCACATCAAAAAGGATAACGACAATTAGGCAAATCGAAGTCCATGCTGCAAGGCGCCCGATCAAAATAATCGTATTATTGAACAAGGCGTCTAGGCGAAGAATTGTTCTCATGGAATATTTCTATCTAGAAATCGAAAAGCGGCATGAAAGGCGTAAAAAAAATGTAGTCGAAAGCACAAGCGCATAGCTTCGCGCCCCCGACTACAAGAATTCTAATGTTTGATTTGGTCTATAGTGAGAATTCAGATTTTACAGATATCCAAGTTCCCGCCAGATTGAGTACTCTTCACGGAATGCAGTGTAATGATCCCATACTCTCTTGAAATCGGGATTGGCTGCGCTTTCTTCGGCGACCACTTCACTCCATGCATTTTCAAGCGTATCCAGAGTTTCTTGCGACCAGCGGTGAATCGTTACACCCTTATCCTGAAGCTCTTTCAGCGCAGGTGCTTGAATGGCTTCACCTTCCAGCAGACCATAGCGGAAATTGTCACCACAAGACAGCTCAAACAATGCTCGCTGAACATCGGTCAGACCTTCCCATTTTTCCTTATTCATGAGAATTTCAAACAATGTCGACTGCTGATGCCAGCCTGGGAAATAGTAATGCTGTGCAATCTGATAGAATCCGAGATTCAAATCGATTGCAGGCATTGAGTACTCAGTTGCATCGATGGACCCGAGTTCAAGCGCTGGAAAAATATCACCGCCAGGAATCAGCTGGGTTGAAACTCCGATTTTTTCCATCACTTTGGCACCCAAGCCAAAGAAACGCATCTTCAGCCCTTTCAAGTCATCAACTGATTTGATTTCCTCTCTAAACCATCCTGAAGCTTCAGGCGCGATGACGCCGCAGATAAGCGAATACAACCCATGTTCTGCATATATTTCGTTCATCAATTCCTGTCCGCCCCCGAAATAAATCCAAGCACCGTACTCAGCCGCTTGAGGGCCGAAGGGAACAGCAGCAAACATCGCTAGCGCGGTGTTCTTGCCATACCAGTATCCGGGAGTTGACCAGCATGCATCCACCGCGCCAGTTGCAACTGAATCAAAACACTCTGCGGGTGGCACGAGAGCACCCGGCTCAAAATACTTCAATTCAATTTCTCCACCGGAAACCCGATCAAGTGTTTCCGTTACATGCAATCCCAAAGTACCCAGTTGTGTCAGGTTCTTCGGAAACCAACTCGCCATTTTCCACCGGAGCTTATCCGCAGAAACAGGAGCTGAAGCGAGTCCAGCGAATGCAATAAATGCGGCAACAATTACCGCCATCAATTTGCGTGATTTCATCTTATTTCTTTCCTCCGTAAAAGTTTATTCCCGTTGCGAAGAACGCAGTGGGACATTTATTTAATAGTCACAATAGATCTGAAATATCTTACATTGCATTAATGTTTCAAGTGAAATTACTGAATTTTGCTGACTATTTCAGATTTAATATATCAGACTAAACCCAATTCGTATTGAATTCGAACAGAAAGTAGTTACTTAAACTTGAAGATAGAACTCTCTCAAGGAACACTTAAAAATAATTGTGCCGGGCATTCCGCAGTTTGACTCTCATTCTCTCAAGCGAGGTCGCAACGAAAGTGCGTCATCAGTGGAATCGTCGACCGCGGAACAGACCATGCTAATTTTCGGGAATCAGATCACCAATGAACAATCGGCCTTTGGTCCGACACTTGCAATCTACTATACCAGAATTCCCTGCCAATGGATTTGATGAAAACTCGGTATGTTCCTTTCGTGGTGGCGAGGACATCATGACCTTGGGAGCTAATTTCAATCCTAATTGTCCGAGCTGACACATACTTAGAATCATTTCTACGAAATAGCAGGCAAGAATCTTGACAGTGTTTGATCTTCGATTATGACGGTGTTGTCTGAAATCAGACAAGGATTGATTTCGTACCAGCCTGAGGTTGTCGACGATTCCAAGCGTCGCCGTGCAGCTGTTAGCCTGATACTGACAGAGGGTGCCCTGGGAGCAGAAGTACTGTTCATTGAACGGGCACGACGCGTCGAAGATCCATGGTCTGGACAGATGGCGTTTCCGGGAGGCAGACGAGAACACGGAGACGCTACACTGCTCGCGACGGCTCAGCGAGAGACACTTGAAGAAGTAGGACTGAGACTCTGCTCTAGCTGTTTGGTTAGGCGACTCGACGACATTGTTTCACCAAAAGAAAGTCCGGCACATGGTCTGGTCGTTTCCTGTTATGTTTTTGAACTACTCAGTGGCGGGACGATTTCAACGAATTCGGAAGTTCACGATACCGTATGGATTCCAGTATCAGCACTGGTTGACCCTGAGAATTTCACACCCGACTACCGCCCTAACGGTTACAGCGGAACTTTTCCGGGAATTCGAGTTTCCGGCAGCGACCCACGGGTAATCTGGGGATTAACCTATCGCTTTCTGTGCCGATTTTTTAATGCAATAGAGCCGGATGGCGTACAGCATCATACAACCTGAGAAATTATGTTTGAGATATGAAATCAGCTACTAACCCATTAAACCGGCTAGATATTACAGCAGCAAATCTGCTGAAACTCAGGCAAGACAAATCAAAAGCATAGAATATCGGAAAGCAGTAAAATGAAAAGTTCGAAACTTTTCAGTAGCCAACCGTGAACACCAAACAACTTCAACCTGTCCAAGACAAGTTTGCTCGTCCGATCAGGGATATTCGTGTTTCGATTACTGATCGGTGCAACTTCCGTTGCGTGTATTGCATGCCGAAGGAATTCTTCGGCTCGAACCATGCTTTCATGCATCGAGATGAACTGCTCACCTTCGAGGAAATTGATCGCTTGATCCGAGCATTTGTAGCCAATGGCGTAAAAAAAGTGCGGATTACCGGTGGTGAACCCATGATTCGCCGAAATCTGCCAGATCTGATTTCGCTCCTTTCCGAGATTCCCGGAGTCGAGGACTTGAGTATGACGACTAATGCGTCGCTGCTGACCGCGTCCGCGGCTCGCACGTTGCACTCAGCTGGGTTGCAGCGTATCACGATCAGTCTTGATGCGATAGACAACAAAGTGTTCGGTTCGATCAATGATGTGAAATTTCCAGTCAAGCGAGTGCTTGACGGAATTGAAAACGCACAATCTGCCGGAATATCACCCATCAAGGTCAATATGGTAGTCGCCAGAGGCATGAACGAAAACGAAATCCTGCCTATGGTTCGGCAATTTCACAATTCCGATGTCATTCTGCGATTTATTGAATTCATGGATGTCGGCAATACCAATGACTGGCAAATGGACAAGGTTATTCCAGCGACTGAGATTCTAGATACGATCCACCGTGAATTTCCAATTTACCCGGTATCGCCTACCTACCGGGGCGAAGTCGCCAAGCGTTGGAGATATAAAGACGGCAAAGGTGAGATTGGAATTATTTCATCCGTTACCGAACCTTTTTGCGGTACCTGCAACCGCGCCCGTCTGACAGCGGAAGGAAAAATCTTTACCTGCCTGTTTGCAACTAGTGGATTTGATCTTCGCAAACCTATCCGAAAGGGTGCCGATGTAGAGCAGCTTACGACGATTATTCAGAACATATGGAAGGCTCGAACTGATCGTTATTCCGAGCTTCGATCGCAAAGCACGGTGACGCTGCCGAAAGTTGAAATGTCTTATGTAGGTGGATGACTCAGCTCAGATCGCCTGAATCAGAGCTTTCATTGCCGCCGCTCTCTATTGAGACGGACATGCAGAAATATTATTTCGGTTGGATGAATTCTAATACTATCAACTACCCACACTTGACAGAACGTCATCGTTGATCATTCCAATCATTTGCAGTGCTGTGTATGTGTTGACGGCTTCCATTAACTTTTTCATTGCCAGCCATAAAATTTTCGTACCCGGTATTGGTTGATTTTTCCGTGGGATGAACCCGGCAATTCTGCCCAAGTCCACCGTAAAGTCAGCGATACTCTGTTTGGGCGGCGGACGGATGTCGTAACTCGATTTGACACGGTGCAGCAACACCCGCAACAGGCGAAGTTCTGTGGTATCGAAAAACTCACTGGCCAACCGCTCGCGCTCATATTTGGCCAGCCGCTGCAAATCAAACACTCGCCAGGCAGTGATTACATCGAACGCCAGGCATTTGAGCAGGTCGTGCGCGTCATCGAAGCGACGCTTCTCAACTTGAGCACCGGATTTGAGCACCCGGAAATACTCCTCGATGCTCCAACGCTTCTCATACCATTGACAGATTCGTCTGGCACTGGCAGCATCCGCTGCGCCTTCGCTGCACAATAACAGCCAGTTCAATGGTGCGTTGTTTTTAGACGACGAGGGCTCTTCAATCACCGACACCGCGACCATTGGCAAGTTGTCTTCGCACTTGCCCGGGGCTTTTAGATTGACCTTGGCAATGCGCAGCGCCACTTTCGCTTTGCGCTTCTTGCGCGCTCTTTGCCTTGAAATATATCACCTCTGAAAACTCTCGAGGCCGCGCTGAATTTGACACACTCGACCAAAGTGTGTCAGTTTTCGTTTTCGCGTAGCGGACTCGAAACAGGGACAACGCGATTAGCAGCCGTTCCCACAAACTTATTCGGCCATTCAACGTCAATCCCCTGCGTGGAAGCCGCTACGATGATTCAAGCAACGCTAGCGATCACCTTTGGTTTGTTTGCTGACAACTCGATAATTCCGCACCACGCAGATGGACAACATACAAGTCATCGTTTATCATTGAATCTGCCTCAATTATGTATGAGGGTTAAAAAAGGAGGCTGGTAAACGGATGGATGGTGAACATGCATCAATCAAATGCAGTCAATTTGCCTCTCGTCCACGGTCGAAAACGATCCGGAAACATTGTGGGGTGCGATACCAATCCGCTCGGGTCAGTTTATATACGGGGACCAGCATCAGTGCTTGCCACCATTAAGAACGACGACCACGTCCCAGCCTCCGCTTCTATGGTAACCGATTAAATGCGTTACCTCACCGCGGTCCCGTATTTCATGGGTGCGGGGTGATTTTTAGACCCTAATCATGTAGGTTTATATCAATATTGATTTCACTGTTAACTTGCTGTACCAACAAGTCTCTATTCTTGTTGCAATAATTGTATTCACTGAAATGAAGCGATTGATGATTTTCTTATTCACAGTACTTCAACAACTTGATTTCGTGAGCTCGGTTGGAGCGTATTCGAACCTTGGTGATCATCCAAATATGTGTCAATTTGGCCTCCAACCCTTCCGAGGTTCCCAAACCCAATCGAAGTTTTCATTTGCAACTATTGATCTGATAGGCGGCAACATGAATTGACGCAATTGCTGTTGAATCTGTTCTAGCGAATCAGGTGCGGAGCAGTTGTCCAATTTCCGTAGAAATCCTTGCCACTGCGTGCTCTTCAGTGGATCATCTGCGAACCTCGATGTCAGCGCCAACGGAATACCCGCCGGCATCGGCGTATTTCGCCTGTTGAAAGTTTTGCGAATCGCGTTCGCTAGACTTCGACCATCAAATGAAATTGTCTCCGATATCACCCACAGATCGAAAAAGTCTTTCATACGGCTGTTAACGATTCCAAAATCAACCAGAATTTGAAATTTTTCCGCAACCGCAGTTTCGGGAGGATACGCCCTGATTTTCGGAGCAGGCATGTCCAATAAAGTTGGATATTCGACCTCAAGTGCAGGGGGTGTTACCACATCGCCAAATCCAATGTCAATTTGCATGGGCAATCTGGCCTTGGCAATTTGAGCAATTAGTTTAACCCGAATACCCCCATAACCGGATTCACGCCGAATAAATGACGATTTCACAGTTTCCTCGCGGAATCTGATGCCGTCTCCAGAAAATTCAAAGGCGCATAGATCTTTGATAATCGACTCGGCATCTTCAAGCGTCATTTCCCCATATCCCAAAATATCCAAATCCCTAGTTGGGCGGACATCTGCCGCTGTCCATATTCGAAACAGATACGCTCCTTTCAAAACAAATCTGTTTGCGTAAGTTCAGACTTCCTGAAATAGGCTAATTTCACCCTGTACCCATTTGTCGATCAGTTCGCTTCACAGTGATTTGCTGTGAGTTCGTAAACCAGTTTCAGATCGGTTCCGGGATACACGGTTTCAGTAGTCGTCAATTCATCCAGAAGCGGTGCCAGCGCACGGTCTACGCAACGGCTGCCCGAGCCAAGGATCTGAACCTTCAGAATGCGATTTTCATGATCAGGGATGATATTGGCATCGGTGCTGAATAATGTCTGCAGCGCCTTTCTTGGATTGGCTTTTTTGCCTTGTGCGTTTGCCACAGCCGGCACCATGCAAGTCTCAGCCCGATAGGCAATCATGCGAATGATGTCGATAAATAGCCTTTGCGCTTTGGGCAGCGCATCAAGGCGCTGCGCCTCATCAAGGTCTCCGGCACGCACATGTTTTGCAGTGTGCTTTTTCTCCAGACGCACCTCTTCGAGCTGTCCCTCAAGCATCTGAACTTCTTGTGCCAGTTTCAGCTGCCGCGCCGCCTTGGCATCGTTGCCAGCACATTTTGCCTGCTGGTTTCTCACGGTCTTAAGCCGCCCGAGAAACTTGCCAATCAGTTTTTCATTCGCCCGCCATCGAGGATTCACGACAAGCGTGTTCTCATCGACCGGTTCCAGTGCATGCGTGTTCAAGGCGTCTACGTTGAACTCATCACGCATGTATTTGAAAAAGTTCTCCTGCGACCAGCGGGAGAACATCGAACCGGCAACCTGCTCAGTCGAAATCGACGGGTGAGTGGTCACAATCGCAACCTCACGGCCGCAATCAAGACGGCGGCGAATCTGACGCACTTGCAGCTTGTTTTTCAACTTCAGCGACTTCTCACCGATCAGCACCGTCTGCTCATGAGTCTGTGCCGGACCGTGTATGGTAACGGCAGTGCTGCGAAATTCATCGTCATCCCAGCGCGGCTCATTGAAATTCTTCTGCCAGGTAATGCAGGCAATGCCCTTGCGCGCCAGCCGCTTAAACAGATCCGGACTCCACCCCTCGCGGTCAAACACCAAAGTCACTAACGGTTCAGCATTACTGTCTGCCACAGTTAAATCCGGCGCCTCAGATGACGCTACGCCAATGGCATGCAACTCTTTGACCACATCGTGCTCAAGCGCACTGACCAGTCCAGGGTCATAGTCTTGATGTAGGCAAAGAAGCGGCTGAGCGCCTAGCACATTGACCCAGTAACTCACCGTCGCCGGCAGGCACAGTTTCTGACGCGGCACGAATTTCTTTGGCACCCGTCCCTTGGTGCCACTGTACACCTTGACGTGACCGTCAATGAGCAAAGTCGCAGCCCCGCTGCAGTCATCGTTCAGCCACTTTTTGGAAAGCGCCTGCTGCCAGCCGTGAACCTTGTCGATATCTTCACTGAGCAAACTGAGTTTGCTGCGTAATGTCTTGACTTCAGGACAGCGGTCCAGACCCAGTATCTGTCCCCATTCTCCCGGTGCGTCATAGCGCAGCTGTTCTGGATTGCGTACCCGTGCCATGCACATCAGCGATGCAAACAGCAAAATCGATGACAAGCCATAGTAGCCGTTAGGCAAGCGTAGCGGCGCCGTCAAAATCCCTTCTTTGAGCAGCATCGGCAAAGCGGCCAACACACCCCCGCGCTCAACCGCATAAGCACTCTGGTCGAAACTCGGCGTAACCTCCGCCAGAGCCCCTGTAAGTGCCAGCGTGCGTCCAGCAACATTGGTTGCCGCCCGTCCCATCGAAGCGCTTTGGTCACGCACATCGCGCTCGGTACGGTGGCTGGCGTCTTGCGTTTCACTGCTGCTGCGCAGCTTTGAACCAGGCTTTTTGATCTTGCCCGCGCGAATATTCTCCGTCAGTGTTGCTCGGGCAACATTCAATTGACTTGCCGCCTGGCTGGCGCTGACGCCTTGCGCCAGAAGCGATTCCGCCTGTTCTTTGGTGGCTGAGTCAATTGCGCTGCGCCGGCGCTGCTTGCGCGCTTTGAAAAACCAGGCCCGGCCAAACTCACGGTAGTTTTTGCAATGCTGCATGACGGTCGAGCGCGATACGTTCAGCGCTTTTGCGATGCTGTTGACCGGCAGATTGGAATCGACTCGAAGTCGGGCCATGATAAATGCTCTGGCCTGTTTGTCATTTTCGTCATGGCGCTCGAATGGGATGAGATTGGAAAAGTAGGTGACTACCCCATCAACGCAGGCGACTGAGAAGCCTCGGGCGATGGGGGTTGCTTCTGGGTGTGACAGTTCGATGCTGTAGTTCATGTTGGCTGTGCTCTGATGGTTGAAAAGTTCTATTTATGTACAGATATATATTAGCCGATATGAAGCCAAATGTCAAATGAATATCGTCAAAAAAATAGAGAAAATTCTGCATTTTCAATCTGTTGTACAGACTATCATCTACAACAGTTGATCTACCATGTCAGGATGTCTGAAGTTGAAACACCGATCCTATACAGAAACCGCTCATTCGCATAGTGAATCATTATCGACTGGACATCTTTGTTGGAAGCTCTAGCCAATCGAGCAAGTTGGTTTCTGACAGCCCACTCGTTATCGTGTTTGTTTGACTCCTTCATACGATGGCTTCTAAATACGGTCTCATAACACTTGCTACTCGGTTGATTTCCGCAAACCGCCAGATTTCGTCGACAGTGGCTTCTTTACGGGATAGACATTCCTTCAATGCTTCAATTGCGATGTCAGTCCCTACCTTGTTACGATGCTTGAAACAATCGGCGACCGTTTTGGCTGGAATTGTAATTGGCACCGATACCCCCTCGATCCAATGGCATTCCAAACCTACCGAAAGTGCTTCAGAGCTTGAACGAATGATCCGCAACGACACGGGTGGACTCAGGGGAGTCCATCTACCGTGTTCGATCAATACCCAAACCCGGTGCGGCACTTGCGTTGTCAACACGTGGAACTGAAGTGCTGACAGAAGGCAGATTACGCCGTGCGGAATCGCTTTCAACACCACAGCCAAACTGTGCGAAACAGTAAAGTCTGCATCTGCGTATTGATAGATACCGCGTCCTATGCGCAAAATCAGACCCTCATCCTGGAGCCGTCTCAGATACGTATGTGGCACGCCTGCAGTATAAAAGTCTTTGGCCCGCAGTATCGCACCGCTACGCGCTAATTCCAAAGCCCGATCTCGCAATGAATCTCGTTTCAAGTGGCTTGAAGTTCTATCTACAATATAATTAATGATGATTATATAGTATTTATAACATTTTAGCGGAAACTTCGGATGATCAGAATCCAAAAGTGTAAAAAAAATACGACGAATGTTGGTGTAGTTGGTTCTTCAGTGAATAGAAGATTTGAAGAACTGGTGGGCCCGGATGGAGTCGCAGTAGGGAAGAGCGTTGCCACTCTCCCCCCGCACAGAATCCGTACGTGCGCGTTAACGCATACGGCTCCTACCTCAGGTGCTTGACGGCAAACCGTTGATTTGGCCAACAGCCTGCCGTATCCGCTCAGCCGCCTGTGACACGCTCTCCCGCCCCTGTATGCGGCACGTGATTTGACTTCGCAGATTCCCCTTGGTTGCAGCCCTTCCCTCGTTCGACTCCGCCAACACTTCCGCCTCTTTGTTCACCGCTTTCATCAGTACTATGGCTGCATCCGATTGCTTTATCCTGCTCCTCTTCAGATTCAGATTGCCTCCTTTCTTTCAGCGACCTTGTCAAACACTTGCAAGGTCAGATAAAGCCCTCCCAGCTCCCGGCACAGGGCGTACGCACATCCATCGACTCCTTGGACACCGCAGAGCTCGTCTGCACCTCACCATAACGGGGCAAACAATGCTGTCTTCGACCATACATAGAATCTCAACACTCTGAAAAAGGTTCTTTTCGTTGCTCAATCATCACGACTATGCGCACGCACCGCTACCGACGCTTCACCTGCACTCTCATGAGTGCCGGCGCTCGGCTCGCGGCGAAAGTTTGTGGTGGCTCGACCACCTCGGTAAGGAAGAGGACGCGGAGCCCGGAATTGCGAGATTGGACGATGGCAATGACTGGTTGCAGATCTACGAGGTTGGCAGCGTCGTTGCGCGCAAGGACGCTCAAGGGGTTCTCCACGACATGGAAATCATAGGCCACGAGTATAGCGCAATCAACGACCAGATGCAGTTGTTCTACCTGTACAAGACCAACAGACCGATAAAGGCGATGGTGTCGGCAGATTTCGGGGAGGCAATCGGCGGCGAGTGGAGCACGGTCTATCTGAATCGCGCGACAGGGGAAAAGCGCGAGTCCCTGGACGACGAAGAGGAATGAATCCGAACTTTTTCGGAACTCAATATTGACTTTCGAATGAGACTGACTAAGGCATGAATAAATTTACCGTCCTACGGTAATGTAAAACCCCCGTCCGTTTCAGACTTACTCCATTGGAAACTGCACCACCTCTTAGATCCATATCTCATTGGGCTACACTCTCCAAGTGACAGCGGATAATCCTGTTAAGCTTGACTATTGTTTACGTTCCTGTTGTTTACACTCAACTGTCTACGTGGCAAATACACCCAATGAACGCAGCAAAATCTCCAACTGCAGATATTGGACTTCATCTCAGGCACTCACACGGTAAATTTCGCGTCTCGGATTGCTGGACAATACTGAATCTACTTTCGGGACGAGTGGGTGCAATTGCTGCAAATGAATGCTCGGTGCGAGCATGATGATAACAGGCACCAGCAAGTAATTGAGGTTTTGCTGATACTCGAAGCCTTGGTCTACGGTAACTAGCGCTTTGAAACAATGACTTCTGGCTAGTTGTAGCAAATCACCGTTTGCTCTACCTGACCAACCCATATCCTGAACAGTATAAACCTCAAAGTCGTCAGGAAAGAACCGCCCAAGCTGTCTTGGAACAGATTCATCAAGCAATACTTTCACGCGTATTGTCTAAGAGCATTCCCGCAGCACTTTCCAGTACGGCGACAGCTTGTTCTCGAGATACTGTAGGGTAATCATCCAAAAATTCGTCTAGCCGGATACCCGCCTCCAAATGATCCCATAAAATGCGAACAGGAACCCTGGTGCCGGAAAATACAGGAGTCCCACCCAAAATTTTCGGATCACGTTTGATCATTGATTCTGCCATCGTCTTTCTCCATCTTTACGAAACTTATGGATATAGGCGCACTGTATTTCGAACAGTCTAAATCTCTCACTTCCATGAACAGTGTATTACGAAAGTAAATCCTTCGCAACGGTCTTCCGGTTTAGATCTAATTTGTAGTAGCATTGGTGGGCACGGAAGGAATCAATTCGAATCTTGGTAAATCTCAATCTTTTAATTAGGTTCCTCGCGAGTTAGCGAAAAAAGTTATCAAGGAAAATTACCCAGAATTAGCAAGACTTCTCCGCCAGATAAAATGTCATGGGTATCTTTGTCTATTGAAAAAAGCAACGCCCCTTTCGGAGCATCGGGCCAGTGACACTTGCACTGGCGGGGTCATAGTCGATAAGATAGTGTCAAAGGCATGATTTGTCGTTGTTTTTTAAGAATTTCAGCAAACAGAAATTTGTTGCAGTGTAGCCTCAGAATATTGAACACATTTCCTTAGATTCGTTCTAGCGTTTCCACCAAATAGAGTATCTAACGCATTAAAGAATGTTGCATCCGAGTGGTTGCAATCGATCAAAGAACATTGAAGAACAGTCGATTTCCTCAAAAGTGAAAAAAACAATGGCTTCTTATTACAACGCCCTCAAAAGTGGAATTAAAAAAATTTTACTTTAGTCGTGGATAGAATTTGACTGACTCCCCACAACTGCAAAATTCGGAAATACATTGTCAATACGATATCGAGTTTCTGATGTGTTAATCACAAAATTAAACGTGAACTGTTCGACTCTGAAGTTTTTGATCAAATGATCAAGCTTGCAAGAAAAGGGTTGGAAGATGTGACGTACCTCCAAGTTATCACAAGTATCACTAACTCATCAAGCCGGGAACTTCAGAAAAGATTGACACATGTCGAATTGATGAGGAAGGTTGATCTGAGCGACGTTCGCCTTGATTCTCATGAATAATATCTGATGCGAAAGACAAAAGGATTACTGCTAGTCCACAATCCGAATACATCTCGGCAAGACTCAAGGCTAAACAATCACTGTCCCTTCAAACCTAGATATGATGTTCATTTAATCCATGAATTTTGTACAGTGACAGCGTGAACTGGAATTCGGTACTAAATATACGTAGTGAATTTTGTTTCCTTTGAAACCTGTAAGAAAACATCAACTTTGCGGTGCCAGATAGGGGAACGTTTGATTTCCTACCGTTGCTTACTCATACAATCTGCACCCGGATATTTGGCCGGATCGCTGCACCGAATCAGGACCACCAACGTTTCTGTAGCAGAACACCAACGATTCGTACAGTAGTTCTTGGGACGGATTTTCCGGTCCGCAAAATACCTTTTCCCTTCTCTTTAGAACGCGTAGCGCACAGAGATCCTGATGCCATGAGTTCTCAGCCTCGCCCGCGTCTGAGCGAGGTTGAGCTGTAGCGGTTCTCGGCTTCCATCACGCCAGATTACCCGACCCTCGCCCTGACCGGTGTGAACTTCTCCGAGATCGCTGTAGTGCCAAGCGAAATCAAGTGTCTTACCCTCTTTCAGCGGCATTGCAACCCCCGCCGTCAGCATCCAGGCGAATCCGGTCGCGCTCGCACCCGGCACGACGGTCGTCGTTTTTGGAAAGGTCATGCGGGTTTCGCCAATATGGATACGGGCGGTACCAACACCGAACCCGATGAACGGATCAAGCGCATCAAACCTATGCAAGTTCAGCCCGTGTAAATCGACATAGGCGACCACCATAGCGGACAGGGACGACAAATCCGCGGTAACAGATTGCTGGAGATCCTGTACCAGAAAGTTGGCACGCCCATGGAAGGCAAGGTGCGGCCGGTATTCAACCAGAAGCTCGAACCGATGCATAGGCATGTCGGTATAACCGACCCCTAATTCAAACACGCCCGCCGTTCCAAAATCACCGACCGAACGCAGAGGTGCACCGTCGCCACCGAGGCCGCAGCCGTAAAGCGCCGCCGGAGACGTACTCAAACAGTTGCTATCCGTGAACTCGGTTTCGACCGAACGGTCCAGACCGACTCCAGTACGTAGATAGACGTCACCAGCCGCCGTATGGCAGTTGATCATCAACACCAAAGCCGTAACTAGTCGTCCAAAAATAAATCGATTCACGGCAAATTTGAAAGAAGTTAGAACGGGGGCGAGGCCGTTGGCTTGTCCATTGACCGTGGGGCAGTGGAACTCAACGGTTCAATTCGATGATTCAGACCGCCCCAACACACTATCCGCGGCTGAAATCGGTCCATAAAGTCGACAAAAAGACTCCAGACACCTCAACACCAAGCGTAAATTCAGACTTCCTGACATTGACAGTTGATGTCAGACTTGTCTGCTCGTCATAAGTTACCGTAATTAAACCACTTTTTTCCTAAAAATCTGCATATTCTGCCTGACATTCACCCAAACCGAAAAGCCGCCATGATTGTTACTCTGCCGCTTTCACCGATCGACAACAGCCGCTTCTCAATTCAAATTTCCGAAGACCGGATCACTTACTTCTCCAATCTGCAACCGTTCGACTGCCATCCCATCAAACATCAACGTGACATACTGATGCGCATCGACCGCTTGAACGTTATTTCACATGTCCCCCAACAACACCTCATCGAAGATTTCACAGTGTCGCGTTCCACTGTTCAGCGGGCCGCAGGAAGTATCGTGAACAGGTGTCAAATGTCATTGACATTGACACTGCTTGGACCGGTTAATACTTAAAGCGAAATATCCAGATTTTGGAAAGCCTTATTACCTCGCCTATACTTCAATTAATGCGCTAGCAATTACCGAATCATCGCCCAACCTCGAAAGTTCCGATAATGGTTCGACTTCATTCCAATGGCGGGTCTGATAGGACTTCAACTCAATGGATTATGAATCCACAGGTCTTAAATGCGTAACCCATGTGACTAGAGCTTGTAATTCATTAAATTCAGACTTCCTGACATAGACCAATTAAATATGACTCATTCTAACGGTTTGCCGGGCGGTTTTCGTTGAAATGTTCGAGGTTGGTATCGGGAAACCTTTCGCAGAGGGCTTTCGAATCAATCTGCTGGAGCCGCAATAGGGCATGTGCGAGATCCTGGGAACTGAAAAGGGGGCATTTTAAATTCAGACTTCCTAACATAGAACGAAATAAGCTGATGCTTTCAGGCTGCAGAATTTGGAATTTCGTAGACCATGCGCAGGTTGGTTCCGGGGAAGATGGTATGCGTTTCGTTGAGTTCGGCAAGGAGCGCTTTGAGCGCACGGTCGCAACAATCGCTGCCGAGCCCGAGCAAGCGCACCCGGAGCACTGCATTTTCGGAGTCGGGTACAATATCCGCATCGGCTGTCATCACAGCAGACAACAGTTTTCGGGCATTGGTCTTTTTTCCCTGCATTTGTGCGACCGCCGGAATCATGCGGGTTTCAGCACGGTAGGCGATCATGCGGATGATGTCGAGCAGCAACCGCTGCCTGGAAGGAATCATGTCGAGTTTGTCGGCGTTGTCCAGGTCGGCGGCAAGAATGTGCATCGGCAGATCTGTGCGTTGTGCCTTGTGCTCTTGCATCTGTAGTTCGAGGGTTTCGATCTGTGCCAGTAGCACGGCTGAATTGTGGCCGTTTTTCGCTTGGTCGGCAGTCTTGTTGCGCAGGCTGCCGAGTCGGCTGCGCAATCTCTTGATCTGCTTTTCGAGTTCGCGCCGTGCCGGGTTGACCACTTGAGTGTCTGGGTGCAGAGTTTCCAAGTCGTGGGTTGGCAGCGCATCAAGGTTGAATTCGTGGCGCATGTATTTGAAGCAGTTCTCTTGAGACCAGCGTGAGAACAGGGCGCCTGCGACCTGCTGCATGGGCATGTACGGGTCGGTGGTGATCAGCGCCACTTGTCGGCCACTGTCGAGTCGGCGGCGGATCTGGCGAACCTCGAATCGATTCGACAGAAAGACCTTTTTTTCCGCCAGTGCAACCGACATCATGCGCACCTGTGCCGGACCGTGGATGGGCACCTCAAAGGTGCCGAAGTCGGTTTCGGGCCAGTCCGCGCCCTTGAAGTTCTTGTGCCAGGTAATGCAGGCGATGCCACGACCGGCCAGTCTGCGAAAACAACTCGGACTCCAGCCCTCGCGGTCAAACACCAGCGCCAGAAGCGGCTCGCCTGACTGTGGCTGCGTTAGGTCCGGGGCATTGGCTTTGAGCACACCGAGCGTTTCGAGTTGCGGCACAATATCGTGTTCAAGCACTTTGACCATCTTCGGATCAAGCGACTGGTGCATGCACAGCAAAGGCTTGCCTCCCAGCGCGTTGATCCAGTAACTGGCGGTCGCCGACAGGCACAGTTTCTGTCGCGCCACAAAGTGCTTCGGCAATTGACCCTTGCGACCGGTATAAACTTTCACGTGGCCATCCACAGCCAGCGTCGCACACAGTTCGGAATCCGCATTCATCCATTCATGCGCCAGCGCAGACTGCCAGTCGCGCACCAGCTCCTCCGAGTCCGCAATCTGACTGATTTTACGGCGCAGCGTCTTGGTCTCCGGACCACGGTCCAAGCCGAGAATGGCGCCCCATTCTCCCGGTGCAAGATAGCGCAGGCTTTCCGGATTGCGCACCCGTGCCAGTGTCATGAACGCCAGCAACAGCAAAATCGTGGTCAATCCGTAATATCCGTTTGGCAGTTGCAGCAAACGGTTCGAAACGCTTACAAGCCCTTCCTTCAACAGCATCGGCAGTGACGCCAGAACGCCACCCAAACGAACCCCCGTCATACTTTCCTCAAAGCGCGGTTCGACCTCGCTCATCAGACCCTGCCACGCTAGAGTCCGTCCCTGCACATCGCTCGCCGCCCTTCCCATCGGTGCTTGGCGATCGCGCTGGTCACGCCGGCTGCGGTCCATAGTCGAGCCTGCGTCTTGGTTGCTGAGGAGCTTGAGGTCCGAGCCGATCACACCGGCACGGCGATTTTCGCTGAACGTGCTTTTGGCAATCCCCAGCTGCTTTGCCACTTCGGTGCCACTCAGGCCTTCAGCCAGCAACTGGTTGGCACGTTTCGCGGTCGGCCCGTCAATGACATTGCGACCACGACCTCGACGCGGCTTGTAGAACCCCTCCTCGCCGTGTTCACGATACTTCCTGGCGGCCCGCTGAACTGTGGAACGCGACACTGTGAAAGCCTCGATGAGGGCTTGTTGGGGGATGTTTGAAACCACGCGCAGGCGACCGATGCGCATCAGCATGTCACGTTGATTTTTGATCGGATGGAAGTCGAACGGCTGCAGATTGGAGAAGTAGGTGATGCGGTCTTCGGAAATTTGAATGGAGAAGCAGCTGTTGCCGATCGGAATGTTGTCGGGTGGTGAAAGGGGCAGAGTAGCAATCATGGCGGTATTTCGGCTTGGGGTTTATTCAGAATATAGTGTCAGAATATATTAGTCTATTTTGAGCTGAATGTCAAGCGGAATATGCACGATTTCAGGAGAAAAGTGGTTTAATTACGGTAGCTTATGACAAGCACACAGGTCTGACTTCAGCTGTCAGTGTCAGGAAGTCTGAAATTGCATGTTCATAGGTGCCGCTATACTTTATTGATTATTTTAACGGCACAATAGAATCCCGAACCCAGGGTAACAGATTCTCAAATTCACATTTCCCTGCTTCAATCAGCCCGATCAAAAACATGTGTGCATCATTCGCGTCCACTTCGAATCGGTATCCGTTCAAACGAAAAAAAACGTCTGTTCCGAAAAACGCGACGCGCTTTTTCCCATCAACGAAAGGATGATTCATGATTAGGGATTCAAACAACGCTGTACCCATTTCTGTCAAATCTTCATAGTATCCGGTTTGGGGTCTGTATAACGCGCTGAGCAGCAGACCAGAATCCCGGATACCTGCCTGACCACCGTATCGCTCAATCAGCCTGTTATGGATTTCGAGCACTTCGTCATGAGTTAAGAATTGAATCACTTGGCAAGCAATTTTCCCAATTCTTGATTTTGTTCCATGGACGTTTCCAGATGTGTCAGCACTGCGGGTCTAACACGTTTGCGCTTAACGTATTCACGGATTGCCTCAGTCAACAAACCGGAGACATTCTGATGTTGCTCTTTGGCAAGCGATTTGAGGTCATTCCAGACAGCTTCGTCAACTTTTGAACTAATTTTGATGTTTTGCATCCCCATATTATTGCAGTGATATCTTGATAAGTCAAGACTTGTCAACCTTTATTTATTTGACTAACTTCAAACTTCCTGACCGTGACCGAGGGCAGATCATGGCAAGAGGAGTTTTCGGACAAACGATCCAAATAGATAGAACTGAAGCCCGCCGATTTCAAGAGTTTTGAAAATCACTCAGCGTCGATGTAGAAGAATGGGATCAGCGCATTGAAAGCGTTAATGAACAAGTAGATAGAGAACTATAATCTTACCCAATTGCCAACTGTGTTAAGCCGAGTTTCAAGAGCTATTCCGGCATCATTGGAGTTCTCGGCGCAATCCATGCCAGCCGCGGAATCAAATCCACCACTTGCAGCAGCAATTTAAGCCTATTAACTACCCACACTTGACAGAACGTCATCGTTGATCATTCCAATCATTTGCAGTGCTGTGTTGACGGCTTCCATTAACTTTTTCATTGCCAGCCATAAGATTTTCGTACCCGGTATTGGTTGATTTTTCCGTGGGATGAACCCGGCAATTCTGCCCAAGTCCACCGTAAACTCAGCGATGCTCTGTTTGGGCGGCGGACCGATGTCGTAACTCGATTTGACACGGTTCAACAACACCCGCAGCAGGCGAAGTTCTGTGGCCTCGAAAAACTCACTGGCCAACCGCTCGGGCTCATATTTGGCCAGCCGCTACAGATCGAACACTCGCCAGGCAGTGATGGCATCGAACGCCAGGCATTTGAGCAGGTCGTCTGCATCTGCGAAGCGACGCTCCTCAACTTCAGACTTCCTGACCTCCGCCTGTCGTCCGGTACCGTTCAGAGCAGAGTAACCTGTTCATATTACAGGATTTTCTTCTGATTTTGTTGAATATTTCGAACTTTTCCGGTTGAAAGTTGGCTATAATAATAAATCACATATATTCACGCGGAAAGCCGAAATTCATGACTGCTCAACTCCCAATCAATGTCCCCGAGGCAACTCCCATCGGCACCTTTTTCAGCATGGTCAGTTGCGATGGAACCACCACTTACTTTCACTATCTGCTGCCGATCGACCAGCATCGCGCAGACGACAGGTCGGCGAGAAACCTGCGGATCGCGAAGTTTGCAGCAGCGGGTTGCGTCACGCATGCCGAGATCGCACAGGCCTATGGGATTCGCCGTGAAACCGTATCGCGCTTTGCGAAACAATACCGCACCGAAGGCGAACCGTCCTTCTATGCCCGGCGCCGCGGGCGCGGGCGTGTGACAGTGGATGCACAGACCGTCCAACGCGCCAGCGAACTTCTGGTCGAAGGTTGCAGTGGACGCGCAACAGCCCGGCAACTGGGGATTGCGCCAAGCACTTTCAGCGAGCATCGCCGTGCCGGGATTATCACACCGCCCGCGCGCCGCACTGCGCTTGATGATCAACCGTCTGCAGCCGGACGAAAAGATTCCGATATTGCCGATGCGGTCGATCGTGCGCTACGAGACCGTCGTGACAAACAAGCGCCAATGGGACGTGCGGCTCACGATGTCGATACGCGCTTGGCAGCCAGTGCGGGACTGATCACCGAAGCGGCTCCGCAATTTACTGAATCAGCCAGTGCGGTGCGAAATGGTGGCGTTCTCACTGCGCTTCCAGCGTTGCTGAAACAAGGGCTGCTAGACAATGTCGGGCATCATTTTCAACTTTCAAACGGCTTCTACGGACTGAACACAGTGCTGGTGCTGATCGCCCTGATGATGCTGGCGAGAATCCGCAACCCGGAAGCATTGCGTTATCAGTGTCCCGGTGAATGGGGCATACTGCTTGGACTGGACCGCTGTCCGGAAGTCAAGACGCTGCGTGGCAAACTGCGCAAGATCAGCTGCGATGAAAGCCGGGTTCGAGCCTGGCAGGGGCACCTGACACAGCGCTGGATAAATGAAAATCCGCACGACTGCGCCACCTTGTCGGTGGACGGTCACGTGAAAGTTTACAGCGGACGCAAGGGCAATCTGCCGAAGCATTTCGTGGCACGCCAGAAGTTGTGCCTGCCGGCTGCCGCCAGCTATTGGATCAACGCACTCGGGGGGATGCCGTTGCTGTGCCTGCACCAGCAGATTGACCGCAAGATGGTTCATACGCTTGAACACGATATGCTGCCGGAACTGCGATGCATCGGTGCGATTCCGCAATCTGCGCCGGACCTGACGGCAGCCGAGGCGGAACCGGTTCTGACCCTGGTGTTTGACCGCGAGGGCTGGAGCCCGGATCTGTTTCAGCGACTGGCTCGGCAGGGCATCGCCTGCATTAGCTGGCATAAGAACCATCGCGGCGCCGATTGGCTGCAAAGTCGCTTCGAGCCGGTCGAGGTGTCGCTCCATGGCCCGGCGCATCACAGTGTCCGTTCGGTGCTGATTGCCGAAGACGAGGTTGAACTGGCCAATGGATACAAGGTGCGTCAGATCCGTCGTCTGATGGACAGCGGTCGCCAGGCTGCCTTGATCACCACCCATCCGAATTTGCCGATGCAACAGGTGGTTGCGGCGCTGTTCTCGCGCTGGGCACAGGAGAATTTCTTCAAGCAGATGCGTCAGGAGTTCAATCTTGATGCACTCAGTGTTCAGCAGTTGATTCCCGTGGACGAGAACGCCAAGGTGGTCAATCCTGATCGGCGCGAGTTGGAAAAGCGAATCAAGAACACCAACGCCAAGCGTAGTCGTGCAGTGGTGCAAATGATCCAATTCCGCAACCAGAACCGAGACGCGACACAATATGAGCGCACCGCACAGCAATTTGAACTTGAACTGGTCAGACTCAAGGCACAGCGGTTGCAGATTCCTTCCCATATGCGCGCCGGCGATCTGCCGCAGCATCAGCGCTTGGACGCGCTGCCGAGTGCACCGCGCCATTTTCTTGACATCATCCGCATGATTGCCTACCGGGCGGAAACTCAAATGATGCCGGCGGTCAACGCCGCACAGGGTAAAAAACACAACGCTCGCAAACTGCTCGGCAAACTGTTCCAGTGCGAAGCGAATGTCATTCCGCAACCTGAACAGGGTCTGCTGCGCGTTCAGCTGCTCGGCCTTGCCAACGATGCCTCGGACCGTGCGTTGCTGCCGCTAATCAAGGAACTCAATGAGACCGCTGCCCAATATCCCGGAACCGACCTCACCCTTTTCTATGAAATCTCGCTTCGTAAACCGGTAGAATGAGACATGTTAAATTGGTCGAGGTCAGGAAGTCTGAACTTGAGCGCCGGATTTGAGCACCCGGAAATACTCCTCGATGCTCCAACGCTTCTCATACCATTGACAGATTCGTCTGGCACTGGCAACATCCGCTGTACCTTCGCTGCACAATAACAGCCAGTTCAATCGCGCATTGTTTTTAACCGACGAGGGCTCTTCAAACACCGCCACCTCACCGTGCAATGCCGGCCAATCGTTCGCCACACGCGCGGCCGCCAAACCCAGCGCCTTGGACGCCAAACCATGCACCCGAACCTGCGGCAAGATCAGAAAACGAGAGTTGTTCAACACCTTCTCAAGATTCGCCACACGCGCCCGCTGACTCCATCCGATATGTTTGTCCCGTGCCGCATCATGCCAACTCGCTGCATGAAACGAAATGCCACCCACTCGACCGAAGCGCTCACTGATCAGCCAATATTTAACCACCTTGCCAAGCACCGCCGGGGCACCGCGTGGATGATGCGTGTACATCATTGAACGCCACTGCTTCGAATCCGAGCGCGACACCAACTCCACTGACACCTCACCCAATTGTGCCAGTGTACACCGCAGCTTCACATCCTTGTCATACTCCGGCAATTCACCCGCTTGCGGCTTGGCAAACCGCACCGGCGGCAGCTCAACACCCAGCTTGTCAGCCACAACCGGTAAAATCTTGCCCGCCTGTGCCGCACACAACTTGCCTTTCGCCTTTCTTATTTCGCCAATTCGTTCGCTCGCACAACGCTACGGCTAATCCGTAGCGACTATAATCGCCACAGTGAACTGCTTGCGAAAACCACTCGATGTCCTCATGACTGAATTGACGGAGACCAATCTGCATGCAGCAAATTAAATCTCATCTCAACGCCTTTGTTAAGTGTGTCTTGTTGATAGATTCTAAAATTTGAAGGCGAGCGCTTAAACATTCAATTGAAAGTCAACTTGTGTCAAAGCCTCGATGAGTTCTAAACGTCGATGATCCGATAGCACAACCAGAGGCGGGCGAACCCTGTTCCAGTCTGGGTCTGATCGAAAAGCTGAATGCACCGATTTGAGGGCTGCAGCTAGCGGATACCGAAATACAATTTGTCGAATTTGCTCTGCCTTACTCTGCGCATCTTCTGCGTTTTTCGCAACTGACCACAAATCGTACACCTTACGAATTCCCGCAGGGTTGATATCGGCTGTTGCAGTGATTGTGCCAACTGCGCCAATTTTCAGTCCCTTGAGCAACAACATGTCCGATCCAGGGAATATGGATAAATTTGGATATGCCCGGATAAATCCTTCAACACTTTGCCAATTGCTCGAAGAATCCTTCAATCCGGCAATCAGTTCGCCGTGAGATTCAATCAACTTATCGATCAGTGCATGCGTTATTGGAACAGCGCTCATTTTGGGGTAGTGATATAAAACCACCCTCAGCCTGGAGGAGTTCACCTCATCGAGTACATAGCGAAAGCTTGTACTGATACCTTCCAAGGAAAGTTCCTTGAAATAAAACGGCGGAATCATCAGTACTGATTCACAATCCAGCTCCATGGCATGTCTAGTCACAGCAACTGTGTCGGTAATTGCTGAAAACCCATTGCCAATTATCAAATTCCGGGGAGAAACGCCAGAAGCAATCAATTTCTCCAGTGCTGTCATTCTTTCCGTTGCCGAGAAAGAAGCGGCTTCTCCTGTTGAGCCAAAAAGCACAACTCCGCTGCATCCATTCGACACCAGCCAGTCAATATGATCTTTCAGCCTCGATTGATCAATGGTGTAGTTGTCTTTGATAGGAGTGAGACAGGGTGCCCAAATACCGCGAAGTTTGGAACTCGAAGATGCATTGTTTCTTAACTGAGAGGAACCCACCGAGTGCGCTGGAAAGCTCTTGCTTTCCGATCCAAAATCTTCAAGATTCATAGATAAATCCTACCATTCATCATGATGTGAGCTGCTATCAAGCGGCAAATTACAACGAAAGCTCGGGAAGCAGAATTTTTAGGATGATTGATGTCTCTCAGACACTGATGTACTCGGCAGCATGCCGCTAGTCGTATCCATCTGGACTTCTTCCTGTGTTCATTTCTTTGCCAAGTGTTCCTGCAGTCTGGGCATTAGTTCGACCAGATTGCAGGGACGACTTCGATAATCCAACTGGTGTTCAATCAACATGTCCCATGCATCAGCACAAGCACCCGCCGACCCCGGCAGACAGAATATATAGGTAGCGTTCGCCACTCCTGCAAATGCTCTTGACTGCAATGTCGATGTCGCAATCTTTTCATAGGATAGCACCCGAAACATCTCGCCAAATCCACTGATTTCTTTGTCCAGCAAAGGACGAATCGCCTCCGGCGTTCCGTCCCGCCCTGTTACACCAGTGCCTCCGGTTGTAAGAACAACCTGAATTTGCGGAGCAACGATCCACTGGCAAACCTGAGCCCTGACTTGATGAATATCATCGGCAACAATCTGCTTGCCCGCACATTGGTGCCCGGCGTTGCGGACACGCTCAACCAGCAACGCCCCAGATCTATCGTTATCTTCGGTACGGGAATCCGAAATTGTCAATACGGCAATGGATACCTGAATAAATTTTCGTGAATGGTCTTTCTTTGTCATCGCAGTTCCAATTGAAAGCGTTATGCGAGGATCCTCAACGATATTGTATTGCCAACCATGCACTCAATTGCGGGTTGAATCTAGCAACCACATCATTCAATTCCAAACTATACAATAATAGAAGGCGAATGCCGATAGGAGGAAATCACTCAAATCGTGCCTGTAAACTGAATTATCTGATACAAACTGCAAGGGGAATTAGAAAATGGCGGAGCCAAACATAGCACAAATAGGACCTTACGAAGTCACCCTGAAAGCCGGAGAATACTGGTGGTGCAGATGCGGTCAATCCAAGAACCAACCCTTTTGCGACGGGTCTCATAAAAATACAGAATTTGAGCCCAAACAAATAAAAATTTCAAGGGAAAGAAAGTATTATCTGTGTGGCTGCAAACATACAGCCAAACAGCCGTTCTGCGACGGCACGCACAATAGCCTTGCGTAGACTGCTTGTTCGAGAACTGCTGCACTAATGCTTTCCAAGAATAAACGGTGCACACTCGCCTTGACGCCAGGTGATCCGGCAGGAATCGGACCGGACCTTGCGGTCTTGCTGTACAAACGGTCGACCACGGACAGAATTGTAGTCATCGCAGACCGAAACATGTTGGAGGAGCGGTCGAAAAAATTGCAGTGTCAGATCTCGTTTTGCAGTTACGATTCCGAATCCCAGCCGGCCGACAAAATGGAAGTCCTTCATTTCGACTGCGACTCGTCAGTCGTGCCCGGCAAAGGCGACCCCAGTAATGCCAGGTATGTTCTCAATACGCTTGACAGAGCGGTACAAGGATGCTTGAGCCGGGAATTCGATGCCATGGTCACTGGACCCGTGAACAAGGAAATCATCGTACGCTCCAGAATCCCTTTCACGGGACATACCGAATACCTTGCCGAGCTAACCGGCTCAAAATGTCCGGTAATGCTTTTGACTGATGGAGAGCTTCGAGTCGCATTGGTTACGACTCATATCCCTTTAAACCAAGTAGCTGAAGCCATTACCCGCGATAGAATCATTGCAGTCGCCACAGTATTGCACAATGATCTTCGCAGCCGATTGGATATCGCGTCTCCACGCATAGGAGTTTGTGGGCTAAATCCGCATGCCGGTGAAGGAGGAGTGCTTGGAGACGAAGAAATTGAGAAAATCATTCCGGCCATCGAGATGCTTCGAAAGGAAAGAATAAATGCCGTCGGACCTCTTCCTGCAGATACGATATTCGTTCAGAATCAACTAGAAAAATTCGATGTCATTCTAGCTATGTATCACGATCAGGGATTGCCGGTGATCAAATATGCAGGATTCGGAGAAGTGGTAAATGTCACACTCGGACTGCCCATTATTCGTACCTCAGTCGACCACGGAACTGCTTACGGAATTGCCGGTACTGGCAGCGCCAATATCAACAGCCTGTTAAGCGCTGTTGAAATGGCGCGAGAATTAGCAAAAGTATGAATTCCGTGGCTTCCACCTCAAGAAGAAAACGACTGGGACAGCACTTTTTGATTGACCCGCAGGTCATTGGCGACATTGTGGCCTTGATCAATCCTGCACGGCAAGATTTTATGGTCGAAATCGGTCCTGGCCGAGGTGCAATCACTGAAAAACTTGTCAACCGAGTCACACATCTGCATGCGATAGAAATCGATGAGCAGCTTGTACACGCACTGCGCAAGAAACTGCATTCAGATTCCATTGAAATCCATCACGCCGATGCACTGAATTTTTCCTATTCTTTACTATGTTCAGAGAATAAAAAAATTCGCATCGTCGGGAACTTGCCGTATTCAATTTCTACGCCATTGCTTTTCAAGCTGCTGGAATGCGCGAGCTGCATACAGGATATGTGTTTCATGGTGCAGCGTGAAGTCGCTGATCGCCTGACCGCTGAGTGCGGAACGCGTAAATACGGCCGGCTGACAGTGAACATTGCCATGACGATGCAGGTTGAAGCGGTGTTCGACGTTTCACCCACTGCATTTTCCCCTCCTCCCGAAGTACAATCTAGCATGATTTATATGCAACCAATACCACTGGAGAAACCCGATTCAGTCACTGCCTTCGCCTTTTCCGAGTTAGTTCGCCTAGCGTTTGGTAACCGAAGGAAGACTTTGAAAAATTCTCTCGCCGGACTAATTGATGAAACGAATTTTCTAGAAACCGGTATTGACCCAAATTTAAGAGCTCAAAACTTAAGCCCCGAAAACTATATGAAACTTGCCCATAATTCAGTCTTGCACAATCCAAGAACCCGGGAAATTCTTCAACGACATTCGATGAATACATGATCCGATTTCTGCTCATCGCCTCTACACTGCTTGTGTCTATTGCAGTATCACCGCTGCAGTCCAACTATTTTGACTGCAGTGTCGTGTATGATGAGTTCGACCAGTTGATGATGTCAAATTTTCTGATCGAACCGGATCGCTACGTGTCCACATTGAACAACACCATCACTAGAGATGAGCATCTGCAACATCAGCTCGGCCTGTTCAAACTTCGAGACGGGCGCCAGAATGCGGGGATTGGAATATTTCGAACGAATCAGAACCTCAGCGGAAAAATGCTTTTCATCTGGCAAGACAACGCATGGGAGGAGCGCACCCCTCTTGTCATAAACGAACTGATCAGTTTCGGGCGTGTTAGAGACGGATACGCGCCGGTTCGCCAAGAATCAATTTACCTTACACCGAGTTTTGGCGTAGACCTTGACAACGCCGAAGTCGTGGACACCGAAGACGAAAGCGCGGATTTGCTATATGAATTCGAAGGTGGCAAGTACTCTATCCGAGCTATTGAACCTGCTGAAATATTCTTCCCGACCGAATCCATGTGTCAAAAAATCAACGTGGAAAATAGCGCTACGCAATAGCTCGCAACACTGCTTTCGACTCAATCGCCGTCTTCAGCAGCCGAATCTTTCGCATAAGACTCACTGATTTCGGGCATCGTCTTACGGATCCATTGCTCGGCAATTTGATTGAGTTCCCTCGGCTTCATCTTATTGGGAAGAATCGGTTCCCCAATTCGTACGCGAATCACTCCGGGGCGCTTGTTGAACTCTCTTCGGCGCCAGAAATCACCCGCATTGTGCGCTACCGGCACCAATGGAACACCCGTGCGCACCGCGAGTAGAGACGCACTTGCATAGTAAGTACCGTGCTTGCCAGGTTCTATTCGTGTTCCCTCGGGAAAGATGACAACCCAGCGCCCTTCTTGCAGTACTTTCTTTCCTTGCTGAACGACTTGATCAAGCGCTCTTCGCTCTGTAGCTCTGTCAATTTTTATGGGATGGGTGGCAGCCAAGCCCCAACCGAAAAATGGAATGTACAGCAACGACCGTTTCAACACCCAGGCCTGAGGAGGAAATATGGCCTGATATGCAATGGTTTCCCAAGTGGACTGGTGCTTGGAAAATAGAACTGAAGGCGTGGCAGGCAAATTTTCCAGGCCCTCAACTTCATGGCGAAGCCCGCACACGATTCTCAAAAGCCAAATTACGAAATGTGCCCAAAGGCCAACCACCCGGGAGCGAAATTTCGCCTCACAGAAATAAACCGCAACCGCGACCGGCCAAAACACCAGCGTGGCAACGACCATGCCGGTAAAAAAAACGAATGCACGTAGCGCACCAATCACTTCTGTTCTCTCAAATTGACATGGTTCAAATCAACCAAAATTGATGTCGCCTGTTCAGCAGGCAAGACTACGAATCAAAGTCTGAAATGCGCAGAGTTCCATCCACAAATCTTCCTTTTCTTTCCGAAATTCGTGCAATTTTCTGCCAGAAAGCATCATTCAAATCAAATCCGGAAGCAATTGAGGTTCCAAGTAGCAGAATCAGCAAATCCGCGCACTCTTCAGCCAACTTATCCTTGCCCTTGCCTTTTGTTATCGCCGCGGACACTTCTCCGAGTTCCTCGCACATCAGTGCAACCCGAAATCTGAGGTCGTGTCCTCCAGTGTTTTCCATGTCATGCTTGTCGTGGAAACTCTGAACGACTTCCAACATCTGTTGATACGAATCTCGATTCATTCGTTCACCCTCACTGGCTGCAGTAATGAAACCTCTGCTACTTCTCGAAACAGCCGACTCACGAACCCAACCAAGGCAACCCGATTACGGCGAATCTGCTTGTCCTCAACCATCACCATGACATCATCGAAGAAACTGTCAATGGGATCGCGCAATACTGCAAGCTTGCGCAGAATTTCGCCATGATCCGAGGCTCGAATCAACGGCAGAATCTGTTTGCTCAAATTCATCGCCTGTTCATACAACTGCAGTTCGGATTGCTCAACCAGCAATTCTGGTTTCACCTGCACACCTTTCAATTCGCCGCTCTGGCGCAAAATATTGCTGATGCGCTTGTTGGCAGCGATCAGATCGCCGTACTCCGCAAGCTCCCGAAACTGGCGCACTGCCTGAAGTCGCTTGTCAAATTCAAGTGGTCTCGTTGGCTTTAATTCATATACCGCAGCAAATTCATCAGCCAAATAACCTTGTTCCAGATAGTAGCTGCGAAGTCTCTCCAGCATAAACTCAAACACGCTGGCTGCCGTGTCATCATCAGGAGCAACTTCAACCTCGCTGGGCGCTGCTGAGTTTTGCTTTGTGTAAATTCTGGCTGATTCATGCAACAAGGCATTTAGATCTAGATCAATATTGCACTCGATGATGATTCTCAGCACAGCCAGAGCCATGCGCCGCAACGAAAAAGGGTCTCGATCCCCTTTTACTTTCTCGCCGGCAGCCATTAATCCCAATAGAGAATCAATTCGGTCAGTGATTGCGACAATTCTGCCAACTTCCGATTGTGGTAGTACATCGTTCGCAGTACGCGGTAAATAGTGCTCGCCTATTGCCGTGGCGACCGCAGATGATTCACCTTCGATCTCTGCGTAGCGTTGTCCCATACTTCCCTGCAAGTCCGGGAACTCCCCGACCAATTCTGTGACGAGGTCTGCTTTCGACAATGCAGCCGAACGAAGTGCCTCCGTTCCGTCAACGCGAAGATTTGAGGCAACATACGACGCCAATTCGCCCATTCGAACCGACTTGCTGAGCACTGAACCCAAAGCTTTATGAAACATAAGATGCCGAAGCAAAGAGGTTTTCTGCTCCAGCGTAGTATTGCGGTCTTGTTCCCAGAAAAATTTTGCATCAGACAGTCTTGCATGCAATACACGTTCATTTCCCTTGACAATTCGTCGCTTGATTTTCTCGCTTGCAGGTTCAATATTCGCAACCCCGATAAATTTTGGCAACAACTTACCACCTGCATCGAACACTGGAAAATACTTCTGATGATTACGCATGGAAGAGACCAGTACTTCGGTCGGCAGATTCAAGAATACTGAATCGAATTCTCCGCAAAAAGCGAAGGGCCACTCTACTAGATTGGTTACCTGATCCAATAGATTCTCATCATTCATCGCCAGACCGCCTGCGTTCTTCTCGCATTGGCCAACCTGCTCTAGTATGGTCTGGCGGCGAGCGTCCCAGTCGGCCTTGACCTTGCCTGTCGAATTCAGCAAATCGAGATAGCTGCCTGCATCCCGAATCGAGATCGCTTCGGGAAAGTGAAACCGATGTCCTCGGCTCTCGGAAGCTGACGAAATGGAAAAAATGTCGCATGGCACGACACTCTTCCCATGCAGTAGGACAACCCAGTGCACCGGACGCACAAATTCGCTCTCGGAATTTCCCCAGCGCATTTTTTTGGCAATAGACAACCCCGATACAGCCTTTTGAACGCAACTCGGAATCAACTCATATGCATCACGACCCGGCTCAATGAATCGACAGGCTATGAATTTTCCTTTCTCCGTTTCAATGGAGATTAGATTGCTGACATCAACACCGCATGAATTCGCAAATCCAACTGCCGCTGCACTCGGTACGCCCTGATCGTCGTATGCTCTCTGCAATGGTGGCCCGCGCCTCATAACCTCAGCATCTTCTCGGCGTGGTTTAACCTTTTCAACTGAAACTGAAAGACGTCGCGGCGTAGCATACCACTTTGAATCCGTTTCAAGCGAATCAATCAGTCCCACAGCCAACAACTCCTGCTTGAGATTTTGTTCAAGCTCGGCACTTAAGCGATTTACTGCCTCCGGCGGCAACTCCTCGGTACCAATCTCCAGCAGCAGGGTTGCCGGAGCTTCAGGACGGACATCGGACCCAGGCATTTCCTCTGAACGCGACGCTGTAACTGTAGATTTTTCATGGTGTGACAGACGTGGAAAATCTTTGGCTTCCCGGCTTGCGTAATAGGTCTCAGCAACCTTTCGCGCAAGGTTGCGAACTCTGCCGATGTAGCGCGCTCTTTCGGTTACGCCGATGACGCGTCGAGCATCCAAAAGATTAAATGTATGCGAAGCTCGAAGCACTTGCTCATAAGCGGGTAGTGACAAATCGAGTGCCACAAGCTCGTTACATTGGTTTTCGAAATTTACAAACTGATTCAAGAGCACATTCGTATCGGCTTTTTCAAAATTGTAGACCGACTGTTCCTGTTCATTCTGCAGATAGATGTCTCCATAGCTCAGCGAATCGTTCCACCTCAGGTCGTAGACACTATCGACGCCTTGAACATACATTGCAATTCTCTCAAGCCCATAAGTGATTTCACCCGTCACCGGCCGACACTCAAGTCCTCCAACCTGCTGAAAGTATGTGACTTGAGTGATTTCCATGCCATTCAGCCAGACTTCCCAGCCCAGCCCCCAAGCACCGAGTGTGGGAGACTCCCAGTCGTCTTCAACGAATCGGATGTCGTCGTGAAGTGGATCAATTCCCAGATTTACCAGCGATCCGATATAGATTTCCTGAAAATCCGTAGGTGATGGTTTGAGCACGACCTGATACTGGAAATAGTGTTGCATACGATTCGGATTTTCTCCATATCTTCCATCCGTGGGACGGCGAGACGGCTGTACATAAGCGGAACTGGATGGTTCCGGGCCAATCGCCGCTAAAAATGTTGCAGGATGAAATGTACCAGCACCGACTTCCATGTCATAGGGTTGCAAAATAACACAGCCCTGCTCTGCCCAGTAGTGATTTAAAGCAAAAATTATCTGTTGGAAATTCAAAGGAAAATTATTCGTAAGTGGCTATTGAATTGCAAAAACTGGCTGCTTGAGGAGCTTGATTTCTCTCTGCAGCACACAGAATAGCCAGTATTCGGTGAAAACTGCCAGAATTGGTGCTGGTAATTATACGCTATCGATTTCACAGTCGAGAATCATGACATGGGAGAGACTTTTCCGTTGGGCGTAATTTTACTGGCTATCGAGCGGAATGAGTCGGCATGAATATTGATTTTTCCGGGAAAATCGAATCACATCGCCAGATTTCGGCGCCGCGGCTGTTTGCGCGGCAATAAACAGGCTGAATGGGGCGATTCAGACAAATTGCGCTCGCGCCGAGCGGTGCGCTGAATCAATTGGCTGGAATGGCGCCGCGTCAAGCGGCAGAATCAGGCTGCCAGGTCTTTGACCAGTGACCTCATACGTTCAGGCTTGCCGCTCTCAACGGCAAAACAGGCGGCTGCCAACATTACCGTCATGGACATCGAGATTCTAAGCGCCATGCGCTTTTGTCCGCGGATAAAGTGATCCTCCATCAAGAATCCGTCTGCGATTCTGGAAAAGATCCGCTCACAGGCGGTTCTTTCTCTATACAGCCGTTTCCACTTGCAGGTCGAAGGCGGCAATGCACCGCAGTCTCGAAGGTGCTCCGGGTTCACTTTGACGCGCACCACTCGGGTCTTGGCGGTGGCTCTGACATGGCCGCTTGTGTAGCATTCGGCTCGACCCTTGCACTCGAAATCGTTGACCGCAGCCGGACAAGCCCATTTCACAGTGCCGCGCTTTTTCTCATAGCCCTGGTGATGCATCAGTCGGATTTGTTTTGAGTGCGGACACTTGCAATACAGATCGCCTCGTTCTGTCACCAGCATCGTGTCAACCGCATTTTCGTCCAATGCGCGGGTCGGCACATCCAGCTGATCGGCATCCAGATTGATTTCGTCCCACAGATTGCGAGTGGCGATGACCGGCAAAATATCCGCTTCGAACAGCTGTTTTCGAAGTTTGTTGCTGTCAAGCCCGCGGTCGGCAACAAAGCTTTGACACCGATTCGACAAATCTGAATCGATAAACTCGACAGCCAAATTCTTACAGTGAATATGCTCGGATTCTTTCGCCGGTGCCAGCTCGAATCCGAGCGGCAGCTCGTAATTCACATCGCTCAGGACGTGGAGGCAGTAGCCAAACCAGTATTTTTTGACTTGCTTCTCCTTGCCATTGAAACCGGTCGCATACTGCTTGTGGCAGCCCCAGGAAGCGTCCGGGTCTGAGGTTTGCTGCTCGCCTGTGAGCGGGTCGGTTTTGTTCTTGATCTTGCTGCCGGTTGAATACGATTCAATCGCTTGGCCGTCGTAGCCGACTCGCTCGCCTAAATTCGGCAACAGCTCCGACAGCCTGTCGCGCTGGGCTTCAAACAGTGCCGACACACAGCCGAATTTTTCATCGACCTCAATGAGCGTTTGCCGGAAGCGACTGAAAGCCCCGTCCGATGGCACCTTGTAGTGGACAAACGGCTCCCGGTCGCAGTCCGCAACCGGCTTGAGCTCAAAACCCAGCGCGATCATCAAAGTCGGGTTTCTTTTCAGTTCCCGGCGAAATGAGGCAACACTTCGATGCTGCAGGACAATCATTGCGAAAAGCGCTTGCAGCATGGCTTCGATGGGCCAGTCCTGACGTCCTTTGCGGTTTCGGTGAATGCGAATTTGGCAGATGATCTCAGAAAAGTCGAGCTGTGTGAAGATGCCTTGAAGTCTTTCTAGTTCGCAATGGTCCAGATAATTTTCCCAGAACAGATCATAATGGACGAAAGCCATGAGCACAACCTCTTGGTTGAATGATTTTTAACTGAATTATATCATGAAGCCGTTGCTTGTTGCTTTATTTATTAATTAAAACAATAGGATAATCAGGATCAGGCTGCTCAGGAACCGGCCGCTGAGAGGGCTTTGGAATTGGGGTGAAATTTTCCCTTTACCGCGTGAAAACGCCGAAAAAGCGGTATTTCAGGCTGTTTTGTGGGGTAAACAAATTTTCAAGCTCGGCGATTCGCGCGAAAAATCAATAACTTACCGATTTCGAAAAGGTCTCTGGGAGAACAGCAGCATACCGCTGCCGCTCACGTCGCCTGCAGAACGGATCCGGATGCTGTCACCTTCGATTTTCGTGAACGCGCTTTTGAACTCGTTCCACCGAATTCGGTTCGAACTGTACGAAAGCCGCTTGACAGCCGTCGCAGTGGATGACAAGCTCAGACTTCCTGACCTCCGCCTGTCGTCCGGTACCGTTCAGAGCAGAGTAACCTGTTCATATTACAGGATTTTCTTCTGATTTTGTTGAATATTTCGAACTTTTCCGGTTGAAAGTTGGCTATAATAATAAATCACATATATTCACGCGGAAAGCCGAAATTCATGACTGCTCAACTCCCAATCAATGTCCCCGAGGCAACTCCCATCGGCACCTTTTTCAGCATGGTCAGTTGCGATGGAACCACCACTTACTTTCACTATCTGCTGCCGATCGACCAGCATCGCGCAGACGACAGGTCGGCGAGAAACCTGCGGATCGCGAAGTTTGCAGCAGCGGGTTGCGTCACGCATGCCGACATCGCACAGGCCTATGGGATTCGCCGTGAAACCGTATCGCGCTTTGCGAAACAATACCGCACCGAAGGCGAACCGTCCTTCTATGCCCGGCGCCGCGGGCGCGGGCGTGTGACAGTGGATGCACAGACCGTCCAACGCGCCAGCGAACTTCTGGTCGAAGGTTGCAGTGGACGCGCAACAGCCCGGCAACTGGGGATTGCGCCAAGCACTTTCAGCGAGCATCGCCGTGCCGGGATTATCACACCGCCCGCGCGCCGCACTGCGCTTGATGATCAACCGTCTGCAGCCGGACGAAAAGATTCCGATATTGCCGATGCGGTCGATCGTGCGCTACGAGACCGTCGTGACAAACAAGCGCCAATGGGACGTGCGGCTCACGATGTCGATACGCGCTTGGCAGCCAGTGCGGGACTGATCACCGAAGCGGCTCCGCAATTTACTGAATCAGCCAGTGCGGTGCGAAATGGTGGCGTTCTCACTGCGCTTCCAGCGTTGCTGAAACAAGGGCTGCTAGACAATGTCGGGCATCATTTTCAACTTTCAAACGGCTTCTACGGACTGAACACAGTGCTGGTGCTGATCGCCCTGATGATGCTGGCGAGAATCCGCAACCCGGAAGCATTGCGTTATCAGTGTCCCGGTGAATGGGGCATACTGCTTGGACTGGACCGCTGTCCGGAAGTCAAGACGCTGCGTGGCAAACTGCGCAAGATCAGCTGCGATGAAAGCCGGGTTCGAGCCTGGCAGGGGCACCTGACACAGCGCTGGATAAATGAAAATCCGCACGACTGCGCCACCTTGTCGGTGGACGGTCACGTGAAAGTTTACAGCGGACGCAAGGGCAATCTGCCGAAGCATTTCGTGGCACGCCAGAAGTTGTGCCTGCCGGCTGCCGCCAGCTATTGGATCAACGCACTCGGGGGGATGCCGTTGCTGTGCCTGCACCAGCAGATCGACCGCAAGATGGTTCATACGCTTGAACACGATATGCTGCCGGAACTGCGATGCATCGGTGCGATTCCGCAATCTGCGCCGGACCTGACGGCAGCCGAGACGGAACCGGTTCTGACCCTGGTGTTTGACCGCGAGGGCTGGAGCCCGGATCTGTTTCAGCGACTGGCTCGGCAGGGCATCGCCTGCATTAGCTGGCATAAGAACCATCGCGGCGCCGATTGGCTGCAAAGTCGCTTCGAGCCGGTCGAGGTGTCGCTCCATGGCCCGGCACATCACAGTGTCCGTTCGGTGCTGATTGCCGAAGACGAGGTTGAACTGGCCAATGGATACAAGGTGCGTCAGATTCGTCGTCTGATGGATAGCGGTCGCCAGGCTGCCTTGATCACCACCCATCCGAATTTGCCGATGCAACGGGTGGTTGCGGCGCTGTTCTCGCGCTGGGCACAGGAGAATTTCTTCAAGCAGATGCGTCAGGAGTTCAATCTTGATGCACTCAGTGTTCAGCAGTTGATTCCCGTGGACGAGAACGCCAAGGTGGTCAATCCTGATCGGCGCGAGTTGGAAAAGCGAATCAAGAACACCAACGCGAAGCGTAGTCGTGCAGTGGTGCAAATGATCCAATTCCGCAACCAGAACCGAGACGCCACACAATATGAGCGCACCGCACAGCAATATGAACTTGAACTGGTCAGACTCAAGGCACAGCGGTCGCAGATTCCTTCCCATATGCGCGCCGGCGATCTGCCGGAGCATCAGCGCTTGGACGCGCTGCCGAGTGCACCGCGCCATTTTCTTGACATCATCCGCATGATTGCCTACCGGGCGGAAACCCAAATGATGCCGGCGGTCAACGCCGCACAGGGTAAAAAACACAACGCTCGCAAACTGCTCGGCAAACTGTTCCAGTGCGAAGCGAATGTCATTCCGCAACCTGAACAGGGTCTGCTGCGCGTTCAGCTGCTCGGCCTTGCCAACGATGCCTCGGACCGTGCGTTGCTGCCGCTAATCAAGGAACTCAATGAGACCGCTGCCCAATATCCCGGAACCGACCTCACCCTTTTCTATGAAATCTCGCTTCGTAAACCGGTAGAATGAGACATGTTAAATTGGTCGAGGTCAGGAAGTCTGAACCTATGAATTCAATGACTGGAGACAGTCAAATGCATCAAAAAGGGCGCTGACAGCTCGTGTGGAGAACTCTCGCAGCGATTCTTATCGACATCAACAAAACTTGGGCTTGATCCGCGATGGGCAGGCCCTCACGATGATCCGTGCCATATAAACTGAGGTCAACTCCGCGACGCAACACAGTCAGGTGGTAACCAATCCACGCATAACAGAGTGATCTACGGTCGATAACAGTCTGTCGCGTCCTCTTTCGTTTTACTGAACGATTATGGGATAAACTTCAAAATCAAACAAACACAACCCGGCACTGGTAACCCTGTTGTAACTCAGTGCAAATCAAATCATAACAGAATCGCTGATACAGTTCAGTATGCGATCATTGGCCCAACATTTTATTCACCGATTTCATTTGTTCAGACTACCATGGCTTACCGATCCTCCAAGGCATGCCACACGCGAACAACAATTGCCTGATCTTCAAAAGTTTGGTACCTGATTACATACCCGCGCGCGCCGAACCGTACCGGCAGCTCCCGGAAGTCTTGCTCTAAATCCCAAGGTCTTCCTTTTTCCGGAAATTCCGCCAGAGACTCAGCTGCATCGATCAGCGTATTGACTGCCTGGTCAGCTGCTTGTGGACTATGCGGTTCGATAAACTCATACAGCCGTTTAAGGTCATCCAGTGCCTCTGGTAGCCATCGGACAACCGCCATTAAGCAGACTCAGGCCGGGATGTACCCAGGCTCTTTGCCCAAGCCTTCACATCGACATGGTCTATGGTTTCGCCAGTCACCTCGAACTTTTCCCAACGTGATTTAACCAGTTGCCGCTCGGATTCCAGGGCTTCTTCGACATCCAGAAAGCGTTCTACGGCAACTTTCATCAGGTAATGAGGAGTTCTATTTCGGGATTTACCCAAGGCTTCCAAACGTTGTTGCGTGTCTTTACTGAGGCGAACGCCAAGCGTTGAATTTGCCATTGTAATCTCTCAGTTTTCGTTACTGTTGTACAAAGTATAACAATGTAGCGCAAAATTTCAATTGATAAGTGATTCATCCTTAGGCTTGCCCTTCGGCTTCGCCACAGAGCCTGTCGTCTCCGCCATTCGGTAACGAATCCGGGAGGCTGGTGAGCGTCCTCTGGTCAACGCCAAGACGAGCGATTTCCTGGTGTTCCCCATCTTTCGGCTTCGCCTGCAAGACAGGAACGTGCGAAGCTACGTCGCCAGATCACTATAGCCAAGAAAAGCATCTTGCAGATCGCTACTGCGACGCTTGAGAATGGTCCAGCAGGCGGAGACTGGGAAGATTGGGCAAACGAGGCACTGGAGCTTGCCAGCAAGATTATGTCCCATAAGACGTCGGACGCTCTGAATCACATCTTAGAGGCGCTGCAGGCCCGTCAGGAAGAAGCCGAAACAGCTCTTCGCCAAGCCTTCTGGCCTGTGGATAACTCTGAGACATCTGTTGATAACACGGGGACTTCGGACAGTAGTAGTTCACCCGAGGGTGCAATGGACAGTGAAGGTCAACGCCTGCCACCGTCAGATGATTGATGAAGCGCTGTATCAAGTTCGAGGATTTCCGCTTCTGATATGATCCGGCCGCCTCGAGCGGTGCTTGTTTGAATACAGACCCAACAACAATCAATGGTGCAAACGCATTTCAACCGTCTGCTACATTTGTTCTGTAATGCCGCTAACGGAAGCAACCAAGACTTCGACTATTCCCGATACAGCATCAGGAAAATGTCAGGTTCAGGAAGTACAATATCCGTCACGCACATTTCACTTCAACGCAAAAATGACAAAAACGATAAAACGAAAGGCAGTAGCCTTAATATCAGGCGGACTGGACTCAATGCTGGCTGCACAAATTATGCTTGAACAGGATATTCACGTCGAGGGGCTGAATATTTTTACCGGATTTTGCGTCGAAGGACATACCCACGCCATTCGTAACAAGGACCGCAAAAAATTAAAGCGCAACAATGCGCTTTGGTCGGCCGAGCAGATCGGCATCAAACTGCATATTATTGAAGCCATTGAACCCTATAAAGACATAGTCCTCAACCCGAAACATGGATATGGCGCGCATCTCAATCCATGTCTCGACTGCAAGGGTTTCATGGTTGCCAAAGCCAAAGAGTGGATGGAAGCGAATGAGTTCGACTTCATTATCACCGGCGAGGTTCTCGGACAGCGACCGAAGTCACAGCGACGAAGCACTTTCCCGGTCGTGGCACGAGAATCTGGAGCCTTTGATCGACTGCTTCGCCCGTTAAGCGCAAAGCTGCTGCCGCCAACTTTGCCAGAGCGAGCCGGCTGGATAGATCGAGACAAACTCTACGAAATTTCCGGACGGAGCCGCAGAAAACAGATGGAACTCGCCGAGCAGTTTGACATCAGCGAATACTCGCAACCTGCCGGCGGATGCTGTTTTCTAACCGACGAATCGTATTCACGAAAACTGCAGGATTTTTGGGGTCACCGAAGCGAGAGAAACTATGAACTCGACGATATCATGCTTCTCAAAGTCGGACGGCACCTGCGTCCCAAGACCGACTGGAAACTCATTATCGCCAGAGATTCGGGTGAAACCCAATATCTGAATGGCTACCGTTCCAAGTTCGCGCATTTTGCAATTACGAGTCATTCCGGCCCAATGACTCTTGTTGATGGACAAATTCCCGATGAAGATGTGGAAATGGCAGCCCGGCTGATTGCCCGATTCGGCAGCTCGAGAAATGCCGACCGAGTAATGGTTCGATTTACCGACTTGAAGGGCAACGAACGCATGCTGACCGTCTCTCCCATGAAACCAGCGGAGATTCCGCAGTCATGGTACGTGTAAATCAAAAGCTGGACGCCACAAATCTGATCTGCCCGATGCCGGTGATTCGTACTCAGGAACGGGTTTCTGCACTCACTAGCGGCCAAGTTCTTGAAGTCGTATGTACCGACCCTGGTGCGCTCGTTGATATTCCGGCCTGGTGCCGGATTCATGGGCACAAAGTACTAGCTACGGAAAATCAGGGAAACCAGTCCATCGTTCGCTTGCAGGTGTGTGACTAAGCAAGTTCAAACCATAGACTCCGCACAACTGTAAACTTCTGCTGAATAATTAATGGGGATTACCCACTTGACGATCCTAAAAAGCAGATAGAATGAATCGCACATCTACATATACAGCTAAATTATCAAGACCGTCTCATACGAAGTTGGATGAATTTCTTGATATGCTGCGGGTTCTTTATAACGCAGCTCTCGAAGAGCGCATTGACGCATACAGGAAATCGGGCAAGTCAATCGGATACGTCGCACAGGCAAAATCACTGACCGAAATTCGCTCAAGCGATCTAGGTTATGAAAACCATAGATGTGCGATTCAGCAAAATCTATTGAAGCGATTGGACAAAGCATATCAAGGATTCTTCAAGCATGGCGGATTCCCTCGATTCAAGTCATATCGCAGAGGCATACGAAGTATTGAGTGGCACAATCCATCGATTCAGACACACGGCAAATACAATGTTCTGCAGGTCAAGGGCGTTGGGAAATTGCGATTTAAGGGCGAGTTGCCTGAAAACATCAAATTCGTTCGTGTAGTCAAGACAGCACTGCGCGTGAAGATTCAGATCATCCATGAAATTGAAGATGTTGAATCTGCTCCATCCATCAATCCCATTGGAATTGATGTTGGAATCAAGTCTCGGATTACGTGCTCCAACGGATTCCAGACCGGCAAGAATGAACTGGATAGAACTAGCCTCAAACGCAAACAACGAATACTGTCCAAAGCGGTTAAAGGCTCAAACAATCGCAAGAAAAAGCGCATTGCGCTGACAAAAGAATGGCAGAGGGTTCGAGATCGTGAACACGGCAAACTACACGAACTCACTGCCGAACTGGTAAAACAGTCGAATACATTTTATGTTGAGAATCTACAAGTGTTGAATATGGTCAAGAATCACAAACTGGCTCGTTCGATACTTGAAGCGAACTGGGGAAACTTCGTAAACATGCTGACTTACAAGGCTGAAAGTGCTGGTGGGAAAGTAGAGAAAGTAGATCCGAAAAACACGTCGCAAATTTGTTCCGAGTGCGGTTCAAAGCCAAAGACAAAACTTACGCTCGCCGTTCGGCTGTATCAGTGTGAGTCTTGTGGCTTTGAAGCTGACAGGGATTTGAATGCGTCAATGAATATTCTCAAGAAAGGACTCGCGAAGTCCTTGAAGTCGGGCGGGAATATCCCGACACGCAGGGAGAATGAAAACTACGGTGCTGCGTTGGCAGTTCCGACTGCGTAGAACAGTTCACTTGGATCGTCAAGTGGGTAGTTCCCTAATTAAGAGTACGGAGCGTAATAAGATAAGCCGTTCCGCTGCTCGCCAAATCCGAAGCAGATGTTCGCATCATAGCCGACTTCGAGTCACGCAACCCCGGAAATATTCGAACACATCGCTCAATAATCATCAATTTGGTGCATAATCTCTACTAATGCACTAAATTGGTGCATTTTATGTGTGCTGGATTGCCAATTCTCTGCAAATATTTGGCACGATAATTGCTGTTATGTTGATAGTTATTTTCAACTAATTCATTTTCAGGAGGGTGTATTAATGTCAGTTGAGAACGTCATGAAAACAATCAAGGATAACGACGCCAAGTTCGTCAGTATGCGCTTTACCGATACTAGAGGCATGGTGCAGCACCTGGGATGGCCGGTTTCTAATTTTTCCGAAAAATTGTTCGAAGAAGACATCATGTTTGACGGTTCTTCTATTGCCGGATGGCAGCCAATCAATGAATCAGACATGGCAATGAGACTGGACCCGCATTCCGCCGTTGTCGACCCATTTGCACAGGAAACAACTGTCATTATCCGTTGCAGCATTTACAATCCAATCAAAGGCGAGTGGTACGAAAAGGATCCACGCGGCATCGGACAGAAAGCGGAAAAGTACATCATTGAGTCAGGCATCGCGGATACCGCATATTTTGGACCTGAACCAGAGTTCTTTGTTTTTGATGGCGTGCGCTGGGCCAGCGGGATGGACAGTGCATTCTATGAAATCAATTCTTATGAAGGTGCCTGGAACAGTGCACAGGATTTTGATGAAGGCCCGAATCTTGGGCACAGACCCGGCGTAAAAGGCGGATATTTTCCAGTTCCGCCGATTGATTCAATGAGCGACCTGCGAGCCGCCATGTGTCAGGCTATGATGGACATGGGCGTCACCGTGGAAAAGCATCATCATGAAGTCGGTACCGCTGGACAGGCCGAAATCGGCATCAAGTACAACACCTTGGTGAGAATGGCGGACCAAACACAGAGTTACAAATACTGCGTGAAGAATGTCGCTGCGGCTCATGGAATGACAGCTACTTTCATGCCCAAGCCGCTGGTTGGAGACAACGGATCAGGCATGCATACCCATCAGTCTCTGGTCAAGGATGGAAAATCGTTGTTTGCGGGCGACATGCACTGCGGGCTAAGCCAGGAAGCGCTTTACTACATTGGCGGCATTTTCAAGCATGCCAGAGCACTGAATGCTTTCACTAATCCGTCGACCAACAGTTACAAGCGGTTGGTTCCAGGATTCGAGGCGCCTGTTCTGCTGCAGTATTCGTCCTTCAATCGATCGGCATCCTGCCGAATTCCGTTCTCACCGGAAGCTGGAAGACGCGTAGAAGTTAGATTCCCAGATCCTTTGGCCAATCCTTATCTGGCATATTCAGCAATGCTGATGGCAGGACTTGATGGCATCAAGAACAAGATTGACCCGGGTCTGCCGACCGAAGTTGACCTATATGAACTGTCTGGTGCGGATGAGAAAGCAATTCCGCATGTCGCCGCTTCACTGGCTGAGGCGCTGGCAGCTTTGGATAGTGATCGAGACTTTCTCAAAGCCGGAAACGTCTTCACCGACAATACCATTGATTCGTATATTGAGCTGTTGATGGAAGACGTCAAAGCCATGCAGCTGGTGACGCATCCGTTAGAATTTGAAATGTACTATAGCGGTTAAGCACGAGGGCGCGTCTGCGATAACCACAGACATAATTCAATTGTTCATTTTCCTACATCCTCTTTGATCTTCGAGATCTGGAAGTTTCGCAGAACTTCCAGATCTCGTATGATTAGGTGCAGGGGAATAGGACAACCAGCGGTATTCTGCCAAGGAGGGAGAGACCAGTTCAATGACTTTGCAAACAAGTTTGCATTCCAAGTCGTCCAGATTCGCCCAGCAGGTCCGGGAATCTCCACAAGTTCTTTATGCGTTGAGTACCGCGATTGTCATTTGCGATGAAAATCTAAGGATTGCTCTGATCAATCCATCTGCCCAGTCTCTGCTTGATTCCAGCGAAAACTATGCTTTGGGAGACAGCATTCTCAGTTACTTTGAGCAGCCGAGTGCCATTGAAGTTCTGAAAAAGTGTTTGCACACTTCGCAACCGACCACCTTGCGTCAAACCGAATTGGTAGATGCAAAGCATCAATTGAAACTTGTAGACTGCATTCTAACCCCTGCGTCGATTGAAGGGTCAATCTGTCTGATACTGGAATTCAACGAGGTGCATGCGGTCGTGAAACAGTTATTGGGCAACGCCATGAAAATCGGTCAAAACGCAAATACAGCAGTGATTCGTGCGATCGCCCATGAAATCAAGAATCCTCTTGGCGGGCTTCGCGGAGCTGCGCAACTGCTCGATCGGGAGCTCAATGACAATTCGGAAATGAGGGACTACACTCAAATCATCGTTAAGGAAACTGATCGTTTGTGCGGTCTGGTGGACGATATGTCCGGCCCGCAGATTCCGCTTCTTCTATCCAAGATCAACATCTACGAAGTGCTTGAGCATGTCCGTAAACTCGCGCTCGCGGAAGGCGCGAACGGCCTGCAGATCGTTCGTGATTACGATCCAAGCCTGCCCACGGTTCTCGGTGATCAGAAACAGTTGATTCAAGTCTTCATCAATATTGCTCGAAACGCGATGGAAGCGACCGGTAATTCAGGTACGATCACATTTCGTACTCGAGTCCAACGTCAGGTTACCCTAGGTAAAGTCCGTTATCAGAATGCAGCACGAATAGATATCGAGGACAACGGTCCCGGAATTCCTGAAGACATGCTTGATCAGGTTTTCTACCCGATGATCTCGGGTAAACCACACGGCGAAGGACTCGGTCTTTCAATCGTTCATCAGATTATCCTCCGGCACGGTGGAATAGTAACTTGCGAAAGCACTTCAGGTCGAACCTGCTTCACGGTTCTGCTGAAGTTCTCGGATCAACAGGATTTGGCAGAACGAACTACCGTAGAATCAGGCACGGCAGCGACATGAAACTAGCTTCGGAACCGGTTTGGATCATCGATGATGATCAGTCCATTCGCTGGGTTCTCGCCCAAGCGTTGAAAAACAATGGCATTGACTCAAGAACATTCTGTAGTGCCGACGACGCACTGGATTCATTCGGCGAAGAGTGCCCGAAAGTCATCGTCACCGACATTCGAATGCAAGGCATGGATGGATTGTTGTTTCTTGACGAAGTTCAAAAAAACATACCGGGCCTGCCGGTCATTGTAATGACCGCGTATTCCGACTTGGACACCACCGTCGAATCATTTCAGAGGGGCGCACGGGAACACTTGCCAAAACCTTTCGATATTGACGTCGCTGTCACATTGATTCAACGTGTGATAGATGAACATCAAGGCAATTTGGATGAATCCACAGGTAAAAAAATCGAATCCACCAGCATGATTGGGGATTCTGCACCAATGCAGGAGGTGTTTCGAGCCATTGGCAGACTTTCAAATTCGGAATTCAACGTACTCATTACCGGCGAATCTGGAACCGGAAAGGAGCTTGTCGCTCGTGCCCTGTTCGAAAACAGCGTCAGAAAAAACCAGCCATTCGTAGCAATCAATGCCGCAGCCATTCCAGTAGATTTACTCGAATCAGAACTGTTCGGCCATGAAAAAGGCGCGTTCACCGGAGCCAATCAACGACGTATTGGAAGATTTGAGCAGGCCGATCGCGGTACGCTTTTTCTTGATGAAATTGGCGACATGCCGCACGACCTTCAAAGCAGGCTGCTGAGGGTGATGTCCGAAGGAAAGTTTTACAGAGTCGGCGGGGTGAATCAGATTTCCGTTGACGTGCGCATCATCGCCGCAACCAACCAGCCGCTGGAAGAATTGGTAGAAAAGAACGCCTTTCGCAGCGATCTGTTTCACCGACTGAATGTCGTTCGTATTGCGCTGGCACCTGTCCGCGAGCGCGGCAATGACATTGAAAAGCTGGTCCACTTTTTTCTAATGCAAGCCGCGAAGCAGTTGAACGTCGAAGTGAAGACTGTTACGCAAAATGCCATGGAGTGCCTGACAGCATACTCATGGCCTGGAAACATTCGGGAAATTGAAAATTTCTGTCGTTCGGTCACGATCATGAGCCCTTCCAAAATTTTAACTCCCCGCGACTTACCACCGGAAATTGAACAGTGTCGCTACAGTGCTCGAAATCAAGGCGCGAATGCGGAGTGGGAACGTTCACTTCGTCTGGCGATTGAACTTTTACTGGAGAGCAATCTCACAAAGGGGGACGGTGTAGTTCGACAGGAAATTGAACGAATCATGCTTGATACAGTTCTTAAATTTAGCAATGGTTCCAGAGGGGAGGCTGCCCGTATACTGGGTTGGGGGAGAAATACAATTACTCGCAAGATCAAAGAACTATAGCATGACCCCATCGCACTGCCAGAAAGAACTTTGGAGGAGTAATTTCCCCGCAATATCTCCAATCTCGAATCAGCCACAAACGATAACAAAATTGCCGAAAGGCACTGAACCCACTCCAACAATCTGCAAGACAGTGATTGACGGGACAACGAACGGGATTGCTTAGTTACTACTCACAAAATAGCATCGGCTGGCAGAAAATATCAAGCCGATGTGAAAGGAGGGATAACTTATTTTGCGTATAATTCCCTGAAAACACTTTCCGCTTACAACTTTCTATTCCGCTAGATCAATGCCAGGTAACTATATATTTACATCGGAATCGGTGTCCGAAGGGCATCCAGACAAAATGGCAGATCAAATTTCCGATGCCATTCTTGATGCACTGCTCACACAAGATGCCAACAGCCGAGTCGCTTGTGAAACATTAGTGAAATCCACCAGTTTGTCCAGTGAAGATTCCGGAATTCAACACCATGCATTGCTCGCTGGGGAAGTTACAACTGCTGCCGAAAATACTGACTACGACGCCATAGTACGCAATGTCATAAAGAAAATTGGCTACGATTCGGATGAAAGGGGATTCGACTACAAAACTGTCCGAGTTCAAAATCTGCTGAACAAGCAGTCACCGGATATCGCCCAAGGCGTAAATGAGGGCGAAGGAGATAACACCGAACAAGGTGCAGGCGATCAAGGACTGATGTTCGGATTTGCCTGCAACGAAACCGATGTGCTGATGCCTTGGCCGATCACCTATGCACACAGACTGGTACGACAACAGGCAAAAGTTCGGAAAAACGGCGTACTTGACTGGCTAGGTCCCGATGCAAAATCGCAGGTGAGTGTAGTCTACGAAAATGACCGTCCGGTTTCAATCAACACGGTCGTACTTTCAACCCAACATGATGGAGACATCTCATCAGAGCGGGTGCGAGAAGCGGTAATCGAAGAAATCATTAAGCCTGTTATTCCTGAAAGCATGATACCCCCGCAAGATCGTATTCTGATCAATCCCACTGGAAAATTTATCGATGGCGGACCGAAAGCAGACTGCGGTCTTACAGGTCGTAAGATTATTGTCGACACTTATGGCGGGATGGCGCGCCATGGTGGCGGCGCGTTTTCAGGTAAGGACCCTTCGAAAGTTGATCGCTCTGCAACTTATGCGACGCGATATGTAGCAAAAAACATCGTGGCAGCAGGACTCGCGCAACGGTGTGAAGTACAGATTGCCTATGCAATTGGAGTAGCCCAACCGGTGTCCTTGATGGTTAATACATTTGGTACCGGAAAACCCGGAATTGATGACGACAGACTGTCAACCATCGTTGAGAGTGTGTTTGAACTTCGACCGAAACAGATTATCAGCTGTCTTGACCTGTTGCGACCGATTTATCAGCAAACCGCAGCTTATGGTCACTTTGGACGTACAGAAAAAGAGTTTTCCTGGGAGAACACCGACAAGGCAGACGCCTTGAAACAAGCAGCAAATTAGCTCGCCAAACCACAAACCTCATCTCAATTTCTAGAGGAAGTAGAAATGCCAGTAGCACTGAAGTCAGTCTCAGAAGATTATAAAGTCGCTGACCTGAAGCTCGCCGAGTGGGGTCGCAAGGAAATTGCGATCGCCGAAACTGAAATGCCAGGTCTCATGGCTACCCGAGAAAAATATTCCGGTCAAAAGCCACTCAGTGGAGCAAAAATTGCAGGATGCCTACATATGACGATTCAGACAGCAGTTCTCATAGAAACACTGCAGGAGTTAGGTGCCGATGTTCGTTGGTCATCTTGCAACATATTCTCCACTCAGGATCATGCAGCCGCAGCAATTGCCACGGGCGGGACACCGGTATTCGCCTGGAAGGGAGAATCCGAAGAGGAATATTGGTGGTGTGTTGAACAGACGATTTTCGGTCCTGACAATTGGCACCCCAACATGCTGCTTGACGACGGCGGTGACTTAACGCAGATCATGCACGAAAAATATCCTGAACTGATGTCCGATGTGCGAGGCCTGACAGAAGAAACAACAACCGGTGTTCATCGACTGTATGAGATGATGGAAGCAAATACACTGAAATGTCCCGCATTCAACGTCAATGATTCCGTAACCAAGAGCAAATTCGACAATCTGTATGGTTGTCGTGAATCATTGCTGGACGGGATTAAAAGGGCGACCGATGTCATGATCGCCGGAAAAATTGCTGTTGTATGTGGCTACGGCGATGTTGGCAAGGGGTGCGCGCAGTCTCTGCGAGGACAAGGGGCGAGCGTTCTGATTACCGAGATTGACCCGATCTGTGCGTTACAGGCCGCAATGGAAGGCTATCGAGTTGTAACGATGGAAGAAGCAGCTCCGCTAGCAGATATATTCGTGACAGCAACCGGCAACTTGCACGTCATTACAATGGATCACATGCTTGCCATGAAAGACCAGGCAATTGTTTGCAATATCGGCCATTTCGACGGAGAAATTGACATCGCTTCACTTCGGGAATTCGAATGGGAAAACATCAAGCCTCAGGTCGATCATGTCATTTTTCCTTGCGGTAAGAGGTTGATATTGCTAGCTGAAGGCAGGCTTGTCAATCTTGGATGTGCAACCGGTCACCCAAGTTTTGTGATGTCAAATTCGTTTACTAACCAGATACTAGCCCAGATTGAATTATGGACCAATCCCGACAAATACCAAAATGAAGTCTATGTACTGCCGAAAAACCTTGACGAAGAAGTTGCCCAGTTGCATTTGGACAAAATCGGCGCAAAACTAACCCGCCTGACTGAAGTGCAGGCAAAATATATAGGTGTTCCTGTGGAGGGCCCTTACAAAGCGGATTACTACCGCTACTAAGACTGTAAGGGGTAATCCTCCAATTCAGGTTTTTTTAAATTATCAAGCAGAAATATCTGGCAATGCCTGACTTTCCAATATCGCGATAGAGTCCTTGAGTTGCAGTTTGCGTTTCTTCAAGCGTCGGATTTGCAACTCATCAACGTTGCGATCCTCCGACAATCTTTTTAGAACGTCGTCAAGATCTCTGTGTTCCGTTTTTAATTTTTCTATTCTTATTTGAATTTCCTCAGAAGTATTCTCAAGCATATATGTCCAATCCTAGAACGATTTAGCGTACGGTGCGTACTTTCATTTTAAATTAATTCTGCCAACCAAATCACCCGCTCTCGCTCACGGGTAAAATCATTGCCGTGACATTTCACCGAACTGGTGTGGTCTGTTGATAATACTAGCACTATTCCGTTTCAACTTCCATAAAAATTAAACTCCTGAATAGCCAGATTTAGCAGCTTTATCGATATTGGACATCATCCCCACTGGCCGCGGCTGGGCGAGCGATGCCATCAACGATCTGCTTGAGACTGACACTCCCAATCACTTTACCATTTTCCTCAACGACATTTCCTTGCATTGATTTTGTCGCTGTCACCAACTGTATCGCCTCTTCAAGCACTAGATCATGTGACAGAGTGAGACTGCTGTCGACGGCTTCACCCGGTGTCATAACTGACTTGGTTTGGATAACGCGACTTCTGTTGATGTCTTTAATAAAATCATTGATGTAGTCGTCAACTGGATGAAGAATTATTTCCTGCGGGGTTCCTTGCTGAATCACAGCACCGTCGCGAAGAATTGCTATCGTATCGCCAATGCGCAACGCTTCATCCAAGTCGTGTGTGATGAACACAATGGTTTTATGTAGTTCCTCCTGAAGACTCAAGAGCACGCCTTGCATGTCGGTACGAATCAGCGGGTCGAGTGCGGAAAAGGCTTCATCCATCAACAATATCTGCGCATCGGTCGCCAGTGCACGCGCCAAACCAACGCGCTGCTGCATTCCACCCGACAGTTGCGATGGATAGTGATCCTCAAATCCAGAGAGCCCTACCCGGTCCAGCCACTTCTTGCTACGTTCATTCGCTTTCTCTTCAGGCACGCCCTGAATTGTCAAACCGTAAGCAACATTACTCGCGACAGTCTTGTGGACGTGCAAACCAAATTTCTGAAATACCATGGAAGCTCGAAACCTTCGAAATTCAATCAACTCATCCTTGCTCATTCCCAGAACATCCTGATCGTCAATCACAATCCGGCCCGAAGTGGGTTCGATCAAGCGATTGACATGGCGAATCAAGGTAGATTTACCCGACCCCGACAATCCCATAATCACCGAAATTTCTCTTTCAGGAACATTAATGTTGATGTCCTTCAATCCAAGAACATGACTGTGTTTTTCAAGCAGTTCCTGCTTCGACATGCCTTGCTGAACATCACCCAAAACCGCCTGCGGTTTGGGGCCGAATATTTTGTACAGATTTTCAATTCTGATTTTGGCTTCACTCATTTATGCGAATCCTTGCGATGATCTTGAATGCGTTCACCGAACTTCTGCGAAACCCGATCAAAAATGATCGCCAACGCAACAATGGCCAGTCCGTTCATCAGCCCCAAGGCCAAATATTGATTTGCGATAGACTGTAACACGGGTACACCAAGACCTGCTACGCCAATCATTGACGCGATCACCACCATGGAGAGCGCCATCATGATTGTCTGATTGACACCTGCGAAAATATTTGGAAGCGCAAGCGGAATCTGCACCCCGAACAGCCTCTGCTTGTAGTTTGCCCCGAACGCATCAGCGGCCTCCAGAGCCTCTTTTTCCACCAACCGAATTCCAAGATTGGTTAATCGTACAATTGGAGGAATGGCATAAATGCACACTGCGATTAAGCCAGGCACCTTGCCAATCCCGAGCAGCATCACAACCGGCACCAAGTAAACAAAGGCGGGAATCGTCTGCATGATGTCCAGAACTGGCGTAATAACGGCCTGTATACGATCTGAACGGGCCATCAGAATTCCTAATGGAATGCCAATGGAAATACACAACAATGTCGCAACCGAGATGATCGCCAACGTGGACATAGTGTCTTTCCACATGCCAAGATAACCAATTGCGATAAACGATAAGATGCAGCCGACGACAACTTTCATGCTGCGCGATCCATACCATGCGAGCGTAGCTAAAATCAAAATTATCAACGGCCAAGGGGATTCGATCAATAGTTTTTCAAACCAAACCAGAAACCTCAGCAAAGGTTCAAAAAAGTTTTCAATTGCTTCGCCAAACTCGCGTGAAAACCCGCGGAATCCAGCATCTATCTGTTTCTTCAAATCACGTATGGATTGCGGATCCAAACTGGGGAACTTTAATAGAAATTCCATAACTGCCTCTACCTGCTAACAAAAAGCCCGCCGGAATTACTCAGACGGGCTTTTTAAAAATGATTTCAAATATGAAAATCTAGAAACTATTGAAGTTTCTACATCAGCATTTCTTTCGCACTGCCGGAAACCCAAGCGCTCCAAACATCGGAATTTTCTGCTACGAATTTCGCTGCAGCATCCGCTCCGTCGACTTGGTTGGCGTCCATATATGCCAACAAAGCATTCATGAGTGCACCCGGGAACACGCGATTTTCAAAGTATGCCCAGACTTCAGCAGTCGTTGATTGCTTGAAATCATCTGTCGCAACAGTGTGAACTTCAGATTCTGTCCAAGCCGATGGCTGTGGATCAGCACAATCCTGCTCTGGCTTCACAATGCAGCCGTTCCAGTGTTCGTCACCTATGTAGGGCACGCCAAAATCAAGCTTCACCATACCGTGTCGACCGATCAAGGAGGTTGGTGACCAGTAATAGCCGAACCAGTTTTCACCGCGTTCAACTGCTTTGGTCATTGAACCATCCAAACCTGCCGACGAACCTGGATCAACCAATTTCCAGCCTTTGTCTTCCATATCGAAAGCTCGGAACAGATTGATATTGGTCAACTGGCAGCCCCAACCGGCTGGACAGCCAATGAAAGCGCCTTTTGAAGGATCTTCGGCATCTGGAAATAAATCCGGTCGCTCCAGTACGTCCAACACAGTTTTTAATTCAGGATAAGCTTTCGCGGTATGCGGTGGAATCCACCATCCTTCACCAAGTCCCGTAATCGGCCCCTCAATGACCGAATGCAGCGTGCCCGCTTCTATAGCTGCACTGAGCGGCTCTCGTACTGCATTGATCCAGAGCTCCGGAGACACGTCCGGCTGCTGTTTTTCTGCCATGGAGGTAAACGATGGCATGGTATCACCGGGTACCAGTTCAACGCTACAGCCGTAACCTTTTTCAAGGATCAATTTGTCAACATTTGCGATCAATTGAGCAGATGCCCAGTTCATCGCCGCAATCTGAACTTCGCCGCAAGCAGCAAATACAGTATTGCCTCCAACCAGCAACAACGCGCCGGCTACCAAACTTTGAATAAGTTTTTTCATTATTACTCCTAATTATTGTATTGAGTATTGTTTCGTAGAAACCTACTACACTTGAATAATATCACTAAGTTACGATTTTCGTGAACTACTCTACACTAATTTGAGGGGTTTGTGCGAATAGGCTTGTTTCAGTCATATTTTTAAATTGAAGGAATTAATGTTGATAAGAAAGGCTTTTCAATGATGAAAAAAGCGTCATTCAAACTGGAAATTCAACGTATTCAATGATTTCCCTTAACTACGAAAAACATCTCTAATTTCAGACCCACACTATCCTCAGTACCGCGCGACTGACGGCTTGAATGGCAATAGTCTGGAGGTGGGGAAGTCAGCGGGTATTGAACACCGCAACCGGTTTGACCAATGAACGCATTTGCTGTTGTCGGCCAACGCGAACATATACGAATGCCATTGCCATCATTACCACGGCAGCCAGTGTCGTACACGCTTTGATTTTCGCGTGTCCACGGATGTGTTGATATTTAAACCAGTACTCCTGATCGGAGTCGCTTAAATTCCGTTCCAATGAACTGCGCGCTTCGTAGTTTCTCTCAAGTATTTCAGCCCATAAGTTAATTTGTGGCTAGGTCATTGAGTATCGATCTGTTAGCTAGCCCATGAGAAATGGCAGCTATGAATATTGCACCTGGTTCACAAAATGGTTCAATTAGACATGGAACATCAGTTGGAAAATAGGGGAGTATGTATTATGCAATTCCATGCTTGATCCCTTAGTATGTGAATGGGTGTGGAATCGCTTGGGCGAATTCAAACTGAAGCCGTAAAATCCGCAGCAATGATGTCTCATCTCAGCGCCTTGCCGTGTTATATTTACCTCAGTTTCAAATTTTTTTCGCAAAACCCCAGGTTGATTGATAACTACAAACGGGTTTGTGAAAGGACGGATCAATTACGAAACATATTGGCTTAGCCACATGAGGGCATTATGAAAAAAATACTAATTGGGTTAGCAATTCTAATGAGCGTTTCGCTGGTTGGATGCGAAAGAATGAAAAATGTCGATTGGAAATTTTGGGAACGCTGGGAAAAAACCAAAACGGTTGAAGTAGTCGTAACGAACATTACTCAGGGCACTTACCTCACTCCAATTCTGGCAGTTGGTCACGACACTCGCCAAGAAACCATGTTTGAGTATGATAAAGCCGCGTCTACGGAATTACAGACGGTTGCCGAAGGTGGCAATATTGAACCACTGGCTGCGATATACGAAGCGGAAGGCGGCGAAATAGTCAGAAATCCGCATGGAGGACTGTTAGGACCGGGGCAATCTACAACATTCACTCTTTCCCCGGAAAATACACGTATGTCTTTGGTTGCGATGATTTTGCCGACCAATGACGGTTTCGTCGCACTGGACAACATTGTGCTTCGCGAAGGACAACAATATCTTTATGCCATCGATGCAGGCACCGAAGGCAATGATGAGCAAATCACTGGCGGTGGTGCACCGAATGCACCCGGCATTCCTGCCGACCCAGGTGGCACAGCCAATAGTGAAGCACCTGGAATTGCTGGAGTTTCACCCGAAGGCAGCGTAGCTCGGCATCTTGGAATTGCAGGTGGCGAAGGTTCAGCACTTGATCCCGAAGTTCATGGCTGGGAAAATGCAATCGCGATAGTCAAAGTGACGATGAATAGCAATTGAAAAAATTATCGATGTGCCCTCGCCTCATTGGCGGGGCACACTTTTTGGAATTTTGGAGGAGTTAATGGCAAGCACTAGTGCACGAATGCTGGCGTCAGACCAGAATCATTTAATCCATCCCCTGCACATTCGCGGAGCACATGACAACGCGAAGATTTGGGTGGAAGGCTATGGGTCGACTCTCGTCGATACCGAAGGCAAGGAGTATATTGACGGGCTTGCCGGGTTGTGGAACAACACAGCCGGTCATAGCGCCCAGGAATTAGTTGACGCGGCAATGCAGCAGTATGTGAAACTACCCTACGCATCCGGTTATGTAGGCAGTTCCAACGAAAAAGCAATTGAACTGGCAGGAAAACTCGCATCAATCACCTACCCACAAATCAATCGATTTTATCTGACTTCTGGCGGAGGTGAAGCAACAGATTCCGCCATCAAAATGTCCAGATACTACTGGAAGTTGATGGGGAAGCCTAACAAAACCAAAGTCATTTCGCGCATGCTGGGGTATCACGGCGTTACGTTCGCAGCGATGTGCACCACCGGAATTCCGGCTTACTGGCCAATGTTCGAACCGAGAATTCCGGGATTTTTATTTATTCCTTCGCCATATCCGTACCGATATGAATCTTCAGATTCAAGTGTGAGCCAAGGTATTGCAGCAGCGAACGAACTGGAGAAAAAGATTCTGGAAGAAGGCCCTGATACGGTAGCTATGTTCATAGCCGAGCCTGTGCAAGGATCCGGCGGCGTGATTCCACCACAGGACGATTACTTCCCTAGAATTCGGGAAATCTGTGATCAATACGATGTGCTTCTTGTCGCGGATGAAGTCATTACAGGATTTGGCAGAACTGGAAAATTGTTTGCTCTGGAACACTGGGGCATTCAACCAGATATTGTGCAGTTCGCAAAAGCGGTCACGTCCGGCTATTTTCCTTTTGGTGGAATTGGCGTCAGCGATTCAATTGCCAGTGTCATGGATTCGAGCAGCGAGCCATTCATGCATGCCTACACCTATAGTGCGCATCCAATCGGAAGCGCCATTGCCTGTGCGATGATTGATCTGGTGCAACGTGAGGATTTCCCCGCCCAAGCCGCAGAAAAGGGGCAACGACTGATGGACAATATCACAAGCGCCATTGGCGATCATCCGCATGTTGGAGAAGTTCGTGGCCTTGGACTGCTTTGCGGGGTGGAATATGTCAAGGATAAATCGACAAAAGAACCTTTCGACCCATCCCAAAAAGTCGGTGACAAAATATTGAATGCGGCAATTGAGCGCGGATTGTTCAGCCGCGTCCGCGGTGATGTTTTCTGTCTCGCTCCACCGATTGTGATTGAAAATTCGGAACTGGATAGACTCGCCGCGATTCTGCGGGCAGCGACAATCGACGTCCTGGGGATATAAATTGATATCTGAGATCAGATGCGAGAGTGCCATTTCTCGCATCCGATTCTTTTGCCATGGGATATGAACACCAACCGCTCGCCCCGCGATTCAAACTGAGCAGTTGGTCGTAAAAGGAGAAGAAACCACAAATCGGAATTTGACCATGGACTTAAAATCCAGCATCCGAACCATTGTGGACTACCCAAAATCCGGGGTGCGTTTTCGAGATATCACTCCGCTGCTCCAAAACCCGGAATCCTTCCGATTCGGCATTGACCGCCTATACCAAAGATACCAAAATACCGAATTGGATGGATTGGTCGCGCTGGATGCCCGCGGATTCCTGTTTGGATCAACATTAGCCTATTTGCTGGGCGTTCCGCTCATTCCTGTTCGTAAAACGGGGAAACTGCCTGCCGAAACCGTCAACACCGATTATCAACTGGAATATGGCCTGAACAGTCTGGAAATGCATGCCGATGCACTCGACGAAGCCAAGCGGGTGGTCATCATTGATGATTTGATTGCGACCGGCGGCACAATGTGTGCAGCCGTCGAACTCATCAGTGAACTCGGCGGAGAAACCATTGAATGCGCAGTCATCATTGAACTGGTTGACCTGGATGGAAGGGCAAGATTATCTCCTGTTCCTTTGTACAGCCTGGTTTCGTTTCACGAAGATGAAGCGTAAGAGATCTTCTGCTACGTCGCTGACTCCAGCTTGGACCATTCTTGAGTTCGACAAGGCATGTGACAACGAAGGGTTCAATTGGCTGACGCAGCGTCAACCATGAATCCAAAGGTCATCAGGAAGGTGGTGCACACTACCCATATTGAGTCATTCTGGTTGTGTCTCAGACAACTGAATCGCTGCTCGATTGAATTTTCTGACCATCACAAATTGGTACAATTGAACATGGAGGAACGAAGATAAATACAGAGAAACTGATCGGCAACCAGCTACGTTTCCGGGAGATGACAGGGTGACAGTTATTGTAAAGCCAGCGTCGCACAAACACACTCATAACCGAGTTTTTTCGTCAATAAGCCAGCCCATTCTTGTGTGTAAAGACAATCTTGCTTTCATGCAAGACATTCCGAATGAAACTTTCAAGCTGATCGTCACGTCACCACCTTACAACTTGGGCAAGGAGTATGAAGGCAAAGCTCCACTTGACAGCTATCTTGCTCAGCAGAAGAAGGTAATTGCCGAGTGTGTTCGGCTCCTGCATGAAAAAGGTTCAATCTGTTGGCAGGTTGGAAACTATGTCGCAAATGGGGAGATCGTACCGATCGATGCGCTTTTGTATGCCATCTTCCATGACCATGGCCTCAAGCTCCGCAACCGGATCGTTTGGCACTTTGGTCACGGACTGCACTGTGCACGACGATTGTCCGGTCGTTACGAAACCATTAACTGGTGGACGAAGACGGATGATTACACCTGGAACCTTGATCCTATCCGAGTGCCGGCGAAATATCCCGGAAAGCGCCATTTCAAGGGGCCAAACATTGGCAAACTGTCCGGGAATCCGAAAGGGAAAAACCCGAATGATGTGTGGGAGTTTCCCAATGTCAAAAACAACCACGTTGAAAAGACTATTCATCCATGCCAGTTTCCCGTAGAACTGGTTGAGCGCCTGGTGCTATCCATGACTGACGAGAATGATGTGGTGTTCGATCCGTACATGGGTGTGGGATCTTCGGTGATTGCCGCTATTATGCACAACAGAAATGCTTGTGGATGTGACATTACAAGTGAATATGTTGAGATAGCCCGCGAACGAGTGCGTAAATTGTATGCAGGTACACTTAAAACCCGTCCGATGGGCAAGCCCGTATATGACCCCTCCTTACCCAACGGAGGCCATTAGAATGCAGATGAAAGCTCGGTATTCTCACCTTAACGGCGAGGAATATTTGTTAGTCCACCATGAGCAATTGTGGGAGGAAGTGAGGAATGTGATTGAGTGCGTTGATGCTAAAGCGTGTCGTACTAAGGTCTCGAAAGAAAAATAAGAAAGGGAAATTGCTTTACTCGCCGACAGACATGAACAAGGCATTCAAAGATGAATTTCGAGACCGTGGATGGGAGGAGAGAAGAAAAACGTTTTGGTTGACGGCTGACGAGGGATTAATGAGAGGCATCTTCGGGTTATCGGAGGAGATGCAGAAACAGGAGATAACGGAAGCTGGATATATACCGATCATGTCCTACAACCAGACTGATTTCTTGAAAGATCGAGTTGCGATTGAGGTGCAATTCGGCAAGTATGCCTTTGTCGCACATGACTTGTTTGTGAAGCACCTCAGCTTTTACGCTGCTGACATCATTGATGTCGGAATTGAGATACTCCCAATGAAGGTGCTTGAAGAGGAAATGTCATCTGGTGTTTCCTACTACGAGCAGGACTTGATGAACATAATTAGACAGGGCCGCGGCGTCCCGTCCGTACCTTTGGTGCTGATTGGCGTTGCACCATGACACGGTGCTGCGCAGTTCTTATCGTTCGTTCAGTCCCAAGTACGCGTAACGTTATCCGTCGGAATTCGAGTATCGGTTCAATCTCCTCTACAGTGTGCCGAATCTGATTCCTCGACTGGCTTGGGGCGGGTTATACAGGCAAACACCTGGTTCATTGCAAACTCTCGACTACTCTGGTCGAACCCCAGCCTATTCCTAAACAGCTCCACGACGTCCAACGTGTCATGAAGCTTCCTTGTGAGGTTCTGTATCTTCATTGTGCTTATTCGGCATTGACTCTCAAACCAGTGCTTGAACCACAAAACTAAGAAAAACTTTGCTTTAATACTGATAACAGACATTTGTATGTTATTATATTTCCAATTTAATAACAGATTTTGAGTCATGGCTTATACAAAACCTGGAGCAACAAGAAATCAAATCTATCAGTTCATGCGAAAACGGTTACTGGAGGGCCGACCTCCGACCATACGCGAAGTTCAGAAGGAGTTCAGGATGCGAGCAGTGCAATCTGCGAAAAACCATCTGGATGCCCTGGTAAACGAAGGCCGACTGACTAAGGAACCTGGCAAGGCTCGCGGATATCAACTGCCCGTAAAAATTCGTGCAAACACGCTGGCTCCAGTCGTCGGAAGCGTGCCAGCTGGACCGTTCAACATTGCGGTGCAGGATATCGAAGGATATATCCCGGTCCAGGCATCCTCGGATGAGAATGCCTTGTTCGCACTTCGGGTTAAAGGCGACAGCATGGTCGACGCAGGAATTCTGCACGGAGACATCGTGCTGGTTCGACATCAAACAGATATTCACCCGGGCAATATCGTAGTTGCGATGGTTGACGATGAGGCAACCGTTAAAGAGTTCCGGCGCGCCGGAGAAAAAATTCAACTGCATCCTCGAAACGACGGTTATCCGGTAATTTCACTGCATCCCGAAAATCTGGTAATTCTTGGAAAGGTGATCGAAGTGCGACGCTATCTGGAAGGAGCCTATCTGATCGGTAAGGAAATCAATGGCTGAACCCGCACTGCTACCACTATCGAAACTCCCCCAGCCGTTTCTAGACAAGGAACCCAAATGGAACCTCAAGGAAGTGGAAGGACGACTGGTCGAGATTTCCGACCCGCATCCGATAGCCGCACTCAGTTTCGCATTTCAGCTGCTACGCGATGCACAGGCAAATGGCAGTCACACAGCCTGGATAGGGTCTTCGCGGAGCACTTTTTATCCACCCGATGCGGAATTAAACGGGATCAACTTGCGCAACCTGCCAGTACTGCGCATGGTCGATACGCAATATATGGGAAGAGCGGCGGAAACATTGCTCCGCTCCGGTGCGTTTCGACTGGTCCTGCTGGATCTCGGTCGCAATCACTCGGTACCAGTTGCACGACTCGCGCAGCTCAACGGGTTGGCACGAAAACATAACGCCTGCATCCTGTTTCTCACGGAAAAGCAATTCACTGGCCAGTCGATTGGACCACTGATATCGCTGCATGCTCACACCTCCCGAGAACGTATCAAGGACGGAGAGTTTTTATGCCGCATCCATGTTCTGCGAGACAAGCGACGGGGAACAAGATGGACCTGGCAAACACGCTTTGCAGGTGTTGATGGATACTACTGATTATCCAGCCCAATGGTCGAGCTCCCTGTAAAAATCTGTATTGCTTGTGTCTGTATCCCAGATTTTCCGCTTCAGTTATCGGTGCGGGAGTTGCCGGTGGATTTTCAACTCCCTGTTGCACTAGTCGATCAAAGCGATTCCCGCCCGATCGTCATGGCAGTCGACCGCTCCGCATTGAAACGAGGCATTTATCCAGGCCTGCCCTATGCAAACGCAATCGCTCTGTGCCCCGAATTGCATGCAGTGTACCCTCACCCCCAACGAATCGAATATGTCCATCAACGAGTAATTCGTCATCTCGGCACATTCAGTCCCAAAATCGAACCTGTAGCGGAACTGCCGGGCGCCTACTACCTTGATGTCAGCGGAATGCACCGTCTGGAACCCAATTTGCAGGCCTGGGCTCAACGCCTGCAGGGTATCCTGCAGGACCACGAACAACTGCATGCAAGGGTCGCCATCGGATTTACTCGTTTCGGAGTTCGCGCCGCAGTGCATTCGACGGCATCCGTAGTCCTGTTCGAGTCCGCCTCGGAGGAAATTGAAACTGCGCTTTCAGTACCGCTTGAGAAATTGAACCTTCCTTCACGACCGCTCATGGAACTCGACAAACTAGGAATTCACACCGTAGGCGATCTGCAGAGACTGTCCGAATGGGAAGTCAGATCCAGATTTTCAGAAGAATTGTTCAATCTGATGCGCAAAGCAAAGGAAGAAGATGGAACCGTGCATGGAATTCGTCCTCCCGCACCTTATTCTGCACAAATCGATCTCGAATACGCAGAAGGCGATGTGGAACGGATTCTGGCAGTCATTCGACGCATATGGAACCCGCTGCTGGAAAAAATGAAAGAACTTGCCAAAGGAGTCAGCGAAATTCATCTACGATTGACAAAAGACTTCGGCGGGACATGCAACGAAAAACTGCGAACAGCGAAACCGACGCTTGACCAAACTACCCTCATAGACCTGCTTCGATTGCGGCTTCATGCAATGAATCTGGATGAGGGAGTTGTCGGCATTTCCGTTCATGTCATTCCGGGCGTTTTGCCCGGCCCCCAAATGGATCTGTATCAGGACATCGTTAAGTCCGAGCGCGATATTCTCGCGGCTAATCGTGCGCTCGCCCGTATCTGCGCCGAATTCGGTCCGGAACAGGTTCTGCGAGCGCGGTGTCTGAATGCGCACCTGCCGGAAAATTCCTATGAATGGGAATATTTTGACCGTCTGCGAAATCATGCTTCTGCAGATCAGGGCAATGCTTTTATGGTGCGACGAATTTTAGACGACCCAAATCGCATTTCTACACCGCGGCGCGCGACACTGGAGAAAGTGCGGGGACCTTATTCCACTACCGGCTTCTGGTGGCGTCCAATCGGAATCCACCGAAACGATTATTTCGTAGAGACCCGTGACGGTTGCACACAGTGGATTTTTTACGACTGTATCAACCGCCAATGGTATGAACGAGGATTCGTTCAATAATCATGTCCGCTACGCCTCTGTATACTCCTTTGTGGTGCAAAAGCAATTACTCGTTCCTGGAAGGTGCGAGTTTCCCTGAGCAATATGTCAGTAAAGCGGCGCAACTGGGACTTGAAGCTATTGCACTGACTGACCGGGATGGAATCTACGGCATTGTAAAAGGGCACCTGGCAGCACGCGAACACAAGGTGCATCTGATTGTTGGATCTCAGATAACGATAAAAAATCCAGATTCCCTGGTTTTCAGCATTCTGCTGCTCGTTTGTAACCTGCAAGGGTACGCCAGTCTGTGCAGTCTTATCACCCTTGGACGACGACGGTGCGAAAAAGGCGAAAGTGAAGTGACACTCGAAGAGTGCTGCCTTCATTCAGAAGGATTGTATGCGATTTGGCTGCCGGAAAGCATGGCAGTCCTGCAAGAGCGCGAGGATACAGGTCACTTGAAAATCATTAAACAGGCATTCGGCAATCGATTCTTCATGATGATATGCCGTCACAAGGAAGCAAAAGATCCCATCCTCGAAAATCACATAAGAAACCATGCAAAACGTTATGGAATTCGTACTGTCGCCGGGCAGGAAATTCTGTATCACTGTACGAGCCATCGTCCGGTTCAGGATGTGCTAAGCTGCATCCGGCACCGTCAATCTCTATCAAACTGCGAAAACCTGCTGAAGCCGAACGCACTTCATGAACTGATCGGAGCGGATGAATTTCTGAACATTTTCGACGATGATCCGGCTTCGGTCCAAGCGACCGTCGAAATTGCTCGAAACTGCAGTTTTCGACTGGATGATGTGCGTTACATCTACCCCGAAGAGATCCATTCAGACCAAATCTCGGTCGCGGAATACCTACGAGAACTTACGCACCGCGGTGCGTTGCAGCGATATTCCGATCGGCCGCCGGAAGCGATCAGCAAACAGATTGAACGGGAACTTCAGCTGATCGAAGAACTGGGGTATGCCAGCCACTTTTTGACCATGCATCGAATCGCTGAGTGGTGCAAACAGCAGGACATCATGTGTCAGGGGCGTGGGTCGGCTGCGAATTCCGCAGTGTGCTTCTGCCTCGGAATCACTCAGATTGATCCGATTGACATGAATCTGCTGTTCGAGAGATTTTTGTCCCGCGAACGCGACGAGCCCCCGGATATTGATCTGGATATTGAACACGAACGACGCGAAGAAGTGATCCAACATGTCTACGATACATATGGCCGGGATCGAGCCGCCATGGTGGCAGTCGTCATCCGCTATCGAATTCGCTCCGCAATTCGCGATGTTGGAACGGTTTTGGATATTCCCGCATCCGAATTGCAACGGCTCTCGAAACAGCTCGACTCGTACGGTTCAATCGCCCCGGACGATTTTGTCCGGGCCGGCCTGGATCCATCGCTGCGTACTCATTGTCTGCTGGCCGAACTGTCCAATGCCATTATCGACTTTCCCCGACATCTGTCTATTCACCCGGGAGGGTTCGTTTTCACCACTGGTCCTATCCATGAAGTGATACCGGTAGAAAATGCCACCATGCCGAACCGTACTGTCATTCAGTGGGAAAAGGACGACATTGAAGCCATGAAAATATTCAAAGTCGATCTCCTGGGGCTCGGTGCACTCACTCAGTTGCACCGATGTTTCGAGTTGATTTCGCAGCATCGCGGTATTGATTTAACCATGAACTCAATTCCTACTGACGACGAACAGGTGTTCGCAATGCTGCAAAAAGCGGATACCATCGGCGTTTTTCAGATTGAAAGTCGAGCGCAGATGAGCATGCTCCCCAGATTGAAACCAGAACAATGGTACGATCTGGTGGTGCAAATTTCCATCGTCCGGCCAGGACCGATTTCGGGTGGAATGGTACATCCCTATCTTCGCAGACGTGCCGGTGAAGAAGCAATCGAATACCCGCATCCATGTCTAGCTTCGGTACTGGGAAAAACACTCGGCATTCCGATTTTTCAGGAGCAGGTAATCAAACTGGCAATGACTGCTGCTGATTATCAGTCTGGAGAAGCCGATCAATTGCGACGCGATATGGCGGCATGGCGTAGGGTCGACCGGCTGGAAAGACATCGTGAAAAACTGGTTTCACGCATGGTCGCGAAAGGAATCAAACAAAAGTTTGCCGAACAGGTGTTTGATCAGATACGCGGATTTGGAGAATATGGCTTTCCTGAATCCCACTCTGCCAGCTTTGCACTGATTGCCTATGCTGCCTCCTATCTCAAGTGCCACTATCCAGCAGAATTCGCATGCTCGCTTCTCAATTCCCAGCCGATGGGGTTCTACTCGCCGTCTACGATTGTTGAAGACACCCGAAGACATGGAGTGCGGATTCTTCCGGTAGATGTGCATTTCAGTCGACGAGACTGCACTGTCGAACCCTGTCGCGAAAGCACCGGAGGCTATGCATTGCGTATCGGTCTTCGCTATGTCAAGGGCATCAACGACAAAGAGGCCAAATCGCTTGAATCGCCGCAAATCGCCGTTCAATCGATCGAAGAGCTAATGCACGAAACCGGAATATCAAAAGCAACAGTCCAAAAGCTTGCGGAAGCTGGTGCACTTCGGGGGTTGGCCGCCAATCGCAGAACTGCACTGTGGATGGCGCATGGCATCCGTACGCGGAAAGAGATTCTTCCAACCCTTGAAAATTCCACGGAATTTCGTTCTCTAAGTATGGAAGAGTCAACTGCATGGGACTATCGAAGCACAGGAGTCAGCAGCAACGGACACATGCTGCAGCATTATCGAGAACAGTTGCGTGCACAAGGGCTGCCAAACGCAAAAACGGTCAACAACATGCCAGATGGGCGCCGCGTGCGTTTTGTGGGTGCTGTCATCTGCAGACAGCGCCCAGCCAGTGCATCCAGCGTGGTTTTCATGACGCTTGAAGATGAAACCGGCTTTGTAAACGCGGTGTTCTGGCCGCGATGTTTCGAACGCTATTCGACACTGGTCAAAACACTCTCGCTGCTGGGCGTCGAAGGCACTCTTCAGGTTGCAAGCAATGTCGTTCACTTGATTGTTGATCATGTCTGGAAACCGACTGATTTCTCCCTGTGGAAAGATTTTCGATCCCGAAATTTTCACTGAATCAACAAATTTCAACACATTGGAACATTATCCAAATAACGCTGTCATATTCACTAACAACGCTCATTTGTCATCCATTAGTAAAATCGGATTCTGCCAATCCGGGATTTACAATTTCAGGCAGGAATGAAAATCCCTGCCTGTTTTTTTATGCTTCAGGAATTGCTAAAACCAATATTGCCTCACGCCTGCACTCTTTATTGAAACAAGTACAATAGAAGCCATGTGCTTACCAGCAAAATTCAAGAGTAGACTGAATGGGTGAAAATTTAGCTACCTGGGAAATGGTTGCGCTCGGTGCGATTGCATTGGTCGTTATTCTGCTATTTTTCCCGGGACTCAAAAGACTGAGTGAGGAAAGCCGGAAAGCGGAAAAAGACTGGTCCGGATTGCTGCTGCCGATTGGTGCGGTCGTTCTATTCGTAATTTTGCTGGTGCTAATTGTCTGAAAACTTGATTCTGATACGCCGAATCGAAACAAAAAAATAATTCACAGAAGCAATGGACATGCTGAAAAAAACTATCAACATCCGCCATATGGAAGAAATACGCAACGATCACGTAGCGCAATTCCTTGAAAAGAACAACATTGAACAGTTGCATGTCAACCCAGCACATGGCGTGCCGCTACCAGCTGATAACAAAGATTATGACGCAGTGATCATCTACGGCGGCATTCAAAGTGCAAATGACGGATTCGAAAAACCCTATATCACTGAAGAATTAGATTGGATTGCCGACTGGCTGGCATCTGGACGTCCAGTTCTCGGTATCTGCCTCGGAGCTCAGTTGCTTGCAAAATGCCTAGGCGGCGAAGTCGGAACTCATCCCAAGCATGTATGTGAAGTAGGGTTCCATGAAGTCACGCCAACTGCACAGACCAACGGATTTCTGGATGCACCGATGCATTTTTATCAGTGGCACAGTGAAGGTTTCACACTTCCCGATGAATGCGAACTGCTGGCAGAAGGCAGCCAATTCCCCAATCAGGCCTTTCGATATCAATCGAATGCCTACGGTATACAGTTTCACCCTGAAATCACTCGCACGATCATGAAGACCTGGCTTAAGGCGGGAAGTCACCTGCTGTCAAAATCCGGTGCACATTGTGCCGACCAACAAATTAAAGATGAATCGCTTTACGGTGAAAACATGGGGCGCTGGTGCTGGAGTTTTATGGAAAACTGGATGAAAACCTGGTAAACCGCACCCATCCACCGTCTGATCTCAGTGAAATCCATATCATCAAGTCCGGTCAAACGAACCTTTCTCAAGGATTATCGACCGCCATCGTTTTCTGTTCGCAGCACTGATCTCAAGTTCGACCTTGATCCAAGCAAAACGACTGTAAGTTCGAAATTTGCAGTTGTCAGAACCAACTGTGCGGAAGCGAATGACTTTTACCTGAATGGCAATAATCTGGAGTTGCTGTCTATTGAGATGAACCAGGAAGAACTACCCGAATCCGGCTACAGAATGGATTCGCAGGGCATCACCCTGATCAATCCTCCCAACGAGTTCGAGTTAAGCATCAGCAACAGAATCGACCCTTCGCAAAATTTAGCGCTCTCCGGACTCTACATGTCTGGCGACATGCTTTGCACGCAGTGTGAAGCAGAAGGATTTCGCAACATAACCTACTTTCCTGACCGACCGGATATTCTGAGCAAATTTTCTGTCACAATTGAAGCGTCTCAAAAAGAGTTTCCCATGCTGCTCTCCAATGGAGAACTGGTCGCTACGGACAAGCTGCCTGACGGCAGACACTTCGCAACATGGATTGACCCTCATCCAAAACCCTGCTATCTCTTTGCACTGGTGGCCGGAAAGCTGTCAGTTCTCCGAGACACATTCGTCACCCGATCAAACAATCGTATAACACTTGAATTCTATACTTCGAGCAGCGATCTGGATCAATGCATGCATGCCATGAAATGCCTCAAGCGAGCCATGAAATGGGATGAAGAAGTCTATGGACGCGAATACGATATGAATCGATACATGATCGTCGCGGTCGATCATTTCAATATGGGGGCAATGGAAAACAAGGGATTGAATATCTTCAACTCAAAATACGTATTTGCCAAACCTGACACCGCAACAGATCAGGATTTTCGTGCAGTGGAAAGTGTGATCGCACACGAATACTTTCACAACTGGTCAGGGAACAGGGTGACTCTCAGGGACTGGTTTCAGTTGAGTCTGAAAGAAGGTTTCACGATCTACCGTGATCAGCAGTTCAGTTCAGATATGGGTTCGCCTGCAGTTCAGAGAATTCACGACGTTAACATGGTGAAACTCCATCAGTTCCGTGAAGACGCGGGTCCTTCCAGACACCCGGTACAGCCTGACTCCTACCTGACGATCGACAATTTTTACACAATCACGGTCTACAACAAAGGAGCCGAGCTGATTCGAATGATGCACGTCCTGCTCGGAGCGGACTCCTATCGCGCCGGAACCGATTTGTATTTTGAGCGATATGACGGACTCGCAGCAACTGTGGAGAATTTCGTCTCCGCAATGGAAGAGGCAAGTGGAGTCAATCTAGAGCAGTTCCGTCTGTGGTATCGAGTTGGCGGCACTCCCAGAGTATCGATCCAACGACAATACGATCCGACACGCCGAACCTTCATGCTGACCATGGAACAGAAACCGCCACATTCAAGCGAAGATCCCAGTTGGTCACCGATGCATATTCCGATTCAGATAGCGCTATTCGACAATGACGGTAATCGATTGCCTTTGAAACTGGATTCCAACCAATGCGCAACACAAGATGAAATACTTCTCGAGCTGACCCAAAGCAGACAAACCTATAAATTTTTTGATCTCGAATCCAGCCCCACCCTGTCTCTCCTTCGAGGATTTAGCGCACCGGTCCTGATAGACGACCCGCAAGCGGATCAGGATCTCCATTTCATCATGGCGCATGATGATGATGCTTATTGTCGTTGGAATGCCTGTCAGCAGATCTTCAAACTCCAAGTGCAAAAACTTGTCGCCAACATCCAGAACGATCGGGAAACCTATATTGAAAACAAGTTTCTTTCCTCTTTCAACGCAGTTCTGTCGAATGCTGTCGAAGACCCGCAGTTCAAGGCACTACTGCTCGAACCTCCGTCAGAAATTTCAATTGCTCAGACCATGGAGATTGTCGATCCGACTGCGATTCATAATGCTCGGAAAATATTGGTAGGAAAACTTGCTGATCAATACTATGACCAACTCTTCGAACTCTATCGATCACTGAATGGAGATTGGGGAGATTCGGCAGACGCAGTTGGCAAGCGAAGCCTGCGTAATCTGTGTCTTAACTACCTCATTGAACTAGATGATTCTACAGTGCAGAAACTGGCGTTGCGCCAGTTTGAGTCCAGCAGCAACATGACTGACCTGGCAGCTGCACTGAGAGCATTGGTCAATTCGAGCAGTCCTGCCAGAGAATCAGTGCTTCAAAGGTTTTACGATAGATGGCGCAATGATTCAGGCGTCATCGACAAGTGGTTTCGAATTCAGGCTACGGCTGCCAGACCCGATACTCTCAGGAAAGTTGTTGATCTCTCCAAACACCAATCGTTCAACATTTACACACCGAACCGCGTATATTCATTGATTGGCGCATTCTGTCATGCAAACCCATACTGTTTTCATGCGAGGGATGGATCGGGTTATGACTTACTGACCGAATATGTCCTCAGAATTGACAAAACCAATTCACAGGCTGCCGCACAATTAACAGAAGCTTTTACTGAAATTCGCCGATTTGATCAGGATAGGCAGAATGAAATGCGCCAGAGAGTAGAGCAAATTGCTGCGACAGCAGGCATTTCCGTCAACATCTACGAAATTGTTGACAGAATACTGGCACCCTTCAAAAATTGATCAATTGACGCTTTGAGGCTGCATTGCCGACAACACGATATGCCAGATTCAAAAGACAAGCGGTTAACCCGATCAACCAATACCGAAGTTGACGAGTTCCTGCGTAAGGTAGAATTGGCGCCTCGGCCAGTTCCAAGTTCCCGACGCGGCAGGTTGATTTTCGGCATGGATGCGACCGCAAGCCGTGAACCGATGTGGGATCAGGCCTGCCACATTCAGTCCGAAATGTTTACCGAGACCGCCGCACACGGAGGTCTTGATGTACAACTGTGTTACTACCGCGGGTTTCATGAATTCTATGTTAGCAAGTGGGTCAGCGTTGCCAGTGAACTGCAACGTCTGATGAGCAGCACCCGATGTGCTGGAGGTCTGACGCAAATTGCTCGTTTGCTTGAACATGCCATTCGAGAGACTCAGAAATCCCGTGTCAATGCATTGGTATTTGTTGGTGATGCCATGGAGGAAAACGTTGACTTTCTTTCAGACAAAGCCGGCCGGCTTGGCTTGAACGGAGTGCCTGCATTCATGTTTCATGAGGGATTCAATCCGGTTGCGGAAAAAGCGTTTCGGGAAATCGCTTCATTGAGCGGCGGAGCATATTGCCGGTTCGATGCGTCAAGTGCGCAGCAATTGAAAGATCTGCTCGCAGCGGTGGCGGTTTACGCGGCAGGAGGCCGAACAGCGCTCGAACACTTCGGCAGAAAACGTCGCGGGGTCGTGGCTCATCTCACTCACCAAGTGAAACGCAGCTAGACATGTTTGTGCGGTTGTTCCTGATACTGGCGGCATTGGTCGGCGTCATGTGGTTTGTCGGCCGACTTGGCAAAACCCCCCCACAAAATCGCATGAAGTATTTGAAGCTTGCTGCACTATACGCAGGCGTCGGCATTCTGCTGGCACTCGCTCTGACCGGGCGGCTACCTGCGATATTTGCATTGTTGGCGGCTGCCGTACCCTGGATTCAGCGAGCCATCATTGCTCGAAGTGCGTACAACATGTTTAAATCGTGGCAGGGTCCGATGCAGGGATCAAAACCAGGACAGACCTCTGACGTACGTACCAAGTTCCTGCAGATGACTCTTGATCATGATACCGGTGCCATTTCAGGCAGCGTCATCTTAGGTGACTACAAGGGAAAATCGCTGGATGAGCTCAACATTGAAGAGCTTGCCAGCCTGTTGGATGCATGCAGAAAGAAAGACAACCAATCCGCGTCAGTGCTGGAAACTTATCTTGATCGAATGCGCTCTGACGATTGGGAAGAGTATGCCAGAGCTCACGCAGATGAACAGCCATCCAAAGACAGTTCTGATGAAATGACGCACGACGAAGCGCTCCAGATTCTGGGGCTGACAGGAGACGCAACGCGCGAAGAAATTGTCGAAGCACACCGAATTTTGATGCAAAGAAACCACCCGGACCGAGGCGGATCAACCTGGCTTGCAGCCCGAATCAACCGAGCGAAAGATATATTGCTGTCATGATGCATATCCTGATCCTTTCGACCGTCTCAACGATGCTGGCTCTTTTTTGTATCGCAGGTTCAGCCGTCGCGGGCTCTGAATACTATCTGCAGAATCTAATTCTAGACCATCCTGCGACAGGGAAAGTCCACATTGGGGTTCCGAGTGGATACCAGCTGGAAATCCTAAATGCTGATCTTCATCGCCCTCGTATGATTGAGTTCGCTCCGAACGGCGATATGTTTATTGGTTCGGCCTCTCGCATTTACCTGCTGAAACCACCGTACACTGCTGCCCTTGAGTTTCTGCAACTGGAAAACTACCCGCACAGCGTGGCAATTCGAGGCAACGAGATGTTTGTTGCAACGACTACCGCCCTGTACAAAGCCCCTTATCACCCCGAATCCAAACGAATTACCTTGATTCAGTTGAAACTTGTCACAAGACTTCCTGGCGGATTTGGGCACAGTTCAAGAACCGTCGCTGTCGGCCCCAACAATTTGGTTTATGTCAGCCTAGGCATCAGCGGAAACTGCAGTGATCAACTGATTTCCCGAGACTACCCATTCAAAGATCGGCGCGGTGGTGTCCTGAAACTCGACGAGTCGCAAAATCCGCCTGTGTTGGTGCCGTTTGCTTCAGGCTTGCGAAATCCGGTCGGATTTGACTGGCATCCTACATCGAAAGTCATGTATGCCAGTAACAACGGACCAGATCACCTGGGATTTGATCTTCCACCCGAATATTTTTCCAAGCTCACTCCAGGATCGTTTCATGGAATGCCTTGGTTCCAGTACGACGGACAGTCTGTGTTGAGAGATCCTTGCATCAGCACTGAATCGCCTTATCCCAGAGAAAATGTACAGATTCCAGTTGCAACATTTCCTGCACGAAATGCGCCGTTGGGAGTCGCGTTCGTAACAGCCAGTGCGATGGATGAGCGCTTTGTCAACAATGCGATTGTCGCTCTTCATGGTTCGTGGGGTACTCAACCTGATGGCGCTTTTAGCGGCCCCGCTTCAAGTCGCAGGCCACCTGCAGTCGTGATGGTGCGTTTCAATCATCAAGAGGCAGTTGACATTGAACCTGTCATCACTGGTTTCCAGGATGAAGATGGCAAAAGATGGGCGCGCCCTGCCGGCGTAGCTCTCGGCCCGGATGGCGGGCTGTATGTGACCAGCGATGGCGGAGAGTTTCAGGGTCTGATGAGACTTAAATTACTCGATGATTCCTGATCAACCTGAACACAATAACTACATCCCCAACTGCCAATACTCTGAGGGACAAACTCAATATGCCAAATGTTCAATTGAATTTCACTGTCGCTGAATACCAGCAGAGAATTCGAAAGGTGCGAACAGCAATGGAAACTGCTGGAGTCGAACTGCTGATTTCGGTGGACCCGTCGAACATGGCGTGGCTGACGGGTTATGACGGCTGGTCATTCTATACACCCCAGTGCGTGCTGCTAACCCTTTCAGACGGTCCGATCTGGTATGGCCGAGCCATGGATGCCAAGGGTGCACTGCTCACAGTACACATGCCAGAAGCGGATGTTCTGTCCTATTCCGACGACTACGTGATGACGCCGGAGCGGCATGCGATGGATTTGCTGTCACAGATCATCACGGACCGAGGCTGGGCAAAATCGCGTATCGGTGTTGAAATGGACAACTATTACTTTTCCGCGATGACGTACGCAGCATTGCAAAAAGGGCTGCCAAACGCAAAATTTGTCAATGCCAATACCTTGGTCAACTGGCAGCGTACTGTCAAATCCGAACAGGAACTGATTTACATGAAACGAGCGGGGCGTATCGTTGAGAAAATGCACAAGCGGATTTTCGAGCTCATTGAACCCGGGATGAGAAAAAATGAACTTGTAGCAGAAATCTACCACACTGCAATAGCCGGCACCGACGGGTATGGAGGAGATTATGCTGCGATTGTACCGATGGTGCCTTCCGGAATTGAAACGGCCGCAGCGCATCTGACCTGGAACGACCTTCCCTTCAAGTCTGATGAAGGTTCATTTTTTGAGATCGCCGGTTGCCATCGTCGCTATCACTGCCCGTTATGTCGAACGATCTATCTTGGCAACCCACCGAAAAAATTTCTGAATGCCGAAAAAGCCATTCAGGAAGGCATGGAAGCAGGCCTAGCGACTGCTCGCGCAGGAAATCTTGCCGAAGACATTGTCATCGCATTTAATCGGGTGCTGAACAAGTACGGAATTACCAAAGACGGCAGGTCAGGCTACCCGATTGGCCTCAGTTATCCACCTGACTGGGGCGAGCGGACCATCAGTCTGCGGCCGGGCGACAGGACAGTGCTTGAGAAAAACATGACATTTCATTTCATGACCGCTTTGTGGTTGGATGACTGGGGATTTGAAATCACAGAGAGCCTGATCATCAAAGAGAACGAACCTGAACTGCTGGCGAACTATCCTCGCAAGCTGCTCATTAAAAACTGAAATTTTACAGAAGGAGTACCAGGATCATGGCGGATTCCAAAATTCAGCTGTACACATGGGGAACGCCCAATGGCAGAAAAATTTCTATCGCTTTGGAAGAAATGGGGCTTGAATATGAAGTGCACCCCGTCAATCTTCAAAAGGGAGAACAGCTTAGCGAAGCTTTTCTTGCTATTAGCCCAAGCAACAAGATTCCGGCGATCATTGATCCACAAGGAACCGACGATAAACCGTTGACAATATTCGAGTCCGGAGCAATATTGATTCATCTAGCTGAAAAAACCGGCTTGTTCTGGAGTTTCGACTACGGTTGTCGCTGTTTGATTCAGCAATGGCTGATGTGGCAGATGGGCGGATTTGGACCCGTACTCGGACAGCTGCATCACTTTCGCAAATTCGCTAAAACCAAAGTTCCCTATGCGATTGACCGGTTCGACGGATTGGCGGATCAGGTTTACAAAGTGCTGGATACAAGACTGCAGGATCGAGAGTACGTAGCAGACAAATATTCCATTGCGGACATGGCAATCTATCCTTGGGCATCGAGATTTGAATGGCAAGAAATTGATTTAGCAACCTATCCGAACGTGAAACGATGGTTTGATACCTTGTCAGAGAGACCTGCAGTTCAAAGAGGCATGAAAGTGCCGTTTCTCAACTAATTTTAATCAGACATAATCGTCGAATGATCTGCTATGACCGGACCGAATGCATCCATTGTACTGTTCGGTGGATTGAGTTTTTTTACCTGTTATGTTTTGCAGCAGTTGCTTGAAAGGCAATCTGCAGTACGCGGCGTCGTTCTATCTGCTTTTGCACCATCGTTTCAACAGCCAAGTCAGGAACAGCCGATATTTTTCCAGTCTAAGCAACCGAATGTCGTTGAGCTATGCGCTGCAAATAATATTCCGATCTGCTATTTCACCGGGCAGGAAATTGATTTAACGGAATTTCTGTCGCAACTTTCGAGCGACATTTTTCTTTTGGCGTGCTACCCAAATCGTCTTCCAGCAAGCATAATTCAACTCGCAGGTCAGGAGTGCATCAACATTCATCCTTCAATATTGCCTCGATATCGGGGGACAGATCCAATTTTTTGGCAATTGCGCAATGGAGAAACGAATACCGGAGTCACACTGCATCAGGTGACGCAGAAAATCGACAGTGGCGACATTCTATCAATGCGCCAAGTGCAGTATCCAGCGGGACTTCGATTCAAGGAAATTCAGCAAATTCTGCTAGAGCGTGCTATTGATTGTCTGCAACAACTTCTTGCCACACCTCGTTCCTACTGGAGTTTCAATCCACAAGAACCTGTCAACGCTACTTGGAACCATGCACCAATCGATAACGACTACTCATTCAACACAGATATAAGCGCTGAAACTGCGTTCAACTTTACACGCGCCTATTCAGGAATAGGGCTACCTCTCCGAGTAATTGATGATTGCCAAGAATATTGGATACAGGATGCTCTACGATACGGAGCAGTACGAACAGCGTTAAAAAACAACGACAAATCCTCAACTGTTTCAATTGAGTTCAAAGACGGATTCGTCGAATTCTTGGTTGAATAAACCGACAAATACAAATAAAATTGGGATTCAATGTCTTGAATTTAAAAATTCCCCTCTCTACATTGACCAATGGAACGAAAATCTAGCTCTCGTAAAGCGATCGTCCAAGCTTACAAAATTTCCCAATCAGACTCCACCGAAGTAGTTTTGAGCCAAGGTTCGCAGGCTGAACCTCCACGGGAGTTGCAGGAATTTTCAGTGAAACGTCGATCCCCGTTATTAAAGATGGCGCTCTGCTTTCTGCTGTTTTCGGGATTTCAGTTTTATGCCCCCCTTCCTGCGGAAACCAACCTGACAAATGTCTGGGGAGTAGAAAAGGAACACGTAGCCGAATCCATATCATCCAGTATTAAGGCAAATGAATACCCGGAAAAGGTGCAATTCAAGATTGGTGAAAAGATGCTTGATGCCGTTGTTCGATACAACATCGAGCCAAAAGTCAAAGAACACATCGACAGCCTATTGCAGAAGTATCGACCAGATTATGCCGCAGTGGTAGCAATTCAACCTGACACAGGACGAATACTGGCACTATCCAGTTTTGTGAGGGGTCAGGAATCGTTTGGAAATTTGGCAGTACATTCGGGCTTTCCGGCGGCTTCAATTTTCAAGATTATTACCGCGGCCGCAGCGATTGATCAGGGAATTGCAAACCCCAAAACCACCTATCAATACAACGGAAAAGACACCTCTTTGTACAAAAAGAACGTGTTGCGCCACAAGAAAAACAAGTGGACAAGAGAAGCGTCATTGAGTTATGCGTTCGCACGTTCCATCAATACCGTGTTTGGCAGAATTGGAGTATTTGATGTCGGTGGGACAAGATTGGCGGAGTACGCTGAGTACTTCGGATTCAATAAATCGTTTCCGCTCGATATTTCTGTCGAGTCCAGCAAAACAAGATTTGATCCGGCAAACGAATGGGCGATTGCTGAAGCTGCATCGGGATATACAAACACCACCACAATTAGTCCTTTGCACGCTGCCATGATGGTGTCTGCAATCGTCAATGATGGAGTCATGATTGAACCCAGTCTGATTGAGTTTGCCCACCACCCGGACGGTCCCCTGCTGTACGAGTCGAATCAGAGTTCCTATCAGACGGTAGAATCGGAAACTGCTCAGAACATGAGAATATTGATGCGTGAAACTGTCAAAAAAGGCTCTGCAAGAAAATCGTTCCGAGGATTCTTCAAGGGAAATTACGCAAAACTTGATGTAGGCGGGAAAACCGGCTCGCTATCCGGCAAAAACCCGAAAGGCAGAACGGAGTGGTTTGTTGGTTACGGAGATTCAGGTTTTGACAGGGTCGTTATTGCGGCAGTCGTCGTCAATAAACAGAAGTGGCGCGTAAAACCATCCTATCTTGCTCGCAAGATTATAGAAGAGTATTTCAAAAAACCACCACCCGCCAGCTGAAATAAGTAGCGGGGAAATCCCTGCCTTGCCTCGGTGTTCGTGCAGGCAAGTCCACTTGACTGATAAAAATCGGATAGACGTTTTGGAGTGCACAGGTTGAAATAGGCACTTTCGCTGATTCAGAATTTTCTAAAATTATTCCATTATGGAACAGTATCTAAACGTAGCAAGATATGTACTCGAACGCGGTCGACGCAAAGAAAGTCGCACTGGGATCGATACCCTTTCGACATTCAACTACAACTACGAAATAGACCTTCGCAAGGGCTTTCCTTTGTTGACGACGAAAGAAATATCCTGGAAGAACATTGTCATAGAAAACCTGTGGTTTCTATCTGGAAGTACGAATATCGAATTGCTGCGTCAACACAATTGCAAATTTTGGGAACCCTGGGCTGATGAAGGTGGCTATGTTCCCAGCGCCTATGGGAATTTCTGGCGCTCATTTCCGGCACCCAATGGTACAAGCGTTCAGACTATCGACCAAATCGCTTGGGTGCTTGACCAAATCAAGAATAACCCGATGAGCCGCCGACATGTTGTTTCCGCATGGGCACCTTCCAACGCCCATGACAGCCAGTTGCCTCCATGCCATGCTTTTTGGATCATCAATGTTCAGATGGATGAGGAAAGCAATCCATATTTGTGTCTACATCTCACGCAGCGAAGCGCGGATGTTGCCCTTGGCGTTCCATACAATATCGCCGGATATGCGTTCATTCTTGAATTGTTTGCCCACCTGACCGGCATACAGGCGGGTATGTTCGCCCATACTCTGGTTGACGCTCATATCTACACATCAAAACCGGATGGCTCGCTTGCTGAATATGATCATGTGCCAGGATTGAAGGAGCAGTTAACGCGAACACCAAGAGAACTTCCGCAATTGAAGATTGACAGCTCGATCAAGTCTCTGGATGACATTGACGGGATCCTGGAATCCGACATCGATGAAATTCTCGATACGTTTTACCTTTCCGGATACAACCCGCATCAGGCAATTAAATTCAATGTCGCGGTCTAGCAGGATTCGCGATGGCGGGTTGCAGCGGAATCATTGTGGCGATGACAGAAGATGGAGTAATCGGTCAGGGAGGAACACTGCCGTGGCACTATTCTGCAGACCTAAAGCGTTTCAAGAGAGTCACCTTGAATTCCACAATAATCATGGGGCGTAAAACCTGGGATTCACTTCCAATTCAGCCCCTGCCGGAGCGGCAAAACATCGTTATTACTCGCAATAAATCTCTGGAGGTTGAACATTACTCTTCGCTAGCTCAAGCCATTCAGGTTGCACGATATGAAAGAATATGGTTCATTGGTGGGGCTTCAATTTATGAGCAGGCGGTCAATCACTGCGACACAATGGATATAACCTACGTACCTGACAAAATAAATGAGCCTAACTGTGTGTACTTTCCAGACATTGACTGGAGCTGCTGGATTGCTGAACCCCGAGTACGGTATGACGACGACGAGCGATTGTTCAATCAGACATTCAAATTACGACATCTAGAATCACACCAATGAAAATAAATATTGACAATATAGAAATCAACTGCGAACTGTCTGGAAATAAAAACGGCGCAGTAGTAGCCATGAGCCATTCGCTTGGATCAAGTCAGATCATGTGGAACCCGCAGATCGGCGTTCTAGAGGATAAGTATCGCTTACTTCGCATTGACACCCGCGGTCATGGAGAATCATCCGCACCTCCCGGTGCATATACGTTGGACCTGCTGGTGAAAGATGCAATCTCTCTGTTGGACGCACTCGAAATTGAAAAAGTGCACTGGGTGGGTTTGTCTATGGGCGGAATGATCGGACAAGGGTTGGCGCTTCAAGCGCCGCAGCGATTGCTCAGTCTGAGTTTGTGTGACACCATGTCTGTAATTCGCGAAGAAACCAAGGCAATGTGGAAAAACAGAATCAAATCAGGAGAGCGTTTCGGTATGCAGAATCTGGTGGATTTTGCCATGGAAAGATGGTTTACCGAAAGCTACCGAAATTCGGGGACAGAAGAATATGAACAAATTCGCAACCAGTTTCTGGCCACTCCAGTTTATGGCTATGTTGGCTGCTGTCATGCCATATACAACCTGAATCTTATCGATCAACTAGATCGAATTGACACACCAACTCACATAATTGTTGGCGACCAGGACTTGGCTACACCGGTTTCCGAATCAGTTGTCATGCATGAACGAATCGCCTGTTCAACATTAGAGATCATACCGGGTGCGGCGCACCTGTCGAATGTTGAACAGGCGGAGGCATTCAATAAATCTCTACTGCCGTTCCTTGCCTCTCGGTAAATTCAGTCTCTCATTGAGCAACTGCATTTCTAGATTGCGATGGTTCAAATTCGGGGGTCAACTATTCGCACTCAGCAATGTCTGCAAATGAATCGAAACACAAAGCGGCAGATAGTGCAAGTTGTAGCCTCCTTCCAGCAGTGAGATCAACCGTCCGTCTGCGTGCTGATCAGCGACTTCCATCATTCTCATGCTCATCCAGCCAAAAAATTCAGTGCTCAGATCAATTTGTCCAAGCGGGTCTGCTTGATGAGCATCAAACCCGGCAGACACAAGGACCACTTCGGGTTTGAATCTATTTATCGCAGGCAGAATTCTTTCCGAAAAAGCTTGCTCGTAGTCCAAATCTGAAGACCCGGCCGTCATCGGGCAGTTGACTGTTGCATTGGTTCCTGCTCCTACTCCCGTTTCACTGTGAGAACCGCTACCTGGATAGTAAGGGTATTGATGAAGACTAATGAATAGTATGGAAGGGTCTTCCTCAAATGCATGCTGGGTTCCATTGCCATGATGTACATCCCAGTCCAAGATCAATATTTTTTCAATTCCATACACCAACTGCAAATACCGTGCGCTTATGGCAATGTTGTTGAACAGACAAAATCCCATCGCACGAGCGTTCTCCGCATGATGACCAGGAGGGCGAACTAAAGCGAATCCATTCTTGACTTCGCCGTTCATGACGCTGTCTGCAAGTTGCAGGGCTGCGCCGGTTGCCAATCTTGCTACTTCAAAAGAACTGCTACTGATTGTTACGTCCGGATCATCCAGCAATCTTGCTCCGGATTCACACAATTCGCGTGCATGACCGATGTATCCGGATTGGTGGACCGCTTCCAGCCATTCACGCTCGGCCAATCGCGGTTTCAAATTCAGCAATTCACTGAACCAGGGCTGATTTTCCAGATGCTGCATGGTTGCAATCAACCGCTGGCTGTTTTCCGGGTGACGCGACCCCGTGTCGTGTTGAAGATAACGATTGTCATATATGAAGCCTGTTTTGCACATATCCAGATCACCTGATGAAGCAAGGTTATTTTGAATGTATATCCACTTGACTGATTGAAAAAATTTGTTCGGACTGCGACCGAATCATGCAGAGTGTCCAATCGCTGTACCAAATTTACACTTTTACTCCGTTCATGCACCATTTTGGGGCATATAGCACCAAAATGGTGGGAATATTCTACGATTTTGTTGGCACGATAATTGCTGTAAATACGTATATGTAAACTCATAGGAGGTAAGACATGAAACTCGTGACTGCCATTATTAAACCATTCAAATTGGATGATATCCGAGAAGCTTTGTCGGAAATCGGTGTCCAAGGGATGACCGTTTCAGAAGTTAAGGGATTCGGTCGACAAAAGGGGCATACGGAACTTTACCGAGGCGCAGAATACGTTGTCGATTTTGTGCCAAAAATCAAGGTTGAAATCGCTGTATCTGCCAGCCAGTGCGAAGACGCAATTGACACGATCAGACGAATTGCTCTGACAGGTCAAATAGGCGATGGGAAAATTTTTGTCTCTGAATTGGAAAATGTCATCCGTATCCGAACGGGAGAAATGGATGACAGCGCAATTTAAACATCAACACTATAGAGAGGCTGCCGTGAAAACTATTCCATATTTTATTCGTAGTACGCTACTGTTCCCTGTCTTGTGCCCTGTAGCCATGGCACAAGACTCTCTGAATCCTGGAAATACATCGTGGCTGTTGACATCCACAGCACTGGTGTTGATGATGACAATTCCTGGCCTTTCGCTTTTCTACGCTGGCCTGGTTAGAAGCAAGAATGTTCTATCAATTCTCATGCAGTGTTTCACCATTACCTGTGTGGTGAGCATTGTTTGGCTTGTTGCGGGCTATTCCCTTGCATTTGACGACCTCGGCAATGGAATCATTGGCGGACTAGGTAAAGTGCTGTTCGCCGGTGTAGTGGAAGAAAGCATGTCCGGTGATGTTCCAGAATCTGCTTTCGCCCTGTTTCAAGTTACGTTCGCGATTATCACAGTTGCACTCATCATTGGTGGTTTTGCAGAGCGTATCAAATTCGGCGCAGTCGTAATTTTTTCAGTTTTGTGGATCATAGTTGTTTACGCGCCAATTGCTCACTGGGTATGGGGTGGCGGATGGCTCGGTTCGCTTGGCGTACTTGACTTTGCCGGTGGAAACGTGGTGCACATCACAGCAGGTGTTTCTGCGCTTGTTGGAGCCTGTGTAATGGGAAACCGAAAAGGTTTTCCAAGCGGAGCCATGCTCCCGCACAACATGACGCTGACCATGATCGGTGCCGGACTCCTGTGGGTTGGCTGGTTCGGATTTAACGGAGGCAGCGCAGTTGCTGCAAATCAGGACGCAGCCATGGCAATGCTCGTTACCCACATTTGTGCGGCATCTGCAGCAATGACATTTGTAATCACCGAATATTGTGTAAGGAAATCAGCTACCGCGCTAGCAGCAGCGACGGGTATGGTTGCCGGACTGGTCGCCATCACTCCCGCATCAGGATTTGTCGGCCCAGCCGGAGCTCTGATCATTGGAATCGTCACCGGCCCGATTTCATACTTCGGAGTTCAGATTGTCAAACAGCGCCTGAAACTGGATGATTCCCTGGATGTATTCCCTGTTCACGGAATTGCTGGTATTGTCGGAACCATTCTTACCGGTATATTCGCATCAGCTGAACTTGGAATCTTCAGTGGGCAGGGAATGGACAATTCGATCGGCTCGCAGATATTCATTCAGCTCACAGGAGTCGTCGCAACAGTCGTGTATACGGTAGTCGCCACCTTTATCGTGTTCAAAGTGACCGGGCTTCTCATAGGCGGCCTGAGGGTAGATGAGGAAAGCGAGGTGCAAGGTCTCGACGTATCAACGCACGATGAACGAGGCTACCACTTCTGATCAAGTGGATTTCCTCACTGACATGAATATCACTAATTAATTCCGCAGTTCCCCTGTTTAGGCCTGGCGTATTGAGCTTTCTCATGTCGGGCCTACTTTTTCAGAACCTACCCCAATCTACCAAAAAATCAGGCTTGAAATATTACCGAGTTTCGGAGTATTGTGTCAGACTCTTGGCACACACCAAATGAAGTGAACAAGGTTTTGCTTTTGAAATTCAAAAATTAGGTTAATCTCAGTAAACTAAACCGGCATGTCGACAAAAATTCTGGCATTTGCAGGCAGTACCAGAACCAACTCCTACAACAAGATGCTGGTACGAAATGCTGCTCATATTGCTGAGCAGCAAGGTGCAACAGTTACTCTACTGGATTTAAGGGATTATCCAATGCCGCTTTATGATGGTGATCTTGAGACGAATTCCGGCATTCCTGCATGCGCGCTGGAACTGCGAAATTTGATGAAAGAAAATCATGGAATTCTATTGAGTTGTCCTGAATACAACAGTGCGATCAGCGCAGTTTTGAAGAATGCCATTGACTGGATTTCTCGACCGCTGCCCGGCGACCCTCCGCTAGTGGCATTTTCAGGGAAAACAGCAGCGTTACTGGCCGCATCGCCTGGCGCTACAGGCGGGATCAGAACGCTAGCCAGCGTCCGTTCAATTCTAGCGAATCTGGGTATGATCGTAATTCCAAAGCAGTATGCACACGGCAATGCAAAAGACTCATTCGACGCAGACGGCAATTTGACAAGCGATTCCGCCCAAAACAGGGTTTCCGCTGTAGTAGAGCAGTTGATGCAAATTACTTCGGGGCTCCAAGAGAACTGATGGATTAGGAATGGCGGTAGTACGCTCCCTGAAAAGTCAGATACTTTCTCAAATTTCTCTTGTGAACGTTAAAATTGCTATTTACTCCTGAATTTGGACCAGCTTTAGAGCATCGCATTATGAGCGACACAACACCAGCAGATTCGTATCTACAGCGAAAAGATCGAATTTCGCTACAGATAAAAAACTCGTCAACCGGTGTTCGCCTACGCAAAGACACATCAAATCTGTTTCGCAATCGCGTCAATGACAAAGCAGATGAATTAACCGTCAAGGATTTCAATCATCTGCTCGAGCTTGATGTCGTGCAAAGTACACTGACCACTGAAGGCATGATCACCTATGAAGATCTCGTAAATGCAACCCTGAAATATGGATTCATTCCCATGGTTGTACCGCAACTGAAGTCAATTACGATCGGAGGAGCTATTTGCGGCCTGGGCATAGAATCGACATCATTTCGTTATGGACTCCCGCATGAGACAGTGCTGGAAATGGATGTTCTGCTGGCAGACGGTTCGGTAGTTTGCTGTACGCGGGACAATGAACACTCGGATTTGTACTACGGATTGCCGAATTCCTATGGAACTCTTGGCTATGTGCTGAGATTAAAAACCCCTGCACTTCGAATAAAACCTTATGTAAAAATTGTTCATACACGATTCCATGATGCAAACGAATTTTTTGCTGCTGTTGAAGAACTGCAAAGCTCTGATTTCGATTTTCTAGATGGAAGCGTTTTTCAAGCTGGCGAGTACTATCTGACGACAGGTAGGTTTGTCGATTCCGCGCCGTTCACCAGCGACTACACCTATCTTGATATCTACTACAAATCCATCCGTGAGAAACAAACGGACTACCTGACCGTCAGAGACTACATCTGGAGGTGGGATACTGACTGGTTCTGGTGTTCAAAAAATCTTTATGCCCAGAATGGGTTGATTCGAAGAATCGTCGGTAAAGATCGGCTGAACTCCGTATCCTATACAAAGGTGATGCGCTGGAACTCCAAGTGGGGCACTACTCGAAAGCTAAACCGACTATTTGGCTATCATGCTGAATCAGTCATTCAAGACATTGACATTCCAATCAACAATGCTTCTGAATTTCTTGAGTTTCTTCTAGCTGAAATTGGTGTGTTACCCATCTGGATCTGTCCCATTGGTGCCAACGCGCATTCAAGTAAATTTCTCCTGTGTTCTCTGGATTCCAATACGATATACGTAAATTTTGGATTTTGGGATTCCGTCAAATCTCGCACGCATCATGAGCCTGGCTACCTGAATAGAAAAATTGAACGAAGAACTACCGAACTTGGAGGCTTCAAATCTCTGTATTCGGATTCATATTTTCAAGAAGATGAGTTCTGGAAAATTTATCAGGCTGAAGACTACTGGCGTTTGAAGGAACGATATGACCCAACCGGCAGATTTCTGAATCTATATGAAAAGTGTGTCCTTCGTAAATAGACTTTTTTTATTGCCTTCAGCAGTTGCATTGCTGTTTATGGCCGGTTTCAATGTAAGTATTGCTCAAATGATTGAAACAACAACCCAGGAACTAGAAGCGTTGATAGAGCAGGAAGTGCCCGTCATTGACGTGCGCACTCCTGGAGAGTGGCGTACTACAGGAATCATTCCAGGCAGCCACCTGCTGACCTTTTTTGACGAAAGAGGAAATTACAATCTCGATGTTTGGCTTGCCAAATTAACGAATATTGCACAGCCCGACGATCGGATTGTCATCGTCTGTGAAGTTGGAAACCGATCCAAAATGATCAGTAATTTTCTGAGTTCACAATTGGGCTACCGTGAAGTGTACAACGCCACGAAGGGTATGCAACAGTGGCGGAATCAAGGTTTGCCAATCCAGCAATGGCCATAAGCATCCTAAATTACTGCCAAGCATTTATCGACTTCATGCATCACCGAGCACATCAATGCGCGCAGCATCTTCTGAAGACAATACCATATTGATCGCATGAGCACTGCTTACGGCGCTTGATATCCGACCCGCCCCAGGAATGGGAAGTATGTTGTCGCTCTGGTGTAACAGCCAAGCCAAAACCATCTGGTAGACCGTTGCATCATACTTCTCGGCCAGTTCTGTCAGTACAGGTTCATCTCGCAGTGCAAGATGCCCGCTGCCGCCGCCCACTGGACTGTACGCAATATAGGTTATCGAATGCCGCTTGCAATAGTCGACAAACCCGTTGCGTAGGTCTGGCTGATGATACACATTACAGCGATTTTGCACTGAAGTTATTGCTGTAATGGACATTGCTTCGTCAACTAGGTCACGACCAACATTGGACAAACCGATATTGAGGATTTTGCCTTCTGATTGAAGTCGTGCAAGTTCGCCTACAGAGTCCGAAAATGGCACAAGCGAATCTGGGGCATGAAGCTGATACAGCGTTATCGCTTCAACATTCAGGTCTTGCAGGCTTTTTTCGCATGCGCTCCGCAAATGTTGCGGTGAACCTCTCCTTTCCCAGCGGCCCTGCGGTCGTACCAATCCCCCTTTGGTGGCAACGACAACGTTGCTGCTATCGATTGATTGGAGAGCCAGCGCGATTGTACGCTCGTTCAAACCGATATCCTGATTGTCCGTGCAATAAACATTCGCAGTATCAATGAATTCCATGCCAGCATCAAGAGCAGCGTGAATAACTTCGACCGCGTCGGTCAACGGAAGAGTTCCTCGAATGCCGAGCGGCATCGCACCAAGCCCAACCGCGAAGACTTCAAGGTTCGTGTTACCGAGTTTTCGTCTCATCATCTATATCCAGTAATCAAAATATGCGCTAATGTTACTCAATTTACAGTCATCTTTCACGGCAAAAGCATGGTACGCGTTCCCTTGCAGAAATTACACCCTAACTTGCACTCTGCAATAGATTCATTCTGTTTGTGCATAATCCAGTCTCAATGGTTAAAATAGTGTCCATCGATCGTCCGACTCACCGCTAGCGAGACTTCCGACTACTAATATGCCCTTGAATTACTCGGAAAACTATAAAGATGCTCCATACTGGTGGGATGCAGCGCCCAGGCTGCGCCTGACTCAAACCGATCTGGTGCGATCAGTGGATGTCGCCGTAATCGGATCAGGATATACAGGTTTGAATGCGGCTCTGCAAACGGTTCGAGCCGGTCGGACAACTCTCGTACTGGAAAGAGATTCTGCAGGTAATGGCTGCAGCAGCCGCAATGGCGGTCAGGCTGGCACCAGTATTAAACTGCCATTCACAAAACTGGAAAAGAAGTTCGGGAGAAAGGCGGCAATCTCGATAATCCAAGAAGGAAATCTCGCTCTTTCATACATCAAGGAATTGATTGAAGAAGAAAGTATCGACTGTGATTGGCACGAATCCGGAAGATTTGTAGGAGCACACTCCAGCAGAGCTCTTGAACACCTGTTAAAACAATACAAAGCCATGCCACAGGAAATTCAGATCGAACATCATGTCGTTTCAAGGGCTGAGCAACACCAGGAAATTGGCTCGGATTTCTATCACGGTGGATGCGTGATACCTGCACATGGAAGTCTGCATCCGGGAAAGTACCATCGTGAACTGCTCAATCGTGTTGTCGATTCGGGAGGATTGGTTTTAGATCAGTGTGCGGTGAGCAAGATTGAAAGAATGTCCATCGGATTTCGATTGCACACGGACCGAGGAAGCGTTGATGCCAGAGACGTTGTGCTCGCTACCAATGGCTATACAGAGAATCAGTTTCGTTGGCACAAGCAGCGAATCCTGCCAATTGGAAGTTTCCAGATTGCAACCGAACCGCTTCCTGCTGACATCGTTTCAGGTTTAATTCCGAAAGCACGTGTAGTCTCCGATACACTCCAGATCGGCAATTATTTTCGCTTGACTCCGGATCGAAAGCGAGTTCTATTCGGTGGCCGTGTCACATTTACGGAAGCAAATTCCAAATCCGGGTCGAAAGTACTTTACCAGCAGATGATAAAGGTATTTCCACAACTCGCCGATGCCAAAGTTTCCCATACGTGGGTTGGATATGTAGCCTATACGACTGATATCTGCCCGCATATCGGAGCGCATCAGAATTTGTACTACGCGATGGGATATTGTGGTTCCGGAATTACACTATCCAGCTACTTTGGAATGAAAATCGGACAGAAATTACTCGGTACACATGAAGGGAAAACCGCCTTTGATGATCTGAATTTTCGACCGTGGCCGACGATCATGCAAAGTAAACTTGTGCTGGGATTGGCGACGCGATTTATCAGAGCAGTAGAAGACTTCATCTGAAGTTCGAACAATCCGCCGAGTCAGGCATTCTCTAAGTGCCCAGCTTCTCCCCCAAGTTCGCTGTAACAGCTTCGATTCCGGATTTCTTGATTTCAGAATTCAAGATCGTGCGGTAGTTGATAGCGAAACTGATGCCTTCAAAGACAACATCATAGACTTTCCAACTGCCATCTTCACGCGTCATTCGAAAGTCAATTTTGCGCTCTTGCTGGCTGAGAACAATTACCAGCATGGTTACCATTGCGCGATCATCATTATTGCCCTTCTTCGCCTCCAGAATTCTAATGTTATCCAGATATTTAGCAAGTAGATCCCTGTTGACGACAATGGCTTTACGGAATGAGCGTAACAAAAATTCGGTCAATATGTATGTAAATTCCCGGCGTTGCTGAACAGTCGCATCTTTCCAGTGAGAAGCAAGAATCAGTTTCGAGAATTTTTCTACGTGGAGAATCGGCAAAAGCTCAAGGCGAATGACTTCAGAAGCCGCAGCCGCCAGTGCTTCATCGTCCTCAAAATCACCTGTAATTTTGTCGTAAATTTTGCCCATGGTATCCACAACCACATCTCTGGCACCGGATACATCAGCATGAACTGAAGTTGAAAATCCGACGGTAAATGCTGCCAAAACTGCAATCAGGAAATTTGATAATTTGAACATACGAATCATGGAACGCATTATATTGTTAAATACTGGAACAGTGTGTAATTGACCTAGCGAGACCAAAAGGAAATGTACAAAAAATACACAGACCTGCTTACCTTGGTATATGAAATGCAGGGATCTATCAATGGGGTTTCGTACCACGAAATTGAAACTCAGTTTCGCGTATCTCGTAGAACCGCCGAAAGAATGATAAAAGCGATTTTGGATTCATTTCTCAATGTCGAAGTTGTAACCAAACGACCTAAACGATGGCGGATTCGGCGCCAGCTGCCTACGCCAGCTCTTGGAATTGAGCATGTTATTGTCATGCAGCAGGCGTCAAAAATGTTTCGGGAAAAAAGAATGAATCCCGAATACCGACTGATGAACAATTTGATGGATATGTTAAGGGCGAATATGGCACCTGACGCGTTGCGTAGTGTTGAGGCAGATGCGGACATTCTAAGTGATTCAGAAGGATTTGCCATCAAACCAGGTCCTCATGAAAATATTGATCCAGGAATGGTTCATGAACTGCGTCACGCAATCATGGCGTGCCAGATGATCAGTTTTGACTACGCTGGATTTAATGATCCAGAACCATTGCCGCGCACTGTGCAACCCTATGGATTCCTACATGGTACGCGTCAGTATCTGATCGCGTTCAACCCGCAAGAGGATGTCAATGATTTCCGAAGTTACATACTAGCCAAAGTGCAAAATCTACAAGTACACGAACGAAACAACTTCATTCGGCCGGAAAATTTTACTATGGCGACGTATCTTGAAGACTGTTTCGGTGTTTTTCACGAAAAGCCATATAACGTCGTCTGGCGATTTGACGCAGACGTGAGCGAAACTGTACTTGAATGGAAGTTTCATCGCAGTCAAACAATGCGTACACTGCGGGATGGTCGAATCGAAGTTTCATTCCGCGCTGGCGGTCTTACCGAAATGGCTTGGCATCTCATTACCTGGGGTAGCAAGGTTGAGGTCTTGAAGCCCAAGAAACTGATCAATAGATTGCGAGAAGTCAGAGAATCCATTCGCCTGCCGGATTAACCAACAACACCTCTACTCAGGAGGAGTGCAGCGCTTTGGCTTCGCGTCTGCGAGCATGCAGAATAGGTTCGGTATAACCGTTCGGAGAATCGGTCCCCTGAAACACTAAATCTAGAGCCGCCTGAAATCCAACGCTGGAATCGTAGTTGGGTGCCATTTTTCGATAACCTGCAACACCTTCATTTTGCTTGTCTACGATGACAGCGATTCTCTTGAATATGTCCACTACCTGTTCGCGCGTAGTCAACCCGTGTTTGAGCCAACTGGCAATCAACTGACTCGATATTCTGAGCGTTGCTCGGTCTTCCATCAGATTGATCTCGTTGATATCTGCAATTTTTGAACAGCCAATTCCCTCTTCAACCCAATGCACAACATACCCAAGAATACTCTGAGCGTTATTTTCCAGTTCCGTTTCAATCTGTTCCGGTGACAACTCTTCGCGAAGAACAGGTGGACTCAGAATATCATCCAGCTTTGCTTTCTCTCTAGATCCTATAGTCCGCTGTATTGACAAAACGTTTATCTCGTGATAGTGCAACGCGTGAACTACGGCAAGTGTCGGTGAAGGCACCCAGGCCGTGTTAGCGCCTGCTTCAGGATGGTTTGTTTTGGTGTTGTACATGGTTTTCATGAGATCCGGCATAGTCCACATGCCCTTGCCAATTTGCCCCACGCTATAGACACCCGTGTCCACACCCACCTCAACATTCCAGTTTTCGTAAGTATGTAGCCAAGTCGCCTTTTTCATCTCATCCTTGGTGATGGACGGACCAAGACTCATCATGGTATGAATTTCATCACCCGTTCGATCAAGAAATCCTGTGTTGATGAAAATGACTCGATTTCTTGCTTCCCGAATACTTTCTTTCAGATTGGCAGTAGTTCGTCGTTCTTCATCCATAATTCCGATCTTCAACGTGTTCCGGTTGAGATTCAGAACATCTTCTACACGGGAGAAAAGTTGCACCGTCGCAGCCACCTCCTCGGGGCCGTGCAATTTGGGTTTCACCACATAGACGTTACCGCAACGACTGTTTGGAAAGGTTTTTGCGCCCTCTCCAAACAAATTGTGCATCGCGCAGAAACTGATAACCATGGCATCCAGAAACCCTTCAGGAATCAACTTTCCCGTTAGAGTTGTCACTGCATCCGTGTACATGTGAATTCCGACATGCCTGACAAGCATCATGCTCCGTGCTGAAACGATTGTCGGCAATCCATAAGGATTGGTGAAATTCATGTCCGGGTTCAATGAGCGCTTGATGTTCTTTCCATTCTTCTCAAATTCTGCAGTCAGGGTTCCCTTCATCAGGAACAGCCAGTTTCTATAGGCAACCGTCTTGTCTTCCGCATCGACTGCCGAAACAGCATCTTCAAAATCCTGAATCGTCGTAACAGCTGCTTCCATGGCTATATCACTGATTCCGGCTGAATCAGTTTCACCAATCATGGAATCACGGTTGATCATGAGACGAAAAAACAAGCCGTTGTTGTAAAGTAGAATTTCTGACGGGTCATACATCAATCCAAGAAATCCAGCGAACTGACCAGGAGACTTGAGGGAAGTAATTTCGCCGTTCTGCAGTGAAACCTTTAGTTCCAGTGTCCTTCTACCGGCAGGAGCAACAATATAGCCAGAGGCTTGCGCATGACTGCCTGATTTGAGCGGAACCACGCGGTCCAGAAAATCACGCGCCCACTGAATGACTCGTGCACCTCGGCCTGCATCGTACTGTGCGGGTGGCGGTGCTGGAAGATCCCCCGGCTCAGCTACGCCTGAGGTGTAAAGCGCATCATACAAGCTCCCCCAGCGGGCATTCGCCGCATTCAGCGCATAGCGAGCATTGTCGACAGGGACAACCAACTGCGGGGCGCTCACATCCGAAACTTCTCGGTCAACATCTTCGACTTCCACCTTGAACGCGGGTCCTTCTGTGATCAAGTAGCCGATATCGTTAAGAAATTTTCGATTTTCGGCAACCGAATAGTGCTTAGCGTGATCCGAAGAATGCCAGTCGTCGATTCTTGCCTGAAGCTGATCCCGCTTGTCAAGCAAGCGCTGATTTTTGTCACCGTAGTCTGCGACGATGTTTGCAAGCGATTGCCAGAAATACTCGGGCTCAATTCCAGTGCCAGGAGCAATTTCCTCCGACACAAGATCATAGAGACACTTGCTGATCTTCAATCCACCAGCAGTTACGTATTGGTTCTGTTTTTCAGACATGGTGCGTTTTATATCTTAACTGACAACCTGAATCACTGGAAATTACTGTGAACTGCTCGCAGTTCCCAGTAAAAATGAAATTGTTTGCAAATTAAATATAAATAGGATACTATTTCTACGTTAATGTATAGCTATCGAAAATAATCCTAACAAACTACCGTAATTCTCGAATTCTATTTCTTAATCTCATTTATTGTTTAAACTGGTGCAAAATTATGAAATACTTGACCAGACATCTAGAAGAAGCCAACGAAACCTACTTTCAGCATTTTTGTCACGCGATGTCATTTGCAGGACATATGATGTTTGGTGCAATCGCCTGTGCGATTCATGCATTATTGCCGTTTCTGTTTGAACGAACAGGCAGCAGTCAAATCGCGGAGCTGTACGATCGAATGATCGAACAACGTCTGAGCCGGTACGATGAAACCCAATCGTTTCAAAATTCGTAACTCATTGCCAAATAACTCGCGAAATCGAACCATCTACGCTAGCAAAGGCTTGTAACTACGCTGTCAAAACTCTTGGATTTTCTGAATACTGAAGAACCCCAGTTGGTGTTTACAATCTGACTCGCAGGTGATTAGCCAAGCACTCCTGAATGTCACCACTTACGTCTGCGGATGCGTTTGGTTGCCTCATCCGTTCCATCGTGAAAGGAGCCGAACCAACGATCCCAAGGCATCTCCACCGTTCCGTAATTGCATTTGAAATGCTTGTGATGTAACTGGTGGTAAAACACGCCAAGTCTTATTCGACTCTTTCCTTTGATTTGTATGCCTTCAAATCCACTGTGTGACATCGCTGGATTGAGTGCTTGAAAATAGGCATGAAACAGAAAGTGCAGTGGGTGAGAGGCTACCACAAAGTGTATGGCGAAAGTCGAAAAATACAGAATATGTTCAATTGGATGCATGGATATTCCAGACCATGGACCGATATTGACATTCCTGTGATGAAGCGCGTGCGCTACTCTGTACAACGGTGGCCAATGAAGCAGGCGGTGAACCCAGTAAAAATGAAATGATGACCACACAGGTATCAAAATAAACATGACCGCAAACCAAATCGGATTTCCCGCGAACGAAAGTCTGGGAACATATCCGTTTGCGCTCGCCCAGAAATAAACAATTTCATACAGACTCCAGATTGTCACGCCGCTCACCAGAGTCCAAAACATATTGTCGAGTACCTGGTTGCCAAAATTGTGAATTTTGCTGCTGCGGTCTAAGTCTCGTTTTTCAAATTTGAGTTTATCCGACTGCCGTCTGAACGTGTACAGATACAGATGTAGAATGCCAGCGACAAGAATCATCAAAAACAGATTACGCAACCAAATTTGCGCAACCCAGCCGAGCCCGAATTCTCGCATAGTTTCTTCAGTCGGCTGAAAAGTTGCATAGACAATGACTGCAAGGACAATACTGAGGGCATAAGAACCGAACGGTGTCCATGCCCCAGCAATCCAGCGTAGTGTAGCAATGGGTCTAGGCTTCCAATCAAATGCTGGCGACAATTTTACCGGCAATTGCGGAACATAATTCCATTCTTGATCGATCCTTGATGATGTAGATGATGATTTCATTGCGTTTGCTCGCCTCCTATTCGGAATTTTGCTAATTGCACCAAAAGGCTGCAACAAGCACTGCAGTCGGTTTCAGCACCAACTCTATAGTAGGATAAGGGTCAATATCATAACTTCAAATATTACGTTTTCAAGAAAAATTTTTCCCTGTATTTCCTGTATATATTCTCGTATATTGCCGACAAAGCGTCAATCGTAGCGACTTACGAAACTAATTTGAATTGTAATGTTATCTGACCAGAAACAGGAGCAGTACTCCCACACTGCAAATGAACTTGAAGTAAGCAGTCAGTAAGCAATTGCTTCAGACTGCACGCTAAGAAGCCGGTTTCGGAACTTGATTTCCGAAGCTGGCTAATTTTTTTGCAGGCTCGGCATCACTGGCTGATCGTTGGTGTGGCAGTGCGCACCGCCGCCGGATGCCCAGGAACTGAGCATTTCAACGACATGAATGTCCCGACCCGGAAAATAAGACTTCACTCGTGACTTTGCTGCACGATCTGTTTGTGGGTTGCCAAAACCGACCAGAATCACAAAACCGTTTCCGACAATCCAGTTTACATAGTTGGTGTCGAAGGCCTGACCTCTGAATCTCACAACAGCTTCCATGGGATCTCGAATCACTCTAAATCCGCGATCTTCAATAGTCTTTGCAGCGTTTTCATATACAGCATCATCGCGTCCATCACCTGGTTTGCATTTCGACGTAGCAGTACATTGGGCGACCACCACTGTTTCGGCGTCGATAAATCTCGCGATTCCATCAACATGCCCTTTCGTCAAATCGTTTTCAGGAATGCCTTCAATCAGAATCACTTTCGAAACACCGAAGTGCCGCTTCATATCTGCTTCAGCCTGATCACCGGTGTAGCCTGGATTGCGTTCAGGATCTCCCAAAACACTCCAGTTGGCAATCGCTGTATCAACTCCATTAAATTCCAGATTACCTCTCTCATGTACTATTTCAATGGTATCCACGGGCATTTTCAGATACTCGCCGATCCGAATTGGAACCTCATCGTCTCGGGAATAGGGGATATTCAACCCGAATGCACCTCCCCAAGCGTTGAATTTCCAGTTCTGAATTCGCATCTCGTCATCTGAAACAACATAAACAGGACCGTTATCTCGCATCCAGGCGTTGTCATTCGGAAGTATGTGCCAAACAATATTTTCATGGTCGGGATTTGTTCCTGTTTTTGAAATGGCATCCTGAGCCTGTTTTTTTATTTGTTCCGAGTTACAGAGAACATGAAGTTTCTGGTATTGGACGATGACTGCGGACATTCTGGCAAACGCTTCTTCGTGAGCTTTTTCATACGGACCCGGCCACTGCAGCCAAATCGCCTCCTGCGGTTCCCATTCGGCGGGCACTCGTATGTTGGAATCCGATTCCATACCTGAAACTGAATCGGCAATCGCAAACATTACGATGACAAATATGGAAACCCTAACCGCATATTGAAGATAGCGATTCATCTTTCATTTTTTGAGTAAAAGATAAGTGTAGAGTGGAAACCGGGTTGAACGCGGGGGATGATAATCTGTTCAATCGAGTATGGTTAGTTTCGAATGGCAGTGCACTCAAAATCTGCCGCTCGAAGAGAGGTCCGAAACCCAAATTCAGCAACGTATTGCTCATTTTGATCAATGACGATTAATTGCAATTCAAGACAAATTGCCAGTCAACACCTGGAAACCTATTGCACGAGCAACAGCCTCTTGCCTGCCATCTAGCGTTATAAAGAAATTCTGGTATGGTTCTCTAAAGGCATAAAGTGCCGAGGCGACATGCCATAAATCTGCACCTCTCAGGTACCCTGCATCCAAAACCATCTTCAACTCTCTTGCTAGCGGACGTTCCGGCAAAATCCAACCGATTTCCAAGAGAAGAGGTTCGGGAAATTCGATATTCTCGCGCGCACATACAGCTCGAGTTTCTGCTTCGAGTAAATTGGATGAAACGAGATTTTTCATCGTGGCAAGTTTCTCGGTCAGAACAAAAGCATCTGGTTCATGGAAAGCCATAGCAACCACTGCGGAAGAATCTATGTATGCAAAGTTCATTCGTTACGATCTTCTAGAAATCTTTTCAAGGCACCGGGTCTCCGCTCCCCATATTTGAATGGTATCAGCGGCCTTTTTGCAGGGATATAGACTCCGCGTTTCTTGAGTTTATCCAAACGTTCTTCGGTTGATAGTTCTTTGAGTTCAACTGAACGTATTTCCGCAACCGGATTTCCGCGGTAGGATATCGTAACGGTCTTGCCCGACCGAACCAATTGAAGAATCTCCGAGAAACGCGCTTTTGCTTCATATGTAGAATAAATTATGCTCATGCGAAAATTTTACACTAGACAGACTAGTCATTTCAAGAACGGTGTGATTGAAAGTAATGCGTCAGTTTGAAATATTTAAGCATCGGTTGTGTGCATAGCCTCAATCAGGACAATATCTAGTCAAACTGCATCAGTGCTCACAGTGCTTCACAGAAGACCGGTTCAGATTGTTTTTCTTTTCTGTTTACCTAGTTTTCTCCCTTGTCAGTTAAGCGCCCATTCATTGGTGAACCGAAAGTCGGAGTACCAAAATCCTGCTCAACAAATTCTTGAAAGTTGACAAAATAAAAACAATAGTTGATAATAAATGAATATTTAGTTGACAATATATCAGTTCGACATGACAAAAAGAAGTCAAGAAATTCGGAACTTCATCATCCGGAATGTAGAGAAGTTTCCAAATAACATTGCAAAAAGAACCTCAAATAGATTTTCCATATCTCGGCAGGCAGTCAACCGGCACTTGAACCAGTTGATGGACGACCAAGTACTGGACGCAGAGGGAGTAACAAGGAACCGCTCCTATCGTCTTCGTGTTCTTAGCTGGCAGAGGCAATATCCGTTAGACAGCCAATTGGCCGAAGATGTCGTATGGAGAAGTGATATTGAAGATTTATTGGATGAACTGCCTGACAATGTTTTGGATATTTGGCAATATGGTTTTTCGGAAATATTTAATAACGCTATTGATCATTCAGACGGAAATGACGTCAGTGTAGAGGTTGAGAAAACCGCTGCTAGCGTTAAGCTTGTTCTGATAGACGACGGAGTTGGAATTTTTACGAAAATCCAAAATCAATTTGGATTGCTGGATGAGAGACATGCGATGCTTGAGTTGTCCAAGGGCAAGCTGACAACTGACCCTGAAAACCACTCAGGTCAGGGTATCTTTTTCACTTCGAGAATGTTTGATGAGTTTACGATATTGTCAGGTGAAACATTCTTTCATCATAAATTCAGCGAATTGGGGGATTGGATTCTGGAAAGCGAGAGATACGGCTCTGGCACTATGATCTCAATGAAGTTGGACAATCAAGTTTCACGAACGGCAAAAGAAATTTTTGATCAGTATACGTCCGGTGAAGATTATGCCTTTTCGATAACAATAGTTCCAGTCCGATTGGCGCAATACAACCGTGAAAAGTTGATTTCTCGTTCTCAAGCAAGAAGACTAATGGCCCGAGTTGACAATTTCAATACAGTATTCTTGGATTTCAATAAGGTCGAAACTGTAGGTCAGGCATTTGCGGACGAGGTATTTCGCGTTTTCCCTGGCAGGCACCAAGATATAGAAGTTATTGCCATCAATGCAAATACAGCTGTTCAACAAATGATTTCGAGAGCCAAATCTTGATTTTCAAACTTCAAATAAATACGATATGAATTCGAAGGCAACTCACATGGAAGTGACTGCAGAATGTTCCTTCTATGGGGAGAAAGACGAACGTCTGCAAGGACCTGAAAGTCGATGTCCGGCGGTACCTACTTTCACACACGGAATTTCCTCCGCACTGTCATCGACACGAAACGTTTTCACCACTGAGTTCGAGATTGATTCAGGTGGTACCCGCTTGTTATGACCGCCGGGCAAATCGGTAGATCTAATCTTGAGGGAGGCTTCCCGCTCAGATGCTTTCAGCGGTCATCCCGTCCATACATGGATACCTAGCAATCCACTGGCGTGACAACTGTAGCACCAGAGTTATGTCCACTCCAGTCCTTTCGTACTAGGAGAATACCCCCTTTCTCCGAATTTCAACATACGCGAAGACTTATTTCAAGACAGTTGATCTTTTGCTTCCGGTAGTTGACCGCCATCTCTGCGCAAAATGCGCCTCGCCGACTCAATGTCAGCTTCAGTTGCACGGTTAGCGGAGAACTCGGCAGTTCTCATGGCGGATATCTTCTCGGCAACTGCCGTCGCTACAAACTGGTTAATGCTCGTGCCATCTTCCTTGCTGATTTCAGCAACCGTTGCCTTTAAAGATGCTGGTAACCGTAATGGATAGGTGCTGACAGATTTCTTCATCTTAATATTCTCCTCAATGCCTCTTGGGGAAACAATAATTCTATTCCGAAGTGCTTGGACGCATTGCCAAAATCTCGTTGGTTGAACGTAACTATGCCATCTGCTTTACCATTTATTGCAGTTTCAAGCACCATCTCGTCAGATGGGTCGCGAAGTTGCGGACGCCACAGAAACCACAATGCTACAGGCTCGGCTACGGCACACAGTGCAGAGATAATGATTTCGACCTCCAACTCGTCCAGGCCCGAGACACTACCGACTGGCAAAAAGTAGAAATGCGTGGAATTAATCAGACTGGTAATAATCAATGCCCGGCAGTACCTACTTTCACACGGAATTCCTCCGCACTATCATCGGCGCGAAACGTTTTCACTACTGAGTTCGAGATGGATTCAGGTGGTACCCGCTTGCTATGGCCGCCGGGCAAATCGGTAGATCCAGCTTCATGGAGAAATACTGAATCAATAAAATTGGTAGTCAAAGAACTTGATATGCACTTTAGTGAACATACAACCACTCGAACAGCTCGAGTGTTATATGGTCAAGCCTCACGGGCAATTAGTACGGGTTAGCTCAATACATTACTGCACTTCCACATCCCGCCTATCAACGTTGTAGTCTTCAACGGCCCTTCAGGGACCTTAATGGTCCAGGGAGACCTAATCTTGAGGGAGGCTTCCCGCTTAGATGCTTTCAGCGGTTATCCCGTCCATACATAGCTACCCAGCAATGCCACTGGCGTGACAACTGGAACACCAGAGGTATGTCCACTCCGGTCCTTTCGTACTAGGAGCAGCTCCTCTCAAGTCTCCAGCGCCCACAGCAGATAGGGACCAAACTGTCTCACGACGTTCTAAACCCAGCTCGCGTACCTCTTTAAATGGCGAACAGCCATACCCTTGGGACCGACTCCAGCCCCAGGATGAGATGAGCCGACATCGAGGTGCCAAACACCCCCGTCGATATGGACTCTTGGGGGGTATCAGCCTGTTATCCCCGGAGTACCTTTTATCCGATTAGCGATGGCCTTTCCATACAGAACCACCGGATCACTAAGACCTGCTTTCGCACCTGCTCGACGTGTCTGTCTCGCAGTCAAGCATCCTTGTGCCTTTACACTATCCGCACGATTTCCGACCGTACTTAGGATACCTTTGCGCTCCTCCGTTACTCTTTAGGAGGAGACCGCCCCAGTCAAACTACCCACCACACACTGTTCCGGATCCGGGTAACGGACCTCGGTTAGAACCTCAAACATATCAGGGTGGTATTCCTCTTGTTGGCTCCACCAAAACTAGCGTCTTGGTTTCGTAGCCTCCCACCTATTCAGTACAGGTATGTTCAAAATCCAGTATGAAGCTGTAGTAAAGGTTCACGGGGTCTTTCCGTCTAGCTGCGGGTACGCTGCATCTTCACAGCGAGTTCAATTTCGCTGAGTCCCGGGTGGAGACAGTGTGGCCATCGTTACGCCATTCGTGCAGGTCGGAACTTACCCGACAAGGAATTTCGCTACCTTAGGACCGTTATAGTTACGGCCGCCGTTCACCGGGGCTTCAATTAGAAGCTTCGCCCTAGAGCTAACCTCCGCATTTAACCTTCCGGCACCGGGCAGGCGTCACACCCTATACGTCCTCTTGCGAGTTTGCAGAGTGCTATGTTTTTAATAAACAGTCGCAGCCACCTCTTTGTTGCAACCCCGTTCCGCTCCAGCCGCGAGGGCTTTCACGTAAAAGGGGCACACCTTCTCCCGAAGTTACGGTGTCATTTTGCCGAGTTCCTTCACCCGAGTTCTCTCAAGCGCCTTGGGCTTCTCGCCCCGCCCACCTGTGTCGGTTTACAGTACGGTCACGCATAACCTAAGTTTAGAGGCTTTTCCTGGAAGCATGGCATCAATCACTTCGCAACGCAATGTGCTCGTCATCACGTCTCGGAATATGCACTCCCGGATTTTCCTGAAGAGTGCTCCCTACACGCTTAAACCGGGACTTCCAACACCCGGATGATCTAGCCTTCTTCGTCCCCCCATCACAGTTATACGCGGTTCAGAAATATTGATCTGATTCCCATCGACTACGCCTTTCGGCCTCGCCTTAGGGGCCGACTCACCCTGCGCCGATTAACGTGGCGCAGGAAACCTTGGGCTTCCGGCGAGGGAGTTTTTCACTCCCTTTATCGCTACTCATGTCAGCATTCGCACTTCTGATACCTCCAGCATGCCTTACAGCACACCTTCGACAGCTTACAGAACGCTCCCCTACCATGCGTGTAAACACGCATCCGCAGCTTCGGTACATTGCTTGAGCCCCGTTGAATCTTCCGCGCAGGCCGACTCGACCAGTGAGCTGTTACGCTTTCTTTAAAGGATGGCTGCTTCTAAGCCAACCTCCTGGCTGTCTGGGCCTTCCCACATCGTTTCCCACTGAGCAATGATTTAAGGACCTTAGCTGGCGGTCTGGGCTGTTTCCCTTTCGACCACGGAACTTATCTCCCGCAGTCTGTCTCCCGTGATTGCACTTCTCGGTATTCGGAGTTTGCAATGGGTTGGTACCGCTGGATGCAGCCCTAGCCATAACAGTGCTCTACCCCCGAGAGTGAGACACGAGGCGCTACCTAAATAGCTTTCGGGGAGAACCAGCTATCTCCGAACTTGATTAGCCTTTCACTCCTACCCACAGCTCATCCACTGATTTTTCAACATCAGTTGGTTCGGTCCTCCAGCACGTGTTACCGCGCCTTCAACCTGGCCATGGGTAGATCGTCCGGTTTCGGGTCTACTCCCAGCGACTAATTCGCCCTATTCAGACTCGGTTTCCCTACGGCTCCCCTAAACGGTTAACCTTGCCACTGAGAAGTAAGTCGCTGACCCATTATACAAAAGGTACGCCGTCACCCCGGCCAAGCCGAGGCTCCGACTGCTTGTACGCACACGGTTTCAGGTTCTATTTCACTCCCCTAACAGGGGTTCTTTTCGCCTTTCCCTCACGGTACTGGTTCACTATCGGTCGGTAGGGAGTATTTAGCCTTGGAGGATGGTCCCCCCAATTTCAAACAGGATTTCACGTGTCCCGCTCTACTTGTCGCACACCTAGTTCCACACAAAACCTTTCGTATACAGGGCTATCACCTACTATGGCCGGACTTTCCAGACCGTTCTACTAGATTTTGCGCTAAAGAGTGCTGGCTGTTCCCGTTTCGCTCGCCGCTACTCAGGGAATCTCGGTTGATTTCTGTTCCTCCGGTTACTTAGATGTTTCAGTTCACCGGGTTCGCCTTCATATCCTATGTATTCAGATATGAATACCG
>CBDCPT010000004.1:0-1307500 GCA_965220395.1 Arenicellales bacterium | reverse complement strand
CATGGTTGAATGTCGATATTCATTTGAGCGAAACGCTGCATGTAAAAGTAGAAGAACAAAGCACACAACCACGAACACCTTGTTGACGAACCAATTCATTGACCAGACTGTCCAAACTGGGTCGGAAAAGAAAAAAATAAATTTTGCTGCAACGATTCCGATTTCGGCTACTGACACCACCAACGCGAATTGCAGCAAATATTTGGCACGCGTCAACAAGGCGTATCCAAGCCACAGATGAACAACCCACCAAAAATCCCAATAGACAAAAGTTTTCAGCGGAAGATTTTCGAAAACCGCCCAACTGACCGGCAAAACGAACTTAACCGTCAGAGTCCAAGCAGCTAGAATGAATAGAAAGTGCGCAAGGAATCTCCTCACGCCTGGCCAAACCTGTTTATCGCATCACGGGTATAGACTGGAATCGGCAAGTTGTTCGGGCAGCTGCCGAGGCAGGACTGCTCAACGCAGTTCATACAGCGACTGGATTGGTGTTGCAGATTCGAGTAGCTGGCAAGCGCTAGCTCTGGATCGCGGTAATCCACGTCATACATCCGCACTCTCAACAGTTCAGGAATCGGAACGTCATAGGGACATGCCATCATGCAAATCCCGCAACCATGCTGACAGTAGCGCGTCGCCTGGGCTGCTGCATATCGCGCAAGCAAAGAAAAATCGTTTTCAGTGATAATCGGCTCGCCGGATGCGCCGATATACTCGTCAATTTTCGCATGATCCGTCATGGAGATTAGAGCTACGTCGATGTGATTGCTCGCCAAAGCCCATTTGAGCGCCGCTTGTGAAAAAGTTCCGCCTTCAAGTTCGTGAGGGCGCATGTCGTGCAGTCTTGCGCCCATCAGTGTTTTCATTGCAGCAACCCCGACACCCTTGTTACGCGCCTTGTCCAGTACTCGTATAAGGTCTGGCTGCAGAGCGATGTAGTGAAACAGATAACGAAGCCTTTCTTCGAAATCCGGATCCTGGGCAAAATTGAACGCAACAAGAACCACATCAACCAGATCATGGTCCAGAGCATAATCCAGACTCTCGACCAGTCGCGAACCATGACCTGACATGCCGCGAAACCTGATCTTCCCCTGCATTTTGGCTGTTTCTGTGAATTCGGCCCATTCCGGATTTTGCATGCGAGCCGGATCATTCACTGCGTGGTTGTAATAGATGTCTACATAGTCGGTTCGCAGACGCTTGAGACTTTTTTCCAAAGCGCTCATCATCTGGCGTCTTGTGTCGCCTTCACGTGCTTTTGTCTTCGACGCAATGACTACATTTTCACGAACATCCGAAAGAGCCAGTCCAACTGCCGTCTCCGACGCTCCGCCGCGATAGCTTTCTGCCGTGTCAAAGTAGGTTACACCTCGTTCATATGCGTAGCGCACCAATTTTGAGTCGGACAGACGGCTGCAGCCGAAAGAAATGTCAGAAACCTCAAGTCCGGTGTTACCAAGGGGGACGTAGCGCTGAATCCGTGGTTTGGCCGACGCCGCGATCGGAACTGCTTGAGAAACTGATGTCAAAGCAGTAACCGCAGCTGCACTCAATTTGAGAAACGATCGCCTCTGCATTGTGTCTGTCTTATGTTAGTCGTTGCCGATGTTGTACTAGCTTCCGCCCCTTGGATTCAGGTGACTGAATCACTGCGCTGAACTGATTTCAGATTTGGCAACTGCCAATAATTTATCGATGATATAACAAGTTTCCACACAGACTACGGCATTCACGTCAGATGCACTTGATCCAGTGTGAAAAAATGAGTTTCTAGGGCTATGGTAAGGGTAGCTTTAATCGAAATTTCAAAGAGGTTGATCATTTCACAATCTGTGAGGCGAACAACTTCGCGTTAATTTCTGTTGGCATTTCAGCCTTGTCGTATTACAATTTTACGCGGTAATTCATAATGGTGCGCCTTGGACTGTACCTGGAAGACATTTCACTTCGAATTTCTAAACCAAACCAATACCTTTTGGGGTGTAGCCAAGCGGTAAGGCACCGGATTTTGATTCCGGCATACCCAGGTTCGAATCCTGGCACCCCAGTCAATCAGTTTGCTAAATCCAGAACACTCACAATCGAAATTCTTAACTTCGACTGAATCGGATAAAGAGGTGTCGGCATGTTGATCGAAAACATGATGATTCTGACTGGCAATGCCAATCGGCAGCTTGCTGAGCAGATTGCAGAGTACCTTGCTGTACCGCTAGGCAATGCGACTGTCGGACGCTTCAGCGATGGTGAAATCGCAGTTGAAATCAGCGAAAACATTCGAAACATGGATGTATTCATCATTCAGCCGACCTGTTCACCAACCAACGACAATCTTATGGAACTGCTGGTGATGATTGATGCCGCCAAACGATCTTCAGCAGGCCGTATCACCTCGGTGATTCCGTATCTCGGATATGCCAGGCAAGATCGCCGACCGCGTAATTCGCGCGTGCCGATCACCGCCAAGCTCGTGGCGTCTTTAGTCGACACCGCCGGTGCCGACCGCGTGCTCACCATGGACCTGCATGCCGACCAAATTCAGGGATTTTTCGACATTCCCACCGACAACGTTTATGCAAGGCCGGTCATTATCGGCGACCTGTGGAAACACCGTCCAGAAAATCTTACTATCGTCTCGCCTGACGTCGGCGCGGTGGTTCGAGCTCGTTCGATCGCAGAACAGATTGAAGCGCAGTTTGCGATTGTCGACAAACGAAGACCCAGACCCAATGTTGCGGAAGTGATGAATGTCATCGGCGATGTCGAAGGACGCACCTGTGTATTTATTGACGATATCGTGGACACTGCCAACACACTGTGCGAAGCTGCGCAAGTGCTCTCCCAGAAAGGTGCGCTGGCAGTGAAAGCCTATTGCACGCACCCAGTTCTGTCAGGAAACGCCATAGAACGCGTAAACGACTCGGTTATGGATGAACTTGTGGTGTGTAATTCAATAAATCTTTCCGAAAAAGCACAAAAGTGCAATAAAATTCGTCAACTTGATGTATCGCAACTGATCGGAGAAGCAATTCGTCGAATTTCGATCGGAGACTCTGTCAGTTCAATCTTTGTAGACTAGTACATTCAAACCCTAAGTAAAACGGTTAAAAAGGAAATAACCAAATGAGTACCAATTTCACACTAGAATTGACGCCGCGCGAAGATTTCGGTTCTTCAAATAGTCGCAGATTGCGACGCGAGGGAATGGTGCCTGTCGTGATTTACGGCGCCGACAAAAAAAACTCGCACTATGTGACTGAGCATGATTCATTGATGCACATCCTCGAAATCGAAGCGTTTCACTCTGCCATCATTGATGTCAAGGAAAGCGGCAAAAAACAGGGAGCCATTCTTCGAGAAGTTCAAATGCACCCATACAAATCGCAAGTGATGCATGTAGACCTGCAACGTGTGAAAGCGACTGAGATGATTTCTCTTCGGGTTCCGCTGCACTTCATTGGCGATGATATTGCACCTGGAATCAAGACCACCGGAGGTATATTTTCTCGGCTCATAGTAGATGTTGAAATCCAGTGTCTGCCGAAGAATCTTCCGGAATTTCTGGAGGTCGATGTAAGTGAACTTGAGATGAACCAGGCGGTGCATATTTCAGACATTGTTCTGCCAGAGGGCGTTGAATTGACTACCGCCTATCACGATAGCGACGACTACGCGATTGCTTCCGTCACGCCGTCCAAAATCTCGGCGGATTTTGAGGAAGAGGAAGCAGAAGAAGAGCTGGAGCTCGCTGCCGCTGAGCCACTGGAGGTCGAATCATCGGATTGATGGGCTGTTTGATTTTCGTTTACACCGGCTCAATCTCAAGAAAATCGACTTGGCTCTGTGCTTCTCGCAAGTCAAGCATAGTACAGTGAATCATGACGCAGACGCACGCAATCATCGGTCTTGGTAACCCTGGCGAACAATATCGACACACCCGTCATAATTGCGGTTTTCGATTTATCGACGCTTTAGCTGCACAGTACCAGCTAAAGCTAAAGCTCAATCCTCGCTTGAAAGCGAATCTAGTTCGCACGACAGTTTCTGAGGTGCCGGTTTGGCTGGTAGAGCCAATTACGTACATGAACCGAAGCGGCACCGCATTTCAGTTAGTCACAAGTTACTATGACATCGATCCGGGAAACGCCATCGTAGTGCATGACGACCTTGATCTTCCAGCGGGAGTCGTACGGCTGAAATCAACCGGAGGGCATGGCGGGCACAATGGTCTCAGCGACATCATATCCAGAACCGGAAACCCAGAATTTCTACGGATACGCATCGGTATCGGCCGTCCTAATCCAAAGCTCGGCACCATTCCCTACGTGCTGAGTACTCCGTCATTGCGCGATCAGAGTCTTATTGACGACGCAATTTCCGATGCATTGGATTCGCTTCCGGAAATTATGAGGGGAAATCTGGAACGGGCGATGACAGCACTGCACAGCAGGCCCAAAGCAACCGACTCCTCACCCGAATCCTCACTGGGTGCCTGACCCGCACAATCTGGCGACATGGGTTTTCGGTGCGGAATCATCGGCGTGCCGAATGTCGGCAAATCCACTCTGTTTAATGCACTGACAGGCTCTCAGGTAGCAGCGGAGAACTTTCCGTTCTGTACAATCGAATCGAATGTCGGAGTAGCATTCGTTCCGGAGCCTCGGCTGCCGGAAATTGCGAAGATTACAGGCGTTGAAACGCAAGTCTCAGCAGTGATCGAATTTGTAGATATTGCCGGTTTGGTTGAAGGGGCATCACATGGTGAAGGACTTGGAAATCGATTTCTAGCACACATTCGCGAGATGGACCTGATCGCTCATGTGATCGGTGGCTTCGATAACAAAAATGATTGGAAAGACGAAATCGACATCGTCAGTCTGGAGTTGCTCCTGGCAGACCTGGAAACAGTACGCAAGGCAACAGAAAAAGCATCCAGACGTGCCCGAATCGGAGACAAAAAACAGCAGAAAGCTGTTGCTGTGCTCAAAACTGTCGAATCAATGCTTGAACAGGGAAAACCATTCAGTGGGGTTGAACCGGATGCGGAAGAACAGAAGATCATCCGCAACCTGCATCTACTGACGAGCAAGCCCAAATTCTACATATTGAATGTCAGCGAAGGACAACTGCTACTCTCTGATGGTGCTCTAGTAGATGATTTGAAGGCTCCCATGGTAACGATTTGTGCGAAAATTGAATACGAATTGGCACAATTGTCGAAGGACGAACAAATTTCATTTCGTGCAGAACTCGGTGTCGATGTTTCCGCTTTAGATAATGTAGTGCGTACGGGTTACTCTCTACTTGGATTACAGACATTTTTCACTTTCAACGAATCCGAGGTTCGAGCCTGGGCATTTCCAAAAGGTACGACTGCGAAACAGGCAGCGGGAATGATACATACAGATATGGAAAAGGGATTCATTCGAGCGGAAGTGGTGTCAAGCGAAGATCTCCTGTCATACGGAACTGAACAATTGGTGAAAGATGCCGGTCGGGTGCGTATTGAAGGTAAATCATATGAACTGAAGGAGGGAGAAATCATTCGGATTCGATTCAATTCTTGACAGAAACTATCCAACAATCCTGGGATCCTGAAGTACTGCTAAAAATCTTCAGAAGTGCTTATCTCGCAGATGAATCTACCGTTGTGCACAGCTTGCTTGAGCAAGCTCCGCTGACTGAAATTCAACGTCTGAGTGCTAGTCAACGGGCAACCGAACTGATTGCAACGGTACGCGAAGCCAGTTCCCCACGAATCATGTCATCGTTTCTCTCCGAGTATGGCTTGACATCACAAGAAGGAATTGCACTGATGTGTCTGGCTGAGGCTCTTTTACGAGTGCCCGACACCACCACAATTGACACTCTGATCAGTGACAAGATTTCTGCAGCACACTGGGGAAATCATCTTGGGCATTCAAGCTCATCCTTAGTCAACGCCTCAACATGGACATTGTTACTGACCGGTAAGATTCTGAAAGAAGCAGACGTCGGCGATGTCGCAGACACGCTTCGACGCATCGTAAAAAGACTCGGGGAGCCTGTGGTCAGAGTGGTTGTCGCCCAAGCAATCCGAAGGATTGCGGATCAATTCATCCTTGGAACGACGATCGAATCTGCGACTGAGCGGGGCGAAGGACTTGTACGCAATGGCTATGTATACTCTTATGACATGCTGGGTGAGTCGGCCCTGACAGCCGATGATGCAAGGCGTTACTGGTCCTCCTATTTTCAGGCCATTGAGTTCATAGCAGGCAAATGCAACTCCGACAACTTCTGGGAAAATCCTGGAATTTCCGTCAAGCTGTCGGCACTTCACCCCCGATATCAGTCAACACAAAGAGAATTTATTTTAGATGAGCTGGTTGACTCCGTTCTGTCGCTCGCACAGCTTGCAAAGAAAGCGAACATGGGATTCAACATTGATGCGGAAGAGGCAGACACGCTGGATCTGTCTTTGGAAGTCATCAAGAGGACTCTATCCAATCCGTCACTGAAAGGCTGGAATGGATTTGGGGCTGTTGTTCAGGCATACAGTCCGAGTGCACGCTTTGTCATCGACTGCCTGTATGGTCTTGCCGAAAAGTTTGATCGCAGAATCATGTTGCGACTTGTAAAGGGGGCTTACTGGGATACTGAAATCAAACGCGCACAAGTGCTGGGGATTTCCTCCTTTCCTGTGTTCACGAGAAAGTGTTCGACCGACTTGTCTTACCTCACCTGCGCCCGACGTTTACTTGATCTGAACGATCGAATTTATCCCCAGTTTGCAACTCATAATGTACACACAATTTGTGCGGTGATGGCCATGACGGACAGCCACAACAGATTCGAGTTTCAAAGACTTCACGGCATGGGAGAAGATGTTCACGAGGCGGCTAGAAAAAAATTTGGATACCGTTGCAGAATCTATGCTCCAGTGGGTGCCCGCGAAGACCTTCTTGCTTATCTTGTGCGGAGAATTCTGGAAAATGGAGCAAATAGTTCTTTCCTGAATCAACTGGTGGACACGGACATTCCGCTGGCAGAAGTCGCTTCAGACCCAATCGAGAAAGTTCGAGAACTGAGGCATTCCATACCAAATCCGTCGGTACGGCAGCCAAGCAACATCTTTGGCGATTCGAGAACAAATTCCAAAGGCATCGATCTGGCGGATGTCAATGCAATGAAAGCGCTGTACGGGGAGATGGAGCAGTACCGAAATTGCGAATGGCATGCTGGCTGGTCCGATTTGGTTTCTGACCCAAACAACCCGACGGAAGTTATCTGCAATCCTGCACACCCACGAATCCAAGTAGGCACGGTAATTCAAACTGGATCGGCATACGCTAACGACGCCATTGAACGCGCGCAGTCGGGTTTCAATCAGTGGAGTAGCACGAACGCTTCAATTCGTTCCGAACTACTCAATCGCATCGCCGACGCTTATGAAAAACACTCATCGGAACTGATAGCCTTGATGGTTCAGGAAACCGGCAAGACGATTGCCGATTCAATTTCCGAAGTGAGAGAGGCAGTGGACTTCTGTCGATACTATGCAAACGAAGCCATTCGGCTGGAACGTATGCCCGATCACTGCGCCCGTGGAGTCATTGCCTGCATCTCGCCTTGGAATTTCCCACTCGCAATTTTCACCGGTCAGATTACAGCCTCGCTTGCAGCTGGAAATTCGGTGATTGGAAAACCTGCTGAGCAGTCGTCACTGACCGGTGCAAGAGCGGTAGAACTCATGCACCAAGTCGGTATTCCGAAAGACGTTGTACAGTTTCTTCCTGGCTACGGTGAAACCGTAGGAGCGATGCTTTCAGCGGACGAACGCATTTCCGGGATCTGTTTTACAGGCTCTACTGATACGGCTCAAGCCATCTATCGATCAATGGCGAAATCATGCGCTATAGAGGCACCTCTCATTGCTGAAACAGGCGGACTGAACGCAATGATCGTGGACTCTACTGCATTGCCGGAGCAGGCTGTCAAAGATATTATCGCATCGGCATTTCAGAGCGCAGGGCAAAGGTGTTCTGCATTGCGAATTCTGTATGTACAGAACGAAATGGAATCTCGGCTGCTCAATATGCTATTTGGTGCCATGGAACAATTGAGAGTAGGTGACCCATGGGATATTTCAACTGATGTCGGACCGATCATTGACGAACACGCACAAAGCGATCTGCTGGCCTATTGCAACAGGATGGAAAGCGAAAACCGCCTGCTATATCAGCGAGAACTTTCTACTCACCTTGACGGCTATTTTGTGCCTCCGAGTGTATTTCGCGTGTCGGGAATTGAGGAACTGGAGCGTGAGATTTTTGGACCCATTCTACATGTAGCTACATATGAATCTCGGGACATTTCCAAGGTAGTGGAAGACATCAACAAAACCGGATACGGGCTTACGTTCGGCCTTCACACTCGAATTGACCGGCGGGTTCAACAGCTGTCTGAAAGCGTGAACGCCGGGAACATTTATGTAAACCGCAACCAGATTGGAGCAGTAGTAGGCTCTCAGCCTTTCGGCGGAAGAGGTCTGTCCGGAACTGGTCCCAAAGCTGGCGGACCCTTCTATGTTGCCCGCCTTCGACGATTTGGGAAATTCAAACAAACAGCTGACTTTGAGTATCCTGCTGAAACAAGAGGCGATGCTCGTGAATCACTTCGCAGATTGGTTAAACTGCAATCGGATTGGGCTTGTCAGGAGAACCGAATATCCATTTTGAGGTCAGCAGTGGCGGACCGGCCTGAACTCTTGGAGGTATTGGCGCAGACGGCCAAACTAGTCCCTTCGCTTATCGATCTTGAGGGGCCAACAGGTGAAAGCAACCACATTTACCTACACCCAAAGGGCGTGTTCATTTGTATTGGATCAGACACACATGTTCTGCAGGCACTGGCAGCCGGAAATGCAGTGCTGGGGGTTGGAATTGAAAGTCAACTTATTGCAAACTTGCAATCTTCAGGTGTGCCGATTTTACAAAGCCAAGTGATGCCGGACTCCGCGACGATTACGTTATCTAGCGACTTTGTTGGAATCACTGTGGGTGACTACCCACAAGAGTTGTTGAGAACAATTCGATTGGAACTCGCGTCAAGACTAGGCGCAATCATTCAATTCACTACGGATCAGGACGCGCCCTGGCTCTTCATCGTAGAAAAATCAGTGTGCATTGACACAACCGCGGCAGGCGGTAACGCTAGATTATTCATTGAATCCGGGTCGTGAATTTACAATATGTCAGCTCCTCTATTCGATTGAGCACAATCAATTCTTTTAGCCCAACCAACTACTTTCATTTATTGGATAATTGCTCATGACTTTTATATCGCTCTGCGATATGTCAAGGCACATCATTTTTTAGCGAAACCAGTAAAATTCAAAATCAAAACAATTAGCCAAAAGAAGGAACAATGAAAAAGCAATTCGACATGATAGTGATCGGCGGTGGAAGCGGCGGTATAGCGGCGGCACGGCGAGCAAGCGAATACGGTGCCAAGTGTGCAGTGATTGAACATCACAAACTAGGGGGGACTTGTGTTAATGTCGGATGCGTGCCCAAAAAAGTAATGTGGACCACTTCGCGAATTGCAGAAACCCTTCACGATGCAGCCGATTATGGATTTACAGTTATAAACGAAGGATTCGACTGGGCAGTTATCAAGAAGTCTCGCGATGCGTATATTGCCCGTCTGAATGATGTTTACGCAGTTAATCTTGAGAATGCCGATGTCGCCCGTATTGAAGGAACGGCTCGCTTTACCTCATCCAACACCCTGCAAGTAAATGACGACAAATTTGAAGCAGCCCACATTCTGATAGCAACCGGCAGCCGACCTGTTATTCCAAACGTCCCTGGCTCAGAATATGGCATAACCAGCGACGGATTTTTCGAGATGGAGGAACTTCCTGCAAAGGTCGCGATATCAGGTGCTGGCTACATTGCCACCGAATTTGCTGGCATGCTGCATGGACTTGGAAGCCAGGTGACTATGATCCTGCGAAAGGATCAGCTATTGCGCAGATTCGATTCTTCAATCACCTCAGTAGTCATGTCCGAAATGCAGCGAACTGGAGTAAAATTCGTACTGAATACATCGGTTATCGAACTAGAACGAAAGAACTCAAATCTCACGATCAAATTGGACAATGGCACTTCACTGAATAAAGTCGATCAATTCATATTTGCAATCGGGCGCACACCGAATTCTCAATCTCTAAATCTCGAAAGTGCAGGCGTAGAATTCAATTCTCGAGGCTACATTGAAACAGATAAATTTCAGAATACATCTTGTAAAGGTGTTTATGCAGTCGGAGATGTAACCGGTCGCGTCGCATTGACGCCTGTTGCCATTGCCGCAGGACGTAAGCTTTCAGATCGGCTGTTCGGTGGGAAAAGCGACGCCTATCTGGACTACGAGAATATTCCGTCAGTCATTTTCAGCCATCCACCCATTGGCACAGTGGGTTTGAGTGAAGACGCAGCAAGGGCTAGGTTTGGAGACGATGTAAAGGTATATTCAAGCCAGTTTCAGAATATGTACTATCAGATTACGGACCGTGCTTCGGACACTCTAGTGAAGCTTGTTACCACGGGTGAGGACGAAAAAATCGTTGGCTGTCATATCGTCGGAGATTTTGCAGACGAAATGATTCAGGGATTTTCAGTCGCAGTAAAGATGGCGGCGCGCAAACGCGATTTCGACAGTACAGTTGCAATTCATCCAACTGTAGCAGAGGAACTTGTGACCATGCGGTAAGGCAGGGTGTGGAAGCCTCCTATTTCAACATTTTCGTATTTCTTCGCGGGAGGCAGTGGTTGCAGGCTGATTGACTAAAGTGCCTTTCTGGCGGCATCAATCACCGAATTGGTTTCTGGCTTTTTGCCGTGCCAGAGGAAGAATGATTCCGCTGCCTGCTCTACCAGCATTCCGAGTCCATCGGCAGTTTTAGTGACGCCATGTTCGATTGCCAACAACTGAAATTGGGTTGGTCGCGGCGCGTACATCATGTTATAAGCCAATTGAGCATCCTGAAATACTCCAGAAGGAATTTCCGGCAGGCTGCCTGTTAATTCGCTTGAGGTGGCATTGATCACGATATCGTAGGTTCTGCCTAGAACTTCGTCCAAGCCGCCACCAATAATGTTCCCGTACTGGGCAAACACGTCGGCCAGCGTAACGGCTTTGTCTTTAGTTCGGTTTGCGATAAATACTTGTTCGGGTTGTTCCGCCAAGATTGGCCCCAGAACTCCGCGAACTGCACCTCCTGCGCCGATTATCAACACACAGGCATCCCTGATATCAACTCCCAGTCTCGTCTTAATGTCGGTTACCAACCCGATACCATCGGTATTGTCACCCTTGACGGTCTTTCCTAAGGACAGTGTATTCACTGCACCGGCCAATTTCGCGTGATCACTCAACACATCGGCGAACTTCCATGCATTGAGTTTGAATGGCACGGTTACATTGAGGCCTTGTCCGCCGTTCGCTTCAAAACCGCTGACTGCTTGCTCGAAACCGCCAATTTCAACATGAACCGCGCGATATTCAAGATCAATGTCAAACTGCTTGGCGAAGAGGCTATGTACCAGAGGCGATTTGCTGTGCGAGCTCGGGTTCCCGAAAACTGCGTATAACTGCCGCTTGGGTTTGAAATCGAAAATGTCAGTCATCTATGGAAATCTATTTGTACCCGAAGCGACGTCGCAATATGGAATCCCTTTCCTCGCAACAATTTGCATCTCTGACAATGTTCCGTGCTCAATTGCCAGGCAATATCGCTATCCACACTACTGAGTGCCGAATATCCTGTCGCCGGCGTCCCCAAGTCCAGGAAGGATGTATCCGTAATTGTTCAACTCTCGGTCCAATGCAGCTGCATAAAGTTCAACATCTGGATGCGCTTGCTCAAGAGCTGCAACGCCTTCTGGAGCTGCCAACAGGCACAGAAATTTAATTTTTTTCGCACCAGACTGTTTTAAACGCTCCGCTGCTGCGATGGCTGTATTCGCTGTGGCGAGCATAGGGTCCACAATGATTGCAAGACGTTCGCTAATGTCAGGCGGCACTTTGTAGTAATACTCGACTGCAATCAGCGTCTCGGGATCACGGTAGAGTCCTACATGCCCCACGCGGGCGCTCGGAATAAGGTTCAACACCCCGTCGAGAAGACCGTTGCCAGCACGGAGTATGGAAATGAAGCAAAGCTTCTTGCCGGATATGAAAGAAGACTCAATTCTTTCGAGCGGAGTTTCAATGGTACGGTATTCCGTCGGCAGATCACGCGTCACTTCATAGGCAAGCAGCATGGCAACTTCACCAACCAATTGTCGGAACAGTTCCATTTTTGTATTCTTGTCCCGCATCAGACTGAGCTTGTGTTCGATTAGCGGGTGTTCGACGACATGAAGTGTCACAACATTTCTCCTTTCAATAGATATTCTTGCAGTAACACACGAGAATGATTTCGATCGTAGTACGTTGCTGAAAATACCGTCAATTCAGCCGTTTTCCAAATTTCAGAACACGTGACATAGGTGAAGAGAATATCAATAAACATGCGGTTCGGCCTGCTTTTTTTGGAAAAATGCGGCATAAATCGAATAACAGCGATTGTCTCTCCAAAGCCGAACCTATACCATGCTTCAATCGTGCCTGAACTTCCTCCCGGAACATGCCGAATTCATCAACGAGCACTGCGCCAAGGTATGCGAAAACGGCCGCATGGCGATTCACAACGCCAGTGGCGTGATGCTGTCGTATCTTGAATCCGATGATTATGGGCAGCGCATGGCGATTGGCCTGCTGCCGTGTAGACAACGCAAACGACTGGTGGTACGCTTTCACTGCATGGCTCAGCCACGCTTCAATAAAGCGTTGCATGATCTATGCGAGTGTGCGACTCTACAGTGAACAATTTACCCCGGAACTGATTTGAGAATGGTCTACGAAAGGCCAATTGTCGCATATCAATCCTGACTATGTCACGAGTTCTGAATTTTCAATATTCCCATTGCACGTCTAAAATGTTAGAATCATGCTTGAATCCCTGTGATCATTCTCGAAATTTTACAGGGCAATGTAGACCCGCAGATCAACGCCATTGGCAGTTTTGTATTTCTTACCTCCATGACGTTGGTTATCATCGCACAGTTGGTATTTACATTGCGCTCTCCCAGAAAAACCTATATCTGACCGAAACGCAATGAGCGAACCGCAGATCGTATTCGAAAATGTCGTCAAGAAATTCGGCCAGGTGTTGGCGGTTGAACGCATAAACCTAACAGTGCGCGCCGGTGAGTTTCTGGGAATCATGGGGTCAAGCGGTTGTGGAAAAACAACCATTCTACGCATGCTGGCTGGCCTCGAAACGCCAACGGAAGGCGAAATTCGACTGAACGGCAAACGAATCATTGAACTGAAGCCTTCTGAACGGGAGGCTCCCATGGTATGGCAGACCCTGGCACTTTTTCCATTTCTATCGGTACAGCAAAACGTCGGGTTCGGACTGAAATCCAGAGGCATCCGGGAACCTGAACGAAAACGAAGAGCCATGCAATGGCTAGAACGAATGGAAATTTCCGATCTTGCAAGCCGGAGAATTGATCAACTGTCTGGCGGTCAGAAGCAGCGCGTGGCGCTCGCTCGAGCACTTGTCACAGAGCCGCCAGTTTTGCTGCTTGACGAACCGTTGGGCGCGCTGGATGCGAATCTTGTTGTGCGAATGCAAGGAGTTCTCTCCCGCTTGCAGAAAGAACTCGGCATCACTTTTATTTATGTCACCCACAGTCAATCTGAAGCGTTCGCTATGACCGACCGCGTGGTCATTATGAGTAAAGGGCATATCGAACAAATCGCGAATGCACAAGAAATTTTTCGACAGCCAGCCAATCGTTTTGTTGCAAAGTTCGTCGGATCAAATAATATTCTGACAGGCAAGATCGCAAAAATTGAGCACGACCTGCTGACTATCGACACAAACATCGGCCAAGTAACGGCAACAGTTCCAGAAAAGCGAAAGTTCAGGGTCGCAGAAGATGCTGAAATTGTCATTAGCGCAGATATGATTTCACTGAGTTCAAATTCAACGGGGGGCGTCAATGAATTTCCCTGCAACCTGATCAGTGAGGAATTCGTCGGATCGATCATTGGACTTCTCGTAGAAACGCAAAACGGAATTGAAATGAAAATCCAAAAACAGCAGCACGAAATTGAGCAGTTGCGACTGCATAGCGATCAGAACCTGTGGATACGCTGGCAGCCACACAACGCATATATATTGCCGCCACAAACCACTTAGAAAGAGAAACAAACATGAACCAGCAAAGAGTTTCAACTCATATTTCGCTTACCTCTCACCCGGGTCGGGAAATGACGCCGGCGCCAATCGTATGGGGTGCGTCCAGTGCAAAGGAGCGCGGCCCAGTCGTTGGGCTTCCAAGCGACTCGAAACATCGAAACGCAATTGGTACTCACTCGGGATCTTATGCAGTATATCGGGCGCTTGCCGTGGCTACTGGTACGTTGGATCCGCTTCACAAGCCAGATCTGACAATACTGCACCGGCAGTAAACATCGGGCCACACCCGCAGTGGTTTAGTCAGGAGGGCATTGTTTCGATAGATCCCTGGGGGCATCTGGCGGGGAGCGTGTTCAATGACTTTATCGAAAGCGGAAACAGTATTCGGCCAACGATCGCGGTGACCCGAGCGCGTTTAACAGTGCCGGAACTGAGAGCGGGGGCAAGTGGAGCAAATCTCGAACCAGACGGGAAAATTCTGCTGGATTCAGGTGAGGTGAATGTAACCAAAGTTGCGATTGAACCGGTCTGGTATCTTCGAGGCATCGCCAAACGTTTTGGCGTAGAAGAGCACGACTTGCGACGGGCACTCTACGAACAAACTGGAAATATGTTCTCTGAACTGGTTACGCGTCCGGACCTAAAACTGTTTCTTCCTCCTATTGGCGGGATCACGCTGTACATTTTTGGAGATGCAAGTGCGATTGCCAGCGATGAACACAAGCTTTCATGCAGAGTGCATGATGAATGCAATGGCTCGGATGTATTCGGCTCGGACATCTGTACCTGTCGACCGTATCTGATTCACGGAATTGAAGACAGTATCCGAACCGCACAAGAAAGTGGTACTGGACTGATCGTCTATAACCGAAAAGAAGGTCGTGCGCTCGGAGAAGTCACGAAATTTTTAGTCTATAACGCTCGCAAACGTCAAGAGGGCGGCGATTCAGCGGAACGCTATTTTGAGAGAACTGAATGCATCGCCGGCGTACAGGACATGCGATTTCAAAGACTGATTCCGGATGCACTCAACTGGCTAGGAGTAAATCGTATCGACCGTTTCGTATCCATGAGTAACATGAAATACGATGCACTAGTCGAGCAAGGGATTGAAATTGTTGAGCGTATCTCGTTACCGGAGGATCGAATTCCACATGATGCTCGTGTTGAAATGGATGCAAAAATTGCTGCTGGTTATTTTTCCGAAGATACAGCTCCGAGTACCAGTGAACTTGCCGAAGCCCACGGGCGAGGACTTGAAGAATACTGATGCCCGAGTGCGTTTCAGTTGCTGCTTGTGATAATCTACTGACAGCCGCTGGCGTACGTCAGCGTTGCAACACCATTACGCAAGCAATCCGGGAAGGCAATGGACTCTACTTTGAAATCAATGAAAAGGCGATTGAAACTTGTTCACGTTTTGTTGCCGAAATCTGCGAGGAGAATTACCCTGATCTGAACATACCGCTTCACGCCCGTTGGCGGCATTTTCAAATAGGCGAATTCAACCTTTGGCAGCACTACATTCAGAAGCATCGGATCAATGCTTTGAATGCCAATCAGAGAATGCGTTGCGCTATCGATCTCACTTTCGTCAGCGTACTGCTGGATGCAGGTGCCGGTAACGAGTGGAGTTATCTGGAACCGGTTTCCGGCACCCGACTATCTCGCTCTGAGGGCCTGGCCGCTGCATCGGTCCATTATTTCTTTAACAGCTTGACGACCCGCAGAAATGATGAATCGATATCTGCGACCGCGAATGATTTGATTCGCGCAAATGCAAAAGATTTATGCACTGTCTTTCAGGTTACCGCCAAGAATCGGCTGGTGGGCGTGGAAGGACGTGTAAAACTGCTGAATCAACTCGGCCAAGTGCTGCGAGATTCCCCTGACATGAACTGTCCCTCTGACATTGTCAATTCATTCGCTCTTGATCGAAAACTTGGCAGTTTGGACCTGACCGGAGTTCTACAAACAATTTTGTGGAAATTCAATTCCGTTTGGCCAAACGGAATTTGGGTCGAACAAAAATGCTATGGAGATGCTGGACATCATTCGCTGGCTCCGAAAATCGAGAGTGCAGGAAGGCTCATACCATTTCACAAACTTTCTCAGTGGCTCAGCTATTCCCTGGTTGAACCGCTGCGTTGGGGAGGATGGACAGTAACCAATATTGACGGTCTCACTGGACTTCCTGAATATCGCAATGGCGGTCTGCTGATTGACTCGGGAGTACTGCAGGTCAAGAATTCAGCCATTCTCAAGCACGAGCTGCCCATTAATTCGGAAGCTGTAGTCGAATGGCGTGCATTGACTGTCAGTCTACTGGATGAGATCGCTGTGCGAGTAAGAAAAATCCTCGATCGAGATTCTGTCAGTTTGCCACTAAGCAGTGTTCTTGAAGGCGGTACCTGGGCAGCTGGCCGCAAAATCGCATACCAAAAAAGAGGCGATTCCACCCCTCCGATCAAGCTGACAACCGATGGCACTGTTTTTTAACTTCCATTACTCCGTCGTCCCTCATACAACTGACCTCAAAAAGTTAGCAGTTCTAGTTCCTTTCGCCGGATCAGGTTCCACATTTATCGGTGTGATGGTGTGTGGAGCAAATGCAGTGAATGAATTCCATAATGAGACATCACGAATTAGCAAGTCAATCCATATCAGAATTTCCGAACACTCATTAAGCGAACTTAAATGCACGTTGGCCATTCACTTTGTCCCTTCGGCAATAAATCCGTAGCCAAGCTTTCTGACAGACTGTCTGAACCTTTCGATTGATTTCTCCTTAACCAGCAAACTCCGTTCCCCGAATCGCTTGCATATCTTTTCAGTCGTCACGTCGGAAGAGAGCAGTTGAGCGGTTTCAACATCGACGCATTCAATGACGCGTACACTGCCTCGGTCAACTAGAGCTTTCGCACGATATTCCAGATTGCGCAAGAAGCCTTCAACAGTTTCCGGCAACGGTTGAGGGTCACGACGCGCGAGAAACGTACGCAATTCATCAATGCTCCCTCCGGACTCCAGTGCCAGTACAATCTTTTCGCCATCTATGCGCCATACTCGACCTGACACGGAAGTTGAATATTTCTCAAGAAGAGCTCTCTCTCGGGCCGTAAAATCACCATCTGACCACTGAACCCGTCGGTCAGGATACACTGTGAGAACGCATCGGACTTCGAACACTCGTGGTTCATAACTGTCCACTATGCCCAAGCAGTATTCGCCAAGCTGAGTCAGTCGAATGTACTGCAGCCCGTCATATCGGCTCAGGTATCCGATTTCATCCATATCATCAATAGGTGAGAAGTCGCGGCGAGCAGACTTGGGGTGCGTATACGCTATATCGATTATTCCAAGAGTAGCCGCATACTCAAAAAGAAAACACAGCATGTATCGGTCTTGCAGGATAGTCCAAGATGAGTAGCCTCTATATCCGAGAGTTCCATAGCGCAAATCGCCGATATACAGCCTCCAAGGATCGCCGGTTACCTCGAATTCGATTCCGTTCGCACGCATGTAGCGAGAGAACTCATCAAAATTTATCCAATTGCCCGACGGACATGCCATCAATGCATCTTTAATTGCGTATCTACGATCAACAACCGAAGTCATTCCGTATCTTCCTTTGCGTTTCTGTCCTTTGATTATGTCGATTCGGCTGAACTCATCGAAAGATTTGAACGAATCCCAGCTGTCCCAGAGTTTTCGAATGCTCTGTTCCGGGGGTGCATTGAGAGCGGAGCGCCCCGCTCGAGTAAGTTCGAGCTTGCTGCCTCGGTGCTGGACGAATTTGCCCGCCTGCAACAGAAGTGGCCATGCGACTCCCCTTATTGGGCCGATGATTGGATCACCCGGATATTCCTGTTTTTCCTCAAGATCAAAAAAATCGCCCTGATACATTGCGTTCGAAATGTTTCGGGCTGTGGCGGCAGTCGCCCGGGATGTTTTGGGGCTTACCGATACGCGACCGCTATCCACCAGTTGAAGAACAGAAATCAAATCCTGGGCGGCAGCAATATCCATATCGCGCCGGATCAGCGGAACAGTCTCTGTGATGAACGACTCTCTTCCATTGGCGTAGATTTCCCTGCGAACTTCAATTGCTTCTGGAATTTCATTCTGACATTTCATGATGTCATCGGAAAGAGGTTGAACGAATTCAAACAGGCAATCGCGCAGATCAGACGGAATGTAATAGTTCCCCCATGAATGACGCTGTTCCATGTAAAGAAACAAATTAGCCGACTGATGGGGGTTACCATTATTGTCAAGTATAGTGCTTATACTCTTTTTGTCGAACATGGCAAAAATCATTCGTCTGTTCAGGCGAGCGCCAGGACTATAGAGGATTGCTTTCAATACTTCCTGCTGCGAACTTCCCAGACTGTTCCAGAGCCAATTGAGATTGTTGCCGACAAGCCCTTTTTCTACTGCCGCAACGAGTTCCGACTTCCTGCCTTTTTGCAGCTGCAGTTCGTGTGGAAGGTATATCAGAAGCTGCTTGAGGTCGTACACTGTCATCTCGTTCAGCACACGATTCAGCGAATCGTAACTTTCATTTTGGAAGGCATGTGTATTCATTCAGATCATCCTCTTTGGGGATTATTCATACAGCAGTCAAATATCATCCGAACACTTGAATAGCCCGGTTAACATTTAGTTCTCGTCATGTTCGATCGCATGATTCTAGGTTCCATTCCAAGCGAAACGGCAACGAATATTCATGCAAACACGGTCAACAAACGCGTGTCGGAAGCACACAATATAAACCCCACCGAGCAGTTGCCTCTCATACTATCTAGAATTATCTAACGAACAAGAATGTTGAAGAATTCTTTTATCGCATCCATACCAGCCGGCGCGCACATTCCGCACGTTTGGAGAAATCAATAAAGGCTGTAATCACGCGGCGCGGATTGGTATTCGCTGATAGCGTAGCATTCTTCATTTCAAAAGTATACTGCCATTTGCGGAGAAGCAAAATTTACTTGTGAGACATGACTGAATTCCGGTATTGTTGTGGCGACCGAACTGTTACAGTCAGCCCAAAAACGACCCAAGTCGCGAGATCGATGCCCACAAGTAAGTGAAGTCTCATGCAGTTGGAGATTTCTTATCTCGGTTGTCAAATAAACATTGGCCAGAAGGACGATATAGAGAAGTGCGCACGGTGGGGGCCTGGTACGCCGTCGCGTCAACCTGTCGCAGGGACTGCGGATGGCTGGCCGTATCATATCCTGAACGTCGATGACTATCACGCCCGGCTCACGGGATAGCTGGATGATTTCCATGGCGTGGCGACCAACTATCTGGGATGGAGACGAGCACTGGATGTGCGCAAGGACCTGACCACCAATCTGATGTTGATTCTTACATTGGAGAATTTACAACATTCAAGCCGAACATGGCCGAATATAGATTATCGTTATTGACAATCTATGATAGAATGATGCCAATCATTCAATCCAGTCAAACTAATTGGAACAATCTTCATGCCTCGTAAAAGTTTGAAAGAAGTCAGATCGGAGCAAATCCTCACTGCCTACGCAACCTGCATTGCTCGCTATGGACTTGAAGGCGCGACACAGGAACGAATCGCGGAACAGGCCGGCGTCAAGCGTTCGATCTTACGCCATTATCTTGGCAATCGGGAAGAAATGATTGGCGCACTAATCGACCATGTCGGGAAGGATTGGAAGACACAGACTGAAGAACTCGTCAACGCACTACCACATAGACAACGCGTCAGCGTATTGCTCGAATTTCTGTTTGATAAAAATTACGCAGCAGACAAAAATTCAATATTGATTTTGCATGCTCTGATTACTGCCGCGGAACAGTATCCTGGCATCAATTCGATGCTTATCGACTGGACAAATCAATTTATCCAGATGGTTGAAAATGAACTTCGACTTGAATTTCCGGATGTTGCCGATGATTTGATTATCAGTGTCGCTTTTGGTGTTGTCGGAATCTACTTCAACATCGATTCATTCGCTTTACATGGACCCCCGGATGAGTGGTGGACTGTTTCCAAAAATGCAGCACAACTGCTTGTCAATTCACTTGAAGACATCAAATAATGGAACTATTGACTTCAACAATTTCAGAATATGCGGTCTATGACTGGAACAATCTGCTTGACTACTGGGTATTCATAGCTTCGCTGGCATTTCTGGCGGCAGAGCTTTTGCGACTGCTGATCAAAAAGTCTTTGACCTGGAACATCATTGGCGATGGAATTACCAATTTTCTTACGACGGGTGCTTTTTACACGCTGTATTACGTAGCACTCGGTTCAACTTATGTCGCAATTTACTACTTCTTCTTCGACAACTTCAGAATCAACACAATTCCAACCACTCTCTGGTCAATCGCTATTTGTGTGGTACTGGCGGACTTTGTCTACTACTGGGAACACCGTTTCACGCACAAGGTGGCCATCGGCTGGGCAACTCATACAGTTCATCACAGCTCACCTTACTTCAATATTTCGGTCGCTTACAGGTTCGGACCACTGGACGGAGTCTTTCCAGTCTTTTTCAGTATTCCTCTGGCAATCGCCGGTTTCAACCCGCTTCTGATATTCTTTGCAGAAGCATTTGTACAGCTATACCAAACGCCTCTGCACACCGAGACTATTGGCAAATTTCCAAAGCCAATTGAAGCGGTGTTCAACACACCGTCCCATCACCGAGTGCATCATGGCAGAAATCCGCAATATCGCGACAAGAACTATGCTGGGATATTCATTGTCTGGGATCGACTGTTCGGCACCTTTGAGGAAGAGCAGGAGACTGTCGAATACGGAATTGTAACCCCAATCAATTCAGTAAATCCTTTTGTAGTGTGGTTCCATGGGCTTGTACGACTATCTGAAAAGTTGAAGTCTGCTCGCAGTGTTGCGGCAGTTCTAGGGTGCTTGTTCATGCCGCCGGAGTGGGTTCCAAATAATGACAGAATAAGGGCAAACAGTGCGAATACCACTGCAAATAGGTGATGAACTTTGTCAGTAAGCTCCGCTACCATGTATTTATTTACGATTCCTCTAAAAGAATTTTCATCAGGCGTAAACATAGTCGGCATATTGACAATTTTCTTTATACCTAAACCCCATATTGGTGTCCTTTGGTGTATAAACAGTTATCAATACCGTGGACGATGTTCAAGTGTCTCTGCGGTGCAAATTCAACATAGAATTCATACAAGGAGAGTGTTAGCAATGAGTGGAAATTTATTGAGCAAGTGCATCATAACGACAGCTGCAATGCTGTTGACAATGGCACTTTCATTTACGGTAAAAGCAGATGAAACCTGTATGTCGCCGTACATCGCGAAGATCTTAGGGCAGGAAGATTATGTCTATGTGTGGACACTCGGCGTTGAGGGCATTGGCGACGAGCAGGATAAACTGGTTACCATTGACACCAATCCGTCATCCGAAACTTACGGCAAAGTCGTCAATTCGTTGTCCGTAGGCGGACGTAATGAAGCACATCATTCCGGATTGTCAGACGATCGCAGGTATCTGTGGGCAGGTGGACTGGATACCAACAAGATATTTGTATTCGACATTCACAGTGATCCTCGCGAACCCAGAATGCACAAGATTATTACCGATTTTACCGAAGCCAGTGGTGGATTGGTGGGACCGCACACATTTTACGCGTTTCCGGGGCGCATGATGATTACGGCGCTTTCGAATAACGCGGACGGTGGTGGTCGAACCGGAATGGCCGAATACAACAACGAAGGAGAATACATCGCTACCCACTGGATTCCGACGGATTCCGATTTACGCGGGGCGACCAAGACCGGCAAACTTGCGGACGGGTATGGTTATGATGTCCGAGTGAAAGCAGACCAGAACATTATGCTGACTTCGTCGTTCACTGGCTGGTCCAATTACATGATGGATTTCGGGCAGATGGTAAGTTCCCCCGACGCCATGCAGCGTTTCGGAAACACCATGGTGGTCTGGGACATGCATGCACGCAAGCCTTTGAAAGTGTTTGACGTACCTGGAGCGCCTCTGGAAATCCGTTGCGCCTGGGGAGAAGGGAATAATTATTGCTTTACCAGTACTGCGCTGACTTCCCAGATTTGGCTGATCTATGCAGACGAAAACGGTGAGTGGCAAGCCAAGGCCGTGTCGGATATTGGCGTCCCTGCAGATATACCGCTGCCGGTTGACATCTCGATCACAGCAGATAACCAAGGACTCTGGGTTGACACTTTCCTGGATGGAAAAACACGTTACTTTGACATTTCCGATCCCCACGCACCCAAGCAGGTGTACGAGGAGGTTATCGGCAGTCAAATAAACATGGTCTCTCAAAGCTGGGACGGCAAGCGTGTTTATTTCTCCAGCTCACTTCTCGGAAACTGGGACAAGACCGGAGATGCCGACGAACAGTACGTAAAACTCTATCACTGGAACGGTGAATCTCTGGAGCATAAATGGACGGTTGATTTCTATGAGCAAGGGCTTGGTCGAGCGCATCAGATGCGCTTCGGTTCCTATGCCATGTACGGCATGCAGCGCCCCTCGGACTCGAACCTCCTGGCATCTGCTTCTCACACCGTCAACTAGTGACTTCCACCTGAGAATCAGGGCTTATGCGTTTATGTGCCAACATACGGATTTTATTGGTTTTGCTGCTTCCGGCAATTAGCATCGTAGCGTATGGCCATAGTGAAAAAATAGAGATTCGAGCTCCAGGATGGAGGGCGCTTCCTTACGAAGCGCCCCCCGCCGGTAGCTATGAACTGCCACCGATCAAGAAAGCTGCAGACGGCATGGTCCTGCGCAGCGACAATTCCCTGGCTCGTCTGCATGATCTTATGAGTGGCCGGTTTGTACTTCTGAGTTTCATTTATACGGGCTGCGCGGATCTGAACGGATGTCCGTTAGCCAACGCAGTACTTTACAAGGTGCAGTCCCGACTCCGTGAACGTCCTGAATTGATGGATGCCGTGCGTCTGCTTTCCATTTCATTTGACCCTGAGGCGGATACGGTAGAGGTCACGCACAGACTCGAAAAAGGGGTTCGTGACAATAAAGTCGAATGGGAGTTTCTGACCACTCGCGGGCAGAGTGAACTGCAACCGATTCTAGATGGCTATGGCCAGTTTGTCGCCCGAGAGTTCAATGCGCATGGGGAGCGGACTGATCGGTTCACTCACCTGCTTCGCGTATATCTGATTGACCGGAAATTGCGGGTTCGCAATATCTATAGCGTGTCGTTCCTGCATCCCGACATTCTGATGAACGATCTGGAGACGTTGTTACTAGAGTCTTCAAGCAGTTGAGTTTCACAAAGTATACGACGCTCTGTAGAGCCATTATCCTGCTTGGCGTTGTCTTGGTGGCTACGATTGCGGCGACAATGCTGGTCTGGGCTCAGACAAGCGGAGAGTTATCGGAAAATCGTGATTTTGACGTAAGCCAGAGTTACGGCCCGGGAGACGTCAAGGAAGGTTACGAAGACACCAGCTACACAACCCAATCTCGCAGCCTGTTGGAGCGACGCGGTCGCAGTCTGGATTTAATCCGTTATGCCGAAGAGTTACTACCCCTGGGTTTGCCGCCGGTTCCGATTCCGGCCGACAATCCGCTGAGTCGGGAAAAGATTGAACTTGGCAGACGGCTTTTCTTCGATCGCCGCCTGTCAATCAACGACACGCTGTCTTGCGCGGGTTGTCACATTCCCGAGCAGGGGTTTACCAACAACGAACTGCCCACACCCGTCGGTGTGGAAGGGCGCTCAGTGCTGCGCAATGCCCCCACCTTGTACAATGTAGCTTACCTGCGTCACCTGTTCTGGGACGGACGGGAATTCAGCCTTGAGAACTAGGTTTGGCAGCCAATTACCGCGCATAGTGAGATGGCAGCGCCATCCATCGGATACGTTATCAACAAGATAAAAAGAATCCGCGACTACGACGGACTGTTTGAAGAAGCATTTGATGGTCGCAGCGCAGATATTCAAACCGTGGGGCAGGCGATCGCCAGCTATCAGCGAACATTACTGGCCGCAGATTCCCCGTTTGATCGCTGGCGATACGGTAATCAGAAGAATGCCATCAGTGATGCCGCCAAACGCGGGTTCGGGGTATTTTCGGGCAAGGGGCGGTGTATCGTCTGTCATCCGGTTCAATCTGAATATGCGCTGTTCACGGATCAGCAGTTCCACAACACCGGTCTTGGCTATCGCGTTTCCTTCAACCTTCAGAATAGCCAGTCCAACGACAAGGTACGTGTTCAGCTGGCACCTGGAGTTTTTACCTATGTGACACAGGATGTCATCCGGTCCATTTCCCGCAGAAAAACCCCGAATGATCTTGGTCTATACCGAATAACGGAAAATCCGAATGATAGATGGAAATTCAGAACACAGACGTTAAGAAATATTGCTCTGACTGCTCCTTACATGCACAATGGGGCCTTTCGGACTCTGCGCGAAGTGATTGATTTCTATGATCGTGGCGGTATACCGAATGAGCTGCTTTCTCCATTGATCGGCGTTTTGGATTTAACGGAGCAAGAAAAGCTTGATCTTGAGGCATTTCTGAACTCATTGACTGGGAGCAATGTTCCCGATCTTGTGTCGGATGCATTTGCAGCTCCGATCGGCGATCTCGGTTCTGAAGATCCAAACTGGGCTCACGATAATTCGTTAGGATACTGAACAACCCCGAAAAAGTATTCTGATATCAACCCGATTCTTTTCGACTGGATGGGCCGATGTGTTCAGACGATTGAAGTCGAGAATTCGTTGGATCGTAAGGTGGATTGGGCAGAACAGTTGCCGCATAGCGCTTGCCGATAATTTCTACTTCAAACTGATTGTTTTCGACCAACCCGGGCTTCGTAAAGTAGGCAAGTGCCAATGACTTTCGAGTTCGGTGCCCGTGAGCTCCGGATGTCACAATCCCCACCACACACTTTCCTTGATAAACGGGATGCAGATAGAACGGGTCAACTACCCCATCCGTTTTCAGTTCGAGAAGTTTCATGCACCAGTAATTTTCTGAATGTTTTCGTCGCAGCAAAGACTCACGCCCAATAAACATTCTATTTTCAAGTCTCACTAAATGTTCCAGCCCCGCCTCGACCGGCGTTTGCTCCGTTGTCAAATCCAATCCCCAGGCTCGATAACCTTTTTCAAGACGCATCGAATCTGTTGCAAACGCACCGAAGAAGCCCAGTCCATACTCCAATCCTGATTCTTTCAGCACCGAAAAAATTGCTTTCGCATTCGACCTGGGAATATGAAGTTCCCAGCCTGATTCTCCGACGTAGGAAATGCGAATTGCCAACACCTGCATACCAGCCAGCAAGATATTCTGGCCGCTCAACCACGGAAAGAATTCCTGCGATAAATCGTTTTCCGTCAACTCCATCATCAAGCTCTTCGCTTGCGGACCCATTAAACTGATCACGCATTTTTCCTCTGTCACCGGCTTTACCTTAACACGTAACCCGGCTGCGCGAGAACGCAGCAGTTCAAGATCAATGTGGGCTGCCGCGGCAGCCGATGTCAGATAGTATTTATCATACGCTCTGCGCAATACCATGAACTCTGACAATACTCCACCAGCATGGTTGAGAACATGAACCAGCGAGACATGTCCAATTCTGCGCGGCGGTCGATTTGAACCCAGTGACTCCATGAAAATTTCTGCATCCACGCCCGATACATTGAACTTCGCCATCGCAGACAAGTCGCTTATTCCTAATTTCTCGGCCACCAGTCGACATTCTTTCGCCACGGATTCAAACCAGTTCGTTCGTCGAAAACTGTTGATAGTTTTCGATCCACTTCCATTGCTTCGAAACCAGTTCGGTCGCTCCCAGCCAAACACTTGACCGAAAACTGCCCCGACACTTTCAAGTGACTGATGAAAGTTCGATTTCAGTGAACCACGTGCAGCGTGGCGTTCCTCCCGCGGGTAATGAATGTTGAACTGATGTTCATAACTTTCCACTGCTTTTGCCATCCTGTATTTACGGTCGGCATAGCTTCCAAATCGTCGAGAATCAACTGTAGTCGGATCCATCGGTGCTTCACCTCCAACTATCCATTCAGCAATGAACCGTCCCGCACCACCGCCTTCCATGACGCCCATTGAGGAACCAGTAATCAACCATGAATTACTCAGCCCGAACGCGGGGCCGATTAGAGGATTTGCATCGGGGGTGAATGTAATCGGCCCATTGACAATTTGCTTTATCCCTAGAGTCCCTAACACTTGGAGTCTGTTGACAGCCTGATTGATGATTGAAGCAACTCTGTCCAAATTCGGTGGTAGTAGCTCAGCCCCAAATTCAGGCGGAATTCCATCAATCGCCCATGGTTCGGGAGTTTTTTGTAAGGCCCAAATATCAATCCATTCCGTTCCTGTCTTACATACCAGCTTTCGTCCGGATCTCTCACTATTGGCAATTGTGTCTCGACTACTTCAGTCAAGTCGGCTGTTACAAAATACTGATGCAGAACTGGAACTACGGGTAGGTCCACTCCCATCATTTCACCAATCTCTCGACACCAGGTGCCTGCGGCATTCACAATGTGCTCGCATAGGTACTCGGCACTCTGCGTGATTACTCGCCATTCGCGTGTACGGGTTCGCTCAATGGCGGTAACTGGAGAATTTCGGAAAATTCGAGCTCCGAGCGACCGCGCACCGGCTGCGAATGCCTGTGTGGCCTGGTTTGGATCCACATTGCCGTCATTCGGCTCGTAAATTCCTCCGATTAGTTTGTCAATATCCACAAAGGGGTGTAATTCCTTGATTTCGCTCGGAGTTACTATATGAAATTCCTGCTCCATGAACCGACCAATGCCTTGCACATGACGAAATTCATCCATGCGGTCAGGAACTTGGGTGACTCGAAGTGCACCGGTTTTGTTGAAACCGACACTCATTCCCGTATCCTGCTCAAGTTCGGATCGATACTGACGAATGCTGTCGGCCCGCATCTGCATGATCGTCGCGTTGTGTGCGAAATGCGTACAGAGACCTGCTGCATGCCAAGTAGAGCCATGTGTAAGATCTGATTTTTCCAGCAGAACCGAATCAGTCCAACCCAGCTTTGCAAGGTGATAGAGCGTCGAAGCCCCCATGATCCCGCCACCGATGACAACCGTCCTCACAGTACCTGTCACGTTCACTAGCCTCTCATGAGCATGCCGTCGGGATCGTACGGTGCTTCCAGTAACGTACGTGCAGTAAACAACCTGTCAGCAACGTTGATCACGTAGGGCTTGTCGCAAACACTCTCGAACGATTCCTCCGATGTGCATTGAACCATGGCGAACGCAAGCGACAGGCCTGTTCTCGGACCCAGCCCTCCGGAGGTGGTCAAGCCGACAATTTCACCATCAAGCAAGACTGGTTCGTCGTGCAGGAGCAGCGGCTTTTCCATAGAAGCTGAATCCACTTCCAGCAGTATGAGGCGTTGATTCACGCCGATTTTTCTCTGTTTCTCCAGAGCTTCGCTTCCAATGAATCCGCTTTTTCCTTTGGCTACTGTAAATTCAATGCCAGCCTCCAGCGGAGTTACATCCGGGCCCCATTCGTGTCCCCAATGTCCGTAGCGTTTTTCCAAGCGACAACCGTCCAGAGCAAGGTGGCCGAGATGCGTCAATCCAAATTCAGCAGCGGTTCTGCACAAGCGATCAAATACCACGCCCGCATGTTCGTTCTGCACATAGAGCTCCCAACCGAGTTCTCCGACGAAACTCCGTCTCAACGCTAGAACAGGTTTTCCAGCAAGCTTCAGTTTCCGCGATGCTGCAAATGGAAAAGATTCGACTGACCAGTCGCAATCATCATAAACCCGAGTTAATACTTCCCTCGACATTGATGGCGAAATTACCTATTGCCTATTCCAAATGCGAATCAAAAAGATAAGCCCAAAGCTGGACATTTGGCAAGAATTCGTGTAGACTACGTGCCATGGCTGTATGGAACGGAAAACAGGAATGGACCACTCGTCGCTGACGGTGACACCGGTCGAACGCGAGCGGGAGCGTGAATTCCAGCAACTGATGCAGAAGCATCACTATCTTGGCGCGTTGTGCAAGATTGGCAATACGATTCGCTACGTGGCGGCGGTGGACGGTCAGTGGCTGGGGGTGTTGAGTTTTTCGGCGCCGGCGCTCAAGTGTGCGGCGCGCGATGAGTGGATTGGCTGGAGCCGAGCACACCGCACCGACCGATTGAAGCTGATGGCGAACAATTCGCGTTTTCTGATTCTGCCCGGCCATCATTATCCGAACCTCGCTTCGCGGATTCTGTCGCGTTGCCGGCGGCGGTTGCAGCGCGACTGGCTGGAACAGTTCTCGCAACCGTTGCTGGTGCTGGAAACCTTCGTGGATCCGATGCGACACCGCGGCACAATTTATCGGGCCGCGGGCTGGACGCAGGTCGGCGCCACCAAGGGCTATCGCCGAATCGGCGCCGGCTACGGCGCTCGCACCGAATCGGTCAAGTGGGTGTTCGTACAAGCTTTGCAACGCGATGCTCGGCGTATTCTGAGCGCACCGTTGCTGGATCCTCGATATCGAACTGGAGTAGAGAAAATGGAACTGACCTGTAATGACATGCGCTCTTTGTATGATCACTTCAGAGGCGTGCCGGATGTGCGCCGTGCGAAGGGACGCAAGCACGGCATCGCAAACGTGCTGGCGCTGGCGGCTGGGGCCACGCTCAGTGGCATGCGTGGCTACAAGGACATCTGGGTGTGGGCGAGCACGCTGAGCCAGGCGAACCGGGCACGGTTCCGCTGCCGGTTTCGCAACCGTCGTCGCGAGGTGCCATCGGTGACGGTGATTCGCAACGTGATGATACAGGTGGGTCCGGAGGCGTTGGACCGAGCCATCAACAACTGGCTGGCGGCGCACTACGGTGATACGCACGAAAGTATTGCGGTGGACGGCAAGACGATGCGTGGCGCAGTAGTGGACCATGATGGACAGCAGGTGCACGTGATGAGTGCGGTCGGACACGACAGCAAACACTGTTACACCCAAAAAAAGTCGGCACGCTGCCGGTGAACGGAAGCGATGAGCAAAAGCGCACAAATGAAATCAAGACCGTGGCGCCGATGCTGGATGCGGTCGACATCGGCGGGCGCACGATCACGGCCGATGCGCTGCATACACAGCGGGCGTTTGCCGAATATGTGGTCGGGCGCGATGCACACTACCACCTCACGGCGAAAGAAAATCAGCCGACCCTGCTGGACGATGTACGGCTGTGGTTTGAGTCGCCCGGCGAAGCGGATCATGAGCAAACCGACCTTGGGCACGGACGCATCGAGACGCGCAGGATCTGGGTGACCTCGAAGCTCAACGAGTATCTTGAATTTCCGCATGTCGGGCAGGCGTTCATGGTGGAACGGACTGTCGAGTACAAAAACAAGCGCCGTAAAGGCTGGCGGGAATATGCCTACGGCATCACGAGCTTGAGCGCCGAACAGGCGGATGCCGAACAGGTGCTCAAAGACAACCGCGGGCACTGGAGCATCGAGTCGGTGCATTACATGCTGGACTGGGATTTCGATGAGGATCGCAGTCGCATCCGCACTGGACACGGGCCCGAGAACATGACGCGCCTGCGACGGTTCGCGATCGGACTATTGAAAAGCAAGCAGAAAAAATATGAAACGGTGCGTGAGCAAATGCTCCGGCTGAACAACACATGCCGCGCGTGGTGCTGGATTATCTGAAACTCACCGGCAACACTGCGCGGCGCGGCGCGATAGCACCGGCACCATCGCCCGGTTTGTAACGCCGGCGGCGTCCGCAAGCCCCAATTCGCTTCCATGCCGCAGCTGCGGCAGGATTTGACGCGGCTCGATTCTGCCGCATTGCCATGTTTTTCAGGATTTCCATGCCGAATCGCTCACATGGCTGCCGAATCGCTTCCGCAACGCCCAAAATCACAACGCAGGGGAGTGAATCACGATAAAATTTCAGCAAAATCACCTCGATTTTACTTCTGAAACGAAAAATAGCACAAGCATAATTTTGCCCTCCCTCGACATTGGCCCCATCACGCCGATCACGGATTCGTGCGATGTAATATCTTCCAGGGATAGAGCTTCAAATTCGCCAAGCAATCGTCGTATTCTAGCCAAGTCACGATAGCGAGTCGCCGCTGCGCCGATGATACGAAACAGATTTCTTTCAAGACGCGTAACCGTGACATCTGCTTCGATTCCACCGGACTCGTTCAACAAAGTTGTATATCGTGACAACCCAACTTCCATATCCATATCGCCGGCACATAGATGCTGCAGAGCATTGAGCGCATTCGGTCCTTTTATTTCGATTTTTGTGAATGGCGTTAGTTCCATCAAGGCCACGCCTTGCGTCATTCGCGTCGCTTCGCGTGTGGCGACATTCCACCATGGCTGTTCCTTGTAGGTATGGATAAACTCTCTCTCATCTTCATTTTCGGCATACCATAGGGGTCTCTCCCAGGCAGATACAGTTCCGAAAACCGCACCTTTTTGCTGAAGCCTTTCAAACAGAGGCGGGCATCTGACATTTCTTCCGTTCTCAGGCTGTTTGAGCGGCCAGTGCATGGCGAACTGATTGTAAATCGCCTCTCGCATGCGATCCGACAGAAACTTGGGATCCGACCATTTCGGGTCAACGCGAGCAATATCCACCTCCCACAAGTCAAAGGGCGGCTTCCCGTTCACTATCCAATGCGCAAGCGCATGCCCAACCCCAGCGGAAGACATCACACCAACGGAATTGAATCCGGCCGCGATGTAAAATCCTTGCCGCTGCGGAGATTCGCCAACTAGCGGACGGGTATCCGGAGTAAAACTCTCCGGTCCATTCATGAACATCCGAATGCCGGCATTCGTCAGCGCAGGCACGCGATGAATTCCCGCTTTCATAAAGGGTGCAAAATGGTCCCAGTCTTCATCCAGCATCAAGAAAGGTGCCGACGCAGCTTTGGTTTCGGGATTCCACGGTTTTGCATTGCGCTCAAACCCTCCAATCACCAATTTACCCGTATCCCCTTTCAAATAGAGCCCTGAATCGAGGTCTCGCACAATCGGTGTCGGAACGGGCAGATCGTTCATGGGTTCGGTCACGACATACATGTGTTCAACCGCTTGCAAAGGAACACTCGCACCTGTTTCATTTGCCAGCTCCCGCGACCATAGGCCTGCACAGAGTACCACGGCACCGCAGTCCACTCTACGCCCATCATCCAGTAAAACAGCGTTCACTCTGTCTTTGTCAACTACAAAGCCAGTCACACCACAACCTTCTTCAATCACAACTCCTCTACTGCGCGCACCGGCAGCATAGGCCATGCACAGATCAACTGGAGAGACTTGCCCATCTTCCTCAACATACAATGCACCCGCTAGATCGTCACTTCTCAAAAACGGCAGCGTTTGACCAACTTCTGATGCACTGATCATTTCCACGCCGAGTCCGACACGTCTGCCCATACCGTAGATTCTTCTTAGTTCAGTCATGCGTTCTTCTGTTTGTGCCAACCAGAATCCACCGGTTTGTCGATAGCCTGTGGACTGTCCAGTTTCCCTTTCAAGTCGCGGAAAGAGTTCGGTTGCATACATAGCGATACGAGTCATGTTCAAAGAAGATCGAAGCGGGCCAACGATTCCTGCAGCGTGCCAGGTTGTGCCGCTTGACAACTGGTTGCGCTCAAACAGGCAAACCGAGCATCCACCCAGGCAGCCCAAGTGATAGGCAACTGACAGGCCGACTGCACCGCCACCGACAATAACCACATCAACGTGATTTTTCATGAATGGACAAACTGATGAAAAGACAAATAGAGGCAGTCATTGTAACGGAGAGTTCAAACGAAACGGATTGACTTCTCTCAATAAAACAATATGCCAAATGAATTCGTGCGGCAACCGGAACCGTTCGATGCCAATGTTGTTCCAAATGCATCCCGATCTAGGATTTAGTGTCATTCGTATACAATCAACCATGTGAGTGAAAACACCATTCAGAAACCAGTTCGCAGGTCCGGGGGACGTCGGTCAAAGCTTGATCGACACAAGAAACTCAATACGCCTGGAACTGGCAGCCCATATATTAAACGCAATGTCGGAAGGCTTTCACTTCTGGATGAGGAAAGTCTTTCTCTGATCGAGAAAAATGCCGATCGAATTCTAGCAGAAGTCGGTATGGACTTTCGCGATGATCCGGAAACTCTGGATTATTTCCGAAATGCCGGCTGCAGCATCGTCAACCAGCGTGTTCGGTTCGAACCCGGATTCTGCCGCCACATCATTCTAGAAAATGCTCCCAAGAAATTCGTCCAGCATGCACGAAATCCTGAAAAATCAGTCGTGATCGGCGATGACAATTCCCTGTTCTGCCCCAGTTTCGGACCTGCATTCGTTCACGATATGGATCGGGGGCGACGCTATGCGACTTACCAGGATTTCGAAAATCTGACTCGCCTTCACTATATGCTGAATAGCGTTCATCATTCCGGGGGAGTGGTGTGTGAGCCGGTCGATCTACCGGTGGCGGAGCGACACTTGTTGATGGCTAAGGTTCATCTGACACTAAGCGACAAGCCGTTCATGGGTGCTGTCACTGCCCGGGAGCGTGCACAGGATACTGTCGAAATGGTCAAACTGGTATTCGGCGCGGACTTCGTCGACCGTCACTGCTGTCTGTATAGCGTCGTAAACACTAATGCTCCTTTGGTGCTTGACGCAACCATGCTTGACGCGCTCAAGGTTTATGCGAGAGCCAACCAGGCAGTCGTGGTCTCGCCATTTATTCTCGGCGGTGCTATGAGTCCGGTGTCCGTGGCTGCCACACTCGCTCAAGTACTTGCAGAAGTACTGGCAGGATTGTGCTTGATTCAACTGATACGTCCAGGCGCACCCTACCTTTTATACATAAGTCTAGTCTGGACGCATTAACCGATAAATTCCGCCCTCCGGGCCAAGTCTGACCATCAGCTCATAGGCTTGTGCCATGGCGGACAGCCGAGTGTATCCCTCCCAGATCTTCTTGTATCCCGGCGGCGGGTCTTTGCGCCGGTTCAGATAGCCGCCCATGATCGCCATGGTTCGCACCGCCGTGCCCAGATCATCAGGCTCGGCCAGGCGATTGTCCCGGGCGAAATCTTCCAAGACGGCGATTTCAATGTCGCTGAACAGCACCTCAGGCGGCAGTTCCGGCGTTTCCCGGCCCATCAGCACCATCGCAGCCAGACGCCACGCAATCACCGCCTTGATGGTCACCGCACGCTCAATCCGGTCGCAGCTCCGATGGCTCAGGAATTCCACCTTGCAACCGCTTTTCAGAACCCGATGCCAGTCCTCTATCCGCCAGCGCAGCCGGTAGCGCTCAATCACCTGTTCCGCCTGCTCAAACGAATCCACCGGCAATGTGGTGAGCAGCAGCCACTCCACCGCCTCCAAGCCGGCCGGCGGCGAGGGCTCCAGCACATGCACCGCATTCAGCTTGACCGGCGACTCGCCTTTCAGATGTGTCGCCTTGACCGGCACCGGAAGCTCAAGCGGCATCCAGCGCAGCTCAACCGCCGCCGTGCGCTGTTCCCGCCTGACCTTGCCTGGCTGACCGCGGCTTGGACGCCGCGCCGACTGCTGCCCCATGTGAATCTCCAGCTCGCCGCCACAGGTCGCACCGCGCACCTTGTCGAACAGCTTCACGGCCTGCTTGACCCGCTTGCCATCACGCGGCGCCCACTCATGACCCAGCACCCGGTCTTTAGCCGCCCGAGTCAGCACCTCCACATTGCCCAGCTGCCGGGCCAGCGCATACAGCTCAAAACTGTCGCCCTCCCGATCCATGACCGAAACCACCCGAACCCCATCCAGCTGCGCCGCCAGCGCCGAACATTCCCGCAGCCCCGCACGCCAGCGACCCATCTTGTTCTCATCCGCCTCGCGCCGGCCGTCTTTCGGCAACGAATCATACTGGATGTGCGGCACCCCCAAAGGCACCCCAGCCTCGTTCAAAACCAGCTGCGAGTGCATGTGAATCCCCAGCGTGCCCATGGATGACTTGTTGCGGCTGATCAGCCCCATGCCCTTGCACTCGCCATGATCGGCGAAGTTCAAGTCGGTGCCATCCTGCACGCACAGCACCTCAGCACAGCCCTGCATGCGCGCCAGCGTGCGCTGGCGGTGCGGCGCCAGAATGTTGCACGGGGTCACCTCCGAGTCGGCCGGCTGATCAATCAAGCGGTAATGTCCATAGACCGCCGCCTTGTCGCCGACCGCCGCGGCCGGAAACGACGACATCGGCGCCGCCGCCTGCAGCGACGCGCTTTTCACCAGCCGCTTGCTCAAGCGCTTGTCCCCCAGCGGGGCCGCGCCCAATTCATGGTCTGCCCATTGTTCACTGTCCAAACCCTCACCTGCGCCGCGCGGCGCAATCCGAAACGGGTCCGCCACCCCCAGAAGGTCTCGCCAGCCACGCTCCACTTCATACAGATACACCGATTTCACCGCTGCCGCGGCACCCGCAGACGACATCCGCCCCCGCCCGGCGGTCTGGCCCACATGCGTCCAGTTCGAGGCCCGCAGCGAGGCCCCATCATAGCATACCGGGTTGATGAAAGTCTCCACCAGAAACGGCCGGTAGCCATAGCAGCGCTCGAAATCAGCCGGCAGACGCCGCAGCGCCATCCCCAGCGCCTTGGAAGCCAGGTTCGCACAGCGCACCTGCGGGCGAATCAAAAACCGGCTCAGCCCGACTACCCGGTGCAGATGCATCCCGCGCTGCGCCGCATCCCAGCCCATCCATTGGTCGCGCGCCCGCAGCGTCAAGGCCGATGCCGCAAAGCCAAAGCCGCCCAGTATGCCATGGTCTGACTCAATGAAATAGCGCAGCTGACAGCCCGCATGAACCGCCGCGCCGCGCGGATGCTCGCGCGCCATCAGCTCATTCCACAGCTGGCGCTGCGGCCGGTCAGCGACCCGCGTCAAGCGTAGCCCCGACAGCTGATCAACCCGTCCCGGCACCTGCTGTGCAGGCGGCACCGGCTCGCCCGTTCCCCGAGCCTGACCGCGGCTGCCACCGCCGCGCGACTCGGGCAGCATCACCTGCCCCGAGTGTTCCAGTCGGCGCAGAGACTTCATGCAGCTGGCCTGCTGAAGCTGACCGCCGGCGTCCTTGAAGTCAAACAGCTCGCACACCGCACGCCCAACCGCGGTGCGGGTTTCGAAAGTCTCCGAGCTCAGTAGCGACTGGACCTGCTCAAGGCCCCGGGGAGACGACAGCTGGCTGTGAATCTGGCTTTGCACATACATAAAAATGAAGTGTAAAGCACAGACATATCATTTGTCAAGTCCAATTTGTGCCCTACAGGTAGGGCGCACCGGCAGTATTTGGTACATTTTTCAGTCCAATCTCCTTGCAGTCTGGGGCTACCACTTTCGGGACTCCGGAAGGAATGCAATTTCAAATGTGTGCTCGCTCTCTCGCCGACCGGCTCGGCGTACCGTTTCATTCAGTCGGCGCGCTAACGGCATCCAAAGTGCCTGATGCTCAGGCTGCCTATGAAAGCGCTACACAGCTTCTCGGTTCGTTCATGGCAGGTACGCACTTCATTATTCACGCTACCGGCTGCTTGGAAAGTCTGTTGACGACAGGCTACGAAAAGGTGATCATGGATGCCGACCGCTGTGCCATGCTGGAAGCGTTCGCAGGTAAAATCGATCTGTCTGACGAAGCCCAGGCTTGGGATGCTTTTATGGAAGTGCAGCCAGGGCAGCACTTTTTGGAAGCCGGTCACACCCGACGGAATTTCGAGACTGCATTCTTTCAATCGACGACCGCAGACAATCGTTCCTACGAACAATGGCAGGCAGAAGGCTCCACTTGGCAGCATCAACGTGCAAACGGCCTGTGGAAACAGATGTTGCAGGATTACCAGCAGCCACACATCAAACAAGATCAACTCGAAGCAATTGATGACTTTATTTCACGCCGATTGCAAGAAATTCGTAAACAGCCACAACACGGATAAAAGAAATAGCATGGATTTTTACACGGACTGGACCACATCAGGCGTTATAGAAAGACGAGAAAAGTACTATGCGGCTTCACAACGAAAATTTCAGCCGTTCCAGAATCCATTGATCCTAAAACGAGGTTCGTGGCAGTATTTGTGGGATGAAAACGACAACCGTCTTATTGACTTACTGGCCATGAACGTCTGTATCTCAGTCGGACATGCCCATCCAGATGTCGCCCGTGCAGCACAGGAACAGGCAGCAATGCTCTCACACTGCACAACCATGTTCTATCATCCTGTGCCAGCCCATTACTGTGAAGAATTAGCCGCTACTATGCCTGAAGGCTACAACTGGGTTATACATCTGACCAACAGCGGAGCTGAAGCTATTGACCTGGCACTGATGATGGCACGATCCTATACGGAAAGAAACGACATCATCTCACTTCAAAGCGCCTATCACGGTCCGACTTATGGCGCACAATCCGTTACCGGAATTTCCGGATTCCGTCATGATGTTTGTCTTCCGGGCAACGTTCAGTTCACAATTACTCCAAACGTTTATCGCGGTCCTTTTGGATACGATGTTGATCGTTATCTGGACGCTTTGGACGGCGTCATCCAGCACGGAACTTCCGGACGACTGGCTGGAATGCTTCTTGAACCGGTTCAGGGGTATGCCGGTGTAATTCGCATGCCTGATGGATACATCTCAGGTGCCGCTGAGAGAATTCGCGCTGCAGGCGGCATCATGATCATCGACGAAGTGCAGGCGGGGTTTGGCAGAACTGGCGACTCCTTCTGGAACTTTACGACTCACGACGTCATCCCGGAAATTGTGGTCGCAGCTAAGGGGATGGGTAACGGATATCCACTTGGAGCTGTGATCGCCCGGCGCGAGATCGCCGAATCCATGGCTGACAAGTTTTTGTTTCATACTTATGGTGCCAATCCAGTCAACTGTGCCGCTGGACGCGCCGTGCTACGCGTGATTGCTGAAGAAAATCTGCAGCGAAATTCAAAGTTCGTCGGAGAACTGCTGCTGGAAGGACTATCTGATTTAAAAAGCAAGCATCCCATTATTGGAGACGTGAGGGGATGCGGCCTTATGGTGGCCATTGAATTGGTTAGAAATCGCGATAGCAAGGAACCGGCACCCGAAGAAACGGCACTTGTGTTCGAACAAACCCGGCACTACGGACTAGTCACCAGCAAAAGTGGACCTTACAGAAACGTACTTAGGCTGGTACCGCCATTGTGCCTCTCGCAAGAAGATGTGCCAGTCGTCATCGAAGCTATGGATAAGGCATTTGCGACACTCAATTGAGTGAGCAGGTCAACCTCCGAAGAAGAAATTACCAATGATTCGATCAGAGTCGAGGGTAAATATTCCCGCAACGATAAGCCCGACAAAGCATCCTATCATGGTCATGAAGTGACGCTGGCGATGCCCTCTCCGAATCATGAAGATGGCATATGCCATGGAAAAAAGCGTAAACGTCGACAGCAAGTGAATTCCGCTGAATCCGCCTTCAGCATCAATGCCGTGAAGCCTGAAAGATCCGAGCGCAACGATTGTCATCAAGACAACCCAAGTACGTCCTATCAGCTTGTGACGAGGAGTTCCTTTCGGCATGGATAAAACTACAATGCCAAGCAACAATGCACATACGGCGCCTGCGATGTGAATTCCGATATCAAGTTGAGTCATGGCTGTATTTACCAATAAGGTGCTAAGATTTTAGTCGGATTCATTGACGGCTCTGAGAGATGATGCTGACAGGCGGCACACTCACAGTACCAACAAATTTTTATAGATAGGCTAGTACGATTCCGCCGAATACCATAGCGCCGAACCAACTGTTTCCAAGGAAAGCAGCAAAGAATCGATCCCGATCGTCACTTCTACACGAATATTGATGCCACACAGCCACCAACAAAGCCCCGAACAGGCCAAGAAAATAGTATCCGTTCAAATTTTCCATAGAGCCGACAAGGCAAAGGAGCAGTAGCGTAATCGCCTGGCAAACGCCAATCACAATACGATCCAAGGTGCCCGCAAGCACCGCCAACGATTTTACTCCAATGCGTACATCATCCTCGCGATCGACCATGGCATAAAAAGTGTCGTAGGCTCCCGCCCACGCGATGTTGGCAAGCAGCAGAATCCAACCTAACATCGGAACTGTATCCTGATGCGCTGCGAAAGCGATCGGTATGCCCCAACCAAATGCGATGCCCAAGTAAAACTGGGGCAGGCTCGTCACTCGTTTCAAGAACGGATACGATGCTGCAAGAATCACGCCAATGACCGCCAGAATCAGCGCAAGGCTATTTAGGAACAATACCAGTATGAAACCCAGCAGACACAAACATACGAATAGAATTAATGCTTCACGTACCGATACCTCACCAGTAGCAAGAGGACGTCTGCGCGTACGCTCGACATACGGGTCAAAATCTCGGTCCGCAAAATCATTGATCACGCAACCACCGGAACGCATAACAAAAACGCCAATAACCAACACTAGTACGATATGGGGTTCAGGGTTGCCTTTTCCAGCAAGCCATGCCGCCCACAATGTAGGCCAAAGCAGCAACAAACTGCCGATGGGCTTATCCAGCCGCATGAGACGAGCATAGGCGCCGAGTCGTTCAAACAGCACTGTACCCACCCTCCCGGACAGTCCAGCGTCTGATCAATGGTTGTATGTAGTCGGGGTGCTTGTCCATAATCAACCCTGCTATTTGATTGACATCTGTGATCATTTCCATGTCCCTCGGCAGTTCCGCAATACGGAACAGCTGCGCTCCGGTTTGCCGCGTACCAAGCAACTCACCGGCACCGCGAAGCTTAAGATCAGTTTCTGCAATCTTGAATCCATCGCTCGATTCCTGCATCACGGTCAATCGCTTCTTAGCCATTTCTGATAAATCTTTTTTAAACAAAAGTACGCACCGAGCCTCTTTTAAACCGCGACCGACACGACCCCGCAGCTGATGCAATTGCGAAAGCCCCAGTCTCTCGGAACTTTCGATCACCATCAAACTCGCATTCGGCACATCCACTCCGACCTCAATCACCGTAGTTGCAACCAATACGTCAATTTTACCTTTCCGGAAATCCGTCATGATCTGATCCCGCTTCACGCTCTTCAGGCGTCCATGGATCAAGGCAACGCGACGTCCAGGCAGTGCTTTTTTAACAAATTTCTCCGCCTCTTCGGCGGACTCGACATCCAGCACTTCTGATTTTTCGATGATCGGACAGACCCAGTATGCCTGTTGACCGGATGCACACAGACGTTCAACCATACCAATCACATGGCTGCGCTTCGATGAAGGGATGATCTCGGTACGTGCCGGAATTCTGCCGGGAGGAAGCTCGGTTATGCTGGATACGTCCAAATCAGCGTAGAATGTCATCGCGAGTGTTCGAGGAATTGGCGTCGCGGTCATTACAAGCTGATGAGGCACCTGTTCTTTCATCACGCCTTTTTTACGAAACGCGTAGCGCTGGCCAACGCCGAAACGGTGCTGTTCGTCAATTACAACCAATCCCAGGTTTTTGAAATCGACTCCTTCCTGGAAGAGGGCATGAGTGCCGATGACGATGTTGGCACCGCCCCATTGAACGGCGTGCTCGACATTTCGACGATCTTTTGCAGACAGTCTGCCAGTCAGCAACTGGATGTCAATCCCAAGCGGAGCAAACCAGTCGACGAATGACTTCAGATGCTGTTCTGCGAGCAGTTCTGTCGGAGCCATGATCGCAACCTGATACCCGGATTCTACAACCCAAGCCGCTGCTGCTGCGGCAACCAGCGTTTTACCGGAACCTACGTCTCCCTGCACCAGACGCAACATCGGCATCGATCGCTTCAAGTCTGCAAGGATTTCGTGAATGACCTTTCGCTGGGATTCAGTCGGCTTGAAAGCAAGCGATTCTTTCAGTCGTCTGGACAATTCTCCCGACGGTTTCATTTTGGGGGCTTTGACAGATTGTCGTAGTCTTTTCTGCTGGCGACGTGCGATTTGGAAGGCTACCAGTTCCTCAAAAATGAGTCTCTGCATGGCAGGCTCTTTTTGCTGCTCTTCACTGAGTTCAAATTTTTCGGAAGATGGGGCATGCACATACTCCAGAGCGGCCTTGAGATCAGGAAGCTGACGTGCTTCAAGCACTTGCGACGGCAGAAGTTCCAGGGCTTCCTGATCCTTGCTGAGTTTCAGTGCGGATTTGACAGTGGCTCGCATCAACGCTTGCCCAACTCCTTCGGTAAGCCGATACACTGGAGTGAGACTGTCACCCTGTGCGGCAGCAGGCGAATAGTCAAAAACCAAATATTCGGGGTGAACCATTTCATAGTTGGCACGCATCCAACGCACTTCGCCGAAACAGCGAAGCCATGTCGCTCTTTCCAGACTCTCTTTTTGTCTGTTGCTGAAGTGAAAGAGTCGCATGCACATGTTTCCAGTTCCATCGTCAATTTTAGCGATTAAACTGCGCCGACGGCCAAATTGAACCCGGACGGTGATGATTCGGCCGGACACCAACATGGATTGACCGACAATCAGCGAGTCGAGAGGAACAGTCCGTGTGCGATCTTGGTAGCGATAAGGAAGATGGAACAGAAGATCCTTGATCTGAACGATCCCAATTCTTTCCAGCAAAGATGCAAGCTTTGAGCCGACACGGGGAAGCTCCGTAACGGGCAATTCCTCTACATATTGAGGCTGGTCCGAGTTCACCTATCCTTACAAAACCATGATGGCTTCGACTTCGACCGAAACACCCTTGGGAAGCGAAGCCACACCAATTGCCGCGCGGGCGGGATAGGGTTCAGTGAAATACTCACCCATCACCTCGTTTACAGTAGGAAAATTTCCAAGATCGGTAAGGTACACAGTGAGTTTGACGATATCCGAAAGGCTGCCGCCGGCTGCCGCCGCAACCGCTGCCACATTCTGAAATACTCTGTCAATCTGTGTTCTCGCATCGCCGTCCACCACTTCCTGAGTGGTTGGATCCAACGGAATCTGCCCAGATATATAGACAGTATCTGAGGATCGCACTGCTTGTGAATAAGCACCGATTGCACTGGGTGCTTTATCGGTGGAGATGATTTGTTTATTGGTCATGCTGCCGTTCCCTAGTAGGTTAAATAGTTCACAATGGCTGCGGCACCGCATTCCGAGTCGCTAGTGCTTATAAAGTCCACTTGCAAGTTTGAGAATTATATTCTGCACATGCAGTAAGGCGGTGTTTGTTGAGTTATTCATCATTCAGATGTTTCAATTCCTCCGCTTGCTTTGATAGATAGCAAACGCACACCAAGGTAAATTCGAAATTGTCGACTGTAAAAACTAGCCTTGATGTTAATCTGCGTCCTCGAAAGTCCCACGAACCGAAATTTCGTGTTTAATGAGAAAATCTTGATCACGGAAGGAACAAAAAACTTGCAGAAATTCAAAGAGAGATTATCAAAATCACGAATACCACTGTTCTAATATTTAGGCGTTCTAATTCGTATTTCGGTTGCAAATTACCTCTTCGGATTCCTAAAGACTACGAATATTGAAATCATGAAGCTAATCATCGACATGATTAAGATTTTCGTAACAGCATATCTTGCCACGTGTTCTTACATCGCCCTTGACGAATTGGATGTTTGATCAGTTAGATGGGGAAGAGGTAAGGAAACAGAAATATCCTGCGGCAACTGACGTATTTAATTCCTAACGGTTCGCTGCCAGGCATTTAATTGATTTGATGCGCGACGTACATCTCTCATTTCAGCTTGCTACGCTTAACATCGATGACTGTGGAATCACTTTCGACCAGTCGCATGATTCGGTCAAGGTGTTCTCGGTCCGTTACATCAATGTCAAAATCCAACACCGCGTAGCCGCTTTCAAGCGTATTGATTTCTCCAGTACTGATATTGGCTCCTGCCGACGCGATCCTGGTGGTTACGCCTGCTAACACTCCTTTTTTATCCTGTGTGTGCAGCCGAATGGAAACCCGGAAAGGACCCCGAGGCTTGTCGACCCAGTGAAATTTACCCCATTGTTCAGGAGAAAATTTAGAGTCACGGACATTCAGGCAATCTTCGCAGTGAATGACGATGCCCCTGCCCAAGCTGAAAAATCCGACGATTGAATCATTTGGAATTGGGTTGCAGCACTTTGCATATTTAACCACCACTCCCTCGGTGCCCTGAATGGACACAGACAACTCGTTTAACGCATGTTGATCGGCTTTCGATAATGTATCAGGAAATAACTGATTGACGATGATGCCTGCGACGCGTTTTCCAGTACCGATGTCATGAAGAATCGCAGACCAGTTATTGACACTCAACTCTTGGGCAAGCCTGTCTTTCATCTCCTGCGTTATGGATGCCGGCTTTATTTTGTAAGTCTTCAAGGCATTCTGAAAAAGCCGCTTGCCCATCTTTTCAAATTCGACATCTGACTTATTCTTGAGAGCATGTCGGATCGCCATTCGCGCTTTTCCTGTAACAGCAAACTGCAGCCATCCGGGATCCGGTCTGCCATATTTGGTGCTGTTGACTTCAACAGAGTCTCCATTCTGAAGAACCGTAAGAAGCGCTGCACGCTTCCCATTGATCTTCGCCGATTTGATGCCATCTCCCACTTCTGTATGAATTGAATAAGCAAAATCGACCACAGTCGCCCCTTTTTTCAGACGCATCACATCGCCTTTCGGCGTGAAAACATACACATTTTCGGAAAACAAGCTGATCTTCAGATTGTCAAAGTAGTCGTCGGGAGCAGCAAAAGTATGATCTTCCAGCCCATGAATCACTTCATTCAACAATTGAGTGCTAGGAATGTTGGATAATTCCGTTGATACATTTCCGGTCTTGTAACCAAGGTGGGAAGCGATTCCAGATTCAGCAATGCGATGCATATCCTCGGTGCGTATCTGCACCTCTATGGCGCGACCGAATTCAGCGTGAACAGTCGTGTGCAGGGATTGATATCCATTAAACTTCGGAATCGCAATATAGTCGTTGAATTCACCTGAAATCGGTTTATACCGATTGTGAATTAGCCCCAGTGTTCGATAGCAGTCCTCCACTTCCTGCACCACCACTCGAAACGCAAACAAGTCTTGAACTGCTTCTAGTGAATTGCCTTTGCGTCGCATTTTCTCGTGAATCGCGGAAACGTTCTTGAAACGTCCTGTCACGCTTGCGACGATGCCACGCTCCTTCAAAAGCGCCTGAATCGCGTTTATGTGTTTCTTAATGGTCTGATTGACACCACCCTTGATGTCACGTCGCACTGCCTTGTTGATAGTTTCATATCGTCTGGGATAGATTGCCTTGAAGCATAAATCTTCCATCTGGCGGCGCCAGCTATGCATGCCCAGCATATAGGCAATCGGTATGTAGATGTCGTAGGTCTCCCGAGCAATTCTCTCTCTTTTTTCAAGGCGATGCACATCAAGTGTGTTGAGATTGTGAATTCTATCGGCCAGTTTGATCAGTATGACCCTCACATCATTCGACACGGCAAGAAAAAGGCTTCGCAGGTTTTCGTTTTTTTCTCTTTCTTTCGACACGAATTCCAGATTGCTCACTTTACTGACCCCTAAGACCAGGGTCGCAACTTCTTCTCCGAATTCTTTTTCCAACTTCTCCAGAGTGAGCTCGGTGTCTTCGAGTGTGTCGTGAAGAATTGCCGCAATGATAGTGCGACTGTCAAGATGCAGCCCAGCAAGCATGTGAGCTACCATGAGAGGATGATGGATATATTTTTCGCCTTTCAGACGGCGCTGGCCGTCATGGGCGCTGGCACTGACTTTGTAGGCCCTTCGGACCTCTTTGATCTGGCTCTCGCTGAGATACTCCCTCAGCGAATCGCAGAGCTTACCGAGCTGTCGCTTTTCGCTCTCCGGAAGTCCTACCCGACGATAGATTTCCGAAATTCTACTGCTCGACGACTTGTTCCGCGGGTTGGTCGTCTGCATCCGCTGCTTGGAGTTCTTCTTCTCTCGTCAGTCCTAGATCGTCAGATTGAAATTCAAAAGGTATTGACATGACAGGATCATCATCTTCGTCGAGAATGCTGGCGGTAATATGTCCTTCAGCAATCTCGCGTAATGCAATTACGGTATTCTTGTCATTGTCTCTGTCAACCAGCGGGGCAGCGCCACCGGCGAGTTGCCGCGCGCGTTTTGTCGCGATGAGAACGAGTTGAAATCTGTTTTCGACTCTTTCGAGACAATCTTCTACTGTAATTCGTGCCATTCTTTACCCCTGAAAACCGTATGTTCGTACTAGGAACCGACGAAAGTATAAAATGAAAAGGTGGATGCCAAATTATATGATGAATATGTGTCCGTGGCGAAAAAAAGCAAGGGTTAACGACTAAAATGAATTCACTATGGCTCTAGATGACTCCAATCAAGTTGTTGTTAATGTGTGGGACATCACACTGCGAATTTTTCACTGGGCGTTGGCGGTGCTTGTTGTCGTCATGTTTGTAAGTGCCAAACTTGAGAATTTTGACATACACATTCTGGCCGGCAAAGGTATTGTCATGCTCATGATCGCCAGAATCATTTGGGGATTTCTCGGCAGCTCGAACGCCCGGTTTTCGTCCCTGGTGTTCAAGCCCAGAGATTATTTCGACTACATCGTCAAACTCCCGCAACGCACTCCAGAATATAGCGTCGAACACAGCCCGATCGGCTCTCTGGCCGTAATCGCAATACTGCTGGCCGTTATTGTCCAGGCAACTACCGGCATGTTCGCTACCAATGTGGACGGACTGGTTGAAGGGCCTTTTGCCTACTACGTCAGCTACGATTTCAGCCGCTGGGCAAGTGATGTCCATGTGACGCACAAAAAATGGCTGTTTGCGCTAGTCATCCTGCATCTTGCAGCGAATGCGTTCTATTACTTTTATAAAAAAGACAACCTGATCAAACCCATGATCACCGGTACACGACCCATACCGCGCGATCTAGCTCACACCGCGCCGACTCTGGCATCACCATGGAGAGGCGCCGTAATCGCGCTGATTACGGCTGCCATCATGCTGTGGGTGTTCCTGCAGTACGGATAGACTTGTCACTCCTTTTTCTGACGGAACCTTTTATGGCATCCGCCACAGCCTTCGCTGCCAAGCGCTTTGACTTTTGCGCCAATCTCACCTGGATCTCCAGATTCAAATGCGGTTGCCAACACATTTGCCGGTTCGACTATCCCTTCAGCAGCTGCCACAAAATCGGACCAATTCTCCCAGATTTCCGCTTTGGCTTCGCTGTCTTCGTTCTGCGCCAATCCGGTATCCTGTGGAAACAAATCAGGAATTTTCGATGCGTTTGCAGCGATTTCACTCGCCATGGAACCCAGTTCCAGGGGCTCGCCTTCACCGCGCTTCAGAAAGTTGGAGAACGCCTTCATGCTGCCCCCCATCCCTTTCATGAATTCGCTGCGCATTTCATAGGTCGCCTCAGCCTCTTCCGGCGAAGAGACTTTCGAAGGCATTGATTCGGCATGCAACGTCGGTGTCGCAAGTCCGAATGCAATCAATACAAATAATGAAATTTTCTTCTTGATGCTCATGATTGGAAATTCACCTATTCATGTTTATCGGTTGACCAATGCTTACATTCTAACACCTGTTAAGTCCAATAATGTCTTTCCATTGGATTTACGTATATAAAACTCCATGTAAAATCGGTATCGATTCCATCACCAACGTACATTATGATGACCGCCAGGCTGACTCGCTATTCCAACGATCTTGAAAAGCTTTCGCGCAGCCATCTGCGACGAAGACTCGAACCAATCAACGGAATCGATTTTACGTCGAATGATTTTCTGGCTTTCAGCACTGCACCGCAAATACGCGAAGCCGTACGGTCGGCACTTGAAGGCGGCATGCCTATCGGTTCCGGTGGATCGCGGCTGCTGCGCGGCAATCACCGTATTCATGATGAACTCGAAACCATGGCGGCTGAGACTTTCGGCAGCGAAAAAGCGCTCTATTTTGCAAACGGATATTCCGCCAACTTCGCCATACTCACCACATTGCCAAGACGAAATGACTTGATCATTTTTGACGCACTGTCTCATGCAAGCATACGGGAGGGGACATTCTCTTCACTGGCAAAAAATGTAAAAACACCTCACAACGATGTCGATGCCATAGATCACGTGTTAGCTGATTGGCGTGCCAGCGCTTCCGACTCCTCCATGGCATGGATTATGGTTGAAAGCCTGTACAGCATGGACGGTGACTGCGCGCCACTAGGCGATTTGGTTGAAGTTGCTGAAAGATATGGTGCGGTCCTGATCGTAGATGAGGCCCACGCTACCGGCGTCTGGGGCGAAAATGGTCGGGGACTTACTGAACCGTTTGAGGGGCGACGCAATCTCGTTGCAGTTCATACTTGCGGGAAAGCTCTCGGGGCTGCGGGAGGGCTTGTTTGTGCATCATCGGAACTAATCGATTTCATGATTAACAAATGCAGACCATTCATCTACTCCACCGCACCGCCACCGATTAATGCCGTTGCGGTTATGGCAGCTCTTCGACTGCTTGATGAAGAACCACGCAGGAGAATTGACTTATTGGGTTTGATCAAGAAAGCGAATAGGGAACTGGAACAAAAATTTGAAAAAAACGGCAGCCAGACACAGATTGTGCCCTTTGTTATTGGTGATGAAGAACTTGCCCTGCGTGTCGCTAGTGAGATGCAGCAAGCAGGCTTCGATCTTCGAGCAATTCGTCCACCCACTGTGCCGGCCGGTACAGCTCGCCTTAGAATCTCGATTACGCTTCACGCAACAGAAAAGAATATCAGCGACATGTTCGATGCGCTCTACACAATCGTGTCAAACACTGACACAGATATTTCATAATTTGGAAGCATGTCCGCACCTTCCCCACAAACTCGGCACGGATTCCTAATTACCGGCACCGACACTGGTATCGGAAAGACAGTCGTGTCGGCAATGCTGGTACGTGCACTGAACGGAGCCTACTTCAAACCGGTACAGGCGGGTTTGGAAGAAGAAACCGATACCGAGATCGTCAAGCGCCTGTCCGGCCTTGCAGATAGTCACTTCATTGATGAAGTTTACCGATTGAACACACCGGCATCCCCACATCTGGCCGCAGAAATCGACAGCATTCAAGTTGACATCGAGCGATTGAGTCAATTACCGAAAACATCAAAACCGCTCATAGTTGAGGGCGCCGGAGGTGTAATGGTACCACTCACACAGGATTTTCTATTTATCAAGCTCTTTCGCATCTGGCAGTTGCCGGCAATCATCTGCACACGAACGTCCTTGGGAACAATCAACCATACGTTACTCACCGTGCTCGCTCTCCAGAAGTATGAGGTCCCCATTCATGGACTGATATTCGTTGGGGATTCCGACCCAGAAAATGAAAGGATCATACCGAAAGCATCCGGTGCGATTAGACTCGGACGCGTTCCCTATCTGAACGAGCTAAGCGAATCTTCACTCCAAGACGTATTTGAACAAAATTTCAATTTTAAACAATTTACCGGAGCAATTTAGTTGACTCGAAAAAGCTCTCCAATCTGGCACCCGTTTACTCAACATGCAGTATTCCCGAGCTTTCTTGAGATAGATCACGCGCAAGGTGCTTATCTGTACACCACAGACGGCCAACGGATTATTGACGCGATCGCTTCATGGTGGGTGATCACGCACGGACACTGCCATCCAAATCTGCAAGCAGCCGCACGCAACCAGATCGATCGACTGGACCAAGTAATTTTTGCCGGTTATACGCATGAACCCGCGGAGACAACAGCTCAGTTGCTGTTTGAGCTGACGCCCGATGGTCTGGACTATGTCTTTTTCTCCGATAGCGGCTCGACCGCAGTTGAAGTAGGACTAAAGATGGCACTTGGCTACTGGCATCATCTCGGTGTATCCCGTCAGCGAGTGATAGTACTTGAAAACAGTTATCACGGTGACACTATCGGCACCATGTCCGTCGGTGAACGCGGTGTGTTCAACCAACCGTACGACCCGCTCTTGTTTTCAGTCGAGAAAATTCCATTTCCGACAGCTGGCACTGAACAGGCAACCCTGGATGCGCTGGATGCGAAGTGCAAAGAAAATCAAAATGTTGCAGCATTCATTGTTGAACCGCTGGTGCTTGGCGCCGGTGGAATGTTGATGTACGACGCCGAAACGCTGCGGGCAATGAAACAGATTTGCGAGCGTTGGGAGGTGCTCTTCATTGCGGACGAAGTTATGACCGCCTGGGGGCGTACCGGAACCCTGTTTGCCTGCGAGCAGGCTGGGGTTGTCCCAGACATTGCCTGTTACTCCAAGGGCATAACCGGAGGATTTCTGCCGCTCGCTGTAACCCTATGCCATGAACGAATATTCCGTGCGCACTACTCAAAGGATCGGAGCAAGACTTTTTTTCATTCCAGTTCCTACACGGCCAATCCGATTGCTTGCGCAGTTGCGGCAGCCAATCTGCAAATGTGGAACGATCCCGACACTCTAAACAAAGTTCAGAAAGTGGCTCAGATGCAGGAGCAAAAACTCACTGAAATGGCACAGTCTGACGCACTGACCAATCTGCGGCGAGCGGGAACGATTGCCGCAATGGACATTCAGGTAAAAGATAGCGGATATCTATCTGAAATTGGTACCGAACTATATCTTCGATTTCAAAAAAGCGGAGTGCTTCTGCGCCCGCTCGGAAACACAATTTATGTACTTCCACCCTACTGCGTCACAGCTGAGGATCTGGACACGGTCTACGGCGTCATATCGGAAAATGTTACACAGCTGACTCGATAATTTACGGGAAATCAGCCTGTGACTCTGCAACTGTAGAAGTCACGCCACTTTGGGCAGGGTGTCGTCCAACAGAATTTCGATAGCACTCAGCAGTCGAACATATAGAGTTTTTTCTCGCTCACACAGCAGCTGAACATTCTGCAAGCTCAAACTATTGTCAGCCTCCAACCGTCGAACCATGCTGTACAAATGCCCTTGCTCTTCAGCAAGCAATTTTTCAAGAGACATTTCGAGACTGTTCTTTTCAATACACTGCTGGAGAATTTCATATGCCCAGACTGCACGAAATTCGACGATCAACGACATGTACAAATAAATCGTCCGGTAGTTCGATTGCCTGCCAAACAAATGCACCATGCAGGCTTCAAGTCTGCCAAAGTACGCTCTTGCCGAAGCAGGCGCCATCAGTGCCGCAGGCGAATAATCCAAACCGCCACCGTACAGACGCTCCGCGTGTCGCTTGAACAGTACCGCGTGTCCGGTCTCCTCATTCAGGTGCTTTAGCGTCGGATAGTCAATCACGCCGCCGCGCTGCGTCGCCATGATCTTGTAACTTCCAATATGCTCCATGTAGGAAAGCGTATTCATGAACAGCCACGAGTGTTTTGAACTGCCGCACAAGCGCATGAATACTGAATTCGTCCACACCTGCAAGTCTTGATTGTTGTCGGTGAACTCGCTGATCAAAGAAGGTATCGCAATTGTCATGAGGCTGCCTGCCGTGCCAGGTCGAGCACATTTGAAGATAACGTCGTTTCAGATTCTGGCGGCATTTCCTCCAGTCCGAGCTTGCTGAATAGTGCTGCGTCATGATCGTATTCTACGTTGTCGGTCGTTAACAGTCGGTCACCAACAAAAATGGAGTTTGCTCCCGCAAAAAAACACAGTGCCTGAAGCTCTTCAGACATTGTTCGGCGACCTGCAGAAAGCCGAAGCATGGATTTCGACAGCATAATTCTCGCGACTGCAATGGTTCGTACAAAATCTATCGGCTCAACCGGCTCTGCGTCTTCAAGAGGCGTACCAGGAATAGCTACAAGCAAATTGATCGGAACACTTTCCGGGGGTTCGTCCATATTTGCCAGCAAGCGCAACATGCCGGCGCGATCATTCTGTGTTTCACCCATGCCGAGTATGCCACCGCAACACACTTTCATGCCTGCTTCGCGAACGTAACCGATAGTTTCCAGTCGATCCTCAAAAGTTCGGGTAGTGATGATTTTTTCGTAGTATTCCGGTGACGTGTCAATGTTGTGGTTGTAGTAGTCAAGACCAGCTTCTTTTAGCATGATCGCCTGATCACGGCTCAGCATGCCGAGTGTCATGCAGGTTTCCATACCCAACGCTTTTACTTCTCGTACCATGGTACAAAGGTTATCCATGTGGCTCGTCTGAGGTCGACGCCATGCTGCCCCCATGCAGTAGCGTGTGGCACCGTCTGACTTTGCAAGTTCTGCATCTGCGATGACATCTGCGACGTTCATCAACTTGCTCGCTTTGACATCGGTGTTGTAGCGAATTGACTGGCTGCAGTACTTGCAGTCTTCCGGACAACCACCAGTCTTGATGTTTACCAACCTGCTTTTTTGCACCTGATTTGGAGAAAAGTTTGCACGATGAATAGTTTGAGCTTGATACAGCAGATCGCTGAACGGCAAGTCAAAAAGCGCTTGTACCCGGTCTTTCGACCACGATGAATTTTCCATAGTCTGGTTCATTACGCTGTGATACCTTGGCTGGATATGTGACGTCACTCGAATGGATATGCTTAATGTTATTAGTACTATACACCATCTAAGCTGTAGAACCGTTTTGAGGATTCACAGTGCCAGCAACTGTTTCTACGTCTTGATTCGGTGGCGGGGGACAGCTGAATATAAAGTCGGCTTGATACAAGTCACCACAATTCGGTTGGTTCAGGGTTTACTTTGTTGAATATGCCTCCATATCACATTCAATCCTCATACCTTATGTTTGAACTGCGTGTGTGATTCCCAACTGACAGGCCTTCAATCGGGTGTATAAATCGGTTCAGAAAATATCCTTTAGACTACAAATACATGAACACATCCACACCCAATACAAGACGTGAGGATTATCGCCTTCTGACAGGCGGGGGTAATTTTGTCGACGACCTGCAATTGAATAATTCCTGCGTCGGATATGTGGTCAGATCACCATATTCGCATGCCGAAATTGAACGAACAGACATTGAGTATGCCAGTGCAATGCCCGGTGTACAACTGGTTCTTACCGGCGCTCATCTGCAGGCCGAAGGAATCGGCGGTTTGCCCTGTGCATCGGACTTGACGAACCGAGATGGAACGCCGATGTTCAAACCGGACCGTCCAATTCTTGCCACGAATCGAGTGCGCTATGTCGGTGAACCCGTTGCTTTCGTCGTCGCCGACAATCTACATATCGCCATGGAAGCCGCTGACGCGATTGAAATCGATTACTCGGAGCTTGATGCGGCGAGCAACACCAGAAAAGCCACCCACAACTCAACGCCGATATGGGATGAAGCACCTGACAACGTAAGTTTCCACACTAGCTCCGGTGATGATTCAAACGTAACGGAAGCGCTGAACGATGCAGCTCATGTAGTTTCGATTGAAATCCATCATCCGAGAATGACGATAACGCCCATTGAGCCTAGAGCGGCAATCGCACAATATGATTCCGCGACACAGCAATACACGCTGAATGTCCAAACACAAGGCGTACATATGGTGCGCAGAGTACTTGCACAGGATGTCTTGAAAATCCCTCTCGAAAACCTGCGTGTAATTACACAGAATGTCGGAGGCAGCTTCGGCATGAAAATCTTCACCTATCCTGAGTATGCTCTCGTCCTCATCGCATCTGAGAAAATTGGCAAACCTGTGAAGTGGACGGCGACCCGTGCTGAATCATTTGTTTCCGACTCTCACGGCAGGGCGCGCATTGATTTCGCACAGCTAGGGCTTGACGAAAATGGACGCTTTACAGCACTTCAGATTGATGCGACTGCCGATCTTGGAGCTTATCTGTCTTATGTCGGACCATCAGTTGCTGCGGTATACCCCTATTCGGTGATCGGGCATACTTACAATATTCCGCTGATCCAGTATCGCTGTAAAGGTGTATTCACAAATGCACCTCCGGTTGATGCATATCGGGGAGCGGGTAAACCGGAAACGGTCTGTACACTGGAACAACTGATCGACAAAGCGGCTATTGAACTCGGATACGATCGCACGGAGTTGCGTCGAAAAAATTTCGTTCGACCTGAACAACTGCCCTATTCAATGCCGAATGGGCACGTTATCGACAGCGGCGAATTCGAAACACTACTGGATTTGGCACTGGAACAGTCTCAGTGGAGCAAGTTTTCCGAGCGTCGTCAGGAATCATTAATACAGGGTCGATTGCGCGGAATTGGTCTTGGAATGTACATGCATTCCACTGGCGGATCGCCAGTTGAAGTCTGTGAAGTTCAACTCCGAGACGACGGATCAATACTGGTCCTCACTGGCACGCAATCTGGTGGACAAGGCCATTTCACTACATTGGCAGCAATTGCTGCCGAAGTGCTGCAAATTGATCATTCACGCATGAACGTACTGCAAGGAGACACGGATGCTCTGAGTACGGGAGGCGGAACCGGCGGCTCTTCCTTAGTAGCAATTGGTGGCAATACAGTTCAAAGAGCCGCACGCCGCATGTTGGACAATGCCCGAGAAATCGTTTCACACTTACTTGAGGTTTCACAGGCTGATATTGAATATCAAGCCGGTACTTTCTACCTGCCCGGTACCGACCAGCGCATCAGTTTAGAACAGATTGCCGCGCGAATGGGAGAAATGCCACAGGATTATCCCGGCTGCATCGGCAATGCGGAATTTGAAGGGATTAACACCACGCACCCTTGTGGAGCCTATGTTGCCGAACTCGAGTGTGATCCTGCTACAGGTGCCATTGAGATCCTCCAGTTGGTTGGAGTGGACGACATTGGCAGAATTCTGCATCCAGCCATAGCGGACGGACAGCTTCACGGGTCCTGGGCTCAGTCCGTAGGCACATCGTTAATGGAGTCGGTGCAATTTGACGAACAGGAATCTGGGCAAATACTTACCGGATCGCTGATGGATTATCAGCTGCCGCGTGCTGCGGATATTCCGTTTCTTAAACTTGAAAAATTTGAAACACTCTGCAAGACAAACCCGATGGGTGTCAAGGGCGTCGGCGAAGTTGCGAGTTTGGGTGCACCAGGTGCCATTCAGAATGCCGTTTCCAACATGCTGAGCGAAGACAGATACGTTGCACTTGACGGTCCTGCTACACCGTTCAGAATATGGAAAGCGATTCACAAATCTTTGGACTGAACTCGAAACAATCCGGTTATTCGTTGTCCAAACGAGCAACTCGCCCGAGGTAGCCTCCGTGATGGCGTAAGCCATACTGCTGTTTGGTGATGCCTTTAAGCTCCATCAACGCCAGGGTGATTGCGTCTGCAATGGCATTCATAACCGCAATACTGGCAGAGGGTGTCAGACCTAGAGGGCAAGGTTCCTCAATCACTCCCATTTCCAGGATGATGTCGCAATGCTTCCTGAGTTCGGATTCTGCATGAGAAGTGATTCCTATCACCTTGCCGAGTCCGAGGTGTTCGGCCAGTTCCAGCATTTCGATGACTTCTCGCGTTTTACCGCTGGTAGAAAAAGCGACTAGACAGTCACCCTCCGAGACTACACCGAGGTCGCCATGTGCTGCTTCACCCGGGTGAACATAAATGGCTGGAGTTCCTGTCGAGCTAAGCGTTACTGCAAATTTTTTTGCGATGATACCGGCTTTGCCCATGCCTGTCGTCAGCAGTTTGCAGCGGCACGACATCAGAAGATTTACTGCATCTTCAAAGGTTGAAGTAACTTCGATAGACTGAATAGCTTTCGATTCGGATTCAAGAACGTACTGAATACGCTGAATTATGTCCATTGGCTGGTTGCCGATAACAGATGAAAATCATGGTCATTATATTGCTGAACACAATTCCCATTCACCGTAGACGGATATTCATGCGCATCTATTGCCGCTTTTGGGGCTAAAATCTCAGAGTGGATGAAGGATTCCTTGCATAAACCTTTGGCAGGGAGAGATTGAATTTTTTATTCCGTTTTCATTGAGTTGATGTAACATCTATTGTGAAACTCGCTCAAATGTTGCCAAAATGCGAAGTTTAGTTTGGCAAGATTTTGAGTTTTTGTAAATAAACATCCGATCTTCGAGATATTTATCATTTATATTCAAGAAGATAGATGAGCAGATTTTGCTTTTGGCGACAAGTATATAAATTTGCAGTAGTAGGCTTGTAAAAAAATAATTTTGCATTATTTGTATTTTAGTAAATAATGCTATACCCCCCTGCTATCAAGAAATCCCACTAAAGGGAGCAGGTCAGCGAATCGTTGCAATACCTCTTCAGACTTGCCTGTAGGAATTGCATTCTCTGTAAACCATATGAAATCCATAATGTCAGATTTAATTACACATATCAGTGACAGTTCATTTGAAGATGAAGTCATCAATTCATCGACTCCAGTTATCGTTGATTACTGGGCGGAGTGGTGCGGCCCGTGCAAAATGATCGCACCCCTTCTGGAAAACATTGCCACGAACTATGAAGGCAGGCTGAAAGTTGCAAAATTGAATATAGACGACAACCCACTGACGCCACCCAAGTATGGAATTCGCGGGATTCCAACCCTGATGATTTTCAAGAACGGCGTTGTTGAGGCCACCAAAGTCGGCGCCGTGTCAGAATCTCAACTAACTTCATTTATTGATGAAACCCTTTAGTTATTACAATTTATTCGTTTAGGTTATAATTTTCAAACTTGGTTCGTTAACTTTTCGAACGAACATCAATTCTTCTTTCCTATATTCCATATATCAGCACCTGATCATATACATACATTAGCAGTGTCTTGAGACGCTGTACCACCAATCGCCGAAACCGAGGCAACATCTATGGGAATCAGTTTAACTGAGCTAAAGTCTAAAACACCAACTGAATTAGCTGACATTGCACGCAATGCAAATATTAACGGCGCAGCGAGAATGCGCAAGCAGGATCAAATTTTCGCCATTCTGAAGGCGGAAGCCAGAAATGGCGGAAACATAACGGGCGAGGGAGTGATGGAAACGCTGCAGGACGGTTTTGGCTTTCTTCGATCACCAAACAGCTCCTATCTGGCAGGGCCGGATGATATTTATGTGTCACCCAGTCAGATACGAAGATTCAATCTTCGAACCGGCGATACAGTATCCGGTTTAGTGCGGCCCCCTAAAGACTCCGAACGATATTTTGCGCTGCTCAAGGTTGAAAATATAAACCACGAGCAGTTAGACAGTGTGAGAGACAAAGTTCTGTTCGAGAATCTGACGCCGCTGCATCCGGACCAACGCATGCGACTTGAAATAGGTAATGGCAGCACCGAAGACCTGACTGCAAGAATCATTGATCTGGTAGCACCAATCGGGAAAGGCCAGCGAGGTCTGATCGTATCTTCGCCGAAAACCGGCAAAACAGTCATGCTGCAACAGATCGCTCACTCCATTACTGCGAACATTCCCGAATGCGAGTTGATTGTTCTGCTCATTGACGAGCGTCCAGAGGAAGTTACCGAGATGCAAAGGTCCGTGCGCGGAGAAGTCGTATCATCTACCTTTGATGAACCCGCAACTCGACACATTCAGGTGGCAGAGATGGTTATCGAAAAAGCAAAACGGCTAGTCGAACATAAGCGCGATGTAGTCATTTTGCTCGATTCAATTACTCGTCTAGCTCGTGCCTACAATACGGTTGCACCCGCATCTGGAAAAGTGCTGACCGGAGGTGTTGATTCCCACGCTTTACAGCGCCCCAAACGGTTTTTCGGTGCAGCCCGAAATATTGAAGAAGGCGGCAGCATCACCATTCTTGCCACTGCACTGATCGAAACCGGTTCCAAAATGGATGAGGTAATCTACGAAGAGTTCAAAGGCACTGGCAACATGGAAATCCATCTGGATCGCCGTATTGCGGAGAAGAGGGTGTATCCATCCATCATCATCGGACGCTCGGGAACACGTCGGGAAGAATTGCTTACCGAACCCATGGAGCTAAAAATGATCTGGGCGATTCGCAAACTTCTGCATTCACATGATGATATTGAAGCGATTGAACTCCTGTCGGAACGGCTTCGTGCGACAAAAACCAATGCCGAATTTTTCGCTTCCATGAAACGAGCTTCCTAAGTAGCCACGCATCCAACTAGCGATTGACGATCCCTCAAATCCACTCTCCAATACAAAAACTTTTCTGCCGAATTTCATTACACTCCTTGTAGAAACGTGCAGGGCTCTTATAATGAGGGTTTGCAAAGTAAAAGTCTGAGAATCGCACAATAGGCAATTGGTCATTGGAACTTCGAAATTTGAAATTAGTCTCCAGTTGCTGATGATTCAGATCATAAACAAACAAAATTCAAAATACGAGAAATGAAAAAAGGAATTCACCCACAATATTCGACCATAACTGTCAAGTGCGTCTGCGGCAATAGTTTTCAGACCCGCTCAACGCTGAAAGAAGATTTGAACATCGAAATTTGCTCTGTATGCCACCCGTTCTTTACCGGCAAGCAAAAGATTGTCGACACGGCTGGACGCGTCGGAAGATTCAAAGAAAAATACGGAATTCAGGGCTAGCACACAATTCCTGCAATTCGATGCAATTGCAAAACCAACGCGAATGTCGCGTTGCCTTTCCATTCAATTGGACCACCATGCGAGCTAATCAACCCGTCACGGTTGCCGACCATGTTGATTGGGCTGAACAACGTTTGACACAATCCAATGTTCACTCCAGTCATGGATGCACCAATTTACGCGATGAGTCTATCTGGGCAACATTGCACATAGCAAATCTCATTGATCAGGAATATGAAGATGTTCATGATCAAAGCTTGTCTGAAATTGAGAGTTCAACGCTTCGCGAACTGATAGAACGTAGAATCGAAACTCGTAAACCGCTTGCCTATCTGATTCGAGAATCCTGGTTTGCCGGCTATCCATTCTATATCGACGAAAGGGCAATCGTGCCCCGATCTCATATTGGAGACTTGATTCAGGATGGCTTTGGCCCATGGGTCAATCCTGCCCGAATTCACCGAATTCTGGATCTGTGCACCGGAAGCGGCTGCATTGCTGTCTCTCTTGCGCTATGTTTTCCGAATGCTTCGGTAGACGCTTCGGATATTGACGCTGATGCACTGGAGGTGGCGCGAATCAACATCGAACGCTACCAATGCAGCGAGCGAGCTCGGGCAATTCAAAGTGACCTCTATGACAGCCTCGCAGCTCAGCAATATGACTTGATTGTCAGCAATCCACCCTATATCGACAGCTCATGGATAGATAATCTCCCTAAAGAGTATCAGCATGAACCACGTCATGCATTTGAAGCGGGCGAAGGCGGACTGGACTTTGCACAGCGAATACTTTCGCAATCCAGAAATCACCTTACTGACCATGGCTTTCTGCTGATGGAACTTGGGAACTCCGCGGATGAACTCGAAGCGAAATTTCCGAATGTTCCGTTTCTCTGGCTGACTTCGAGAAGCGGCGAGTCGGTCGTGTTGCTGATTAGTGCCGAAGAACTGAAAATGTACGAATCGCAGTTCGCACTGCCATAGATTTTGGATTGTTCAGATTTCGAGCATGTCGAAATCATCTTTCAGTGCCGAACAGTCAGGGCACATCCATGTATCAGGAATTTCGTCCCAGCGTGTGCCGGCAGGAATGCCCTCTTCAGGTAGTCCATATTCTTCTTCATAAATGAAGCCGCACACTACACACATGTACACCTTGTAGTTCATGACGCTCAATTACCGTTCCAGGTACAAGATTGTCAAAACTCGGGGTTGAATAACAGATTCAACTGAAATCCGACAAATTTGATTGATCGTAAATCAATCAACCGCTATTCATCTTTCGTGGATTGAATTCCATACATTTTCAGCATCTGTTGTTGCATGTCAGTCCACAGTTTGAGGTTTTGCTGCGTCATTTCACTTACCGTCGACATTCCTGCAGTGTTCAGCATATCGTTCAATTGCTGCTGATAGGCTTGTTGCTGGCCATTGAGCATTTCCACAGTTTTCCCCAAGTAGTCGGTAAACACGCTTTGAAACGCTCCGCCATAAAATCGAATCATTTGTGTCAGCAATTCTTTCGTAAACATGGGATGCCCGCCCAACTCCTGCTCTGAAATAACCTGCAGAAGAATCTGCCGGGTTATGTCTTCCCCAGTTGAGACATCCAGCACGACGAAATTTATGTCATCCAGTACCAGTTGACGCACTTCGGACAGTGTGATGTATTTGCTCTCTACCGTGTCGTATAGACGCCTGTTCGAGTATTTTTTTATGGTTCGTGCTTCGTCCATCTGACCATCAATACATATGCTGACCGCCGTTGATGTCAATAGTTGACCCGGTGATAAACGACGCGTTCTCGTCAACTAGAAACATCACGCCTCTGGCAATATCTTCAGCTCGGCCCAGTCTTCCGACTGGAATCGTAAGAATGATTTTCTCCAGCACCTTTTCAGGAACCGCACGCACCATGTCGGTATCCACATAACCGGGGGCGATTGCATTAACCGTGACACCTTTACCGGCCCCTTCCTTAGCCAAAGCTTTGGTAAATCCATGTATGCCGGACTTGGCGGCAGAATAATTTACCTGACCGTACTGACCCGCTTGTCCATTTACCGAACCAATATTCACAATTCGTCCAAAACCTCTTTTCCGCATACCTTCAATCACGCATCTAGACATGTTGAAACATGAAGACAGATTTGTCTGCAATACAGCATTCCACTGTTGGAAATCCATTGAATGCAGCGTCCGATCTCTGGTAATTCCGGCATTGTTCACGAGAACATCAACTTCACCGAGATCACTGGTAATCTGTTCCACCCCAGCCTTGCATTGTTCAAAGTCGCTCACATCAAATGGATAGACTGAAATATCGGTTCGCGCGTTGAAGTCTTGCGCGCGATCATGGTTTCCGGCATAGTTTGCGGCAACTTTGAATCCGGCACCGTTCAATGCTATTGACACGGCTTCTCCAATCCCTCTGGTACCGCCGGTAACTATAGCAACTTGTGATCTCATTGGCTAACCCTCATGATTTGATTTGTGATGGAATCCATTGTACTCAGTTCAATTACCGCAGTGCATGGTTTCGTGTGGATAAATCAACGTGGTACACTTACAATTCGAGGTTTTCGAGAATTTTACTGTGCATCTCAAAATAGAATTCGGACATGTTTAATCCCTGGGAATTTTCCAATCCGACAGATATGCTTTCCATGTGGAGCAGATCGTTTGCTTCGGGACCGCCAGCCGCATCGCCAATTTATTCGCAACTATTTGAACTTGGAAACGCGTTTCGGTCGATGTACAACACCGTGCAAACGCAGGGGGCATCTTCAGTAAACAGACAGCAATTGGACGAAATGATCAAGTCATTTGCTTTCAACCCTTTCATTGCCGGGCTGCCTGCATCCACTGCCACTCAGAACAATCCCTGGGTGAATCCATTCCTTGCCGGCAGCAGTACCCCTGCGTGGAGTGCTTCCATGGTTCAGATGCCGGCATTGGGCATCGGTCGCGAATATCAGGAAGATTGGACTTTGCTGCTCAAGTATCAGCAGGAATATGCTTCAGCGCTTCAGGGGTATGTAAACATTTTTCAAGGATTCACACACAGTGCCGGCGAACAGTTCATTCAATCAATATCCAACGCTGAAGAAGAGCTCGGATTCGAAGACATGTATCGCAAGTGGATTGATAGCTGTGAAGTCGAGTTTGAGAAAGTAGCCTTCACTTCGGAGTATGCGGTTTGTTTCGGCGAACTGATCGATTCCTATATCCGCTTGCTGCAGCACCAAAACAAGATCCAGGAAAAGACATCCAGATCACAAGGACAGCCGACTCGAAGTGAGCTTGACAGACTGCATCAGCAAAACTCGCAAGCGAACTCACAAATTAATCGTCTGAATGAAACAATTCGCAATCTTCAACTACGGCTTGAGCAGGTGGAAAAACCGAAACCACAGCGAAAGAGGAAATCTGCTTCGAGTTCAGTAAAAACTCGACCCCCACGCTCGAAAAAGTGAATTGGATGAAGAATGCAGAAAAATTCCTGCAGGAATCCGCGGAATTTCAATCACGCTTGACCGAAGGGTTCAAAGTTGCTGGAAAACTGGGCGAGATTCGTGTGGGAACAACGCCCAAGGATGAAATCCATCAACAAAACGAATTGGTGCTATATCGATATCGTCCGCTAACCAATACACAAAAAGTTGCTGAACCGCTTCTGATTGTATATGCACTCGTGAACCGTCCATACATTGTCGACCTCCATGAACAACGCTCGCTGGTGAGAGGTTTATTGAATCAGGGTATTGATGTTTATCTTATCGATTGGGGATATCCAGGACCTGGTGACCGCTACCTCGATCTTTCTCACTACATAGACGAAATGCTGGACCGATGCGTTGATAAAACGCTGCAGTATTCAGGGGCTTCCAAAATCAACGTTCTGGGAATCTGTCAAGGCGGCACCATGAGTCTGTGCTATGTAGCGCTTCAACCCAAGAAAGTGAAGAATCTGATCACAATGGTGACACCGGTAGACTTTCACACCCCGGACAATCTGCTCACCCATTGGTTTAAGGAAATTGACGTAGACTTGCTGGTTGACACGATGGGAAACGTTTCCGGCACTGTGTTGAACAGCATTTTTCTTTCACTCAAACCATTTCGACTTGGAATCGAAAAATATCTCGATTTTGTTCAGATTATTGACCAGCCAGAGAAAGTTGAAAACTTCATGCGCATGGAGAAATGGATATTTGACAGTCCGGATCAGGCGGGTGAAATGTTCCGCACTTTCATCAAAGAATTCTTTCATCATAACCGCCTGGTTAAAGGCGGGTTGACGATCGGAAATCGGGAAGTCGATCTAAGAACCCTAAAACTGCCGTTACTGAATCTAATGGCCAAGCAGGATCATCTGGTTCCGCCTGCAGCCTCCCAAGCACTGAAGTATTTGACTAGCTCTCAAGATTATGAGGAGGTCGTATATAACACCGGGCACATCGGAATTTATGTAAGCAGCAAAGCTGGTCTGGATATTCCGATCAGAATTGGTCAGTGGCTCAACGAACGTGCCTGAAACTTTTTCCGTGTTTAAGCAGTCCTAAATATTACATCAATTAGTCAGGTAACACATTTTGAACTCAGAACCCGAGAAAACAATTTTAGTCAATGACATTCAGAGACTAGCCTAGGACATGTCAATAGATTCAAAACAATAGGTTGAATTCAACGAATTTCAAACTCCGGATGTGCTTGCTCACAGAGTATACGAATTGCTTCACCGTTTAGGAAAGTCGCCAAAATCATCCGTCGAACCAACCAACGGGAAAGACAAGTTTCTCCGCACCTACGAGGGCAAATATCCCAAAGCAACACACTGGCTACCGCTGAGACCCACCAATTCGATTGAATCGACGTTTGCGACTAACCGCCATCGTGCCAAACGATTGAAAAGACACCTGAGCCGCACTGCAGTACTGTGCGTGATGTTCAATTAGAGTATGTGCGTCGAGAACAAATGGTGCTGCATGCGCAGATTTAATCATTTGGCTAAGGTCATTAAAAGAGTACAATTCAAAGATGGAGAAGCAATGAATGCAGCCGGTTGAGATTACCTAGTGTGTCAGGAATATGATTCTCTAAACTAAAGATTCGATTAAAATTCAGCCATTGCATACTTTAACTTCGTATCTTTACATCATGCCTTTAAATACGTATCTCAAACCTCCACTCGAAAAGAGTCGACAATTCAATACGAACTACTTAGATCAATTTGTGATTGAATTTCGTTTCCCGGCATTGTTGGAAATTACACAGGATGAACCGATTATCATTAAAATCCAAAAAGCTGTAAGAACAATTTTCCCGCACTATGAAAAGTCCTTTTCTACTCAAGTAACACCCGCAGGGACATCAAATGATGTAATACATGAATTTCGAGACAATAATCGGAAAAACTTGATTACTCTTAAACACTCTTCCGTTTCATTCTCTACATCAAATTACACATGTTTTGCTCATGTCAAGGAACGATGTGAATTTGCGATTCAAACCGTTGTACCTCATCTACAGACTGACTTTTTTACACGTGTAGGAATGAGGTATATAAATAAACTGTCGGTAGACAATACAGCACGTAACGTAAAGGAATGGATCAATGACGAACTGACTGGTCCCACTAGCGTGCTTGGAACACTGACAGGCTTAAAAATGGAGTTTGCTGGAAAAATTGATGAGAAAACAACGTTTTTATTTCGTTGTGGTATTGTTGACGAGCAAAACATAAGTAATAAACACAACTTCGTTCCATTTGTATTAGACTACGATTACAGCCAACTAGATGTTAAAGTCACGGATGTACTAGGTTTACTAGACACAATTCATGACAAACACTTTAGTTTTTTTTGGTGGGGTTTGGGTAACGAAGCTAGAAAGAAGTTAGAAAATGCTTAATTTCTCACCCGATTACAGTATTACTGGCGGCACCATAGACAATTGGTATGTCGACAATGAGAATGCTGGAATTAGAACACCAATAATTCAGCATACGACAACTGATTCAGCCACAATTTCTGATTTAGCAGAAATAGAATTGGGAGTTGTTTTTGTTGGAGATGTTTCCTTGGAGAGTCCGCCAAACCCGAGCGATAAGAAATGCAACGAAAGACTGAAACTGTTGGCCATATCTTATTCTGAATCGATACAGCCAGAATTACATAGAGATATACAAGCTAGGCTGCTGATATTAGAACATGACTTAGATGTTCTTATATCTCGCTATACGGAACGTGACTGGGAATTGCTGTCAGCATTCAAACGGTCAATTGATGGTCTTAATGAAGAATAGACAAAATTGGCGAAGTATCAAAAGTATTTTAAAAAAATTACTCCGTTCAGATATCCGCACAAAAAGCACCAAAGGACGGAGACACCTCCACAATATTCGAATTACAGGGACTATAAACTGTCTCTTAAAAAAGAGTTTAAGAACAAGTGTGTATATTGCAGAAAATCTGATGCACTGGAAGACATTGGTGGCTTTCATGTTGAACATTACCTCCCTAGAGATCAATTTAAGGATTTGATTACGGAATACAATAATTTGTACTATTCATGCGCTGCCTGCAATCGATTCAAAGGAAACTATTGGTCTAGTGATGAGAAGAAAGCTATTGTCAATCCCTGTGACTACATAATGAGCCATCACTTAGCGTTTGATAAGTATGAAATCGATTCGTTATCAGAACCAGGTAAAAAAACGCTTGAAATACTTAGACTTAACAACCAAGAATCCATCAGATACAGAAAATTAATGCAAGGATTGATTGTGCAATTTCTTCAATATTTGGGGCAGGTAGATATTAAAGACAAGCGAGAACAAATAGAGGAATCATTGGTTTATTTGGCTCAACTTATTGGGGAAGAAATCGACACAGTTAAGTCCGCTTTAAAAATCTCATGAATATCAGCCCATCAATCGTTAACTGTTTTATTACGTAGCGACAACACAGCAGTTAGTCCACAATCATTGAACCTATACCTGACTCGGCAACGAAGCTCCGCACTATTCGTCAACCTTCAATGCTTCAAATAGAGCGTGTGTTAAGGCTTGCACGTTTCAAACCAGACTGGGTTTGCAACCTCAGTAAAGATTGATTGAATCGGCTAGAACGTGTGGACCGAAACCCTGAGTTGAAACCCAACCTCAAGAACGGTCTACTAGTGACGATACGCAACATTTAGGCGGAGATACTCAACACAAAGCGATGATCAATCACGAGTTCGTTGGATGTCGAGGTGTATCTTCTTAAGTGAGTATTATTGCTTGCCTGCCAACCTCATCCATTTCACATCGCGCAAGCAAAAGACTTACGTACACGCCCTCTGTAATGAATTTCACCAGATTACGTACTTTGTCTGGCGACTTTCAAGAGTCAACCATACGCGTTAAGGGTGCGTGATTCCAACGTCTCACTCCAGCGATTTCGATTATCGTCAGCATTTCATTCGACAGCGGAACATTCGATCATGTCAAATTTAGTGGGCTGGCACCTTTCCAAACCCGCAAGAGCGGACAGAACGATGCGTAATCATAGCCGCAATCATCAATACCGGAAATCTGCTTACGATATATTTCGACGGCCATTTCATTTTCTTGGATAAGAAGCGCCTCATTAAAACTCAATTGCTCTCAAGCCTCGGCTTTCGAGTGTTGGTTACAGAATCTGGAGTCAATTCAACTCCAAAGTATGAATTAACAACCATCAATCGTCATTTTGTCAAATTGCAAAATTTTGATCAGGTGTTTTATACAATTGAAAGCAATTTTGTGAATCAAAAAATCAAAAGAGTTAGTGAAATGCTACGCGAAGAAATCGAACGAATTCGAAATATGCCCACGATACGGTCACTCAACGAAAGAATGACAGAAACTGCTGTTGTTCTTCCGTTGTTACGCGTTCTTGATTGGAATACTACTGACCCAGATGAAGTCTACCTTCAATACCCAGTGGGGAAACACTTGAGTGGTAAAGTTGATATCGCCCTGATGCTTCAAGATTCTCCTTTGGCTTTCATCGAAGTGAAAGCAGAATCAATTGATTTGCACAAGAAAGGCCGCGAACAATTGTTGGACTACTGCAAAATGGCATCAGTTAGCACAAGTGTTCTGACGAACGGCATTATATGGGAGTTCTATCACATAGATTCATTTTCATCGGAAAAAGGAGCGCTTCCAACACTACCGGCGGTCATTTTTAATATTTTCAATGATAGCGTCGATAAATTGACTCGCGAATTTACGCGATTACTACACCGGGATTCGGTATTTGATGAAAGTGCGTTGGAAAACCTTCGGAAAGTTTCGCGAGAAGTTAGTCTTGAACGCATTTTGTTCACACTACTACGCAACGGCGATCTACGCATCGCAGGAATTTTGAATAGAGAACTGAAAGCACAAACAGGTATTTCTTTGAATAAGAATCTGTGCGAAGAATTTGTTTCTCGTTGGGCTGAAAAGTATGCGGAAACTAAAGCAGTTGCCGTTCAGGCTTCATTTGTTGATGCACAGAAGCAATCAATGCCAACAGCTAAATATCCTCTAACAACTGAGACAAATGCTCAAATTGAAGGCAAAAAGAAAATCAAATCGCCTTCAGTTAAGCCTACATACATTGTGGCATTTGGGGAGCGCATAGAAGTTAAAACAGGGAGACAGGTGTACATTAAATTTCTCAATAAACTAATCGATAAACATCCAGGTCTCCGGCACGGGGGATTACTTCGTTTGAAATCACCGACCCGTAAGAAACATTACTTTGTTGGCAGCGATCACTCGCCAAAAGAATCCATGATTTCTCCCTTTGAAATAATTCCAAATGTCTGGACTGATTTGCATGGGTCATCGAGTGCACTGCGAAAACGATGCCAGACTATCCTCGATCAGTTGAATTATTCGCAAGACGAATTAGAAATCCATTTCGACTGAGTCTTTGTACTTCCTGTTGCCAAAGTCTGCGCAACCGATACTGAAACTAATGGCCAAGCAGGATCATCTGGTTCCGCCTGCTAGATCCCAAGCACTGAAGTATTTGATTAGCTCTCAAGATTTTGAGGAGATTGTATTTGACACGGGGCACATCGGAATTTATGTAAGCAACAAGGCTGGTCTGGATATTCCGGTCAGAATTGGTCAGTGGCTCAACGAACGTGCCTGAAACTTTTTCCATGTTAAGGCAGTGCCGCTAATTTTACGGTTTTCAGTCAAGCCATACATCTTCCTAGTTACTCGACGAGTTACGCCAGCGTGTGCCCGATATGGGCAAGCGGATTGGCACGCTCTATACAGAACTTGAATCCTTAGCCCGTTCGACAAAACTGCCCGGAGTCGCACTCTTTTCACTGCTTTAAACATCAAGGCAACATTGACAGGTCAAATCATAACAGTCCATATATGATTTCAAACCTCGGCCTTGGAGTGTTGGCTGCAGAATCTGGCATCAACTTTATCGCCTGCCAATGCAATCATAATTGCTCAATGAATGTGACAATTCCGTCTATGTTGCAGATAGCTTGATTGCCGGACACGATATCTTCGCTGCACATACACACCAAAAATCTTTTGTCGGCGCCGATGAGATCGGCATTGCTGTTGAGATGAGCCATGTCACTTGGGCCGGGATTGGAAGTCAGTTTGATTTCCATAGCCCATAGTTTCGTATGGATTCGAATCAATAAATCGATTTCCCGCTGATCATTTGTACGCAGATGAAATGCTTCGTAAATTATGCCTTTGGCCTGCAGTAGCGCTAAAACCTGTTCTATAACAAATCCTTCCCAACTTGCACCCACCCAAGGCTGGTTCAACAAGTCATCTGGATTCTGCACATTCAGCAGTGCATGCAATAACCCGCTATCCCGCCAGTATATCTTTGGACGCTTAACTAGGCGCTTTCGTATGTTGGCATAGTACGCAGGCAAACGACGGATAAGAAAAGCCCCTTCAAGATAATCAAGATAGCCATTTACTGTATGGTAAGACAAACCCAGGCTTTTTCCGACCTTGCTGGCATTCCATTCCTGACCGTGGCTCGCCGCAAGCATACGAAGCAGCCTTAGCGTTGTCTGTGGCTGAGCCGTCATTCCCCAGTTGGGAAGATCGCGTTGAGAAAGCAAATTCAGGTAGTCCATTTGCCAGATGGGGAACCCCTGGCCGCTCAATACACCCCCGTCAGGATAACCTCCACACAACCAGAGTATGTCTTGTTGGGCACTGTTAGCGAGTTCTGGCTGAACAAATGGGGACAACTCAATAACAGAAAGCCTCCCTGCGAGAGACTCGGAAACCCGCGTCATCAGAAAAGGCGACACTGAACCTAACAACAAGAATCGGCCGTGTTGTTTTCGGTTGCTATCAATAGCACCACGCAGGCGTGAGAACAGGTCTGGCCATACCTGAGCTTCATCGAGAACAACGAGTTCAGTTCCGGCGATCACCTCATTCCACTGAACATCCAAACGGAGTTTGTCAGATTCCTGTTCAAGATCGAAATATCGACCACCGAGCGAGCGTGCAAGCGTTGTTTTTCCGCATTGACGGGGACCAACTAATGCGACAGCAGGATAGACCTCCAGTCTGGCAAGTAAAACATCCGTGATTTTTCTAACAAGCATTTTACAATATAGAAATTTATTTCTATATTGTAATGCATTTCGCTTTGGATTGTCGTCCAACTCGATGCGTTCACGACTCTCGGGGAACTGCAGAATGCCAATCCTCCGCTTGTTTAAATTCAGATTCCGCTGTATAGATTGTGGATTCCTTCCATTCGCCAGCAACCAGCATCAAACCCACCAGCAATCCAACGCTCATTCCGAAAGAAGTTGTGATTAACGGATGTCCGGTCAGGCTGGCCGGACAAGAATTCGGCCCGGGTTCAAGCAGCCTGTGGGAATATATAGCCGATGGCGGAAGCTGGGGAGATAGTGGTATCGCCATCGTTTGCACGGTCGGAATAAGTAGTAAATCATACTGATTCAGTGCTGGGATTATCCAACTATGTCATGGAGCGTGCGCTACTGCCAAGGATCGAGAAATTCAATGAGACCGCGGCCAAATACCCCAGAACCGACCTCATGATTTTCTATGAAAATTCTACCGGAAAACCTTTAGAATGACTTGCAATTACTCGGTTGAGATCAGAAATTCTAGAGTTATACTTAGAGTGTGAATTAATAATTATTTTCTATCGCTCAATTGACAATTCGGGTGTAATTCAGAAATTTTTTGAAATTCTGTGCTTACAGCAAATTTATGAACTGACTATCTTTCGAACCTATGTCGAAACGCAAAGTTACACGCCGTTTCATGCTGGCCAGCTTGGTTACTGTTGCCGCGAGCGCGGTCACAATGCCTTTTCTGACTCGTGCTCGCTCGTCTGCCTTAAACTACCCATTTCCCGGCCCGGCTGCCGATCGTCTCTTGGGATTTGATCCCCCGCTTGCCTGCACCGCCGGTACACGCTCACGGAGCGAGGGACCATTCTATACGCCAACAACACCGCGCCGGACCAACTTGCAGGAACCTGACTCGAGTGGACAACTGTTAATCCTCGAAGGTTTAGTTCTCAGACCCGATTGTCGCCCGATTGCAGGTGCCGTGATCGACATCTGGCATTGTGACGAGCACGGACGCTACGACAATGTGGGCTTTCGCTATCGCGGCCATCAGTTCACCGATACTGCGGGTGCTTTCCGCTTCAAGACCATCCGGCCCAGCCACTATACTGGGCGAACAGCGCATATTCATGTGAAGGTCCAGGGCGAAGCAACTCGCTTACTTACCACTCAACTGTTTTTCCCCGACCTGCAAGCCACCAACGCCAAAGACTGGATTTTTCGCGACGACCTCATGATGCACCTGGACCCCATCAGTGGAGGTTTGCGTGGACGATTCGACTTCGTACTCGCTCCAGGCTGACGGGAGGCTGCCGTAATAGCGATAGTAACGAGTTTTTCTGCCCGTTAGCCTGAATCCCGATATCCGTGTGAAGTTAAGCGTTGCGGCTGTGAGGCAATCGCAGAAATCCATGATGCACACCGTCTTTGTCATACGGCACTGTAGATGTTATCGGACTGTTTCGCATACGTTCACTAGTCTCTTTGAATGGCAGATTTTGAATTATTCAACAACAATCAGATCGCGTTCCACATTGCAGAGCCTCTCGCCGCCGCTTTGTGTAACCACAAATGACTCCGAGACCGCACAGCCGAAATCACTCAGCCAGACTCCAGACTGAAAGTGAAAGCACATTCCAGCTTCCAATACGGTTGAATCTCTTGGTCGCAGACTGCATGTTCGCTCTCCCCAGTCGGGCGGATAACCGACTCCGATCGAGTATCCAACTCGACTGTCTTTTGTCAGTCCGTTCCGATTGAGCACCCCTTGCCAGCCAGCCTCAACCATTTCACATGTATTTCCAGGCCGCGCAAGCGCAAGACCTACGTCTACGCCCTCTACGATGACTTTAGCCAGGTCCCGTACTTTGTCTGGTGCCTTTCCGATGTGAACCGTACGCGTCAAGGGTGCGTTATACCGACGCCTCACTCCGGCGATTTCGATCATCGTCAGCACTTCATTCGGCAGTGGTGCATCAGACCATGTCAAATGCGGTGTACTGGTGCCTTCACCGACCTGAATGAGCGGAGCGAATGATGCGTAGTCACCGCCACAACCATTGACGCCGGAAATCTGCGCACGATAAATTTCGGCAATCACTTGATTTTGAGGAATGCCTGAGCGAATTTTGGAAATCGCTGAATTCATCGTCTGTGTACAAATTTGTCCAGCTTCTCGCATCAATTCGATTTCTTTGTCGGACTTCACCAGTCTCGCCCAGTTGACCAAATCACCGTTATTCTCAATTCGAGCATTTGACAACGCGTTGACCAACGTGGAATGGCATCTCGCCGTGTAATAGTGCGCATCCATTTCAACGCCAATTCTGTCCCCAGCCCAGCTTTTCGCTTGAATGAGTTCCACCAGTTCATCGTAAGGATGATCAACCGGATGCTGTACCAGACTTTCCGAATACGGAATAATATTTTCATCAGGAAGATAGGTTGTCACACGAGCAGCTTTGGCATCCTGCGCACGCCCGAACCAGAAAGGCGAATCCTCCTGTAGGTGCACTAGCACGCACTGAGGAACATAGAATGACCAGCCGTCATATCCAGTCAGCCAGCACATATTGCTGGGATCCTGACAGATAATCAGATCGTAACCCGCTCGTTCCATGCGCAGCTTCACATCACTCACACGACTCGCGAAATCCTCGCGGCTGAACACTTTCTCAAATATCGGTGTGGTTGCGTTCATTATCAGATCTCAATATCAATGCCAGCGGAAACTACTTCGGCGCGCATGCGGGCAAATGTAGCGATTGCTGTATCCTGCACACCAGTGCCAGTCAAGTCGCAGAGTGTGATTTCCTCATCGGATTCACGTCTCTTCGCTTTGCCCGCAACAATGTCGCCGAGTTCGGGGAATATTGAATCCGCGGATGCTGTCCGAGCCTCAAGAGCATGATGCAGTTCGCCGAGCTTTTCAGTTTGTGAACGCCGATCAGGCACGTACCGGTCGACAACAGAAAAACAGACAGGATCCAACTCATTCTTATGTGCCTGATCAGACCCCATGGATGTAATGTGCTGGCCAGCACACAGCCAGTCAGCCATTACCAGCGGAACTGCGGAAGGTGTAGTTGTCACCACAACGTCGGCTGACCTGACGGCCTTTTTCAGGTCGGAACCGAACGTTACAGACACGCCAAGGCTTTCAGAGAGTTCCAAAGCCGCTGATTTACCTCGATCGTGATTACGCGCCCACACCACCGCTGATTGAATCGGGCGTACCAAGCACAATGCTTCAAGCTGCAGGCGTGACTGCCTGCCAGCTCCGACTATACAAACTCTCTCAGCATCAGAGCGTGCGAGATAACGTGCTGCAACAGCACCCGCAGCAGCAGTCCGAATGTCTGTCAGATAGCCATTGTCCAGCAAAACCGCTTCGAGCATTCCAGTGCGTGCGGCAAACAGCACCATCAAACCGGACGTACTCGGCAAACCTACCTTCGGATTGTCGAAAAAACCAGGCGACATTTTTATTGCAAAGCTTTCAAATCCTGGTACATAGGCAGTCTTTACGTCAACTTCGCCGTTGAATTCCTCAATTGCCATGGAAAGAATCGGTGGTATCACAACCTCACCGCTGGCAAGGGCCGCGAATGCCGATTCAATACATTCGATCGCATCGGCATTCAATTGAACTGCTTGACGAAGTTCACTTTCAGTCAATATTTTGAGTATGGGCATGATCGGCTTCTTACTCCTTAACCGTCGAAATTTCACCGAAAACAATCCGATGATGAGGGCGCATATCAATGGTTGCGCTGGTAATCATAGTGGTAGCTAGTGCGTCGGATTTTACATATTCGGACCGCTATTCCAAAATCTCCAGCTTCGAAACGGGTATCTGTCGAACCGCTGAAGCAATTGGTTCTCTTGCCAGCTCGAATCTGGCCATTACCATGCACTCGAACACTTGCGTTGCGAAAAGGCGTATCGGGAGTTCGATCTTGACCTTACTCCTGAAGACACTCCATTCGAAGCAGGTCTCGGATATACGGTTGATCTAGACAAGCCCGGTGATTTTACGGGGCGTGACTCACTGCTGTCACAAACTGAATTCGGCCTGCTGAAAAAGCGCCTGGTCCTGTTCAAGCTGAATGACCCTGAACCTGTCCTGTATGGCGAAGAACCCATTTGGCTCAACGGTAAGATCGTCGGTTACCTTTTCATCAGGCGTGTACAGTTTCACACTTGAAGCATCGGTCGGTATGGGTTACGTATGCCAAGCGAATGGCATCACAGATGACCTGACCCGCGAATGGAATTGGGGAAATTGAAATCGCCTGCGAACGCTTTACAGCTGTTGCATCACTGCGCACTTTCCTCGACCCGCATCGCGAAAGGGTTCATCGCTGATCCACCGCCCATTGGCGACTGCGAAACTATAGTGGCAAACTTTCACACCGCGGCGGTCAATTTCAACAAGCCACATGGAATCAACGTGTACGGGAGTCGCCAACCGGCATAAGTTGAGCGATATTGTAGGGAGAATCCGTCTGAATTTTCGTTCCAAACAGCTTCGAGCAAACATATCCGGCAGTTTCAATCTGCATGGCATCTGAAAAGGCCCTATCGCGACAATTCCCAACCCCATTTCGCTGTCATCCTACTCGGTGGCAAAACATGCAGGCTAGTTGCTATATACTGAACTCAGCTGGATTTCCCGCTGACAAAGACACGTCTGATAATTGTAAATACGGGAAATTTAAAATGGCGGCAGTTCAGGTAGTTGCCGTAATAACTACACAAATGAGGTGAAAGCATGTCAGAAGTGATGATAGTAGGGGTAGACGGCAGCGAACCTGGTATGCGAGCTGCCGAGTTTGCGGCTAACGTTGCGAGCACTCACAACGCAAAGTTATTGATAGTTTATGTAATCGAGTGGTCTCCGTATACTTTCAATACACCGGAAGAAAATGAGCAAAGACACAATCGACGTGAACGGGAAATTGAAACCGCCAATTCAAGCATTCTTCAACCACTAGTCGAAAAACTGAGCGGGTGCGGTGCCAGTTTAGAGGGGTTGGTATATCACGGACACCCTGCAAAAATGCTCAATAGAATTGCGCTAGACAATGGTGCTTCGCAGATATTCATTGGTCGTACCGGCGGTTCCGGAATATCGCAACTTTTGTTTGGCAGCGTTGCCAGCAACATGGTACAGACTGCCGCAGTACCTGTGACGGTAATTCCGTAGGTCGCATCGCAGCACCAAGAGTATCACTGAATTAGGAGTAAAGCTAATATGAAATCTCGAATTAAAAAGATCTTGATAGGAATTATTTGCCTGGCTGGTGTCTCTGTGTTTATGACACTGCCCGCGCAGGCGCAGAACGAGGAACGAGTTCTCTCATCGGCGCAGCAGTGGGTGACTGGTATTGAAGTTCCTGGGCTTGGTTACCGTTCGTGGGTAACCGGCATTCAACCACCGTCAACTGTAGAAGTAGCGGAGGAAGCAACCGGAATCGACGCGTTGGTTGACAAGATCATGTCACCAGTCAATGCGGTTATCTACAACGCAGTCTTCTTTTCCGTTCCGTTTTTAGGTTCTGATTTGAAGCTGGTTGTTGCGTGGCTAGTTGTAGGCGCGGTATTTTGCACAATATATTTCGGTCTAGTCAATTTTCGCGGCTTCGCACAAGCACTTAGGCTGGTACGTGGAGACTACTCCAATCCAAATGACCAAGGTGAAGTTTCACACTTTCAAGCATTGGCTACCGCGCTTTCAGGAACGGTTGGTGTTGGCAACATCGGCGCAGTGCCTGTTTTAATTGTTCTAGGTGGACCGGGAGCGGTATTTTGGATGATTATGGCTGGCCTTCTTGGAATGTCCAGCAAATTCTGCGAATGCACTCTAGGAGTCAAATACCGAAATGAAAACCCCGACGGTTCAGTATCAGGTGGTCCAATGTACTCGTTGAAAAAGGGACTGGCACAACTTGGCAAACCTACACTGGGCAAGGTGCTGGCTATTTTCTTCTCGATTACAGTCGTTTTTGGTTGCCTTGGTGCCGGAAATATGTTTCAGGCGAATCAGGCTTATGTTCAATTCGTGAACATCACAGGTGGAGAAAACAGTTTTCTATCAGATAAAGGGTGGCTATTCGGTATTGTTTTCGCCATTCTTGTTGCTGTTGTCATTCTAGGTGGTATTAAGAGTATTGCACGAGTTACCGAAAAAGTCGTTCCAATCATGGCAATTCTTTACTTGATCGGGGCCTTGGTTGTTCTATTCATAAACGCTGATCGAATTCCGTTCGCAGTTGCCTCAATTTTTTCTCACGCATTTAGCCCTCAGGGTGTTACTGGCGGATTTGTCGGCGTGTTGATTCTCGGGTTCCAAAGAGCGGCCTTTTCGAATGAAGCGGGCATTGGTTCGGCAGCCATCGCGCACTCCGCAGTTCGGACAAAAGAACCGGTAACCGAAGGCCTTGTGTCGTTACTGGAGCCGTTTATAGACACTGTGGTAATTTGTACGATTACTGCACTAGTGGTTCTGACAACTGTGTATGGCGACCCATCAGTTGCTCATCTGTCAGGTGTTGGCTTGACTTCAGAGGCAATGATGAGAACAGTTTCCTGGTTCCCAACGCCACTCGCGATTGCAGTAGTGCTGTTTGCATTTTCAACGATGATCTCTTGGGCATACTATGGTCTGAAGGGTTGGACTTACTGTTTCGGTGAATCGAAAGCTGCAGACATCAGTTTCAAACTGATCTTTTGCATCTTCGTCATTATCGGATGCTCGATACCGCTTGCTTCGGTCCTTGATTTTTCGGATGCTATGATTTTTGCAATGGCTATTCCGAATATCTTGGGAATTTACTTCCTGGCACCGATTGTCAAGAAGGAAATGAAATCATACTTCGCCCGAGTTAAAAGCGGTGAGATCGTAAATTATCGTAAACTTGAAAGAGCAAAGAGTTAGATCAATTTGACTTAATCTACATCGATGAAAGCCCTTGGTTCGTAACTGAAAGCGTGAATCAGGGGCTTTTTCTACTGAAAGATTCTTACAATCGTCGTTGCACGATGGCTGACAATTCTTTTTCGTATGAATGACACTCTGGTAAAAGGAGCAACAACGTAACTTAACCGAAGTTTAACCCCTGCTGCCCTAAAACAGGCATTTTTCTCCACCCTGTGTTCCGTAAGCCATTGAAAATGCTTCTTTCGCCTTTCTCCAAAACGATTGTAGTGCCATTATATTCATGTTTCACCTTGACAACCTCCAGCGCTCCCCCTATAATGCCCCCATGTTCATCCGCAAAACCAAAACCGGCAGCCATGCCAACGGCAACGCCTATTACTCCTACCGCCTGGTCAGCAACCAACGCGTCGACAACCGCGTCAAACAGACCATCGAACTGAATCTAGGCGCCAATTTCGATCTGCCTCAACCTTTGTGGCGGGAGGCCTGCCAGCGCCTGGATGAACTCCTCAACGGCCACTCGCAACCGCTGTTTCCGATGCCCTTCGACGAGCAGGTCGAACAGGCGGCAAACCTGTTATACAAGCGCCTCATTGATCGCCATGGCGGCCCGCCCTATGAGCCGGTCTTGGCAAATGACCAAACCGAGGTCCGGCCCGGCGCGCGTTTGGCCGATGCGAAGTATCACAGCATTGATCCCGATTCGCTCGAGTTGCGCCAAGCGCGCTCGGCGGGAGTCGAAGCGCTGGGGCTGTGGGCGCTGCATGAATTGCAGCTGCCGCAACTGTTTCAAAGCGTCGGGTTCAACCGCCGGCAATGCGCTTCGGCCATTGCGGTGATTGTCGCGAGGCTGGCCGGATGCGGATCGGAACGTAGCGCCTGGCACTGGCTGGGCGAAAGCAGTGCACTGGGCGAACTGCTGGATGTGGATTTCGATTCGATGAGCTCGATGAGTCTGTACCGGGCCACTGATGGGTTGCTCAAACACCACGCTGCGATTGAACAGCACGTGTTCGGGCGGGTCCGCGAACTGTTCGATCTGCCGACCACAGTGACGCTGTATGATCTGACCAACACCTACCTGGAAGGCAATGCAGAGCAGATGCCCAAGGCCAAGTTTGGACGTTCGAAAGAAAAGCGTTCGGATTGCCGGCTTCTGACGCTGGCGGTGGTGTTGGACGGTAGCGGGTTCATCCGCCGCTCGCAAGTGTTCGACGGCAATGTGGTTGAGGGAACGACGCTGGAGGCGATGCTCGAAGCACTGGACGCACCCCCCGGTGCGATGGTGATCATGGATCGAGGCTTGGCGGAGCAGGACAATCTGGATTGGCTGCGCGAGCATGGATATCAGTATCTGGCGGTGAGCCGAGAGCGCAAGCGGTGCTTTGAGGAAATCGATGTGGTTACGATACGAAACGCAAAGCAAATGCAAGTGCAGTTGCAGCGGCTAGATGACGAATCGGGAACCGAGACCCGGCTGTATTGCCGTTCTGAGGAACGCCTGCACAAGGAGCTTGCGATGAGCGAACATTTTCAGCAGCTTTATGAAGACGGATTGAGGCAGCTCAACGAAGGTCTGTCGAAGCCGTATACCCATAAAACGCTGGGCTCTGTGGAACGGCGCCTGGGGCGTTTAGCGGAGAAAAGCAAGGGCATCTCACAACACTATCAGGTTGAGGTGATTGCCGATGGGGTCGGCAAAAAGGCGAGTCACATCCAATGGCAGCTCCAGGAAGTCGATGGCACGCGCCAGACGCATCCTGGAGTGTATTGTCTGCGCACCAACAAGATGGATTGGGATGAGGAGACGATGTGGCGCACTTATGTTCTGCTGACTGAAGTTGAATCGGTGTTTCGATGTTTGAAATCGGAACTGGGACTTCGTCCGGTGTTTCACCAGAAGCAGCACCGGGCTGACGCTCACCTGTTTATTACCACGTTGGCGTTTCAGCTGGTGCAGATGATTCGGCGTCGGCTCAAGGTTGGCGATTGCCATCACAGTTGGAGTCGAATCCGCAGGATCATGCAAAGCGTGCAGCGAATCACAGTCACATTCAAACGTGCGGATGGGCGAACGCTGCATGTGCGCAAAGCGACCCATGTGGAAATGGAACAGCCGGCGATCTGTCAGCTTCTGGGTATCGATACCGCATTCGGAGGCATCCGGAAAAAGATCTGCTGATCGCCGAGGTCAGTGCTGTGGCGGCACTCGCTACTTTTTTGCGTAGTGGGGGCGGAAATTCAGTTTGTAGTGCCAGAGCGTTTTTTTACCCATCTAACTATCTGTTTTAGCACTACAATATTTTAACTATGTTAAACTTCGGTTAACCTGTACCAGACCGCGAAGATCTCCGAAATCTTGGAAGCAGAACCAAATTAGAAGACTGCTTATCGGTCATTCTACCGCGCGGGTGCAGAAGAACCTGTTGAGATAGTACTGAGTCCGAAAGCCACGGCCCTTCTCGTCATAGACATGCAGAATACCTGCATGGCGGATAAGGAAACTAACGAGGAGGTTGCCTGCTATCTCAAACATGTCACCGGAAATGACTATTCTGCCGATAGGCGTTTATTTCTTCCGTACTGCTAGTCAGCGTTCGGTATTTCGGTGCCTTTTTCATGTCGAGCCATACCTAGATTCGTCGGTGGTGGGGGCAGCTTGACAATCATAGGATAGATTCACTGACTAGACGGGCGACGCGCTAATGCTTTCTGCGCAAAACCTCGTTATTTAACCATCAAAAAGACTATTAACCTCGATTCTTTAACTTGAAACGCAGCGATTGATAGCCTAATTTTGTTAAAGATTCCCCAATTTCCTGCATGGTCTCAAGTTGATCGAATGGACCCAGCCGCACTCTATAGAAATCACCGTGCCCTTCAACAGTAACTTTCTGAACAAACGCTTCCAAACCATTCAGCGCAAGAGTAGCCTTTACACGGTCTGCATCCGCATATTGGTTGAATGATCCAACTTGTAATACATAGGTCGAACGTGTATTGGCCGGTGCAGGAGTCTGCTGTTGTTTTGGTTCGGATTCATTCTCTGTAACTACCGTTTGATCCTGCTTTCGAGGTTGTGGCAGAATGTATTCATCTTCAAGAAGCAGTTCATGAAAGTTGAACTTCACGTTCGGCAAAGATTGATCTGAATCATTTGCCTGTTCAGATTGAGCCTGTTCAGACTCGTTCCTGTCTTTGGCTGCCGAAATCAGGCTTTTAATTCCAGAACCGATATCGGACGTGGTATCCCCCAATACGCCATAGTACAGAGCAGTTCCTACGACCCCCACAAATATGCCCAGCACGAATATCCCAATCCCCGATGATGCCTTTTTCTTTCGCGTTTTTCGACTTCTTGCCATGGTTTACATTGATTCCGGAGTTGAAACACCAAGGGTATCAAGACCGTTGGCCAACACTTGTCGCACTGCATCTATCAGGTCCAACCGCGCAGATCGCAAGGATGGTTCACAGTCAAGGATTCGTTCCTTGTTGTAGAACGAGTGAAATTCAGTAGCAACATCTCTGAGGTAATACGCGACTTGATGCGGCTCAAAACTGGATGCAGCATTTTGTATGACTTCGGGATATTTGACGAGACTTTTAATCAAACCGAGTTCCGTTTCCGATGCAAGCAACGAAAGACTGCCTTTCCCGGTGCGGGCGATGCCACGTTCGGACATCTGGCGAAAAACACTGCAGATTCGAGCATGTGCATACTGGACATAATAGACAGGATTTTCGCTTGACTCCTCTTTGGCTAGGTCGAGATCGAAGTCAAGATGCTGTTCGCATTTGCGAAGAACATAAAAAAATCTGGCTGCGTCCTTTCCAGTTTCCTCTACGAGTTCCCTTAGTGTTACAAATTCTCCAGCACGTGTGGACATTGGGATTTTTACTGAAGCTCGATAAAGAGTTGCAAATTGAACGAGTAATATTTTGAGCCGATCGGAATCTTCGCCAGCAGCCTGCAACGCAGCCATCATTCTCGCAATGTAGCCGTGATGATCCGCACCCCAGATATTTATAACGTAATTATAATCTCGATTGAGTTTATCCAGGTGATAGGCAATATCCGATGCGAAGTAAGTGAGATCACCATTGGAACGTACCAGCACCCGATCTTTCTCATCGCCGAATTCGCTGGAACGAAACCAGGTAGCGCCTTCCGATTGATAAAGGAATCCTCGCTCCTGTAGTTGCGAAACTGCATGCTCAACATCCCCTTGTTCCAAAACACGGCTTTCGAAGAACCACTCATCATGAGCAACGCCAAGAATTTTCAGGTCGTCACGAATCATCTCCACCATTTCAGTGAGGACAAATCGCCGCAGAGTGTTGAAATCATCATTGCCTAGCGATTGTCTACACCAGGATATCAACTCCGTCAAGACAAGGTCTTTGTCATCATTTTCGATATCAGGCGGATCACTTTCCAGGCTAGCGAATTCGTCGTCGACTTGCTCTCGGAATGCCTTTGCACAGTCCATAATGTACTCGCCTTGATACGCACCGACTGGCAAAGTTACGTCCTTGCTGTGCAACTGAAGGTAACGAATCCAGACACTGGCACAAAGGATGTCCATCTGTCGACCCAGATCATTGACGTAATATTCGGTGTCTACGTGATGGCCGGCAACTCTTAGAAGTCGTGCTAGCACATCTCCAAAAGCCGCGCCTCGGCCGTGCCCTACATGAAGAGGACCTGTCGGATTCGCGGATACAAACTCCAAGAGAATTCGATCTGGATTATCTAGATTGCCAGCTCCATAGTTAATGCCTTGCTCAAGGATCTCGGCAACTACATCTGCCAATGCAAGATCCGAAAGAAAAAAATTGATGAATCCCGGACCGGCTACTTCTGTCCTGTCCAGGAAACCAACCGCAGGCAGATGATCCTGAATCATTGAGGCAAGTTCTGCTGGCTGCAATCCGTTAGGGCGCGCCATGCTCAATGCAACACCTGTTGCATAGTCCCCCTGTCCGGCTCGACGAGCGCTGTCGACGGGGATGGCAGTTGGCACGCTTGCTTCTGACACGGTGCCGGAATCGACCAACGCGTCAACGGATTGCTTCAACAATTTTTGAATCTTGCGTTTCATTGGATCCAGGGATTCAGGAAAAATCGACAGGGTCTACATCCAGACTCCATCGCAACTTGCCTTTCTTTGGCAACTTGTCCAGCTTCACCATCCAATCTCCTAAAAACCGTCTTAGAACAACTGAATTCTCACCTGTTGTGAGAAGCTGGGCTCGATATCTATTGGAAATTTTTTGTATCGGAGACTGTACTATATCAAATACTTCCACACCTTGGTAAGCATCCCCACCTAACAGGCTTAATGCGCTGCATTGCGCTTTTTTCAGAAATGCAATTTCTTCGCCGTGCTGAATGGAATTCGCTCGAAGCAAGGCGTAGTTCGAATATGGAGGTTGTTTGGCTTCTTCCCTATTTTTCAATTCCAGTGCAGCAAATGCCAGATAGTCGTGATTTCGTATGCAGTCAAAAAACTTGCTTTCCGGGTGAGATGTTTGAATGAATACCTCGCCAGGCTTTTCTACTCGTCCGGCTCGTCCGGCAACCTGCAACACCTGCTGAACCATCTGTTCCATTGCTCGAAAATCAATACTATAGAACCCCTGGTCCACATTCAATACCCCAACCAGAGTGACGTTGGGAAAGTGGTGCCCCTTTGAAAGCATCTGAGTTCCGACGAGAACATCCACTTCGCCCTTTTGAATACGTTTGAGTTTTTGTTCGAATTCGGCATATGAATAGGTAGTATCTCGGTCAATTCGCATAATTCGTGCCCCTGGCAGCCGATTCTGCAATGTCTGCTCAACTCTTTGCGTTCCCTGTTGAAGCAACTCGACATGATGAGACTTACAGTTGGGGCACTTTCGCACGAACTCGGCCCTGATCAGACAATGGTGGCAATGAAGCTTGTTGTCTGATGCGTGAAATATCAGATTTGCGTCGCAGTTGTTGCACTTTGCAACCCATTTGCAGTCGTAGCAGATGATTATTGGGGCAAACCCACGCCGATTGATGAATATCAAGCTCTGCTCGCCGCGTTCGATTCGATTACTGATTTCGTTCAACATCGTAACAGCAATGCCGTTGTACGCGGCTGATCGGCTGAGATCAATCAATTTGATCGCAGGCATTTCGACATTGGTGGCACGTTGAGGTAATTCCAGAGTTTCGACGCGACCGCTGCGAGAGGCATGCACGGTTTCCAGTGAAGGAGTCGCGGTTCCGCACAAGACTGGGAAATTGCCGATGGCCGCACGATAGACCGACACTGCACGAGCATGATAGCGCGCTCTTTCCTGCTGCTTGAAGGAAGTATCGTGTTCCTCGTCAATTACGATCATTGCAAGAGCCTTGAATGGCAAAAAAACTGCTGACCTGGTGCCGATGACAACCTGCGCCTGACCGGAACGCGCAAGCCACCAAGTACGATGACGCTGCGCATCCGTCAAACCGGAATGGTAGGAGGAAACCGGCACTCCCAACGCATGTTGAACGCGCTGCTCCAATTGCGGAGTTAGTCCGATTTCGGGTACTAGCATCAATGCCTGTCCGCTGCTTTCCAATACCTTGCAAATCGCTTGAAGATAGACTTCGGTCTTGCCACTACCTGTAACACCTTGAATAAGAAAGCTTTGGTAGTGATTCAGACTGCTCAAGATGCGGTCGCGTGCGACAATCTGAGCAAACGTCAAGTCTTGGATCAAGTTCATCTCGCAACGGATTCGGTGATGAACTAACGGTTCCGCTAACACCCAATGTTTCGCTATCAGTTGTCGAAGTGCCGACTGCCAACTGCTGCCGGCCATCTTTAGCTGATCCTTACCAACGATATCCTTGCTGGCTTTCAATATTTCAATGATCGCTCTCTGGACGCGCGCGCGTGAGAGTTCGACAGGATTAATGTTCAAGCCCAGGTCTGACAGCCGGTAGCCCATCTCAAATTTCGGCTGCATTGGACGACCGTAGCGAATCGCTTGTGGAAGTGCAGACCAGAGTATCTCTCCAATCGGTTGCTGGTAGTGTTCCGAAGTCCAGCGCAAGGTGCGCAGCAGGTCCGCTGACACAGTAGGCTCATCATCAAGAACGGATTGAATCGCTCGAATCTTGTCTTCCGGCAAAAGTGATACTTGTGCATGTTCTACGACGATGCCGACTCTGCTTTGTCTGTCAAATGGGACTATGACGCGACTTCCAACCGGCACTTCCGCCAATGAATTACACCTGTAGTCAAACAGACTCATGTGCCGAATTGGCACTGCGACTCGAACAATTCCGTTCAATCGATTACCTGATTTTCGCAGTAAAATTCCATGCACACTCCTGATTCCTGCTGTTATTGAATGATTTTAACCGGAGATTTTTGAGCGCGGATTCCATCCGTTGAACAAACCGAAACTGATATGCATGGATTGAACATCAACGAATCTCCCTGGGCTGAAATTTCACGATCTCTCGACTGTGAAATTCTGCACATAAGAAGACGCTCCGGCAATGAATTTAGCCAAACCTGCGCCATTCACTGCTCATCCCAAGACTACTTCGTCAAACTGAGTTCGAACATGGACAGTCTAGAGGCGGAAGCGGACGGGCTCAAAGCCCTTGCTGATGCGAAAGCAATCCGAGTGCCCAAACCGATTCTGTCTGGCACCACCAATTCGGGTGGTTTTCTAGTCACTGAATTATTGAATCTACGCATGGCAAAACCCTCATTTCCAAGACTAGCCCAAGACCTGATCGCACTTCATCGTACGATCGGAACTAATTTCGGCTGGCATCGCGATAACTACATTGGCGGCTCTCGTCAACAAAACCCTTTCCGCAATAACTGGACTGAATTCTTCCGCGATGCTCGACTCGGTTACCAACTCAGGCTGGCGCAAAAAAACGCATACAGTTTCAGCCTGCCGACACTCGGCGAGCGGGTGTTGTCGGGCCTCCCGGAGATCCTCGATCATCACGACCCTGTCCCTTCTCTGGTTCACGGCGACCTGTGGCAAGGCAACTGCGGTTTCACTACAGATGGCGTCCCAGTAATCTATGATCCCGCAATCTACTACGGAGACCGCGAGACTGATCTGGCGATGAGCCGGTTATTCGGTGGATTTCCGCAAGAATTCTACGATGCTTACCGAGAGGCTTGGCCATTTGACCCAGGCTGGGAAGTTCGTCAACTCGTCTACAACCTCTACCACATTCTGAATCACCTGAACCTGTTCGGTCGAGCTTACCTGCAACAGGCGGAAGCCACTGCGAGAAAGATTTTAAGCGAGATTCGCTAAGCCTTTTAGCGGCGATCTGATATGCGACCTGTTTCACCTTATAATGTGGTCTACAAACGGCCGCAGGTCATTCATCCTGCGGCATTCAAAATATTGCAGCAAACTCTCACGCACAACCTGAAAAGCCAATTCATCCCAGGGAATTTCATCTTCTGCGAATAGTCTTGCCTCCAGGCTTTCTTCCCCTGGCGAAAAGTCTGGCGTCTTCAGATGTGCACGAAAAATGACGTATACCTGACTGACGTGGGGAATGTTATATATGGCAAACAACTCATCAATTTGTGCAGCTGCCTTTGCCTCCTCAAGCGTTTCTCGCGTGGCTGCATCGTTGATCGTCTCGCCAAGCTCCATGAAGCCGGCCGGTATGGTCCACAATCCCATTCTCGGTTCAATCGCTCTTCGGCAGAGAAGAATTTTCTCTTCCCATTGAACGATACAGCCTGCAACAATTTTCGGGTTCTGATAATGAACAGATTTACACTCATCACAAACGAAACGCTGCAGATTGTCGCCTTGGGGGATTTTCAAAGACACATGTCCGCCGCAGTAGCTGCAAAAATTCATTTCTCTTGACTTTTCTTGATTGTTTCACCTACGCAAACATTGCGTTACAGTATACCCGGCAGTTTCTGAATCATTGATATTCACGTTGTAACATGACAACGATATTGATCACCATTCCGTTTTTTGCTGTAATTGCCTGTGGATTTTTTGCGGCGCGGCGAAAAATCATCAATTCGGCAGGCAGAGCCGGTCTGAATCTCTTTGTATACTATTTTGCGCTTCCGGTACTGATTTTTTCACTTATGGCGCAGGCGGATCTTCGCGGAGAATTCCAGTTGATTTTCGTTGTCGCCTATCTGTCCGTTGCTCTTGTCCTGTTCGCTGTCTCGCTGGTCGTGGCACGTTTAGTCTTCCAACTTGAAACTAGTTTCGGGGTTGTTTTTGCCACTGCCTGTATTTATGGAAACACTGGATACTTTGGACTCCCATTTGTAATTGTCGCGTTCGGCCAACAAGCAAGCGTGCCAGTTGTTGTTTGCACCACATTTGATTTAGCCGTAATGCTTCCTTTGGCTTCTGTTCTGTTGGAGAGAACGAAAGCCTCACCAGCCGCTTCATTGAGCCAAGTGTACAAGAAGTCCATACAGTCTGTCGCGCAAAACCCACTGATACTCGCAGCAGTTCTTGGTGCGTTGTTCTCGGTTTCAGGAATTCAAATGCCGGAAGTTGCGGATCGATTTGTACTGTTGCTCGGCTCTGCTGCCGCTCCCTGTGCTCTATTTGCGCTTGGATCAAGCATGGATGAAGAAAGAGCAAGTTTCTTTCAAGGCGAGATATTCGTCATCAGCTTCATAAAACTGGCCATCCATCCTCTGATTATCTGGATTGCAATGTTTCATCTGTATCCGGTTGACCACGATTGGGCGAGAAGCGCAGTTATCGCTGCATCGATGCCCGTCGCAGTCACTGCTTATATACTGGCTACACAATACAATACTTATGTCGGTCGCACTTCAGCTTCAATATTGATGTCAACCGTACTTTCCGTAGCAACGTTATCGTTCATACTTGACCAGATAACCTGACACACACTGCTTGGTTCCAAAGAATATGAAACTGCTGGTCGACATTGGCAATCAGAATCTGAAGTGGTCGTTCGGCGAGGCTCTCGGCTCATTTCCATCATCGCTTGCAGAATTTGCGTACAACTTTGACAATTGCTTTGGTCAGCTCGAAAACGTAACCGATCTTGCATTCGTCAATGTAGCTGGACAAAATACAGAGAAAATTCTGAAAGAGCTGGCAAGAACGAAGTGGGGAATACATGCCGCTAAAGTTCTTCCTGTTCTTGAGCAATTCGGTGTACGGAATGGCTATCGCAATATCAATGAACTCGGTGCGGACAGATGGGCCGCGCTTGTTGGAGCATGGTCACTTAACCCAACAGCGACCATTGTCGTAGACTGCGGCACAGCAATTACGATTGATGCGCTCTCTTTCGACGGCGAATTTGTTGGTGGCTCGATTGTTCCTGGCTTTCGACTTTCTCAAGGCGCGCTTTGGCGCAGCGCACCCGGGATAGACGAATTTGTTGATCTGAATCCCGCCTTGCCCTCTTGCTCAACAATTGAAGCTGTATCCAGCGGTGTTGTCCACGGAATTGTCGGCGGTGTCGATCGGTTGATCGAAAAATACCGTAGCATTGTTGGTGAAGAATCGCAACTGGTTCTTACTGGCGGTGATGCGCAATTCGTTCAAAAGAATTCAGCATTCAGGTTTTTGTCTGTCCCCAACCTTGTGTTAATCGGGATTGACGTGATTGCTGGTTGAGTCTGGGAAAATTCTTGCAGCAAATCAGGTTGCCTAAGCGGCGATGGACGAAGGCGACGCATCATTGCTTCTAGCACTCTGCATAAGTCCCTAATTTAAAAATTCCCAAGGCATAAAAGTCAATGAGTAATCTTGAGACCGAGGAATTTAGCTGATATTTCACTCTCCAACGAACCTGTCTCAACTCTGAAGAATTCTGCTGAACGAATTTGCATTTTCATCCTGTAGTCTTGCTGTAAAATTTTGTTGTTGCCAAAACTAAAAACATTGTGACTCAGCAAGGATTTGATGGACACGAACGTTTGATAACGGGTTTTATATTAAATAAGCCGGCCTGTATGCGGATCAATACCGAAGAAAATTATTTAATGGCATCTATCTGCCGCCCGGGTCAATTCATTACGATAATTGACTACTGAAACTGTGCTGCGCAGCCCACTTCACGAACTACACGTTGAGCTTGGAGCCAAATTGGGGCCATTCGCAGGCTTTGAAATGCCTATTTGGTACCCTGAAAAAATCATATCGGAGCATAATCACACCAGAAACCAAGTCAGTTTGTTTGACATCTCGCACATGGGACAAGTCAGTATAGGCGGCGACAATGCGGCACGGGCACTTGAACAGCTGATTCCTACGGACCTTGTGAGTCTGCCTATAAACAAAATGCATTACTGTTGTATGACAGACACACAGGGTGGTATTCTGGATGACCTTGTCATCGCGAATCTGGGACAAGATTATTTCCTCGTCATGAATGCTGCTCGTAAAGAGCATGACCTGAAACATCTGCGAGACAACATGACCACAGCCGCAGTTGTTGAACACACGGAAAACGCGCTCATCGCTTTGCAAGGCCCTATGGCAATCGAAGTGTTGAATCGGTTTCATCCGCACATCACCGATTTGGATTTCATGACGATTACGGATTTCGAGATCAATGGAGTGCCTTGCTTCGTTAGCCGATCTGGCTATACCGGAGAAGATGGATTTGAGATTTCGATGCCCGCCATATCGGCGATGGCGCTTGCGAGAGCTTTCTTGAATGAACCCGAAGTGAAACCAGCCGGCCTCGGAGCACGCGATTCACTGCGGTTGGAGGCGGGTTTGCGTTTGTACGGGCAGGATATGAATACAGCAACTACGCCAGTCGAAGCGGGCATTCAGTGGACAATTTCAAAGTCTCGTCGTGCTGGCGGAGAGCGAGCCGGCGGATTTCCGGGAGCAGGCCGCATTTTTGATCAGCTGGCAAGTGGCTCGGAACGCCGTTTCGTCGGCATGCGACTCACAACCAATGCCCCCGCGCGAACCGGGGCAGAAATATGCTCGGAGGATGGAAGAATAATTGGTGAAGTAACCAGTGGAATGTTCTCGCCATCGCTGAAGGTACCGATTGCAATGGGATATATTGATCGAGAATTCTCCAAGCCAGGCAGCGAAGTGAGGATTCTGATACGAGGCAAGCAACACCCGACGAAAGTTGTGAAATTACCTTTTGTCAAACATCGCTATCACCATCATGTAAAACTGCAACCTGGCTCCAATGGAGGAGATCGCCATGTCTGAAACACGCTATACGACTGATCACGAATGGGCAAGAAGTGAAGAAGACGGAATTGCCACAATCGGAATCACCGAATTTGCCCAAGAACAGCTCGGTGACATCGTTTTTGTTGATTTACCTGAAATAGGAGCAATCTTCGATGCCGGAGAAGAAATTGCGGTGATCGAGTCAGTGAAAGCCGCTGCTGATTTGAAGACCCCGCTGACTGGCGAGATTGTTGAAGTCAATGAAGAACTTGCAGACTCCCCGGAATTGATAAACGAAAGCCCAACGGATGAAGGCTGGTTCTGCAAAATTCAAATGTCGGAATCATCAGAATTTGACGCGCTTATGGATGAGCAGCAATACGAAGATTACACTTCCAACCTAGAGTAAATTGCACGGAACAGTTAGCTTTATGTCCCTTGAATCCAAAGACAGTCAGTATGACAGCATACAAACCTTAAACGAACTGGAACTCACCAACGACTTTGTCAGAAGGCATATCGGACCTGGACCTGTACAGGTTCAACAAATGCTGAAGGAGCTCGAAGTTGATTCTTTGGACGAGTTGATTGATCAAACAGTTCCAAAGAAGCTCCAATCCAACAAACCTCTGCATCTGCCGTTTCCGGCCGGAGAAAACGAGACTATCAGCTACATTCGCCGTATGCGCGAAAGAAATCATGTTTTCACCTCAATGATTGGCATGGGATACCATGCAACCGTTCTTCCGGGTGTGATTCGAAGAAATATTCTTGAAGATCCGGGCTGGTACACCGCCTACACACCATACCAGGCTGAGGTGAGTCAAGGCAGACTGGAAGCACTGCTTATTTTCCAGGAGATCGTAACCGATCTTACCGGAATGGAGATCGCCAATGCATCTTTACTTGACGAAGCAACTGCTGCGGCCGAAGCCATGGCGATGTCAAAACGAATTTCCAAAACCAAGTCACAGAAATTCCTGGTTTCTGACGACTGCCATCCGCAGACAATTGCTGTTGTCGAAACACGTGCAAACTCATTGAATTTCGAGGTCATCGTTGGAGACATCGAATCACTGGCAAAATCCGAAGAAGAATATTTTGGCATTCTGTTTCAATATCCAGGTTCGACCGGGCGAGTATTTGACATAACCCGTGTGGTAGAAGTGGCGCATGAGCAAAAAGCCATTGTGACCGTCGCCTCTGATTTGCTGGCTTTGTGCCTGTTTAAACCACCAGGTGAATTTGGCGCAGATATCGTAGTGGGAAACACTCAGCGCTTCGGTGTGCCTATGGCCTATGGCGGCCCCCACGCTGCCTACTTGGCCACGCGTCACGACCACAGACGAACGCTTCCGGGAAGACTGATTGGCGTTTCAGTGGACAGCCGCGGTAAAACAGCACTTCGAATGGCACTACAGACACGCGAACAGCACATCCGACGTGATAAAGCAACCAGCAACATATGCACTGCACAGGTTCTGCTTGCAATAGTGGCCGCATTTTACGCGGTCTACCATGGTCCCGAAGGATTGAAGGACATCGCGTCCAAAATACACCGGTTCACGCTTATCACTGCGGAGGGATTGCGCCAACTAGGTTACAAAGTCGTACATGATGTGGTTTTCGACACCTTAATGGTTAATGCTCATGGACAAGCACGCAGAATTGCCGCCAGGGCGCGTGAATCAAGAATTAATTTGCGAGTCATCGATGCTGACCACCTCGGCATTACACTAGATGAAACCACCAAGCGAGTACATCTCGAAAGACTGTGGGCAATTTTCGATACCCGTGCGAATGCAAAAATTACTATTGACCAGTTGGACGCAGTCGCCAAAGATGTCATACCGGAGAATTTGAGCCGCACAAGTTCCTATCTGACACATCCCACTTTCAGTCTATATCAATCGGAAACCCTGATGTTGCGATACATTCGGCAGCTCGGACAAAAAGACATCGCATTGAACCGATCGATGATTCCGCTGGGCTCATGCACCATGAAACTGAATTCAACGACTGAAATGACGCCGGTTACATTTCACAAATTCAGCGCCATTCATCCATTCGCGCCATTAGATCAAACGCAAGGCTATCATCAACTGGTAGAAGAACTGGAAACGATGCTATGTGAAATTACCGGATTCGATGCGATTTCTTTTCAGCCAAATGCAGGCTCCCAAGGAGAATTTACCGGATTGCTTTGCATCAAGAAATACCTTCAGCAGCAAGGCGAAGGTCATCGCAACGTCTGCCTTATTCCCGAATCTGCGCACGGCACCAATCCTGCCAGTGCTGCTTTGGCCGGTTTGCGCGTAGCCGTCGTGAAGTGCGACAAAATGGGCAATGTCGACGTTGCCGATCTCAAAACAAAGCTTGAGAAACATCAAAACGAAGTTGCCGCATTGATGATTACCTATCCATCAACCCATGGCGTATTTGAAGAACAGATTACCGATTTATGCGATCTGGTTCATGAATTCGGTGCACAGGTTTACCTAGACGGCGCAAACATGAACGCGTTGGTGGGTATATGCCTTCCGGCCGAATTTGGAGCAGATGTCGCACACATCAACCTGCATAAGACTTTCTGTATCCCGCACGGCGGAGGCGGTCCGGGAATGGGGCCGATAGGAGTTAAAAGCCACCTTGCGCCTTTTCTGCCAGATCACTGTGTGGTTGAAGGCGTTAACCCCTATGCAGGACACGAACCGACCGTTGGCAGCGTATCAGCGGCGCCGTGGGGTTCGGCGGGCATACTTCCAATCTCGTGGGCTTACATTTCAATGATGGGGAGTGAGGGACTCCGCTATGCCACAGAAATTGCCATCTTGAATGCAAACTACATGGCAAATAGACTGCAGCCGCATTACCCGATACTGTATCGAGGGCGAAATGATCGTGTCGCACATGAATGCATTATTGATTTACGCCAAGTCAAAAAAAGCACCGGCATAACTGTTGAAGATGTAGCCAAACGCTTGATTGATTTTGGTTTTCACGCTCCAACAGTTTCCTTTCCGGTAGCCGATACGATGATGATTGAGCCAACGGAAAGCGAAGCGAAGCGCGAAATAGATCGATTCTGCGATGCAATGATTCAGATTCGCAGTGAGATTGCCGATATTGAGTCAGGCGATTCCGACACTGAAAACAATCCATTGAAAAACGCACCACATACCTTTGATTTGCTCGTTCAGGAAACCTGGGAGTTGCCTTACACAAGGCAGGAAGCATTCTTTCCACTAGAGTGGGTCTGGCACGACAAGTACTGGCCGCCAGTCAGCAGAATTGATAATGTTTATGGCGATCGCCATATCATCTGCAGTTGCCCGCCTCTTTCTGAGTGGGCAGAAGAAGGGAGCCAGTACCCGTCAGACTGAAGAAAACGATCGACTCAGTTTGCCGCTATTGACGTAGGGGATAAGGCAAGTTTAATGATGAACGCTTTGCTTTGCTGATTTCAGCAAAGCCTTCATTTATGATGAATACCTGATGATGCCATATTCAACGTATTCTTCGTGATTTTTCTCAATGTTACTGAGCTTGTACAGATAGTTCACCATCAAGCCGAAGGAACGATGTATATACTCCAAACAACTCGCAGATTCTCGGTTGCTCCATTTCTGGAACGGTCGTTTTTCGAACATGCAACATTCGACCATCCCTACGTTCGTATACGACCGTTATGCGTGGTACGCTTTACATGATTTTACGGGTTCGGTCCCAACTGTAGTTGCAACCACCGGCCTTAAGGCGGTGTCGAGTCAACTGCAACAGTTGAAACGCAATCGTGGTTGCCAGAAGATGATGACGAGAATTTTGCGTATTAAGAGATTCAATTCACTTTCGGCTCTGTTCCCGACTCTATGCTTTGACATCAAATTTGATGGCGGTATTCTCGATATACCAATTACCTATGTCTTTGATTGCAATATCGCATCTAATTCTGCTGCTCGAATAACGGCTTGCGCTGCATTCATCTGGAACGACATACCACGAGGTTAATCATCTCGTAAGCAATGGTAGCCGCTGCCAGAGAAGTGATCTCCGCATGGTCATAAGCAGGCGAAACTTCAACGATATCTGCAGCGACCAGATTCACGCCGGCTAGTCCACGAAGAATGTTTAGTAGTTCGCGAGTGGTTAGTCCGGCGATTTCAGGTGTTCCTGTTCCGGGTGCATGAGCAGGGTCAAGCACATCAATGTCAATGGAAAGATAAAGAGGGTGATCGCCAATTCGATCGCGTATACGTTTTGCCACATGATCCGGTCCATGTTTTTCAAGTTCGTCACAGTGGATTGTCTTGAACCCCAACTCCTGATCGTTTTTTAGATCATCTGGACTGTACAGTGGGCCGCGAATTCCGACATGCATGGATGCGTCTTCCATAAAGAGCCCTTCTTCCGCTGCACGTCGAAAGGGTGTTCCATGAGTGTATGGTGCCCCGAAATAAGTATCCCATGTATCTAGATGCGCATCAAAATGTACCAGCGCGACTGGCCCTTTAACTTTTCTATTTGCTGCTCTAAGCAGTGGTAGCGCAATGGTATGATCGCCTCCTAGGCTGACAATTGCATCGGTGTGTTTGTTCAGATCTGTCGCGGTCGTTTCAATTTGAAGGATTGCTTCATCAATGCTGTAGGGATTGCATGCCACATCCCCGGCATCGGCAACCTGAAGGGTTTTGAATGGTTCGGTCTGGTAGACAGGATGGAAGTTGTAACGCAGGTGTCGGGATGCCTGTCGAATGGCCTGGGGTCCAAAGCGTGCCCCTGGACGATAGCTGGTTCCGGAATCAAAGGGAACGCCAAGGATGGCTACATCACACCAAGATACATCCCGTAGTTCAGGCAGTCGGCAAAATGTTGAAGGACCCGCATAGCGGGGAACTATCGTGCCGCTGATCGGTTCCTTGGGGGAGTGGCTTTTTTTCATTGTTTTACTGGTGTTTGGAGAAACAGCATCGAATTTAATTTCTGAGTGCAAGTGTCATGTTCTATCAAAGATTACGGGAGCCGTTAACTGGATGACAAGACGGATGTTATATATACATCAGCTTTGAGACCCCATCAATAAAAATTTTCAGTAGAGTTTGAAGAAATGGATTGCAAATGAAAGCGCAATTGCGAAACAGCGCAATTACCTCATTATCGTGTTACAACTCACGAATTTTATTGAGAGCGAGAGTTCCTGTAGTATTGGGTGTATAGCACAACATGTTCAAGTGACGGCCTGATTTGGTTCAATCAACTTTTCTAAAAGCGAGGCAAGCTCCTTCCAAGTAATTCTTTTGAACTCAAGAAAGCCGATGCCAAATTAAAGTTTAAAAAACATCAAAACGAAGTTGCCGCATTGACGACTACCTATCCATCAACCCATAGCGTATTTGAAGAACAGATTACCGGTATATGCGATCTGGTTCATGAATTCGGTGCGCAAGTATACCTGGACGGCGTGACCGCTATATCGTCTGCAGCTGCCCGCTTCTTTCTGAGTGGGCAGAAGAAGAGAGTTAATACCCGTCGTCGAACTGAAGAAAACGACCGACTCAGTTTGCCGCTATTGACGTAGGGGATAAGGCAAGTTTAATGATGAACGCTTTGCTTTGCTGATTTCAGCAAAGCTTTCATTTGTGATGAATACTTGATGGTGCCGTTTTCAACGTATTCTTCGTGATTTTTCTCAATGTTGCTGAGCTTGTACTGATAGTTCACCATCAAGCCGAAGGAACGGCGCAGGCCAACTTCTGATCTATTGCCCAGCCAGTTGACTTGCTCTATTTCGGCACCGTTGGTCAAATGGAAATTGGCTACGGAGTCCAACGCACCCATCTTTCGCTTTTCGTTGATCAAATAATGTGCACACAATCGTTTGAGCAGTGGAGCCAGTTCTTTTCTGGCTTTCAGAATTTCGTAACTGCAAACCGCAGATAAATCATGCACCAACTCATCTAGGGCGTGTCGTTCCGCAGAATTGAACAACCGCGTTTCATCCGTGTCTAATAGTTTTTCCACAAATTTTCTGAATCCTGAAACAGGTGACAAAGTCGCGAAAGTCCTAAGGTTCAGGAACTCTCTTGCTAAATCATCAACAACTCGCTTGATAAGAAAATCTCCCAGGCCCACACCTCGAAGCCCGCGTTGTGTATTGGTAATTGAATAGAAAATAGCAGTATCTGCAGTTTCAGGATCTTCAACCGGGGCGGCATCGTCAAGCAATACCTGTATATTCTTCGATATCCCGTCTACCAAAGCCACTTGCACAAAAATTAGCGGTTCTTCAGGCATTCTGGGATGGAAATATGCATAGCAGCATCGGTCGGTGTCCAGCCTGTTCTTCAAGTCATCCCAAGACTGAATTTCATGGACCGCTTCATGTTCAATCAATTTTTCTAAAAGCGAGGCAGGTTCCTTCCAAGTAATTCTTTTAAGCTCAAGAAAGCCAATGTCAAACCAGGAAATGAGGAGCTCACGCAAGTCCCTGTTCAGTGGTTCAAGTTCCAATCCCGATTTCGAGAATCTGATAATGTCGGCGCGCATGTCGATCAGGAACTTGACTCCGCTTGGTAGTGCGTTGAACTGAGTGAATAGCTTAATCCAGGGAGGGCGCAATCTATTTCTCAGATTTTCAAGCCGTTCCGCAGATTGATCTGCATTAGCGAGAAATTCTTGCAGAGTCGCCTTCAAATTTGATTGATCAACGCCGAATTCGGTCGCGATCAGGTGCAAAAACCTAAATCTTCCCTCATCGTTCAAATCAAGATAAACCTGGCCTAATCCAGCTGCTCTCACGCGAGCCGATACTTCACCTCCTCGAGATTCAAGACAGTCCTGCATTTGCCTACGCAATACATCAAGATCGGAATCAGATAATTCCGGTCGAAGAGTTTGCGTTTTGCCCTTCCCTTTAGCGGAGATCCTTCGCCAACCCAATGAGAAGTTGCCAAGAGTACGGTCAATGACCGAACGAGAATCGATTACTTTAAGCGGCATGGCGGTAAATAACCCGGTCTTGGAGTTTGAAATTGGTTCCTGAATTGGTCAATAAATCAATCGTTTATGATTCCTGATCAAGTCAATTCTGTTTCCCCGAAAACATTCATGAAATCGGTACTGTCTAGAACGCTTATATTGATTGATGTTCCGTCAACTGAATTCAGATAAGCGATATTTTGCCCAACGTCTACTTCAGAATAGCGGAGGGTTGCAGCACAGTACGATTGTAAATCTTCAATTTCCCTCGCCGTGAGCATTCCGTTGCCAATCTCCTGTCTAATTCTATTCTGAGCACGAACATCCAGAGCGAGCAACTCAAGTTTCACTTGCTTTTCATCTGCCAAGCCATTTCGAATTCTGAAGCCAGTTGCACCTTCGCAATTCCTGAGTTCACTGTTCAATTTAGTAGAGAATTCTGTACCGATGCAACAAAGTCCAGCACCGGTAATGAGCAATGTAGATTGTGCGACAAATTCACTGGCTTCTACAACCGCTTGATCAATGCCGCAATCTTCATCCAGCAGCAAATAAGAAACTTCCGCTCCGAATCCACTGCCATCCTGAATAATTTCGCGCACCTGCGCTACATTATCAGGTGCCGAACCGATCAGAATTTTGCCAATTCCTGCATTGACCATCATTTCCAGCGGATATCGAATTCTAGGACATTTCAACAACGCGCCAGCCAGATTGAATGTCTTTGCAAGCGGTAAGTGCGAATCCGACCATTTGCCAAGAGCAAATATGAATCCTTTGACATTCAATTTATTATTCGACAAGGAATTACTTGTCTGGCGTCAACGCCAGATCTACCGAAACCCCATGTAAACGAAAACTGGATCGCCATCGGCAAGCCCTTCGAATTCGGTACGCAGTCGACTTAGATCTTTTACTGCGAAGCCTTCTGTCAATTGACCGATGGCTAGAATATCATTCTCCTGAACCTGAATGCCTCGCTCAAGCAGCGCATCTCGCGTCACCAGCACAGCATCCAGGGGATGCATCAATCCTGAACCGTCCAGCATCGCAATCTTCTTTTTGTCCTGATCATACATGGCAACTGAATAAGTCGAAAGCTTGTTGATCCAGTCGCTGTCCTGATCAAGCTCGAGCTCGCGACCCAGAACGCAAAATCTCACTTCAAGATTTGTAGCGGATACTAGCGATTGATCACTCGAATTTGGCTCGGAAACTAAAGCATCCGAAAGACGTACGCCAGGAATTACAGTCTTCAGGGCCGCAAGAGCTTGCTCTTTGGTGTCCGCGAAATTCAGGTCCGCCGAGCCCACTCGAAACAGCAATTCTGCAGCCGCCTGCATGTAAACGCCGTACGATCTATCAACAACCGCCCGCGTACCGGTAAACATATTCTCTAGCAATATGCCTGTAGGCGGTGCTGCCATGCCATCACTCATGCTCATGGCGTGTGATGCATATCCCACATCCATGCCCCAAGTAGGTCGCAGAAGCGCGATATAAAAGTCCTGTACTGCTACTGCCGATTCAGATTGGACAATCAGATCGCTCTCAATCTGTTGATTGCGTGTAAACGCCTTGAAGATCGTCTTTGCAACCTCTTCTACACTCGAATCTGCAGCAGACACGAACTCACCGACAGTTGAAGAGAGCGAAAGCATGAGACAAAATATCAGACTGCAAAATCGCTTTAAACTATGTCGATTGGACGGTAGCAAATAACTTTCGGTTGGTATAATTTGCGAGAAGTAGTGGTGTCAAATTGGCGCTTCGGGTAACAGATGATACTAGTAAGCAATGATTATTACAATGGAACAAGAACACCTGAATATCTTTCTTTCTGCGTTCCAGATCTGGATAGTCATGTCGCTACCTGGTTTGCCAGCGATGAACAAATGGGCGGTGATTGCCATGGCTACGATTGACCGTGCCCGCCTTGGAATGACCGCACCAGCCTTCACTACATAGTTACCCTGTATGCATTGGATACTGGGTGATTGCCAGTTTCAGGAAGATTCAGTGGACAAAACGTCATGCAAGCGATGGATGAACACGTACAGAACACAACTGAGATATTGGCAAGCTACCCCCCTAAATCCTGCTATGGCGTAGCCTAGAGAATTTGGTCGTGTCGGTTCGATTAGTATTCGCGTTGACAGTATGCGTACTTTTGATTTCAGGGTGCGCCAAGAATTACTCCCCGACAGCATGTGAAGCACTTGATCCAGAATTCTACACTGAAGCAAGCGATCCATTTGAATCCATAAATCGCGGCATCTTTAAATTTAATCTGACTTTGGACAAAGCGCTGTTCGAACCGACTGCCAGAACATACAAAAAAATCACCAATGATGATTTGGAAAAAAGCATCTCGAATTTCTACAACAATCTGAGGGAACCGCGTAACATGACTGCAGCAGCACTGATGGGCAACCTCCCAGGGGCCGTCGCTTCCGGCACACGCTTCGTAGTCAACTCGACTTTCGGATTGGTAGGTTTCATTGACATTGGAGGTGCTGCCGGGATTCCGTACAGCAACTATGATTTCGGTCATGTCTTTGGTCGATGGGGAGTCGGTGAGGGCCCCTATATGGTAGCTCCAATTTTCGGTGCCACAAATGTTCGAGATGCGGCTGGTTTTGCGGTCCACAACCGTTACACCTATGTTGAAAAACACATCGAAAAATCTGAGCATCAGTTGATTGTGCAACAGATTTCTTTGGTTGACACGCGAGCAAAACTACTTCCTTTTACGGACTTGCTTGAAGAACAGCCTGATCCCTATCTTTTCGTGCGAGAAAGTTATCGGCAGACTCGCCTGAATACGATCTGCAATCAGTAGTCTCGGCATACGGCCGATAATACTGTCATTTTGTCATGGCTACGTATGCAGTCGGCGACATTCAAGGACGCTATCAGGAATTTTGCCTGTTGCTGGATAAAATCAAATTCTCGCCTGAAAGCGATCGCCTGATTCTGCTTGGTGATCTTGTCAATCGAGGGCCGGATTCGCTGTCTGTAGTGCACTACGCCATGGCGCATGAATCGTGTGTTGACATCGTACTGGGCAACCACGATCTATATTTGCTGGCAGTGCTTGAGGATGTTGCTGAGCCACGTGAACGTGATACCTTTTCAGACGTGTTGAACGCGTCGAAGCGAACCGAGATAAAACAATGGCTCTGCAGTCAACCGCTCGTCATTCACGATTCCGAGTTGAACTTCCTTGCAGTCCACGCAGGAATTTACCCGCTCTGGTCTCTGGACGATGCTTTGGATTATGCAGATGAAATTCATCAATTGCTGATGAGCTCTGAGAGACAGAGTCTCATGAAACATATGTTTGGAAACAAGCCTCGTTGCTGGTCCGAATCCCTTGATGGCTGGAAACGCCTTCGATTCATGATCAATGTCTTTACGCGTATGCGCTACATCAAGCGTAGCGGCAAACTCGATTTCCTGGAGATGCGCACACTGGGTGAACAAAAAAAGAATCTGCTGCCTTGGTTTGAATTCCCGGAGCGGACCGAAATTGAACCGACAATCGTATTTGGACACTGGTCTTCACTTGGCGTCTATATGCAGCCTGGCATACTGGCCATGGATTCGGGGTGCTGCTGGGGAAGATGCCTAAGTGCGGTGAGATTGGATAGGGAACCATTTGTGGTCACTCAGATCAAGTGCGAAAATAACTATTAACCTGCATATCTGTCTGATTTCTTCCATGAAACGAAGCCCTTTTTATCACCTTTGGTAAGATATGTGAGTTAAGCCTTTTGGCTGGCGCTACATCACTATCTGTTCCGAGTCTTACAGTTTCGAGAATCATCGGATTGTATAATGACGCCCCAAGAGCCAAGATTTCTAGCAAATCACTGAATCAATGTGAACTCGGTTGCTTCTTGTATTTCTTGATGCCTGCTCATTAATGTTCTGCAGAGCCAATGGCCGACCAATATAAACTTCAAGTCAAAGTTGAGACACATTACCTTTCTGAAAGATCGGACCCTGCCAATCGACATTTTGTATTCGCTTACACCATAACCATAACCAATCAAGGCTCGGTTGGTGTACAGCTAATGACGAGACACTGGATCGTGACAGATGGTGACGAGAATGTGCAACATGTAAGGGGAGAAGGAGTTGTCGGGGAACAGCCCCACATCATACCGGGAGAGTACTATCAGTACACCAGCGGGACAGTTCTTGAAACGCCCGTAGGAACAATGGAAGGCAGCTATCAGTTGATTGCCGACGATGGCGCTCAGATTGATGCAGAAATACCGAAATTTGTATTGACTGCGAGAACCAGTTTGCACTAATTTAGAGCAGGTTCAGATATCGAGATTCTTGACTGACAGAGCTTCGGTTTCAATAAATTCTCGGCGTGGCGCGACTTCATCTCCCATCAGCACCGCAAAAGCTTTGTCAGTACCGAAAGTATCCTCAATCTTCACTCTGCGCAGTGATCGTTCATTCATATCCATTGTCGTCTCGCGCAACTGATCTGCGTTCATTTCACCGAGACCTTTGTAGCGCTGAATGGCAATCCCTTTTCTTGCATCCTCAAGCAGCCAGTCAACCGCTTCGGTCAAGTGAATACGATCAGAAGATTTCGTGCCTCGATGAACTTCAACTTCCTTGACTTCAAGTTTGCGCATTTCTTCCGCTAGGGCAGTAATGGCTCGATAGCTGGCTGAAGCTGCGAACTGCTCATCGAAAATCGACTCTTCAAGTTCGCCCATGTGATCTTTAACGACCTTGATAACATAATGCTCTTGGCCATTTCCATGACCGGACGGGACTGTGGTTACTGAATATCCTGCGCCTCCATTCGAGTTCGCAGCAAGACTTTCCGACAGCTGTTGGGAAAAGGATTCAAGATACTCGAGGTCGTTGAATCTTGACGGAACCAGAAGCGGCAAATTCTCCATCTCCTTCAACACGTTTCGATCGAAGCGTTTGGCGAGAAGCTCAGATACACTCTTTGCCGACACTCGACGCAAGCACAGCTCCCCAAGCCTTTCTCCCTCAAGGCTTGCTGCCTGTGTCTTTGAGTCGCCATTCAGTTCAATCCTTGCATCAGCGATTGCGGCCTCCAGTATATATTCATCAAGTTCCTTATCGTCATTCAGATATCTCTCGGATTTACGAAACTTCGCCTTATACAACGGCGGCTGTGCAATATACAGGTGCCCTGCCTCAATCAATTTAGGCATCTCGTTATAGAAGAATGTCAGCAATAGAGTTCGAATGTGCGATCCATCTACATCCGCATCCGTCATGATGATGATGCGATGATAGCGAAGCTTTTCGATATCGAAATCTAGGCCAACGCCAGTTCCCAGCGCTGCAACCAAAGTTTGGATTTCCTCAGAAGCAACAATCTTGTCCGCAGAGGCTTTCTGTACATTCAGAATCTTGCCTTTCAACGGCAGAATTGCTTGATATTTTCGGTCTCTTGCCTGCTTTGCCGAACCTCCCGCTGATTCCCCCTCAACCAGAAACAGTTCACTTAGTGTCGGATCTTTTTCCTGGCAGTCGGCCAGTTTTCCAGGCAGACTCGTCGACTCGAAAGCATTCTTTCGCGCAAGCGCCTTCTCTCTTTGTGTTTTCTCCCGTACAACTGCCGCGTTTATTACCTTGTCGCAGACAAGGCGCGCTACTTTCGGGGTTTCTTCCAAAAAGTCGGTTAACCCGTTGGTTACGACAGTCTGAACTGCACCTTCAACATTCGATGAAACCAGCCGGTCCTTGGTCTGGGATGAAAACCTGGGTTCATGAATCTTGACTGTCAGAACTGCAGTAAGCCCTTCGCGGGTGTCATCCCCGGTGACCTTGATTTTCTTGGCCAATCCCTGCTTTTCCAGAAATGTGGTGAGTGTCCTCGTCACCGCCGAACGAAAGCCAGTGGCATGCGTACCACCGTCGCGCTGGTATATATTGTTCGTATAGCAGCGTGTATTTTCGTGATAGTAGTTGTGACTCCACTGCAGTGCCGCCTGAACCTGAATGCCATCTTTCTCGCCAGTAATCGATATGACGTTTTCATTGATTGGGCTTCGCACACGGTTTATGTCAGATACATACTCCACGATTCCGCCATCGTGCTGCATAATTTCTTTGCGTCCATCGCGTTCATCATGAAGCTCAATTGATACACCAGAGTTGAGGTATGACATCTCCCTCAACCTCTCAAGCAATGTCTCGAATCGAAATTCGGTGTCTGAAAACACCTGCCTTGAGGGTTTGAACCGGATGGTTGTTCCGGTTCTGTCAGTTGTGCCAATAATCTTTAACGGCTCGACAGGCCCTCCATCGCGAAATTCTTGATAGTGGATGGATCCTTCGCTGTAAATCGTCATCCGCAACTGCTCTGAAAGGGCATTGACCACAGATACACCGACTCCATGCAACCCTCCGGAAGCTTCGTAAGCATCGGCATCAAACTTCCCCCCGGCATGCAGGACCGTCATGATCACCGTTGCTGCAGGGATTCCCTCATCTTTCATGATTCCGGTTGGTATGCCACGGCCTTCATCTTCGACCGAAACCGAATTATCTTCGTGAATGGTTGTCGTGATTCGACGGCCGTAGCCTTCAGAGATTTCATCGATGGCATTATCAACCACTTCTGACACCATGTGATGCAGACCGGTACCATCGTCGGTGTCGCCAATGTACATTCCAGGTCGCTTGCGAACAGGCTCAAGCCCGCGCAGCACCTTGATATTGGTGTGGTCGTATGTACTGTTGGATGAATTATCTAGAGTCATACTCGAAGATTAATAGTTGGGCAACTCAGGAAATATAGATTCCACAGATTCGGTTGCCCTAAACCGAATCCACAAGAGCGATTGAACAGATTTAATAATCAGAAAGTCAGCGGTCTTTCAACAGCATCACGAGAAAAGATGAAGATTTGTTGTGTGGAAATTTGATCAAGCAGGCAGTTTGAGCGTTGCGCAGGTTGAATTCAACTCTACTGCAGTCCGGCATGGCCTCGAATATATCTAGCAGATAACGGCAGTTCGCCTGGAACTTCAAAGACTCTCCATCTTGCTCGACATCCATTGTTTCATCAATTTCCTGTAATGCACTACTGGTTGATCGTGCGTAGACTCGGAGCACACCACCATCAACTTCCAAGGTTGCCCCAAGTGGCTTTTTATCCCGGGCTCCCAGTATGTTCACCCGCTGAAAAATTGACACCAGCTCTTCTCGGTCTCCTCGAAACACACTACTCAGATTGACCGGAATTGCACCGCGCCAGTCAGGATATTGTCCTTCCAGCAGTTTTGAGGTGAACGACACGTACTTGGTGCTGACACGAATATGACTAGCATTCAGTTCAATTTCAATCTGGGATGAAAGTTCAGACAGCAGTTTGCTGAGATCAAGAACTGTCTTACGCGGCACAATAGCACGATGAGTGGTTTCGTTCAGCCCAGTTACAACAGCGGTTTCGCTCATTGCCATACGATGACCGTCTGTCGAAATGGTTCGTAATTCGTTTTCTCCTATCTCAAACAACATTGCGTTCAAATAATAACGAACGTTGTCTGCACCCATTGCGTGTTGCGTACGTAGAATCAGGTTGTGCAAGTCCGATCGGCCGATGACGAACTGAATATCCCATTCCCCTGCGTCAAGTTTTGGAAAATCGCCGTCCAATGGTTCCTGCGACAAGGTCTGCAACACTAGCTTACTCTGTGTAGAATGTCCGGCATCGTTGCTGTAATCGTCCTCGTTCTGCTCCATTTGAGAATCCGACCCGTCTAATTTAGATTCAATTTTATCAATGTACATCTTGCCATCGGCAGTCTCGAATTTCAGGCCACATCGTTCTGGCAACCGTCTGCAGAAGTCCTGTACTGTCAATCCGGGAAAAGCGACTGGTTCTGGACCATGCACTTCAACGTCCGATATTATTTCGCTGATTTCAATCTCGATATTCGACCCTGTCAACTTTATTCCTTCCTCCACCGGTTCCAATAAAACGTGGGAAAGAATGGGAATAGTTGGATTTCTGTCGACGACCGTATTGACGCGACTCAGGGGGTTGAGAATTTGTTCTCTGTTAACAATAAAGTGCATGAGAATTCAGATAATTAGGTACTCTTATTATTAGGGGTGTGGATAATGAGAACAAGCGTAAATAAGCAAATAATAACAATAACGTAGATGAACTTCTATTTGTTGGAAACTGACCATAGTACAGCAGTGTGTATGTGGATTGTTTTGGTCCGATCAGTCAAACCGATACGGTTATGCACACAACATAACAAATTATACACATATTGGTGCAAACTACAGGAAAATTTCGTGTGTATTTGCGCCTGCCAAAAGCAAGACTGACAGTGCTGTCAGGGCGACAGCATATCGCACAAGGTTTGGTAATCATTTCTGAACATCGGGTCCTTTTTTAACTCTTCATTGATTCTCTTGCATGCGTTTAAAACGCTCGTATGATCGCGATTGAAAGCCTTGCCAATTTGGATGGTACTGAGGGTTGTCACTTTCCGCGCAATAGACATGGCGATGTATCGAGCCCTGACAAATTCTTTCTTTCGAGAGGGTGCGGAAAGATCGTCCATGCGAACTCCATAAAAATGCGCCACTTGTTTCTTTATTTCCTGTAGGTTGATCGAACGTTCGGCCAGAAAGTCAGACAGTACTGTTTTTGCCAGACTGATTGTGATGGGTTCGCCGGTTAAATTGTAGTTGGCAGTCAATATGTTAATTACTCCTTCAAGTTCTCGAGCACTGCCGATAATATTTTCCGCAAGAAACCGAGCTACATCGATTGTCAGGCCAATATTACGCAATCGGGCCTTGGTTTCAAGGATGGCCATGCGGGTTTCGAGTTCCGGCGGCTTGATTGGAATCGACAGCCCTTGCGAAAACCTGGATCTGAGGCGAGCCTCCACATCAGGCAGATTGTGGAAAAACTTGTCGCTGGTAATAATCACCTGCTTTTTGCCTTCGAGCAAGGTATTGAAGGTCAACAGGAATTCCTGCTGTGAAGCCTGTGCGTTGCCAAAAAAGTGTATATCGTCAATCAACAGCACATCGAGCTCCCGATAAGTCTGTTTAAAAAGTTCAATGGTTTCGTTGTCCTTTCTGCTGAACAGCGTTGCTAGATGCTGTACGAAGATAGATGATTGAACATAGCCAACATTTGCATCGGGAAAATTCTTCAGGATGCCGTGCCCGGCCGCTTGCATGAGGTGGGTTTTGCCGATGCCAACCGACCCATACAGAAACAATGGATTGCACTCGCGGCGTCCAGGCTCTTCGCTCACAGCCTGTGCTGCCGCCCTAGCAAGCTGGTTCGATTCTCCTACTATGTGCTGCTCGAAAGTGTATTCCGGACTCAGTTCGCCGAAACCAAACAGTTGATTGGCTTGTTTAGAGTTTTTTTTTGTCTGAATTGAGGACCTGGAACGTTTATTGGCAGGTTTGATGCGTGTAGTGTTGGAAGGTGCCGCTGCGATCTTGACCTTGACTACTATTTCACTACCATTTAGAGCAGTTGCCAATTCTGAAATTTGTTTTCTATAGTCAGATTCAATTCTTTTTTTTGCGTAGATATTGGGAGCACTGAGTACCAGTGTGTCGCCCGAGAACTCAGGACTAAGTGAACGTAGCCAAGTGGTTACCTCCGCTTCGGTTAGGCGTTGCTCCAGATGGGAAAGAATCGATTTCCAGAGTTCTGATGTGTTCATGTTGGCACTGGTAGTATGAAATATAATTTTTTTGCAATTTCTTATGAGTATAGTGAACTACAGGACGAGCATCCGGAAGATAGTAGCTTTATTCACTTTATCCAGTGAAGATTGTAATTCACCTGTAACAAAACATCCGTGAAAATTTTATGTTCAGAGGAGTACCCTCAGACTTCCTGACCTCGACCAATTAAATATGTCTCATTCTAACGGTTTGTCGGGCGGCTTTCGTTGAAAAGTGCGAGGTCGGTACTGCGAAACCCTTCGCAGATGGCTTTCGAATCGAACTGTTGGAGACGCAATAGGGCATGTCAGCAGTCCTGGGAACTGAATAAAGTGACATTTCAAATTAGCCAGCATTGCAAAGAAATTCACTGAGAATGTCATTCGGTTCTCACAAAAAAGAAAGTAAGATTATCAACATGCGTGAACTTGAAGCAAATCGGATTGGAAATAGAGGTCAGGAAGTCTGACCCTAATCCGCAATTAGAAATCTGAGACAATTAGAAATCTGAGACAAATAAAAAAGCCTTGTACAATAAGGCTTTGAACAAAAATCGGATTTCACCCAATGGGTAAACCCCAAAATATATCTCAGAGGTACAAGGCTTTTGTCAATTCTACCCCATAAGCTGGGAATCAGCAAACATATTTTGACCTCCCGTGTCGGTTTGATAGTCGTTGCACATTTAATGCAGCGCCTTGGGCTGGCACAATTGGTCATGATGAAACAGGGGCACGGGGGGGGGCTACATGCATCGTGCGATTGCGACCAACTTGGGATGAGTTGACCGACTCCGAAGTGGTACATTGGTATAACCAGCGTGGTGAGACCAGCGAAAACAGATTGAAGGAGCTTCGCGGTGATTTCGCTGCCGCGAGATTGCCTTGTGGGGACTTTGATGCCAATGCAGCATGGCTCATGTTAAGTTCGATTGCCTACAACCTGTTTGCCTTGATGCAGAGGGTATTGCCGATTTGGGGGTCCACTGCCCGTGCCGCCCACAGTGCGTTTGCGTCTGTATGATGTCGCCGGGCAGATGGTACGCCATGCCCGGCAATGGACGGTGAAGGTCCATGCCTGCCATCGTCAGAAGATTGGAGAAGCGCTGGATCAAATTCGAGGCTTTCCGGTTCTGGCGTGAACCGGCCTCCTTGGGCGGTGCTTGTCTGAACCCTGCTTGAATCGATTCCGATTCCGGACGGGTTGTGCACCGGTGCCTAGTGGCGAAAATGTCAGTGGACAATGCATCAGGTTCGTACTCGTCTGCAAATCGAGACAAATTCCAGCCTATTGCTCCTGTCTTCGACAATCGGAACAACAAAATACAGTTAATTCGCTAAAATCTCGCTACTGGTCACCGAATTAATTCTCTAATTTCGGATTTGGGGAGTATTTTCCTCGCTGAACATGAAAGGCGGTTTGTTATAATCTTTCGTTTGCTGCAAAGCTTGTGAACGCGGAAATTCAAACGTCATAATCAGCCAGCCGGCAAAAAGTGGAACAATATCGTGGTTTTAACCTATGAAACGTACCTTTCAACCAAGTAATTTAAAGCGAAAACGCAAACACGGATTTCGTGCCCGCATGCGAACCCGTGGCGGTCGGGCTGTGATCAATGCGCGTCGAGCCAGAGGTCGTGCACGTCTGAGTGCATAAAAATAGTAAGTCACTGAATGAACATCGATTTCCAAGCAGTTGCCGACTGAGCCGCCGCAGGGAATATCGAACGGTTTTCGGCCAGCACAGGAAAGTATCAAACCGGTATTTCCGGGTGTTGGTTCATTGCCAACGTAGCCAGTCTGTTACGCGTCTCGGAATTGTCGTATCCAGACGCGTATCTCGAAAGTCCGTTCATCGCAATCGAATCAAGCGCCAAATACGTGAATGTTTCAGATTGAATCAAGAAAGCTTGCGAAATTTCGACATGATCGTCATTGCTCACCGCATTTGCGAAGCCGCGACAAATCAGGAACTGCAAGTTAACTTATTTAGCCTGTTCAAGCAACTGAAGAATGAAAAAATTTCTGATTAATGTGATTCGAGTCTATCGGTATGTAATCAGTCCGTTCATCGGGCCTTGCTGCCGATTTCATCCAACCTGCTCCGACTACGGATTGCAGGCAATCGAACTGCATGGAGCCTGGAAAGGAACCTGGCTGACCGTTCTTCGCATATCCCGCTGTCATCCATGGCATCCCGGAGGGTTTGATCCAGTGCCCGAGAACGGTAGCTCAGACTGATGGATTTTAGACGCGCGCTCCTGTCCATCTCGCTCGGACTGATCCTGCTGCTAATCTGGCAAGCTTGGATGGACTATAGCAACACCAAAAAAGCCAGTTCTGAATTGACAAACCAAAATCAGAGCACGGAGATTCCGATAACGCCTGAACAGCGCGAGGCTGTCATTGCAGAAGAAGTGCCGCAGGCGCCGACCACTGCTGCTGGATCAGCCGCAGCGACGCAAAGCGGAGCCATTCCAACAGCAGGCAGTGAATTGGAAACAGCTGGCCGTATCAAGGTGCGTACCGACTTGCTGCAAGTGGAAATCGACACTTTCGGTGGCGAACTCAGGGAAGCAAAACTTCTCGATTATCCAGTTGAAGTCGAAATGCCCGACGTTCCATTTCGCCTGCTGAAGGATATAGGTCCGGGAATCCTGGTAGCACAATCCGGGCTGGTTGGAAGCGGTGATGAATATCCGAACCACAAAACTCAGTTTATCGCAGAATCTGATACATACACCCTCTCGGACTCGCAAAATTCGTTGAAAGTACCGCTTCGCTGGACTTCGCCGGGTGGTGTGAACTATGTAAAAACATTTACCTTTTACCCAGACAGTTATCTGATCGACGTTGATTTCAGGGTTGAAAATCGCAGCGGCAAGCCGTGGCAAGGTTATCAGTACGGGCAATTCCTTAGCACTGAGCATGTTGCGGAAAGTGAGGGTTTTCTATTCCTTCGGGCCTTGCCGAGCTATCGTGGTGCGGCAATCTACACTATCGAAGATAAATATGACAAGATTGACTACAAGGAAATTCGAACCGAAAGCCCGGTGGTGAAAACAGACTCTGGCTGGGTGGCCATGCTGCAGCACTATTTTGTGACTGCCTGGCTGCCGCAGGAAGGTTCGCCATATCGGATTTACACTAAGGCGCTGACTGGCAGTGGCGTGGATGCACGTTATCAGGTCGGTTACGTCACCCTATCTCCTACAACGATTGCAAATGATTCAGTTGGCATGCTGCAAAGCCAGATCTATGTCGGTCCAAAAGAGCAGGATAGACTCAACGACCCGGCAGAAGGCCTGATATTGACAGTCGACTACGGTTGGCTTACACCAGTTTCATCCCCCTTGTTCTGGATTTTGGAGAAAATCAATGATTTGATTAAAAATTGGGGCTTCTCGATCATTCTGCTGACGCTGCTAGTCAAGATTGTCTTCTATCCTCTGTCTGCGGCCAGCTACAAGTCAATGGCAAAAATGAAAAAGCTTCAGCCTCGACTCAAGACTTTAAAGGAGCGGTATGGAGACGACAAGCAGAAACTGAATCAGGAAATGATGGAGATCTACAAGAAGGAAAAAATTAATCCTCTTGGCGGCTGTTTGCCAATTCTGATACAAATTCCTGTTTTCATTGCACTTTATTGGGTTTTACTGGAAAGCGTTGAGTTAAGGCAGGCACCGTTTGTGTTCTGGTTGACGGACTTGTCGAGGTCCGATCCGTATTTCGTTCTGCCTGTATTGATGGGGGCATCGATGTTCGCTCAGCAGTTTCTCAATCCAACTCCGCTGGACGCCCTGCAGAAGAACATCATGATGAGCCTGCCGATTGTGTTTACCATATTCTTTCTGTGGTTTCCGTCTGGTTTGGTTCTATACTGGCTGGTTAACAACATTCTCTCAATTGCACAGCAGTGGTACATAACCCGCAAGCTGGTAAAGACTTAGGCTCCAGCGCTGATACGATCGCTGCAGTCGCGACGCCCGCCGGCATTAGCGGCATCGGAATTATTCGAACCTCCGGGCCTCGATCGACTGAAATCGCTCGTTGCATGACCGGCGAATCGGTGGTTCCCAGAAAAGCAATGTTTCGAAAATTTCTCGATGCGAATGATCGCACGTTGGATGAAGGAATTCTTCTTTTTTTCCCGGCACCTCATTCCTACACGGGAGAGGATGTCTGTGAATTCCAATGTCATGGCGGCCCAGTCGTTCTGCATCTGTTGCTGGCGCGGCTGATGGAGCTGGGCGCTCGGCCCGCAGAGCCTGGTGAGTACACGAAACGCGCTTTTTTAAACGAAAAGCTGGATTTAGCGCAGGCCGAAGCAGTTGCAGACTTGATCAACAGCTCGACTACCGCAGCAGCCCATTCGGCCATGCGTTCTTTACGTGGCGATTTCTCACAAAAAGTTCATGAGATCGTGGATCAAGTCATCAATCTGAGAATGTTCATTGAAGCAGCGATCGATTTTCCGGAGGAAGAAATAGATTTTCTTGAGAATCCCGAGCTTACCGTGTCCGTGGAAAAGATACAGAATCTGCTGGACGATCTGTTGCAGAGGACTTCAATCGGCTGCGTGCTTCGAGAAGGCATAGCAGTCGCTATTGCAGGGCTGCCGAATGCCGGCAAGTCCAGTTTACTCAACCGCCTGGCCGGCCGCGATCGGGTGATAGTTACGCCGCATGCCGGAACCACGAGAGACACGGTTGAAGTCATGATTGATATCGGCGGACTCGCGGTTCATCTGACCGATACTGCAGGACTTCGGGAAAGCGATGATTCCATTGAATCTGAGGGCGTCCTTCGAGCCTGGAGCGCCGTGCAGGATGCGGGTATTGTGCTCTATGTCATTGACAGCGCGCGCGGTATCGCGGATGACGACACTCACAACTTAAGTAAACTGGAAAATGGCAGAGTTGTAGTAGTATGGAACAAGACGGATTTAACTAGGGAATTTGAATCTCCGCTGTCGAGAAACGACTATGAGCAAGTCTTCATTTCGGCTTTGACTGGCACTGGAATAGATGATTTAGTTCAAATAATTCAAAGAGTTGCAGGGTATGATACTACTGAAGAGGGAATATTTCTTGCACGTCGACGACATTTCAGGTCCATTCAAAGGGCAAGCGAGTACGTAGCACGGGCACGCAGTGTGCTTGCCGAGGATAAAGCTGGAGAACTGGCCGCTCAAGATCTGAGAGATGCGATGGACGAGCTCGGTCAGATTACTGGAAAGTTGACAGCCGATGAATTGCTCGGTGAAATATTCTCAAGCTTTTGCATTGGAAAGTAATTCTCAACACTCGTGGCAGTGTAATACAAGTTAAACTATTGGCTAATGTCAACGAATCTATTTCAAGCGGTTCATCATGATAAAAAATAGATCCTCAAGAGTCCTTGTTCAAATGCTGATCGTGCTGGTAGTTGTACTGGCGATTGTCGTATGGCAGCAGGACTATCTCGCCGATTTGTATATTCGCAACCAGATCACTGGCGTCGGCTGGGTTGTAAACGGCACGATCCTGATTCTTTTCCTGCTCGGCCAGGCTCAAATCGTTCGGCTGTTCCTGATGTACGACAGAGAAGAAAAAGCAATTAATCAGTTTTCCGGCGCTTTGAGTGCAGAAAATATTGAAGAAGCACTGCGAAGTGTGCCTTCTGATTCAATAATTGGACAGCGCTATCACACAATAACGGATTTCTTCAGCGCTCGCACGGAAATCAACCACAATGCACTTGCCGCAACGTTGCTTGCACAAGAAACAAGCCGCACCAGCTTTTCGAAATTCGTCAACAATATCTTGATATTGACCGGTGTTTTTGGCACCATCGTTTCGCTGACTGTCGCGTTGCTAGGCGCTTCCACTGTTATTTCTGAGACGGACAGCATGCGCGGGATTGATGTTGTCATTCATGGCATGTCTACTGCACTGTCTACTACGATGACCGCAATTCTTGCCTACTTTCTGTTCGGTTATTTCTATTTGAAGCTGCTTGACACACAATCTTACATTCTTGGACGGATAGAGCACATTACAGCAACAGTGCTGTTGCCGCAATATCAGGCGGCAACCCGCTCGCCCGAACGGAATCTGAGCGAAATGCTGACCGGTACTGTCGAAGCGATTTCCAAATTCGAGTCCTTTATTGGGCAGATTCAGGAGATCAGCGCAACTCAAAATGAAATGTTTGTGAAGTTCGAGACTTTGACGGACCAGAACATGGAACTGCTGAGAGACATCCGAAGTATCCTGCGGGCAGGATTCAGACTGCGCGACAAGAATGACGAAAACATAGAATAGAGAGCTGCAGAAAATGACGTCGAACACCGGCGGATTCGTCGACCTTCGAGTTCACCATGCTTCCCAATCCAGTCATTCGGATGACAGTATTTGGCCGTCGTTTACCGATATTATGATGGTAGTGGTCATGATATTTCTTATGGCTGCCGTGACCTTCATGCTTCGAAATGTGCAACTCGGCGATGATCTGGAAACTGCGCTTACTTCCGAAGAGGCAGCCATGCAAGAAATGGAATCTCTTCGCGAAAGAGCCGTTTATCTTGCTGAAATCATCGAAGAAACAAATACAAGACTATCTGTAACAGAACAACAAAGAGCTGCACTGCAGGAACAATTGGAGGAACGCAGCAGCCAAATCGTAGAACTTGAATACGAAGTCGCCGGCCTTTTTCAGGCACAGATGCAGCTTACAGCTGACGTCACGACGTTGACCGAACAGATTGACGATTTTCGCCGTCAACGAGCGGCGCTGACGGAGCGAGTCGGTTCCATGAATTCCATCATCGCCGATCTGGAAACACTGATTGAGAAAAAAAGCATCGAACTGACGGAGGTTCAGAAAAATTTTGATTTGAAACAGGAGGAGTTATCAGCGATAGAGACTCAACTGGCAGCTAGAACGAGTGAATTTCAAGAATTACAAGTGGCGTTTGAGGGACTTCAAACCATTGAGGAAAGCCAGCAGGAACAAATTGCAGATCTGCAGCAGATTCACACTGAAAGCGAATTGGAAATTCTTCGACTTGTAGAAGAATCTGACCTAAAAAGCAAAGAAATACAAAAACTTGTCGAGATCAGTACAGAGCAGGAAATTGAGTTGGCCCAGCGATTGGAATCGCTTGAGATGTTACAAGAATCTTATACCGAGCGGGTTGTTGCGTTCAATCAACTGCAGGAGGAATTTTCGGAGCGTGGCGCAGAACTTCAAAGTTTCGTTCTGAGTGGCGCGAAGCGACAGGACTTGATTGAGCAGCTTACGACAACGGGTGAAGAACAGCGCGCCACCATTGCTCGTCAGACTGAGGAGCAGGCACAGTTGCGTGAAACACTTTCAACGCGCATTGAGGAAATTCTGGGTTTGCAGGCGCAAAAGGAACAACAGGAATTTCAGATTCAGCAAGTCACTGCAGCAGGCGCTCAACAGGAAGTTCGCATTGGGGAGCTGACTCAAGCTGAAATTCAAAGTGCGCTGATAATCGAACGGCAAAAACAGGAGCTGGAGAGCTTGCATAGTCAATATGACCAAAGAAGTAAGGAATTGGAACAGTTGCAAGCGCAGTACCTTGAACGAGAGCGCCAATTCGCGAGGCTTCAGGAGCAGTTTGCAGTGCAAGTGAGTGAAATTCAGCAACTCAAGACGGTCAAAGCGGAACAGGGCGAGCAAATAGTGCAATTAGTTGAATCGGGCGGTGAGAGTTCTCAGGTTGTAGAACAGCAACGGCGGGAACTCAATGACCTTCGAGCATTGTATGGCGAAAGACTCCAGGAATTGGAGCGACTGCAGGCACAGTACAGCGAGCGAGAGCGTGAATTTGCACGGCTTGAGAAACAGTTTGCGGCACAGTCCAGCGAGGTTCAGGGACTTCATACCAGCCAGGCGGAACAGAGCGAGCAAATAGCGCAGCTAATTGAATCGGGCGGTGAGAGTTCTCAGGTTGTAGAACAGCAGCGGCAGGAACTCAGTAACCTTCGAGCGTTGTACAGCGAAAGACTCCAGGAACTGGAACGACTGCAGGCACAGTACATCGAGCGAGAGCGTGAATTTGCACGACTTGAGGAACAGTTTGCGACACAATTCAGCGAGCTTCAAGAACTTCATACGAGCCAGGCGGAACAGAGCGAGCAAATAGCGAAATTGTCGGAAACCGGTGCACAGAGTTCGCGAACAGTCGAACAGCAACAGCAGAAACTCAGCGAATTGCGTGAATTTCTGACGGAGACGCTGGCGGAAGCCGAGAGTCTACAGGCTCGAAATACTGAACGCGAAAAAGAGTTGCAAAAATTGCAACTGGAACTGGTCGGCCGTCGTGAGGAAGTCGCTGAACTTACAACTTCTGAAGTAGAAAAGCTTGAACGGATCAACGAGTTGACTGCACAACTTCAAAAGTACGAAAGTCAGATTGCGGAGTTAGGGCAGAATCTTAGTAATATACAAAGCGTGGAAATTGCACTACGTGAGCAATCTGAACAACAGGAAAAAGATGTTGAGGCATTACAATCCGAACGTGTAGCACTACTTGAAGATCGAGCTGGTTTGCAGAAACTGAATGATGATCTTAAGCGTGAAATTATATACCTTGAACGACAGCAGAGCGATCAGGCGAAACAACTGGATCGATTGCTGGCTGTAACGGAACAGCTCGGAAAAGATATTGAGAATCGTCAGCAGACAATTGATAAACTTTCGATCGAGAAAGAAAGCATGCAATTTGCTGGCCGGCAAACCGAGCAGGAACTGACCCAACTCAAACAAGCCTATCAGTCTCGCTTGCTGGAACTGACGGAACTTGAGACGGCATTCGCAAGTCGCAGTAGTGAAGCCCAACAACTACAGACGGAACTAGTTGAATTGAAAGAAGAAACTCAGCTGATGCTTCGTCCCGCTAGAAGTCCGGCAAACCGTTATGTCGTGGAAATACGCTATTCCAAAGATCAAAGCGGCAGCAATTTGATCACCTATATACTGCCAGGCGAGGAAAGCTTTACAAGAGTTGATCGAGCTGTGCTGGAGACGATACTCGACAGATTGAAAGCGGAAAGGGCAGAAGGACTGTATACCAAGATCGTGTTTCCGGAAGAAGAACGCCTTACGTTTACTGAAGCGTGGAAGTTTACACAAGAAATTCTTTCCGAGTACGATTATTACCATCAATAAAGTAAAAACCTGAATACAGTGAAGCATTCAATGGAATACGACGTGATCGTCGTCGGTGGCGGACACGCGGGCGCGGAAGCGGCCATGGCTTCGGCGCGTAGCGGAAGCAATGCCCTGCTTTTAACGCAAAGCATGGAGACTATAGGTCAGATGTCGTGCAATCCGGCTATCGGTGGTATTGGCAAAGGCCACATCGTACGGGAAATTGATGCGCTTGGTGGAATCATGGCGCGAGTGACGGATCAAAGTGGCATACAGTTTCGCCGACTCAATGTGAGAAAAGGCCCAGCGGTGCGGGCGACACGAGCTCAGGCTGATCGCATGCTATATCGGGCCAGTGTACGCCGAACGTTGGAAAATCAGCCGAATTTGGCGATATTTCAACAAGAAGTGGAAGATTTGCTGATCGAGAATGGGGCGGTAAGGGGAGTATTGACGCGATTTGGCATAAGAATTGGGGCAAAAGCCGTTATTTTGGCAACTGGTACCTTTTTAGGTGGCACCATTCACATCGGCTTAGAGAATCACAGTGGAGGACGTGCAGGAGACCCACCGTCCAATCGCTTGGCAACGCGGCTTCGGGAGATGATGTTCCACGTGGAACGTCTGAAAACCGGAACACCTCCAAGAATTGATGGGCGAACCATCAATTATTCGAAGTTGATTGAGCAGCCAGGCGATCAACCAGCCTTGGTGTTTTCTTTTATCGGTTCTGTCGACGAGCATCCACGACAGGTATCCTGCCACATTGCCCGCACCAACGAACGTACGCATGACATCATTCGTGCCTCTCTGGATCGTTCTGCAATGTATGGCGGAACAATTGATTCCATTGGACCGAGATACTGCCCGTCGGTTGAAGACAAGGTGGTGAGATTTGCAGATCGAACATCTCATCAGATTTTTGTGGAGCCGGAGGGATTGGATTCAGTAGAAATTTATCCAAATGGTATTTCCACAAGTCTTCCGTTTGACGTTCAATGCGAGTTTGTGCGTTCCATCAGTGGATTTGAAAATGCTGAATTGACTCGGCCAGGTTATGCAATCGAGTACGATTTTCTCGATCCGCGTGAACTGAAGCCAAGTTTGGAAACAAAGCTGCTGGACGGATTGTTTTTGGCAGGGCAGATTAATGGAACCACCGGATATGAAGAAGCTGCCTGTCAGGGGCTCATTGCAGGGCTCAATGCTTCCCGTTATTCTCAATCAATCGAGCCTTGGTGGCCACGCCGAGATGAAGCCTACATTGGTGTGCTGATAGATGATCTTGTTACCAAAGGTGCGGACGAGCCGTATCGTATGTTCACTTCACGCGCCGAGCACCGGCTGATGCTGCGTGAAGATAACGCAGACCTCCGGTTGACGCAAACAGGCCGAAATCTGGGATTGGTTTGCGATACGCGCTGGCGCCTATTTTGCGAAAAGCGAGATTTGATAGCCAAGGAGCGTCGAAGGCTTGAAAGAAAGGTGATTAAACCATCCGCGTCAACGCAGGAGCGGCTCACTCAGATACTGGGCAGACCATTGCAGAACGATTCTACGCTATTTGATTTGTTGCGAGATCCATCTGTGAGTTATGATTCGCTATTGGCACTGCCGGAGGCGGGTGTTGCAGTTGAAGATCCAGCGGTAAAGGAGCAGCTTGAGATTGAAGCTCGATACGAAGGATACATCAAACGGCAAAATGTTTCGGTTAAGAAGTCTCTTCAGGCTGAAAACACAAAACTGCCTGAATCATTGGACTATAACCAGGTGCACGGGCTATCGAATGAAGTCAGGCAGAAACTGGAGATTCACAGGCCGCAAACGCTGGGCATGGCTTCGCGCATTCCTGGAGTGACGCCGGCTGCAATTACAGTTCTATCCATTCATCTGAAAAAACAGTTGTCGTTGCAAATGGCTGATAACCAGCCAGTCTGAGTCGCACCGTTAGCCATGGATGAAAAAACAATTGCCGAGTTGGCTGCAAAGGAGAAGATTAAGGCTGGATTGTTTTCCAGGCAGCAGATGCGCTGCCAACTGGTGAAAGGACTGAAGGAATTGTGTCTTGCTCTCAGTGATGATGATGTTGATCGCGCACTGGAGCATGCAGAACTCCTCATGCAATGGAATCGAGTCTACAGTCTCTCGGCAATTAGAAAAGCGAGTGATGTAGTGCCAAAGCACCTTCTGGACAGCTTTGCGATTTCCGAATATGTACAGGGAAACAAGGTGCTCGATCTGGGTAGCGGAGCAGGGTTTCCTGGAATTCCAATCGCTTTGTCAAAACCACAATTGAAAATTACTCTACTGGACTCAAATAGCAAGAAAATTCAGTTTGTCAGACATGTAGTTGCAATTCTTGGGCTAGAAAACGTAGAAGTATTGCAGCAGCGTGCTGAAAATATGGAGAAGCAGTCCAAATATGACACAATTCTTGTACGTGCATTGGGCTCGCTGAATGCGGTGGCTACACTAGCGCTGCCGTTGTTGGACCCTAACGGCTACATTCTTGCAATGAAGGGACGATATCCGAGCAAGGAATTGGAAGAAATGAGAGTTCGCTGTATTCTGTCGATTCGCGAGATCGCTGTTCCGTGCTTGAAGAGCACTCGACATCTTGTAGTCATAAAGCATCCGCAAAATTGAAGGAAGCTATACAGCTATGAGCCGTGTCTTGGCCCTAACCAACCAAAAAGGTGGCGTCGGAAAAACTACCACAGGGATCAATGTTGCTGCGTCATTAGCCCGTGCTGGACGAAAAGTTCTTCTGATTGACCTGGATTCTCAAGCCAATGCCACCGCAGGCATCGGTTTCATGCCATACAGCGCGGATTCGGGCATTTATGAAGTGTTGATCGGCGGAGTTTCGCTCGAAAGCGTCATTCAAAGCACTGAGTCTGGAATGGATGCGGTTATAGCAAGCAGGGATCTTGTCGGAGCGCAAGTGGAACTGCTGAATTTTGACCAACGTGAGTATCGATTAAAAAATGCAATCAAAGCGGTTCGGGACACTTATAATTATATTTTGATGGATTGTCCTCCGTCGCTAAATATTGTAACGCTGAATGCACTTGTTGCTGCTGACGGAGTAATTGTCCCAACGCAGTGCGAATACTTTGCGTTGCAGGGGCTGGTTGAGTTGCTTGATACCATTGAAACAGTTCGACAATCATTAAACCCCCAATTGAAACTGGATGGCATTCTCCGGACTATGCATGATCGAAGAAACAATTTGAATCGTGAAGTGTCGGCTCAGTTGAGCCGTCATTTTCAAGATTTGGTTTATCGGACTATCATCCCCAGAAATATCAGGTTGGCAGAAGCTCCCAGTCACGGAAAAACAGCCCTGGATTATGACAATAAGTGTTTAGGATCAATGGCTTACATGGCATTCACTGGCGAATTACTGAGTAAAGAAGAGCGTCTATGAGCAGCCAGGAAAAATTGGGACGAGGACTTGAGGCTCTATTGGGCGCATCAAGGATCGCAACAATTCCGGCGCAGCCGGACAATGTTCGCTTGATTGCGATTGAGAAGCTGCACTCCGGCCCCTATCAGCCGAGAATGGACATGGATGAAGAGTCCATGAACGAGCTTGCCGACTCCATTCGTGCGCACGGCATCATTCAGCCCATTATTGCAAGGGAATCGACAACAAGAGATGGTTACGAAATCATTGCAGGAGAACGCCGATGGCGCGCCGCGCAAAGGGTTTCAATTCATGAAGTGCCTGTCATCGTAAGAGAAATTCCTGACAAGGCTGCCATGGCAATGGCATTGATCGAGAACATTCAGAGAGAAGATCTGAATCCTGTGGAAGAAGCAAATCTGTTGAAACGTCTAGCGGATGAATTCATGATGTCGCATGCTGATATAGCAGAAAGCGTTGGCAAGTCACGCGCCACCATCACGAATTTGTTGCGGCTCTTGACGTTGACCGAGCCGGTGCTGGAAATGTTGAAAAACCGGCAACTCGAAGCCGGACATGCAAAAGTGCTGCTTGCACTAAAGGGAATGGATCAAATTTCTGCAGCCAAATTGGTTGTGAAGAATTCGTTGAATGTTCGCAGAACCGAAACGCTCGTGAAAGGCTGGAGCAGCGAATCAGGCAATGAAAAAACCTCAAAAACTGCTGCCGACGCGAATATTACAAGGCTTGAATTAGAATTGTCAGAACGAGTCGAGGCGAAAGTTGCCATTCACGATCGAAACGGAAAAGGATTCATTAAAATCAATTACCAGAGTTTGGATGAACTTGATGGAATTCTCGACCGATTCAATTAATCCAAAACTTGATGGTTGAATAATATGCATATGTTCAAGAGATTGAAAGGGGTTTCCCTGTCCACACTGCTAATAGTCATTAGCGCCGGATTATCCATCACGGGATGCGCTGAAGTAGGTGGTAAACAGTTGTCACTATTGACTTCGTCTGAAGTGCTTGACCCGCTGGAAGTGCCGCCTGGACTAAGTCCGCTGCCAGAGGCGGAACAGTTTCAGATTCCTGAAGAACTGGATTCTGCAAACATCACGGAGCTTCCTCCTGAACAGTATCGCAATTACGAGAGCTGGGTTTCGTTCGAGAAGTTTCGACAGTTTCAGTTAGAAGAGCAGGGCGTTGGGTTGAGTGCTGAAGAATATAGTGCTGCGCGACAGCGTGGTAAAGGACGCTTCAGGGTTATCACCCGAAGAACTCCAGAAAGTAAGGTACGATTACGCGTTGTAGATCAGGTCGAACCGGTGTGGGACCGTCTCAGACCGGTATTGGAAGACATGGGAATCGTGATAAATAGCGCCAACGTGCAGGAAAGAATTTACTATGTATCTAAGGTTCCGTCAAAGAAGAAGCCGACACTAGCTCAGCGATTCGGATTTAAGGAATATGCCGGAGTAGTGGATTCATTGCACGTAGTCGCAGTCAGTGGTACTGAAACTGAAGTGATCGGGAAATCGGAACGAAATGTAGAAGTCAGTTATGAATCTGCGGCGGAATTTTTCACCAGAATGCGTTACTTTATGCTGGCATACTACCAGTTGGACGAGGGCGGTGTTGATGGCCAGTATTCAGTTGAAGTGAACAAGCGATTCGAGCGTGATGGCAAGGGTTCAAGGATTATTGTAGTGTCTGAAAACTTTGATTCGGCCTGGGTTCGAGTTGGACGCACGCTTGAAGCATCAGGCGTTGATATCGAAGATCTGAATCGTAGCGAGGGAGTGTACATCGTCAGCTACAGTGCTACCAAAAAGAAAAAGAAGAGATTCAAACTTGCATTTTGGCGTAAGGATGATGAACAGGAAGTCGTTCATGAGCAGTTTGATGTGGCTGTAACCGAGTCAGGTGAGCAATCGGAAATTCGTGTGCTGCCATCCGGTAGCGGGGAAGCTGACATTCAGTCAGCAGAAAAGCTGCTGCAAATAATTTACGAACGTCTATACACGTGAACCTGGACGAAAAAAGTGTTAGATATACGGTTACCAGAAAGCAAAGTGAGCTTTTGAATTCACTACTAACATCATTTGTAGCGTACTCATATAACTTAAAACTAATATAAAAACAAATATTTATAGCATAGCGGCTGGTATTCTTAACCCTGCTGGGGATGTGCAGAAGTTGGATGCTAACGCAAGCAGAATTTTTGATGTGTGGTGGTGTTTGTCGGGTCTGTCTGCAGCTTGCTCCAGACAATTGAATCAACAGAAAACCAAATCCGTTACTGGCTTTCGGATTCCTCTGACGGAGAATTGGCTTGATCCCTAAGCCACTGCTGATATTTCAAATACTGTTGCCACTCTTTCCACAGCAGATATTCCTGATATTCTTCATCATCGGCTCCGGGTGCTCCGCGTCCTGCTCCTCCTCCGAAGAATAAAATCGGTGTGCCGCCGCCTTGATGCGCTCTAGGTGAGTCTGGGGCTGGCGGAAACTTATCCTCCGGACTGCCTGATCCACTGCTGTTGCCACCACCGCCGCATCCAGACAGGAATGCAAGAAAGAAGCTAATTAAAGCAATCAATACAAAATGTGGAAATTTAAACCTGTGCATATCTCAATGATTGGGGAATCAAGTATTTGATGGTGGACTGAATGACGAGATTATATATTTCTAACCAAATTAAGTGAGCCTAATTCACTTCGTTAGTTTCCACTGGCTACACTATCCAGTTCAGCTTGAGAAATCAACTTTTCTACATAGGGCAGCATTTGAATCACGATCAACGATACTCCTGCTTTGTTTGGATGAATGCCGTCTTGTTGGTTCAAGCTGTTGTCCGTTGCGACGCCCTCAAGAAAAAACGGATAAAAGAGGACATCAAAATGCCTCGCGATTTCCGGGTAGATTGCATCGAACGCTTCAGAGTATTCGGGACCAAGATTCCTGGGAGCCATTGCGCCTGCGAGCAAAACCGGCAATTTGCTGGATTGAATTCTCTCAAGTATGTCGATTAAGTTCTGTTTAACCAAATCTACCGGAACCGCACGAAATGCGTCGTTACTGCCCAGGTTCAGAATGACTGCTGAGTACGGGTCTGAGAGTACCCAGTCAATGCGTGCCAGTCCGCCGCTGGTGGTATCGCCTGAAATTCCTGAGTTCACAATCTGAACCGTGTAGCCTTTGTCATTTAGTGCATTCTCTAGCTGAGCAGTAAACCCTTCTTCGGGTTTCAGTCCGTAGCCAGCGATCAGGCTGTCGCCAACCGCTAAAATTCTGATCGGATCGCTCGCGTATACGCTTGCAATCAACACCAAGGAGATGATGATGACAAAATGAATTTTACGGATCAATCTAATGTTGAAATCTGTAACCATATCTACGTTGCCAGCTCGCTGATGCAATCAGTGAGCTGGTACACACATTAATCTTAAGTCGCGGCAAAACCGACCGGACCAGTCATTCGCGACATCAATCCGGTCAGTTCTATACGATGTTCAGGTCAACAGCTTCAGTCCTTGAAGGCTTGGGATTTCCTGAACTGTCAGCGAATTCCCTATTTGGATTCCGATTCGCCTACCACTATTGTTGTTTCTGATTCCGCCATGCTTCCATAGTCCTCTTCCAGCCAGTTCTTGAATGACCAGACCATGACGATCAGTACACCCATTAGCGGCAGTGCTACCACAATCGATGCAGTTTGCAGGGGTTTAAGACCGCCAAGATACATCAAGCTGAGTGACACAGCCGCCAGCATGAACGCCCAGAACAGGCGATGCCATCGTGCTGGCTCCTGCATCTCGCCATGCTGTTCTTCAGTAGCAACCGCTGCGAGCGTGAAAGCCGACGAGTCCAGAGTGGTCGCTCCGAAAATAAACGCCAGTACCACAAACACAACCAGCACAACGGTTCCGACCGGCAAAGCCACTATGGTAGCCACAATCGCTTCCGGTGCGCCGACATTCGCTAGAATGTCAGAAATTGGAACGATGCCGTTCAGGTCGAAATACATGCTGGTGTTACCCAGAATGGCGAAGAAAATCCAGCATCCAAATGTTCCGCCGACAACTTCAGCCACAATCAGCTGTCGAATCGTTCGGCCTCGGGAAATGCGCGCTACGAACAATCCCATAAATGGGGCATACGCGATCCACCACGCCCAATAGAATATCGTCCAACCCTCGGGGAACCCGCCTTTGTCAATCGGGTCCATCCAGAAACTCATGTATATGAAATTCTGAACCAGAAGTCCTACACTATTGGTAAACGTACTGATCATGAATACCGTCGGTCCAAACAGAAAAGTAAATCCTAGAACAACGATAATCAGGATTAGATTCACATCGCTGAGTCTCTTGATGCCTTTCTCCAGTCCGGAGTAAACGCTCATTCCGAAAATAATTGCCCAAATAATGACCACGATTACATCAAGAATGAAAGTTCGATCTACATTGAACAACTCGGCAATACCTGCCGACAGCATTGGGGTTCCAAGTCCCATGGAAGTGCCAACGCCGCCAATCAAGCCGAACATGAACAAGATATCGATCACTTTGCCGATTATTCCCTGTGCGGCTTTGGTTCCGATAACGCCCTCGCATGCGGCAGACAAACGCAGTACTGAACGCTTACGATTCCATAGCATATAGGCGAGTGGAAGCGTGGGAATACAGTAGACTGCCCAGGCAGTAAACCCCCAATGGAACATTCCATACATGGCGGCAAATTCGGCAGCCTTGGCTGTCTTCGGCTCAATTCCAAGCGGTGGACCGCCGTAGTAATACGCCCATTCAATGGTTCCCCAGTAAAGAACTGCTGCACCGATTCCAGCACAGAAAAGCATGGCGATCCAGCTGGGTAGAGAGAATTCAGGCTTGGCGTCGTCGCCGCCGAATCTGACGTGCGCGAATTTGCCCATGGCAAAGTACACAAGAATGCCGAACGCACCAATGGTAAACCATAGGTAGGTCCAGCCTAGTTTTCCTGTGGTAACCCCCAGCAGTCCGCCGAGAAATTTCTGCCCTGCTTCGGGGGCAATGATTAAAGGTATGACTAGGCTTCCGATTACAATCAGGGACACCCAGAAAATTGTTTTGTCAATTTTTGGACCATTCATCTGTTCTACCTCTCAGAATTAGAATCGGACCGCTCGGTCGATTTCGCTTGTTTTCGGCTTCAGCCATTCTTCAAAACTGACGCTCAGATGCGCCATGTTTTCAGCCCACCAATGCGAATCAACACGAACCGAATTGTCCAGATTCGATGTAGGAAGATACGGTTTGACAGTATCGCTGATTAGCGCTTGTGATGATTTGCGTACAGGACCGTAGGAAATGTAATTTGACTGACTCGCCATGCTCTTGGTCTGTAGCGCGAATTGAATAAAACTCTTGGCGTTGTCAAGACGGGGAGATCCTTTCGGAATCGCCCAATACTCGACTTCCAGCATCTGCCCGTCCCAGACGATGCTAATCGGCATGTTTTCTTCTACGATTGGGCCGAATAGCCGTCCATTCCAGGCGGCAGTCATGGTGACGGTGCCGTTAGAAAGCAAATTCACGGGCTCACGGCCGGAACTCCACCACACGATATGTGGTTTCAAGGCCGAAGCGATCTCGAATGCATACGCTACACCTTGCGGCGTTGACAGCACTGAATATACGTCACTCGGTGCGACTCCTTCGGCCATCAGTGCCCATTCAAGCAGTCCTCGGGGGTCGCGGCGAAGTCCACGCTTGCCTGGATATTTCGTTACATCGAAAAAGTCAGCAACTGTGCTCGGTTTGTCATCTGGGAATGCAAGATTGCTGTATGCAAATACGGTCGACCAGACGACGCTTGGATAGCCGCACTCGTGAAGATATTTCTCAGGAATGTCTTCATTGGCCGGCGTACCATCGTCTCCATCTGCAATGAGTGAAACATCCGCTGTTTCAAGCAGGCCGTCTCTACACGCTGCAATTAGATCCGAGAACTCCATGTCGACTACGTCCCACTTGACATTTGCAGAACTGACCTGACTTCCAATTTCAGTCAAGCCGCCGCCGTAGTCAATCATGTTGACAAACTTTCCGGTTGCGGCCTCCCAAGGACGCACGTACGCGAGCATCTGGCTGCGCGTATAACTCCCTCCGAAACTAACTACATTGAGAGTCTGCTCATATAAATTAACTTGAGCCAGTGCCGTGGTTCCGAATCCACCGAAAAGCAAAAAGATTGCAAAAGGCAACAGGAATCGACACTTGGTAAGTCGTAATAGGCGAAGCACCATAAATTTCCCCCTCACACAATTGCGTGTGAATAAATCAAAGGAAAGAAGTGCAGTGTTGTCACAACACTACGGTATTTGCCGAACATTCGGCGCATCACAAAGAACTGTTTAGTTTGGTATGATTTTTCATTGTCGCGAAACTTTGTGTCTAACAATAGGCTTTATAACAAAATTTTGGTTGTTGTTTGTAAATTCAGTCCTATATCAGCACAACAGCGGTATTTTTTTGCAAATTTTGTTGAATTTATTCTGTTTCAAGCTGATTGTGATCTTGTCGCAGGGTTGAATCAGTGCTGAAACAATTCGATTAGAGGAGAGAGAACGACTTTGGACAGTAAGCCTGAACCCATCATATCCCTGCACAACCTCTGGCTTGAGCTAGACAGCCAAGCGGGAAATGTCCAAATTTTGCGCGGCATCGATCTTGAAGTTCCACATGGAGAAAGCGTCAGCATTTCCGGACCGTCCGGCGCCGGAAAAACCAGCTTGATGATGATAATCGGCGGAATCGAGAACGCAAGTCGGGGATCCGTAACCGTTGCAGGTCAATCTCTGATTGATCTGGACGAAAAAAACTTAGCGAAATTTCGTCGAAATAGCGTGGGAATCGTTTTTCAGTCGTTTCACCTGATTCCTACTATGACAGCATTGGAGAACGCAGCCATGCCGCTAGAGCTGTCGGGTGCATCGGACGCATTTGCCCAAGCTGAGGAGGACCTCGTCAAAGTCGGTTTGGAGAAGCGGCTTGATCATTATCCAAGTCAGCTCTCCGGAGGAGAACAGCAGCGAGTGGCCATCGCGCGTGCTTTGATCAAGCAGCCTGAGCTGATTCTTGCGGACGAACCGACCGGAAATCTGGACAATGCGAACAGTGAGAACATCATGAGTCTTCTATTTGAGCGATGCGCCGAGAAGAATGCCACATTGCTTCTGATTACCCATCAAGCTGAACTCGCAGAACGTTGCAAACGGCATATAGAATTATCCGATGGCAAAATTGTGAATAATCGCATCTGACCAGCGTTTGATGATTTCCACAGTCATAAAATTTGCCTTACGCGATTTGCGTCATGGATCTCGCGGATTCTGGATATTCTTCAGCTGTCTCGCATTGGGTGTAGCTGCAATCATGGGAGTTACGACCATATCGACAAGCCTGCTGAATGGTATTGAGCGAGATGGAAAACTTCTTCTTGGTGGTGATATTGCAGTTGGGCAGCAGTGGCAAGATCTGACCAATCAGCAGCGAATTGTGCTGGAGGAGAATACAGAACACATCACCCGATTTGTTGAAATGCGAACTCTGATGCGCACGCCGGATGCTCGAAACAGCATTTTGGTTTCTCTAAAAGCAGTGGACGACGCATACCCTCTGTATGGCACTTTCGAGATAAATGAAGGCTTGAATTTATCAGACGCGATTGAACGCGATGGAAAGGACTGGGGGGCAGTCGTTGATGCCGCCATTGTCGAGTCGGGCAGAGCTGAGGTCGGAGAGTATGTCTCTATGGGCACCGCGAGCTTCAAGATTACCGGCATCATCAGCAACGAACCTGATCGAATTGGCAGTTCTGGAAGTTTCGCATTTTGGCCGAGAGTGATCGTTCATCGTGACGCGATTGTAAATTCCGGGTTGCTGAGTGAAGGCAGCCGCAGTTACTACGAATATCGCCTGAAGTTGAACGAAAATGTCGATCTCGATCAGCTCTCAAGCGGAGTTGCTGAACAATATCCGCTTTTGGATGTGCGCGATTATCACAACGCATCACCAAATCTATCCGAAGTCGTTCAGCGTCTTGGTGTTCTGCTGTCGCTCGCTGGGCTGACGACTCTATTGATCGGAGGTGTCGGAGTAAGCAACGCGGTTCGAGCCTACATGGATACCCGTCTATCGACCATTGCAATTTTCAAGTGTGTCGGAGCTTCCAAAAATTTTGTATTTAATGTGTATCTAGCTCAGACATTGCTGCTTTCGACTGTCGGAATAGTTCTGGGCATTGCAGGGGGATTCGCGGCAACGTCTCTCAGTGCAGCGGCGATTGAACGAATGCTGTCGGTACCGCTTGCGCTTTCATTCAACCTCTCGAATGTTTTGATTGTGTCAATGTACGGCATGTTGACAGCTTTGCTGTTTACACTTTGGCCGTTGGCATGCACACTGAATACAACACCAGCTGCATTATTTCGTAATGCAGTATCGAATGAAAGGCAAACTGCGTCGTGGAGATTTGCCGCGACTTCGATTTTACTGGCGGCATCTTTAGCGATTGTCGTGATTGCGACCGCACATGAGCAACGATTCGCAATCTGGTTCGTCATTGGCGTTACACTCGCCTGGATCGCATTTAGAGTCATCAGCGCGCTGATCGTGAAGACGGCAAAAGTGATGGGCAAGCCACGTTCTTCCACAGCAAGACTTGCAATCACGAATCTGCACAGACCTGGCTCCTCTACCTCAGATATTGTGCTTGCAATCGGCCTTGGTCTATCGGTATTGATCGCTACTGCGATGGTTTCAGCAAATCTCGACAAACAGATAAATGGTCTGATTCCGGAAAAGGCTCCAGCATTTTTCTTCATGGGAATTCAGTCACCGCAACTCGACCAGTTCAATGAGCTTGTGCATAGTATTGATGGTGTAAGCGATCTCACTGTGCTGCCATACATTCCAGGCAGGATCACTGCAATCAAGGGAATGCATCCTCGTGACGCGCTGGTTGACGAAGGCGGTGAGTGGCTGATAGACGACAACGGAGAGAGAGCATTTTCGTATACCGCCAACCCGCTCGACCAAGTCACAATGATAGAGGGCGATTGGTGGCCGATGGACTACAGCGGCCCGCCAATGCTTTCGATTCACAAAGACGTCGCTGACAGTTTTGCACTTGAAATAGGAGATAGTATTACCATGAATATTCTCGGTCGAGATATTACTGGTAAAGTACGTAATGTACGCGAACTGGAGTGGCGCTCCATGCAATTGAACTTTGCGATCATGTTGTCGCCGGAACCCTTGAGATCGATTCCGCACTCGAGCATTGGCACCGTGCACGTGACAGATGAAAATGAGTTTGTTCTACAGGAGCGAGTTGCAAGTGCGTTCCCGAACATTACCGTCATTCGAATAAAAGACGCGTTGAATCGAGCAAATGATTTGATGATTCGAGGAAGAAACGCCGCGCGCGGAATCAGTGCCGTGACGATAATTGCGGGTGTGTTGGTGCTCACCGGGATCGTGATTTCAGAAAAACGTCGTCGTGCTTACGAAAGCGTGCTTCTAAAGACGATAGGCGCCTCGCGTCGCTACATTCTCACCGTATTTTCGCTCGAATATCTGCTTCAAGGAGGCATTGCTGCGGTGGTTGCAGTGCTACTAGGTTCTCTCGCGTCCTGGGCCGTTATAACCGTGTTGATGGGATGGGAATGGTTCTTTATACCTTTATCCGCCGTGAGCACGGCAATACTTGGTCTGTCAATCTCACTGTTTCTCGGCATGATGGGGATTTGGAGAGCGCTGAAACACAGGCCTTTGTTTTATTTGCGGAACGAGTAAGGTGTTGTGCGCGAATGATGCGAAAGGCGCGTTTGGTATAATGAACAGGGTTGCAAGAATAAATTGCAATTACCCTTACTCGGACAGGCGTTCCAGTTGACCATGCATACAAGTTCCAGAAAATCTTTCCTAGAATTGTGGGTAGGACTGTTTGTTCTGGGCGGCATTCTGGCGATCGCACTGCTTACTTTCAGGGTAGGTGGCACCGGTGCATTCAACGTTGAGCGCAACTATCAGATCTATGCCAATTTCGATAATATCGGCGGTTTGACGATCAAGGCACCGGTAACGATTGCCGGCGTGAACGTCGGTCGCGTGTCGGGCATCACTGTAAATCTGCAACAATTCAGTGCCAGGGTAGAATTGTCGATTTCGGAAGAGTTCGACAATATTCCGGTTGATTCGAGCGCCAGAATTTTGACTGCAGGTCTACTGGGTGCGCAATACATCGGATTGGAACAGGGTGCGGAAGATTTTTTTCTGAAGGATGGAGACACGCTTGACATCACGCAGTCAGCATTCAGTTTGGAAGATATCATTGGCGAATTCTTGTTCAGAGTGACGACGGGCAACTGAAGAACATGACTGTGCAAGTAAATACGTCAATTGGCAGTGATTTTACTGCCGATGTTAGTGTTCGCGGTGCGCTTCGGTTTGATACAGTAAACTCGATTTATAAATTTCTGAAGTTCGGTGAGAATGGATGCAAACGGTTTCGGATCGACCTCAGTGGTGTCGAAGGTGTAGATAGTGCAGGGGTCGCACTTTGTCTCAGTTGGATAGAGAGTGCCCGCAGTAACGATGTCCAAATCGAATTCATTTGTGTGCCTGAAAACATGATGAGGCTCTTGCGCGTTAATAAGGTTGATAAACTGTTCAAAGTTGCACATGCTATTTGAATTACTGATTGTGTTAAAATGTCAAAATCTTGCAGCCACCAGGAATCGAATGAAACTGGACCGGAATTGAGATGGTAAAGCCAGAAGATGTGAAGCAATGGATTGAGGAAGCCCTGAGTGATTCATCAGCTGAAGTGATTGGAGATGGCAGGCATTTTGAAGCCGTTGTTGTGTGTTCGCAATTCGACGGCAAGTCGATGCTAGAGCAACACAGGATGGTTTATGGTGGGCTAGGCAATAGGATGGATGATGCGATTCATGCCTTGTCCTTACGAACATACACTCCCGAGCAATGGAATTGTAATTCTGCCTGACTGTTCAAAACAGATGATTGTCAAATACCGACAGGAGAAATCGAAATTATGGATGTTGAAAACCGCATCAAAGAAACAGTAACCAATAACCGGGTTGTTCTATTCATGAAAGGAACGCCTCAGTTTCCACAGTGTGGATTTTCAAGCCGCGCGGTACAAATCCTTGAAGCCTGCGGAACGGAGTACGAAACAGTAAATGTACTAAGCGATATGGATGTCCGCGAAGGTATCAAGCGCTATTCCAACTGGCCTACGATTCCACAAGTTTATATCAATGGTGAATTCGTCGGCGGCAGCGATATCCTGCTATCGATGTATCAGAACGGCGAACTTCAATCAAAACTAAATCCTGTAAACTGAAGAAACCTAACCTGTTTCAATCCCCGTAGAGTCTCCTCAATGGAAAGGCTGATTGTCAACGGCGGAGTACCCCTTGAAGGTGCGGTTCGAATATCCGGCGCCAAGAATGCGGGTCTGCCAATTCTGATTTCATCTCTTCTTTCTGAACACCCGTTACGAGTCAGCAATATCCCTCATCTGAAGGATATGACTACCGCACTAGACCTGCTGAGTCGTCTCGGTGCTTCAGTGGAAGTGGATGAAAGCGGCTCGGTAGCAGTGAATTCCAAAGCAGTTACTAGATTTCGCGCTACGTATGAGATTGTGGAAACGATGCGAGCTTCGATACTGGTGCTAGGACCATTGCTGGCGCGATTTGGGCAAGCTGAAGTATCCATGCCTGGCGGATGTGCGATCGGCTCAAGACCGGTAGATTTGCATATTGAAGGCCTGATAGCGATGGGTGCTGAAATTGATCTTGAAGACGGATACATTAAAGCAACTGCAAGTAGATTGCACGGCGCGCACATATTCATGGATACAATCTCGGTAACTGGAACTGAAAACTTGATGATGGCGGCCACACTAGCGAAAGGCACGACTGTCATTGAAAATGCAGCACAGGAACCCGAAGTGGTTGATCTTGCTGCCTGCCTGAAAGGCATGGGCGCGAAAATTGACGGCGCTGGAACCAGCAGGATAACCATAGAAGGTGTCGACAGCCTCGACAAACAACACAGTCACCATATTATTGCAGACCGAATCGAAGCCGGAACCTACCTGGTAGCCGGTGCGGTAACTCGTGGACGAGTTCGAGTACGGGATGTACAACCAGGAAATCTGGTGGCGGTTTTGGACAAGCTCCAGGAAGCGGGGGCGGATATCAGCATCGGGACTGACTGGGTTGAACTCTCTATGATAGACAAGCGGCCGAAGGGTGTCGATATCCGGACTGCACCGTTTCCAGGGTTTCCAACCGACATGCAAGCGCAGTTTCTGATGATGAACTGCATCGCAACCGGTAACGGCTCAATTACAGAAACGATTTTTGAAAACAGGTTCCAGCATGTTGAGGAACTTAAACGTATGGGTGCTTCTATTTCCATGAATGGTTGCACAGCATCGGTTCGCGGTGTCGAAGCATTGAATGGCGCCCGCGTGACTGCGACAGATCTTCGTGCTTCAGCCTGTCTTGCATTAGCGGGGCTGGTAGCGAAGTCTACAACTGTCATAGAGAAGTGTCATCATATCGATCGTGGCTATACCTGCATTGAGGAGAAACTGAGAAAGCTTGAAGCTCAGATCCTCCGTGTTCACGATAACGGAAACTTTTCCGAAACTGATCGTATTCACGCGGCTTCAAGTTAAAGTCGCGAAACCCAGCGGATTTCCACTCTCCACCATCTGCATGGTGGATTGCGATAAATATGCCCAATAGTCGCATAACGATTGCTATTTCAAAAGGTCGAATCACCAAAGCGGTACAACCGCTATTGGAATCGGCAGGTATCGGGCCGCTTGAAGACTTGCACAACTCGAGAAAGTTGGTGTTTGAGACGAAGATGCCTGACGTTGATCTGATTGTAGTGCGTAGCACTGATGTCCCCACGTATGTCCAACTAGGCAGTGCTGACTTCGGAATTGTCGGCAAGGATGTACTGCTTGAGATTCAAAACGGCAGCTACTATGAACTGGTAGATCTCGGAATATCTCGATGTCAGCTGGTTGTCGCTGAAGTAGAGGAATTCGAGCCAGAACAAGGTTATAGCGGTCGCAAGAGCAGAGTGGCGACCAAGTATGTCAACACGACTAGAAGACACTTTGCTTCAAAAGGAATCTATGTTGACGTGATGCACCTGAGCGGTTCAATGGAACTTGCCCCATTGCGTGGTCTGGCAGATCGAATCGTAGATTTGTCGCAAACTGGCGAAACGCTTCGCAGCAACGGTCTAAAGAAAGTCGAAACTATTGCCGACATCAGTACGCGTCTGATTGCCAACAGGGCCTCCATGCGGCTTAAAGAGAAATCAATGAAGTCCATTGCAGGCAATTTGGAAGTGGCTGCTCGAGAATATGCCGATGGAACTTGAGATTCGTCAGCTTTCCACTTCCGAAAGTTCATTTGAGGATGAACTGAACGACATATTGTCCAGAGGTTCTGAATTCGACCCTGACGTGGACGATACGGTTCGCAGAATCATAGAAAATGTCAGAAGCCGGGGTGATGAAGCACTGCTGGAATGTACGCGGGAGTATGATCGAAATCATGCGAAATCCGCGAGTGACTTGGAAATTCATTCTCAAGAACTGAAGAATGCTGCCAACCGGATTCAGCCAGAAGTGCTTGAAGCCATTCAATTCGCTGCCAACAGAGTTCGTAGTTTTCATGAACGGCAAATTGAAAATTCGTGGACCTATGAAGAGGACGATGGTTCTCAGTATGGTCAGCAGTTGACTCCAATAGAAAAAGTCGGAATTTATGTGCCAGGAGGGCGCGCGGCGTACCCGTCTTCAGTGCTGATGACTGCAGTGCCAGCGAAAATCGCAGGCGTCAGTCAGATTGTCATGACGGTTCCGGCGCCAGAAGGGGAAATCAGGGACTCTGTTCTGGCTGCTGCGCATGTAGCGGGAGTCGATCGTGTATTTGCCATTGGAGGAGCACAGGCCATAGCGGCACTTGCGTTTGGTACGGAAACAGTCCCCAGGGTGGACAAAATCGTTGGTCCCGGCAACGCTTGGGTTTCTGCGGCGAAACGTCAAGTGTTCGGTCATGTGGGTATCGACCTCATCGCAGGTCCCTCTGAAGTCGTCGTAGTCTGTGATGACAGTGCTGATGCGAATTGGGCAGCCATGGATTTATTTGCTCAGGCCGAGCACGATCAAGATGCTCAGTCTATTCTGATTTGCACTAGTTGCGAGAAGATTGAAGAAGTGCGAAAGGCAATGCAGGAAGAGCTTCCTGGATTGGAAAGAAAGGATGTCATCGCTCGAGCATTGGCCAAACAAGGCGCTTTGATTCACGTCAGGAGTCAGGAAGAGCTGATTCAACTGGTCAATCGGTTGGCTCCGGAACATCTTGAATTGATGGTGGAAAATGCGAGCGCTCTCGTGGGAAAGATTCGTAATGCAGGGGCAATCTTTGTCGGTCCTCACAGTGCTGAGGTGCTTGGCGACTACTGTGCCGGCCCCAATCATGTGCTGCCTACATCGGGTGCTGCGAGATTCAGTTCTCCACTCGGAGTTTACGACTACCTGAAACGAACCTCGTTAATCTTGTGCTCACCTGAAGGCTCAAGTCGTCTTGCTCGAACTGCGAGTATCCTGGCTAGAGAGGAGCAGCTTACGGCGCATGCTCGCTCGGCTGAGTATAGGGAGCAGTGATGACCAATAAACCACTAGTAAAAGGCATTGAACTTGTACATCCCCAGATTCGAGAACTAAATGCATATCGAGTTCAGCTAAACGTCTGCGAGATCAAGTTGGATGCAATGGAAAGCCCGTATGGAATCAGTGAATCCTTGCTGGAGCTCTGGCATGAGCAACTTGATTGTGTAGAGGTAAATAGATATCCGGACGCCAGTGGAGAAGCACTGAAAGAGGGGTTACGGCGTGTATTTGAGATTCCTGACACCTTTGACGTGACGCTGGGGAATGGCTCGGACGAGCTCCTTCAGTTGATTCAGCTTGCAGTCGGTGGTTACGGAAGGTGTATTATGGCACCTCAGCCGTCTTTCACCATGTACGAAATCATAGCCCGATATACAAGAGGAAAATTTATCGGCGTTGATCTGGATGAGAATTTCCAGTTGCCTGAGGATGAGTGGCTGTCGTCAGTAGAACGCAGTCGGCCGGACTGCGTATTTTTCTCCTATCCGAACAACCCGACCGGAAATTTGTTTCCACCGGATGTTATTGAGGAAACCACATGTCTGACGGATGGATTGGTCGTAATCGATGAGGCTTATCATGCGTATTCCAGCGAGAGCATGATGTCCGCAATGAATGATCACGAAAATCTAGCGGTTGTCAGGACTCTATCGAAAAGTGGACTGGCTGGATTACGGGTCGGCTATCTTGTGAGTCACCCTGCGTGGGGGCATGAGTTTGAAAAACTACGTCTTCCATACAACATTGGCAGTTTGCATCAGGAAACTGCGGTGTTTGCGTTGAATCACTGGGACGAAATTCAAATGAGTGAGCACATTATTGCCGAAAGATCACGGGTTTCGTCTATTCTTGAAAAAGAGGAAAGATTAAGAGTGTACCCGTCCGATACCAATTTTATTACGATCAAAGTAAAGCAGGGGCGGGCTTCAGAACTATTTGAAGCATTGAAGAGCAATGGCATTTTGATTAAAAATCTGGACGGAACACACCCGATTTTGTCAAATTGTCTACGCATCACAATCGGCACGATGGCAGAGAATGATGTGATGTGCAATGCCTTGATTTACAACCTCTAATCGATACCTTACTCAATTCCGACCAAGAATCAACTGGCTAGCCTATCTAGCCCAATTCCGCCACCTACGGGGAAAAATAGTCTGTCCCGCTCTCTTCTAATAGTTAGTTTACGAAAAGGAGCTCGCGACTTGGCGTCTGGTGATCCTTTAAAAATTCACACAATCGGCAGTCGAGAGTACCATCATGTCTTTCCACAAAAATTACTTGAGGAAGATGACTTCGAAAAACCCCTAATTGATCACGTCCTAAACTTTGGTTTAATCTTGGGTACGACAAATAGAAAACTTGCAGCAAAGTCTCCGATTAAATATTTAGAGCAACGCTTCGATAACAATGTAAATGAGTCAGACATTCGTAAACGATTAGAGTCGCATGCAATCCCCTATGAAAAGATGAATGTGGAGAATGGTCAAGACGGTCGTTACAAATCTTTCATTGAATGTCGAGCAGAAACATTTGCTGAAGCACTGAAAAACTTGTGCGCTGGAGAACACTGGCCAAATTAGAAACCAAAATTACGTGCTATCTATATCAGATGCTCCAACCGCCACTCCAACGCACTCTTAGTTGGCCTTAAATGTTTCTCCTTTGGCAAAATTAGCGGTAATCCATGAAATTGCGCTAACCAAAAAGCACCCTTATCTGTTTTTGCTTCTCGTATTAGAAAATTTGATGCATGCCAGCAAACATCAGGACCGGGAACAATCAAGTTTCGATCCATTGCTACGTGTATAGTAGGTGATAATGCCATGCCATTCTGTGGACGGTTATCTGGTTTTTCTTTCAGTGGAACGATATGCGCTGCTTCCAACAACGATGAACCATTTTCTCCATTTAACTTCCAGCCAGTAGCCGCACACGTATAATCATATGCCTTTAGAATCTTTCATCTACCCACAGTTGACTCGGCAAGTGACGTCGTATTAGTCTGATCATTTCTGTGCATGTATTCCTCGGTGATAAATTAACGCCGGGGTGAACAATGCATAGGCTTGCCACAATTTACGAGTTCCCGGCAAAGGCTGACTTTTTCTCGACTCAAACCCGGCGATGCTCGCAAGGTCAATGACGAATGTCCGGATATTTGGATTGTGATTCGGGGGGCCGCGCGAACGGTGGATGCCGCGATAGTACAAATAATCATACAGACATTCGACCTGCTCGTCCCCCACCACCTGCTTTGCTGCAACCTGCGGATCGTTGCGTGCCATATAATTCAGATCATGAATGTAACAGGCGGTGATCGCATCGAACACCAGGCACTTGCGCAGATCATCCGCATGATCGAACTGGCGCGTGCCGATGCGCGTGCCGTTTTTCAACACGCTGAACCAGGTCTCAATGTGCCAGCGCAACTCATACCACCGAACCACCTTGCGCGCCTGTTCGGCACTCGCCTCGCCCTCAGTGGTCAATAGCAGCCAGTGCAGTGGCTTTTCACCTCGCGGTGCATGAATCTCGTCAACACTCACCGCCAGCATCTGCGTCGGCGTCTGATCTTCGGCCAATACCGGCGCCCCGAGCGTCACCATACAGGCCCGCAAATCCAACCGCGCCTTGCGCGCCTTGCGCTTTCGCTTGCCACCACAGGCCTCAATCTGAATCGTCTTGTGCGCAATCACCGGCTGCTTTGACAGATGCAACGGCAACTTCTCAGCAGTGCCGTCTTCCAGTATCACCTTACGTTTGCGCGCACCATTGGAACGCACCAGCAAACTGTCACCTGATACCACCGCCTGGCGAAGCATCGACCACAAATCCGCCTCCCGATCACACACCGTAATGACCCGTGTGTTCGGACAGGCCTCGGACAGTTCATGCGCACGTGTCAGCCCTGCAAGCCAACGCTCGCTTTCCTTCCCGCCTTCTTCGTCGCATTCACTCGCTTTGCTGCTCACCTTGCGAAATCCCGCATCCAGCGCATACACCCCCAGCGGACGTCCCACCTCGCTGATCGCAACTCCAAAATGCGCCAATATCCCTTTCGCTCCCGCACCACGACCGCCAATGCCCACCAATCCTTCGCTGCTGCGCAGACCGTGATAGTTCAATGACGTCGTGTCCTGCACCGCAAGCACCACCGACTCCGTCGCACAACGCTCCGCAACACTCGCCTGATGAGGCTCCAAGATATGTTCCATACTCACCTGTTGGTTCGATAACAGCCGATACGCACCCTTGCGTTCCGCCCGTCTCGGAAATAGCACCGGTATCGATGCGCCCTGATGCTCAACCCACGCCTGTCCCATTTGCACAATCCGTTCCCGAACCCGACCGTCCGGATGACTCGAACGCGCATACTCGCGCGCCGCCCAGTGCGCATCTTCGCTCAAATACACCGACTTGGGCCTGACAATCGGCCGATGCGCAGGGGTGCATAAACGCTCCTGCCAATTCTCCGACAATGGCTTCATCCATACCGCCTTTTTCGTGCCCGGCTGCGCTCGGCGCTGCGCATGACCGCTGCTCAACCGCTGGCACCGACGCCAACCCGACGCCTCATAACTCATACCGCTATAGCACTGATCCACATGCGTATAAGCCAGTACCGGCAATACTCCGTAGCACGCCTCCCAGTCCACTGCCACTCGCTCGCAAACCTCTCCCAAAACCTTCGATGCCAGACCATACACCCGAGCAATCAGCAAAAAACGATGATTGCATATCAGCGCTGCCAAATTCACAGCTCGCGCATCACTGCTCCATCCAATCCATTCATCGCGCGCCTTCTGATGCCAGCTCGCAGCCGCAAAACCTACCCCGCCAATCACCCCATACCGAGAACTGATCACCCAATACCGCATCTGACCTCCGGGCGCTCGCTTGAATCCCAATGGATGCCAAGCTTCCATCATCGCATCCCAACTGCGGCGTTGCTGACTGTCAGATACCACTGCCACACTCATCTCACCCATATCCGATAACCGCACCCGCATCCCCGACAACGCATCCAATCCCGCAGGCGGCGAAACCGCTTTCACCGACTGCGGAACCCCGGCGCACGCCTGTGGCAACTCAAAGCCCGCCTTGTGCGCTAATTTCACCAACGCCTTGCGTGCCGAACTTACCGCAGGGCGACCTTTGCTGTCATACCAATGGTCAAGTTCGCACAAAAGCCGTGCAAGTTCACCGCGGGTCACAGATGGCTTGCTGGATTCCTCGATCACCCGCGTGACAGTTTCGGCACTGAATTGTCGCATTCCGACTTGCATGCCAATATGATGGCATAATCTTCGACCAAAGTCAACTGTGGGCAGATGAAAGCTTTAGAATAGTTTCTCTAAAAGTTGGCGACCGATTTTCGTCAATCTTTCGCCATTTTTCTCTTGGAGAAATTTCCTTGAATTTACAGATAAAATTTTGTTTTTGATCGGTAGCACCTTGGAAACAACGATTAATAATTTCATCACGAAAAATTTGTCGTTTATTTGTGTCCTGCAGATGTGCAAATAGGTCTTTGTCGAACGAAGCGAAACCTATTTTGTTAGATACCTTACGATGTCCCGTCGCTAGATTTTCTCGCTCTCGATAGGTGGAAATCTCCAGTTTTAATCCATTGTTATCATGAAGATTCCAAAAATCGTCTGAATCCATGAAGATAAATGGGTAATAGGCTCTTGTGGAATTGACGTTAGGTCGAATCAATTTATAGTAGTAGTCATACCGCCCCAATAATTGTGGTTCGTAACAAATTTTGTTATCTTGAAAATCACCTTCCTCGATTGCTTGGATTACAGCTAGCAATAGACACAGTTTGTGTGGAGCAAATTCCTTTGTGTACTGATTGCCGCGATTGATGGCCATCCGTCTGATAGCATCCACAAATTGCTCGAAAGGAATCATTTTGACGAATGGTAATTATTCAGGAATTGCACAGAATTTTAAGTGCGACAAAATAGCAAGTTACTGTAATTTTTGGGTTAAATGCTTCTTTCACCAATGAATGATTTGGATCAGATAGCCGTTTGGATTTCGACCGGCGCAATACTCTTGACAATAACTCAATTTACTGTGTAACAATACTATTCTAAATTCTGGGTGTCAATTCAACTGCAAATCGGGGATTGAATGCCTGGTCAGTTACTGTCACCCCCTTTATTCGCTCAACCAAGTAGGTCTGCATTTTACTTTTGTCGACATTGTAGCCATAAAGGATGTATTGGCCGCCACTGTTGCATCTCAGGGAGTATGGCTCAATACAACTTATTGATTCTTGGTAATTTATGTCAACACAGAGCCAATTGGTCGCAGCAAAGCGAATCATTTCGAGGCAAGATTTAGTTCTATTTTTAACTGGTAGATACTTTGTGTACGCTCGGACAATTTGTTCACCTGCCTCTCCAACATAGGATGCGGGAACTGACGGTACTAGTCCACTTTCCAGCCAATGAAAAAAAGCCGGTAGATCTCGCCAATAAGTTGATAGTGAAGGTAAGATGGGCAACTGGTGTCCGAGCATGGTGTTCCAATGGTCTTCTACTAAAGTTCGTTTGTAATCAAGTTGATCCAATGCAGGAAGATCTACACCCTTGAATTCACATTTTTGACTTAGAGTATTGAGTAGCACATCATATTTTGGATGTGACTCAATATTACGAAACAAATTGATCAAATCATATACATCCCGAGGGCTTGACCTCTCTGCAAGCGCTCTGATTTTTTCAACAAATGCCTCCTCATAAGAATAAGAGTGAATCGAAACCCCGTCGCTAGGAACGTCGCTATAGGGGTGGGCTACCTGAGATAGAACAGACGGCAGCACGATGAGTTCATCAGCGGTTATGTCAAACTTTACGCGTGGTATGTTTTTGCCTCGGGGTGCCACTGGACCTCTATAAGCAATCCTGACGTTGCAAATTTTGTGACCGCGCGGATTCTTGTAGATTTCGAATCTCTGTAAATCCGGTGGAATTTCGATACTAGTTTGACCGTAAATCTCATTGCTGATTTCCTCAAAAACCAGCCTTAAGAATTCTTCGTCGACATGCGTTGCGTCTGTTAGTGTGAAATCAAGATCTTCTGAAAATCGGAAGGTTTCGAAAAAACACTTTTTCAGGCATGTACCTCCTTTGAATAACCAACTTTCACGGACAGTCTCGTTATTGTAGGTTCCCCACAGCAACCAGCCGAGAACGTAATCCTTTTCGATGACATGCGGATTGATGTTTAGCGCGTTTGCCATAGAAAGAATCTCAAGTCTGTCAATCATTTGCAACTCCTGGAGCCATGTAGCTCGGCACCCAGAGACGCCATCTTGAAATGAGGCGAGGGCATTTCAACAATGGATCAAGTTTTGCAGTACCATTCGTTAAATGCTTTCGGCAGGTATCAATTAGTACATCAGAGTCAGGAAGATCTTCAGCAAGAAATCCCAGCCGTTTGAATACCGCACCATTGCCGAACTTCAGTGCATAGTTGATCAGAGTATCGTCACTTCGTTCAGGGTGCCTGAGGTAATTGCCTAGGCATTCAGCCACATGCAGGAAGCCACCGCCAACGGATGGGGAGTCAAGAATGTCGACCATTGTGCGGTGAACGTCGGATACTAGAACCTGAGACTGACCACACCAAACCGTCTCTGTACCAAAAATTTTTCGGTCTTTGATATGTCGTAGTATGAAACATGCTCCATGGCACACTTTACGTTTCTCGCGAACCGGTCGAGCAGTCATTACGAGAATGTCACGAAATAGTTGATCTGTGAGACCACAATGTTCCGTAGCGCTCCATCCTCCGATGTAAGCAGGTGCAAACAGGACAGGAACCAATATCCATGGATCTTCTAGAACATATGGAAAATCGAGCGTGCCCAACTCGGCAGCAACATATGTCCCTCTTCCTACACGTCTCAGCCAACCCTGACTAGTCCAGCGTGAGAGTAATTTGGCTGCATCTTGACGCTGAACGCAAAGTGCAGATTCGACATCATCAATTCGAATGACATCTTTAGCGTGTCGGATGACAGCTGCAAGATTGACTCTGCCTTTGGGAATTGACGGTTCTTCAATTTTCATTTTATATGCAATAAATCACATAATACGTGATTAATTGCTAGTTTAATATACTCACTAATGACGCGATAATTCAGTACGTGATTCGTATTTATATGCACAATAATTCCAATATAATGGGAATTATTGTGCATATATTATACACGACACGTGAGGAAATACTTAACATACCTAATGGTCTCGAAGAATCAAATTTGAACACTGCCACGGCTCGTAGGCCGTGTGGGTTGAGCACTGAACAGGAATCCAGGAAATGAATCAGGACTCATCAATGGCTGTTTGTCTGTTGGTGCTTTGGTGTAATTGACTGGTGAAAAATTCAGCTGCACATTCGGTTTTTGCAACTGCGAACGAGTACGAACGAAGACACCTCCTTGATTGACATCTAGAGAAAGAGGACCTCGTCGAGTCACCACGTAGCGTGCACCGTACCATAATTCCCCCCCCCCCCCCACCATGGGTGCAATTGGTTATTGAGCGTCGCCACTCGTGGACAGCACAGATGATCTTGAAGATTCTGCCCTACACCATCGGCAGAATGAACCACATCAATTTCAATCTGCTTTAGTAGCGAAGCAGACCCAACTCCGGACAACAGCAGAATTTGTGGAGAGTTGATTGCGCCAGCGCAAAGCACCACTTCACGTCCTGCAAATGCTCTGTGCAGTTTGCCTCTTTTCATATACTCAATACCGATGGCTTTCTTGCCGTTTATCGGCACACGCGCCACCTGAGCATTACATTCGATTCGAAGGTCACTTACGCCCTCTGACAGGATGCAGGTATGCGCGTGCTGCAGACATTCTCAGTACGTTCTTTGCTGTGTTCTGATACAGGCCGAAACCTTCCTGAGTTGGCCCGTTGAAATCTGCATTGTGTGGGTAACCGCGCTCAAGATCTGCCTCGACGAATGTGTCACACAGTGGATGCAGGTTTCTTGTCATAGTGAAAACGAATAGCGGTCACTCCGTGCCACGGAATTCGCTGCTTCCTTGATCATTGCGCCCTGCTTTCTTGAAATAAGGCAACACATCCTGACAGCCAGTCAGCTTAGCAAGAATGAATTCTGGCACAACTCCAAAAGGCGGTAGAGGAATTTGTCTGGAATGAAAGTGAAATCATATTTCCTGTAACATCATTGATCGACGTTGCCTGACCACATAGCGAATTAGAACAAATTTGGAGTTCAAAATTGAGATGAAGATACAGTCTATTGAGAATTTCACCAGTGAATTTGTCTGTTTCGTGCGCGTCACGGTTGATGAAGGACAGCAGGGGTGGTGGGGTCAGGTTGCGCCCTACTTTGCCGACATTACCGCTCAAGTCGTGCACCGGCAAGTTGCACCGCATACGCTTGGACGAGATGCGTTGGATGTTGACAGTCTCGTCAGTCTTGTGTTGGAGCGAGAGTATAAGTTTCCAGGCTCTTACCTGCGTCGTGCTATCGGTGGTCTCGATACCACACTCTGGGAATTGCGCGGTAAATTGGAAGGTAAGCCGGTTTGTGAATTGATCGGCGGGTCACCGGGGCCGGTTCGTGCTTAAGGGTTTTCGATGAAGCGTGACAGAATAAAAGTATACCCGCCCAGCACCAATTTTATTACTGTCAGAGTAAAGCAAGGGCGAGCTTCAGAACTATTTGAAGCACTTAAGAGCGACGGCATTTTGATTAAGATTCTGGACGGAGCGCACACGATTCTGTCAAACTGTCTACGCATTACAATCGGCACGATAGCAGAGAACGATGTGATGTGTGGTGCCTTGATTCACAATATTAAATAAACGGCTTACTCATTTTTCGAACAGGTAAGAATGATCGATACCTCGCCTAACTCTCCGTACTATGGGGGAAGTCCCGGACAGAATGTAGACGATATTGTTGAGCAGATGAATGAAAGCGGCCTCCGTACTATTCTTGGAGATGATGGCATATCAATTATCGCAGCAATATCTGATCCCAAGAACAAATTGGAAAGGATGCACCGGGGGGCTACAAATTTGCTGCGAAATCATGCCAACAACCTTCTAGTTCGTAGTGATATTCCAGAAATATTTTTAAACTACATGTCAAGTGGAAAGCGTGTTGAGCTCGTACAAAGGTTAAATTTATCGAATATCGCCGCGTTAGCTAGCATTGATCCGATAAATGACACTGCAACTCGTCAAAAATACTTAGGATTCTTCGGAATTGATGTCCAAGGAGCAGCTTCATTCTCGAAATCTTCAGATAAGACGGAAATTTCGCCTAAATATGAATTGTTTCCATATCAACGACGTACAATGAGACAAGTATGCACCGCGATTCGGGGAGGTCATGGCAGGGTTGTACTGCACAAGCCTACCGGTTCGGGAAAGACACGAACAGCAATGCACATTGTTAGTCTAATTTTGTTGAATTCAGAACCATCTATAGTGGTTTGACTAGCCGCAAGTGCAGAGTTGCTTGAGCAAGCGGCCGATGCGTTTCAGAATGCTTGGCTACATCTCAGAAATCGTGAAGTCCAAGTGTTGCGATTTTGGGGTGATCATACACCGGAACTGTCTGGTTTTTCAGATGGTATTGTGATCGCAGGAATATTCTGGAATGTTCTTTCGAACATCAGCTTCTATTCGATCAGTAACGGATATTGTAACCCCACAAACGCTTCGCGTATTTCGCAGGATTTCGGTTATGCCAACGCAAGGGCCTGCTCCATCGCATCGTGCTGGAACGCACCGGCAAAAGCATCGATCTCGCCCGCGGACGCACCCTCCGCCCGAAGAGCCTCGCGCCAGGTCCCGTTCACAATAGCCGCCATTCGAGACGCTATCTGTTCCGCATACTCTCTTTCGAAATCGAAGAACCCGGCTGCATCGAGTGCGAGCGCCAACGAAGCTTCGAAAGGCTCGCCCTCCAGGATACCGGTCTGCAGCATACGCTGGCGCGTGGGTGCAGGATTGATGTCGAAAGCCGGGGAGAGGCGCCACCGGTCCCTACCGGTATAGATGAACCCATGATTCTTCAAATGATCATCGGTATTTGACACAAGGACCGTAAAGACGATCCGACGCCAGAGTTCACGAAGGTCATCGCTCGGTTGACTGGAAATCTGACGAATGACGTCCGCGATGTCTGTATAGTACCGGCTTTCGGCGCTTTCCAAATCGAGAGCCGTCCGCGCCGACATGTAGGGAATTCGAACGTCTCCCCGGCGGTCGAACCGCCGTATCAGCGCCACTGGGCTATCGCTGCGAACGAGCTCAAGGCGAGCTTCCGGAACGCGCAGGCCGCACCTTGCAGCAAGCCTCAACGTGGCGATCTCAGCGCGCTCCACGGCGCGCAGATCATCGCGCGAGGTGAATTTCGCGATCCACAGCTGTCCATCCCCCTCAACGCTCGCTTTTGGCCGTGCGCCACCGAGAGAGCCCGCCACTCCGGCAAGGTCGCGAACAGCTTCTTCTGCGCGCTCCGGATCGCGCTCGAACTGATGCGCCAGCATTCTCAGTCGCTCAAGTTCTATCAACCGTGGCACGAGCGGCGATAGCCGAGACAGCGGCTTCATATTGTCGTCGAGAAAACGCAAGGCACCATGGCGCGTGCGGTCGTCGGATAACGTCAGGTATTCGAACTCGGTGAGACCACCGCCGAGCGCACGAGTCATCAATGCCCGGCCCCAGGAGTCGGGCGCCGCATCCTGAAAGCAGACATGCAAAGCACTACGCCGGTCACCTCGGCCGGACGCGAAGAATCCCCCTGCCTGGAGCGGCAAGCCGGGTGCGAGCTGGAAACGGTCATCCGCTTCCAGCCATTCTCGGTCATATTCAAACTGAGCATGTTGCCGACGGCCATCGCTCTCGAAACGCAACCGACCAACAACGCGCATTGCCTGACCCAGTGCGACTACGGCTTCGGACATCAGAAACCAACCCCTTCATCGTCCGATGGGTCGCCGTTCGAAATGCTTTGGCTCCCGGATGTGGATTGACTGGGCGCCTTTCTCCGCCTGCCTTCGATCCGCTTTGGTAGCGTGTTGCGCTCCAGCAGCAAGGCCGTTTCGTCCGAAGCTGGATCTAGCAGATTGCTGATACAGTCGATTTCGCCAAGGGCGAGGCACGCCATCGCTAGCGTTCCCGTACTGACACCGTCATCGCCCTTTTCAAGGCGCATGATGGTACGATCCGACACGCCAACGCGGTTCGCAAAATCCTTGACAGCAATTCTGCGCTTCAACCGTGCGATTTTCAGATTTTCACCCATCTGGCGCAACGCTCTTTGAGCACGTTGAGATTTCATTCTAGTCGCCATATATGTCACCTAACATCACAATAGATGACAAATATAGCAGTTAGCAAGGATAAAAGCTGAACATCCGTTGAGAAAGTTGAGGACAGGAGCTAGTCAGGAGCCGCACAATCTTTATGCGTGGCGAGATGCTCCTTCAGAGGAAGTGCCCTGTTAGTTGGTCGGCGCGGAAGCATGAACCGCTTGATACACACAGAATCAATGGCATGACAGGCCGATTGGTGTCGAAGATGTAGAGCACCAAGCAACGACGCATCTGGCAGAACCAGCCACGAAGAAAGTGGTGGTATCAGACATTGAAGAACACTTTGGAGCAGGCCACGGCCTGGATGTCGTCAATCAAGACTGGACATTTCAAGGCTGTCGATATCTTGTAAGTGTGGACGGTAACGCTCTTCTCAGCCAGAGCTTTTGTCTCGTTGAACGAGTACGGACAACAAAGCGAGCAAGCCTGCCCCCAATGATCAGGAAAAAAGACACTGCGTTCAGAACCGGTGTTGAGCCCACTTTGGCCATGCGATCATGCATGGTGATGGTAAACGGTGACTCAGATCCGACTAGGAATAAGGTGGTGTTGAAGTTCTCGAATGAGACCAGAAACGCTACAATGCCCGCGGCAATCATTGCTGGGCATAGAAACGGCAATGTGACGGTAAAAAGAAGACTGCCTGCGTTGTCTCCAGGAAACATTCGGCTTCAATCCTGTTCGATGAATCGCATGCTGAAGCAAGGAAGGAGGCTCTGGAAAATCAGGATCACATCACAGATTTCTAAATCGTTACCGCAAGAAAGGTAACCTTCGACGACTTGAAGACGTGCATCCAAGATCTGCTCGGGCCAGTCATTGTGACTGAAGAAGAGAGGTGCCTGATGAGGGACGGCTTCCCTACCATCCTGGAGTATTTCAGCTTGATTTCCTTGACAAAGACCATGAGGCCTTGGGACCCCAATTCAGGGAGATTCTGCCCATCCTGTGACTGCGGGTCGGGGCGATTGGGCCGCGTCTGGAGCTTCCCAGGAACAAACCAATTCCAGCGATGGTTACCCCAGAACACAATCGTTTCGGCGTACTTGTGGACGAAACCCGCTTCGCGGACTTCACCACCGAATTGGAAAGCCGAGATGATCTGACCCATGCATTTTTAGTGACAAATTAAACTGATATACTTGCAGCCAGAAACAAACTGATCACAATTACCATGAATCTACGTGGCTTCCAGAAAATCCGGTTACGCGATTATCGTTGTTTCCACACGGAACAGACTGCACGAATAGCACCACTTACGTTGCTAGTCGGCAATAATAGTACAGGGAAAACATCGTTTCTTGCTGCAGTGCGAGCCATCTGGGAAATTGCCAACCGATCAATCGAACCAGATTTCCGTGCGCTACCTTACGATCTTGGGCCTTTTTCAGAGATTGCCTACAACCCGAATAATCGCGGAACTAGAGCCACTTCTTTTGGAATTGGATTCTCTGGCAATTGGCAGACTCATTTCACTACAAAAGCGTCAGTTGAACGCTCTTTATTTAAAGCAACCCAAATTGAATTTGATGTAACTTTTGAATCACGTGCGGCTGCACCTTATCCTGCTGAGATTTCTTTAAAAGGAGATGATATTTGGATTCGGTTCCTAGGCATTAAAAGTTCGCAGACTATTATGGAATTTGGTTCAAATAATGGGGCGTGGTACTTAAACTCGGATGGTGAATCTTTAGGTAAGGAATGGTTTTACTTACCTATATTTTTTTACTGGGTCAGAAATAAACTTTACGACCACGATAAGTTCCGAAAAACATTAAAGAGCTTAGCCGACAAGCACTCTGTCCCAAGCGATGAAGATATTGATAAACTAGAAAAATTACTGAATGGATTGTTTTATTCGCGAAACATTATAGATGTGGGACTTTTCGCGAGCGCTCCTATTCGTTCTAGGCCTAGCCGAACATATGATCCGATCAAGCCATCACGGGATCCAGAGGGTGCATATGTTCCTACCTATCTCGCTAACTTGCAATTTGGACACAATCAACAATGGAAGTCGCTTAAGAAAAAACTAAAAAGGTTTGGTCGAGAATCAGGCTTGTTCCACACGATAGGCGTTAAACAGTTCGGAGATATAGAAAGCGGAGGGCCTTTTCAGTTGGAAATCAAATTGAAAAATGGAGGAGACCGAAATTTGATTGATGTTGGATATGGCGTGAGTCAAGTTCTTCCTGTGCTTGCTGAATTGTTCCGCCAAGATAGTCCTCCCATGTTCTTGTTTCAACAGCCAGAAGTGCATCTGCATCCTAGTGCACAAGCTGCTCTTGGCAGTCTTTTCTGCGAAACAGCTGCTTCAGGAAATCAGCTTATTGTTGAAACCCACAGTGACTACATCGTGGATCGTATTTTGCTCGATATCCGAGACAAGCGAACTAATCTTAAGGCGGATGAAGTTTCAATTCTCTATTTTGAGAATGAAGGTAAGAATGTCACAATCCACTCCATCCGCATTGATGAAAAGGGCAAAGTGCTGGATTCCCCAGAAGGATACAGACGTTTTTTTAAGGATGAATTGAAGAGAGTGATCGAATACTGATGTGCGCCATAGTCGATACGAGTGTGATATCTGAGGTAATGAGTGGGAAAACTGAAGCGGGTATCAAATTTAAGGATTGGCTAGAGAATAGGAAAGGAAGACTGGTTGTAGGTGGCAAACTCTTGGAAGAACTCTTGAAGGATAATAACTTTAAATTGTGGTTTATGGAAATGCGAAGATCAGATGTAGTTGAACAGATAAAGAAAGAGTTGATACGAATACGCCAAAGCAACCTTGACCAGAGAAACGATTTGAAATCCGATGACTCACATGTCTTGGCCCTTGCTATAGAGAGCGGGGCACGTCTACTCTATACTAACGATGGGAAATTGAAGAAAGACTTTCGTAATAAAAATATCATTTCACGCCCACTTGGAAAGATATACACAACCACAAAAAGAAAAGGACAAATAGAAAGAGGAAAGTTTCGCGAAGCACACAAAATTCTACTTAACAATAAAAACCTATGCAAAAAATGATCAGCCTTGGTCGATAGGTTTCATCGTTAGAGGGTATAAAGAGTTTTGTGTAAACGGCCGCGGACCATGTCAGACAGGCGCCCTGTATCCGAACAGAATAATGAACTGATTCAGTGCAGTCTACCAGGATTCAGTGCAGCCTACCAGCCCCGGATTGGCATCGACTATTATTTTTACATCAAGGAACTGATGGATAAGTTCGGGTTGAGCAAGACAACCGTCTACCGGTTACTTCTCAAGGACGTTTATGGCGCCGCCGATGTTAAAATGGATTTCGGTAGGGGGTGGCGCCGCTTATTCAGGCGTAGCGTCATTGACACTTTTCTGTTGGGTGACCACGGAGTGGCTCCATATTGGTGATCATTGAAACCAGGCATCGCTTCTGTATCGAATACCTGATCAAGCTGGTAGTTTGTAGTCACCCCCAACACTTTTTTCCGAACCGCACCGTTCCCGACGTCCAGACAGAAATACCGCTCCACTCCACTAGCTCCTTTCTTCTTGTGGATCAGTTGAATACGTGCAAACAAGCTCCAGTAATTTTCTGCAAATTTTGCTAAGCCTACAGCCTTGACGGCATTGTCCTTCAAACTCGAATCATGGGGCTCCAAAATTGCGAGCCGTTTCAAACGCGGGCAAGTACCTGAAATTTTCAATTGAAGGCGCGGACTACTATCCATGGCAGCAGAACCTGTTCCGCGAAGATCCGTATCACATCTCGGATGGTCATGCTACTGTGACGGATGCACCAGCTGGGGAGTTGAGATTAATTCGAGTTGGCTGGCCGCCGCTTCAACCTATCAAATCAACGCGTTCGAAAGCTAACTGAGTGGGGCAGCGTTTCTATGCTCGTTCCATACAGATTCGCGGCCTGTTTCCGTTTGAATCCGTAATTACCTATAATTCAAACACAAATTGGAACATTTTCTGAAGTTGCCGATTGTGCAAATTCAATTTCGACCCTGCAGACCGCCGTGAATCAGACAAACCGAACCGCCGAAGTTCATAGAAAAACGAAAGAAACTGATATTTCCGTTTCTTTGAATCTGGATGGGAGTGGTTCGTCCACACTGGATGTTGGCGTTCCTTTCTTTGAGCACATGCTGGATCAGATTGCACGTCATGGAATGTTGGATTTGAACATAACAGCTGTCGGCGACCTGCAGATTGACGCACATCACACCGTCGAAGATGTAGGTATCACACTTGGGCAGGCAGTGAGCGAATTGATCGGCGACAAGTCCGGCATCGTTCGTTATGGACACGCTTATGTACCACTTGATGAGGCGCTGTCAAGAGTGGTGATTGATTTTTCCGGGCGTCCGTCGCTGGAGTATGATGTCAACTATACAAGGGCGCGAGTTGGCGACTTTGATATCGATCTTGTTCGCGAGTTTTTTCAGGCATTTTGTAATCACGCGAAAGTTACATTGCATATCAACAACTTGAGCGGCAGAAACACGCATCACATCGCCGAATCGATATTCAAGGCTTTTGGCCGGGCGTTTCGCATGGCCGCTTCCTTTGATGTGAAATCCCAAGGATCCATTCCTTCAACAAAAGGAAGCCTTTAAACCTTTGTCTTCAGCGGCAAACGCTGTTGAAATTCCCTGATATGTCTAAAATCTCGATTGCCGATTTCGGCACTGGAAATCTTCACTCTGTAATTCATGCTATCGAAGCGGTTGCACACAACTCTCAAGTGGTGTCGACACGTCTCGCGTCGGAGATTCGAAACGCCGATCGACTGGTTTTACCGGGGCAAGGCGCAATCGGTACCTGGATGAAGGAACTGCAGAATGACGAAGTACGTCAGGCGATTGAAGATGCTTTGATAAACAAACCGGTGCTGGGAATCTGTCTTGGAATGCAAGCCCTGTATCCGTACAGTGAAGAAGACGGTGGTGTTGACGGTCTCAGCATATTATCTGGACGCGTCAGGCGGTTCGACAATCAACTGCAGGACGCCGGCCGCCAGATCAAGATTCCTCACATGGGATGGAGCAAGGTTCACCAAACGAAGGAACATCCTCTATGGCAGGGAATTTCGCAAGATACAAGATTCTATTTCGTTCATAGCTACCATGCGGATGCCGATGAACAATCGGAAGTCGCTGCTACAGCTTGCTATGGGCTGGATTTTGCTTGTGCAGCGGTCCGTGGCAACCTGTTTGCGGTCCAGTTTCATCCAGAAAAAAGTCGCCAGCATGGGTTGCGGTTGCTGACCAATTTCATTGGTTGGGATGGGAACGACTGAATACTGGCTTGTGGCCGCCCCAAATGCAGTCGGTATTCGTCAGTCGTATAATTGAAATTACTTCCTGCCTCAAGTAATTCATATTCATGCTTTTAATTCCGGCAATAGACATCAAGGACGGGCGGTGTGTTCGCCTTGTCCAGGGAAGAATGCTTGATGCAACTGTTTACTCAGAAGACCCAATCAGCCAGGCAGACCGTTGGGTTGAAGCAGGTGCAGAAAGGATACATATCGTGGATCTGAATGGAGCAGTGCAAGGCGCCCCTGTGAATGCGGACATCATTGGCAAAATAGCCGTGCGGCATTCGAACGTTGAGGTTCAGGTAGGCGGCGGCATACGCAATCTCGAAACAGCTGCAAGATATTTTGATGCAGGCGTAACATTTGTGATTTTGGGTACGCAAGCTGTTAATGATCCCTCATTTATCGGTCAGATCAATGCACACTATCCCGCAAGGGTCATTGCAGGAATTGATGTACGGGCTGGGGCTGCGGCAACGGAAGGATGGTCAGGCAGCGGTCGAACAGATATCGTCAGTCTTGCCAAAGAAATGGAACAATATGGGGCTTGCGCAATCGTGTACACCGACATAGAGCGAGATGGAATGCTGAGTGGCGTCAATGTTCGGGCGACAACCTTTCTGGCATCTCAAATTTCGATTCCCGTCATTGCGTCCGGCGGTATTCGGGATATTGGGGACATCCATAATCTGCTGAATTCAGGAAGCAAAGGTATTGTGGGAGCTATCGCAGGAAAATCACTGTATGAAGGTACCCTGGATTATGCTCAAGGGCTTGATTTGATTTCCAACTTCAAGCAGCATGCAACACAGGTGAACAACTGAAATGCCGTTAGCCAAACGAATCATTCCCTGCTTGGATGTTGATGAAGGAAGAGTGGTTAAGGGCGTTCGATTTGTTGATATTCGAGACGCGGGAGATCCGGTTGAAGTCGCGAGAATTTACGATCAGCAAGGTGCTGATGAATTGGCGTTTCTGGATATCACGGCAAGTTCAAGCGGCCGAGATACCATTTTGCACATAGTCGAAGCCGTTGCCAAACAGGTGTTCATACCGCTGACGGTTGGGGGCGGCGTACGCAGTGTAGAAAATATACGCAGTCTTCTCAATGTTGGAGCGGACAAAATATCAATTAACACCTCCGCGGTCGAACGTCCCGAATTTATTTCTGAAGCGGCGGGTCGTTTTGGGTCGCAGTGCATTGTCGTGGCAATTGACGCACGTAGAATTCCAGATGCCGATCCGACAGCTTGGGAGGTTTATACCCATGGCGGTCGAACGCCGCGGGGACTTGATGCGGTGGAGTGGGCATGTCGTATGTGCGATTCAGGTGCGGGTGAAATATTGCTTACCAGCATGGACCGGGATGGCACCAAAATTGGATTCGACCTGGAACTGACGCGAACAATTTCGCAGGCGGTGCCAGTTCCAGTAATCGCCTCCGGTGGAGTTGGCGAACTGTCACATCTCGCCGACGGCATCGAGTATGGATATGCGGATGCGGTGCTTGCAGCGAGCATTTTCCACTTTGGTGAGTATACAATCGCACAGGCGAAGGATCATATGCATGGCCGCGGAATTGAAGTTTGCGAAATAAATCAGGAGCAGTTGGCTGATGTCGAATGATTGGTGGGATGAATTGACCTGGTCAGAGGGAGGACTGCTTCCAGCGATAGCGCAGGATGCCGAGAGCGGGAAAGTGCTAATGGTCGCCTGGATGACGCCTGAAGCACTGAAAACTACGGTTTCGGAAGGCAGGGCTGTATACTGGTCAAGATCTCGACAAAAACTCTGGCGCAAGGGCGAGCAATCGGGGCACGTACAGATTGTTCGGGAGATTCGTGTCGACTGTGATTCGGATACGATCCTGCTTCAGGTGGAACAGCAAGGTGGAATTGCCTGCCATACAGGGCGGCAATCTTGTTTTTTTCGCAGGCTGGAGGGCGAGGTCTGGGTGAATGTTGATCCAGTTCTAAAGTCTCCGCAAGAGATTTACACAAAGTAGAAATCGCAGGATAATGCAGACAGATGTTCTAAAGGCTCTATCAAAAGTAATTGAGTCGAGAAAAAATGCGGATGCGAATCAGTCGTATGTCGCTTCGCTGCATGCGAAGGGGCTGGATGCTATCGCGGCAAAGGTGATTGAAGAGGCGGATGAAACGGTCGAAGCCGCAAAAAGCGGAGATGCAGACCAAGTGGTTTATGAAACGGCAGATTTATGGTTCCACAGCCTGGTTCTGCTTTCACATTTCAACTTAACGCATGAAGAAGTTTTGAATGAGCTGGATAGACGATTTGGTGTCTCCGGGCTGGAAGAAAAGAATTTACGTAGATAATGATTCATGGGTAATTGCGAGCGACAATTACGTGAAAAGGTTATTTCTAAGGGTTTAACAACTAACTGGGAGGAAGAATGTTTGGTCCAGGAGGAATAAGTATCTGGCAGCTGCTGATCATACTCGTTATTGTGGTGCTTTTATTCGGCACTAAAAAACTACGGGGAATGGGCGGCGATCTTGGTACGGCAATCAAGAGTTTTAAAAAATCCGTAAAAGAAGATGGTACTGAGGAAGGAAAAGAAGAAGAAAGTACTGACGACAAAGAGGTTTTGTCAGACACCAGCGAGACTTCAGTACAGGATGCTACTGCAGAGGTAGAGAAAGAAAAAGCCTAACTCTGGTACACCAGATCATAACGGAGATCCATCATGTTTGATGTCGGCTTTTGGGAAATTGCAATCATCGCGTTGATTGCCTTGATCATTCTCGGCCCGGAACGCCTGCCGCGAGCGGCTCGAACGATTGGTTTGTGGGTCGGCAAAGCACGCCGAACCCTGTCAGAGGTGAAGCGAGATATCGACCGAGAACTTGATGCAAGCGAGCTCAAGAACATCAAGAATATCAAAGATGATTTGAAAGACACGAAAAATATATTTGAGGACGCAGTATCCACATTGAACGAAAAAGTGGTTGACGAATATGAAACGGTCGCTGTCAAACCTGAAATCAACAAGCCTGAGCCAGTAGCAAAAGAGCAAGAGGACCCGGCTGTGGGTGAAACCAAAGCAGCTACATAATTGATGGCGGAACAAAATCAAAACTCCCCTTTCATCGGCACAACTTTCATATCGCATTTAGTCGAGCTTCGTCAGCGCTTGATGCGCGGAGTGATTGCTATACTCGTGGTGTTCGTTGCGTGCGCTCCATTTGCCAACACACTGTATGAGTATCTGGCAGCACCTCTGATGTCGGTATTGCCTGAGGGCAATACCATGATTTCGACTGAACCGCACGGCCCGTTTTTTGTGCCGTTCAAATTTGCCTTTGCATTTGCAGTCGGAGTGGCAATGCCATATCTGCTCTATCAGATTTGGGCGTTTGTTGCACCGGGTCTATATAAACGTGAAAAGAGAGCAGTCGTTCCTTTGCTTGTATCCAGCAGCGTACTATTCTATCTGGGCATTCTTTTTGCTTACTTCATTGTCTTCCCGCTTGTCTTTGCTTTTTTTACCAGCACTGCTCCCGAAGGTGTTGCGGTGATGACCGACATCAATTCCTATCTCAGCTTTGTATTGAAGCTGTTTTTTGCATTTGGTATTGCATTTGAGGTTCCGATTGCGACTGTACTGCTGGTTAAGGCAGGGGTGACTACCCCGGAAAGTCTATCTGCAAAACGACCTTACATTATTGTCTCGGCCTTTATTGTCGGCATGTTTCTGACGCCGCCAGACGTTTTCTCGCAGACGATGCTTGCCATTCCGGTTTGGGTGCTGTTTGAAATCGGATTGTATTTTTCCAAGCTGACGCGCACCAAGAAATTCGACGAGGAGGACGAAGAAGACGAAGTTGAACTAGATCCAACCGGATAAATTCAAACAAACCAAGAGCTGAAACAGGCATCTCAGGACAAAATACAACTGCTTCCTGCTCACAAGACGCGAAAGTTCAGTTCCACCAATTCTTAATCCAATTTACCGACTATTTATCTACTGTTCCACAACCCCAGGGTAGCATCAGTTAAAGTATGAATATGCGCAAGACCAGTTCCACTGAAACACCACCAACCGTAGAAATTTCTCATATCTGGAAGATTTTCGGTGCGCAGGAAACGGATGCCTAAGCTAGTTACAAGAGCGTAATTGTCTGGTAACTCTGCTGAACTCGCTTATTCGTCAAGAGTTGATAAGGTCAAATGCTTCACCCCAACAATCCGAAACAAGATAGCCTTCTGGATATGGGTCGGAAGGGTCGATTCCAATTTGGTGCATCCCGTGAATCCACCCTCTTCCGGTTATCGAAGGCACGACTGCGAGATGCCCGTAAATTTCAGTCGTTCTAAGCAATTTCACCTGAAACTGGCTGTCTATGATCGAAAGCGCGGTAAAAGAATCACCTATTCGAACTTGATTTTTGGCATGCATCAACGCCAAACGCGCAGAATTTCCTGTTCCACACGGTGAGCGATCAACGCGACCTGGCGGCATGATAGTCGCTCCTTTCAGTTTCCCATCCTCGGTGTTACTGATGAACATGACGTAGGACAGGCCGTTGAGTGCCTCAAATTCAGGGTGAAATATTTCAAGCTGTTGGTTGGCAGCTCTTTGAATCCTCGATCCAGCGTCAACCAGAGAACGAGCAAAATCCGGTTCAATGGACAAGCCGACTGTCGAGGGATCAACGAGCGCATAAAAAATTCCACCGAATACGATGCTGATCGCTACCTTCCCGTAGCCTTGGACTTCTATTTCCACGTCCATGTTGTCGACATAACAGGGAGTCATTTCCAATTCAACATGTTCGCATTTACCGCGTGAACAGTGCGTCTGAGCCGAAACCAATCCTGCGGGAGTGTCAAGAACTACCTCCGTTACTGGTTCTTTCATCTCGATAATTCCGGTTTCCAGTAGCACTGTAACTGTACAAATGGCATTGGATCCTGACATTGCATGTGCTTTGTCACCTTGGAGAACAATCATTCCTGCATCCGCTTCAGGAGTTGTTGACGGAAGTAGTAGAACGGTACTCATCTGCGCACTTCCGCGCGGCTCATAAACCAAGAATCTTCTTAGTGCATCGCCATCACTGTTCATGTAATTGAGTTTCTCAACCATTGTTGATCCAGGGATGTTTATGACACCAGCGGTCACGACGCGGCCGACTTCGCCTTCCGCGTGAGCTTCAACCATGGTTACGGATTTCGACCAGCGCATATCTGATAAAGAGAAAATGATTCCGAATAGTATGTAATCAGTTTGAAATTGTAGCAGATGCAAACCTTTTCAAGTTTCGCCGAATGTACGCTAAATTGTGTCAGTTGCAAACTCACAAATTTTCAGCACTAGGATTCAAATGAACCGATTGAAACAGAAAACAGTATTTATGACAGCTGCCGGAATGGGTATCGGTCGGGCTTGTGCAATCGCAATGGCGCATGAAAGCGCGATTGTTTATGCGTCAGACATCGACAAACCCTCCTTGGATAGCCTGAGTAAGGAGAGTGAAAACATTCGATGCCTTGAGCTTGATGTGTCTGATTCGCAGGCTATTGCCAGATTGCCTGAATCAGTAACGACACCGAATATTCTATTTAACTGCGCTGGCTATGTTCATGATGGAACATTGCTGGATGCTGATGACGAAGTTTGGCGGAAATCATTCGAGATCAATGTCCGAAGCCATGCAAGGGTAATTGAGACATTTATTCCTGCCATGATTGAAAATGGTGGTGGCTCCATCATCAACATGGCGAGCGTCGCTTCAGCAATTACAGGAACGGCCAGTCGATGTGTCTACAGTGCAACCAAAGGCGCAGTGCTCGGCCTGACCAAATCGATTGCGCGAGATTTTGTAGACAAAGGTATCCGGTGCAATGCTGTTTGTCCAGGCACTGTACTGACGCCATCGCTGAAGGCACGGTTGCGTGCGCGAGGAGACTATGAAAAAGCCTTTCAGGAAGTGTTGAATCGTCAGCCGAATCGGGAAATGGCGCAACCGGAAGATATCGCGCCGATTGTTGTTTATCTTGCCTCTGATGAGTCAAAGGTAGTGACGGGACAATTCTTGGTCGTAGATGGCGGCTGGACAATCTAGCGCATGGAAAAGGTCGAAAGAATCGCCGTGTTCGGATTGGGTGCAATAGGATTCGGTATGGCTTCAAATCTGCTCAAGGCGGGGTATCCGGTCTTTGTGACCGTGCATCGCAGCATTCGGACAGTCGAATTGCTCGTAGAGCAAGGAGCCCTTGAATGCGAATCAAAGCGGGAGGCGGTTGACTCAAGTGACATCATTCTTCTTTGTTTACCAAATTCTGCTGACGTAAAAAGTTTAATTGATGAGGTATTCCCTTCACTGAATCCGAGGCACCTGGTAGTGGATACGGGAACCTCGTCAGTTGTGCAAACGAGGGATATTGCGGAACGCCTGGAATTGCAGGGAATCAAGTTTGCCGAATCACCGGTAGCAGGTGGGAAATTGCAGGCGGAAGCGGCTGAGCTTGGCGCATTCGTCGGTAGCAGCAGTGAAACTTTTATCAGAGTTGAGCCCGTTCTTGAGTCGTTCTGTAGCTCAATCATGCATTTCGGTGAGGTCGGAGCTGGCGGCCGTGCCAAGTTAATCAGCAATTATCTTGTACTCGGCATGGTACGGTTGATTATCGAAACTTTCCACGCGGCAAATGAGTTGGAAATAGACTGGGAGAAGTTCTATCGCATTATCTGTTTGGGATCAGGCAACTCGGTAGCGCTTCAGCGAATGATTGGAAGCATTATGGACGGCCACAACCATAAGGGTTATGTCTTCAGTGTGCAGAATGCCTGGAAAGATCTTCAATATATCGCTGAACTGAGTCAGGAGTACGGACTGGAATCAACGTTGAGTGATTCGCCTCGGGGGCTGTTTCGGAATGCGACTAAAGCAGGGTTCGGTGATCTGATGGTATCAGAACTGCTTCGAGACGATATTGGTAGGATGCTAACTGAGCTACTCGCGATGGATGCGGAGTTTGATTAAAAAATGAAAATGCTTGGTAGAAAATTCATTTGTTTCTTTCACGAATGGGAAGCGTGGATTTTTCAGGCGGTTGACAACCGGTATCACAACATTGTCCCGGCTGAGCTGTTTGACTGGTGGAATTTTCGTGAACTCCCCTTTCAATGAGCCGCTGCACGAATTCCGATTTTTCGGCTACTGGGTATTTTCTGTAAATTTCTCGTTTCAATGCTTCCGGCGACCCGCCTCCATGAACGCTGATAACCGAATACCACGCCCCGGAATGGGATGCCGTCAAATCCTCAATTAATCTGGCAACAGTCGCGCGGCGGTGAGGAGGAATATCCGGGCTGGCCGACATGAGAGTATCTAACTTATCCATAGTATCCGGATTATGATCATCGTCTGGATGCGGCAATGTCACGATCAATCCTCCGGAAACAGTATTGGCAATCCTGTGCATGTCATAGATCGAACTTGCCAACATCAGTTTTCCGATATTGGAGTAAACAGAATCCGGTTCACAGTTGCTGGCATCGGTCGTAGTACAGTAAACCGATGCAGACACTCCGCAGGCATAGAAACTTTCGACAGTCTTGATCAGGTCGACCATTGAATCCCGAAGATGTGGTTCCGCATCTACATCGAGCCCGTTAGTCTCGATCATCATTCCGGATGCACCGATCAGCAAGTCGCCAAAACCTGCTCTCGCACCGATGCAGGTATGTCGGTGATGGTTTGCGTAGGATTTGGTCAAGTGTTCGGCATATTGCCATTCTCCGCACATGTACACCCGGTCATAAGGAACAAATACGTTCTCAAAAATGCAAACGCCTGTTGACTGACCAAATCGGCTGCTGAATTCTGCTGACGCATCCCCCGGCCGGCCGGCAGGTCTTGCTATCACCGTCAGACCCTGAGCATCAATCGGTACCTGGCAAGCTACCGCGAAATCCTTGTCTTCCAGGGTCATGTTACGTCCAGGTAAAACAAAAAGCTCATGAACGTAGGGCGCCGCAGTGACGATTGCCTTGACGCCGGAAATTTCAATGCCATCTGGCCGTCTCCTTACCACTCGTACATGGCTGTCGAGTTTAGGCTGTTCGCTTGGTCTCAGGGAACGATCACCTTTGGCGTCGGTCATGGCAATGCCGACTGTCAAATCCAGGTCTTGGATTCTATGCATCTGCTCCACAAGGCGGAAACTGTATTCCGTTCCAAGTTCCGCATCCATGCGGAAAGTTGATTGAAACAAAGCGTTTAGCCCGTCCATGGAAAGATAACGCATCGCGCAACCAGTAAGTTGGCACAGCGCACGGACATATTCGAGTTTGGAAAGCAGGTCATCAGCACTTCGATTGATGTGTACAAATCGATTGACAGTTTTACCGGATGTGTGCTGTTCGGCAAGGGCATACTCTCGGTGCTCCGACAGCCTGGCAAAATCGTACGTCATGCCGATTGCATTCACTCCGGGCACTAGCATGGGATGATTGACGACACTATCGACTTTAGCTCCCCGAACGTAAACGTTAGGGTTGTATTCGCGTAGTGAATCACAGTAGTCCTGCGATGACATCAGGTTCATTTGAACAATCCTACTATTCTTGCGATTTGACTACGTTAATTGATGCCTGGCACATCAGTCTGGGTGAAATTCCACACTCGCGCTTCCTCTATGCGGCTCTTTCTTCCAAGAAAACCCATAGACGTATTCAATACTGAGCTCAAGTTCACCACTATCTTGGGAAGAATTCCGATACGCCTGTTCCAAACTTGATTGTACTCTTTTCGATGAAAGTTCTTGAGTGTTACTGAAAAGTGCGGAATGAATTCCACAGTAGCGCAAATTCTCAATCAGCGAGCAGATGTCGCTATAGCTGAATTTGACTGTCTCGACATCGACTACCGGATTCGTGTATCCGGTCGCTAGAAGAAGGTCACCTATGTCATGCATGTCATGGAAATCGAATTGAAAACCTGCTTGTTTGAGCGTTGAATATGCTTCTCTTAACTCGCGAAAAGAGTTCTGCCCAAATATCGAAAACATCAACACTCCTTCATGACGAAGAACGCGATGACACTCGGAAAAGAAACGTTCCGGATCAAAAAATGAAGATGCCAGATTCGAAATTGTGAGATCAACCGAATTGGATTGTAGCGGCACAGCATCAATTTCTGAAACAATGACGGATGCGTTTTTGTCCTTCAGTCTCGATTTGGCGAGCTCGGCCATTCTTTGCGATTCATCGAAACTGTAAATCGTCGCTTCATTTTTCTGTGACAGCAGCAGTTCGCTGACTCGTCCGCTACGACACCCCAGTTCAACGATTCGAGATGGAAAAAATTGAATATCTTGGAGGCGCTCAGACAATTCAATCGCCGATGCGTCAAAGAAGTTGGAACACTGATCGTAATGCGATGCGGCGCTATCAAGATCAATTCGATATTGACAGCGATCAATCATGTCACGGTTTGATTCGATTTGCGAGCGTGCTCAAGGTAGGTTAAATGCATGGCGTCAACTCGCTCGTACAAATCATCTTTTGAGCCGATGTTCTCAATGACATCGTCGGCAATCGCGAGCCGAGAGTGCCGCGGTGCCTGGGAACTGATGATCCGCCCGACTTCCTCAGTTGATTGATCATCTCGAGTTGTAACTCGGCTGATTTGAACATCACTCGGTACATCAATTACCAATATGCGGTCTAGTGGATATTCACGTTTGCTCTCCGCTAGCAAGGGAATGACAACAATGGCATAGGAGGTTGACAATTCGGACAGCAATCGAAGGATTTCAGCGTAAATTCTTGGATGCAGAATAGCTTCCAGCTGAGATTTGCGGTTTGAATCTGAAAATATAATTTTCCGAAGCTCTGCACGATCCAGTTCTCCCTGGTCGTTGGCAACACTTTCTCCGAATGCATTGATGATTTCCTGAAGAGCCGGCATTCCAGGTTCAACAATCTGCCGTGCAACAGCATCAGCATCAATGACAGGTACTCCCAGTTGCCTGAATCGATCTGCTGCCGAGGATTTGCCGCTGCCGATTCCTCCGGTAACGCCAACTGTAAACATCAGTCAGTTCTTCTTAAGCTCATGTAGTCACACTGTCGATGACTGCACCACCGAGACAGCAGTCGTTGTCATAGAACACAATTGACTGCCCAGGAGTTGCTGCACGAACAGGTTCAGCGAACTCAACGTAGGCCCCGGACTCATTCGAATGACTGACTAAGCACCCATACTCGTTCCCTTGATAACGTATTTTTGCCTGCACTTCAATCGGTAAGTCGACATTCTGTGATATCCAGTTTACATCGGAGATTTCTAAAACTCGGCTATACAGCATAGGATGGTCATGTCCCTGCACCGCAACGACAGTATTGGTGCGCATGTCTTTTCTTGCGACATACCAAGCATCGCCGGGACCGCCGATTCCGAGACCAGTTCGTTGACCGATTGTGTATAGAAATGCACCATTGTGCTTGCCAAGAACCGTTCCCGAGGAATTTGTAATGACGCCTTCATTGGATGGCAGATACTGGCTGATGAAAGTGCCAAAATTTCTTCGTCCAATAAAGCAGATTCCAGTACTGCCCTTTTTGTCGTGATTTCCGAAACCCAGCTGTTGCGCCTTCACGCGCACTTGATCTTTGGTCATCTCGCCAATCGGAAAGATGGCTTTCTGCAGCGCACTCGAATTCAGTCCATAGAGAAAATAGGTCTGATCCTTGTCTTTGTCACTGCCCTTCAGGAGATGAAGTTGGTTGCTGCTATGCGATATGCGCGCATAGTGTCCGGTCGCGATGAAATTGGCGCCCAGTTTCATTGCCCACTCGGGGAATTCTCGAAATTTAATTTCCACATTGCAAATAATGTCTGGATTGGGTGTACGGCCTGACTTCAGGTCTTCCAGAAAGCCGACAAACACTCGTTCCCAGTATTCGTAAGAGAAGTTGACGGTTTTAAGGGGAATTCCCAGTGTTTCGCAGACGACCTCAGCGTCCGCCAAATCCTGAACTGAATTGCATTCGTCATCATCGTCGTCCTCCCAATTCTTCATGAAGAGCCCGGTCACTTGATATCCCTGCTCCAAGAGCAATGCAGCCGAAACGGATGAGTCGACCCCTCCAGACATGCCGACCACTACGTTCTTTGAATTTTTGGAAAGCATCACTGCTGTGCCTTTCTGAAAGGAAATCAGTATTGGTTATAGAGTAGCAAGCATCTGTCAGTCGATTGAGTCTGGTGTTGTTTGTGTTGCACCGTAAATTCTCAATCACTATCATTCGGAAGCGTCTTGCAGTTTAATGACAGTTGACGCCAATCGCTCCCCTAAGGCAATGCACAGTTCTTCTTCATCTTTGCTCAATAATGTGTTGCCACTGAATCCGGCAACATGAGATGCACCGTATGGTGTACCTCCTGTTTCCGTATGAGTAAGTGCCGCCTCGGTATAAGGAATCCCTAGAATCAGCATGCCGTGATGCAACAGTGGCACCATCATTGACAGCAGAGTAGATTCCTGGCCGCCATGCATGGACGAAGTCGATGTGAAGACACAAGCTGGTTTTCCGGCAAGTTTTCCAGATAACCACAAAGAACTGGTCGAATCCAGGAAATACTTAAGCGGCGCGGCCATGTTGCCGAACCTGGTAGGACTACCGAGTGCCAGTCCATCACACTGCTCCAGGTCATCAAGCGTAACGTAGGGATGTCCTTCGGAAGGTATGTCGTCTTCAACTGCTTCGATTGTTGTTGAAACCGGCGGCACTCGCCGCAATTTAGACTCGCAGCCATCCACTTTATTGATGCCTCGGGCAATCAAGGTCGCCAGCCGTGCGACGCTACCGTCGCGGCTGTAGTATAGGACAAGCAGTGTATTCATTACTTTACGTCACATTAAGATAAGCGAGGCAATATTAGTCTCGTCATAACTGTTATTTGCTTCTATTGAGTTGTCGAAAGCCGCATGCATTCAAAAACTCCCATGTTTCGTCGAGTATCTCATAAGGTGGAACAAATACTACGTGCGCATCACGTCCTCTAGTCAGCAGTACACGGTAAGCATTGGCACGCAACTGAAACGGATTATGCACCTTTGTTCCCTTTCTGTAATTTCTTGATTTTTCGATAGACCATTGGCCGGATTTCAAAAAGAAATCGGTTCCCCAAGCAAGCAGTACGGCATCTAGTTCCAAACCTTGTGCCGCGAATTCCGTTATGCAAATTTCAAGATGACGACAGGACAATCTGCCAGTGGAATCTTCACTGTCGTAATACCAGGGACCAACTCTCACGCTCTTTGTATTTTGGAAATCGTTTTGAATCCCCAATTCCTCCAGGTCCTTGTCACGGCTGGACGCGATCAATCCGTATCGTGCTTTATGAAATGATCCATATCGATCGGCAAGGTATTTCTTGGCTACACCAAGATCGCGCGTAATCCATAGATTGTGGCGGTCCTTGAATTCCTTTGCAATGGTGGTCAGCTCTTTGGAATTAGGTTTTTTCTGCACCAGTTTGGACACGAACTCATGGAGATGAGATGCAAAATGCGATCTGATTGTCTGATTTAGACTCAGCTCTGGAGATTCAATAAAACTGAGCTGCTGAAAGTGTTCACTCGTTTCCTTTGCTCCGTAAACAGTCCAATCCTGCGTGCGTGGGCTGTTTGCAATTGCATCTGCCCAAAGTCCCAATCCACCCTCTTCGCCGGTATTTATTTCCTGACCACTGCCGATCAGACCAACAATGACTGACCAATCCGGAATGCGCTCTGCAAATTCGATCAGGTAATCCGGTTCAGTGTGCGCTTGTTCAAGGTTTACCTTGTGAACGTTTGCTACTTGATTTCGGTCATGAGCACGTTGGGCTTCGTCAAACACCAAAACCCGTTCACTTGGCACCAGAGATTTTGACTTGCTATATCTTTTTACATACTGTTTGATTGCCCGTACAAAGACTTTGCCAGAACCGTTTTCTGTCTTTAGTACATACTGAAGTACTTCAACCAGCGGGCCATTGCCAGACAAAAATATGGACTGTACACCTTGGTCCCCTCCAGCCAGACTTTCAAGTTCTGGCATATGAACGAGCCGAAGCCCGACCAAAGTTTTTCCTGAACCCGGAACTCCAGTGAGTAATACGAGTTTGCGAGTTTTTGTCTCATAAGCCTCTGCAATGATGTTTCTGATAAAAGTAACCGCACTGTCGGTATTGGCCACTGATTTCCAAATTTGCGGGACAGTTCTGTTTTTGAAAAGTTCAATCGCTGCACGTACGAGAGACGGAAGCGGCTGATAAGCTTGGGCACTAAGAAATTGCTCAGGATTTATCGGGTCAGGATTGTTTCGCGTCTCAAGATATGCCACCAGTGAATCCAATTGATCGGGACTACACACATAGATATCCCGTTCTTTTTTACATTGACTGGGCATTTGTTCGGGCACAAGAACTGGGTACACTTCCCTTTGGTGACAGTGTTTATGGTAAAAACGAAGATCGCGAGCATAGGCTCGTGCTTGATCAACATCAGCGTCTGTGGAGTCAGTTTTGCCTTTCAGTTCGATTACTACGACACCGTCGTGAAGCAGGAGTACAGCGTCTGCGCGACGTGATTCCATGGGAAGTTCATATTCCAGCACTGCAGTGAAGGAATTGAATCCAGCGTCCACTTCAACAATTTCCCCAATTTCACGTTGAAGTTTCGGGACAGTTCTGTTCCACGAGTTAACTTCCGAGTCAGATGAATCTGGATAATTGTCGCGCAGGCATTTAAGAATTAACGACTTGGATGCACTTTGGAATTCTTGAAAATCAGAGTCCCACCCACGGTGTGCCTGCCTGCTGCGGTCTTGCGATTGTTCCAATTTCAATGTTCCATTTCAATACAAGTGGAAATCAATGCAGACTTCGCACTGATTCAGTGCAATTATAGTAACCCGATTCCATTTGGTGACATTGCTGCTTCAATCGTGAACAGTCCTGTACATATAATGCTGACATTCGATATGCGTAAGCATACTTGTCGGACTGTGAGATCACAAATGAGGAAATTAGATGGACACTGTAAAGTATCAATTGAGCGAAACCGATATTCCAAGATCTTGGTACAACATCGTTGCCGATCTTCCACAGCCGCCTCCGCCGGTAATCCATCCGGGCACGGGTCAGCCTGTGGGTCCTGATGATCTTGCCCCACTGTTTCCAATGGAAATCATCCTGCAGGAAATTAGCACGGAACGTTATATTCAAATTCCAGAACCGGTAAGAGATATTCTCAAACAATGGCGCCCGAGTCCACTGTTTCGAGCCCGACGACTGGAAAAAGCACTCGACACCCCTGCACGAATCTATTACAAGTACGAAGGTGTAAGCCCTGCTGGCTCACACAAACCCAACACTGCAGTAGCCCAGGCATTCTATTCAAAGAATGAGGGCGTGAAACGCATCGCCACCGAAACCGGAGCAGGTCAATGGGGTTCAGCACTGGCACTGGCCGGATCGTTGTTCGATCTTGAAATTGAAGTATTCATGGTAAAAATCAGTTTCGACCAAAAACCCTACCGCCGCGCTTTCATGGAGAGCTTCGGTGCCAGTTGTACTGCCAGTCCAAGCGACACGACGAGTTCCGGACGGGCAATTCTGGAACAAGATCCTGACAGTACCGGGAGTCTCGGAATTGCCATCAGCGAGGCAGTTGAAACTGCCGCTCAGCGAGAAGACACAAAATATGCACTCGGCAGCGTCTTGAATCACGTTCTGCTGCATCAGACGGTAATTGGTCAAGAGGCGATGAAGCAGTTCGAAATGGCTGATGACTATCCGGATGTCGTTGTCGGATGTACCGGCGGCGGCAGCAACTTTTCAGGCTTGGCGTTTCCGTTTTTGGGTGAACAGTTTCGGGGTGGAAAACGAGTGGATGTCATCGCTGTTGAACCGTCAAATTGCCCATCTCTGACCAAAGGTAGATACGCTTATGATTTTGGAGACACTGCCAATCTGACGCCCCTTGTGAAAATGCATACGCTCGGCTCAAAATTCGTTCCCCCAGGATTTCATGCTGGGGGACTTCGCTATCATGGAATGGCGCCACTGGTGAGCCTGGTTACGGACCTCGGCTTTGTTCGCCCCCGAGCTTATACACAGCTCAAGTGTTTTGATTCGGGTATTCAGTTTGCACGCAGCGAAGGAATTCTACCGGCGCCGGAAGCCAATCACGCAGTAGCCGCAGTGATTGAGGAGGCAAACCGATGCAAGGCAGAAGGCACACCGCGGTCGATTCTGTTCAATCTATGTGGCCACGGGTATTTTGACATGCAAGCTTATACGGACTATTTCTCCGGCAACATGCATGAACAGAATTATTCCGAAGAAGAAGTTGCAATGGCATTGGCTGGACTACCATCCGTTGCCTAGCAGTTCGTCACAGGCATGTTGATACGAAAAGCTTCGTTTTGGTGGAACCGGCTGACTCCCGCAATTTGAACAAGCAATTCTGAGTATCACATTGATAATTTTCAATTGTCGGTGTTGACATCCACATTTTTGTCCTTATAATTACTAGCACTCAATCAAGGTGAGTGCTAACAATCCTTGATTCGAGTGTGGTCAGGGTTCGTATTCTTCTGTATTCTTGGCAATCTGCCAAAGCGGTTGCAATTGATGCCTGATTCAAATAAGGCAATTTGTGCAAGTTTGATTGTGCAGTTGCCTTTTAACTTAATTTTTATTCAATCCAAAATTGGAGGTATGCGTGAAAATTCGTCCACTTCATGATCGAGTAGTCGTTCGCAGGGTCGAAGACGAACGTAAAAGCCCTGGCGGTATCGTAATTCCTGATACCGCGGCTGAAAAGCCCATGCAGGGTGAAGTTCTTGCCGTAGGAAATGGCAAAATCCAGGAAGATGGGAGTGTCCGTCCGCTTGACGTCAAAATCGGAGACAAGGTGTTGTTCGGCAAATACGCCGGCACTGAATTCCGACAGGATGGCGAAGAAGTCCTCATGATGCGTGAAGACGACATCATGGCGGTAGTTGAATAGTTCGTTTAACAGATATTTAGGAGAACTGGAGAAATAATTTATGGCTGCTAAAGAAGTCAAATTCGGCGAGAGCGCCCGTAACAAGAAATTGAAAGGCGTCAACATGCTTGCCGATGCCGTAAAAGTAACTTTAGGCCCCAAAGGCCGTAATGTCGTGTTGGAGAAGTCATTCGGCTCGCCAACCGTAACCAAGGACGGTGTATCCGTCGCTAAGGAAATCGAGCTGAAGGACAAGTTCGAGAACATGGGCGCGCAGATGCTCAAAGAAGTGGCATCGAAGACCTCGGATGTTGCCGGAGACGGCACAACGACTGCGACCGTGCTTGCTCAGGCCATGCTGCGTGAAGGACTCAAGGCGGTTGCTGCCGGCATGAATCCGATGGATCTCAAGCGAGGAATTGACAAATCCGTTATTAAGGCTGTCGAAAGTATGCTAAAAATCTCGAAACCTTGTTCCGACTACAAAGAAATTGCTCAGGTTGGCACAGTTTCCGCCAATGCCGATGAAAACGTTGGTGAAATTATTGCGGAGTCAATGGAGAAGGTTGGCAAAGAAGGCGTCATTACCGTTGAAGAAGGATCGACTCTCGAAAACGAACTGGATACCGTTGAGGGTATGCAGTTTGACCGAGGTTATCTGTCGCCTTACTTCATCAACAACCAGGACAGCATGTCTGTTGAACTGGAAAATCCGCTGATTCTGGTACATGACAAGAAGGTCTCCAACATTCGTGACCTGCTTCCCCTACTGGAGGCTGTTGCAAAGTCTGGACGTCCCCTTTTGGTTATTGCCGAAGATATTGAAGGCGAAGCTTTGGCGACGCTGGTTGTCAACAACATTCGTGGAATCGTCAAGGTCTGTGGCGTGAAAGCTCCTGGCTTTGGAGATCGACGAAAGGCGATGCTCCAGGATATAGCCATTTTGACAGCAGGTCAGGTTATTTCCGAAGAAGTCGGCATGACTCTGGAAAATGCAAAACTCGATGATCTAGGATCTGCAAAGCGGATTCAGATTACGAAAGAAAATACCACCATCATTGATGGCGCTGGTAAAACCGAGGATATCAATGGGCGCGTAAATCAGATTCGCGCGCAAATTGAAGAAGCCACCTCGGATTACGATCGCGAGAAAATGCAGGAGCGAGTTGCCAAACTCGCAGGCGGCGTTGCGGTCATCAAAGTTGGCGCAGCAACTGAAGTCGAGATGAAGGAAAAGAAAGCCAGAGTCGAAGACGCTTTGCATGCGACGCGCGCGGCGGTTGAGGAAGGTGTGGTTCCAGGTGGCGGCGTAGCGATGGTGCGAGTCATTGATGATGTTGCAAAACTTGAGGGAGCGAACGATGATCAGAATGTTGGTATCAGAATCGTCCAGAAATCTCTGGAAGAGCCACTTCGACAAATCGTTGCAAACGCTGGTGAAGACAGCTCAGTTGTGCTGAACAAGGTGAAGGAAAACGAAGGCAACTATGGTTATAACGCTGCGACTGACGAGTACGGCGATATGATCGATATGGGTATTCTTGACCCAACCAAGGTTGCTCGAGCAGCGCTTCAGAATGCCGCTTCAATTGCTGGCTTGATGATCACGACCGAAGCTATGGTCGCTGAGATTCCTGAAGACAAACCTGCCATGCCAGCAGGACCACCTGATATGGGCGGCATGATGTAATCAGCCGTTTTTCGGAATGAAAAAGCCCTGCTTCGGCAGGGCTTTTTTTAGGGAATTACATACAATCTACACCTTAGCATCTTCGATTAGAATAATTTTGCGGTTTTTTGAAATAGATGGTGTGTACTCTTCCATATTGAAATTGATTAATTAGATCGAAAAATGGCAAGAAAAGCACTTGGTAAACACTTTAGAACTGGATAGTCCCTCGTAGAATTGATGGATAAATTCCCGAATAACCGAGTTGCCGAGGAGTGGTTTGTGAAAAACCTATTGCCTGATGGAGTTCGTTGCACTGAAAGCAATTTTGATCACATATACATCAGACCCGAAGAAAAACACAGAAACCAACCTTACCGATGTACCGATGTCGTTCTTGCAGGCATGACTTCTCGGTTAAAACTGGTACTTTGATGCAGTCCTCGAAAATAGGTTATCGCAAGTGGGCGATTGCTATCTATTTGATGACTACAAACCTGAAGGGAGTGTCGAATATGAAGCTGCACCATGATTTGGGCATAACCCCAAAGAGTGCCTGGATGATGATGCACAAGATTAGGGAATTTTTGAAAACATCATTGCACGAAACGACATCCCTCAACATACCGACATAAAAGTTCCAAGGCTCTATAACTCACTGGATAACAAAAGACATCTTTACGGTCAGCAGGCTGGAAATTGCAACGGATGTCACAAGCATTTTGAAATGCGAAGTTTGGAAGTTGATCACATCATAGCTCGTTCACAAGGCGGAACGGACCACATTGAAAATTTGCAGTTGCTTTGCGGACATTGCAATAGAATCAAAGGTGATCGTGGTCAAGAGTATCTGATTGCTAGACTTGAAGGATGGAAGATTACCTATGCTTAAATCATGGAGGAGAGATCAATGAAATCAAAATGCTTAGTTGTTCTATGTTTATTGCTAGTGGCTTCGCCAACGTATGCGGTCAATGCTGATCGAATCTGTCCGAAAGGGGCACTTATTGTGATCAATTCCGAAGTTTCTAGTGTCTGGAACGATTACAACAAACAAAACATTAAGTATGTCGATCAAATATTACGAAGACATTCAAGAAATCTGAAAAAGGTACTTGATGCACAATCACTAAATGATCAACTAAGCACCGCAAAAGACCTAGGCGAGGACAATGTTCTGTTCCTGCAACGGATGTTTGTGGCAGGTTTTATAGCAGCTATTGATCTTCTTTATGCGCATTGCCCAGAGGTCTCTACTCAAGAATCGTGGAGTGACAAGATTAAGAAAGAAAACGAGCAAAAGTTTTGCGAACTGATGGCGAATGAAGGATGGGGAGTTCCGCACTTCTGTGATCGAAAACGGTTTTGCGAAAAGAATCCTATTTTCTGTAATTAGGTGTGCTAAAAAACGATTCACAGAGATCCCAGATCCGAATATAGAAACCTCAAAGCAATAAGGAAGCCCTATACAATTGAACGTTTAGAACGATTCGGGATTCACCCAATGGGTGAACCGGAAGCTAACTAAAGAGTACAAGGCTTATGCAAACTCTACCTTATAAACTCCAAAACACCAAACATAAGTTCACCTCCTGTGCTGGATTGGGGGAGGTTGCAGAGATGATATGCGGCTTGCGATTAGAACAAACCGTGGACGAGCACTTACCGGCCGTGGGCAGTAATCGAGGCTATTGTCATAGGGTGTGTCGTTAACATGTTTTTGATGATGCTGTACGTGCCCAGTGTTTGGAGAACATGCGCCATTTGCACCGGGAGCGAAAGTTGATAATACCGGTTTCGGTAGCAAGGAGATTGAAATGACAAACGTAAGGTCGTTAGTTTCTGCAGCGTTTTCACAGGCTTCTATGCATCATCAAGAAACCATTAATGTCTGGATTAAAATCTCAGCTATAGTTGGAGGTGAATTATTACCGGACTCGGAACTCGTTGCTTCAATGCAGCGCATCGGATTCATCGATGTATTGCTAAGATGTATGAAGCAGGAAACTGCCGCAGGAATCCTCCAACAGCAACTGACTGCGGACGTAGATTTATGCTTCCATTACCAAGTCATGCTTTCTGAAATCTGGATTTGTGAATCCTATGAAGTTTTCAGACTTCTGATAGCTAGGAAGCTTTTGAGTAAGAACCACACGTTTGAGACCTTAGCACATGATCTTAAGTTGCTGAGAATTCCGATCGCGAAACATGAGATTGCAAATGACACGAAACTTTCCAAGCTGCTGCAGATGCACAAATTGTCAATAAAAGGTGAAGTAACCGATTACTACGAGTACTCACCGTCTGATCCGCGTAAAGCACATATCATGGGAAGAGGGTTGTCTGACCGGGGTTCTGTTATGTGGGACGCGATAGACTGTGCATCAGATGACCCCCGTTGGTTGGAAAGACTCTCCTTATCGGAGCGCATTATCTCCTTTTGGCAGTCCGACAGTCAGGATTTACAGATAATTGCGGCTAAGGGCAATTAAATTTCTGCAAACGACAGCCGATTGCTTGACTGCGAAAGGTTCTCACACTTGCGGACTTTGACGAATCGGTTTCCAAACTGCGTTTCAAGCAATTGGAAACTCGCCCATCGGCACTCATCGCAGCCGGCGACACCTACTATCAATAATCGGTCCCTCAATTCACCGCCAAAAGGTTGAAATCTCCAAATCAATCGCTACGATAAGTTTCTAATTTCGGATCCGGGGGAGATTATCGACACTGTTCTCTATGAATTCCAAAATATTTAAAGAAGGGGAATTGAAGTGGGTGCACGTCAGAATTTTGGGAAGATTTACTGGTTGATAGCTTTTGCATACCAGAAATCATCGAAGCGATTACTCAGCACACTGCAACGCAACGCGGCAATCGCATTGACACCTTTCACACTCCAGTGCATGCCGCCGCGCTTCAGTCGAGCGCCGATAGCGTTTTTGCAGCCGGCCTCCACCACGGCGCTTGAAACGCACAGCTTTTGATCCCGAAACTGACCGTAGCGCATGCGTTCGCGATTCTTGTCGAAATAACCGGCCGCCTGAACCGCCGCTTCATGCGTCGGCGAAAACGCTGACAAAGCCTCAAGCAACGCTTCGATGTCACCGGCTTTGAGTTGTTCAAGGTGTTTTTCCGCCCACTGCTTGGCGAGATCGGATCCGGGCCCGTAAACAGCCTTGGCCACATCCCAAAGTTTTTCTCGAGCATGAAATATATCTACGATTTGTATCGCATCGGGGAAAATCTCCGAGCAAATGTTCCAGATCCACAGTGCGCCGTCGGCGATCACCATCTGACGGTTGGCGTCGTAGAATCCGCGCCGCACCGCTTCACGCTCGACACGCTGTGCGAATGGCGACAACACCTTGTCGCAGTCTGCGGTGCGCGCCGTCTCGATCGCCGCATTGTAACTCGTCGACATCGGATCGGTCTGCGGCCGGCCTTTGTCGTTCAGCGTCTCGGCGGTCCACACCGCAACTATCTTCATCTCCCGCGTCTTGGCGCTGCCGTCCGGCTGTTTGCCGCAACGGCCGGCGGTTTCCGATGCACGCATCGGCACCTCGGTGCCGTCCATGCCCAGATACATCGTGGCGGCCGAACTCGGCTCGACATCCACACGTGCTTGCTCGTCAGCGGCGATTTGCTCGCCCAGGCCTTCGGCTGAGCGCTCGACCTGCTTGACGCTTGTATTGACATGCGCCAGTTCCCGCAAAAGCTCCTGCGCGCAGGCAAAACTTGTGTGTGCCGCCGTCAATCCGATCATCCGCACCACGCCCGGCGAGATGACGCTTTCGTCAAGTCCCAGCTGGATGTCTTTGGGATAAAACCCGCTGTTGCACTCGCGGCAGTGGTAATACGCACGGTGCAGCGCCAGCGCCCCCACCACGGTGGTGAACGTCTTGGTGCGCCGTCCCGAATAATGTGCCATCCCTCCACACTCGCACCGCAATTCGGGACCTTGATCATCGTTGCGATCGGCATTCAGATACGCCGCCACCAAGGCAGCGCCAAGATTCAGCACCGAGCTCCGAACCGCGGTCTCGATGGCTTCGAAATCCACCGGGGCGCAAAATGCCTGCGCACTCAGCAAGCCTTCGATCTCCTTCGCCGCCGCGGCGACGAGCGCGCCGGCGAGGGGCGGTTCGTGTGCGATCGTGTTTTTTTTTCATCCCGCCGTTGCCGCAGTCGAAACTCGCACAGCGTTTCGTTCAATTCGGTGAACTGCTTGACCAGTTCCATGAAGCGCTGGTATTCGGCCACTTGGTGGCGGGTTTCTTCCAGCGCCGATTTCGGAATGCCGCGGCATCGGTTCTTCGAATCGACGATGCGCGTCAGCTGCCATCCCGGGTGGCCGCGGTGGTCGGGGTGCGCACAGTGGCAATTGGGCTTGCCGCATTTTCGTTGGTACGGCGCCAGCGTGCCCGGGCGCAAGTGTCCGATTGAAGCGAACTGGGTTCGCAGTTCATCGAGTTGGGATTGGAGTTGGTTGAGGGTGTCCATAGCGGTTCTCCGGCGAGTATATCTGTAACAATATTATTATACAGATAATCCGGCAAATCCTGTGAACTCCTTATATTACAAAATGATCTCAAAATTCTGACGTGCACCCAATTGAAGTAAAACGTGAAAAAAACGAATACCGCAAACTACCCGAACCGATACTTACCGCAACCCCGGAACAGGTCGCCGATGTGATCATGCAAAATCCGCCTAAGAAAGAATGGCGGTTTATGAATAATAAGCCACCGACACAGAAGTTTGTAAATAGGACTAATATCAGGCTTCCTGACCTCTGATGTTTGATCCGTTCAGTATGAGCTGAATAAATCATTCAATTTATTTGTTTTTTCTCAAATAATTTGCTAATTGCCCTCCCGCATTCGAAAATAGAAACTGATCACAGCGATTGATTCAAAAAATTTCGCGTTTTTTCGATGTATTGAGAGGCCAATTGTCGATTGTCAGCGTCACCGGCTACCGGCTACTCGACATTATCCACATGATTGCGTATCGTGCCGAAACCATGATGATGCCAGCCGTGTTTCAGGCGCAGGGAAAAAACGCAATGCTCGCAAACTACTCAGCCAACTGTTCCAGTGCGAAGCGAATCTCATCTTGCAACCGGATTGTGGACTGCTGCGAGTTCAATTTCTGGGACTCGCCAGCAATGCTATCGACCGCGCACTGCTGCCGCTGATCGAAGAACTCAATGCTACCCGTACCCAATTTCCAGGTACGGAACTGACGTTGTTCTACGAATTGTCGCCTGCGGGTTTTCTTGAAAATTAATGCCCGGCAATCCGCTAAAATCAGACATCGGAAATTATGCCAGAGGTCAGGAAGTCTGAAATTAGTACTTGTTTTCAGGTATGAAACTAAACAAAAAACAGAAAGCATCAATGTGTCGGGGGAAGCACCCGATACGAGTCTCCGCAAATGTCAAACAGTCCAGAGTTTACCAGTGTTCTATTCGATGAGCATGGCCGCAACATTTCCTCACGTCAATCAGTAGAAATTGCCATTTACGCGAGCAATCCTATTGACAATGGGGGAGAATAACCGTATATTCATCAATTACTACCCTAGCTGGCTTCGACCGTTAGGTGCGGGGCCTCATTAAGAGGCCCCTGCTTTTTTTGTTTATATTGTGCGAACATACATTTATGTTGATGGGTTTAACCTCTACTATCGTGCACTGAAGGGCACCGCATTCAAATGGCTAGACCTCACTGGTATGTTCGGTGCCATTCTGCAACCGCACCACAATATTGTCAAAATCAAATACTTCACCGCACGCGTAACTAAACGTCCCAACAATCCTTCGAAACCGCGACGTCAAAACGTCTATCTACGTGCACTGCAGCACCATTGTGGAGAAGTCGAACTATATTTTGGTCACTTTCAGACCCATAAGGTACAAGCGCCACTGGTCAATCCCGGCAATGGACCACGATTCGTCGAAATCTTCAAGACCGAGGAAAAAGGTTCTGACGTAAATCTTTCTGTGCATCTTTTGAATGATGGGTGGATGAATTGCTACGACAGTGCGATTGTAGTCACGAATGACAGTGATATTGCAGAGGCTATGCGTTTTGTACAATTGCACCATGGCAAACAAATAGGTCTTATAACACCTGGAAAAGGGTTTCCCTCCCAACGTTTATTGCGCCACGCTAATTTTCATCGTCATATTCGAGACAGTGTGTTGCGAAATAATCAACTCCCATCTCCAATTCCGGGAACTGATATCACTAAACCCGCTAACTGGTAATTTCGACCTGTACCCATATATGGACGGGTGCGATTGAAAGTGAAGCAAAAGTTATCTATGAATACCTGTACCATTGGCTGCGAAATGCGACCACAGGATTCCCTACAATATCACCGAATCCCTGGTTCAATTGGAATCAGGTGGGGCTTGCGATCGAGAGTACCAATGGATACTTGTGTCGGAGAACACCTTCGGGGGACCTGTACCCCGGTCGTATGCTGCTCGCAATGAGCGCGGCGTCAGACTGGCTTGCACGAGCGCGAACCAGATTGTTGCTTCGCAATGTGTTCGGTACCATCGTCTGCGGTTTGGGAGTGAGCATATTTCTGGAACTGATACCTTTGCACTTTGGCCATCCCAGCGCATAAAACGAAGAAAAAAGAATTGTCTCTGAATTCGCAGTCATGGAGCATATTGAACCAAACTAATTGATTAAATTCCGAACATCAACGCTGTGAGAATATAGTCGCCCCCGAGGATTGCCAGTGAGGCGGTTACAACCGTTCGTGTCGTCGCACTGCTGATGCCTTCTGCGGATGGATAGGCATCGTAGCCCTCAAATACCGCAATCCAGGTGACGATAATGCCGAACGCTACGCTTTTTATCAGTCCGTTCAGTAAGTCTTGGTATAGATCTACGCCTTTTTGAATGGCGGACCAATACACGCCTGAATCTACTCCAAGCTGTATGACGCCGACGAAGTAGCCGCCCAATATGCCGACGAATGTGAACATTGCACAAAGCAGAGGTACAGCAATCACACCTGCGAGCAGTCGTGGTGCCACAACTCTCTCAACTGGATTGACCGCCATCATTTCAAGCGCAGCAAGCTGTTCGGTTGTTTTCATCAGGCCAATTTCGGCGGTTAGTGCAGACCCTGCTCTTCCGGTATACAGCAGAGCCGACAGAACCGGCCCCAGCTCACGCGTCAGACTAAGGGCGACCAGCAAACCGAGTGAGCTTTCGGCACCAAAGTCGATCAGAGTGTAATACCCCTGAAAGCCCAGCACCATTCCTACGAATGCTCCTGCTACGACTGTGATTAATACTGTAAGTACGCCGACCGAGTGCAACTGCCTCACGACAAGCGAAGGGCGTGTCGCAATTACCGGAAACTGAGCGACGGTTCGACAGAGGAATATCGTTGCTTTTCCCAGTCGCTCGACCGCTTGAATGGTTGTTGCGCCGATTGATCGTACCCAGTCGAGCGGATTATGGTTGGCCAAGAAGCTCACCTCTATAGTCGTTGGCTGGGTAGTGAAACGGCACAGGGCCATCGGGCAGTCCGTGCAGAAATTGCCGTACCTCAGGTTGTGTGCTCTGTAGAAGTTCTTTGGGTGTGCCGCTGGCGAGCAACAATCCATCGCCAAGCAGGAATACATGGTCGGCAATGCTCAGCCCTTCTTCGACATCATGGGTGACGACGATGGAAGTCGTATTCAAGGCATCGGTCAGTTCGCGTACTAGTTTGGTGATAACGCCCAGAGAAATCGGGTCCAATCCGGTAAATGGCTCGTCACAGAGCAACAGTTCCGGATCCATTGCGGTCGCTCTTGCTAGGGCAACTCGTCTGCTCATGCCGCCGGAAAGCTCTGACGGCATCAAGTTCTGCGTGCCGCGAAGACCGACTTGCTCAAGTTTCATGAGCACCAGTTTTTTAATTAATGTTTCAGGCAGATTGGTATTTTCTCGTAATGGGAAAGCGACGTTTTCGAACACATTTAGATCGGTGAGCAGCGCACTGGATTGAAACATCATGCCCATTTTGCGTCGCATGTCGAAAAGTTCCGACTCTTTTAGCAGCGGCACCTGTTGGTCAAACACACGAAGCGTTCCGCGAGTCGGTTTTAGCCGACCGCAAATCATGTTGAGCAGGGTTGACTTTCCGCATCCGCTAGGTCCCATAATGACACTGACGCCATGCCAAGGGACTTCTATGCTAACATTGGAATAGACTGATTTCTGACCGAAGAAGAATTCAATTCTTTCAATCGAAACGATAGATTTGCTTTGCCCCGACGGCGGATAAGTGTTCAAGTGCAAATAACCGGATGGCCGATGTGTTCAAAGCATTGAGCGTTTCTTCAGAGCTTCCACTCTTGGTGTCGGAATGAGGTGGATAATGAGTACCAGCTTGGTTGCTGTCAGTATTCTTACGATTATAGTCGTGTTCGTCAGTCGGAATGATGGCGACGTGACGACTGAGCCAACTTCCATTGAACGCCAACGCATGATGAGCAACGTGAAAATAGTGGGAGCAGCGTCCGAATCAGGAGTGAATTACACGATTGAAGCAGATGCTCTTCGACAGTTTCCGGGACGAGGAATCAGTGAACTGGAACGACCGCGAATTTACCAACACTATCCGGATGGTACATATCGGCAAACCAAAGCCCGTTCAGGTGTGTACCATGAAGGCACGAACATCGTAGTATTGAAGGGAGATGTGGCGGTTGCTTTGACTAAAAAGGATCAGTCAGACGCTGTCGTCTCCAACATGGATACGCTGACCATAGAACTGAATCACGCTCTGGAATAGGTGAGTTTCAATTACTCACATATTTCGTTTTTTTTCATTATCATTGCATTTATGAATAAAAAAAACTTTCTACATTATTCAAGATTCATCATTGCGACGGTTGTGTGTACTACAGTGTGGGCTTCAGCATGGGCGCAAGAAAACAGATTCCAAATCAGTGCGAACTCGGTAACATACAATCAGGAAAGTTCCACTGGTGTGTTTAGCGGCAAAGTAGTCATTACACGAGGAGACGTGAAACTCAATGCCGACTGGGCAGAGTACTCAATCAGCGAAATCGGTACAGGCAGGGCTGTTGCGCGTGGTTCTCCCCTGACTGTAAGCATTGGTTCACCGGAAGATGGTGAATCCTATGTAACCGGAACGGCACAGCATGCCACTATTGATTATGAGTTGGATCAAATTGAACTGAAAGGCGATGTTCAGATCAAGCAGAAAAATGCATTTTTGACTGCACACTTGGCGGTCTACGACATAGAATCTGGTGAAATCAGGACTTTTACCGATCAAGATGCTGGCACCACCGACAGTCGAACAACCATCACCATTGAAAGCGTAAACTAACCGGCGTGCATCGCATGCAGGAAACCGTAGCCGAAAGGCAGGCGAAAGGTGCCCCCGAATTCGGCCGTCTTGATATCAGAGATATCAGCAAGTCGTTCAAGTCTCGACCGGTTGTGAAATCAGTCAGTCTGCATGTGGACACAGGCGAAATAATTGGGTTGCTTGGCCCCAATGGTGCAGGCAAAACAACCTGCTTCAATCTCATCATCGGTTTGGAGGCATGTGAGCGCGGAGCGATTGTGCTGGATGGTGTCAATATTTCCAAACTGCCGATGTATGCTCGTGCCAGACTGGGAATCGGATATCTGCCGCAGGAACCCTCCGTGTTTCGTCGACTCAGTGTCGAGGATAATGTCAAAGCTGTTCTTGAGACCAGAAAGGAGATGACACGCACTCAGCAAAAGCAGATTCTGAATGATCTACTGGAGGAATTTCAGATTGCCCACCTTCGCAAACAGTTGGCTAGAACGTTGTCCGGCGGTGAGCGGCGTCGGGTGGAGATTGCACGCGCAATCGCACTGCGCCCACGTTTCATGCTTCTGGACGAGCCATTCGCTGGTGTTGACCCAATTTCGGTGGAGGATGTCGTCACTATGATTAGATGGATGAGCCGGAGAAATGTAGGCATCTTGATAACAGACCACAGCGTTCGTGAAACCCTGAAAATCTGCACCAGGGCTCACATTCTTAGTCATGGTGAAGTGATTGTTTCCGGCGTTGCTGATCAAATTCTGAGTAATCCTGTCGCAAAAAAATTCTATCTTGGAGAGAATTTCCGAATCTAGTATCGCAATCTCATCTGAATTGAATTTGCATATTCCGTGAGCATTCGGATATTGTAGAATGGAAAAACAATTGACTGCGTATTGGATCGACTTGCATACATCATTCAGCAAAAGTTAGCTTGTTAATGAGACAGCGAACAGAATTAAGGCAACGACAGAAACCGGAATTCAATGCGCGTTTTTCTGCTGCTGTGCGGGTTCTGCAAATGCCTAGTTCTGAATTAGTGGAAGAAGTTCGCAATGTCCTCGACAGCAATCCTCTGCTGGAAGAAATTGAGTCTGAACTTTCCGATAGGGCTGATGAATTTTATTCGCCTGGCGAATATCCACCTCCTGCCTCTAACACCTCAGAGTTTGATACTGATGAAATTCTGGAGCGTGCTGCGCATGCTCAGAGCGTGCCGACAATTCGAGATCACTTAAATCAGCAGATACGCAATTCTGGTCTGTCAGGTCGGCAACGCGTCATTGTTGAGACGATCGTTGAATCGGTGGACGACCGTGGATATCTTGCTGAATCACTCACGGATATTCTGGAAATTCTCCCGCCTGATGTGGAACTGAGAGAGGTGGAATCGGCGCTGGCAATTGTTCAGCAATTTGACCCACCAGGTGTTGCAGCCCGAAACCTTCAGGAATGCTTGCGCATTCAGCTAGACCACATCAAGACCTCCAGTACAGTACGCAATAATGCTCAAAACATTCTTCTCAATCATTTGGAACTGCTGTCTGACATGGAATTTGATCAGATCAGCATTGAGTCGGGATGCGATCTGGAAGAAATTCGCGCTGCCGTTGATCTGATTCAATCGCTCAATCCGTCGCCTGGCAACGAATTCGGAGCTTCGGCAGTTGCTGTGGTTCCGGATGTAATTGCTCGAAAAATAGGCGATCAGTGGAGCGTTGAATTGAATTCGGATATTTTGCCGAAATTAAGGATATCGTCGAGTTATCAGTCAATGGTCCGCAGCGCCAGAAAAGCCGCTGATACTCGGTATCTGAAAAGCAGTTTGAACCGAGCGACCTCATTTCTTGAAGATCTAAACAGGCGTCACGAGACTATTTTGCGTGTCGCTCGCACACTCGTCATGCGTCAGCAGTCATTTCTCGAGCATGGAGAACATGCGATGAAACCGTTGACGCTGCGTGAAGTGGCAGAGTCTCTGGAGCTACATGAATCAACAGTCAGTCGAACCTGTTCGCGCAAATATATAATGACGCCAAGAGGCACTTTCGAATTAAAGTATTTATTTTCCTATCGGATCAGAAGCGACATTGGAGAAGATGAATCGGCTCTGTCAATTAAGCACAAATTGTTGCGACTTGTCGAGCAGGAAGATGGACGATCGCCCCTCAGCGATCAACAAATTACAGAACAGCTACGCGGCAGTGGAATATGGATTGCACGTCGAACGGTTGCAAAATATCGATCAAGCATGCATATTCCAACTCGGAGAAAGCGTAAAGCGATTGCAATAAATCAGATGCCAAACAGAGAGGTGATGTGATGGAAATTTCAGTAACTGGGCACCAAGTAAATATTACGGATGTAATTCGTGAATATGTGAACAAGAGATTGAAAAAAATAGGCAATCACTTTCGCCAACCTACGACAGTCGATGTGGTTCTGCATAAAGAAAAATCATCGTTTCAGTCAGAGGCGACGATTCATGGTCGCAAAATCGCCATTCACGCGAAATCTGAAGCGACAGACATGTTTGCAGCCATTGATTCCATGTCTAGCAAACTAGATCGACAGATTGTCAAACACAAGGAAAGACTTACGGATCACGGTCGACACAGCGACCGGCAGCGAACGATCCGTAGCTAGCGATGAGCGACAGTTCAGATCACTCATCAGATGGCGTGCCTTCTGAATATGAAACACGACTGAGAGAGGTATTCTCTCCAGAGCGAATACAAACCGATGTGCAGGTTTCAAGTCTGAAACGCATGATCGAGTTGATTTCGGGTCTGTTTACAAAGAACAATCAGCACGCCATCGACAAAGATACTGTCTTTCGTGCACTGCTTGAGCGCGAAAGACTTGGCAGCACATGTGTTGGCAACGGTGTTGCGTTGCCACACGGTCGCCTAAACGGTTTGCCGAATGCAGTGGGGGCGATCATGCGCATGAAAACACCTCTAGACATGGATGCCAGCGATGAAAAGCCAGTTTTCATTGTATGCGGCTTACTCGTTCCCGCCGATTGTGCGGATGCGCACATCAAAATTTTGGCGAAGCTGGCTCGAGGATTCGAGGAACACAACCTGCATCAACGTATGATGGAGGCAGAGGATTCAGAAGCAATATTTGTGGAGATTGTTAAGTTTGATGCCGAACTAGCTCGGGTCGGAAACTGATTTCGAAAAGATCATGGCTGCATGCCTCAGCTCTTGCATACTTGTTGTGCAGGGCTTTGCAGGTCGTGGTCTCTATTACAACCATTTCTTGCTAGTGCCCGTTGAGCGGCTTATGCTGGGTCGTCTACGGTGCGGAAAGTGGCAGACTGACTAATAGTGATTTGCAATTACACCCAAAACCTACTTACAATGATTACGACTAAGTGAACTAGGAATTAGGTTTATTTTTAATGAATATATCGCTGGCCGAAGAGATACTTCTATTACTGCTCGACGATGAAAAGGGCACACTCCCGCCAGTCCCACAGTTGACGCTGCATTTCGTTTTGGCGGGTGCGGTGCTGATGGAACTGGCAATCAACAACAGGGTAGACTGTGATATCGATACGTTTTCGATAGTGGATCAGAATCCAGTCGGGGACCCGATTCTAGACAAGTTTTTGAGCAAAGTTTGCCATGAACCCGAAGAGCACGAAGTAAAGTTCTGGATCAATTCGATCGCGGATGAGGGGGCAGAAATCGTTGACCTGGGCTTTCAACGACTGGTTGAACGAGGCATTCTTGGCGAATCCGAAAAACGCTTCTTGTGGGTGATGAGAACCCGTTCCTACCCGACTATCGACGGCACCGTTGAAAAGGAAGTCAAACTTCGTATCATGAATATCCTTTACAGCGATGAAATTCCCGCCCAGAGAGATGTAGTTATTTTCTGTCTGATGGATGCCTGCGACATGTTTCGAACGTTGCTTGGTCCCGCAGAATTAAACCGAATGCGCCCCAGGATTACTGAAGTCTCCAGACTTGACCTCATCGGACAAGCAACTACCAGACTGATTCGAGAAATTCAGGTAGCCCTGGTAGCGACCCACGCTCCGTTGTTTTAGATTTCTTGGTATCTCGAATTACAGTCAAAGATCAGTAGATTTGGTTGGCAGCGAACGGAAGTTCGTTGAAGAGTTTTTTAATTGCTAACCAGTTCTACGCCCAGACGATCTGCAATCTTCAATTGAAGCAAGTTGCCTCCGGCCGTGAATTCGTGTGGCACAGATTCAACTAAATCACGGTCCGTAAATCGCATGTGGAAGCCACGTCGCCAAGGATGGGAAAAACCACAAAACTACTAGCATCAGCAACTGGATAAAAACGAATGGAGCCACTCCCTTGTAAATTTCAATCGTACGAATTGAAGGCGGAGCAACCCCTCGCAGATAAAACAGAGAGAAACCGAATGGCGGCGTCAGAAATGAAGTCTGCAGGTTGACTGCCATCATAACGCCTAGCCATACCGGATTCATTGGAATGCCCGGAGCCACCTCCATCTGCAGTACAACAGGTCCGACGATTGGAACGACAATGAAAATAATCTCCAGAAAATCGAGAATGAATCCAAGCAGGAACATCACCAGCATGATCAACAACAATACCGTCAAAGTTCCGCCTGGGAGATTATGTAGCACGCTCTCGACGACTTCATCTCCCCTCAATCCTCGAAACACCAGCGAGAACATGGATGCACCGATCAGGATGACGAAAACCATGGCGGAAACCAGCAGCGTTTGCTGCATGATTTGAGGTAGTATCGAATTGCCGTTTTCGTCTAACTTAGCATATACCCTCAGAATTGCTGTGAAGATGCCGATTACAAGGCCAATCGCACAAACTAGAGCAACAAATACAGCTGCCCACTCGACAGTAGTAAGTTCGTCTCTTTGCATTCGAAGATCAAACAACGAGGTGATTGCCAGCATGATCACAAGACAAACTACTCCAACAATGATCAATTTGCCTTTCTGGGGGGCAACCCTGTAGCCCGCCATCATAAGGGCGCCGGTTCCACCCATCGCTGCAGACTCCGTCGGTGATGCAAGCCCCGCAAGAATGGAGCCGAGCACGGCTACAATCAGTACGAGAGGTGCAAACAGGGTAGCAATCAATTTCCAAGCGAATGCCCTTGTACTTTCACCTTGCCTGATTTCATCACGCGGAATGGCTGGACTGGCATCCGGACGAACGATCGCAATAATGATCTGATAAATTATGTACATGCCGACCAGCACCAACCCGGGAATGAGTGCGCCAGCGAATAGATCATTGACGGACAATGCGTCAGGCGAAAAATTTCCCATAGAAAACTGCGCTTGCTGGAAAGCAGTTGATAGCTGATCTCCAAGCAGAACGAGCACAATGGACGGCGGAATTACTTGTCCGAGCGTTCCCGACGCACAGATGGAACCGCAGGCTAGAGAAGGGCTGTATCCTCGACGAATCATGGTTGGCAGAGACAACAATCCCATCGTGACGACAGTCGCCCCCACGATTCCTGTTGATGCCGCAAGCAGTGCGCCCACGATACACACTGAATATCCAAGTCCACCCCGTATGCTGCCGAACAGTTTACCCATGTTGTCAAGAAGTTCTTCCGCGATTTTCGATCGCTCCAGCGTCACGCCCATAAATACGAACAGAGGCACGGCAACAAGAACCTCATTGCGCATGATGGAAAATATTCTTTGAGGTAAAGCCGAGATAAAAGAGACATCGAAGAGTCCGAAACCAGCAGCGATGAATGCAAACAGCATTGAACTCCCGGCCAGAGAGAACGCAACAGGAAATCCGAACAGCAGTAAAATGATGACCGACACAAAAAGTGCGGCGCACAAGAACTCGGGAGAGGTCAGAAATTCCACGCTCATACGCTCTTGGCCTCTATATTTGAATTGGCGTTCTTCGTCAATTCCAGAATGCTTTTGATCGCCAGAGAAACGCCTTCCATGGCTAGGAGAACTGAAAACACGAGTATCACGGTTTTGAACAGGTAGATGTAAGGAAGGCCAACTGTTTCGGTTGAACCTTCGCGAACGGCCCAGGAATTCAGCACCAGTGACCATGCAAAGTCAAAGTTTACGATACAGAACGGCAGCAGAAAGATCACGGACCCAACCAGATTAATCTTTGCTTTTGTTCGCTCTGAGGCTTCTCGGTAAAAAACATCAAGTCTGACATGGCCTTCTTTAGCCAATGTATAACCGGCTCCCAACATGAACAGCAATCCATGCATATACCAGATCGATTCCTGCATCTGAATTGAGCCATAGGCAAATACGTAGCGCATGATCACAACAACAAATTGCATCAGAGTCATGAACAGTACTAGCCACGCTGAAAATTTTCCGGTCACGGTATTGAATAGAGTCAACCACGATGCGAGAGACTGTAATTGTCCTCGCCAACCCGGTTGCCAAACTGTGGCAGCATGGTCAGCGTGAAAATTTTTGATAATATCTCGAGGTTCGTAACGAAGCAGAAGAAATACAGGTATGACAAAAAATGCAACTACAGTGAGCAGCACGAGAACATAGACGGTGATGCTGAACAAGAAAGGTAAGCGTTCCAGCGAATGCCATAACCCGATAAAATCTACATTCACGAGAGCAATGCCTTTGTCTTGCTGATATCTATCGACCTTCTGCAGGCCTTTGAGTGGAGCGTCAGCTCTTTACGGACAACGTTGTATTTCGATGTCGCGCAGAAAGGGGAAAATCTGAACAGTTTGCGACGGGTGAAGCTGATGCCGGCATAGGCAAATCCGCTTCCTTTCAAGGGGCGGATCTGCCTAAATTTCTACCAACTGTCTACAGTTAATCTAGTGAAAATTAACCAGTGCGCGCTTGTTCATGTACGATTGGTCAGAGAGTTTTGACCAGCCGGTCACGTTCTTACGGAAAGCCATGTAGCTATCGAAGACTTTCTTGGTATCGGCGTCAGTGCTTCCAACCTGATTCATGACTTCACGGGCGGCTTCGCCCATGGCAGTGAATATGTCGTCGGAGAACTCAACCAACTCAACACCATGCTCAGTCAATAGCGTATCCAGAGCGGCTCCATTGTTCGCATTGAATTCGGCGAGATCGTAATTGTTCTCAGCAGTTGCAGCGTTTTGAATGATTGCCTGCTCACTTGCACTCAATCCGTCCCAGACGCCCTTGTTTATGCCGAAACTCAACACCGTTCCGGTTTCATGGAATCCCGGATAGTGATAGAACTTAACGACTTTATAAAATCCGAACGCCAAGTCGTTCCAAGGTCCGACCCACTCGGTCGCGTCAATCGTCCCTGCTTGCAGGGCAGGCATAATCTCAGCACCGCCGAGGGTAACTGACGATCCTCCAAGGGCATCAATCACTCGTCCACCCAGACCCGGCATTCGCATTTTGAGTCCTTTGAAGTCATCAAGTGACAGGTTTAGCAAACCATCCGCCCATTTGGGAACCGGAGTTGCCGCATGCGAAACTCTTTACTCCAAAATTTGCGTTTAGATCATCCCAAATCTGTTGCCCGCCCCCGTGATGAAGCCAGGCATCCATTTCTGCCGGAGTCAGACCGAAAGGAACGGAAGCGAAAAACGAAAGTCCAAGCGCTTTGCCTTGATAGTAGTATTCCGCCGAGTGATACATGTCTGCGGTGCCTTCCTGAACCGCATCGTGACACTTCAACGGATGAACGAGTTCACCACCAGCGAAAAGCTTGACGGTCATTTTGCCTTCGGACATGGTGGTTACGCGGTCTCCAAATCGAGCCGCTGCTGTTCCCAATCCAGGGAAATTCTTCGGCCAGGACGTAACCATTTGGAATTCCTTCATGCCTTGGGAGATTGCGGGTGCAGCCAGAGTTGTGGCGGCTGCGGCGGTGCCAGCTATAGCACCGGCTTTTAAAAATTGTCGGCGTTCCATAATGAAACTTATCCTCCATCTGAGTTAAAAAAAATCTATATTGTAAATCTCGCAGCACAATTGCACTATGAATGAATTGTTGCTACGAGTGTTATTTCTAGGTCAAATAATAACGAATTATGAACTAAATCTCACGTTAAATCAGGTTTGACTTGATGTAACCTCCTGTTAGACAGGGCCAGACAAGGCTGTTCGGTGTGTAATGCGCATTGGTTTGCACAGTGTAGTGAAAGCCAATTGTCCGAAAAAATGTGTTTGAGTCGGTATGAAAATAGATTGTGCGCGATACATTCCCTGATAGTCAAGTTTCAATCAGGGCTCTGAGTACTTGGCACCATGCCTGTGCAAGATTTCGTCGATTGTATCCACCACCGCCCAGCGCAATAATCTTGCCCCCACAAAACTCTTCGGCCATCCGACACAGTCGCTTTGCAGCATGCCCATGAGCTTTGGGCGTAAACTTCATGTGAGTAATCGGGTCACCGTCAATACTGTCGGCACCTGCCATCAGTACAATGAATTCGGGCTTGTACGAACGGAGGAATTCTTCGAGTCGGCCCCACGAATCATAGAAGACATCATCGCGGCTGCCAGGCATTACTGGAAGGTTGATTTTTGTGTCGACCGCGTCACCCTTGCCGGTCTCGTGGGCAGAGCCCGTTCCTGGATACAGATATCGCCCATCTTCGTGAATGTCGCCAATTATCAAATCCGGGTCTGACTCGAACGAGTAGAAAACCCCGTCACCGTGATGCGCATCAATATCCACATACGCGATCCGTCGAATGCCGTAAAGCTCGCGCAGAGTCTGGATCAAAATGCCAAGATCACTAATCGCACAAAAGCCCGCTGCAGAATCTCGGCTGCAATGATGAAGCCCGGCGATGGGAATGAAAATTCGGTTGAACTCGCCTCTCATCATTCTATCGAGAGCGTCAAGATCGCTACCGACTACATAGGATGCCGCTTCAAAAATTCCTGGAAATACAGGTGTGTCTCCGTGGTCCAGAAATCCCGTTCCACGAATGGAACTTTTCTTGAGAAACTGAATGTATTCTTCGTCATGAAAGCGTTCTAAGTCGCTCTCATCGCAGATGACCGGTGCCAATATCTGAACTTGGCTGGCCAGACCGGTGGTTACTGCCTCATTCCAGAATGCGTCATGTCGGTCGGGACCGAACGGATGATTGTTTCCAAATGCGTATCGCTTCAGATTTTCTCCAACATAAACACCAACTTCAACTGGTGAAGAAACCATCACCAGCGTGAAACGATCACTCCTGACCGATGTTGGGTTTGGTCGGATTTTTGGGGTGCACTATAGTCAATGACATAAGACGACCCGCTCTTCTGAGTGATTTCGACATACATCAGCCGATCGCCGCTTCTGTACTCCCTGACTGTACTTGAACCGACTTGGTACTCGGTGTAACTCAAGCCACTAGGTGATTTTTCAGCAGATGTCTCCTGTGTCTCGGGAACTGTATCGTCAACTTGAGTGGGGCTTGCAATGACGATTCCGGTGGTGACAGGGGAGCGTTTCGGAATTTCTATTGTGTCAATTAGCATTTGTGCTTGAACTGTGTCAGAAAGGGGGAAAATCAGCAAAATCCCGACAGCCGTGAATAGTCGGGCTATAGAATAACGTATGGCAGTACAGTCTTCAATGGCTAGTAGTAATCTGACGAAAGACATCTTCCAGGTCACCTCTTTCTTCTGACAGGGTTCGAATTTTCCAGCGATTTGATTCCGCAACTTTCCAAATTTCCTCAACAATCGATTGACCGTCTTTTGCAGTTAGATGGAAAGACTTGTCTCTCTCAATATACTGTAAGTTGTCAATGGCATCAATACCGGATAGTTGTTTTTGAACCTCCACTGGGTCTATATCGACCATCTGTACTCGAACTGAATTATGAAATTTAGACGCTGTCACCAGCGACTCCGGCGTCTGATCGACAATGATTTGTCCCTTGTCTATAATGATCACACGTCTGCATACTGAGTCAACTTCGTCTAGGATGTGCGTCGATAAAATGATCGCTTTTTTCTCGGATATTTTTTCGATCAGTGCTCGGACCTGCTCTTTTTGATTTGGGTCCAGTCCATCGGTTGGTTCATCCAACACCAGAACATCGGGGTCATGCAGCAGCGCCAGGGCGAGCCCGACGCGGCGTTTGAATCCTTTCGAGAGTGTGAAAATCGGCTGTGTCAGCACCTCCTCGATTTGCACATCGGATACGACTGAGGCGATCTGTTGTGCAAGGTTTGATTCGCTTAGCCCACGAATTCTGGCTGCAAAGATGAGAAATGAATGAACCGGCATGTCGCCATAAAGCGGTATTCCTTCTGGCAGATAGCCCAGCTTCGACTTGGCTTTGATCGGATTCGCTTCGATATCTATCCCTTCGATTTCAACTGATCCGTGATCCGGTTTCAGAAAACCGGAGATCATTTTCATGGTCGTGGATTTACCGGCACCATTGGGCCCAAGAAAGCCAAGTACTTCACCGCGTTCGACGGAAAATGTCAGATTGTCTACGACAGTTTGATTGCCAAATCGCTTGGTCAGCTGAGATACACTTATCATTTTTATGGGCAAAATGGAATGCGGGTTATTGGTTGAATTAAACCAATTTTATATGGAATGATGATAATTTGTCGTGTCGCAAACGCGAGCGGATTATGAAATAATGAAGTTAGTACTTCTTTTGGCATTACTGGATTCCAATTCTCGAACTGATCCTATCTTCAGACTTCCTGACCTCTATTTCCAATCCGATTTGCTTCAAGTTCACGCATGTTGATAATACTTATATTCTTTTTATGAAAACCGAATGATATTCTCAGTGAATTTCTTTGTAATGCCGGCTAATTTAATATGTCACCTTATTCAGTTCGCAGGATTGCCGACATGCCCTATTGCGCCTCCAACAACTCGATTCGAAAGCCATCTGCGAAGGATTTCCCAGCACCTGCCTCGCACTTTTCAATGAAAACCGCCCGACAAACCTTTAGAATGATGACATATTTAATTGGTCGAGGTCAGGAAGTCTGATCTTATGACACCCCAAGAAAAAACGATTTATCTAGTAGATGGCTCGGCATATGTTTACCGCGCTTATCACTCGCACAACCTAAGTACGTCAAGCGGTGAGCCGACAGGCGCAGTGTACGGTGTTGTAAGCATGTTGAAGCGGATCATTCGTGATTACTCTCCAGATTATCTTGTGGTTGTTTTCGATGCAAAGGGAAAAACTTTTCGCTATGACATCTACCCGCACTACAAGGAAAACCGGCCGCCGATGCCGGACGATCTTCGCTCACAGTATGAAGTGATCCGTCAGCTTGTTGCAGCGATGGGAATAAAAACGATATCCATATCCGGAGTGGAAGCGGACGATGTGATTGGAACGCTGGCAACCGCGGCCAGGGATGCTGGGCTATTTACTGTGATCGCCAGTAGTGATAAAGATCTGGCGCAATTGGTCACCGACAGAATTGCTATTCTCGATGAGAAAAATGGAGTAAAACTCGGTCCCAGCCAGGTAAAGGAAAAGTTCGGCGTGCTGCCCACACAGATTATCGACTTTCTGTCATTGGTTGGGGATTCTTCCGACAATATTCCGGGTGTTCCTTTAGTCGGCAAAGTGACGGCCGCAAAGTGGTTGGCTATGCACGGGTCTCTCGACAGCATCATAGAAAATGCCGACTCCTTCTCCGGCAAGGCCGGTGAAAATCTGCGAAATTCTCTGGAACAACTCGAACTTGCTAGAACATTGGTGACACTGAAACTCGATGTGGATGTCGAATTGGACACTAAGAATTTCACGATCACTCCCGGGGACATGGATCAATTGCGGGAACTGTATACGCGTCTTGAGTTTCATTCGTGGCTAAAAAATCTGGAAGTAGGCCAAGTAGAAAAAAAACAGCCGGTCATCCAGTACTCTTGTGTAACGGATAAAACAGCTTTCGAAAATCTTGTCGAACGGTTAGCGAATAGTGAAGTGTTTGCATTCGACACAGAAACAACCGGACTGGACATGAGACATGAAACGCTGGTTGGCATCTCTGTGAGTGTTCAGTCATGGGAAGCTTTCTATATTCCTGTTGCTCACAACTACCCGGGAGTAGCTTCGCAGCTGGATCAAGAGTGGGTGATAGAGAAGTTGAAGCCGGTTTTTGAGAACCGCGAAATTGGGAAAATCGTACAGAACCTGAAATTCGACGCAGTTGTGTTTGCCAAGTACGGCATTACGGTCAGGGGCGTCGTTTACGATACGATGATTGAATCGTATGTACTGAACAGTACTGCGGTATCCAAGCACAGTCTGGACAATTTATCGCTTAAGTATCTGAACCACACGACCGTTAAGTTTGAGGATATTGCTGGTAAGAAAGGCAAGAATCAACTCACATTCGATCGCATCGAAATTGATACTGCCACCCACTATGCCGCAGAAGATGCTGATATAGCGTTTCGTTTGCACGAGGCACTGTGGCCACAGCTTCAAACCACGGGTCAACTGCAGGATGTTTTTGAAAAGATTGACATGCCGCTGGCGCCTGTTCTGATGCGCATGGAAAATCACGGTGTGCGAATCGATAGAGATGAACTGGGCCGTCAAAGTGCGGAACTCCATTCGCGTATTCAATCGGTCGAGCAGAAAATTTATGAAAGCGCCGGAACGAAGTTCAATGTGTCATCGCCCAAGCAGATTCGGGAAGTTCTTTTTGACGTCCTTGGATATCAGCCTACCAGCAAAACCTCGCAAGGACATTCATCCACTTCCGAAGCGGTCCTGAATCAGCTCGCCATGACTTATGATGTTCCTAGACTGATTCTCGAGTATCGGAGTTTGGCCAAATTGAAATCTACTTACACGGATAAGCTGCCGAATCTAATTCACTCTGCAACCGGGAGAGTCCATACCTCATACCATCAGGCAGTCGCTGCAACCGGGCGTCTGTCATCATTGGAACCGAATCTACAGAACATTCCCATTCGAACTGCAGAAGGCAGACGGATTCGCGAGGCATTCGTGGCAGATCCTGGATGCATTCTCATATCAATTGACTATTCTCAGATTGAGCTTCGAATCATGGCCCATCTGTCTGAAGACCCCGGACTTGTAGACGCATTTGCAAACGGTGAAGATGTGCATCGATTTACAGCATCTGAAGTATTTGATGCCCGCATTGATCAAGTCACCTCGGATCAGAGGCGACATGCAAAAGCGATCAACTTCGGCTTGATGTACGGGATGTCTTCGTTTGGCTTGGCCCGCCAGCTTCAGATTGACGTATCACAGGCACAGGAGTATGTAGAACAGTATTTTGCCAGATATCCGAAAGTACGGGAGTTCATGGACAATACCCGAACACAGGCACACAGCGAGAAGTTTGTCGAAACGATCTACGGACGGCGCCTCTATCTGGCGGACATCAATGCGAAGCATTACGGTCGTCGTCAGCATGCCGAACGAACTGCTATCAATGCTCCGCTACAGGGTTCTGCTGCCGACATTATCAAGCTTGCCATGATTGAAGTTGACCATTGGATCACCAGATCTGATTGCAGTTGTCGAATGATCATGCAAGTTCACGACGAACTGGTGCTGGAAGTTCCAGAGTCCGAACAAAATCTGGCAGTTGAAAACGTGAAGGCGATTATGGAAAATGCAACTGAACTTCGAGTACCGCTGGTTGCTGATGTCGGAATTGGCACAAACTGGGCAAGCGCCCACCAATAAGAACAAAGTTAATCAACTTGCCCCAACAGGCCGCAGATAATTTCCTGTGCCTGAGTAACGCCCAAACCAGTTTTACCGGAAAACGCCTGTAGCGTTACATCTTCACAATCATTGAACTCGTTTTTCACCGAGGCTAGGATCGACGTTGTTTTGGACTTGGAAAGCTTGTCGGATTTTGTCAATAGAATGTGGATCCGAACAGCGGACTGGCGACACCAGTTGATGATTTGCACATCAAGGGGCTTCAGAGGGTGTCGTATGTCCATCGTCAGGATCAGCCCGCACAGGCTGACTCGGGTTTCAAGGTACTGCTCTATAACCCTGGCCCAGTGCAGCCGCACTCGCTCCGGCACTTTTGCGTAACCGTAGCCGGGTAAATCTACCAGTCTTATGTTCGGCGCTATCTGAAAGAAAACGATCTGCTGGGTTCGTCCCGGTGTCTTGCTCGTTTTAGCGAGCCCTTTACGTCTTGTAACTGAATTGAGAGCAGTGGATTTTCCACTATTTGAACGACCCGCAAACGCCACCTCGCAGCCTTCATCTGTCATCCACTGAGAAGGTTTGTGAGCCGCTACGATATATTCTGCATCGTTGAGGTTGATTGGCACCTGATTACGCTCGTTTTTGTCTGATTCCACACTTCCAAGACTGCTGTTTCCAAATTCGGGCACCGGGCAAAGCGACTTCACAGTGCCGATGAGTTCACTCGAAAATACATAAGCCACTCCTTCTTTTATTGAAGCCGCTTTGATTCCATAAATATATTTCACTTACAGGTCTAATCTTCCTATTATCGCTTGCAACCGAGCTGGGATATGCTTTACAAGCCTGAACTCTTGAAGCTCAATTCGTGATATATTTAGCGAAAATCGTCAGAATCGACTCAGCAAATCTGGATTTACACACCACCATCATTTTGGAAATCAACACTATGCAGGCAGCCATGCTGAAAAAAGTTTGTACATTGATATCGATATTCGGAATATTACTGACCATAACCAGTTTGGCATTGGGAGCTGGTGATCCTGTTGCTGGCAAGGAAAAAGCGACAGCATGCGCAGCTTGCCATGGAGCTGATGGAAATAGCACCAATCCTGAATTTCCAAAGGTTGCCGGACAAGTGTCCGGCTACATTGCAACCCAACTCGCAGCGTATCAGTCGGGAGCAAGGCAGAGTGCAGTTATGATGGGCATGATCTTGAATTTGTCTGAGCAGGATATGCAGGATATCGATGCCTACTATTCACAGAATGAGACCAGCAGGGCAAATATTGCCGAATCGGACCTAGTCGCGGCCAGACGTGGACAGGAAATTTACAGGCAGGGCTTAAACCAGTATTCCGTACCCGCCTGCATGGCTTGTCATGGTCCGGCTGGAGATGGGATTCCTTCTCGTTATCCAAAGGTTTCGGGGCAGTTTAAAGAGTATCTGGTTCAATCACTACTCCAATTCAAGACCGGTGAACGCAAAAGTGAGGAAATGGAAACGATCTCATTTCGACTCACGCTTCAGCAAATTGAGGACCTCGCCGTCTACATGCAGGGACTGGATTAAATTTACCCAATACTCCGAATAGCCTCTGCTAAATTTTGGAGACTCTTGGTAACGGGTTGCATAACTCGAAATTGGCAGACAGGACGGCCAAGTTCGCGTAATACTTCAGCATCGACCGATGCCTGGAGTTCCATGAGTCTGCCGAATGTGTAGGATTGCCTAGCTACATCAATATCTGCGTCTTGATCGGTTTTGATTATTAGGAAGTTCCCGGTGGCAGGACCTCCTTTGTGAAACTGCCCCGTTGAATGCAGATACTGCGGTCCAAAATTTTGCACTACACTGCGTCCGATAACAGCCTTCAGATTCTTCGTAATTTCAGACAGCATCTGTTCATTTTCAGTAGTCGGCGACACGAAAGCGAGCAACGCGACATAGTCGTGAATTCCAATTGAAGATTCAAGATTCAAGATCGCTTCCTGAATCTTCTGAACCGAGTCAGCTGATCGGTTGACCTTGATTTCTTGGTCTGTGATCAGATCAGGGCGATTGTTATCTGAATCCAAAGAATCTGACACAATCTGTTTGCTGCGTTCCACATCCGGTTGATCGAACGGATTTACGCTAATCAAGTATGCAGCCATTGAAATAGCAGTTTCGAAAGTAAGAAACATGCGCGCCAGCTGACTGATATTCGATAGTCGGGTTTGAAATATCAATGCAGATTCAGTTTGCTCGGTGCAAAGACACACCTGCAATTCATCATTGTCAGTCTCATTGGACGTCGGGAGCTGAATTACTGGAAGTACTCCATGACCCGACTTTCCCAGACTTTCTCCAACAATCTGCTCAATCCATTGCAGAGCAGGCAGTAAATTCGCATTCGCTGACAACAGCATTCTACTGCCGGGTTCAGTTGTTGCACAAGCCATAGCCGCTGCAAGCTGTCGAGTTTCGATTCCGTAGTTTGAATCACTTATCTTCATCATCGCAACATGGTCATCTATCACGTCCTGTAGCGGAGACAGATCGAATCCTAATATTTTTACTGGGATGAGCCCAAGACTGCTCAACGCAGCAAATCGACCCGGTACATAGGAATCGGACAAATATGACGTGATGTCATTGTCTTTTGCCCATTCCCTCAGTTTACCAGTGCATGGATCAGTCAAAACTGAGAACTGGCTCGAACATCCTACATGCTCAAAAACGGTTCTTGCGATATCAAGAGTTTCTACAGTATTTCCGGATTTGCTGGATACTATGTAGTAACTGTTTTTCGACTCTGGTTGTTGCAGTACCGTCGCCAGGAAATCCGGAGAAGTGCTGTCCAGTACGCGCAAGGTGCGCCTGGTTTCACTATAGCAAACTTCGGCATATACTCTGACAGCGAGACTTGCGCCTCCCATTCCGATCAGTACAACCGTATCGACATACTTCGGCAATTTTGGCACTTCGGTAATTGTTGGAAGCGATCGCTGAAACGAATCTGTCCAATCCAGACAGCAATCCGAGGGGGTGGGAGAAACCCCGGATTCGCTCCAGATGCTGACATCCTTTGAGAAAATCCTTGAGCAGATGCTACGTTCGGCGAGTAATTCTTCGTACTCCCGAAAACGAGGAAAAATTTGCTCTGAGTCTCGAATTTGACGGATGCAGGGCATATTAACGTTCATCGGTATGGGCTAGAAATTTCGCTCACAAAAGTACCAGAACGAAACAATGGGTTGCTTGATTTGCTACACCAGAACGAACCGGGTACCGCAATAAGGGCATTGCTCTTCCCCGGTTTCTTCAATAGGCAGGTAGACACGTGGATGAGAATCCCACAACCTCATGCGCTCCAGCGGGCAATGGAGGGGTAGATCATCTTTTGTGACATTTACAAACATGTCCGTGTTCGGGGCGTCCCCCGGTTTCGGCTGATAGTTTTTCGTCTTCACCACTGCCATCTCAAACGTACGTCAGCCAGTCTCGATGCTTCTTGCTTCTTCCCTCTACTACATCAAAATATTTGGACTGTAGCTGTTTGGTGATCGGCCCGGGTTTGCCGTCGCCAATCACTCTTCCGTCCAGTTCTCGAATTGGAGTCACTTCTGCTGCCGTGCCGGTAAAGAAAGCTTCATCTGCGATGTATACTTCATCACGAGTAATGCGTCGTTCCTCAACCTGATATCCCATTTCTGCAAGCAGTTCGAAAACGGTGAGTCTGGTAATCCCTTCCAGTGTGGAAGCCATGTCGGGAGTAATGACTTTGTTGTTTCTTACAATAAACACATTCTCACCGGATCCTTCCATCACGTAACCTTCGGTATCCAGCAGCAGCGCTTCGTCCGCACCGTTGTCCAGTGCTTCCTGCAACGCCAGAATTGAATTGATGTAATTCCCGCAGGCTTTGGCGCGACACATGGCTACATTCACATGCAACCTCGAAAATGAAGATGTTTTTACGCGAATACCATTTTTGATGCCTTCTGCTCCTAGATAGGCACCCCAGTCCCAAGCTGCGATCATCACATGGGTTGAGAGGTTATCAGCCCGTAGTCCCATTCCTTCAGAACCATAGTAAACAATTGGGCGTATATAGCCGCTTTCGAGTCCGTTTTCTCGAAGGACAGTGCATTGCGCTTTGTTCAAGGTTTCATGATCGAAAGGAATCTTCATGCGCAAGATGTGAGCCGATGCAAACAATCGATTTGTGTGGTCCTGTAGTCGGAAGATTGCGGTACCGTCAGTTGTCTGATAGGCTCGAAGCCCTTCGAATACAGCCACGCCGTAGTGCAGGGAATGCGTGAGAATATGTACGTTTGCTTCTCGCCAAGGCACTAGCGTGCCGTTATTCCAGATAATTCCGTCTCTGTCGCTAAATGATGCTGTCATGTTTCCTAGTTCAAATTAAAGATAGCAGTTGAATCACATCAACTTGATTAATTTCGGATCAGTTTGTGTGAGTACCAAACGGTTCCCGCGCAAAAATTTTTTGAATCATGGGTTCAAAAAAATCCAGCGGCAAAGAATCATACTCCGGATCAAATGAAGATTGATCCCATTTCGCACAAAAATCCACGCACGCCTGATAGTGCTGATGATCCATATATCGATCGCGTAGATTCCTGTCTTCTCCCAAGTGATGAAAAAAGTAATAGCCTTGAAAAATTCCATGATACTTCAGTATCCAATAGGTTTCGGGCGACACGAACGGTCGCAGTACTGCTGCGGCCAGTTCGCCATGATTTTCCGGTGAAAGAGTGTCGCCAATATCGTGCAACAGTGCGGCAACAGCCATTTCTTCGCCAGCGTTGTCACGCCAAGCTCGAGTTGCAGTTTGAAGCCCATGTTCAAGCCGAGTAATCTTGTAGCCAGCCAGACTGCTTTCGAGACCAAGCAGGTGATCCAGTACTCGATTGGCTGTGTTTCTAGAAAATTCTTTTTCGTATTTGTGTAACAGTTGATAGTCTTCAAGAGTTCCGTCTTTCATCTCGATGAACTCAACGGTATTGTCCAATACGTTCATGTCCGTGCCTACCTGTTCAACCAAAACCGACTATTATATATTTTCAGTCTACACGTTATTCTGAGTGATGATTCTCGTTCCGATTACCGTGCTATTCTGAATTGCCTGGACTGTCAATTCTCCAAAACCTGTAGATTCGCCTGGTCCAAGACCAATAATTTCTCACCGCTCGAATAAAACTTCACTTTGACAAGACAATACTCGCCACCTTCTTCGGCGTTTAGGACAATTCCATTTCCAAATTTCACATGCTGTACCTCCTTGCCTAACAAGTCGTGAAGTTCATCCTGATGGGCCGATGTATTCACAGATTCAATTTTTCTGTGGTCGACGAATTCAACATAATCTGTGGGGATTTCACCAACAAATCTGGACGGTCTGTACCTTTGCCACTGTCCGTGTAGCAGACGACGGTCTGCGCGTGTCAGATACAGTTGCTGCTGTGCCCGCGTCATGCCGACATAGCACAACCGGCGTTCTTCTTCCAGTGGATTCGGTTCAGAAGATGTGTATCCTGAGCGGTTGAATATTGCATTAGCATGCGGCAGCAAATTCTCATCCAGGCCGGTCAGAAACACCACCGGAAATTCCAGCCCTTTGGCGAGGTGCAGCGTCATCATTTGAACCGCATCTAGATTTCCATCGTGTGTGTCGCCGGCATCGAGTGTTACTTCATCCAGAAATGGCACAATTGCGTTTTCATTGTCGTCGATTTCCTTATTGCGAATGAAATTGGCTCCAGCATTCAGCATTTCGTCCAGGTTTTCAACCCGCGCCATATCGATGTCTGTATTGCGCACCATGTAGTATTGACGTAATTTGGTAACCTTAATTGTGCGATCGATAATTGCGTACAACGAAATTCCCTGACACTCATTCCTGAGTCCACCCATCATTTCAATGAACCTGCGCAGGGGGGCGACCATACGAGATTGAGAGGATGTATCGTTAATAATTTCAAGTGTGGCATCCCAATTCGAGATTTCCTTGTTCCTGGCCACTTCCCCGACTTTCCGCAGCGTCCCATCTCCGATACCTCGAGGCGGATTATTGACGATCCTTTCAAAGGCGTCGTTGTTGTGGGGATCCACTAGCAAGCGCAGATAGGCGAGGACATGCTTTATTTCCAGTCGGGAATAAAATCTCACACCTCCATAAAGGCGAAAAGAAATTCCACGCGAACTGAATTCAACTTCGAATACTCTGGACTGCGCATTTGTTCGGTACAGAACCGCAAAATCTGAATAGGATAATTTCGAAGATTCAAACTGCTCCACTGTGTCGGCAATGAATGCAGCTTCCGCCTCAAAATCCTCGGCACTGAACAGTTTTATCAAGCGTCCGCCTTTCTGTTCGGTCCACAGTTTCTTTTCATATCGATTCCGATTATTGCTGATTACCGCATTTGCTGCGTTGAGAATGGGCTGTGTGGACCGATAATTCTGTTCCAGCCGAATGAGTTTTGCATTGCAGAATAGTTTCTCAAAATCCAGCATGTTTTCTGCTACTGCGCCTCGCCACCCGTAGATGGACTGATCTTCGTCTCCGACTGCGGTAACATTCCGATATTTAGCGAAAAACATTTTCAGCCATTCAAGCTGCAACGCATTGGTGTCCTGAAATTCGTCCACTAGAACATGTAGATACCTTTCCTGATTTGCGTCACGTACGATTTCGTTCCGCTGCATGACTTCCAGTGTTCTCAGCAGGAGCTCGGTAAAGTCCACTAGGCCGCGCAAGTTGCATTCGTGCTCATAGAGTCGATAAACTTCAGCGTAGATTTTTTCACGATGATTAGATGGACTCGCATTTGCCGCGCGTATTTGCTGCTCTTTGCACTTGTTGATGTAGTGTTGGAATCCCCTTGCTGATAATTCACCGATTGGCAGTTGATGATCCCGTACCAGGCGACTAATAAAAGACTTCTGATCGTCAGCATCCACAATCGTGAAATCATGGGGTAGGCCGGCTTCCTGGTGGTGAACGCGTAGAAATATATTCGAGAGCCCGTGGAAAGTTCCGATTTTGGATGGAGCCGGTTGATCACCCAGCAAACTTTCCACTCGCGATCTCATTTCTCGGGCTGCTTTATTGGTAAAGGTTACGGCCATGATCCTGTGCCTGGATACACCGGTCGCTTCGATTAGCCATGCGATGCGGCGAACAAGTACAGCTGTTTTGCCGCTTCCGGCGCCCGCAGTAATCAGCAGTGGACCGGGAGTTGCGACAACAGCTTCACGCTGCCGTTCGTTCAAATCCTTGAGAATGTGTGTGACGTCAGTCAATTTCAAATTATCCGGAAAATTCGGTGGAACACTCGCCTCTGGCCACAATTCTGGTAGAGATAATATTCAATAGGTGCTACACTTGATTTGTGTGCATAAAGAAACTATTTATATCTGCTGTATTATCTAGCAATTGGTAAAGTTCATATGCCGATATCAGCAAAATTCAAGATTGGGCAAATCGTCCGCCATCGCCACTACGATTTCAGAGGGGTTGTTTTTGACGTCGATCCAGAATTCAACAATACCGAAGAATGGTATGATTCAATTCCAGCCGATATTCGTCCTAAAAAAGATCAGCCGTTTTACCATCTGCTGGCTGAAAACGAAAAAACCACTTATGTTGCGTATGTTTCGGAGCAGAATCTTTTGCCTGATGCCGAAGGCGGTCCTGTTGAGCACCCAGCGATTCCTGAAATTTTTGGTGACTTGCTGGGAGGAGAATACACGATTCGTTCGCACCGGATTCACTAAGCAGCCCGAATCGGATTGGATGGTTTGTTTAATTTCAGACTTCCTGAAATAGGCTAATTTCACCCTGTACCCATTTGTCGATCAGTTCGCTTCACAGTGATTTGCTGTGAGTTCGTAAACCAGTTTCAGATCGGTTCCGGGATACACGGTTTCAGTAGTCGTCAATTCATCCAGAAGCGGTGCCAGCGCACGGTCTACGCAACGGCTGCCCGAGCCAAGGATCTGAACCTTCAGAATGCGATTTTCATGATCAGGGATGATATTGGCATCGGTGCTGAATAATGTCTGCAGCGCCTTTCTTGGATTGGCTTTTTTGCCTTGTGCGTTTGCCACAGCCGGCACCATGCAAGTCTCAGCCCGATAGGCAATCATGCGAATGATGTCGATAAATAGCCTTTGCGCTTTGGGCAGCGCATCAAGGCGCTGCGCCTCATCAAGGTCTCCGGCACGCACATGTTTTGCAGTGTGCTTTTTCTCCAGACGCACCTCTTCGAGCTGTCCCTCAAGCATCTGAACTTCTTGTGCCAGTTTCAGCTGCCGCGCCGCCTTGGCATCGTTGCCAGCACATTTTGCCTGCTGGTTTCTCACGGTCTTAAGCCGCCCGAGAAACTTGCCAATCAGTTTTTCATTCGCCCGCCATCGAGGATTCACGACAAGCGTGTTCTCATCGACCGGTTCCAGTGCATGCGTGTTCAAGGCGTCTACGTTGAACTCATCACGCATGTATTTGAAAAAGTTCTCCTGCGACCAGCGGGAGAACATCGAACCGGCAACCTGCTCAGTCGAAATCGACGGGTGAGTGGTCACAATCGCAACCTCACGGCCGCAATCAAGACGGCGGCGAATCTGACGCACTTGCAGCTTGTTTTTCAACTTCAGCGACTTCTCACCGATCAGCACCGTCTGCTCATGAGTCTGTGCCGGACCGTGTATGGTAACGGCAGTGCTGCGAAATTCATCGTCATCCCAGCGCGGCTCATTGAAATTCTTCTGCCAGGTAATGCAGGCAATGCCCTTGCGCGCCAGCCGCTTAAACAGATCCGGACTCCACCCCTCGCGGTCAAACACCAAAGTCACTAACGGTTCAGCATTACTGTCTGCCACAGTTAAATCCGGCGCCTCAGATGACGCTACGCCAATGGCATGCAACTCTTTGACCACATCGTGCTCAAGCGCACTGACCAGTCCAGGGTCATAGTCTTGATGTAGGCAAAGAAGCGGCTGAGCGCCTAGCACATTGACCCAGTAACTCACCGTCGCCGGCAGACACAGTTTCTGACGCGGCACGAATTTCTTTGGCACCCGTCCCTTGGTGCCACTGTACACCTTGACGTGACCGTCAATGAGCAAAGTCGCAGCCCCGCTGCAGTCATCGTTCAGCCACTTTTTGGAAAGCGCCTGCTGCCAGCCGTGAACCTTGTCGATATCTTCACTGAGCAAACTGAGTTTGCTGCGTAATGTCTTGACTTCAGGACAGCGGTCCAGTCCCAGTATCTGTCCCCATTCTCCCGGTGCGTCATAGCGCAGCTGTTCTGGATTGCGTACCCGTGCCATGCACATCAGCGATGCAAACAGCAAAATCGATGACAAGCCATAGTAGCCGTTAGGCAAGCGTAGCGGCGCCGTCAAAATCCCTTCTTTGAGCAGCATCGGCAAAGCGGCCAACACACCCCCGCGCTCAACCGCATAAGCACTCTGGTCGAAACTCGGCGTAACCTCCGCCAGAGCCCCTGTAAGTGCCAGCGTGCGTCCAGCAACATTGGTTGCCGCCCGTCCCATCGAAGCGCTTTGGTCACGCACATCGCGCTCGGTACGGTGGCTGGCGCCTTGCGTTTCACTGCTGCTGCGCAGCTTTGAACCAGGCTTTTTGATCTTGCCCGCGCGAATATTCTCCGTCAGTGTTGCTCGGGCAATATTCAATTGACTTGCCGCCTGGCTGGCGCTGACGCCTTGCGCCAGAAGCGATTCCGCCTGTTCTTTGGTGGCTGAGTCAATTGCGCTGCGCCGGCGCTGCTTGCGCGGTTTGAAAAACCAGGCCCGGCCAAACTCACGGTAGTTTTTGCAATGCTGCATGACGGTCGAGCGCGATACGTTCAGCGCTTTTGCGATGCTGTTGACCGGCAGATTGGAATCGACTCGAAGTCGGGCCATGATAAATGCTCTGGCCTGTTTGTCATTTTCGTCATGGCGCTCGAATGGGATGAGATTGGAAAAGTAGGTGACTACCCCATCAACGCAGGCGACTGAGAAGCCTCGGGCGATGGGGGTTGCTTCTGGGTGTGACAGTTCGATGCTGTAGTTCATGTTGGCTGTGCTCTGATGGTTGAAAAGTTCTATTTATGTACAGATATATATTAGCCGATATGAAGCCAAATGTCAAATGAATATCGTCAAAAAAATAGAGAAAATTCTGCATTTTCAATCTGTTGTACAGACTATCATCTACAACAGCTGATCTACCATGTCAGGATGTCTGAAATTAGTAGTCAGTAACTGATATGGATTGCCCCATTTGTCATTACCAGTTCCCGGGCGATGGCCACGATGACCTGCTCGGTGTTGCGGAATCTGAAATCGGCACTGCGCAACGGTTATCATTCGATTGCCCCGAAATACGCCCAACTTTACCTAGCGAAATTCGAGTATCGATGCGATCGTCGTGGCAGTTTGCCCGATTTAATTCCGTGCTTGACTTACGTCGCACTGAAAACGGCCCCACGCCAGAAAGAGTGCTGGCTCGTGGCTTGCTTTAGATAGAAATTAGGAAGATATTTTTTATTGGTGTCGTATATTTGATAAGTCTACAGATTGGTTTGGACATTGCTACATCTACGCTAGATGAGCACCCTTAGTTTCTAATCTCTCAAGACATCAATGCCGTAAGAGCTTCACCTACTTTGTTGTCTCTGTATTCGTGCCGGTCAGTTGCAGGCGGCGGCAACTCCATTTCGCGTTTCCGCAATCGCTCGGTCATAATCCCTCAATGAGTCTTGAGAGCAGCCACCATTCAAGAGTTCTCGTTTTACATATTGTAATGTCTGCAAATAATATCTATAGCTAGAGCAAATTCCATAACCGCTGGACACATCTTGGGATGCTAGCTTTCGTTCGACCCTTCGCTGAGCCTGCTCGCAAGATTTGCTTACAGTCCCGCTCAAGTAGTCTCCTCCTGAATAAACACTGCCGGCACTCTCAAAGCCATCTGCCAGACCTTGTAGGACAGACATTCCGATGTCCCCACTCCTTTCCAGTTCCGTCAGCCCTCCTGCAAGACCACCTATGAACCCCATTATGGTACTCATCTCCTCTAGTTCTCGTTGTTCCTCGGCGAGCCTTTGCCGTTCCCGCTCCCTTTGCTGTTGGGTGAGCCTCTGACGTTCCCGTTCCCTTTGCTGCTGGGCGAGCCTTTGCCGTTCCCGCTCCCTTTGCTGCTGGGCAAGCCTCTGGCGCTCGCGCTCTTGTTCGCGGGCCCGGGCGCGCCTGTGTTCCTCCTCCGCCCTCTTCCGTGCCTTTTCCTGATTCAGGCGCTCCTGTTCCAGGGCAAGCCGTTCACGCTCCTCTTCCAGGGCAAGCCGTTCACGCTCCTCTTCTAGGGCAAGCCGTTCCCGTTCCTCTTCCTTCTGGACGTTAGATGGACATGGAAATCCACCGTCAGTAGGCTTCGGCATCTTGCAAGCGACGCTCTCGATATATATGTCGCTCTCCCGGAATGGAGGAGAAAATAAGTATGGAATGGTGTCCTTGATGTAATCGGCCACTCCGCTCGAGTAGGGAACCACGTGCTTGTATGTCTTTCTTGTATTCCCGATCCGTACGGCAACATCAAATTTGGCGCAGTCGAACGTCGACCAGCCATCATTTACGGAAGAATACGTTAACCGCAATTTGAGAGCCAGTGCGCCTTCCACGAATTGATTGGCGACCTCCTGTCGGCTCAGAAGGGATCTTTCCACGATCGTCACGTTGGAACTGCAACAGTCGGTCCAGTCGTTGGAATCGGTCCAGTCGCACATAGTGGCAGTCGCGGCGAAAGGTGCAAAGAACACCGCTGCATGAACCACGGCGGCGACGTGTAATGCGCGCACGGTCATTTTTTTCTTCATGGCAATTCTCCTCTCGGTACCGATTCAAATTCGGCAACAGTCAGGTTCAATGACCCATTTGAGGTTCCAATTAGTTTAGCACAATCCTGGACGCAAACCGTCCCCGGAATTCCCAAGCTGGCTCCAGATGAGTACGGCTTGTGCGGAAGACGAACCGGGGTGGAGTATGCCAGAAACGGTTGAGAAAGCGTAGACTTCATGCTGCCTGGCGTCCCCTCTCCGCCTAGTTGAACCGCCCCTCGTTCAGCCGCCAGTAGACCTCCGTCCCCTTCAACGCGGGATTCGCCTTGGCACGGTCCCACGGCGATTTTCCCTGCCCGTCTCTGGCTGCAGGATCGGCTCCGGCATCCAGCAAAACCTGGACCACCGCGGGAACTTCACTCTTCGACGCCGCAATGTGCAAGGGCGTCGCCTCCGTTTCATTCCGCGCGCTCACCTTCACCCCGGCCTTGAGGCAACGCGAGACGTCCGTGGCGTCCGCATACTCAAAGAAGAGCGCCGTGTTCCAGTTCTCGCAGGAAACTTCCGTGAGTTGGTGCTGGATCCCCGTTTTCTTGAGCACGGCGTTCGCCTTGACGTAGTCCCACGGCGTCCTGCCCGCTTCGTCTTTCGCCTTGGGGTCAGCCCCCGCAGCCAGCAGGGCCTGGATGACGGCCGGGGACGTGCCCTTCGCCGCCGCAGTATGCAGGGGCGTCGCACCGGTCTCGTTCCGTGCGCCCACGCGGGCTCCGGCTTCCACCAGCGCGGTCACGACGGCCGGGCTCTTGCCGTGTTGCGCCACGAGGTGCAGGGGCGTCGCACCGGTCTCGTCCCGCGCATCCACCTTTGCTCCAGCCTTGATGCAACGGGACAATTCTGCGGCGTCCGCCCGCTCGAAGAATGAGGCTGTGTTCCAGTCCTCGCAGGAGACCACCGCCAGCTGCGAGTGGAAGTCTGCATCGTTGAGCGCAGGGTTCGCCCTGACGTAGTCCCATGGCGTCCTGCCCGCATCGTCAATCGCCTCCGGGTCCGCTCCCACATCCAAGAGGGCCTGGAGAACCGCCGGGTTTGTGCTCTTCACCGCCGCGGCGTGCAGGGCCGTTGCACCGGTTTCATCCCGTGTGTCCACCGCGGCCCCCGCTTCCACCAAGGCGGTCACGACGTCTGGGGTCTTGCCATGCCGCGCCGCCAAGTGCAGGGGCGTCGCTCCTGTCTCATCGCGCGCATTGACTTTCGCCCCGCCATTCAGGCAACGCGAGAGGTCCGCGGCGCTGGCCCACTCGAAGAATGAGGCTGTGTTCCAGTCCTTGCAGGAAACCCTCACCACCTGCGGGTCGAAATCCTTGAGTACGGGATTCTCATTCAGATAGTCCCACGGGATCCGACCCGCGTCGTCTTTCGCCTCGGGGTCGGCACCCACGTCCAGCAGGGCTTGGACGACCATCCGGGATTTTCCGAACCACGCCGCGAGGTGCAGGGGCGTCCATCCGCCGCGCTTGTCCCGCGCATTTATCTTGGCCCCCGCCTTCGCCAAGGCAGTCACGAACGCCGGTGCTCTGCCTTGCGCCGCATAGTGCAGGGGTGTTCGTCCGTTCTCGTTTCGCGCGTCGGGGTCTTCCGTCTCAAGACACCGAGAGAGGTCTGCGAGACTCGCATCCCTGAAGAACGCAGCCGTGTTCCACTTTCCGCACGCCCCTCCCGCCGAGGCGACCGATGCGTTTTCCGCCTTCTTGAGGGCGTTCACGAGGGCCGGCGATTCGCTGAACTTCTCTGCGAACTCAAGGGGGGTGCGTCCCTTCCCATCGAGCGCGTTGAGGTCCGCGCCCGCCTTGACGAGGGCGGTCACGACCGCGGGTGAATTACCGAACCACGCCACTAGGTGCAGTGGCGTCCGGCCCTCTCTGTCGCGCGCGTCTAGTTCCGCTCCCCCTTTGGCCAGAGCCGCCACGACCGCGGGTTTCTTGCTGACCATAGCCGCTGCATGGAGGGGTGTCCGGCCCTTGTCATCCCGTGTGTTAGGGTCCTTCGTCTTGAGGCATCGGGAGACATCCGCGGACTCGGCATGTCGAAAAAATTCCGCAGTGTTCCATTTGTCGCAGGAGACCCTCGCGGCTAGAACCTGCTTTTCAATCGGCTTCTTTCGGGCCGCTGTAGCGGCCGCCTGCCTTTGTTTTTCCAGTTCTTCCCACGCCCGTGCGGCAGCGGGCTCGTGTTCATCGAAGAATTGTTTGAAGGTCGGGATTTGCTGCCTTTGTTTTTCCAGTTCTTCCCACGCCCGTGCGGCAGCGGGCTCGTGTTCATCGAAGAATTGTTTGAAGGTCGGGATTTGTTTTTCCTTCTCCCGTGCGGCAGCGGCCACCTCCTTCTTGAAGGCCGCAACTGCTTTCACTCCAAACGCCGCCATGAGAGCTGGATCGTTTTTTTCCGAGGCAACTTGATAGGGAGTCTTGTTAGAACCGATCCGCCAATGAGGGTTGGCTCCGGCCGCTATGAGTGCCGTGACGGCCTCCAAATTTCTTTCTACAACCGCTACAGCTAGGGGTGTAACCCCTGAGTCGCCGAGAGTTGCGTGCACGTCGGCACCCGCTTTTACGAGGATGGTAATTACTGACGTGAATACTGCCGTGGCAGCCGCCACGTGCAGCGGTGTGAGTTGATGTTCGAGTCGCGCGTTTGGGTCGGCGCCAGCCTCTAGGCAATCAGATATCTCCTCCGCATCACCAATTATGAACGGGTAATGCATGCCTTCTTCCCATCCATCGCAAATCCAACTCGCCACCAAAACATGGTTGGGGATTATCACCGCTACGAGAAAAAAGAAAAGACCTGCGTACAACGACCTGAATCGTAAATTCATGCCCAAACTACGTATTCCGATTTATCCTGAACACCAATTCCGAAGCTAATTGAACACTCGCTTCAGTTTCTGAACGAAAGTCGGTGTCTCTCAACCTCTATCAACAAGAATAAGAAATTCCACTACCAAAGTCAACTGCTAGTGTTGATGAGGGTGCGATTGGAAGTGATGCGTTAGTTTAAAATATAGAAGCATTGGTATTGACGTAGAAGGTAATTTTACATGAATTCATTGACTGCAAAAAAAGACGAAAATCTGCTGAAATTTCTCAATGCAAACCCCGAATTGCGTACCTGTGTTGATGAGTTGGTACAGATTGCAGCGGATCGAGACGATAACATTCAGATTGCAGACGAAGCGGAGGAGAAGATTATTAAAAAGATCCGCGAACTGGGCAAGGCGACTCTTGGCAGTTGGGCCGAAAGCCGGAGCCAACATGTAGAAGCGCTTCTGAAGGCGGACTCGGAAGTGCGTAGTGCAGGAAAAAAAACTCTGGTGGCGCAGCACGTTCGACGTCATAGAAGTAGAAGAAAGGTTGTTTCGCAAGGGCCGCCATTTGCTTCGAGGATTTTCAAAGCAGGCGCAAGTATCGTGTCGTGGTTTGTCGAAACCATTGCAGCGTGCGGTGACGGACTTTGGTGCGGAATTGCCATTCGCACAGGCTCAGCTCAGGTTGCGGGAGCATTACGGCATTGAGGTGCCGGTGAGTGGCATTCGAGAGGTGACGGAGCAGCACGGCAAAGCGATGCATGAGCAGCAGGAGTTGAATTGCGAATGGCCGGATACTGACGGGGTCAGGCATGTGATCGCGCAGACCGACGGGAGCATGGTTCCGGTGGTGACTGTGGATTCACAGGTGTCCGACAAACGTAAAGATAAAGTGTTGAATTGGCAGGAGATTCGGCTTACCATTGCGCACGCGCAGCAGAGCCTCAAGGTTCATTATGGGGGGAATTTCTCAGGCGGTGTCGAAGAGACCGGACGGCAGTTGTATGATTGTGCCAGGCGGGCTGATTTCGGTCGTGGTACGCAATTGCATGCGGTCGGCGACGGTGCGGTCTGGATTCGCAATCAGGTGGAAGAGAAGTTTGGCAGTAATGGCAGCTATCTGGTGGATTTCATGCATCTATGCGAATATCTGTCGGCGGCGGCACCGAGTTGTGCGTCGGATGTATCGGCCTGGCTGTCGCAGCAGAAACAAAGATTGAAAGCCAATCAGGCGGTGCAGGTGGTTGAAGCGCTGATGGCGCATATTGAAGCGCCCTCGGTTGCCGATGAGGATGCGCCGGTGCGCAGAGCCCATCGGTATTTGCGCAAGCGCCTGGATCAGGTGGACTATCAGGGTGCCGCCGAGAAGGATTTGCCGATCGGCTCCGGAGAGATCGAGAGCGCACATCGTTACGTCATTCAAGCCCGGCTCAAGCGACCGGGGGCTTGGTGGAGTGCCGACAACGTGGATAACATGCTCGCGCTTCGGTTGTGCCGGGCCAATGAGCAATGGGAAGCCTACTGGGAAGGGGGTAACCGAAAAACTGCCTGACGAATTAATTTGATTTACGCATCACTTTCAATCGCACCCTGTTGATGAGAGTTTCCCGTTGGCGCATTTTTTTGTTTCCACCGACAAAATTCTCACATCAAAATTCCGAAATTTCCACCACAGCCGCCCATTCCAGCTGTCTTGGCAACTCCCACCGTCGCTTGGCTGTATCAATTGTACTGATTTCTGCGATTGTGTGAATTCAGGCCGCGCAGGAACCTGCCGCCAGGCATTGCCGAGTGGATGGTTGGACAGCCGTCAGGCTGCCAGTGGCAAAATCAGCGATCTGATTCGCTGTGACTGACCCTCGCGGATCGACGTACAGGCCATCGCCAGCATCACCGACAGACTCAGCGCAACGCGCATCTGCATGGTCTCAAGCCCTCGCATATAGTGGCGCTCCAACTGAAAGTCGCGACCGACCCGGGCATTGATGCGCTCCAGTGCACTGCGTCTTTTGCAATGCCGCTTCCATCGATAGGTGTGCTTTGGCAACGCCGCAAAGGTGCGAAGCTTCTCCTCGTTGATCTTGATACGTACGATGCGCCGTTTTGCATCTTGGCGAACACCGCCGAGCCGATGGCACTGCTCACGCCCGGCACACACCTCACCGGTGTCGGACACCGGACAGTGAAACTTCTGCGTGCCGCGTTTCCTCTCCAGTCCGTAATACGACATCTGCCGAACCTTGCCGCTTTCCGGGCATTTGCAGTACAGCGTGCCCGCCTCATCGTGAATCATCGTGTCGACACGGTCCTCATTCAGTGCCCGGGTGGGATACCTGAGTCCGTCAACCGCCTCTTCCTGCCACATGCGTCGAACATCTATCGCCGTTGTCACCCCATGTCGGTAGAATATCTTGCGCAACTCATCAGCGTCCAGGCCCTTGTCGGCGACGAAACTTTTGCAGCGCTCTCCGAGTTCGCTTTCGAGCATGTTGGACACCAGTTCCTTGCATTCCTTGATTTCGGTTTCGTTCGCCGATTTTAGGGAAAACGCAATCGGCAACTCATAACGCACATCAGCTTGTAAATACAGCTTGTAACCAAACCAGGTTTTCACTTTCTTCTGTGCCCGGCCTTTCTGATCGGTATAGTGATACTCGTGCTTGCCCCAACGGGCGTCCGGGTCCGAGGTCCTGCCCTTGCCGCGAATCTCTTTGCCGGTTGAATGCGATTCCAGCACCTTGCCGTCAAAGCCCTGATGGGTCCCAAAGTCTGGCAGCAATTGCGAGACCTGCTTGACCAGCGAATCAAACATGTCGCGGACTGCGCCACAGTCGCGCTCAGCCCGATTCATCAGCTTGTTGAATCTTGAAAACGCGCTCTTGGATGGCACCCGATAGCGCTGGGGGTGGTTACGGCAAGGCATCAGTTTCAGACTTCCTGAAATAGGCTAATTTCACCCTGTACCCATTTGTCGATCAGTTCGCTTCACAGTGATTTGCTGTGAGTTCGTAAACCAGTTTCAGATCGGTTCCGGGATACACGGTTTCAGTAGTCGTCAATTCATCCAGAAGCGGTGCCAGCGCACGGTCTACGCAACGGCTGCCCGAGCCAAGGATCTGAACCTTCAGAATGCGATTTTCATGATCAGGGATGATATTGGCATCGGTGCTGAATAATGTCTGCAGCGCCTTTCTTGGATTGGCTTTTTTGCCTTGTGCGTTTGCCACAGCCGGCACCATGCAAGTCTCAGCCCGATAGGCAATCATGCGAATGATGTCGATAAATAGCCTTTGCGCTTTGGGCAGCGCATCAAGGCGCTGCGCCTCATCAAGGTCTCCGGCACGCACATGTTTTGCAGTGTGCTTTTTCTCCAGACGCACCTCTTCGAGCTGTCCCTCAAGCATCTGAACTTCTTGTGCCAGTTTCAGCTGCCGCGCCGCCTTGGCATCGTTGCCAGCACATTTTGCCTGCTGGTTTCTCACGGTCTTAAGCCGCCCGAGAAACTTGCCAATCAGTTTTTCATTCGCCCGCCATCGAGGATTCACGACAAGCGTGTTCTCATCGACCGGTTCCAGTGCATGCGTGTTCAAGGCGTCTACGTTGAACTCATCACGCATGTATTTGAAAAAGTTCTCCTGCGACCAGCGGGAGAACATCGAACCGGCAACCTGCTCAGTCGAAATCGACGGGTGAGTGGTCACAATCGCAACCTCACGGCCGCAATCAAGACGGCGGCGAATCTGACGCACTTGCAGCTTGTTTTTCAACTTCAGCGACTTCTCACCGATCAGCACCGTCTGCTCATGAGTCTGTGCCGGACCGTGTATGGTAACGGCAGTGCTGCGAAATTCATCGTCATCCCAGCGCGGCTCATTGAAATTCTTCTGCCAGGTAATGCAGGCAATGCCCTTGCGCGCCAGCCGCTTAAACAGATCCGGACTCCACCCCTCGCGGTCAAACACCAAAGTCACTAACGGTTCAGCATTACTGTCTGCCACAGTTAAATCCGGCGCCTCAGATGACGCTACGCCAATGGCATGCAACTCTTTGACCACATCGTGCTCAAGCGCACTGACCAGTCCAGGGTCATAGTCTTGATGTAGGCAAAGAAGCGGCTGAGCGCCTAGCACATTGACCCAGTAACTCACCGTCGCCGGCAGGCACAGTTTCTGACGCGGCACGAATTTCTTTGGCACCCGTCCCTTGGTGCCACTGTACACCTTGACGTGACCGTCAATGAGCAAAGTCGCAGCCCCGCTGCAGTCATCGTTCAGCCACTTTTTGGAAAGCGCCTGCTGCCAGCCGTGAACCTTGTCGATATCTTCACTGAGCAAACTGAGTTTGCTGCGTAATGTCTTGACTTCAGGACAGCGGTCCAGACCCAGTATCTGTCCCCATTCTCCCGGTGCGTCATAGCGCAGCTGTTCTGGATTGCGTACCCGTGCCATGCACATCAGCGATGCAAACAGCAAAATCGATGACAAGCGATAGTAGCCGTTAGGCAAGCGTAGCGGCGCCGTCAAAATCCCTTCTTTGAGCAGCATCGGCAAAGCGGCCAACACACCCCCGCGCTCAACCGCATAAGCACTCTGGTCGAAACTCGGCGTAACCTCCGCCAGAGCCCCTGTAAGTGCCAGCGTGCGTCCAGCAACATTGGTTGCCGCCCGTCCCATCGAAGCGCTTTGGTCACGCACATCGCGCTCGGTACGGTGGCTGGCGTCTTGCGTTTCACTGCTGCTGCGCAGCTTTGAACCAGGCTTTTTGATCTTGCCCGCGCGAATATTCTCCGTCAGTGTTGCTCGGGCAACATTCAATTGACTTGCCGCCTGGCTGGCGCTGACGCCTTGCGCCAGAAGCGATTCCGCCTGTTCTTTGGTGGCTGAGTCAATTGCGCTGCGCCGGCGCTGCTTGCGCGCTTTGAAAAACCAGGCCCGGCCAAACTCACGGTAGTTTTTGCAATGCTGCATGACGGTCGAGCGCGATACGTTCAGCGCTTTTGCGATGCTGTTGACCGGCAGATTGGAATCGACTCGAAGTCGGGCCATGATAAATGCTCTGGCCTGTTTGTCATTTTCGTCATGGCGCTCGAATGGGATGAGATTGGAAAAGTAGGTGACTACCCCATCAACGCAGGCGACTGAGAAGCCTCGGGCGATGGGGGTTGCTTCTGGGTGTGACAGTTCGATGCTGTAGTTCATGTTGGCTGTGCTCTGATGGTCGAAAAGTTCTATTTATGTACAGATATATATTAGTCGATATGAAGCCAAATGTCAAATGAATATCGTCAAAAAAATAGAGAAAATTCTGCATTTTCAATCTGTTGTACAGACTATCATCTACAACAGCTGATCTACCATGTCAGGATGTCTGAATTTCAGACTTCCTGACCTCGACCAATTAAATATGTCATCATTCTAAAGGTTTGTCGGGCGGTTTTCATTGAAAAGTGCGAGGCAGGTGCTGGGAAATCCTTCGCAGATGGCTTTCGAATCGAGTTGTTGGAGGCGCAATAGGGCATGTCGGCAATCCTGCGAACTGAATAAGGTGACATATTAAATTAGCCGGCATTGCAAAGAAATTCACTGAGAATATCATTCGGTTTTCATAAAAAGAATATAAGTATTATCAACATGCGTGAACTTGAAGCAAATCGGATTGGAAATAGAGGTCAGGAAGTCTGAATTTAGAGAATTATGGGATTCTCTAGTCTGCTTTATATCTAGGACCTAAGCACTCAAACTCTGGAATATGGACCTCGAAAGAGCAAAATTTAACATGGTGGAACAGCAGATTCGGCCATGGAACGTGCTGAATCCCCAAGTTCTGGAAACCATGACAACAGTTCCCAGAGAGAATTTTGTGCCGCAGGAGTATCGGCACATGGCTTTCGCTGACATGAATATCCCGATTGGCGATGGACAAGTAATGATGCAGCCCAAGGTTGAAGCTCGTCTGCTGCAGGCGCTTGAACCAAGCAGCAATGATATTGTTCTTGAGGTTGGAACCGGAACCGGTCACGTTGCAGCACTGCTGGCACACCAAGGTGAATATGTCATGACGATAGAGATTCGACCAGAGTTTGTATCACTTGCAAAAGATAAACTGTTTCAAAACAATACTGACAATGTCGAAGTGATTCATGGCGATGGTGCTGTTGGCTGGCAGTCCGACATCGAGTTTGATTGCATATTCCTATCTGGTTCAGTGATTGAACTGACGGACGCTTATCGAGAATTGCTTGCCATTGGCGGAAGACTGGTTGCCATCGTCGGCGAGGAACCTGTCATGAGTGCAATACTGGTGGAACGTAGCGGTAAAGCAGCATGGAAAACCACTTATCTGTTTGAAACCCATCTGCCGCCGCTGGACAATATTCCACGGCCAGACCGATTCGTATTCTGAGCGCATTAGAAATCAATGCAATTCATACGACTCATGGTTCTGTTGACAGGCGTAATTGCTGCAACGGATTGTGTTGCCGAAAACCTGCTCGAAGTTTATGAGTTGGCAGTCGAGAATGATGCAACGTTGTCTGCTGAAAAATTAACCGCAGATGCTGGTGCATTGAGCAGAGAAATTGCATTTGCGAGCATACTACCTACCATCACTATAGGAACAACCTATAGAGAAAAGCGCAGTTCAATGCGCAACGACTCGGATAATTCCGGTGCTTATTCCTCATCAACAGATGCAACCAGTATGAGTGAAGCCACACTGTCAGTCTCGCTCTATAACTCGCTTACCAAATTGGGGCTTGAAAAAGCTGAAATTGAGGAAAGCTTGGCTACTCTGCGTTACCAGAAGGCAAACGGCAATCTTTTCAGAAGAGTCGTTCAAGCATACTTTAGCATTCTGGCAGCAGCCGACAATCTGAAATTCGCTCAGAGTGAAGTCGATGCAATTGATAGGTTTCTCCAACAGGCAATATCACGGCTTGAGGTCGGGCTAGGAACTGAAACGGATGTACGCAATGCAGAAGCACGATCCAGCCTTGCCAATGCAGTGGTCATTCAGGCCAACAGCGCCATCGAAAACGCCTGGCTTGAGCTGACTGCAATCACGCGCGAACGACCGCAGAAACTGGAGGAACTAAATACAGACTTGGAGTTCGTCGAACCGACGCCAACACGAGTTGAGGCATGGGTAAACTCTGCGCTTGAGAATAATCTAGATATCGCAATTCAGCGTGAGGTTGTCGAAATATCATCCAAAGCGATTGGGCTGGCAGCTTCAGACACTTCATTTTTCGTCAACCTTGTAGTCAATATGAAAGACCATGGTGGTGATTCTCAAAATGTCTACGAGAAATCTTCAATAGGCCTCACGGCGGGCAAGTCATTTTCCACTGGCGGACATTCTGCGAAACGCAAGAAACAAGCGAGATATCTGCAGCAAGCTGAAGTTGAAAAGCTGACCGCTTTGACTCGGGTAGTGGAAAATCAAACGACAAATACCTATTTGAATATCACCAGTCTCATTAATCGTATTGAAGCACTGGAAAAAGCGGTGACTGCCAATGAAGTTGCTTTGAACGCCACGGAAGAAGGTTTCCATGTCGGCACACAGACTTCACTGGACGTTTTGAATGCTCAGCGAGATCTGTTTCAGGTTCAGCGAGATCTGCAACAATCCCGTTACGACTATTTACAGAACGTGCTGTTGCTTGAAGAATTGGCTGGCACTCTTGACATAGCCGATCTGCAATTTCTGAATAGCTATTTGAAATAGACATCGCGTGTGTAAATATTCACCATAGCCCGCCTTTTCCCTGACGAGATTCTTGAATAGACATCGCGTGTGTAAATATTCACCCAACCCAGTAGTTCAAACCGCAAAAATTGCATTCAGGGCTGAACACCTCTGACAGTCGCCAGTAGTTCATCGGACTGGTTGAGTCGCTCCTTTCACACTGATTGCGAGCAGTAATCGGTCGCGAGTGCTGTCGAAAAGCCTCGAATTGAATTGGCTTCGACAGCAGAATATTCGAAATTTGAGGTGCGAATTTTGCTGGCAATAACAAAGAAATTGCGCTATCGGGAGACCTTCACAATAAATAAAAATCTATATATTACTGTAAATAAAATATAATTCGACAATAATAAATAAAAATCGATAATACACGTCATTTTTACAATATTTTTCGATAAAAATATTAAAATTCGAGTGATGCACTCTGAAGTAAACACGCCCGTATTTTTTCAAAACGAAGTCGTTCCAACTGGAACACAACTTGCAGGTCTTGCTGCACTTGTTCAATCGCTTGGCCTGCAAGCACCTGTCCGACAACCAAGCTGTGTTTCGGAAAAGCATATTGGCGGCAGCCGGCGAAAGGTGGGGAGCTTTCATGTGTTTGATAAACGCTATTGGCCCGGTGATGAATTCGTCAATCATCTGACTTTTGCCCTGCGCCATGAGAGCATTGATCTGCTGATTTTGAAGCGTGCTTTTGAAGCGGTGCCCAAAGATGTGCTGGAAAACTATGTCAGATCTATTCCAATGGGGACGCAGACACGGCGAACCTGGTTTTTTTATGAAATGTTGACTCAGCGAACGCTTGACATTGAAGACGCTACCAACATGCCTGCAGTTAATGCACTTGACGCAGAATCCTATTTCACCGGTAAAGGAAAAATCTCAAGACGTCATAGAGTCAGGGATAACCTGCTTGGCAATAGCGACTGGTGCCCGATCATTCGTAGAACGAAACGGCTTGAAGCGTATACTAAACTGGGGTTGGCAGAGCGCGCAGCCGATACTATCGACCGAACAAGTAAACATCTAGTTACTCGAGCCGCAAGTTTTCTGCTGTTGGCCGACAGTCAGTCTAGCTTTGAGATTGAAGGTGAAAGAGCACTAGGCAACCGTCTTGAGCGTTGGGGTAATGCTGTTCTCCAGGCGGGGAGGAACACACTTTCAATTGACGAAATAATTCGTCTTCACGGCATTCTGTTCAATGACTCACGATTTGTTTTCCCGGGACTGCGCCCTGATGGTGTATTCCTCGGTGACCGGGACCATAGCGGCAACCCGTTGCCAGAATTTATCGGCGCACGACAAACGGATTTAGTTGATCTGTTAACAGGCCTACTAAGCGCCAATACACGAATGCGGGAAAATAAAGTTGCCCCGGTGTTGCAGGCGGCTGCGACCGCTTTTGGTCTGGTTTATATTCACCCTTTTCAAGACGGTAACGGCCGCATGCACCGTTGTGTGATTCATCATGTGCTGGCGGAGCGAGAATTTACGCCTGCTGGTATGGTATTTCCAGTTTCTACGGTTGTGCTGGATCATATTAACGACTACCGCAGAACATTGCAAAACCACTCCCGGCCATTGATGGAATACATCGAATGGCATTCAACATCCGAGCAAAACGTTGAGGTGCTGAACGATACAGCCGACCTTTATCGATATTTTGACTGCACTGCAGAAGCGGAATTTCTTTACACCTGTGTGAAACGAGCTATTGATCACGATTTACCTAAACAGATTGACTATCTACGCCGACATGACGAAGCCATGACCAGAATCACGGAGTTCATAGAGATGCCCAGTCGATTAGTCCAAGATCTGATTTTGTTCATTCGCCAAAATAACGGAACCCTTTCGAAAAGAAAAAGGATCAAGAAATTCAATGCTCTCACGAATGAAGAGGTTGAGTCATTGGAAAGAATTGTCCAAGAAGCCTTTGATGGATTTTACGCAACCGGAAAAAGCTAATTCAGGCTGTAGGTTTTCTCGGATTCCCGCGCTGGTGTTACATTGGGCAACTGCCATTGAAATTTGCCAGATGAAGACTGCAATCAATGTGAATTTGTACGGAATAGGTATAAGAACTATGTTTTCACTGCCTGATAAAGAACTGACAATGCTAACTGGAAAATTCAAAGTAAGAAGAATTGTGAACAGCGCCACACTTTTTTGCGCGCTTGCATTTACATCCAGTTCTGCAATCGGAAGCGGAAGCAGCGGCGCCGTCGATGTAGCCGCCTATCATCTCGGAAAAGAAGTCTTTCTCGAAAAAGTCGTTTGTGAATCCTGTGCATATGCCGGTTTGGTGCTGGAAACAGAAATTGTGGCAGCTGTTTGGGATGAAATGAAAAAAGAATTGAAACGAGACGGCAACATCGGTAAGGGTCTGTCCATCAGAGAGCGAAATGCAGTCGAAAAATATGTAAAAAAACGATTTGCTCTTTGAAATCGCAAGTCGACTCAGTTGCGGAAGCTGCAGTAGATTCGCTTCTGTCCACTCTCAAATGCAACTCGGAGATTTCGCGTGCCGCTCGACAACACGCGATACTAGCCAGTGCAACGCTTTTGCGTGGGTGTCATTTTGTCAATGTTCAACAAATTAATCACGTGCTCCAAGCTGACGTGATCTAAAAGAATTCCTAGATTCACCAAGTGAGTTCAGTATGAGATATCGGATAATTGGAGACTTTGAAGTGCACTGCAGTGAAATTGGAGACACTCCGTGCAGGTAGAACAACTTACTCCGGCCATCGGCGCTGTAATCACCGGTATTGACCTATCCTCAAAACTGGACCAAGCGACTTTGGACGAAATCTATCGGACTTTGCTGGATCATTTGGTAATTTTCTTTCCAGGCCAGAATCTATCCGCCGCCAAGCAACTGGAATTCGCAAAAACTTTCGGCCCCATTGATAAACCCCATGCGGTGTATCGTCATGTAGACGGCTACCCACAGGTGACTTTGTTGGAAAGCGATACCAATGAAGTGCCGGGTACGGATGAATGGCACTCAAACTTGACGTTTTATCCGAATCCGCCATTTGCTGCAATTCTGCATGCTCGTGAGATTCCGCCAAATGGCGGAGATACTCTGTGGGCGAGCATGTACGCCGCTTATGACGCTCTGCCCTCTTCCATGAAAACTTTGATCGAAGAACTTGAAGCCATCCACGATCCTGGCTCGTTCAAAAACGGGTTCCTCGGTGCGGAGCGTGACATCACCGCCTTGAATGCAGCAATGAGCACGGTCGGATCTGCTGTGCATCCAGTAGTCAAAATTCATCCTCAGACTTCCTGACCTCCGCCTGTCGTCCGGTACCGTTCAGAGCAGAGTAACCTGTTCATATTACAGGATTTTCTTCTGATTTTGTTGAATATTTCGAACTTTTCCGATTGAAAGTTGGCTATAATAATAAATCACATATATTCACGCCGAAACCCGAAATTCATGACTGCTCAACTCCCAATCAAGGTCCCCGAGGCAACTCCCATCGGCACCTTTTTCAGCATGGTCACTTGCGATGGAACCACCACTTACTTTCACTATCTGCTGCCGATCGACCAGCATCGCGCAGACGACAGGTCGGCGAGAAACCTGCGGATCGCGAAGTTTGCAGCAGCCGGTTGCGTCACGCATGCCGAGATCGCACGGGCCTATGGGATTCGCCGTGAAACCGTATCGCGCTTTGCGAAACAATACCGCACCGAAGGCGAACCGTCCTTCTATGCCCGGCGCCGCGGGCGCGGGCGTGTGACTGTGGATGCACAGACCGTCCAACGCGCCAGCGAACTTCTGGTCGAAGGTTGCAGTGGACGCGCAACAGCCCGGCAACTGGGGATTGCGCCAAGCACTTTCAGCGAGCATCGCCGTGCCGGGATTATCACACCGCCCGCGAGCCGCACTGCGCTTGATGATCAACCGTCTGCAGCCGGACAAAAAGATTCCGATATTGCCGATATGGTCGATCGTGCGGTACGAGACCGTCGTGACAAACAAGCGCCAATGGGACGTGCGGCTCACGATGTCGATACGCGCTTGGCAGCCAGTGCGGGACTGATCACCGAAGCGGCTCCGCAATTTACTGAATCAGCCAGTGCGGTGCGAAATGGCGGCGTTCTCACTGCGCTTCCAGCGTTGCTGAAACAAGGGCTGCTAGACAATGTCGGGCATCATTTTCAACTTTCAAACGGCTTCTACGGACTGAACACAGTGCTGGTGCTGATCGCCCTGATGATGCTGGCGAGAATCCGCAACCCGGAAGCATTGCGTTATCAGTGTCCCGGTGAATGGGGCATACTGCTTGGACTGGACCGCTGTCCAGAAGTCAAGACGCTGCGTGGCAAACTGCGCAAGATCAGTTGCGATGAAAGCCGGGTTCGAGCCTGGCAGGGGCACCTGGCACAGCGCTGGATAAATGAAAATCCGCACGACTGCGCCACCTTGTCGGTGGACGGTCACGTGAAAGTTTACAGCGGACGCAAGGGCAATCTGCCGAAGCATTTCGTGGCGCGCCAGAAGTTGTGCCTGCCGGCTGCCGCCAGCTATTGGATCAACGCACTCGGGGGGATGCCGTTGCTGTGCCTGCACCAGCAGATCGACCGCAAGATGGTTCATACGCTTGAACACGATATGCTGCCGGAACTGCGATGCATCGGTGCGATTCCGCAATCTGCGCCGGACCTGACGGCAGCCGAGGCGGAACCGGTTCTGACCCTGGTGTTTGACCGCGAGGGCTGGAGCCCGGATCTGTTTCAGCGACTGGCTCGGCAGGGCATCGCCTGCATTAGCTGGCATAAGAACCATCGCGGCGCCGATTGGCTGCAAAGTCGCTTCGAGCCGGTCGAGGTGTCGCTGCATGGCCCGGCGCATCACAGTGTCCGTTCGGTGCTGATTGCCGAAGACGAGGTTGAACTGGCCAATGGATACAAGGTGCGTCAGATCCGTCGTCTGATGGACAGCGGTCGCCAGGCTGCCTTGATCACCACCCATCCGAATTTGCCGATGCAACAGGTGGTTGCGGCGCTGTTCTCGCGCTGGGCACAGGAGAATTTCTTCAAGCAGATGCGTCAGGAGTTCAATCTTGATGCACTCAGTGTTCAGCAGTTAATTCCAGTGGACGAGAACGCCAAGGTGGTCAATCCTGATCGGCGCGAGCTGGAAAAGCGAATCAAGAACACCAACGCGAAGCGTAGTCGTGCAGTGGTGCAAATGATCCAATTCCGCAACCAGAACCGAGACGCCACACAATATGAGCGCACCGCACAGCAATATGAACTTGAACTGGTCAGACTCAAGGCACAGCGGTTGCAGATTCCTTCCCATATGCGCGCCGGCGATCTGCCGCAGCATCAGCGCTTGGACGCGCTGCCGAGTGCACCGCGCCATTTTCTTGACATCATCCGCATGATTGCCTACCGGGCGGAAACCCAAATGATGCCGGCGGTCAACGCCGCACAGGGTAAAAAACACAACGCTCGCAAACTGCTCGGCAAACTGTTCCAGTGCGAAGCGAATGTCATTCCGCAACCTGAACAGGGTCTGCTGCGCGTTCAGCTGCTCGGCCTTGCCAACGATGCCTCGGACCGTGCGTTGCTGCCGCTAATCAAGGAACTCAATGAGACCGCTGCCCAATATCCCGGAACCGACCTCACCCTTTTCTATGAAATCTCGCTTCGTAAACCGGTAGAATGAGACATGTTAAATTGGTCGAGGTCAGGAAGTCTGATCCTATGACGGGGAAAGCGTGTCTTTTTGTCAATGCATCATTCACTCGGCATGTCGTCGCCGTTTCAGAACGGGAAAGCAATCGTCTGCTGCGCTATCTTTATGATCACATTGATCAGCCAGAATTCCAGATGCGCCATCGATGGCGGGAAGGTGACGTGGCAATTTGGGATAATCGTGTCACGCAACACTATGCCGTAGCAGATTATTTCCCCCAATATCGGAGAATGCACAGAGTAACAGTTGTCCGCGACAGTCGCGTTTCAGTTTCCAGAGACAATTCGAAAGCGTAAAGCGATACACCAATAACATCGAACGCTACAAAGGCGAAGACGAATCGGATATCGGGCAAAACGCTTGTAATCCGCCTAAAAGAATTAAGCATTCCAATCGGGGATTAAGGAAACTTTTTAGAAAGCGATTATTCGGCAGCCCTTTAGTTTGGAGAATTGTTGAATTAACCACAATCTTGGGCAGAGTAAAGATTTTTAATATTTTTTGTCAATTTTGACTTGATTTGATGAAATTCAAGTATACAATTCGCTTGCATTGTTATTCCTGCATCTACAGGATTGACGGTCATCGACAAGAGTCTATTCTCAAATTCAGTAACTTTTATGAATCGAAGTATTTCCAAATGAGTTTTACACAATACACATCGGCACTAGTGCGATTGCAGCGAAGCGAACTGGCGGTACCGGGGTCAAGCCCAGAGTTTTTCGACAAAGCAGCAAGTTCCGATGCCGATTTTGTTTTCCTGGACTGCGAAGATGCGGTGATCCCGGACGACAAAGTCACCGCTCGTAAAAATATCATTGAAGCATTGAATGATATTGATTGGAGCGGAAAAACCGTCTCTGTAAGAATCAACGGACTAGATACACAATACATGTATCGGGACGTAGTGGATATCGTCGAACAGGCAGGAAACAATCTTGACACACTACTGGTTCCCAAGGTTGGACATCCTTCCGACGTGTACATGGTCGATTGCATGCTGTCGCAAATCGAGAGTGCAAAATGCCTGAACAAAAAAATTGGCATTGAGTGTCTCATCGAGACGGCGCTGGGAGGTGCCAACGTAATGGAAATTGCTCAGTCCAGTAAAAGACTGGAAGCATTGCATTTCGGAGTTGCGGACTATGCGGCTAGCATGAGAGCGCGGACGGTAAACATCGGCGGCACGAATCCTGACTATCAGTGTGACGGATCTATCGGTGACCAGTGGCACGCTGCGTTAGTCAATGTGGTGACTGCCTGCCGAGCCTATGGACTTCGAGCAATTGACGGTCCATTTGGAGACTTTAACGATCCGGATGGCTATACAGAAGCAGCAAGGCGCGCTGCTGTTTTAGGATATGAAGGAAAGTGGGCAATTCATCCAAGCCAAATCAAACTAGCCAATGAAATCATGTCTCCGCAAGAGGCCGAAGTGACGCGGGCACGCCGCGTTCTGGAGGCACTGGAAGCTGCCGCAGCACTAGGGAAAGGCGCAGCACAACTTGACGGAAAAATGATCGATGCCGCATCTGAGAGAATGGCGAGAAATATCGTCACACAGGCAAATTTGATAGCGGGAAAACTAGGGAATGAGTAAACTAACTGCTTGCAATTTCAGCATTCCCCAATTTCGTAGTATTTTGCGAACCGCAAGTTCACGTGGCGTTCTCCGATTAATTGGTCTTCGCCCTTCAAGTCAACAGCAGCAATAGACAGCAGATTTTTTATCAATTCAAAATAAGGAAGTTTTTCAGAACATGGATATTCACGAGTATCAGGCGAAGGAAATTCTGTCGGAATTTGGAATTCCGATTCCTCGTGGCGGCTTGGCATATAGTCCTGAACAAGCCGTTTATCGAGCCAATGAGATGGGTGGTGAACAATGGCTGGTCAAGGCGCAAATTCATTCCGGAGCACGCGGCAAAGCTGGTGGAATAGTAATTTGTAGCAGTAATGAAGACATTAGCAATGCCGCTGACAGTTTACTGGGTAAAAGACTGACTACGCATCAGACCGGCAGTCAAGGGAGGCTCGTTCACCGGTTGTACGTTGAAGAAGCCATTGAAATAGCAAACGAATATTACATTGGATTCGTGCTGGACAGACAGAAGGAGCAGATTGGCGTAGTCGCTTCCTCTCAAGGCGGTGTTGAAATTGAGGAAATTGCTCAATCGCAGCCCGATTCAATTGTCCGAACTACCGTTGAACCGGCAGTGGGAATGCAACCGTTTCAAGCGCGCGAAATTGCGTTCCAATTGAAGATTAGCAAACCTCTCGTCAGCCAAATGGTTACCATTCTGCTGGGCTGTTACAGCGCTTTGATAGACCTGGATGCAACGATGGTGGAAATCAATCCTTTGGCCGTTACCAGCAGCGGCGGGTTGATGGCGCTGGATGCCAAGATGAGTTTTGATGATAACGCACTTTTCCGTCGACCGAACATCTCTGAGTTGCGCGACAAGTCGCAGGAAGATTTACGCGAGATGAGAGCTGCCGATCGAGGACTGAACTATGTCGGACTTGACGGCAGCATCGGATGCATTATCAATGGCGCCGGGTTGGCAATGGCAACTATGGACATCATCAAACATGCTGGCGGAGAACCTGCAAATTTTCTAGACATTGGCGGCGGCGCATCTCCGGATCGGGTTGCCAAGGCGTTCAATCTGGTATTGTCTGACGAAAAAGTCGAGACCATCGTGGTGAACATTTTCGCAGGCATCAACCGCTGCGACTGGGTAGCAGAGGGAATTATCCAGGCCGTTAGCAAGATTGAATTGCAAATTCCATTAGTCGTAAGACTTGCAGGAACGAACGTTGAACTGGGAAGACAACTTCTGAAGGAAAGTGGACTGCCAATCCTTATGGCGGATACCTTGCAAGAGGTCGCTGAAGTGGCCGTTGTCGCCTGGAAAGAATATAAGAGAAAACAGGGAAGTTGAACATGGCGATTTTGATCAATGAAAATACAACTGTCATCGTGCAAGGATTTACTGGACAAACGAGCATGTTTCACTCCATGGAAATGATTGAGTACGGAACCAAGATAGTCGGTGGAGTTACGCCTGGGAAAGGCGGCAGTAAAATTCTAAATCGGCCGGTTTTCGACACCGTTAGAGAAGCAGTCAAGGCAACAGGAGCGACTGCGAGCATTTCATTTGTTCCGCCGCCATTCGCTGCAGACGGAATTATGGAAGCGGCGGACGCTGGCATCAAATACTGCGTGTGTATCACCGACGGAATTCCAGCACATGACATGATTCGCGTGAAACGTTATATGCGTCGCTACAAGGCTGCAGACAAAATGGTGCTTGCCGGCCCTAATTGCGCGGGCACTATCAGCCCTGGAAAATCCATGATGGGGATCATGCCTCCACACATCTATACGAAAGGAGAGGTCGGAATTATTGGCCGCTCAGGTACATTGGGGTATGAAGCTGCTTCACAGTTAAGATCAATGGGAATTGGCGTATCCACGAGCGTTGGAATTGGCGGCGATCCCATCAATGGCAGCTCGTTCACGGATCACCTTGCGCGATTTGAAGAAGATTCCAAAACCAAAGTTGTCGTGATGATCGGTGAAATAGGCGGATCCCAGGAATCCAATGCTGCCGCGTTCTATAGAGAGAACATGAAAACTCCTGTAGTTGGTTATATTGCTGGTTTGACTGCGCCGAAAGGACGCCGCATGGGCCATGCTGGTGCGGTTATTTCGGCTTTCGGTGAAAGCGCTTCGGAGAAAGTTGAAGTGTTGCAGGAATGCGGAGTGAAGATCGTTCCCAGTCCAGCGGAAATCGGCCAAACAGTTGCAAACGTACTGGCGAGCCTTTGAGGGAATATCAATCCGAGAGTGCACTCTCTGCGTATACTATTCGTTAACCCGTAGGTTGACTGGTTGAATATAAACTGCTTCCCTTGGTGCACGGTGAAAGCAGTTTAAAGTTGTGGCTCTAGCTTTCTTTATTACAGCTGAGTGATACTTTTTCAGTTGAAGGATCATAGGTTACAGCAACCTTCATTGTTACCAGTGGATTCCTTATTGATCGTAAGTGTTCAGTGTGGGTGTGATTGTAGCGGATTGCTGCCGGAATTGGAGTTCGAAACGCTGAGTGTTGCGACTGTTGCGCTTCAGGCATTGAGGATTTCACGCCAGTTTTTCTGCAGCGGTCTTAACCAAATATCCTTGATCGGCAGTGCATATTCATTGAATCGGTCCATTTTTCCGCGGCCTTGGGTTTCACCCACCAGCGTCCAGTTGGCGGCACGGTAACAAATTCCGGCAAAACGCGGTTTCTCGCAAAATGTCTCAAGCAAAACCGGCGTGATCGCATAGCGTTGCTGCCAGTCACCCGGCAGCCGTTTTTCGCATTGTGCAAGTAGGTGGGAAGCCAAATTGGGAATGCGCACCCACGGCAGGATCAAAAAGCGCGCATGGTTGACCACCAGTGACAGGTTTTTCTGGCGCGTGTCACCATCCCAGCCAATGAACAGATCCCTCGGTGCAGTCTTCCAGGCACAAGCGCCAAAGCCCATCAGCGCCAGCGGCTGACCGCCCGATGAACGGATCAGGTAGCGCATCTGCGCACCTGGCAGTGGCTTATAGCCAAGATAGTGATAACGCTCGATGAATGAATTCCAGATACGGCTGTTGGGGCCTGCACAGATGATCTCCCACTGCAGCGGTCGCACTTGGTGTAGCTCGCTGGGCGGCAAAAGCCATTGCGGAGGCTCATCGGTCTCAACGATGTTTTGCAAGTCAGCCGGCTGGCGCGGAACCCGGGCGGTAACAGCCGGCAATTCGATGACACCGTCTCGATGCATGCGCAACAGCGCTACTTTGGCACTCATTTGCTTGAGCCCGCCATCCGGCTTTCGCCACTCCAGATGCTCGCACACGCGTTTGGCGTGTTCGCTGCGATTGGCGCTTTCGGCAGCACAGCGCCGGATCCATCGAATCTCTTGTTCGGTGAAATCCCGCCCGCAGTAACGCATCAATCTGTCGCCGCTCACGGCGGCATTGACCCAGTACTCCAAGGCAGCCATGGCTGCAGGTCTGACGGCGCTCCACCAGCCTCGGCACACGCCAAAAGATAACCTTTCAGCCACTTGCGCTCGTCAATCCCATTCATCCGCAAGGTCGCAAACACCGACTCCATGCAACCGAGCAGCGCCGCCGCCGCTTCGGTTTTCGAGCCATACGACATCTTGCGCACCGTCACCATCGGCCGTAGCCACCTCTCGATCAGATTGTTATCCATGCTCACCCAAGGACGACTTGCAAATACCCGCAAGCCTGTTTCAAACTTCACCAGCCTCGATAGCCCTTCATGTTTCGGTGAATCACAGCCCACAGCTTCAAGCTGACGCTTGGCCAAGGCGAAAAACTCATTCAGCTCATCCGCCAAGCGCTGGTCGGCTTTTTCATACAACGCATCTTGAGCGCTCAATTCCACATCGGAATCGAAATAACGCAAACGCCGTTTGTTCAACCAATACAACTTGCCGATGCGTCTGACCCAGGCCTCTGACCAGCGGCCCAGTTTCTTGTCACCGCGCTGCGCATTCACGAAATCACGCCGCGCATGGACCCAACAATACGCTAGCTCAACACCCAGTGCACGGGAGATCGGCCCATAGGAACTGAACCGGTCACACACCAATACCTCGACCTTGTCAAAACCGCAAAGCAGCTTCAAACCCGCTGCCGCACTGCGCTTGGGAGCAACTGAAAAACGCACCGAATCCTCAGTCGCACAGCCCCAGCACCAGTACTTGGAACTGGCGCTTTCCGAACTTGACAGCAACCAGCCAGTCTCATCCACATGCACCGAACCAGCCAGTTTCTGATACTCCCCTATGGCTTGATAAACCGGACTGAACAACGCCAGAAACTTCGAGTCATGCTGCAACAGCGTACCTTTGGATATCGTCATCCCGACCGATGCAAACCACCGCGATATGCCGCATACCGTGTGATTCAGCGAAAAACGCTGATACAGATAGTCCGACCATATCGAGCTCCCATACTCAGCACCGGCAATCAATTGCGCCGGCGCCGCGGCAGTCACTGACGCAGGCTGACTGTCACAGCCACAGCTGCGCTGCCACCGATCGCGTTTGATGATCCGGGTGTACGCCTTGACTTCAATTTCCCGACGCTCGCTGTCTGCAGTTCCGTTGAAACAGTAGCATTCGCCGCATTCGTTGCAACGCGGCACTTCCGGAAAACTTTGACGATCCTCAACTTTCGGCAAATCATCCCGTGCCGTGCGACTTCGACCACCGTGACCGGACTGCGCACCGCGCTTTCGCTTGGGCTTGTCTGCAAAGCTTCGCTTCTCAGAACTCTTGCCATACTGCTTTTGACGACCCCGCCGGTCGCGAGCCTTGTATTTCGACAACTCGGCTTCCAACTCAGCAATTCTACCGGAAAGTTTCGCTATCTTCTGCGCCTGACGCCGTATAGTGCTACCGACACCGCGGACACCTTGCAATGCCTCTAGCCTTGCCTCTGTTTTGGCATGACGACTGAGCAGCGCCTCCATCTGCTTGGCGTGCTCGCGGCGTATCTGAGCCTCGCGCTCACGCGACGATTCACAGCATTCGCAGCTGCTTTGTTCTGATTCTGAAACGGCACTTTCACTTTGCATGGGCCGTTTTATATCAATTTTCGTTTTTCGTGTCCAGCTTCCAGTGAACTTTTTTTTACTTCATAACCTCCTCAGCAATCGATATCCTCGACATCATTTAACTGACCATGAACCCCAGTTCAGTTATCATTCCACTCCCACACTGAACAGATACTATTGATCTTTCTGTAAACACAGGAAAGTTAGTTCCGTCTGTAATTCTTGCTGAAGGAGTAAATAAGCCATCCAGAGAAATTTCCACAGCTTCTGCTCCCAATCGGTTGCAAAACTGGTAATCGTCATCTGTGAGTTCTGGCCAATCAAATTGCTTCAATCTCAAATCCTTGGCCTGCCGCCCTTCGAAATCACAACTGAAGCAACTGTAGTATGCTGTTCTTGGCTTGGATGGGTTACCGGCAATTTTTGCAAAATGGTGAGATATTTCAGCTTTCGCAGTTGCCACCTCCAATGAACTATAAAACACGGGGAAAGTGCCATCAGAGAATCGTGTAACGAATCTCATATTTTCGTTCAATCTTGTGTTCCTAAATTGTGCTTTGCAAAGGTCTTCCGATGAGTCCGTAATCCCCCGATTCTGTAGCAATTCCCTCATCTCGTTTAATCCATCGCCTCTAATCCCTTGCTCTTCAAGGATTTTTGAGATCTGAAGTATTTGCGATAATCGAAATAACTTAAGCTGATGCTTTTCCGTCGAAAGTAACTCAAGCACAATCACCTACCTGCTGCTATATTAACGTAATCCTTGATAGTAGCAGGTTTTCCATGGTGCCGTTCAACAACAGTTCTAATGGCTTCTGATCATTTAACATGGTGTGTTTCTCCCTAAGCCACTCGTTTTCGACATCCTCACTTTGGAACAGAACTGACAGTGTTCCTCGAATTTGAAATAAATAAGCTATGCGATCTTTAATATCGCGTCCCACTAGAGGGGTGTATCCGTCCAATAATTTTCTAACGTAATGTTGATCATACACCTCGAATCCAAGTAGAAAGACAGCATCTTTTTGTTCAAGATTCCAAATATTTAGGAGATTTCTGATAAACTGAATCGGGCCTGTCAGATGACGGGTTTGATACTGTGCCAGATTGGCAAAGTTTCTAGTAGTTTGGAGGTTTTGTACCAGTCGACTGTAATTCATTCTCCGAATATGCTCACTAAACGACTGTAGTTCAGTACTCACATGTGAAGTGTTGTTGAACTGGGGTAGCGTCTCCGTTTTCGCTACACTACTCTCCATACTGGAGTAGCCCAGCAATGCCGCTTGCAAATGAGGCTGCAAGGGAGTCAATCTGTCTCTGTTTTCAAATATCTCTAACTGGTTCATGGTTTGTCTAAATAAAAGTTTGAAACTTCCAAACCAATTTCACTGAGGAACACGTTTATCATGTGCTCAAAGTGATCTAAACTTTGAGTCATCACGTTTTCTCTATATGCTGCAAAACACGAAACAATCAGCAACGAATCTTGTCCTCGATGCCGATGTACATTCATGATGGCACTCCACTCTTCCTCATCGTTATCAATTTCAAGATTAAATCCTTGATGCTGAACGACACTGCCGAATTCATCAAAATTGATGACATGATTGTTTGAACCAGTAATTTGTGTAAGAAAACTGCTAGCGTTCCCGTTTTCACTGTCAAGTTCGAAAGATAACTCTGGGTTAATCGTTAGGTGGCTATATTGAAGATTTGGAAGCGTTTCTTTAAGCGCCTTTTCGATCAATGATATACATTCCTTGCATACTTCTAGGTCTGTACTGTTCTGTAAACGAAAAAAAAATTATTGAGCATTTGTTCACCAAAATTTCAATTTGTGCACTCCCATCGAACATGAATACCTGCACTCGCACATCCGAGAGCGAATTCCCCCCTCCCCAAATATTTGCATATCAGTTGAGGCTATTGGAAAATTAGGATTGATGTTGTCATGGATAGATTTAAGCAATGCAAGTCCTTGCGTAGGTAGTTTCAAACGACAAGGCGGAAAACGCAATCTGATATGTTAAATCCATCTTTAGAAAAGTAGCTTTCATGACTGCATCAAGATTATTCAGTGCATTAACGAACGTACGAATTCTAATTGTTTTCTTGTGTTGTGTATACACATGTGAAAATTGAGAGATGTCGACAGTGTAATAACTCAATCCCGCAAACAATAAGTTCAAATGTCATTAATGCAACCATGGCGTTAGCCCTTTATCTAATTTCTCCAATGGATATGTTATATGGAGCTATAACCGAGCAAAACATAATACCGTAAAATTTGTAACCATCACTGTTGATGTTGTACACGATTTAGTAGATTTCAAAGTCGCAACAATTACTCTTTTATATTCTGGGCCTCTACAAATCATATCACGCCCGAAAATTTTCGAGGCATTGAGATAACACACGACACGCTTGTAATGTGGAAGCGACGAAAAAGCGAGCTCACACCAGTATCCGTCAATAATAGTTGATCTGCGGCGGACGTTTGTGGTCGGGAAGCACTCGTCGAGCGCGTTCAACAACTTAGTAACAGTTTGAGAATCTCACGCAATCTTGGAGAATCAATTTGTACGTGTTGCAGTTTCTTTTTCTGTAACAACGGCGGTAAGACGTTCATAAGTAGCCACCAACGCGTCCTGGTTGTTTTGCAAAAGCCTTTCGCCATTTCGGGCAGTCGTGTTTTGCAGCGTCGCGTCGTTCAAGCCAAGGAACCGGCGTCAACTGGGTCTGCCGACTTACTAGTCAATTGACAGACAGTTATCCTATTATTTCAGCTATTCACAACTCCCTGTCGGATTCTCGGATGTCCACTCCGCTATTCATCTTAGGCAGTTCGTGGATCGCCTCATTGGAATCTCGGACGGCTACTACGAGATCAAACTGCGTTTGAAGGTTCAGCCACAACTGAGGGCCTGTGCCAAACCAATGACCGAAACGCAGAGCGGTATCGGCAGTTATAGTTCGTGTACCTCTAATGATCTGGCTGATGCGGTTGGGTGGCACGCGAATCTGGCGGGCGAACTCGGTAGGCGTGATGCCGACTCCATCAAGTTCGTCTTTCAGGATGATTCCCGGATGAACGGCTCGCATGAACATTTGGTGTCTCCTCTTTTCAATGGTAATCTACTATTTGTACGTTACTGGGTCCTATCTGATCATCTCTCACGGCGATTATGTTCTGCATCTAATCTGTTGAGTATGAATATTTAACGCTCAGTTCTGGACTTTTCAGTCTGAACCTGATACACTTTCGCACATGTCTGAAGGTCTCAAAACTGCAAAAGCCTACCCGCCGACTGTGGATATCAGGCTGGTCACCGCCTCTGAGCTGCCATTGTTCGACGCTTTGATGCAACGTCATCATCTGCGCGGCGCATTGCGCCGGATCGGCCATGAACTGCACTATGTTGCAACCTACCGAGAGCAGTGGCTGGCGCTGGTGAGTTTCTCACCGGCTGCATTGCAATGCGCAGCCCGCGACCGCTGGATTGGCTGGCATCGCCAGCACCGCACCGACCGATTGAAACTGGTTGCGAACAATTCGCGCTTTCTGATCTTGCCCGGTCATCATTATCCGAATTTGGCATCGCGCATTGTGTCACGCTGCCTCCGACGCTTGCGCAACGACTGGCTTGAACAGTTCAACCAACCGCTTCTGATGCTGGAGACCTATGTGGATTCAGCTCACCACGCAGGCACGATTTACCGCGCCGCGGGATGGACTTTTGTCGGTCATACCCGCGGCTATCGGCGTATCAGCGGGGGCTACAGCGCCGAGCCTTGCGAATCGATCAAACTCGTATTCGTCAAGGCCTTGCAACACGATGCGCGTCGCATCTTGTGCGCCCCTCAATTACCCAACCCTTATCGAACCGGAGTCGAGAAGATGAAACTGACGAATGATGATTATAAGTCACTGATGGATTATTTTGAAGATGAAGTGGATGATTTTCGCCGTGGCCAGGGCAAGCGCCACAAGTTGGCCTGTGTGTTGGCGTTGGCGGCTGCAGCAATACTCAGTGGCGCCAGGGGCTACAAGGACATTTGGCTTTGGTGTGATGAGCTCAGTCAGAGCAACCGCCGTCATTTTCGCTGTCGGATAGTCAAAGGCGAGCGTTTGGTGCCGAGCATCACGGTGCTCCGCAACGTGATGATCAATGCGGGCCCGGAGGCTTTGCAGCGTGCGATCAGTGGATTTTGCGGGCACCATTTCGGCATCGCAGGCGAACCGATCGCGTTGGATGGCAAGGTGTTGCGGGGCTCGAATGACGCCGATGGCAGACAGGTGCATGTGCTCAACGTGGTGGGGCAACAAAGCGGACATTGCTACGCAAAAAAAAAAGTAGGCACCGTGCCGACAGCAGATGCTGAGGAGGAAAAGCAATCGAATGAGATCAAGTTTGCGATTCCGACCTTGCAGCAACTTGACATTGCCGGGCGCACGATCACCGCTGATGCCATGCACACCCAACGCAAAACGGCTCAATACATCGTCTCTGAAGGCGGACATTATCATTTCACGGTCAAGGCCAATCAGCCGAATCTGCTGGAAGCGATCGAATACGAGTTTGAAAGCTCGAACCGCGAGCCGGACCATGTCAGTGATCTGGAAAAAGGCCATGGGCGCATCGAGCAAAGGCGCATCTGGGTCTCCGATCGATTGAACGATTATGTCAGCTTCCCGCACACCGCTCAGGTTTTCAAGGTGGAACGGCGGGTGAGTTTCCTCAACCGTTGCAAGCCTGACACCTGCGAAGTCGCCTACGGCGTCACTTCGCTGGACCCGCACCAAGCCAGTGCCGAACAGGTGCTCAAAGTCAATCGCGGCCACTGGTCGGTAGAATCAGCTCACTGGATTCTCGACAATCCGCATGCCTTCGATGAAGACACAAGTTTGATTCGCAGCGGCCACGGACCTGAGAACATGGCGTGTTTGCGCCGCTTCGCACTCAGTGTGCTGAAACACCGCCAGAAACAAAACCGTCAGCCGATTACCGAACAGCTGTACCGTTTGCGCTGCCACCCGCGAAAAGTGCTTGACTACCTCAAGCTGACCGCAAATACCCGGCCACGGAAGGCACTCAAACCGCCGCTCATGGAATTGCCGCTCGCTGCCTAGCGAAATCACCGGCTCAACTGCAATGCCACTCGCGGAGTGGCAGGTTTGCCTGCGTCGTGAATACCCAACGCTTGGTGAATCGGGCGCAATTGTTGCTGAATTGACGCCGATCAGGGGCATTGCCCGCCTACGTTGTCGGTCACAGAGCTCATGCAGACCTCAGTTGACAGCAAATTAGGACAGATCCAGTCTGCTTTTCTACCGCTTCACCGACAAAAAATTAGAAAAAATTTGCCGTGGATCATCTCTCCACTCAAAACAGAGTCGCCATTGGCGGTTTATTCGAATCGAGTACTGCCCTGTTCTTATACCATGTAGGGCCTGCAATCGATTTCCATGCAAAGACCGCGAAGTGAATCTAGATCGGGGGCTGCGTTTAGAATCGCTAGCCGTTTCTCGGCCTGCGCTTGAAATCCCTGAAATTCCTTGACAAACTCACCTCCAGCAAAAATTTCTGTTTTCTTGGCAGAATAACTCAGAATCATACTGAACTAGATTAACACGCTTTATGGCAGACGTCAAACGTCATTATTGTCCGAGAATTTCCGGATACTCACTTCCCTGGCTCCACGCTCTGTAGTTTTTAAAGGCATCAATTGTCGCACGATATGCGATTTTATCGATGAAATATAGAGCCACTTGGTTTCCCGAATGTACCAGCAGGCGATGGCTGACAAATTTGATGCAGGGAAACGGAGGGAGATCATGGCTTCATTCTCTGGCAAAGACACCAAACCAGAACTCTGGCTGAGAAAATCCTTGCATCGAAAGGGATACCGGTACCGGATTCACGATAAGAGCCTGTCCGGCAAGCCGGACATCGTTTTTCGCAGATTCAATGCAGTTGTATTTGTGCATGGCTGCTTCTGGCACGGACATAATTGTCCGCTTTTCAGAATGCCATCATCCAACGAACAGTACTGGAAGGAAAAAATCAACAGTAACCGACGTAGAGATACGAAAGTCAACAGTCAACTTCTGGAAAAAGGATGGAGAATATTGACAGTGTGGGAGTGCAGTTCGAAAGTCAATGCAAAAATGAATTTCGACAGTTTGATATCTGTTATTGAAGACTGGCAGTGCTGTGAAAGAAACTTTCTGGAAATTCGGGAAGGTTATGATACGACTAACATGTGATCAGTCGCTTACCGCATTCACGCTGGCATCTGTCAATAACAGCCGATCAGCGGTGGTCGTTTGTGGTTGGGAAAGGCTTATCGAGCGATCGCGTTCAACGACTTGGTAATGGTTTGAGAATCTCACGCAATCTTGGAGAATCAATTTGTACGTGTTGCAGTTTCTTTTTCAGCAATAACGGCCGTAAGACGTCCATATGTAGCTGCCAACGCGCCTTGGTTGTCTTGCAAAAGCCTTTCGCCATTTCGGGCAGCCGTGTTTCGTAGTTTCGGGTCGTCTAGGTATTCCGCTATGACAGTCTCAAGTTCCTCCGTGTTTTGAACCTGCCGCCCCGCTTCTCCTGATTGTACGAGCCGCGAAATTTCGCGGAAATTGGACATTTTTGGGCCGAATACCGGAGGTATGCCTGCCAAAATCGGTTCTAGGATGTTGTGCCCACCTATGGGAACGAAACTGCCACCAACAACTGCGACATCGGATGCAGCATAGAATTGAATCAGCTCACCCATGGTGTCAACCAGTACTACGTCAATGGATTCCGCCGCGTCATCCCGCCAGTTGCTGCGGCGAACAACCGAGTATCCAGATTCTGAAATCATTTGAAATACTTGATCGAATCTTTCCGGGTGCCGAGGGACGATGACGCACACGAGTCTCGGAAAGCTTTCTCGTAACCGTTCAAACGCCTTGATAAAGAGAATCTCTTCACCTTCGTGCGAACTGCCCAATATGATCGTTTCACGCGACTCGCCTCCCCAATACTCGCGAAGACTCCTTCCTGACTCTCGTATGCCGTCTGGCGGTTTTACATCAAACTTCAGGTTGCCTGTCGTGTGCACCCTTGAAGAGTCAGCACCCAGGGAAACAATTCGCTCGGAGTCGACCCTGGTTTGTACGCAGAAAGCGTCAACGCTCTGCAGAGTGTATCTGCTTAAGGACTTCAGTCTTTTGCCATTGCGGAATGTGTTGTCGGACAAGCGCAAGTTGGCAAACAGTATCGGAATGTTTTTGGACAAGCCATTGCGAATGAGATTTGGCCACAGTTCGGTTTCAAAGATCACAATCGCGCAAGGCTGAAGTTTCTTTAGAAATTTTCGCACGATCACTCCAGCATCAACCGGCGCGTATATATGTTCGACCTGGTCCCCAAGCGATTTTTTGATTTGGGCAGACCCTGTTGGAGTCACGCATGTCATCAAGATTGGACAATCTTGTGCTGCCAGCAGATTTTTGACCAGAGGGAGTGCCGCATTGGTCTCGCCAACTGATACCGCATGAATCCAAATTACCCCTTTTTTGGTGTGTGCGGGAATTGTTCCAAACCGCTCCATCATTCGCTCCCGATACGCGGGTCTGCGAATGCCTTTCAGCATATAGCGAATGTAAATCGCTGGGAGCAGCAGGAAAATAACGGTTCGATAGAATGTAAACAGTAATTTACCCATTACTGAACCGTCGCCAAAGCCAGCCAATCCCGAGGTTGGAGAAACTCGTCTGTTAACTTCGCTTCAGCAGAGCCAGGTTCGGCTTTCCAGTCGTATCGCCAGGATACACTCGGCGGCAGCGAAACCAGGATCGACTCAGATCTGCCGCCTGATTGCAAACCAAAAAGCGTACCTCTGTCGTAGACTAGATTGAACTCCACATAGCGACCGCGTCGAATCAATTGAAACTCCCGTTCTCGTTCACCGAAAGGGGTGAGCATGCGACGTTCGACAATAGGAAGATAAGCATCCAGAAAATGACTTCCGACGCTTTGCAGAAACTCGAAACTGTGATCAAATCCGCCCTCCGTAAAGTCATCGAAGAACACTCCACCAATTCCGCGGGATTCATTTCGGTGTTTTAGATAGAAATACTCGTCGCACCACTTTTTGAGCCTGAGGTGAAGGCCGTCCCCGAAACCTTCGCATGCTGCGGCAGCTGTGCGATGCCAGTGAATTGCATCTTCGACGAATCCGTAGTATGGAGTGAGATCAAATCCGCCTCCGAACCACCAACTTTCCACGCCGACTCGGATAAATCGCAGGTTCATATGTGTGGTAGGCACATAAGGATTGCAAGGGTGGACAATTACGGAGATGCCGGTAGCGGAAAATGACTGATCTTTTAGATTTTTGCGTTTCTCCGTTGCAGCGGCAGGCAGTTGTAACCCCTGAATTGAAGAGAAATTGACGCTGGCCTTTTCAAATACAGTACCAGACTCGAGAACTCTACTATTGCCACCGCCGCCGCCTGCAAATTTCCACTCGTCTTGCGCGAACTTTTGGGAAATTTCCAGTGCTTCAAGTTCACTGCAAATCCGTCCCTGCAACTTCTTTAGAAAGGCTTCAACTTTCGCTGCTTCACTTTCGGCCACAAGCACTTCCTTCTCCATTCATTAACGCTCAAACTTAAGCCGCACGTATCAGATGCCCAGTCATAGCATCTCTTATCTGAGTTGGCTTTTTCTGATGCCCGAGGGTCCCGCGAACTACGAAATCCAGTTGCGTTCCCAGGCATCGTTCAACGTGAACGTATTGTCGAATTGGAGTCAGGCCATGCCGGTTGGCACTTGTTGAAATAATGGCGCCTCCGGCAAGACGGCTCAGATGTGCGGCCGCAGAGTGTGCTGTTACGCGTACGGCAATGGTTTTGTCTGCAGAACAAAGCAAATTCGAGGCCCATGAACTTACTGGGAAAATCCATGTATAGGGGCCAGGCCACGTAGCAAGCGGTTGGTCGAGAATCGACTCGCTCTGAATTGACAGATAAGGCAACAATGATTCAACGTTATGTGCAATCACAATCAGCCCTTTGCCGACTGGACGATTCTTGATTCTGGCAATGCGTTTCAACGCGCTTCGATTTGTCGGGTCACAGCCGATTCCGAAACAGGCTTCAGTCGGATAGGCTACCACTGCACCCAAAGTGATCAATCTAGCACCCATCGCAACGTCAATCGCATTCAATGAATTTTCTTCAGTCGCTGATTTTTTGTTGCAGTGTTTGATTCTTTTCAAGCACCGAAACGCGATTCTCTTGACGCTGTGCGTGTAATTTCGAGGCGATTTTCTTGTCAATCAGGGCAAGAATACGTGCCGCCAGAAACGCCGCGTTCTTGGCACCCGGACCGCCTATCGCAACGCACGCAACTGGAACTCCCCCCGGCATTTGCACAGTTGACAGTAGCGCATCTAGTCCTCCTAGGGTACCCGCGTCAAGCGGAACACCAATCACTGGTCTGAGCGTATTGGCCGCAACTGCCCCTGCGAGATGCGCAGCCAAACCTGCCGCTGCAATATATGCAGCACATCCTCGGGCATCTGCATCCTGAATATAGTCGCGTACGTGATCGGGTGTTCGGTGTGCTGACAATATTCGAATTTCCCACTGCACATCAAGACTGTCAAGCGTATCCAGTGTTGATTGCATTACATTGAGATCAGAATCTGATCCGACCATGACTGCAACAAAATTTTCTTTCAAGTTTCCCTCCTATCAGTTTAGTTGGCATCCACTCTACGGTTCAATGCTTTACTTCCTATGTCTGTTCGATAATGCATATTCTGCATCGAAATTTGTGCGACCGCTTGATACGCTTTCGCTTGAGCTCGGCTGACATTTTCAGCCGAAGCAGTTACGCATAATACACGACCGCCGTTTGCTATCAATCTTCCGTTTTCATCCAGTGCGGTACCAGCATGGAAAACTTTCACATTCTCTGTATCCAGCGCATCAAGCCCGGCAATTTCTTGTCCCTTTGAGTAGGCGCCCGGATAACCGTCTGCTGCAACAACCACACCCAGCGCCGAACAAGTGTCCCAACTCGCGGTTGCGGATTCCAGCTTTCCATCAAGTGCCGCAACAATCAAATCCAATAAATCTGATTGAAGGCGAAACAGTATTGGCTGGGTTTCAGGGTCGCCTAGACGACAGTTAAATTCAAGCACGTTGGGATTTCCACTTTCGTCAATCATCAATCCAGCATACAAAAATCCAGTGTATTGAATGCCTTCTTGCTGCAATCCTCGAACCGTCGGCCGGATGATTTCATTCAGAATCCGATCTTCCAGATGGCGATCGACGATTGGTGCAGGAGAATAAGCACCCATGCCTCCTGTATTGGGACCGGTATCGCCGTTAAATGCAGCTTTGTGATCCTGTGACGCGGCTAGTGGGAGAAAATAATCTCCATCTACGATACAGATATAGCTTGCTTCTTCCCCCTGCAGAAACTGCTCAACTACGATTCTCTTGCCGGCGCTGCCAAATTTGTCATTGCACAGCATGTCATTTAGTGCTGATTCTGCTTCATGCATAGTTTGCGCTACGATTACACCTTTGCCGGCTGCCAATCCGTCCGCTTTGATGACAACAGGCAAATTGCAGCCTTTGATATATTCGCAGGCTAGAGTCAAATCTTCAAAAGTTTGAAACTCCGCAGTAGGAATGTCATGCCGCAACAGAAATTTCTTGGTGAAATCTTTTGAACCTTCAAGCTGCGCTGCCTGTGCACTCGGGCCGAAACATGGTAGTTCATTTTGCTGAAACTGATCGACAATGCCGAGCGTCAGAGGCACTTCCGGGCCGACAATTGTCAGATCAATCCGTTCCTTCAGCGCAAAGGCCAGAAGTGCTTCGACGTCCTCAGCATCAATTGGCACATTGCAGGTATTAGGTTCCAGAAATGTTCCGGCATTTCCAGGTGCCACATACACCTGTTTGACATGTGGCGATTGCCCCACTTTCCAGGCTAGGGCATGTTCGCGCCCGCCGCCGCCGACAATCAGAACATTCATCTTGTGGACTGCGTTCAATGACGAAAATGGCGCCTACCGGTAAAGACCATGGACATGCCGTGTTCATTGGCAGCGTCAATAACTTCGTTGTCGCGTAAAGAACCGCCAGGCTGAATCACTGCACGTATGCCGGATTTGGCGGCAGCGTCAATTGCGTCTCGAAACGGAAAAAAAGCGTCCGATGCCATTACTGATCCGTTGACTTCCAAGCCGACTTCATCAGCTTTTATCAAAGCGATTTTCGCTGAATCGACTCGGCTCATCTGCCCTGCACCAATACCTATTGTTGTGGAATCTTTAGCATATACGATCGCGTTCGATTTGACATGCTTTGCTACTCCCCATGCAAAAATTAAATCCTGCATTTCATCTGTTTCGGGTTGTCTTTCCGTCACTACCTGAATATCAAGCAATTCATCGATGGTCTCATCGGGATCTTGCAAAAGCAATCCGCCACCTGCAGAACTCAAAACCTTTCCTGATGGAGTTTCACTCACCTCGGATTTGTACTCCAGCACCCGGATGTTTTCCTTATTCCGAAACACTTTAAGTGCTTTCCGTTCGATTTCCGGTGCCAGTATCACTTCGACAAATTGATTGTCGAGAATCGCCACAGCAGTTCGCTCATCAAGCTTTCGATTGAATGCAATGATTCCACCGAATGCCGATGTTGGGTCGGTTCTGTACGCGAGTTCATATGCACTAGTAAGATTAGTTGCCGACGCTACTCCGCATGGCGTTGCATGTTTGACGATTACGCATGATGTAGTCTCGTGGAAGTCTTTGATGCAACTATAGGCTGCATCTGCATCGACCACGTTGTTGAATGACATCGATTTTCCTTGATGCAGCTGAGAGGTTTCCAGCCACGGTTGGTCACGGCCGAATGGAACGTAATAAGCAGCAGCTTGATGGGGATTTTCTCCGTAACGCATATCCATAAACTTTCGATATTTGAGATTCAGCGTGTTCGGGAATTCCTCAACTTCATCAACTAGTTGTGTACTTGTACACAATGCAGAGGCGATGTTGCTGTCGTATTCTGAAACTCTTGCAAACGCTTTTGCCGCCAGACTTTTACGAGTATCGAACGCAATGCCGCCTTTGTTGTGAATTTCATAGAGTATGTTCTGGTAGTCACCAGGATCGATCACAACGCTCGTGCGAATAAAGTTCTTGGCCGCAGCACGAATCATCGTTGGTCCACCGATATCGATAAATTCAACGTTTACATCGTAGCCAGTTGTACGGTCGCTATGGGCTTGTTCAAATGGATACAGATTCACAACAATCAGATCAATCGGTTGTATGTCGTTCTCCTGCATTTCTTCCTTGTCGACGTCTTCTCTTCCAAGAATGCCGCCATGAATTTTTGGATGAAGAGTTTTCAGCCGTCCGCCCATTAACTCTGGAAAACCCGTGTAGTCGGAAACAGGAATAATTTCGATTCCGGCCTTAGACAAGGTGTTAGCGGTTCCGCCGGTCGACAATATTTCAACACCTTCCGATGCGAGTCCAGCAGCAAATTCGACGATTCCGCTCTTGTCGGATACGCTGATCAAAGCGCGTCTGGGTGAAACGGGTGCAAATTTTTTCATTCTAAATTTCTTGGATTATCGTGAAATACTCGTTGAACGCATGTTCAGTTTTCATCGTAAACATGCCTTGTGTGTGATGAGTAATTGTGGTTACTCGATCAATGAGATGTTTTTCACTAAGGTGTGCAATAACTCGCCAATATTCAGATTTGTATCGTTGCACTGGTTAATCAGGCAGAAATACTCAGTGGGGCGAAATATTGTAGCGGTCCAATTTCTTCCTTAGAGTGCTTCTGGACACCCCCAAGATTGCGGCAGCACGAGTGCGGTTACCGGTCGTGTGTTTCATTACAAATTCAAACAGATGTTTCTCGAGTTCCTGAGTCATTTGGTCATGCAGATCGGTTGGGTCGATACCGTTCATGTCGTGAAAATATTGTTTGAGTGAGCGTGTGAAATATTTACCAAACGGCTTTATTTTCTTTTTTTTCATTCTGTCTCCATTTTCTCTATTTCGTTATATGATCACAACAGAATTAGATAGACAGCTTCTACATGCAATCGGTGTTTAGAGTGTTTTTTGTGTTCTGCCAGGTGCTGAAACCATTGATCCGAAAGCAACTGAGCCTGCATACTGGATATAATACCCCGATGCGGCACTGATGTTGCTAATCGTCTGGCAGGCATTCTGTCATACTAGAATAGTTGCCGCACACGAATTCATTTTACTTTCCTTTTTATTCATTATTGGAACAAATTCCTGTGAATTTAGTAATTGATCGACTCAAGGATCCAGAAGTACTCAAAGAACGGGTCTATCGATCTTTACGAGATGCGATTTCTTCTATGGATGTGTATGTACCGGGAGTAAATTTGCGTCTGGACGAACGCTCTCTCGCCAATCAGCTCGGTGTAAGTCGAACGCCGATTCGAGAAAGTTTGATTCGGCTTGAAAACGAAGGATTTGTAAAAACGATTCCTCACAGAGGCGCATTCGTGGTGCGCAAGACTGTCGATGAAATTCTCAATATGGTGTTCGTCTGGGCAGCACTGGAGTCCATGGCTGCCAGGCTTCTGACGCAGCGAGCAAATGATGAAGAGATCGGACAGCTGAGAAAACTGTTTACCACCTATGATGGTTCAAAGTTTCAGGCGAATATCAACGAATACTCTGAAATGAACATCGAGTTCCATCGGGCGATTATCCAGATGAGCAAGTGCCAGCCGCTTATCGAGATATCCGAAAATCTGTTTCTACACCTAAAGACCATCCGACTACGCAGCATCTCTGATCCTGATCGAGCTCAACACTCAGTCATAGATCATATGCACATTATTGAAGCGCTTGAGGCGCGAGACGCCGATAGTGCCGAACTGCTGGTGAGAAACCATACTCTTCGACTGGCTGAGCATATCCAAAAGCACTTGAATTTTTTTGTTACCAGCGAATGAACTGGCACAGGTCAGTGCGCAATGACCATGCGTGAAAAACGTACCGGTAGAATAACATCCTCGTAGGTGCTGGATACGCCTTTTTGAACTAACACCAGATTCTGGCTGTCATCCGGGCCAATCGGCATGACAAGACGTCCGCCGGGCTGTAGCTGTTCGATCAATTTCGAAGGCACTTCATCGGCGGAAGTGGCAACAAGAATCTTATCAAAGGGTGAGATTTCGCTCCAGCCATATGCCCCGTTGGCAATACGCACTTGAACATTGTCATATTCCAGGTCTGCAAAATTCTGTTTCGCATGCTCCGCCAGTTCTGGAATAATTTCTACTGTGCAGACTTCTGCAGCCAGACGGCTCAATACTGCAGCTTGGTAACCGAGGCCGGTACCGATTTCAAGAACCCTGTCGGTCTTTTCTATATCCAGCAAATCGGTCATCAATGCTACGATAAACGGTTGTGAAATTGTTTTGTCATGTCCGATTGGCAATGGACAGTCCTCATAAGCGTGCGGCTGCAAGAACTTTGGAACAAAGAGATGGCGAGGTACTTCACGAATCGCATCCAAAACCGATTCGCTCACAACGGGACGACCTGTAGTATCTCCCGACAATGCTGCGTGCGCTACGATGATGAGTACCATCCCGTGTCGCAATTGGGTAAAAGATAATTCCTCAGGGGGAGCCATTATGAGAAAGGGTGTCAATTCCTGGTCAGTGTTTCAAATCCAGCGTCACGAAGTTGCGGTTGACCGTCTCTATATTACTTCGGGAATTCCGGAATCGGCGAAGTTGTTCTCGTGATAGTTCTTGCTGAACATATTGCGCAATTTGTTTGCGCTCTGATCATAGGCTTGTTTGTCGCTCCAGCAGTTTCGGGGGTCGAGTATAGAAGAATCAACCCCTTGGCATGCTGTCGGATAACGCAATCCAAGTATCGGGTGATTCTTGAAATCTACGTCTGAGTGGCCGTTGTGAAATTCTCCACGCATGGCTGCATTCAGCAGTGCTCGCGTGTCGCCTATGGAGATTCTCGGCACCTCTCCTGCCGCGCCGCCAATCCAGCCGGTGTTCAGTAATATGCATCGTGCGTTGGATGATCGAATCTTGTCTTTCAGAAGATTTGCGTAAACCAGTGGTTTTTGTGACATGAATGGAGCACCGAAGCAAGAACTGAATGTTGCTTCGGGTTCTTTAATTCCAACCTCAGTACCTGCGATTCGTGCAGTAAATCCCTGCACGAAATGGTACATTGCCTCATCTTCGTTCAGAATTGAAACCGGTGGCAAGACGCCGAAAGCGTCGGCCGTGAGCATGACGATTGTTGTGGGATGCGATCCCCTTGCACCTGTCGCTATGTTGGGATTGCAAGACAGGGGATAGGAAAATCGAGTATTTTCAGTGATTGAATCATCGAATAAATTCAGATCTTGCGGGTCCGTCTGCTCGTATGGGAATGCGTCAAGTCGAGGTACATTTTCAATCAACGTTCCCTCCATCGACAGTGCACTTGCAATAACGGGTTCTACCTCTTTGTCGAGATTAATCAGCTTTGCATAACATCCGTCTTCAAGATTGGAGACGCCATCCTTTGTCCAGCCAGTTTCATCATCGCCAATCAGTTTACGTCTTGGATCTGCAGAAAGTGTTGTTTTGCCTGTTCCAGACAATCCAAAAAGAATGGCAGTATCGCCGGATTCGCCGACATTCGCAGAGCAGTGCATGGACAGAATTCCCTGATTCGGCAGCAGGTAATTCATTACCGTGAAAATAGACTTTTTTACTAGTCCGCAGTAGTCGGCTCTACCGATTACTAGACAGATTCGATTTCGAAAGTCCAGGATGGCGGCGCGATCGGACCGGCATCCGTCACGCTCGGGTTCGCACTGAAATGTCTGGATATTGAGCATCGTCCAGCTCTTCGACCAATCGATTTCATTCGATGTTGAAGATAAAGTCAGGAACATGTTACGGGCAAAAAAGGCGTGTGTGGCGTACTGCCCGATGAATCGGTATGGAATTGAATATCGGGGATCTTGTCCGACCGTTACATCCTGCACAAACAGGCGGCCGCGGTGCTGATTAATATGCTTGATAACCCGCGGCAGCAATTTCTGGTAATGATCTGGATCGTAGGGCTGAAGACTGCTCTTCCACCAGATTTTCGATTCCACCTCCGGCCAAGCTACTGCGTAGGTATCGTCTACCGGCCGTCCGGTGCAATCCGGATCGGTTAGAAAGACGATCGGCCCGCCTTCCTTCAACTTAGTGGAATAGGCTTTTCTATCTTCAAATCCGCCTGATTTGGAGATTCGTCCTCGGTCGTATTGAAGTGCGGCACGAAAAAGTTCGGACTTGGAAAGGTTATAGTGAATTTCCGGGCCGTCAATGCCTAGGCTGGAAGTTAGAGCCTGACGAATATCAAACATAGTCCTACTGACTGAAGTTCGCTCAATCGGATGTCATAGGTGATGTGTGTACAAAGTTTATATCACTAATCGATTGAAAATATTCCAATCGCCCTGCTGTTTTTCGTTCCTTATATTCTACTCTTTTTCGTGGTTGGGGATTGGGTGCACACGAGATTTGTTATTTTCCCCTGGAACAAGGCATTTGCATGGATTTCCAAGTTTATCTTAATGCAATATTAAACATTAAGGTAACAGTTGGAAACCTTTATGACCTCGCATTCCAACCTCGCTGAGTTTCAGTCGCGGCGCGACCAGCGGCGTCTGCTGGCGTTTCCGCGAGCTGGTCAAGGAGATGATCGAAGTCAACGATTTGCTGTGTCACACGAAAACGAAGTCGGGTAAAAAACTCTCTAAGTGCTTCGCGGCCGGAACTGCTCGGGGGATTGAATCGTTGGCCGTGTCCGACACGGTGCCCGCCCCGATGACTTTAGAGTGCGCAGGCAGCGGACGAAAAGGAACGGAGAGGGCTACCTGACATGCTCCTTCATCAGGACATGCGTGGATGCGATTGGAGAATTGTCGAACTCCTGCGCCAGTTTCGATAGGAGAAAGAAAGTTTGCTCGGCCGCATTGGTGACTATGATAAGTTGGGCGCGCTGTCCGTCGTCAAGAAACTGTTCCATCTCCGGGTATCGACGTCGCATCGTGCTCATCTGTTCACCACGATCCCCCGTCAACTTCCTCGCAAGCTTCCAAGCATCCTTGTCGCCGGTTTCAACCGCATGGAGCATGGAAAGCAGCACTGTATCGATTCCTTCAGTGAAACTCGTTCGTAAACCATGGAGAGCCGATTGTTCGTTCAGCTCCCGCAACGCTCCGCACAAGATGGCCAATTGTTCCTCCAACCAGAAAAGCAGTTTCTGGCGAGTCAACATCGAGCTACGGCCTTCGTTGCTGTGTGCAGAGTGGCGCCCGCGCAGATCAATCAGGAAAGCGTCGATTTCAGACAACACCACCCTAATCGCCTTTCGAGACGTTTCCAACTCGGTCCCCTGCCGCACCGCGTTAAAGTATCGCGGGAACATGCCCAGCACGCGCCGCTGCTCGAGATCCACCAGCCCTAGTGATGTCTCAACGTCCCCGAGTGCATGGTTGTGAATGAACTTCGTCCTAGATAGTTTCTCTGCAACCGTGGCCGGCCACAGTCTTCTAGAGATCTGGGCCATTGGTCCCAAGGCGGCGAGCATGATCGGTACTCCGACCACGGACGTAGAGATATAGACTAAGGCGAGTTGTTGGCCCAGCCCCAGGTCGATGGAGAGGAACATGGCTTTCACCAGCGGGACATCGAAATACAACTCGATGTACAGCAACAGAACCATTCCGGCGGTAACTAACACGCAATAAAATACCTGATACATGGCGACTTGACGGGAGCGGCCGGTGAGGCCCATCGACAGTAGGTACAGGATTAATCCCGCTCCGAGGCCACTCCCATACAAGAGCATGATGGCTTGGTCGGTGCTGATGACTCCAAGCGTCGCCATGCTGATGCCGAACACGCTAACGGCGTTCGGCGATTGCACGATGGCTGTCAGTAATGTGGCTACCAGGAAAGCAAGCAACAGCGAACCTCCCGTCCATTCTACTGTCTCGCCGAACCAAGCTTGGTCGGCCAGCGGCGCGGCCGAGTCCTTTAGCAGGACGAGGCCGAGAATAATCATTGCTCCCCCGAAGAAGGACGCGGCGATGGGCCGGTACTTCGATGCCCTTTCGCTAATCATGACCGCGCTTGCGATTCCCAAGATGTACAGCGAGATCAGCTTGATGTCGAAGGTAACCACCAACACCAACAGCACTACACCGAGATTTCCTCCGAGTAGGATTGCGAATGCCCCACGCGTGGAGACGAAGTCTGACCTCAACATGCTAACCACGATGAAAGTCAGCACGGCTGTGCTCTGCGTAACTGTACCGGCAATCGCTCCCCAAGCGAATGCCGCAAACCGGTTGCTAGTCCACCGGTTTGCGATCACACGAAGGCGGCGACTGGCCAGTGTCTTCAAGTTCTCCGTGAGGAACCACATTCCCGCGAAAAAGAGCCCGAGCCCTCCTGCCATTCCTCCAATAGTTTCGATCATGGAGTTGTGGAATACCCCGATTCTACCGCGTCAGAACTTGTGTTCGAGGGACATCATTCGTTGCACGTCGAATTATGATGCGTCATACGTCGCTGTAAATTGTGCCGGTAAATTGAACTTCTAAAAAACAGGAATTATATGCCGCTCGGGGAAATCCGTAACCTTCATAATGATGTAGTTTAAGATCTTTCCGTTGGAAGTGAATTTACAGTCGCCGGCATCAAAAAGCCTCCGCCCAAACAACAGGATTACTGTCTCCGATACTGAGTCGGCGTTCGTCGCAGACGGTACGGAAACGTGAACACGTCAGGTTCAGTGTCAGCAGGATATGTACAGGCCGATTTTCCTGTGCCCAAAGTTGTGTCTCCCTGCGGAATCCGTTGTTCTCAGGAGCGTTGAAAGTTTCATTTTAGATTTTCTATCGAGCTCAGGTGCGCTGCGGAGTATTTGGACATTGTCGTTGCGGGTGGGCATCCGATAGGCTCAACGATAGCGCCGCGTTTCCTAACGCCTGCGTTTGCCGAGATTTGGTTTTCGAATCGTGCGGAGCTTAATATCGTGCAGGTTCTCGCCGTCAGCTACGAATCACATGCCCAACGCCTGTCCATACCGGTTCCGTTCGGAATCGAGTCGGCAGGTTACCGGTTGGCCAGCGATGCGCACTCGGAGATTAATGCCTTTACACTTGATTCGTTCGTCATCTAGAACGAAAGTGTTTCTATCGACAACGCGTGAACTGTCCGTCAGCGTTTTCTCTGCATTCGCTGAAGAGGCGGCGCGGACAGCAATTTTTCATTCAATGTCTGTGTTTATTCCGTCGAGTCAGTCGACTTCGGCGAATATTACTGAGCTGTCCCGGTTGCAGGTCTTCTAGATCGGTGCTCGGGCATTCAGCCCGGTAGAGTGATTGACAATAATTCAATGAATAGTGCAAAACTTGTACTTTTTGAGTCTATCGAAAGCGTGTTCCGTCTTCGCTGGCATACGCTGATACAAGTCGATCTGCTGCTAACACTGCATCCAGTGAAGAAATTGTTTCGGATAGTTGATCAAAGGGGATTGCACAGGTCATCTCATTATTTGTCATGCCGGTACGAACCCGACTCAACATGCATCCAACGCTTACTGCGGGCTGCTTGAGTTCGATGGCGATTGGAATGATATGACACTGAGGTTTGCCTTCAAACCTTAAGGATGGCACTGCTGCATGCAACTGCATTACCTGCTTTGCGACCAAGCGCAGAAAAACAATGTCAGGATCAACTTGCGCTTCCGCAAGTGGACCGTAAACGATAGATTCGGGACGAGTTTTCACAGTCGGAACATGCGGAAATATTTCTGGATCAACCCACTTCGCTTCACAGATTGCCTGTACATCTGCGCGGGTGGCTGCTTCCTCCAAGTTGATCAATCCATGAGTCAGGCTTCCGACACTACAGTTGCCATGATCTGCAGAAACAGTGGAAAATGTTCTTTCGGCTGCCTTTGCCCAGAACACACAACTAGCAGCGACTGCGCCGGTACGGCCATCCTCAGTGGGCGACGGATAGTTTGATCCATAACCCGGAACATCCGACGGCGAATCAGAAAATGTGATTGCAATTGGTGGATGTGAAAGCGCAAGCAGTGCTTCCAGTTGTACGGACATCATTCGATATGTACTCATAAGTTTCTCCAATTTTCTAGCATTTGAGGGATATCCAAATCTTTACGTTTACTCGAAACAGAATACAAAAATTTATCGTTTGGAATGTTTCGAGACAAGCTTGATTTCTCCTGTTTTAAATCAGGAATTCACGCGTATTTATATCGTACTACGGGTCATTTAAGAACTATGCGGGTCCAGGTGACACCCTCGTTCCCCAATTTGTCACCAACGGTACTACGATTTTCCACGATAAGTCCATATTTACGGGCAAGAGTGTAAATATTGTCATCTGATATATCCCAAAAGCCCTGCAGTGCTTCGAACGGTCCGTGACGCAAAGTGATGTACATCAACCCGCCAGGATTCAATAGAGTCACTAATCTACGGAAAGCTTTCTCCCGGTTGCTGGGCGCGATATGCATCCAAACTGCGCTCAGAATAATCAAGTCATAAAGCGAGCCGATTTTCAATATCGTTTGGAGTTTGGGCAAGCTGTCTTTTACCCAATCTACGCGCGGGTGTGGGTGAAGCTCTTCAGATTTCTTCCGAACTGCATCTGAAGGTTCGACTGCGGTGACGTCAATTCCCAATTCTGCAAGTGCTGCTGCATCTCTGCCGGTACCGGAACCGACGTCAAGAGCCGTGCAAGGACGTTTTGTTGGTAGGTGTTCCAGCAGAATTTCGTGAATCTCGCTGAATGAAAATCGTTCATAGCGATCTATCATCAAATTCACATTTGAGTCGTACCACTGGGAGGCTGTCGGCAACGATTTAGACGCAGACTGGACATTTCGCCCGACAGCACCTTTTAAACCCTGACTACTGGATTCTGATACTTTGTTCATCATCCATTCTGGAACCATGCACTTAGTAATTGAATTGCATTGTAAGGCATTGTTTAGTTCAAGGAGAGTTCCATTCTACTCAAGCTAAGAAGTAGATTCTGCTTCAATCTCGCACCAGTTTACCTCTCGTTCAATTTTTTTCAGAAGTTGGCCAGCAGGTTGTTTTAGTGGTGGACGAACGACCGCGGATTTCAGCCGTCCGGAAATTGCCATGGCGGATTTCATTCGAGCATGGTGTTCGTCTGACATCCCTTCGCGGTGGTAAATGACTTCCTTGAGTGGAAGTATTCGCGCCTGTATTTCCTGCGCTCGGTGAAGGTCGCCGCACTTGACTGCATCAAAAAGTCCTGTGACCAGATCCGGTATGAAAGCTGCAAAGTCCACCAGTGCGCCATCAACACCTTGAACCATGGAAGCAAGAAGAAATTCGTCATGACCTGTGAGTATTGAAGTATCTGGCGCATCAGAGCGCAGCAATCGGATGTCTTCTTCATACCTGCGCATATCGCTGGTGCACATCTTGAATGCTGTCACCCACGGCAGGGCGCCAAGGCTGCAAAGCAAATATGAAGAGTAACTTGCCTTTTCCCATTCTGAGTAGACGTCAGCAACGAGATTGATGTCGACGGCTCTGCCAATCGCAACAAAATGCTTAAGAACTTGTTCGTGGCGATATCCGAATCGCAACCAGTACTGACGGGGCAGTACTAGTAGTCCGTTAGCCCCCGCATCTTTTGCCATCTTGGCGTGCTTTGTACTTTCCTTGATGCTCTCACAAGCAATCCCTGAGATGACGGGAACACGGCCTTTCACCGCATCAACGACCACACTTGTGACTTGGACTCTTTCTTCGGCGGTTAGTGTAAGCACCTCGTCAGCTTGGCCGTTAGTGACAATTCCGGTCACGCCGCTGAATGTAGCAAGCCATTTCGAATACCGTCGAAGTTCTGGTTCGTCAATCTCGTAGTTGTTCAACAACGGAACCGGAATGGCGGGCAAGACACCTCGATACGCGTTTTTCATGCGCAATCGCTGTCCCTGTTCATCGATCCCATAGCCAAAGGGATGCAGTTGCAATACCCTGGCAAGCCAGAGTTAATGATTTCAGTCTCTGATTGGGTGTAAATCCGAATGGCAGGGAATGGTGCTTCGTATTGATTTCGGCTCCGTTACGATCAAGAGGTTTTCGGTTGTGCCTGAATGTATAGTTCTTCCTGTTGAACAACCTGATCAAGCAAACTCACCAGTGCATACACAGTCTTGATGTGGTCAACCTTGGTTCCGGTCAACAGCGCGATTTCGATTACCGCCCCGATCAGTCCTTCAAGTTCTAGTGCTTTTCCGACTTCAATATCCTGCAGCATGGAGGTCTTGTGTTTACCGACTCTTTCAGCGCCTTCAATCCTTCGTTCATTTGAAAGGCGAATGCCCACACCGAGCCGCAGTGCGACTTCGCGACATTCGGTCATCATTTTATCGATCAAGTCGCGCGAAGCTTTGTGCTGGCAAATATCGACGAGTGTAGAGTGAGTCAGGGCACTGACCGGATTGAAACTCAGATTGCCCAAAACTTTGAGCCAGGTTTCGGCGCGAATACTTTCCAAAATTACCGATTTAAACCCTGCCCGATTCAATAAATCGGCCAGGTCTCTAGTTCGCTGTTTCTCAACGCCATCCAGCTCTCCAATCGGTATCCGCAGTCCTTCAATATGCCGAATTACGCCAGGCTCACTGATTTCTGCGGCAGGGTAGGAGATTGATCCAATGATCTTTTTTGGATCAATGTTCTTGCTGATGCGACCACCCGGATCTACTGTCTGAATCACACGATTGTTGAATTCACCACCATGCAGTTGGAAATACCACCAAAGAATTCCGTTCTGAATGGTCAACAGAACGGAGTCGTCACCCAACAGACAATTGATATCGCCAACGATGGGAGCAATTTGGTGGGCCTTTACTGCGAGGATTATCAAGTCCTGATGTCCAATTGATCGCATGTCACTTGTCGCCCTAATCCCTTCGGAAAATTCTTCCGTACCGTCGTTCATGATGAGTTTCAGACCGTTGTTGGCTTGAATGGCTTCCAGATGGAGTCCGCGGGCAATTAGGGTTACATCTTCTCCCAGATTGTGAAGTTTGACACCCATCATTCCACCCATAGATCCAGCGCCGACAACACATATCTTCATTATTTTCTCCATTAATTTACTGAATTGACGATTTACAGATTGGAGCAAATTCAATGCGACTAGGCTCCGCAGCATTGGAAATCAAATTCAGGAATTCCACCGATTCCCTGAACTGATCATTTGAACTTAGCTATCCGTATAATAATATAGATTTTTCAATATCAAAGAGTTTTCAGACAGTCATGGCAAGAAGATCCGACCTTCAGTCCCTTGAATCCGAATGTACGAGCGTCGACGAATGGCTTAATCTGGCGAAACAGGCGATAGCCGATCCAGAGGATACAGAGTACGCACAAGAGTTGGCAAGCAAGGCTGAAATGGACTGCCAGGAGCCGGCAGAGTATGTAAGTCTCGCGATGTTTATAGTTTCGCAGTTTAACGACACTCAGTATGCGGAGGAATTGTTGGAACAAGCTGAAGATGCCTGTTTCGAGGCGATGGAGTTCGCTGCGGTCGGCCATGCGTACGCAACGCTTATGAACAACGCAGACAAAGGACTTGATCTGATCCGAAACTCGGTTGACGACGCTTCGGGCACTGATTTGATTGTTCTCGCTGACTATGCGGGCAAAGCGGGTGACACTGAGCTGGCAACATCCTTGATCTCAAGAGTCACATCCGACCTGAAAGAAGTTTCACAGTTTGAGGAGCTTGCACAGAAGCTGGTCAAATCTGGGAATGTCGAAGAGGCAAAGACGGTTTTTAGAGCCGCCGAGCGTTATCTGGATACGGTTGCCGACACCGTCAAATATGCCGAATCTGTGCTGAAGTTATTTGACGATCAGGCTCAGGCTCGAAGTATTTTAGAAAATGCAGAAATGGATTGCCAGTTCCCAGCCGACTATACCACCTTGGCTGGCGGGTTTCGCGAAATCATGAATGATGAGGAAAAAGTCGGTGAACTCCTGCAAGAAGCCGCAGACAGCGCGATGGAAGGCGAAGAGTTTCTGGATGTTGCTTATGGGTTTTGGCAACTCCGGCAAGACCGTGAGTCAGCAAGGGAATATTTTGAGCAGGCTTTGCCTGACCTCAGCGATCGTGTTGTATTGCTTGAAGTTGCATCAACCGCAGCGACTGAGCTTGAAAACTTGGGGTTGGCGCGCCAATTTTATGAAAAAACTGCCGAGCGGATTGCCAATGCTTCCGATCTAGTAAAGCTGGCAGTTGAGGTTTGGGAAAAGCTCGGTGACCGTGAATATACGATGAAGCTGTTCCGCCAGGCTGAAGAGAAAATGGGGAATGCAAATGATCTCGTTTCGCTCGCCGAATCTGTAATGAATACATTGAATGACGGCCCGGTGGTACAAGCGATATACACAAAAGCAAGCGCCTCCATTGACAGTTTTTCCGGTCTGAAGCGAATACTTGAGAGTCAGCGTGAAACAATCAACGATGCAGGCGTTGCGCTCGAAATCTTGAGTCGAATGAAATATCTGGCAGAGTCCACTTCCGAGCATATTGAAATTTTCGACTCTTCTCAGGCGAATATTGACAATGCCGAGTTCAGTGAAAGTGCGCTTGCAGCAGCGGAGGAAGCGGCTGCCAGTCCGGCTGACTTGGAATCAGTGATTAAGGCAGTGAAAGAATTCGCGTCCGATAACATTGAATGGCAGACGAGTCTGGACGACAGACTGCAGAGGAGGCGGGCCAATCAGGTGAAATACGCAGAATATCAAAAGCAGGAGAAGCAAAATTCTACTGCACTTGAGTTCATACGCCTAGCTCGTACTGTTGTGCAAGAACTAGATGACCTTGCATATGCGAGGAAATTGATTGATCGAGCCAAAGAATTATTGGAAGCGGAAAATTTCGATGTTTCTCAATGGCAGATGCTCATAGATATTGCTGCCAATGAGTTGAATGACCATGCCTTGGTAAGGGAGATCGCAACGGACGCTTCCTCGGCGTGCGAGCATTTTTCCAGCGCTTATCAGTTGGCGAGAAAAATGAGAGAATTTCCAAACAAAGCGTTTGGTTTGAAGCTCACAGGAGAGATATTGAAAGAATGGTTCTCGAAAATACATGATTCTGCAGGAAGAATCAAATGCATGAAAACGGTTGTAGAACTTCTGCAGGACCGCAAATGGGTTGAAAGTCTTCTGACTGAATGTGAAGCAAAAGACTTTGACATGCTGCAATTAGCAGAATTGGGACTCATTGCTGATCAAATAGACAATCCGTCTAAAGCACAGGAGTTTTATATTGCGGCGCTTGAGAAATGCAGCAGTGCTGCTGAAATCTCACAACTGAATAGTCGACTGAAATCAAACGGGGCCGATGAGGAACATCGCAAACAGCTGTATCTTGCAGGAAGAAATTCGCTCGCAAATGCACCGGAAAGACTGCATTGGATCGAAGGAATTCTGTTAAATTTTGGAGATTACAGCTGGGCGAAAATTGAATACGATGATCTGCAACCGGATGTTTCTGGTGAAGCCATGCAAGCAGCGTTTACAGCGAGCCGCCGGCAGAGATTGGAAAAAAGGATTTAAGATTTTCGACTGAAAAGAAGCACTATACGCGGCTTTTACTATCAATTTAGTCTAACAACTTCTGTTTTCTGACGAAAGCGATATCGGTTAAAAGAGTATAGAACTTAGACACCGCGTTCGTTCAAAACGGGCGCGTTATGGCAAATCGCACTATTTTGAGTTTATGTGTGATGCTAAAAGGACACAACGACTTTTCGTTGCCGGGTCCGCATCGGTCATCTTTGGAGTGGTTCGCGTAGTGCGTAGACTTACCGAAATCAAAGTATGACGTTTCAAGACGCGCAGTCCAGCCTTTTGTGAACTGGTGCTCAGCACCAATCCCAAGCACCCACCCAAGTTTCTCTGACTTTGTTGAGAAGGAATCGTCGGGATCAAATTCAGGTGGTATGTAAGTCTCGGGGCGAAAATCAAAATCGATGTCGGTTAACGAATCGGTAATCTGAGCAACTGCCATCCCACCGGTGACAAATATTGTCGATTTGCCAACAACTTTTCCAACTCCACCCCGCAATGAAAGGATCCAGTTGTATTTTGTTTCGGCTGATTCGTCCCTAACGTATGGATCAATCCAACCGGGCACCGGCGGATCTGCTCGGTTATACTCTTGTTTTTCGTAGGGTTCGAGTTTTTTCGTGCTGGTCGTCATATGACCGAATATGAGGTCTGATTCAAGAAAGAATATTTTGTCACTGGTACTGAACATTTTTCCGACAAGTAACCCGCCGACATCTGCGCTGCGATTGTAGTCAACAGCCCAGCCGGGTTGCCCCCAGTTTGCAAACCCTTTTACATCAACTATTCGATTGTCTGCTTGACCAGAACCAACAAACACACCTGTATACATTCCCTTCAACTTGAATAACGCATCGCCATTTTCCGCAGTCGCCAAAGAAGTGTTCATCTGCATGGCAATGGACACTGCCATGAGAGCGGCACATCGCCATACAGCATGGAATTGAATCAAATTATTTACACCAGTAATTTGTTTGTTAATTCTGGCATGAATTGTCGTCGCCAACAATGCCTCTATCGATTTGATCCGATTGCATTTACTGAGGGAATTGGAGGGCGGGCAGGCCTGTCTGGACAATCGATATCAGTTTTTATGCACGGCCATCAAACCATCACGAATGGTCAATAGCACGTTGGTTGTTCTTGAGTCACTTTGAATGTGTTCGTTGAATTCATGCAAAGCCTGTGCATCCTCGCTCTGCGGGTTCAGTACTTCGCTGCTCCACAGTACATTGTCTGCAACAATCAATCCACCGGATGGCACCAGAGGAAAGACGGCTTCATAGTAATTCAGGTAGTTTGCTTTATCTGCATCAATGTAGACCAAATCGAATGGTCCTTCGAGGCGTGGAATGACATCCAAGGCATTACCAATCATGATTGTTATCTTGTTGCCGTGAGAACTTCTGTCGAAGAATGATCGTGCAATTTCTTCCCGGTCCGGCTCTATGTCTAAAGCAATCAATCGACCATCATCTGGAAGAGCTTCCGCCATAATTAATGCGGAGTAGCCGGTAAACATCCCAATTTCCAGTATGTTTTTTGCTTTAACAGCACGAGCCAGAAATTGCAGGACAGCACCCTGCAGCGCGCCTGACAGCATTCTGGACATATCGGAATTTGTTACTGTCCATTCGTGAATCTCACTAACAAGTGGAGAAGTTTGCTGTGAGTGAGATTGGGCATATTTTTCTACCAATTCATTTACAAAATTCATCGAAATATGAACTCCTTAGGTACAATCCAATTTGAATTTGATCTGCCTGTTCACTGCCTCAGCACTTGTCTTGATTCGAACTGAGATTGTGCTGTCAATTGACAGGAAAAATTATTGAAATTCACGGTAAGCTAACTCTCTGTATTTTACACGAACAGTCAATACCACTGAAAGTTTACCCAGAGAGGCCCCAGTTTATATGGATACTCATCCGAAAGTTCCTGATCTGTATTCGTTTCGAAAGCGAGTTGTTTTCAAATTCTGTAACGCTTGTTATAGAATGACGCATCTGAAAAATATTTTAATAACCAAAAGTCATAAATTCAGACTTCCTGAAATAGGCTAATTTCACCCTGTACCCATTTGTCGATCAGTTCGCTTCACAGTGATTTGCTGTGAGTTCGTAAACCAGTTTCAGATCGGTTCCGGGATACACGGTTTCAGTAGTCGTCAATTCATCCAGAAGCGGTGCCAGCGCACGGTCTACGCAACGGCTGCCCGAGCCAAGGATCTGAACCTTCAGAATGCGATTTTCATGATCAGGGATGATATTGGCATCGGTGCTGAATAATGTCTGCAGCGCCTTTCTTGGATTGGCTTTTTTGGGGAATTATATACTTGCTACACTTTTAAACCGAAGTTCCACACTGATTTTGCCGCTCTTGGCAAAGTAGAATTTGCTATAATTCTTGTCATGAGTAATTATCCACATTCAAACGATTTCAATTGGGTCAAGGAACGGGCTGAATGTAATAACGTAGCCGTTTTTGACAATCTATTCCAGCGGGTTGAAGAAGATGTAAAGCAAGCCAATGAACATCACTTGGCGACCGAAGAAAATGAGTTTCTATTCGTACCAAATCCAAAAGAATCCGAAAAACCTTCTTTCGTAGTAAAGTATGCTTCAATTAGGACTAAAGGTATATTTGATCATGTGTTGTTCGAAAGATACAACACTAAAATAATAATTAAGAGGGCAAACGACCACAGTCCTTTAAGTGTTATCTCCAAATGGAACAGCAGCGAACAGTGTTGTGATTATTTTGTAGGAGGTGAACCCAAAAAAGTTTGGGAAATAAGTCAAATGGCACTTGAATCATTTTTCTTTCGACAATCCTGAATTTTGAAGAATTTCCTTTTTATTTGGAAAAGTGGTGTATAATCTTCCAAATAGAGATTGATAAAACTGATTGGAACGATGACGCAAAAAGCACCAGGGAAATACTACCGGACTGGAATGTCCTTTATTGAATTGATGGACAAGTTCCCGAATGATCGAGTGGCTGAGGAATGGTTTGTGGAAAACCGATGGGCGAACGGAGTTCGTTGCACTGAATGTAATTCTGATAATATACATATCAGGCCAGAGGGCAAACGCAGAAAACAACCTTATCGATGCCGAGCCTGCAAACACGATTTTTCGGTTAGAGCCGGAACATTGATGCAATCTTCGCATATCGGTTATCGGCAATGGGCGATTGCGATTTATCTTATGACGACAAACCTAAAAGGCGTGTCCAGTATGAAGCTGCATAGAGATTTAGGTATTACGCAGAAGTCGGCCTGGATGATGATGCACAAGATCAGGGAGACCTTTGACGATGAAACGCACGCATTGTTTGGCGGTTCAGTTGAAGCTGATGAGACCTACATTGGCGGAAAAGAACGCAATAAACACTGGGACAAGAAACTCCATGCCGGGCGTGGTACAGTTGGTAAAACTGCGGTGATCGGCGTAAAGGCACGAGAATCAAACAAGGTTTCAGCATCGCCCATAGCCAGCACGGACGCCAGAAGCATAAATCGATTCATTCGGGATAATGTTGCCAATGGTGCAATGCTCTATACTGATTGTGCTACGGTTTACGAGGGCGTGAATGAGAAGCACGAAGCAGTCAATCACTCTGTTGGTGAATATGTGCGAGAACAGGCACACACGAATGGCATAGAAAGTTTCTGGGCGCTTCTCAAGCGTGGATACTACGGCACATACCACAAGATGTCCAAGAAACACCTGGCTCGTTATGTCAACGAGTTCGCCGGTCGGCACAATATTCGTTCGCAAGATACCGTTACCCAAATGAATCTGATCGCTCGGGGGATGGTGGGCAAGAGTTTGACTTACAAGAAATTGGTTGGACAAATCATACAGAAGGAGGAACAATGAGTAAAACTGAAATGCTTGCTTTCGGCACAAGTAGCCGAACTGGTCATGATTCAGAGGGATTTTATAAACGTAAGATGTACGCTGCCGTTCAGCGACAAAAAAACGACACGCAATCAGAAATTGAAAATGAATGTGCAGAAAAGGTCCTTGACAAAATCTACAATCATACAAGCTCAAATATGTATGAATTACCGGATGGCAGTACACACCTTATGGTGACTTCACCACCATACAATGTTGGGAAGGAGTATGACGAAGATTTAACCGAAAAAGAGTATTTCGATATGCTTGAATCTGTGTGGAGCGAAGTATATAGAGTACTCGCCCCTGGAGGCAGGGCTTGCGTAAACGTAGCGAATATAGGGAGGAAACCTTACAAGCCTATCAATTCCATGATTGCTCAACAGATGAACAAACTAGGATTTTTGATGCGTGGTGAAATCATCTGGCACAAAAATGCCAGTGCGGGGGTATCCTGCGCATGGGGAAGCTGGAAAAGCGCATCTAATCCAGTACTTAGAGACACGCATGAATACATACTTGTATTTTCTAAAGGACGCTTCAATCGCCCTGCAAATGACAGGGTATCTACGATCACAAAAGAAGAGTTCCTTGAATATACAAAAAGCGTGTGGACGTTCCCGGCTGAATCTGCGAAACGTGTAAAGCACCCAGCACCATATCCAGTGGAGTTGCCACAGCGACTCATTCAGTTATACACATACGAGAATGATATTGTTCTTGACCCGTTTATCGGTTCTGGTACAACCGCAATAGCGTCTGTAAAATCAGGTAGGCGTTATGTCGGCTACGATACATCATCAGTATATGTAGAAATAGCTGAAAACAGATTGGCTAAACAGACATGAACTCATGTTTGCGTGAACTTTTCGAAACACCGGAAAAGAGAAATAGATTCGCCAAAGGACTTCCTACCGCTTTTGATATGGTAAGAACTCGGATGCCAAAAGGCAATCCTGCGGTTGGCATTCTTCGAGAACATGTTATTATCGGATTCCTTGTCGCTGAGTTCGGTTTGGATCAAGTCGTTGTCCCAGAAAGAGGTAACGAACGCAGTTATGACGTTGTTCTGTGTGATGGGGAGTTGTCGATAAAAACTGTTACCGGCAATGTTGGCGTCAAAATCTTGTGGACTGTAGACACGCAACAGGTTAAACGTGAAATCAACATAGGATACAAACCTCAACATGACATTCTGCTTGTCAACATATTCTGGAGAGAAACGAAAGAAAGCGTCTTTTACATACCAGTTAATGTTCAGCAGTGCGTCTTCGACAAATTAGGAAGAGAACAATATCTTTCGTCAGCTACTGGGACAAACAATAGAGGCATAGAAATTAGTCGCAAATCTATAACAACATTAAAATCACACCAAGACACGATCAAGATTCCAGTGTCATGGTTTCCTGCAAATATGAATTATCCTGACCCGTGGGACGAATGGGACGAATATTGGAAAAATGGAAAATATCTGTGATTGGTGTAATATGTACATGATGAATCGGTAGGGGCGTAGCGGTGAAATTAATTGATTTACCTATTGTATTGAGTTACTGCCTCGCCTGAAATTCGCGGCCAATTGCTCTTTGACCATAATTGCCAGCGTAAACTATGAAGAGGTGATGAAATATGAATGACACAAAATCAATGGGAATTTCACTTGTTGTTTCACTTGTTGTTCAACAAGACGACAACAAGTTTTTTGGCTGGTGTCCTGAACTTGACGGTGTCCTTGTTGAAGGCGATACGAAGGAACAGGCTAAATGTTTGTTGAGAGAAGCAATCTTGCTTCATCTTGAAACGATGCTCGTAAATAATATTCCAATTCCACAAACGATAATTTTGGACAAATTGAAATCTGATAAGCAAGATTACAAACCTATTCGTGAAAGTGTGCATGAACGAGAAACAGAAGAATTGATGATGAATTTTGCTTGAGATTAAACCGTGAAAAGGAATGTATTTGACCAACTGAAAAACAAAACAGCGAAACAACTGATTGATGCTTTGGAAAGGGATGGATGGGAAAGAAAACTCAAAAGAGGAGCAATACAGAGTTTCAAAAATACGAGCACGGGCCAGATTTTAACTATTCATTACCATCCCAATAAAACCTACGGGCCAAAGTTGTTGAAACATCTGATGGCAAAAACTGGCTGGAGTGAAGAGGATTTGCGTAGATTGAAGTTGATTAAATGAAAAAAGAACACAATGAATACCGCAAACTGCCTGAGCCGATACCGGACGCCACACCTGAACAAGTAGCTCAGTTTTTAATGCAAAGCCCGCCGAAAAAGAAATGGCGGTTTATGAAGAAGCACAAACCGCCATCACAGAAAAAAGATGATTCTATTTGAAGACTACATCTTCTACAGCTTGCATTCTTTCTTCGACAGCACCCACACGTCCCTCAACACTGCCGACTCTTGCTCCAAACTGGCGCAAGAGTGCTTGTGTCTTCTTATTCTCTTCCTGCTGTTCTTTGCGAAACTCTTCAAAATCAGCACGCAAGCCATTAACCGCCTCTAGTGTTTACCTGCAAATATCCTCAAGACTTTCTATCCTTGCATGCAGGTCATTATCCATATTAAATTCTCCACTAGTAGTTGATTGATTTTCAGTGCGTCAAGTCAATATACAACACAAACTGATAAAATCAATGAGTTAGGCAGTTTCCCAAAAGTGTAGCAAGTATATAATTCCCCTTTTTTGCCTTGTGCGTTTGCCACAGCCGGCACCATGCAAGTCTCAGCCCGATAGGCAATCATGCGAATGATGTCGATAAATAGCCTTTGCGCTTTGGGCAGCGCATCAAGGCGCTGCGCCTCATCAAGGTCTCCGGCACGCACATGTTTTGCAGTGTGCTTTTTCTCCAGACGCACCTCTTCGAGCTGTCCCTCAAGCATCTGAACTTCTTGTGCCAGTTTCAGCTGCCGCGCCGCCTTGGCATCGTTGCCAGCACATTTTGCCTGCTGGTTTCTCACGGTCTTAAGCCGCCCGAGAAACTTGCCAATCAGTTTTTCATTCGCCCGCCATCGAGGATTCACGACAAGCGTGTTCTCATCGACCGGTTCCAGTGCATGCGTGTTCAAGGCGTCTACGTTGAACTCATCACGCATGTATTTGAAAAAGTTCTCCTGCGACCAGCGGGAGAACATCGAACCGGCAACCTGCTCAGTCGAAATCGACGGGTGAGTGGTCACAATCGCAACCTCACGGCCGCAATCAAGACGGCGGCGAATCTGACGCACTTGCAGCTTGTTTTTCAACTTCAGCGACTTCTCACCGATCAGCACCGTCTGCTCATGAGTCTGTGCCGGACCGTGTATGGTAACGGCAGTGCTGCGAAATTCATCGTCATCCCAGCGCGGCTCATTGAAATTCTTCTGCCAGGTAATGCAGGCAATGCCCTTGCGCGCCAGCCGCTTAAACAGATCCGGACTCCACCCCTCGCGGTCAAACACCAAAGTCACTAACGGTTCAGCATTACTGTCTGCCACAGTTAAATCCGGCGCCTCAGATGACGCTACGCCAATGGCATGCAACTCTTTGACCACATCGTGCTCAAGCGCACTGACCAGTCCAGGGTCATAGTCTTGATGTAGGCAAAGAAGCGGCTGAGCGCCTAGCACATTGACCCAGTAACTCACCGTCGCCGGCAGGCACAGTTTCTGACGCGGCACGAATTTCTTTGGCACCCGTCCCTTGGTGCCACTGTACACCTTGACGTGACCGTCAATGAGCAAAGTCGCAGCCCCGCTGCAGTCATCGTTCAGCCACTTTTTGGAAAGCGCCTGCTGCCAGCCGTGAACCTTGTCGATATCTTCACTGAGCAAACTGAGTTTGCTGCGTAATGTCTTGACTTCAGGACAGCGGTCCAGTCCCAGTATCTGTCCCCATTCTCCCGGTGCGTCATAGCGCAGCTGTTCTGGATTGCGTACCCGTGCCATGCACATCAGCGATGCAAACAGCAAAATCGATGACAAGCCATAGTAGCCGTTAGGCAAGCGTAGCGGCGCCGTCAAAATCCCTTCTTTGAGCAGCATCGGCAAAGCGGCCAACACACCCCCGCGCTCAACCGCATAAGCACTCTGGTCGAAACTCGGCGTAACCTCCGCCAGAGCCCCTGTAAGTGCCAGCGTGCGTCCAGCAACATTGGTTGCCGCCCGTCCCATCGAAGCGCTTTGGTCACGCACATCGCGCTCGGTACGGTGGCTGGCGTCTTGCGTTTCACTGCTGCTGCGCAGCTTTGAACCAGGCTTTTTGATCTTGCCCGCGCGAATATTCTCCGTCAGTGTTGCTCGGGCAACATTCAATTGACTTGCCGCCTGGCTGGCGCTGACGCCTTGCGCCAGAAGCGATTCCGCCTGTTCTTTGGTGGCTGAGTCAATTGCGCTGCGCCGGCGCTGCTTGCGCGCTTTGAAAAACCAGGCCCGGCCAAACTCACGGTAGTTTTTGCAATGCTGCATGACGGTCGAGCGCGATACGTTCAGCGCTTTTGCGATGCTGTTGACCGGCAGATTGGAATCGACTCGAAGTCGGGCCATGATAAATGCTCTGGCCTGTTTGTCATTTTCGTCATGGCGCTCGAATGGGATGAGATTGGAAAAGTAGGTGACTACCCCATCAACGCAGGCGACTGAGAAGCCTCGGGCGATGGGGGTTGCTTCTGGGTGTGACAGTTCGATGCTGTAGTTCATGTTGGCTGTGCTCTGATGGTTGAAAAGTTCTATTTATGTACAGATATATATTAGCCGATATGAAGCCAAATGTCAAATGAATATCGTCAAAAAAATAGAGAAAATTCTGCATTTTCAATCTGTTGTACAGACTATCATCTACAACAGCTGATCTACCATGTCAGGATGTCTGAAATTAGTCAAATTCATCTTTAACTTCCATGTGCGGAATCGTAGGCTTATATCTGAAAAAACCGGAACTCGAATCCAGACTCGGTGAATTCGTCTCGGACATGCTTGAGGAAATGGGTGATCGCGGCCCGGATAGTGCTGGAGTTGCTATTTATCGTGCGCCGGCACCAGAAAATGGCTCGAAAGTGTCCTTGTTCAGTTCCGACTCTGACGAAAACTGGAGCCAGAGAACAACGCAATTCGATGCCGAATTCAATTGCGAGTTTGAACTGACCGTACATGCCAGTCACGCAATTCTTGTGAGCGAAGTCTCAGTTGATTTGTTGGATTCTTGGATACGAAACACTTGGCCCGATCTTCGAATCATGAGCATCGGAACATCCATCGAAATTTACAAAGAAAAAGGCCATCCAAGTGAAGTGGTGGAAAGGTTCGGTTTTCGGGAATTTGCCGGAACCCATGCAGTTGCTCATACCAGAATGGCAACCGAGAGTGCTGTTACTACCGAACATTCACATCCGTTTTCAACTGGACTGGACCTGTGCCTGGTACACAACGGTTCACTATCGAATCACAATCGCCTTAGAAGGTTTCTGATGCGCCAGGGAGGTCAATTTCAAACTGACAATGATAGCGAAGTGGCAGCAGGATTTTTGACTTGGCGTCTGTCGGAAGGAGAGACTGTCGTAGAAGCTCTGCAATCGGCAATTCAACATCTGGATGGATTCTATACATTTGCCATTGGAACCAGCAACGGGTTTTCGGTTTTACGCGACCCCATCGCCTGCAAACCCGCAGTGTTGGCTGAAAACGACGACTGGGTTGCAATGTCATCCGAATACCGTGCGATTGCAAGACTTCCGGACGCCAAGCACTCGGAAATCTGGGAGCCTGCACCTGCACAAATTTATAGCTGGGAACGCTAGTAGAAACAAAATTTGTAGCTGCTGTGGAATTCGATCTCGCCAATCAGACGCTTCGGGAAATCAACCAGGCTTTGCACAATGCCAGGAGTAGCGACCAACACCCTGAATCATTTTTCATTCATCACCCTAAAGGTACGCATGCTCTAGCTGTCGGGTTGACTGAGTCTATTGATGTATCCATTCAGGGGCACGTCGGATACTATTGTGCAGGCATGAACAAACTCGCCAACATCCACATTCACGGCAATGCAGGTCCGGGTCTCGCCGAAAACATGATGTCCGGCAGTGTCCGCGTGGATGGAAATGCCTCACAGTATGCGGGAGCATCTGGTCATGGCGGACTTCTCGTCATTCAAGGTAACACCAGTTCGCGTTGCGGTATATCTATGAAAGGAATGGACATCGTAGTCGGCGGATCAGTTGGTCATTTCAGCGGATTCATGGCGCAATCCGGACGTCTAGTCGTTTGTGGCGATACATCACACGACCTCGGGGATTCAATCTACGAAGCGCAAATTTTTGTTCGCGGCGAAGTAGGCAGCCTAGGTTCCGACTGCGTTGAGAAAGATATGCGAAGCGAGTATGTAAACCAGCTGGATGAGCTGTTAAAACGAGCAGGTTTCAAATATTCCGGATCGGAATTTCGTCGATTCGGATCGGCGCGAAGTCTCTACAATTTCAAAATCGATAATGCTGATGCCCTCTGACGAGAAACAATCCTTCGACATACGTTTTCTGCGTTCATCCGCAACGTTTCCGAATCATGTCATTGCTGAAATCCATCGTGCTGCTGATCAAGGTGTCTATGAAATTCGCGGCTTCGGTGCCAAGAGATCGATACCGAATTTCGATGATCTGGTGTTTCTCGGCGCGTCCATGTCACGATATCCACTGGAAGGATATCGCGAGACCTGTTCAACGGATATCGTGATCGGCAATCGATTCGCTCAAGAACCGCTTCATTTGGATATTCCCATCACGATCGCGGGAATGAGTTTCGGAGCACTGGGTGCCAACGCCAAAGAATCCATTGGTCTCGCCGCCAGTGAGATGGGAACAAGTACTACCACTGGCGATGGCGGAATGACCGACGAAGAGCGTAATTCTTCGAAAACGCTGATCTATCAGGTGTTGCCGTCTCGCTATGGATTGAATCCTGACGATGTTCGCCGCGCAGATGCCTTGGAAGTGGTTGTGGGTCAGGGTGCAAAGCCCGGCGGTGGCGGAATGCTTCTGGGTCAGAAAATCACGGAACGAGTTGCGCAGATGCGGGATTTACCAACTGGAATTGATCAGCGAAGCGCTTGCAGACATCCGGATTGGACTGGACCGGATGATCTCGAAATTAAGATTCAGGAGCTTCGCGAAGTAACAGACTTCAAGATTCCCATACTCATTAAGATTGGCGCAACCCGAGTTGAGTATGATGTTGCTCTTGCGGTAAAGGCAGGTGCAGATGCCATTGTGCTGGATGGTATGCAGGGCGGCACTGCCGCAACCCAGGATGTATTTATAGAACATGTTGGTATTCCGACTCTGCCTGCGGTCCGGCGAGCTGTCAACGCGTTATTGGAACTTGACATGCATCGAAAGGTTCAGTTGATTGTCTCTGGTGGCATTCGAAGCGGCGCAGATGTTGCCAAGGCACTGGCGCTGGGTGCTGATGCGGTTTCAATAGGGAGCGCGGCAATGGTCGCACTTGGTTGCAATCGCCCGGTGCATGTTGACGACTACGCGGTCATCGGAACGGCGCCAGGGTTCTGTCATCATTGCCATACTGGACGCTGTCCGGTTGGAATTACGACGCAGGATCCGGAACTCGAATCTCGTTTGAAGCCGGAACAGGGTGCGAGATGGTTGAAAAATTATCTGTCCACAATGGTGCTGGAACTACAGACTTTGGCGAGGGCTTGTGGAAAGAGCCACGTCCTGAATCTCGAACCTGAAGATCTGGTTGCCCTGACGGTTGAGGCAGCCGCCATGGCTCAAGTCCCTCTAGCCGGCACCAACTGGATTCCTGGCCAGCCTCTATAATCTCACCGCGGTTCACGTGTATCAAAATTTGCATATACTGAAATCAGCAGATATATACAGGCGTCTGAATTCAATCAAGAGGACACCTAAAAAACGAAATTGTCCACAAAATTAGGATGGAGGTTAACTATGGCAATTGATCTTTCACAAGTCGCAGAAGATGCGGAAATTAAATATTTTCTGATCAGTTTCGTCGACCTGTTCGGCGGTTTGCGAGCAAAACTTGTTCCAGCAGGTGCCATTGGGGCAATGCAGGAAGAAGGTGCCGGATTCGCTGGATTTGCCACTTGGCTGGACATGACGCCTGCTGACCCGGACATGCTGGCTGTTCCCGACCCTGAAAGCTTGATCATCCTGCCATGGCAGTCAGATATTGGCTGGCTTGCCGCTGACCTGTGGATGGGTGGTGTTGAAGTCGAACAATGCCCTCGAATTATGCTGAAAAGACAGCTAGCTCGATTGGCAGATCGCGGATATGTTATGAAAACTGGAGTGGAATGCGAGTACATGCTGGTGAGTAGCGACGGGCGTAAAATCAATGACGATCGCGATTCACAGGAAAAGCCTTGCTATGATCAATCCGCGCTGATGCGCAACTTCGACGTTGTCAGTGAAATTTGTGATGCCATGATTGCACTTGGCTGGAACCCCTATCAGAATGACCACGAAGATGCGAACGGCCAGTTTGAAATGAACTGGGACTATAGCGATGCACTGACAACAGCCGATCGGCACGTGTTTTTCAAATTCATGGTGAAAACCATTGCGGAACTTCATGGTCAGCGGGCTACTTTCATGCCCAAACCGTTTACCGATCTTACCGGAAATGGATGCCATTCGCATGTTTCTGTGTGGGATGCTGACAGTAGTACGAACCTGTTTCTTGACGAATCGGATGAAGTTGGATTGTCATCACTGGCTTACAATTTTCTGGGCGGAATCGTACACAACGCACAAGAGTTGTGCTCCATTTTCAACCCAACCGTGAACAGTTATAAGCGAATCAATGCACCGCGCACTCGTTCTGGAGCATCATGGTCTCCCAATTCAGTCACCTATACCGGCAACAACCGAACTCACATGATCCGTATTCCAGATGCCGGCCGATTCGAGCTTAGGTTGATGGATGGTGCGGCCAATCCCTACTTGTTGCAGGCAGGAATTGCCGCTGCTGGGCTGGATGGAGTGGAAAACAAACGCGACCCTGGAAAGAGGCTGGATATTGACATGTATGCGAATCCAGAACTTGCGGGTGATGTCAAAAAATTGCCGCTCAACCTGCTGGATGCCATTCGACTCACGCAGTCGAGCGAGGTATTGCAAGCTGCGTTTGGCAAGAACAATCTCGACAGTTACTGCAAATTGAAACTGGCGGACTGGAATCAGTTCTGTGCACAAGTATCGGAATGGGAGCGCGAAAACACCCTGGATTGCTAACAATTCCGAATAATAGCTATAGCACCGGTGAACTGTTTCCGCTCCTTGCTAAATGAATTTGTTTGGTCTAGTCGGGTTGAATGATTGAACCAAGCACGACCTCTCGGTTTGCCCCCGTGACAGATGGTAAATTGGCGCACGAATTAACCATCCGACGCTCTGCAAGCCAGGCGATGGCACAGGCTTCGACTAGATCTGGAGCCATTCCCAGTTCTTCCGAGTTGGCAATTTGCAGTTCTGAAGTATCTTCAAGCCGCTTTACGATAGCTTTGTTGTGAGCTCCGCCGCCGCACAGATAAATTTTCTGAACAGGCGGCATTAACAACCGAATTCCTTGCCAGATTGATTCTGCAGTCAAGGCGGCAATGGTGCTCTGAATGACCGGAATATTCGGCTCCGGCAAAACCCCCCGAATGTTGCTCAGTAACCAATCAATGCTGAAATATCGGCTATCCAAACTCTTGGGGTTCGGCTGTTGAAAATATTGATCTGTCATCAGTTGATTTAAAAGATTTTCATCAACATCTGAAGACAGCGCCCACTGTCCATCCTCATCGTATGGAAGGCCTTTATGCAGATTGATCCACTGGTCTGAAAGCACATTGCCAGGCCCGGTGTCAAAGCCTATAACCTTTTCATTCAAGTCAGCGGGAAGGTAAGAGACATTCGCAATTCCACCGATGTTTACGACTGCCCGCGACTCCTCAGTGCTTTGAAATGCAAACTGGTGAAATGCTGGTGTGATCGGTGCTCCCTGCCCGCCGGCACGCATGTCTGCTGATCGAAAATCAGTGACAACCGGCAACCCGGTCTTTTGGGCGATGATATTGCTGTCTCCAGCTTGCCAGGTATAAGGAGGTTCGGCGTTTGGCCGGTGAATGATGGTTTGTCCATGACATCCGATTGCTTGTACATCATCTATAGACTGATCTTCAAGCAGTCGTAAGATGGCATGAGCGAATAGACCGCCGAGTGTGGAATCGACCTCGCTCGCCAGCTTCGTGTCGGGTTGTGGATCATCCAGGAGAAGTTTGAGAGTCGATCGAAATTCATGAGGGTATGGTTCAAAGGTCGATTTTTGAATTTTGATCGAACCCGGAGCATCAAATGAGGCCAGTACTGAGTCAATACCGTCCAAACTCGTCCCCGACATCACTCCCGCATACAAATCTCCCATAATAAAGTAGGTGATTTGGCTAATGATTTAACGACACTGAATCATTGTGTCGCTTCGCTAGGAGAGTATGCGAGCATCGGCTGGTCAATGTTGTTTAGTTTCTCGGACAGCCTGTTAACCAGTTGATTGTAGTTTTCTCGGTCCTTTTTGGCGATCGGTTCACCCATTGGCATCTCATAATTCAAGGGATCTCGATGCACTCCATTCACTCGAAATTCATAATGCAAGTGGTTTCCAGTTGACAATCCGGTCTTTCCGACGTATCCAATGACTTGACCCTGCCTGATACGACTTCCGGGTGCTGTGCCATTGCCAAATTTCGACATATGAGCATATACAGTTTCGTAGCTGCTTCCGTGTCTCAGCAAGATCATTTTGCCGTAGCCCGCCGCATCGTTCGATCTTTTGGCTACAACCCCATGCGCAGTCGCTCTAACCGGAGTTCCTTTGCTGGCACCATAGTCAACTCCCATATGTTTGCGGTACTTTTTCAGTACCGGATGAAACCGATTGTCACTAAATACAGAAGTGACTCTGGCATATTTTATCGGTGATCTGAGAAAATGCCCCTGCATGTTAAGGCCGTTCTGATCAAAGTAGATTGTGTGACCGTCTTCGCGAGTGTAGCGAAAAGCCTGAATCAGATCGTTTTTTTGTCGAAGGTACGCTGCGACAATATTAGGTCCGTTGGCAGGATTGCCTTTCAGGTAGGTTTGCTGATATATAACGCAGTACTCGTCACCTTTACGCAGTTGTCGGCTGAAATCTATTCGAGAGGCAAAAATTTTCGCGAATTCTTCAACAACCGAACTGGGGAGTTTGACTGCTTTTGCTGCTTCATATAGGTTGACTCGAATCTTCGAGCAAGCATAGTGCTCCTGAACTTCAGATTTCAACTTCCGGTAGCCAACGAGATATTCATTGTCTCGGGCAATCACTGTACGCAACTGAGCTGTGGGTAGATTTGAAACTTCCAAAGCTGCGAATTTTCCGTCTTCGGTTATCGCAATTCGAAACTCCTGCTTAGGCTTCAAACCGGATTTCAACCAGTTCTCGGCCGGTGCATTGGCAACTTTAACGGCTTCGGTGCCCGACAAGCCCAGCCGTCTGAAAATATGACTCAAGGTATCGCCATTTCGAACCTTGACATCGTGCCAGACGAGTCTAGACTCATCAAGACTCGGCATGGGTTGAGTTGATTCCTGGGGAGCAATTTCACTGATGATCTCAATCTTTTCGTCGAGCAGTGCTTGTAGAGTGCCAGCTTGCTTTGCTTTCTCTTTGCCGACGGTGCTAATTCCCCCATCCTCAAAGAGAATCATCAGAATCTGACGTTCTTTGCGACGAAACTCAATTCCAACTGCTTCGTCGCGAGCGTCAAAAGCAATTCTGAATTCATCTCCCGGATGTAACACCCGAATGGCTTCGGCTCCGCGCATTTTCGTCAATTGCATCGCGGTCGCAGCTGTCAGATTATTCCTTTGAAAAACACTAATCAGGCTATCATTTTGTTTAACTGTTGCAGTAGACCAGTATAGAGTGGGACGTTCGGCGTACAGTGGCCCAGTATCTATTGGTGTTGCTGTTTGCGGGACATTTTCAGTGTCTGTAAGGATAGCAGGAGGAGTTGTTTGTGGATCAGGGTTGATCATTACAACTTGATTGACTTTCGTTGCCGTCGGCGTTGTCTCAGATGCGGGTTTACCGATTGGAACTACCTGAGATTGAATGCTGGATTCAGATTCAGCGCCACTCGATGCGGCAACCTGCAATCCTAAATCCGATACAGAGAAAGCAAGCCTATCTGCGTCAACATTCTGATTTGGTATAAGCGAGAGGCTGGCAGGTATAATGGGCAACACCAGCACGGAAAGCAAAATAAGCTTTTGTTTCACTGAAAGAACCGGCTTATTCAGACCCCTTTCATCAGGGCGCCATTGGTTGAGAGTCAACCTGTTCATTGTTACATTAATGGTCTGAACTGAGGTGTGACTAAAACCGCACATTCTATACTGATTCGACAGTAAAAGTAAATAATAGAAATATATTTTTCATATTATAAGTTATTTCAATCATTTGCAGTGGGCATTGAATGAGTTACATTTGGAATTGGCTTCAAATGCAAAAAAAACAGGCAACACGTACAATTTGCCACCACTATTAGTTTATATGACCAGAGGTGCCTAAACTGTCTTATTCCATTGAAGAATCGCTTGATTTGATTCGTCGAGGCGCGGAAGAAATTCTCATTGAAACCGAATTAGTGGAACGTCTGAAAACCGGTCGCTCTTTACGTATCAAGGCCGGATTTGATCCAACTGCACCTGATCTTCATCTTGGGCATGTCGTGCTTCTTGAAAAAATGCGCCAGTTCCAGCAGATGGGGCATGAAGTCACATTCTTGATCGGCGACTTTACCGGCAGAATTGGTGATCCGTCCGGGAAGAGCACCACCCGACCGCCGATGAGTAGCGAGGAAATTCAGGCCAATGCTGTCACATACAGAAAACAGGTTTTCAAGGTACTCGATTCCGACAAAACTGTCATACGATTCAACTCCGAGTGGTTTTCAGAACAGGACGCTGGAATGATGATCAAACTTGCCTCGCAATACACGGTGGCAAGAATGCTGGAGCGGGATGATTTCAAAAAGCGGTTTTCGAGTCAGCAATCGATTGCCATTCACGAGTTTCTCTATCCGCTGGTTCAGGGATATGATTCAGTCGCATTGCAATCGGATGTGGAACTAGGGGGAACCGATCAGAAATTCAACCTGCTGGTTGGTCGTGAATTGCAACGGCAATTCGGTCAGCCTCAACAGATCGTCATCACGGTTCCGATCCTTGAGGGTCTGGACGGCGTGCAGAAAATGTCGAAATCATTGGGGAATTACATTGGCATCGATGAACCGCCTAGCGAGATCTTCGGCAAGATCATGTCTCTTTCAGACGAGCTCATGTGGCGGTATTTCGAGTTGGTCAGTTCTCGTTCATTGACTGAAATCAACGAGTTCAGGAAGAAGGCTGAATATGGATTCAATCCCCGAGATGTTAAATTTCTCCTTGCAGAAGAGCTGGTCGAGCGATTTCACTCAAAGTCGCAGGCAAAGAAAGCGCATGAGGATTTCATCGCCCTTTTTCAGCGCGGGGATACCCCGGAAGACATGGAAGATAAAGAGATTACTGTTTTGGAAGATACTATCGCGCTTGCCAATCTGCTGAAGGATAGCGGGCTCGTTGCAACCACTTCCGATGCACACCGTCTGGTGAAGCAGCGTGCTGTTAGGATAGATGGGGAACGCGTGAGTGATTCTCGACAGGCGATTCCGGCAGGTTCATCGCATGTGATTCGCGTTGGCAGACGTCGAATGGCGAAGATTACCGTCAGCAAAGTGCCGAATTCGTAACCTTCAGCTTAGGCAATTATCCATCCAACTTCGATATAGTGTTTCTGCAGTGCTAGACAGGCTAGCCTCATACTGACTGGCTTGCTCCCTAAGCTGGTCAGCACCATCTGCACCGAAAGTGTTTTTCAATGCGGATTCATATTCTGGAACCGCATTCCACTCATCTATAGTCTGCGGCCCGGTTTCAACATGAAACTGAATTCCCAGCGCAGTCGTTCCAATCGCAAAAGACTGGATCGAACAAACGGGAGATGACATCAGCACCGACGCATCATCAGGTACGGATTTGACTTCAGCACCATGCCACTGAAGCGTCTTGAACTTTTGCGGCAGTTGACGCACAAGAGAATGACGTATCCCTTCTGTCGTTAATTCAACATCCAGCATGCCCACTTCTGATGTGTCTGCTGCCCCGACGCTTCCGCCAGCGGCATCAGCAAGCAGCTGATGGCCCAGACACACGCCGAGAAAAGGCATTTTTCTAACTCGAACCGCTTCATGAATTGCTTCTTTTTCTTGAACGAGCCATGGAAATTCCTCTTCCTGCCAGACATCCATGGGTCCACCCATCGAAATCATTGCATCATATCCCGACAGATTAGGAATTTTTTCGCCTTCGTCCAGTTCGATTGGATCCCAGCGAATTCCATCACTTTGCATGAATTTTCGGAATATTCCGGGATGTTCGCACGCAATATGCTGAAAAACAATGACTCGAAATGGGGATGGCATAGAATCGTTTCGGCAAGTCGTGTGTTCAGAGAAAACTGGCATTATATACTGAACCGTACGGATGAATTTCTGGCGACCAGGGTGTTCCCACGCTAACTAAATCACAGTAAAACCACAACGGTTGTATAAATTTGCAGGCAGGACTGGCTTTTTCCATACCGATATAGTATATATGCGGTTATGAACAGTCATGACCGCAGAACCAGCAAGTCGATTCGCACTGGCGAGGTGACGGTACGTCTTGCGCGCACGAGCGAATTTGCGAAGTGGGATCGGCTGATGCGTACGCATCATGATCTTGGATTCAAGCGATTTGCAGGTCGCAGTCTGCGTTACATCGTTGAGTATAAGGGGCAGTGGGTGTGTCTTTGCGGGTGGCAGACCGGTTCCTTTAAATCGGCTGCGCGCGAGCATTGGATTGGCTGGCAGCCTGAGCAGCAGTGGCACCGATTGCATTTGATCGCGAACAACACCCGTTTCGCGATGCTTGACGATGCCGGTTGTTATCCGAATCTTGGTTCGCACGTGCTGAAGTTGATTTGCCGGCGCTTAAGTGATGACTGGGAGGCATACTATGGTCACGGTTTGTTGTTGGCGGAGACGTTTGTAGACCCGGCTCGTCATCGCGGAAACATGTACGATGCAGCCGGATGGGAGACGGTGGGAAACAGTGCGGGCTATTCCCGCAAGGGTGGGAAGTATACCGAAGCGCATGATGCAATCAAGCGGTTATTGGTCAGGCCCTTGCGTCGTGATGCTAGGCGGGTCCTGTGTCAGGAAGGCGAGTTGGAGTCGCGCTGGCAGAAAAAGGGCAAGGCCAGCGGTCATTCGCTGCCGGAGTTGCGCAGTTTGCATGATGATTTGTCACAGATGCGGGATTTTCGTCGTGGCCAGGGTCGCAAGCACACACTGGCGTGTGCGTTTTCGACTTTGATTTTGGCGCAATTGTCTGGATTTCACGGATCGTTGGCGGCGGCACAGTTTGCAGCGTCTCTTTCTGAGAATGAGCTGCACGCGATCGGTGGCTGGTGCAATCCGAAAACAGGCCGGTATGAGCCGGTTTCCAAATCGACGCTGCACCGGGTGATACAGCACACCGATCCGGATCAGCTGGAGCAGGTCTTGGCGCGATACACGCACAATCGAATCAGACAGTTACCGGCACTTGCGAGTGACGGCAAGCGGATTCGCGGTGCCAATCGCAATGGCGACAGTCACTACGAGACAGTGACACTTGTGGAGCATGGCAGTGGGATACCGAAAGCAAGCCGCAGTTTCCACAACAAGGGCGAGGAGTTGGATGTGACTCGGCAGTTGCTGAGCGAGGTTGACGTTGCGGGTCGAGTGATCACACTGGATGCGTTGCACACCACTTTTGAAACCGTCGATTTGATCTTGGACGGGAAGGCTGACTATATGCTGACGCTCAAGGACAATACCTCTTTGCAGTTAGCGAAGGCGAAGTCGCTGAAGTGGTACAGTCACAAAGTGCGGCGTTACTCGGAGAAGGTGACCCTGGCGCACGGTCGCATTGAGCAACGTCGTATTGAAGTACTGCAAGTGGACGACCCGCACAAGTTCGATTTCAAGCAGGTGCGCCAAGCGTTTCGCATCGAGCGCGACCGCGAGGTAGTCAAAGAAGCGAACAGTGCAAGCACAGAGACGATATATGGCATCACTTCGGTTGCCGCTGAACGGGCCGATGCCGAGCAACTGCTGAGGTGGGACCGCGGACATTGGACCGTGGAAAACAGCAACCATCATATTCGGGACCGTACATTCCAGGAAGACGCCTGTCTGACCCGTACTGGCCATGGCCCGAGCAATCGTGCGATGTGCAACAACATTGCGCTGGCGCTGATTTTCAACCAAAGCCGCTTCGAGTCAGTGCCGCAGGCACTGCGCCATTTCAACCTGAATCGTAAAGAGGCCTTCGCCGCACTATTCTCACCGACCTGAAGCGGTGCTTCAAATCCCGGATTGAGCCGAAATATACAAGCGCCGCAGTCCGCTTGCGTTTGGTTGCCATTGTCGAGACTGCACAATTCGCTCCGTACAAACGCAATATTGTGCATCAATTACCGAAACTGTACCATAATGAGCGCAACAGCCGTGGTCGAGCGAATTACTTCAGTTACCGCCTGTCAGGATATTCTGACATCAAAAAAAGCATGGGAAACACCTGTTCTGGCGACAACCGCCCGAATCCTTATCGTTGCCCGCTGGCCAGTGTCGTTTCGAGTTCCATGTTCGACACTGATTGATACAATGCTGAATGTCGAATTCCGAGTCAGGTGCATATCTCGACAGCAAAATTTTTACTCAGATCAGTTTCATACACGGAGATAGTCATGACTATATTCAAACTGCATTCGGAACCCCTGAAAGATGAATGGCTTGATGCTTATGGCCATTTGAACGAAGCATACTATCTCGTGCCGTTTACCAATACGACCTGGCTTTTACAGGATCAATTCAATATTGGAGTCGAATATTTTGAGCAGACCGGGTGTGCGCTCTATACCGTTGAAACTCATCTGCGTTACGTCAACGAAGTTCGGAAACCTGCGGAAATAAATGTTGAATCGATCATTCTCGGTTCGGATGCCAAAAAAATCTGGTTCGCGCATCTGATGGTAGTAAACGAGCAGATATGTGCAACGGCGGAATTTCTGATTCTCCACTACAATACTCAAGAAGGGAAGACGATTGCGATGCCGGACGAAGTGCAGCGTAGCCTGAAAGAAGCGGAAGTCAAAGAAAAACCGGATTGGACCGGGCGACAAATTTCACTTGTCAAGAAATAATCGGAAGTAATTTCTGCCTACCGGTGAAAGCAATGAATTTGACGCATTGGCTGTTGTCCTAGCGTCATTCAGGCGGTTAACTTTGGTTTATACTGAACTCATGCATTGACCAACAAGTCGAATAATTTCAAAATTACACCAAGCTATTTATATGGAGGGATAACCATGGAAAAACCAAGGCTGTTTTGGGGGCTCGTCGCCAGCGTCTTGTTGCTGTTCTCCACAAACTCGGTATTTGCCGAAGACTGCGAAGAAATCGTGCTGGGTTCAGCAATTTCATTGACTGGAAAGTATGCCACGAATGGGGTTCACGCCAAGAACGGCTATGAATTTGCCATTCAGAAAATCAAGGATGCCGGCGGAGTCACGATTGGTGACAAGTGTTACAACTTCAGAGTCATCTATTATGACGATGAATCGAAAGGCGATAGAGGCGCGACTCTGGCAGAACGTCTGATCAATCAGGACGAAGTCCAGTATATGCTCGGCCCCTACTCGTCTGGCCTGACAAAAGCCATTGCGCCGGTAACGGAAAAATACCAGATCCCGATGGTGGAAGCGGAAGGCGCAAGTCGCTCGCTTTTCAACAAGGGTTACAAATATCTTTTTGCGGTGCTCTCGACATCTGAACAATATCTTGCTTCGGCGATTACACTGGCCGCTGAAAAAGCCACCGAATCCGGCAGCACTCCAGCAGACGTAAAAGTTGCAGTTGCAGTTGAAAACGATCCGTTTTCACTGGATATCCGCGCTGGTGTTCTGGAGGACGCTGCCAAGTATGATATGAAGATTGTGATTGATGAACAGCTTCCTCGCGACCTGTCTGATATGAGTGCGATCCTCACGAAAGTGAAACTGCTCAAGCCGGATGTTCTGGTCGTCAGTGGACACTCCAAGGGTGCCGCCACAGCCGTGCGTCAGATTGAGGAACAGAATGTGAGCGCACCTATGGTCGCCATCACTCACTGTGAGGCAGCCGATGTCGTCGGCAATTTCGGTGATGCTGCCAATGACATTCTCTGTTCTACTCAGTGGGCCGAGACCCTGACTTACAGTGATCCAATTTTCGGCTCTGCCGCAGAGTATGAACAGGAATTCAAAGCAGCTTTTTCAGAGTATGCCGAAAAGCCTGTTCCTTACCAAACAGCACAGGCTTCCGCTGCAGTTTACGTATTCAAGGATGCGTTTGAAAGAGCAGGAACACTGGACAAGCAAGCGGTGCGTGATGCGATTGCAGCGACCGATCTTGCAACGTTCTATGGGCAGATCAAATTTTCTGAGGCAGGCAACAACATCGCCAAGCCTATGGTTTTACGCCAGATTCAGGATGGAAAATACAACGTTGTAGCACCTTCGGCATTCGCTTCTCACGCCCTGAACTGGCCGAGAAATTAACCGAATCTGATTCGTAACAAAGTATGACAGACCGGATGCCAAGTGAGCATCCGGTCTGGTTTTGACTCGGTGAGTTCGCAGCCCTTGATGCAGACCGAAAACCGAACGGCAGTATGAAGATTCATGGATCAGATTCTGGCGAACATTTCACTGCTGTTTGAATTTCCAATCGTCAACCTCAAGATCGTCATTGACGGGGTGATGATCGGGTCGCTGTTCGCGCTGGCAGCTTATGGATTGGCCCTGGTCTGGGGTGTGATGAACGTCAAGAACCTGGCACAGGGCGATTTCGTGATCGCCGGCGGTTACGTTGCCTGGTGGCTATCTCAAAATGGACTGCATCCATTACTCGGCGTACCTTTCGCTTTTGCTGTACTGTGGGTAATCGGCTGGGTGATATACAAACTCGTGATATCCCGGGTAATTGAACGTGACCTCTTTACCTCGCTGCTGGCGACGTTCGGGATTGCGATCATCATTGCACAGATTCTAAACCTGCTGTTTGGTTCCGATACTCAGAGTATCGCTCTCAAATACGACACGCTTTATTTCGCTGACGGCTTCATTGACGTTCCCATAGCCAAACTGCTGGGGGTTTTGATGGCTGCGATTCTCGCTACCGGAGTCATCGTTTTCATGAAATTCAGTCGTATGGGGCAAGCCATTCGTGCCACGGCTCAGGATGCTCGGGCAGCTCGCGTGCTAGGTATCAACACCGAAAAAGTCTATGCGTTCACTTTTTCCCTGAACTCTGCGATTTGCGGTGCCGCGGGTGCAATTGTCGTCATGGTTTGGGTCATTCAGCCATTCTATGGAATCACACATTCAATCCGTTCGTTTGTTATTGTTACGGCCGCCGGTCTCGGCAATCTGCCAGGCGTCATCGCGGCAGGTCTGGGAATCGGTGCACTTGAGCAATACGGCGCGCACATATTCGGAATCGGCTACCAGCAAGCGGTAGCGGTTTTAATGCTGTTGCTGGTATTGCTCGTTCGGTTGATTCAGCAAAAACGCGTACGCAAGAGTTTGCAGTAGAGTTCTGACGATGGCGAACAAACGCTTCGTTTTCTACGGTTTTCTCATCGCCCTGATTATGGCGGCACCCTTCCTGTTTCCGGATTTCAAGACGCAGCTCGCGACTCTGTGGCTTATGATTATCGTTGCCATCACCTGGGACATGACCGGCGGTCAGATGGGCTACAACTCTCTCGGCAACATTTTCTTTTACGGAACCGGCATGTATGTAGCCGCCATCATAGCGATTGCCATTGCTTTTGACGTAGGGGAGTACACCAACGCCTTCAGTGACAAGATATACAAGTTTTCCGATACCGAATATTTTCTAGGTGCAGTCTTAGGCATCATCAGCGCAGGTATATTTTGCGCAATAAGCGCATTGATCATTGGTTACATCACATTTGGCTTGCGCGGTCCTTATTTTGCAATCGGCACTCTCGGTGTTGCCATTGCTGCTGGCGAACTGGTTTCAAATTGGGAATGGGTTGGCGGCGGCCAAGGAATCTCTCTACCGGTGTTTCCCTACGATCTCGAACTGGGTAAAGTGTTTTTCTATTTCCTTTTCGCTGCAACTGGAGTGATTGCATTCACATTCGCCAAGTGGCTCTATGGAACGCGCTTTGGTGCGGCGATCAATGCCATACGCGATGATGAGGAGAAGGCCGAGGCGATGGGAATTCACACCATGCGCTACAAATTGACTGCGTGGTCGCTGTCGGCTTTCTTTGTTGGTGTAGCCGGTGGTATTTCAGCATTCCAGCTGATTCACTTCGAGCCACTGGAAACTGCCTACCAGACCATTAATCTTGGCATATTCATGGTCGTATGCGTACTGCTCGGCGGCAAGGGAACCTTGTGGGGGCCCGTCATCGGAGCGATAACTTTTCATCTGTTCAAGGAAGTGACCTGGAATTATTTCCTTGGCTGGCAGTGGGTCGCACTTGGCGTGCTGATCGTGGTCACCGTAGTCTATTTTAAGGACGGCATCCTTGGCTGGTTGCGACATGTTCGTCCTGAATGGTTTGGCATTCGAGTGGAAACCGCACAGCGGGAGAAGCCAGTATCGTGACACATATCATCGAAGTCAACAGCGTAACAAAATCTTTTGGTGGTGTTGTAGCAAATCATGATGTATCCATGTCTGTAGAGCACGGTCGAATTACCGGGCTGATTGGGCCGAACGGCTCCGGCAAAACGACTCTGTTCAATTCCATAGTAGGATTTCACCCCATAGATTCAGGCTCGATTAAATTTGACGACCGTGAGATATCGAGAAAATCGGTTCAAGAAATTGCCAGGCTGGGTTTGATCCGAACCTTTCAGCAAACCCGAATCTACGGCAAAATGAACTGCGTCCAGAACATGCTGATTTCCCTTCCGCATCGTAAGATGAAGTTTCTCGAATCCTTTCACCGCCATACCACACAGGATTACGAAAAAACCGACCGACTGCTTGAATTCGTAGGTCTGTATGAAAAGCGCTACCTTACCGCGGGTTCACTTTCGTTCGGGCAACAGAAACTTCTTGAATTCGCAATGGCTTTGATGAACGAGCCGACTGCTTTGTTGCTTGATGAACCCACCGCAGGAATCAACCCGACTCTGATCAACGGCTTGATTGACCGGCTGAAGCGGGCGAACAGTGAGTTCGGCATCACGCTGTTCGTCATTGAGCACAATATGCGGGTCATTATGAATCTAGCAGACAAAATCTACTGCCTTGCGCATGGCGAGATGCTTGCCCAAGGTTCTCCGGATGAAATTCAAAATAATCAGAGAGTTGTCGATGCTTATCTAGGCGCTCACTGACATGAAATGGTAATGACAGTAGAACATGAACAATCCGGACGATAAGGGCTCAGTCAAAGGTTATGGCAGCGGCAGTGTCGATGCTGTCATCTCGGTCGATGAAGTAGCGCGTCAAGCCGCCGAGATCGCGGAAGCGATTTCAATCGAAGTTCTGGATAATCTCGTTGGCGATGAACCGTTTGTGTCTGTAGATAATCTGCATGCCGGATATGGAAAGATGGAAATTCTGCATAATTTCAATCTGCGGGTTGGACGCACGCAGTCCCTGTGTCTGATCGGCCCGAATGGTGCGGGTAAATCCACGATTCTGCATTCAATCTTTGGTTTTACCAACATTTTTTCTGGAAAAATCAGTATTGGTACTGGTGCTGAAAAGCAGGACGTCACTGCTCTTACTCCAAATGAAAAACTGGCAGCGGCTGGTATTGCTTATATCTTGCAAGACAAGTCGATCTTTCCCGGAATGACAGTGGAAGAGAATTTATGGATGGGTGGTTTTCTAAAAAAACAGCCGATGCAGGCTAGAAAATCTGCCGAAGCGGTGTTTGACAAATATCCAAGACTTGCAGACCGTCGCAAGCATCAGGCTAAAGTGTTGTCCGGCGGCGAGCGCCGATTACTTGAGATTTCTCGAGCGCTTGTGATGGACCCGCAGTTGCTACTGGTTGACGAGCCTTCGATCGGTCTAGAACCTCGCTTTATCGATATGGTTTTCGGAATCCTTGACGATCTTCAACACAGGGAAGGCAAGACTATCATCATGGTCGAGCAGAATGCAAAGAAGGGACTGGAGTTTGCGGATATCGGATATGTGCTGGTTTCCGGCGAACTGGCAATCGCCGGAAAGGGTGATGATCTGCTGGCAAATCCTAAAGTCGGCGAACTGTTTCTAGGCGGCTGATCGTTCAAATTGACCATCGCTTCGAAATTTCTACGGATAGTGCAGATGCCTATATGCAGTTTTTAGATGAAATTCAGCTTTTCATTGATGAAAACCGTATTGAAGCCGAAATTGGCGGCTGTGCCGGAATGACAGACCTTATTAAGCGGTTAACGGTTAATACCGGCGTTCCAGTGATTGACGGTGTTGCGGCTGGCGCGCAAATACTTGAAAGGTCGGTAAGTGTAGACATTGCCACAAGAAAAGTAGGTGCCTATGCGAAACCAATCAAGAAATAGGAAATGCCTCTTCTCAGACTGATTCGGTACTGAACCTATTTGTGCCCGGCACCCAATCCAGAAGCCATCACAGTTGTAAAGAATGTCCTCGGCGCCCCGAATTCGACGGATGCGCCGAGGACATTTTGATAGCTTCTAGTTGGAAGTTCGTCCTAAAGGACTTCCTTCCTGTTCAAAGTAGTCTCGCGTAACCTTGAATACCATTGGTGCGAGCAACAGTAATCCAATTAGGTTCGGCACCGCCATAAGACCATTAAGTGTGTCTGACAGATTCCAAACAAAGTCCACCTTTACGTTCGCAAAACTGAATGCGGCCAGTACCCACAATGCACGATAAATGATAAGGCTTTTCTCGCTAAACAAGTACTGCCAGCATCTTTCGCCGTAGTAAGACCAACCTAGAATAGTTGTGAAAGCAAACACTACAAGTGCAATAGTAACGATATATTGACCGCCGCCAATGCTGTTTTGGAAGCTGGCTGAGGTCAATACGGCTCCGGTTAATCCGCCGCCATCGGCCCCGACTGCCGTCCATGCACCGGATGTAATAATGACCAGCGCTGTCATTGTGCAGACAACGAGTGTATCGATAAAAGTTCCCAGCATGGCGATTATGCCTTGACGAACAGGATTGTTCGTCTGTGCCGCTGCATGTGCGATTGCCGCTGACCCAAGGCCGGATTCATTCGAGAACACGCCACGTGCGACACCGAATCGAATCGCTGCTGCGACAGCTGCGCCAGCAAATCCACCGGTAGCGGCAGCTGGGGTGAAAGCATACGTGAAAATCAAGCCGAGTGCTTCTGGAATTTTGGTGATATTGATGATCAGAATGATCAAAGCGGCTCCGATATATAGCACGATCATTGCTGGCACCAACTTACCCGCGACATCACCGATACGGCGAATACCACCGAGGATGACGAATGCGACCAATACCGATACCACGGCACCTGTTATCCAGGTTGGCACGCTGAAACTAGAGCCTAATGCGGCAGCCATAGAATTGACCTGAACTGCATTGCCAATACCAAATGCGGCGACAGCCCCGAAAACAGCAAATGCCAAACCAAGCCACTTGCCAAGTTCGGGAGCGAATTCGCCGACACCGTTACGCAGATAGTACATCGGGCCACCGACGTATTTACCCGTAGCATCGACTTCGCGATAGGTGACAGCGCACACCGCTTCTGCATATTTTGTAGCCATTCCGAACAGAGCAATTAGCCACATATAGAATATGGCACCCGGTCCGCCAAGTGCGATAGCAGTCGCAACGCCGGCAATGTTTCCAGTTCCAACCGTAGCAGAAAGAGCTGTCATCAGTGCATTGAACGGTTTGACTTCTCCTTCTCCACCCGGGTCGCTCTTATCAAACAGCAGTCTGAAACCATATGCAACCTTGCGCCATGGCATAAAAACCAGGCCGAGAGTGAGGAGTACGCCTGTTACCCCCAGTATTCCCAGCATGGGAGGGCCCCAGGCAAAGGCATTAATAGAATTGATAATGGAATTCAATTGGTCCATTTCAGTTTCCCCCAATCAATTTGTTTTGTCGGAGAAATTCTTAAAAACCGATTAATGTTGTTAATCCGAGATTGATTCTCCACCGATTTAGTACGAATTAAGCACCACTACAAATTTACATGCTTCCGTACATATTTTGTGTCGATAATATTATATTTCCAAGCGTAAATCATTAAATTTATTGATAAAGGCCTTTCACCACTGTCATTTGACAAAATCCCACAAGTTTCATGGACTGGCACAGGAAGTATTCTATCGAACCGGCCTGTGTCGCTGAACTGCCTCGCTGTCGATGATCCAATGGTTTTGTCTTTCCGTGTTGCGGGCATGACCAAGCATATGTACTGATAATATTACTATCTGTACCAGTGCACAAAATGCCGACATCAGACTTCGGTGACAGTCGGCACGGAAATTTGCCCTCGATTGCCGCTGACGAAATTGTTAGTAGCGATTTACCTGATGAGCACCGACAAAGGAGGTATTTCGGCTTCACGGCTGTCGTAGATGATTGGCGTAAGTGGCGAATCACACAGTTGATGCAGCGCAAGCTGCACTAGGTGATGGGGGATCGGAAATTGCAATACAGTCTTTCAGGATTGGTGGAAGACGACGATGCGTTGCCAGAGATTGTCCTTGGTCTAAATCAGACGCTTATGTTCGGACTGTTCATGGTGATGATTGCTGGGTCTATCGGTACTGTTGATCTGTCGCAGGGAGTTTTTCGGGCACTGACATTTAACTATTGAGGCAAAGGTTTGGGGATCGGGCTTTGCGTCGCGTTTATCGGATTAACGGCAGACCGGCTTCTAGTGGAGTGGGCGGAACGCAGGAAGTGAATGTACGGGCTTGCCTGATCGCAATTCGGCAGCCCGAAGTCTTATGAAATTTCAGATCACAGAATCTGACTGAGAAATTCCCGTGTTCTGGGGTCGCGTGCTTCGGTAAAGAAAGTCGACGGCGGTCCCTGCTCCACAATAACGCCACGATCTGTAAAGTAGATGCAATCGGCAAGCTCTCTCGCAAATCCCATTTCATGCGTGACAAGTATGCAGGTCATACCGTCCCGAGCCAGATCCTTGATTGTAGTCAGCACCTCTTTTACAGTTTCCGGATCCAGTGCCGCTGTAACTTCGTCAAACAACATGACAATGGGATTCATTGCAAGCGATCGAGCGATAGCAACTCGTTGCTGCTGGCCTCCCGATAATTCGCCAGGATAACTGTCTTCCTTGCCGGTGAGATTCACCCGTTCCATCAATTTCCTCGCTCGTTCCCGGACTTCATCCGGGTCTTGCTTTAAGACTTTTATTGGCGCCATCATGATGTTTTGCAGAGCGGTTCGGTGCGGGAAAAGGTTGTACTGTTGAAACACCATGCCTACTTTCTTTCGCAGTTCAAGTTTATCGAGTTTTGGATCATGAACTTCTTGCCCCTCAACAGTGATTGAACCGGACTGAATATCATTTAATGCATTAATGCAGCGAATCAGCGTTGATTTTCCTGATCCCGAAGGACCAATAATGCAAACCACTTCGCCTTTCATCACGTCCATTGATACTCCCTTCAAGACTTCTAGGTCGCCAAAAGACTTGTGTACGTCTCTTAAGGAAACAATGGGTTCAGCTTCTGTCCAGTTCATGGCTTTACAACAAGGACCTGTTAGATTCAGAATTGCAAATCGTCATAGTTTAATCGTATATCGTTTTTCCAGCCGAATTGTCAATCTTGCGATGGGGTAGCAGTAGGCAAAAAAGATTAGCAGAGCAAAACTGTAGAAAGGTACCAGAAGTTCCGGATGATTGTTCTCTGCTTCAATCGCCTGTCTGCTCAAAGTGATCAGCTCCTCCACACCGAGTAAGGAGCACAGTGGAGTAGCCATGGTTAGAATCGCGTACCAGTTCATCCAAGGTGGAATCATTCGCTTGAAGCACTGCGGCAGCACAATTTGCCAAAGAGTCTGTCGTCGACTGAATGCCAGAGATTCTGCAGCTTCCCACTGACCGGTCGGAACAGATAGGATTGCGCCACGTACTACTTCTGATATGTTGGCCATAATCGGCAAAGACAGTCCGAATACTGCCTTTACCCAATCTGGAACGGTGATGATCAGATCACCAATCACAATCTCGAACGGCAGCGCAAGTAAAACAATAAACAGCAACACCAGCCACGGTGAATTGCGAAATAGCTGAGTTGCAAATTTAGCGGATACCCGAAGCAGCCAGATTGGAGATATCTGCGCTAGTCCCAATACAATTCCGGCAATCGTACCGAGCAGCATCGTCAGTAGTGAGATCAGGAGATTGAAAAGAAACCCTCCGACAACCAAAAATGGCAGCCACTTGATCAAAGCCCGCGTTGCGTCGCCGTAGTCGTAGCCGGCTGCCAATGCAGTCAACGGCCATAGCACCAGCAGCGCAAATGCAACCAACATCAGCCATGGTGACGCCGACACCAGCCAAGCACTGAATCCGACTGCATTGATCTCATTTGCAGTTCGATAACGAAACGGCAACAATACCGGCAAATCGGTCGTCGCCATCGCGTGAATCCCTGGAATTCGCTGACTGTTCATGCGGAGATTCCGTAGCCGGGTATGCGAATGGCTTTCTCCCATCGATTCATGCCGCTTACGAGTACGCCGACCAACAAGATAAAAACTACGAACAATACTGTCATCGTCGGATACAACGCACTAGGATAATCGTTCCAAATTCCAACGCACTCATACAAGAGTTCCGGCACGGCAATGCCGATTGCCTGTGTTGTAGTTTTGATCAAATTGACGAGATTATTGTTCAGCGCTGGAAGAGAGACCCGAAACGCGAGTGGCAGTACTAGTTCGACATAAGACTGGAGCCGCGAGTACCCTAGTGCATCGGCTGCTTCGCGGGTTGATTCGGGTACCGCTTCAATGCCGGCACGAAAGATTTCCACGTTGAACGATCCCGCAAAAAAAGACAGCGAAATAATGGCCCAACCGACATTGGAAATCAATGGCACCTCGGTCCAGCCATCGGGCCCGGTAACTGTAGGGGTAATCTGTCCTAACGCAAAGTAGAAGAACAGCAGTTGCACGAAAGGCGGGGTGTTGCGGAAGAACTGGATGTATCCCTGTACCAGAAGTCGCACCCAGCGTTTTGAAGAACCCTGCAACCAAGCGCCTATCACGCCGAGTATGACTGAAAAAATTACGCAGGCGACTGACAGCAAAATTGTCATCTTCAAGCCGCCGACTAGGCGCCACCACTGGAACTCGTTATAGAAAAATATGAAGTTCCAGCGCGGATAGTCCTCAGCAAGCTGGACGAAAAAAGACGTGATTACTTCAATCATCTAGATTGGACGAGGTACGTCGCTAACGCAACAGGCAGGTGCTGGTGACGGACTTGGCACCGCCACCAGCACCTGATTTCTCTATTCGGCAAGCCAGTCCTTGTAATTTTCGTTATATTTAGCGAGAAATACAGTCGGCTTGATGCCCCACTTTTTCTCCCACTCAATTAACTGCCCGCTTTGATGCCAGTTGTGGATCATGCCGGACATGAAGCGACCGAAAATGCAATCGTTTTCCGCGAGCGGCACTGCCAATCCCCACGGGTTGTCATCTTCAGACATGAGCGGCATTTCAAATTCATCGTAGTCTCCGGACGCGAGGTCGGAACCGATCGATGAATCGTCGTATACCCAAGCGACGCATTTCTTGTCGCGCAAAGCTTGTTTGGCTTCGGCATTGCCCGTAAAGGCTACTACATTCACACCATATCGCTCGGTGACAATCTTGTTGTAGAAAGCGCCTTGTTTGCCGCACACTGATTTACCCCGCAGTTCCTCCCAATTCGTGAACCCGAGCGCCTTGGGAGACATGATGTTGGTTCCTGAAGTGTAATAGGGGGGTTGTGGAATTCCGACAATTTTTCTGCGGTCGGCACGATCTGACATGGTTGCGATGAACATGTCGGTTTTGCCTGTTTCCAGAAATTGCATACGGTTGGATGACTGGACCGCTACTAGTTCTACTGCAACGCCCATTTTTGCACCAACGTCCATTGCCATGTCAATTTCCATTCCAACAATATTTCCATCGGAGTCCCGAAATCCCCATGGTTTGTAGTCGGCTTTGACACCGATGACGACAGTGCCGCGGTCCATCACCTTTTTCCAGACATCATTCGTGCACTCCGCTGTTGCGGTACCCGCACTGCCGACTGTAAATGCAGCCAATGCAACGGCGGCAATTATTTTTTTTAACATCATTATTCCTCCAAAATTTTTATCAATCGCTCGGACAGAATCCGTCAGAGCTGAATCAACTACAAAGCCATCATCGACAATCAATTCTGAAAAACGCAATGATTCAGCCAACATGCATATCCATAACAGCGAATGACAACAGCAATGCGTACTCATCAATAGAAGCCGACTGTGAGAATGCTTCGAATTTTCAGTATAACACTTGAACAGAAATCTATGGCACTGACTCTGACTGACGCAGTTCGGTGTGATTAGAGAATTATCAATCGCAATGCATGCTTTGGGGATTTAACTACTGTAATCAATTGCCCATATAATCACGCAATACGACTCCACAGATATTGATTTCACCCCCTGACACTCAAATTTGTCGCAATGAAATACGTCAGTACGCGCGCACAAGCACTTGAAATGGATTTTGAACAGGCTGCTACCTGTGGATTGGCATCGGACGGTGGGCTCTACATCCCCCAAACATGGCCTGCTTTTAACTGCGAGGAGTTGAAATCATTCAAGGAATTGTCCTATACCGAACTTGCAGTGCAGGTGGTTAGCCGTTTTACGGGTACCAATCTGTCTCAAGAAGAACTGAGAGAACTGATGTGTTCTGCCTATTCAAATTTCGATCACCCGCAGATTGCACCACTTCAGGAAGTCAAACCGGGGCTTCATATTCTTGAACTGTTCCATGGGCCAACTCTGTCTTTCAAGGACTATGCCCTGCAGTTCCTTGGAAGGTTTATGGACTGGAGTCTGAAAAGACGTGAGGAGCACATAACCATCGTCGGAGCGACATCCGGCGATACGGGTTCTGCCGCAATTAACGCGGTTGCCGGACGCTCGACGATTGATCTTTTCATGCTGCATCCGTTCCAGCGGGTCTCAGACATGCAGCGCCGGCAAATGACAACCAATCAGGACCGAAACATATACAACTATGCGGTCGACGGAACTTTCGATGACTGTCAGGCGATCGTAAAGGCCATTTTTAACGATGCCGAGGTACGAAGAGATCGGTCTCTAGGCGCCGTCAACTCAATCAACTGGGGAAGAATCGCTGCACAGGTTGTGTACTACTTTTACGCTGCGATTCAGTTGGGGGCCATCGAAACTCCAGTTTCATTTGCTGTGCCAACTGGAAATTTCGGAAATGTATTTGCCGGATATGCCGCTTCGCGCATGGGGCTTCCCATTGAACAGATAGTGGTCTGCTCCAATGAAAATGATATTCTGACCCGTTTCTTTGAAACCGGCATCATGAGAAAACAGGGTGTCAAACAGACTGTCACTCCAAGCATGGATATCGAAGTTTCCAGCAATTTCGAGAGATTCTTGTTTGAGCTGCTGGATCGGGATGGCGAGCACGTTTCCAGTTTGATGGAGCAGCTTTCGAAAACAGGACAGTTTCGTGTTGTACCCCGTATTCTGGATCGCGCTCGCAGCTGCTTTAGCGCGTTCCGAGTAAACGACAAGGAGACTCAGGAAGCAATTTCGCGTCAGTATTCGGAAACTGGTACTATTGTTGACCCTCATACCGCCGTTGCACTGGCAGCTGTTGACCAAGTCACGACTAGCTCCAATACACCTTTGGTCGTCATTTCTACTGCCCATCCGGCTAAATTTTCCGACACGATTGAACGGTCCATCAGCAAGCCAGTTTCCATGCCTGCTCAATTGAACGGTTTGCTTGAAATGCCTGAAAAGTATCGACGAATTTCAAATAACCCAGATGAACTCAAGAGGTTGATGCTATCCGTATAATATTCAGTCATACAGTACAACCAATTTCAAAGTTGGTTTTATTGGAATCCCAGCTTTAACCTAATTATTTTTCTGAATCCAAGTCACTTCGTCAAACCGAATTCCAATTTATGTTGTTTGCTCATATTCTTGAATTGAGAGTCAAAGTGATTATCAAGTCTGTTCGTATTTTTCTATTTTTTGTTGCAGCCGCACTCAGTTTGCAAGTGTTTGCAAACACTTCGTTTGATCCAACGCGGGGTGCGTCACTGGAAGGCGATTTCACTCAAGGTGGTTTGCTCATCGGAACCACCGTTCCGGGTGCCATGGTATCTCTGGATGAAATGCCGGTGCGGGTTTCCGAGGCAGGCAATTTCTTGTTGGGATTCGGACGCGATGCCAAACTTTCCTGGTCATTGTCCGTTGTGCATCCAGATGGCAACAAGTTCGACAGCGAAATCGAGATTTCCAAGCGAAGTTACGACATTCAACGAATTGACGGTCTTGAGCCCAGTAAGATTCATATTTCGGAAGAAGATTTGCAGCGAATCCAAGAAGATGTAGCGGTGATACGCAAAGCGCGCACAACCGACGATGCTCGAACTGATTTTCTTGAAAGAATCGACTGGCCGGTGCATGGCATCATCACCGGTGTTTACGGAAGTCAGCGTATTCTGAATGGCGAACCGCGACGCCCCCACTACGGTATCGACATTCACGTTCCTGCTGGAACGCCAGTTCAGGCACCTGCATCCGGCATTGTGACAGTGGCTCATCCGGACATGTTTTTTTCCGGTGCAACGATGGTGATTGATCATGGACACGGGTTGTCGTCGGCGTTTCTGCATCTCGACGGCATATTGGTGAAAACGGGAGACTATGTAAAGAAAAATCAGGTAATCGCGACGGTCGGATCGTCGGGACGGAGCACCGGCCCCCATCTGGACTGGCGCATCAATCTGTTTTCAGTCAGACTTGACGCGCAGCTCATCGCCGGCGATATGCCTGTCAATGAATAAGTTCTGCTAGGAGTCAGTTTCATCATGCAGGCACCAGCGGGTTTTCGCGGAGTTATTTGGGGGGTCATTGCCATGGCGGTAGTGATTACCGCTTCCAATATTCTGGTCGCATATCCCATCAACAACTGGCTTACCTGGGGACACTTTACATTCCCAATCACTTTTTTTGTGGCAGATGTGGTGAATCGCAGGCTCGGTGCTTCGAAAGCAAGAAATGTCGCTTACATCAGCTTTTTTACAGCGCTAGTCATGTCGTACTGGTTGGCATCACCTCGTATTGCATTGGGTTCGGGCATTGCTTTCATTGTCGGTCAGCTGACAGACATTGGCATATTTGATCGTCTGAAGCATCGAAACTGGTGGCACGCGCCACTGATCTCGTCTAGTATCGCATCGGTTGTGGATACTGCCATTTTCTATGGCGTCTCATTCGCAGGTACCGGGTTGCCATGGGTGACTTGGGCACTGGGCGACTACGCGGTTAAGATAGTGGTTGCGGTATTTCTGCTGATACCATTCTATGTGGTCACGAATCGGCTCTGGACAGAAACCCGGACAAGTACAGAAATTTAGTAATTATGCTTCATGGTGCTAGTGTTTTAAGCACCTGCGCCAGCACAGATTCTGCCGTGGCAGTCAGGCGGCAACTTTGCAAGAATTTCTTCGCCTTGCTGCACACTTTGAATCTGCAGGAACACCGCCCCGCCCGAACCGGTCATCCGTGCAGGCCCCAGACTACGCAACCACTGCAACAGGGACATTACTTCTGGATAAAACTCACAGGCTGTTTCTTCCAGGTCATTGCCTGTTGTTCCTTTGAAAAAATCTTCTATTGTTATTTTCGGCCGAAAAGAAGCGAACTGACATTTCTGAAACACAATTTTAGTTGATACTTCAACGGGCGGTGCGACGACCACATAAAGTCTCCGTGGAATCTCGATATCTGACAGTATCTCTCCACGACCTTCTGCCCAGGCATTCTTTCCATACAGGAATACGGGTATGTCTGCGCCCAGCGCGATGCCGATTTCGGCAAGTTTTTTGATCGATAGATTGAGATTCCAGAGCTCGTTCAGTGCCATCAGAGCTGTAGCGGCATTCGAGCTTCCGCCACCGAGCCCGCCTCCGATTGGAATATTCTTTTTGAGGTGAATGTTTACGCCTTGCGTACCAGGATTTTCATTTCTGAGTGCGAGGGCCGCTCGCACGGTTAGATCTTCAGTTTCAGGTATTTTCTCAATGGATGAAATTCGCTTGACCTGTCCATCATTGGTAATTTCAAAGCGCAGTTCGTCGTTCCAGTCAATCAATTGATAGACAGTCTGCAATTCGTGATAGCCGTCGTCAAAGCGATTGACCACATGCAGGAATAGATTGAGTTTGGCCGGTGCAAGCCAGGTTGTCAACGGTCGTCTCTACTCGTTAATGAAGCCTTACAGTTCTGCAACTACTGGACTCCCCAATCACTAATGACCAGCCTGATTTCGCTTGCCTGTGAATCGGATTCAGCATTCAGGTGGTTTGCGGTGATTCGAAATTGCGTTGGAAGCGCAAACGAATCGAACTCCTGATAATTGGAAAACACAACTGTCCAGTCTGCTTGATCAAGAATGATTAGACGTCCATCAATGTCCCAGGTTTTTACCGACGGAGAACCTGAATAGGGTCTGCCGGCCACCCAGTCGAAGAGTTCATGAACCGGCAGCATCCAGCCAGTACGTTCTTCCAAAACTTCCTTAATGGAAGCGCCGACTACGGTCTTGCCTTTCGTGTCTTTCAGAACAGCGCCTTCGGAATTCTGAAGAATGCGAATCCGATGACTGCCAAAACTTCCGTACAGTTCAAATTTATGTGCGTCACCGTCACGCTTCCAGAACAGTCTGCCTATTTCACCTTTTGTGCCTCTGCGTACACTGATCCGCCCCCTTATTTCCCACTGATCAACGGAAGCAACGCTTCGTGCATGATTTTCGTAGACTGAGAAATCGGTAGACTGCTTGACGGTATCAATGGTAGAACACCCGCTTACGGCAATGGAAATTGCCAAAACTATCGGGCGGAGCATCAGTTGGTAAACTTTTTGATAGTTTCAATCAGAATTTTGCTGTCGGGTGTTTTCTTGAGTGCATTGTCCCAAGTCTTTCTGGCCAGCCGTGGTTTGCCTTGCATCCAGTAAACCTCTCCCAAATGAGCAGCCATAACAGGATCGTCTCGCCCTTCTATGGCAAGTTTCAGAAACTTGACCGCATCGGCGAAGTTTCCGAGTTTGTATTGAACCCAACCCATGCTGTCAAGAATGTAGGGGTCGTGTGGACGCTTTTCCAAAGCCTGGTCAATAAATTCAAGCGCTTCGTCGTAACGATCCGTTTGATCTGCCAATATATATCCAAGAGCATTCAGCGCCAATACGTGGTCGGGATTTTGTGCAAGCAAGGCATGGATGTCGCTTTCGACCAAAGAGACCATATTCAGTTCTGATGCCGTATAACTACGAGCCAGCAACAAAGAGCTATTTTTTGGATATTGCTCCAGAGCATCATCCAGAGTCATTTTCGCTTTTTCCAGTTGTTCGGAATTACGGTACATGCTGTCTATGGTGAGATAAATGCTGATATTCTCTTGATCGGATTCCGTTTCATATTCGTGCAGCATTGAGATTGCATCTTCAACACTTGCGGTTCTTGCGGTGAATCTGGCGAGTAGAAGTAATTTATCGAAAGCGAGTTGTCTGGCTGTTATTTTAGCTATCCACTCTCTGGCATCTTCATAGCGTTTTTGCGAGAGCGCAATTTCTGTGAGATTGAGGAAAACTGATTGATCATTCGGTACTTGTTCGTGGTAGGCTTCAAATTTCTCCGTTGCAAGTTCAGGGTAGTTGGCCTGTACGTGGAGAACGCCTAGTTTGTATAGAGACTCACTATGAGAGATTTGCTCAAGTTGATCAACCGCTTCCCTGTAGAGTCCTAACTGAGACAGGTAATCTGCATATCCGCTCCTGAGTTTCGGAGAATTGGGGTAGCGTGACAAAAATTGCTGGGCAAAGGTTTTCGCTTCATCCGCGCGGCGTTGTCTAAGATAAAGTGCAAACTTTATCGCCGCAATGTCGTCGGAATCAGCATCCAACTCAAACGCCTCGGCGAACATATCGTCAAGTTCACTATCCAATCCAGCCTGTGACGCCATGTTGATCAGATGTAACTTTCCATCGATACTGTCTGGGGTGCTCAAGATGACTCTAGAGAATATGCTGAAAGCCTGCGCAGGCTGGACGTTACCGGAGACGACTCTTGCAATTTGGTTTATCGCTTCGGACTGATTCTCGGCATATTGCAGCATGTTGGTGAAACTTGTAACTGCTTCATCGTATTTCTGAGTGGCTATGCGGGTTACTGCATTTGCGTACCACGCTGAAGCAGATTCAGGACTCAACTCGACCCAAAGATCGGAGGTATTGGTTGCAGCATCGTAGTGCTGATAGCTGATTGCCCGAATGGAAACGGTCTCGGCTATCCTTGGGTCTCTGGTTTCGAATGCGATCTGCTCAAGAAGCTCAATGGAAGTTTCAGCGTCGCCGCGATAAAAGGAGAGTTCGGCGACGAACAGCTCGTTTAGCAAGTTTGCCGATAGCGATTGACTCGGCAGTTCGGGGGAATGTGCATTATCTGTCTGTGAGCCAGGATCTGATTCTTGATCGGCAGATTGCATCGGTGTTGCACATGCAATCAAGGCTAGCGTTGCCAAGCCCAACACAAACCAGGCTGCTGTGGTATTAACTGTCAATCTCTGCTCTCTTGATATCGGACGTCAAACCGTCCATTGAAAACCTGCTTACTGACAAATTCTGGGACACAGGGGGAATAGCAAATATTTTGATCTTTGTAATTTATTTAGATTTGATTTGTCCTAAAAATTTCACATTTCGTGGATCGTATATTCAAACCTGCTGCATCCGAGAAAAATCTTGCTGATTACCTTAATTCAACACTCTATTATAATGTTTGGAGTTAAGAAGGTACAGATTCGTAGCCGATGCTGGGAACCGCTTTCCCGTCGAGACCATTCCCGTATTTTCCTCTATTTTCGACTTCCAGCCATAGTGAAAGACTCCCTTAGACACAAACTCGATGTTCTAGCTGAAAAGCGGCGAACACTCAATGAACAGCTCTCCGATTCTGAAGTAGTGCAGAATTCTGATCGCTTGCGCGAGCTTTCAATAGAGCTTTCGGAGATTTCAGAAGTGGTCCAACAGTACAACGCTTACACCAGTTTCGAGGCACAAATCGAAGAAACGCGGCTACTACTTGAAGATGACGACCCCCAAATGCGTAGTATGGCTGAAACAGAAATCTCTGAACTTGAACAATCAATGCAGAATTCATTGGATGAATTGCACAGACTACTGTTGCCGAAAGATCCAAATGACAGCAGAAACATCTTTCTCGAAATTCGCGCAGGAACCGGTGGCGATGAAGCTGCCATATTCGCAGGTGACCTGTACCGTATGTACAAGCTGTATGTCCAAAACCAGAGATGGAAAAGTGAAATCGTCAGTCAGCATGAAGGAGAATACGGTGGCTACAGAGAAGTCATACTTCGAGTGATAGGCAAGGGTGCGTATTCGAGGCTGAAGTTTGAGTCTGGCACCCATAGAGTGCAACGGGTGCCGAAAACGGAAACCCAGGGACGCATTCACACTTCGGCCTGCACAGTCGCAATCCTCCCAGAAGCCGACAAAATTGACGACGTAGAAGTTAATCCACAGGATTTGAGAGTGGACACTTATCGAGCGTCCGGGGCGGGCGGGCAGCATGTCAATCGAACCGATTCGGCGGTTCGAATCACGCATCTGCCATCTGGAATCGTAGTCGAATGTCAGGAAGAACGGTCGCAGCACCAGAATCGGGCGAGAGCAATGGCAGTGCTTCGTGCACGACTTCTTCAGGCGGAGCAACAGAAGCAGCACGAACAACGAACAGAGGCGCGCAGACTTATGGTAGGAAGCGGAGACCGCTCCGAACGCATTCGAACCTACAATTTTCCGCAGAGTCGAATTACCGACCACAGAATAAATTTGACACTCTACAAACTAGACGAATTTATTGCCGGGGGCATCGATCAGATTATCGATCCACTAACGACGGAGTATCAGGCAGGGTTAATGGCGGATATGGACAACATCAGTCAATGACCGTGCAGGTGGTTACCGTTGGAGAAGCACGCCTGACTGCGCGTAATCTGCTTCATACAACAACCCACACTGCACAGTTAGACGCGGATATCATTGTTTCTACAGTGCTTTCGGTCAATCGCAGCATGCTTGACTTGATGCAGGATATTCAGTTGGATACTGCGCAGCGGGAGTGGTTCGAAAGCCTGCTAGCTAGACGAATCGACGGCGAGCCTATTGCCTACATTACGGAAACGAAGGAATTCTGGTCACTTGAACTTCGCGTAACACCTGCAACTCTGGTTCCTCGCCCTGAAACAGAATTGGTCGTAGAACGGGTTTTGGTACATTGCTGTGGTCTGAAGTCTCCCTTGATTGCTGATCTTGGTACCGGTTCAGGGGCGATTGCACTGGCTGTTGCTTCCGAACTAAGTAGCGCAAGAATCATGTCGACAGACCTGTCCGCAGAAGCACTTCGAGTTGCCGAAGAAAATTGTCAATGTCTTGGATTCAATGGTGTTCAGTTCTTTCATGGTGACTGGACTGATGCCTTGCCATGCAGAGAGTTTGACATACTCGCAGCGAACCCACCTTATATTGCGGAAAATGACCCTTGTCTGCAGGACCGGTTCATGAAATTCGAGCCACAAATGGCACTTTCCGGCGGAAAGGATGGGTTGGCTGAAATACGTCGGATCATTTCATCAGCCACGGATTACTTGCAAACTTGTGGGTGGCTGGTAATTGAACACGGTTGGGATCAAGGAGATGCAGTCAGACGTGAGATGAAACTTCATGGCTTCGCAGAAGTACGAACCTTCAAGGATTTAGCAGGTCTACATAGAGTGACAGAAGGATACGTCAAAAAGTGACGCACAAATCAAAGGAAAATTTCGATTCTAGAAATTTGAGTATTTTGTAGTAGACTAATCAACTATATTGCTATTGTTCCAAATAGATTGCAGAAATTGGCGTATCGATACACTCGACAGGTTATTGTCTAACTGAATGTCGGAGTCGACTCTATTCTATTCTCTACTATGCCTGAAGTTGATGACTAGTGAGACTGTATAGGCTACCGCAATTGCGAGATTTGGACAAATTTCTGTATCAACGTAATACCTGCAAATTCAATTCAATGTTTAGTCGTACAATGAGATTAACGTTGGAAATTCATGAAGAAACAAATTGATAAAGAAAAAATTGAGAGTCTAAAAAAAGACTCTGAAGCTTTTTTTTCATTCCTGCAAAGTCAGAATGATGGCACTATCTGTTACGTACTGGGTAAGCTAGGAAGATTAAGCAATGGAAGCAGCAAACAACCGCTACTAAATCTGCTTCACAATGAGAATGCAAACATTCGAATGCTGGCCATTCAAAACCTGGCGAAATTAGGGGATATTTCTCTTTTAGAAACTTTTTTTAGTTGCGCTAGAAACGATTCGAGTACGGATGTCAGACGAGAATCCGTTTCCGCGATTGGAAGATTAAGAAATGAATTGGCAATACCCGTATTAATCGAACTATTGTCAGACAACGACCCCAAAGTCGTACTACAGGCAATACGAGGATTGCTTGTGTTTTCAAGAAAATCCCGAGTAGAAAATCAGTTACTGAGCTTGCTCGATCATCCCAATGAACTGATTCGGGAATTGGTTGCTGGAAGAATTCACAGTTCCAGCCGTAAGCCGAAATGCAGCACTAAACATGACGAATTTCCAGCTTTCTTAGGAAATACGGTGGTTGAAAGTGACGTAATTGAGGCGTTGGAACATGTTCCCGATGAATCCGTACATTTGACGTTTACTTCACCGCCTTACTACAACGCGCGTGATTACTCAATCTACCAAAGTTATGACGAATATTTGCAATTTCTGGAAGGTGTATTTAGGGAGGTTCACAGGATTACGCATGAAGGCAGGTTCTTTGTTTTGAATACGTCGCCTGTAATTGTTCCTCGCATCAGTAGGTCACACGCAAGTAAACGATATGCCATTCCGTACGATATTCATCCATTGCTGGTGAAAATGGGGTGGGAATTTATTGACGACATCGTATGGATCAAGCCAGAAGCAAGTGTGAAAAACAGAAACGCCGGCTTCTATCAGCATAGAAAGCCGTTGGGATATAAGCCGAATCCGGTTACTGAATTGCTGATGGTGTATAGAAAAAAAACTGACCGATTGATAGATTGGAGTATACGTCAATACGCTTCGGATAAAACTAATCGAAGTAAAGTATTGGGCGACTATGAGACTAGTAATATTTGGCGCATTGATCCGACTTTTGACAAGGTACACAGTGCTGTTTTTCCATTAAAGTTGTGTTGTCGTGTCATCCAGTTTTACTCATTTGTCGAGGACCTTGTGTTTGACCCGTTTGCGGGTAGCGGTACTTTAGGAAATGCAGCTATCCGACTAAATCGCAGCTTTTTTTTAACGGAGAAAGAATCTAAATATGTGGACCGAATGAAGGAAAATCTCCACGACACTGGTGGGTTATTCAAGAACGAAAATGTACAATTTATAGGACTCTCTTCCCCCAGGTTTGTTGACTTAGAGCAGTTCAAAAAAATGGCGGATCAATTTGTCTCTATTCAACACAATTAACACTCGAGGATTACCAATAATCTTTTACATTATTAATTTTCGCCTACCTTTCCTAGATTCCCAGTGTCGTGTATCTCAGTACACGAATCCAGTTTTCAAGTGGGCAAATTGAATAAATTAGCTTATGACAATTACAGATCAAGTTACAAAAAACATAATCACAAAGCTCTTACTCGGCCGTGATTACAGAATAGAAGTCATCCAACTGATTGATGCCGCATTTTTTGAATTTGCAGTGGGATTTTTCAAGAGAGTTGCAGATGCAAAGCATAAGAATGAGGGGATCTCTGGAGATTGGTACAAGAGAACATTTCTGGATGCAAGTTTGCCTGCAGATGAAATTACGATCAATGCCGGTCTCAACAAGAAATCCATTGTCAACATGTTCAACTCTGCAAGGAAGGAAATAGTCATCAGTGCTTCAAATCAACACTATGACGCAATTTCAGACTTCCTGACATAGACCAATTAAATATGACTCATTCTAACGGTTTGCCGGGCGGTTTCGTTGAAATGTTCGAGGTTGGAGGTTGGTACCGGGAAACCCTTCGCAGAAGGCTTTCGAATCGACCTGCTGGAGCCGCAATAGGGCATGTCGGCGATCCTGGGAACTGAAAAGGGTGGCATTTTAAATTAGCCAGCATGGCAAAGGAATTGACTGAGACTATCATTTGGTCTTCACAAAAAAGAATGTAAGATCATCAACATGCGTGAACTTGAAGCAAATCGAATTAGAAACATAGGTCAGGAAGTCTGAATTTGGGAATTGGTCCAAGAGTTAGTGGATGAAGAAAATGATCTCGAGTCGAGTTTAACGATCAAGTTTGGGGATGAGAGTGTTGATTTGACCTTTGGCGAAAGCCTGATTGTGATTAATGTACTAGCCGTTAAACGTTCGCAACTACGAGGGAGTTTTTGGAGTGCTGCTGGGAAAAGAGTAGAAAAACCGTTGATGCAGACTATTTGCAAGTTGTATGAAGTTCCTGAAAATTACTATGTTCAATATAACGGCCAAGAAAGGCAGGAGGATGATTTACAGCGTGAAGTAGATTTTTACTTGTATGGAGTTGATGACAGTTATCGGTGCGAAGTCAAATTGATGGGGAAAGGCAACCCAGAGAGCGCAGACGCAGTTTTTGCAAGAGGTAGCAGCATATTTGTGGTTGATAAATTGTCCGATCTGAATAAGCAATCTTTAGACCATTGGCAGATTTATTGGGTTGAATTGAATGGTTTACCAGGATTTCGAAAGTTTGGCGAAATTCTCCAAGCTTTGGATATACCACACAGGCAATCGCCAATAGAAATTGATCAGGGTTTGGATGCTATATTCGAAGAGGTGTTCATATAAATTACAAAATATTAGCCTGTAGTTTCATGGCATATTGAAAATGTGACAAAGGAACGAATTAGACTGTTAACAAATCTAGTTGGGTGTTTCTGCACAGGCAGAAACGAAAGTTGCATTGTAAATTAAACGAGACAATTGCAAGTTCAAGTTTGTTTTCCCATTTCAGGCACTATAACGCAAATTGCGCAACAACCGGCGTGTGATCTGACGGACGCTCCCAGGTTCGGGGCTCTTTGTCAATCATGCATTCAGTACAAATTTTACGGAGTTCCTCACTAACCAGAATATGATCTATCCGCAGTCCAAGATCGCGACGAAATCCTGCGGCTCGATAATCCCACCATGAGAAGCTTTTCGGAGGCTGTTCAAACTGCCTGAATACATCAGTAAGACCGAGGCCAATCAAATTCTGAAAACACTCGCGTTCTGGAACGCTGCAGAGTATCTTGTCCTTCCACAATTCCGGGTCGTGAACGTCTTCGTCAGCAGGGGCAATATTGAAATCGCCTGTTACAACGACCTTGTCGTGTCTTTTCATCTCTTGCTCAACGAACTTCAACAAGTGTCCAAACCACTCAAGCTTGTAGTGATACTTTTCATTACCCACTTCCTTTCCATTGGGGACGTAGAGATTGATTACGCGAATGCTGTTGGTTGTTGCGGCAAGGACGCGTCTCTGAGGGTCTTCAAATCTTGGAAAGTCTGTAACAATATCTTCAACTTTCCCGCTGGTAAGTACGGCAACACCGTTGTAGGTCTTCTGTCCTGAATAACTGCAATTCAAACCGATTTCTTCCAGAGCATCTACCGGAAAATTTTCGTCCACGGTCTTGGTTTCCTGCAAACATAGCGCATCCGGCATATGTTCTACGCTCCAATCGCAGACGTGCTGAAGACGGACTCTCAGAGAATTTACGTTCCAAGTCGCTATTTTCAAAGTTTCTATACCATTTGTCGACCAAGATGAATTCGTGGCAATATTGAGCATAAATATTCGAATTTAGAATCACTTAAATATGTCAATCTTAGTGAATTATTCCTGCTATTTGTTACATTTTCAAGATAATCGTCAGTTTGTCAGTTTGGAGAAGGGTCGCAAGGAATCACTGGTACTGGCTGAGTGGATTCAAACATCTCAGGAAAGTGATAGAAGGAGTAAAGTTCGAAGACGGATTTGAGATGGAGTTATTGGACGACGAGGCAACCGCATGAACCCAAGGCCTCGCACAATATATTTGATCACAACTACTGAATATGGCTAACTACGAGAACAGCGCATAAACGGATTCGATCTATCGGTTCTGAGGTTTCACAGCGCTGGAATTTATTTTTACATCTCTTTGGATAATCCAAGCATCAGTTTGATTGGTGCGGTCCTTCGGGCTCCCGAAGAAGATCAATTAACGCCGCCACAAAGGCCGTGGTTTGTCCTCGAGTACCATTTTTTACAAAATGCCGAAGTGACTTCCCGATAATTTCGTTATCGCTCTTATTTTTTGCAACATATGCCAAAGCGCGACTTATTTCGTCAGGTGCTAACCGATTTGGTAACTTCTCCGTTGTTGTCGGCCGTGCCCCTACACTGGTCTGTGGATCGGCTTCCTTTTGTTGAATACTCCGAACTGGTTTGTTGACTCTATTGTCAGCCATCGTGTTCGGTTTAACGGTTTGATGTACCAACGACCTTATATATGGTTCTCTAACGTCAGACATAAGATTCTTGCGGCGTTTAATCAATAATGTCTGGCCCGACTTGAGCTTGAGCCACTGCCATTGAAAGTCATCTCGTGGCGATTTTATCGGTTCGTGTAAAGCCTCAGCTGGACCCAGACCGAGAACACGCAAATTCCCATCCTTGCAACTGACCAGTGCATCACTTCGTGTTCTCGGTGCGGACCAGTACAACAGATCCGGGTATTTGTAGTTTTGTGGTCTTTCACCATGCGCAATTTTTGCTAAACGATCAGACTCGGACTGAAGCACATCCGCATCCATTACTTCAACTGGTGGTTCTATTTCGGAGGTTACTCCAAGGATAGCACCGCCCATAGTGGCAATTGTGTCAGTATCCGTTCCAATTGCATTTGCTGCGATTCTCATCGCTTTTTCTGGTTGCGGTTCACACCAAATTAAGCCCACCGCAGCTACAGCAGTTAGAATTCCACTCCCTCGTCTCGTTGGGTCACAAAGTTTCAATCGATGCACAATGTCAGCGTATCGGTCAGCACCATTCACACTAGAAGAATTTCCGCTGGCGATCTGGATCGCTTCCTTACATTCTTTGATCGCCTGTGACCATGCCGTACTGAATTCGCCTGACTCCTGTTCAAATATTGTCCGCCAGTAGTCTCCTACTTCAGTAACACTTCGCATGATTTCAGGAATGTCCGCGGCGACATCCATGACCGCCAACAGGTCTTTGGGTGAAGGACAGCTTCCTTTGACCATTGCCTGCGAGAGCGCTAGGGCGTGAAGGACAGCTCCCATTAGCCCCGTCGGATTCGAATGAGTGCAAACTGTGTTGCACACGATATCACCGAGGAAACTATCAGGCTCGTCAGGAGTTCGTGCTGCCCAAACGTGCGGCTGTATGCGCATGGCAGCACCATTTCCTCCCGATTTAGCCCAACCGTTGAAAGTATTGGCAAACCACTTTATTTTAGGTTTGGCGAGATTTGTTGCAGCTGCACTGGTGGACTTACCGCCGCCAAGTGCGTAGCTCAACCAAACCGGTAATTCCACTTTGGAAAAAGCTTCTACATCAAATCCGTCGGCATTGATTGCACGACCAGTGGCAAGGCGTAACTGAGTGTCATCCGAGTAGCACCCTTGTGGAAGTGATACCATTACACCTGAGCGACCACCAATTTTTCGGGACCATTTAATAGGTCTTCTCAATGTCGTTCCTTGAGTCCGTCTGTTGAGACCTGCGGCGTTGGTCAACTCGCTGATCCATCCAAGCGCATCGCCATATGCGGCCCAAAGTGCCGACCTACGCACTTTAGTCGCATGGGCGGCGAACTTACTTTCAACATCTTGCACTTGGTAAGAAACACCATTTTCCCCTTGTGTAGTATTAGTCAACAAATTGGTATCAGTCATTCAAATACATTCGGTGCATGATGGACGGGTACACTCAAGTATAAAACATCTTGCGCTGCTCTAATCGTGTCTACGGATTCTTCCATCTGGACATCTATTCGCTGTAGATAATCTATGGACAACTCACCTGGATATAGAACTTCTGCCTGTCGGTCGGTTGGCCACTCTAATTGTTTATTGGTCCGGTTATGTGGTTGACTATGGCGACCATAGACCGTTTCTGCGAACATCTGGAGAAATCCATACAACCCCTCCTGGCGTCTACAAGATGGATAGATATTGTTTGTCGTTGTAAATACTACACCAGGATGAGCCAGAATTTCTGGGCCAAAAGAAAGTACCACCCAAGGATTGTCATCTAACGGGTGCCAGCGCGTGGAAGTATCAAACATCCAGTCGTTGATGCGTTCTATAGAGAGATTAACATAGTCTAACCAGGCATCATCTTTACGGTATTGCACGTTGGCTTTGTATACATGTTCTAGGTATTTGTCGTTTGTTAATCGAATTCGACTTTTCACCGCACACGAGGCTATTACACCTATAGCACCACCTATTGTAGTAAAGTGCAACACGTCTTTCACTCCTTTGCGTTTCGCTGCTTCTAAGACCTTGGGTTGATTTCTCAGAGATGTGATTTGTTCGGGTTTTCTGGGATTTGCCTGAGTATGAGTTGTCATCAGACCTTAACTAAATTATATGTTTCAGGATTGATCATCTCGATTACTGTGGATTGTTCTCCTGGTTTATATCCAATCTTAACGGTGTGGCGAGCGCGTCCAATTCCCATTGCTAACATACGACGGAGTGAAGCTAGAGTGCCATCATCATCTTCATCACCGTGAGGAGTGATCTCCTTGTTCAATCCCGGTAGGAGTACGTGATCAAACTCAAGACCCTTTGCAGAATGAATTGTGGACAATGCCACTAGTTCTGGTCCGGTTGGCCACTTGGAGTTTCGAGTCATTTCACAAAAACTAATGTTACGCTCTTGAAGCACTTCTCTGACATGATCAAACCATCCCCCACCTCTGGGGTGAAGAATTGCGATGTTTTCACCGGCGTTAAGATGTTGCTGGGCATGATTTAGCATATAAGTGAGTTGAGCACTGAAAGTTCCAGCAACTATTTCAGGAAGTGCCCCAGTTCGTTGACATGAATTCTTGTCCGGTAGTACGCCGTCCTCCTCAGTTGGGAGACCATTTACTATGGAAGCTGCAAATTGAGCGATCTGCTTAGTATTCCGATGGTTGTGTGACAACGAAAATACTCTTTGCCCTCTCATTTCAATGCCAAGCTCTAGCCATTGAAAGCTCTGGGGGTAGATACGCTGCACAGTATCAATTATGAAGGTAGTCCCATGATCCGCTTTCAGATGTTTAAGGACAGCACGGATTTGGTTCGCTGAAAAATCTTGGCATTCATCTACAACCACGATGTCATAACCCTCGCTTGTCACGGCAGCGGTTTCAAGAGCAATGTCGTTCCAATCTACGATTCCGTTTTTGAATTTTTGCGTTTCATACGGTTTAATAACTTCAGTCAAAAGCTTGATACGCAATTGCTCAGGAACCGCTGGAGATCTGCCACGCCCGGCTCTCACAGCACGAACATAATCCGCTCGTTTATCGGGTGGAAAACGACCTATGATGTACTCAATCTCATCAATGAAGTATTCTAAATCTGAAGTAGCAATGCCAACATTTGATAATAGTGAGAGCATCCAATTGCGCTTTTCGTTATTTTTTATGATACGCTTTTGGCCGACTTGACCCAATGCCCAACTCGCAAAGGTTTGGCCGACTTGACCCAATGCCCAACTCGCCGACCGATAACTCGAGTCCATCGGATACCGAAATTTGCTCGTTTGCAAGTTGTATTACATAGCCTTTCAGTGTCCGATTAAAGGTCAATACCAGTACGCGAACTTGCTCATCAGATTTCAAGCGTATTTTTCGGGATAAGCGCGAAGTACACAGTTGGCGAAGTCTCATCAATGCGGTAGTGGTTTTCCCGCTGCCCGCAGCACCTCGAATTAACCGAAATCCTGGGCCATCATCTGTCAATAGCAACAGTTGTTCTGGCGTAGGTTTAATTTGCTGTAACGTTCGCATTTAACTATCTAATTTTCCATTTCGACTGGACCTAAGGCGGCAGTTTTGGCAATTTTACCCGTCTGTTTAATTGGGACTTCTAGGATGAGTTTATTCTTAATGCTTTCTAACTGAATTTAATTTCAGATCATTTCTAAAAATCTGCAAAATTTCAAATGGGTTTTAGTGTTAGCAGTTTAAATTCCAAATCAACGCTCTCTTCCCATCAGCTACATAAGAGAAATTTGGCGAAAAAAGAAAGAACACCAAATAATCTGTGAATGATGATTTTCTCGTCACTGTTGAAATATCCTCCACATGGTTATCCATGCGTACTAATACTGAGACCGACTGCGATTATCTCCAACAACTAAAACGTTTATAATTCGGTGCGCTGGAAAATCTGATTTTCTTTCTGCAAGACCGAACATAAATCATTGACGTATCGTTGTCAATCTGGAGATTGTCCCGTAGGCCATTTCAGTTTTCAGATTCACAAGTAAGTGGCTATGTAGCTCAGTTGGTTAGAGCGCAGCACTCATAATGCTGAAGTCGGTGGTTCGAGTCCACCCATAGCCACCAAAGTTCCATCACTCGCCGCGCCGTTCTTCAATAGAACCAAATTCCTTGCAAACCGGTTCATTTGTGCAAATGCACTGTCAGCTGCTATTGTTGCGGGCTGCTTCAAGGTGCTCACGGAAATCCGCTCTCTCCAACAACAAAGCAATGATTAATCCTACGACAAGACCCCAGAACGGAGATCCAATATTCCAAATGGTTATGCCGGACACAGTCACAAGCAGCGTAATCAGAGAACTCAACTGAAATTTTCCAGAGAAAGCAGTCACGAATGCTTTCTGTAGTACCGGCAGCAAAGCAAGTCCACTGAGAACCGCGATGAATGCTGGCGGCAATTTCAGAATCAGCCATGTAGCGGCAAATGCCAATACGCCGAACGCGACGTTTAGGACACCGAATATGATGCCAGCCGTATACTGTCTACTCGCTTCTCCTCCACTTACGAGTACCGCATTGGCAGGCCCCGTCACGCAAGTGGATACCGAACCGAATAAGGCGCTTACCAGAGATCCGGCGCCGCAAGCCGTTGTCATTGCATTCACGGGTGGTTTGTGTCCGCTATTCATGAGAACTGCAAATCCCTGAGCATTTTGGGCAACCAGAACTGTGACGGCCAAAGGAATGACGAGTTCAAATAGAGACTGCTGGGTGAATTCTGGAGCATGTAGGATCGGCCAGTCAAACCATCGAGCGACCTCACCACCTTCAAAACTGCCGGTCAGTAATACAACAACAACACCCGCGATCAGGGTCATCACAACCGGCGGCACCAATGCGTTCAAGCCCGGTACTAGAAAGACCGCGATATAGGCCAGTACCATGGCCGATGCAAGCAGCACTTCCTGCTCGAATGCCAGTACCAAATCCAGTCCGAACTGCAGAAATATTCCAGCCACCATTGCCAGCACAATCGGCATAGGCACGATTTTGAGAGCCTTTCTAACACCTCCAGACACTCCGATCACTCCGATCAATATTCCAGTTACCCAGTAAGCGCCAATCACCTCAGCAAAGCTCAAGTGATCCAATGCCGAGCCTAACAGTACCGAACCAGAAATGGTCCAAGCAAAGCTAAGCGGCTGTCTATAGGCGACACAAAACAACACAGTTATCAGTCCGCCTACGACACACCCGGAAAAAATCCAGGTTCCAATTTCCGCCTCGCTCAGCCCGCCATTCAGCCCAACTGAAATAATGATGGCTACGGGACCGGTACATGAAAAAAGAAATGCCACTACGGCATTTCCAATATAAACTCCACCGACATCTCGAATAAAATCTCTAAATCCGGCAACAGGGCGTTCGAAAGTTTCTAAGATCATGCTGACCGCAAGGAAATGACAAATTCAAGCCATCTATTCTAACCGTAATACCGCAGAATATTGCATGACATTTTGCGACTGCTCGCTGAATGCAAGAGTGGTGCTATATTTACCGCTCCTTGATGAATCTTTTGTGAACGTAAATTGCTAATCTAACACCATCTTTCGCCTTTCGACCTTGAAATTTACCAATCTGACTGATCGCGTTGGCGGGAAAGGAGCTGATGCCTGGGCTATTCACTATTCGGCTATTGAACGCAAGCGAAATGGTGAAGAAATTATTGTCCTGTCTATTGGACAGGAAATGCTTGAATCCACTCCGCAGATCATCATAGATTCCGCCTTTGCCAGCCTGAAGAACGCTCGGCATCATTACAGCGAAATTGGCGGTGAACCGGAGTTGACAAAAGTAATTGCCGAACGATACTCAAAGGAATTCGGCATTCCGATCTCCCAGTCAAACTGCGCTGTGTTTGCCGGTGCACAGAACGCCTTGTTTGCAACTTCGCTTTGCACGCTGGAACCCGGAGACGAAGCGATTGTGATTGAACCTCACTATGCCACTTACCCTGCAACATTTTCAGCGGGCGGGGCCCGCGTGGTACCCGTAACAACGCTCCCAGAGCGGGATTTCATGCCCACCACACAAGATGTTCTCCTGAAAATCACCGACAGGACCCGCGCAATTGTAATTAATTCCCCGCACAATCCGTCTGGAGTGGTCTACGACGCAGAGTTCATGGAGACAATGATTGATATCTGTAAACGAAATGATATTTGGCTAATCAGCGACGAAGTCTATGCTTCCCTGGTAGCTCCTGGTACATTCAGACATCCAGCATCCATGCCCGGTGCATTTGACAATTGCATCACGATTTCCAGTGTATCAAAATCGCACCGCATGACTGGTTGGCGAATCGGTTGGGTGATTGCCCAACAACCCTTGATTGAGCGTTTATTCAACCTGTCTGTGTGCATGAGTTACGGGTTGCCGATGTTCATTCAGGATGCTGCGGTTACCGCAATTCAGAACACGGATGAGATTTCCGCAAGGGTGCGAAACGACATAGATTGTAAAAGACAGAAAGTCATCTCCATGTTGAACGAGATAGACAGAATGGTTATCAGAGGGTCGAAAGTTGGTATGTTCGTCACTTTTGATGTTCGAAACTGGGGCCTTACCGCAACCGAATTTGCCTGGCGGCTTCTTGACGAATATCAGGTTGCGGTTCTTCCCTGTAGGGCATTCGGAAAGAGTGGCGAAGGAATACTGAGAATGAATATTGGTGAATCCGAATCAAATTTGAAATCGGCTTGTGAGTGCATAGGTGCTTTGGCATCAAGCTTGTGATTCCTCATTGCCATTGTGTCGTCTGCTGTAACATATTGCGAGAAACTACTGAAGTTTCCGTCTGCATGTTCAATTCTGCAATAGCAATTCTGTTTAGCTTTGATTTCTGCGAGCGAAGTATTCGAGATGTTGAATTCACCTCCATTTAGCGGAGAACTGGAAGACTTTCGCAAGACTGTCCAAACGGTTATTCGTAAAAATCTGCCGGACGACATTCGAACAATGGTGGCCAAGGAACAGATGGACCTTCCAAAAGAAGCGCAACTACGCTGGCATCGAATTTTACGAGATCAAGGAGGATGGTGTTGTCCATCGTGGCCTAAGCAGTACGGAGGCCCCGGCTGGAGTGACGAGCAGCAGTATGTTTTCGAACGGGAATTGTCCTTGAACAACGCACCGCGACTGATGATTTACGGCGTTGGTATGCTGGGCCCGACTTTATTCGAATATGGTACAGACTGGCAGAAGGAGAAGTTCCTGCCGGAAATCTTGAATGGCGATGTGTTTTGGTGCCAGGGATTTTCGGAACCAAACTCGGGTTCTGATCTTGCCTCCCTGAAATGCAGTGCGTCTTGGAACGGCGAGGAGTACGTCGTCAATGGAGCTAAAATCTGGACTAGCGAAGCGCACATCGCTGATTGGATTTTCGGACTGTTTCGCACGCGTGTCGGAGAAAGGAAGCAGGAAGGAATCACTTTTTTGCTGATTGATCTTTCTTCGCCGGGCGTAACAGTGTCACCGCTGCTGTTGTTTGAAGGAACGCTTGAAGTGAATGAAGTTCACTTTGATAACGTTCGCGTACCGAAAGAGCATCTTGTTGGTGAAGAGCATGACGGCTGGGAAATCGGCAAGTACCTGCTTGGACTGGAGAGATTCGGAACCGCTGAAATCTCCCGTACCAGGGCGACACTGGACCGCCTGAGGAGACTAGCCTATGCGGAAAATGCCGGTGGTACGAGATTGATTGATGATGTAGCTTTCGCTGACCGATTTCATCAGATGGAAATATCACTTTTCGCTTTGGAAGTAACCGAAAGACGGTTTCTTCTTGAAGGTGGCGACTCGGAAGTTTTGGGAGCGGAGGCGTCTATGCTCAAGGTGCGCGGCACCGAAATCCAGTGTGATGTTTTTCGTCTGACAGCCGAAGCAAGTGCTCATTTTGCATCAATAGACATTTCACGTATTGGAGAGGCCAACACTATGGAAGGACCTTATGCTCCAGGCGATGCGGCAAGGAATTACTTCAACTACAGAAAAACTCCGATTTACTCCGGTTCCAATGAAATTCAGCGAAATATCGTCGCAAAGGCCAAACTGGGTTTGTAAAACATGATTGACGATGAAAAGCGACAACAGTACAAATTACTTGAGGATTCGGCTAGACGTTTCTTGGAGAAAAACTACACATTCGACAAACGCACGCAACATGTTGGCAGGGAGCCGGGCTTCTCCTATAGTCATTGGCGGCAAATGACCGAACTCGGCTGGATGGAACTTTCCATCGGCACCGAATATAACGGGCTCGGAGGCGGTGCGGATTTCATGGCGGCATTGATGAAACAGTTCGGCAGATTCTTGTACCTGAATCCTTATTTCGCGAGCGTAGTCGTGTCCTCTCGTCTGCTTGAATGGATGGCTGCGGAACCAACAAGAAAATCCGTGCTAAGTGAGATTGCTGCCGGTTCTTCGGTAGTAACTCCAGCGCTGTACGAGAAGCAGTCAAGATATGATCTCAGCAATATTGCCACTACCGCAATCAGAAGTGGAAACAAATTTGTGCTGAACGGGTCAAAAGTGGGCGTTCAGTATGGGAATGCGGCGACACACATCACAGTTCTGGCGAGAACCGAAGGAAATCAGACCAATTCTGAAGGACTTTCACTATTTTTCATTCCAACCGGTGAAAAAGGTGTCAAATTTCAACACTATACAACCCATGATGGGGGGCGTGTTTCCACGGTGGGTCTGAATGAGGTTACGATAGACGAGGATCAGTTGATGGGTGCCGAACACCAGGCGCTGCCGACTCTTCAACTCGCTCTGAACTATGCAACTGCGGTTTTATGCGCAGAAGTGACGGGAGCGATGGAAGTACTGTTTGAGCAGACATTGGAATATGTGAAGACTCGCACTCAGTTCGGCCAGAAGATTGGTTCGTTTCAGGCGATTCAGCACCGAATGGTGGATATGTATATGCGCTGTGAATTGGCGAATTCAATGTGTCAAGAAGCAGTACGGGCAGCTGATGAACTCGATTCACCGCAACAAGACTTGATAATTTCTGCTGCTAAAGCAGAAATTGGACGCATGGCAGTTCTTAACGCGGAAGAAGCTGTGCACTTGCATGGAGCAATGGGAATGATGAACGACATGCCTGTGGGACATTATTTCAAGAGGATATTTTCACTGAATCTTCTGTACGGCGATCCCGCTTACCATCAAACTCGATTTCGAGATTTGAGCCGTCAACACGGCTCACTCAGTTGAATTTTCCTCGCATTACCCCCAAGTTACTGACAGCATTCAATTTTATGAAATTTCATCAATAGCAATCGTTGCTCATGCACTATCGTCCAATTCCACCTTGTCCATGAAGTACGACGACATACTACAGACTATAGGCAACACGCCGGTAGTACGCTTGAACAAGGCGTCTGCACCACCAGGCGTCGACTTGTGGGTAAAACTCGAAAGTTTCAATCCGGCGGGCTCCGTAAAGGACCGTCCGGCATTGAATATGATTGTGGATGCTGAAGCGCGTGGAGCACTCAAGCCTGGTGATACGATTGTTGAACCGACTTCGGGCAATACTGGTATTGGTCTTGCCATGGTCGCGGCTTACAAAGGTTATAGGGCTGTGTTCACGATGGCCGAAGACATGAGTGAGGAGAGAAAACGAATTCTGAAGTCATTTGGAGCTGAAATCGTTTTGACGCCCGCTGAAACCGGCACCAAAGGCGCAATCGAACTTGCCCGAAAATTGGAAGCCGAAGAAGGTTACTTTTTCGTCGGTCAACACTTTAACCCTGCAAATCCTGAATCGCATAGAGCTACCGCGAATGAAATCTGGGAAGACTTCGGGACTGATCTGGATTATCTGATTTGTACAACTGGTACCGGCGGAACAATTTCAGGAATGCATCACTACCTGAAACAACTGCATCCCGCTCTGAAAATTGTGGCAACGGAACCGGCAGATTCGCCCATTCTTTCCAAAGGAATCGCTTGCAAGCACAAAATCATGGGAACCGCACCTGGATTTATTCCAGAAATTCTGGATACCGATTCCTATGATGAAATTCTGCAGATTACGACGGAAGAGGCATACAGCACAACGCGTTATCTGGCGAAAGAGGAAGGAATATTTGTTGGAATTTCATCTGGTGCGGCAACTTGCGGCATGCTGAAAATTGCCGAACGCGAGGAATCTCAAGGTAAAACCATTCTAGCCATACTGCCCGACACGGGCGAGCGATATCTCAGCACTGATGTCTGGGATTAGGCCGTCAGTGGCCTTATTGACTAAAATTCTTCTGTTTGTTGAGAGGCATCTGATATTAAAGAGTATTGCTGAGTTTCCGTATATACCGAACAAATTCAATCAATTGATTACAATAGGCATTAGCATGCGTTCGGACAGCTACGCATGGTTTTTAGGTCCTAGTCGTTCAGAATTCACTTTCACTTGACCACAACGAAAAATGGAAAAGAAGTTGTACATCAAAACTTTCGGTTGCCAGATGAATGAGTATGATTCATTGCGACTAGCCGAATTGTTGGCTGCTTCTCACGGGTATCGTGCCGTGGGCGATCCACAAAGCGCCGACCTACTGTTGCTGAATACCTGTTCGGTGAGGGAGCATGCACAGGAGAAAGTGTTCTCTCAACTCGGTCGTTGGCGTCCATGGAAAACACAAAATCCCGATATGGTGATCGGTGTTGGCGGATGCGTTGCAAGTCAGGAAGGCGATGTAATATTTAAAAGGGCGCCCTACGTGGATTTTGTATACGGCCCTCAGACCTATCATCGTGTTGGTGAGATGGTGGACCAAGCCATTTCTACCCGCAGACCGAGCATCGATATTACGTTCCCTGAAATTGAAAAATTCGACTGCTTGCCGCCAAGAAAAGTAGAGGGTCCACGTGCTTTTGTTTCCATTATGGAAGGGTGCAGCAAATACTGTACATTCTGCGTGGTTCCGTACACTCGCGGAGAAGAATATAGCCGGCCTTTTGATAGTGTGATTACTGAAATCTACGAGTTGGCGGAACAGGGTGTCCGAGAGGTCACACTTCTCGGCCAGAATGTTAACGCCTATCGTACCCAAAATCTTCTAGGACAGGATATCGATTTCGCAACCCTATTGAGATATGTAAGTGAAATCGAAAGTATCGGTCGAATTCGGTACACAACTTCGCATCCATTGGAATTTACCGACGGACTGGCGCGGGTACACGGTGAGATTCCTGTGCTCGCGAAGCATGTACATCTGCCCGTCCAAAGCGGTTCCAATGAAGTTCTCACGCGCATGAAACGACGATATTCCCGTGAGCATTATTTACAGATTATCAAGAAATTACGACTACACTGTCCAGATGTCCACATATCTTCAGACTTTATTGTCGGATTTCCAGGGGAAACCGAAGAGGACTTTCAAGGTACCTTGGACCTGATCGATGAAGTCGGTTTCGACCAGTCATTCAGTTTCCTGTATAGTAGTAGACCTGGAACACCAGCGGCGGAGTTGCCAGACGTCACTCCAATGGAAGTAAAAAAGGAACGGTTGCAGCAGTTACAGGCAAAGATTAATGGCCTTTCAACAGCGATCAGCGCCTCCATGGTCAGTACGAATCAAGAAGTATTGGTGGAGGGAATATCGAAACGTCGTCCTGAAGAACTGAGCGGACGTACTGAAAATAATCGGGTTGTAAATTTTTCCGGTCCCAAGAGCTGGATTGGAGAATTCATCAATGTTCACATTACGAGCGCGATGCCAAACTCACTCCGCGGAGTACCGATAGAAGCCCACACTCCGGAAAATCGACCTGCCTGAATTGCCCAATAATCTAAATTCAGCTCAGACTGCAAACGTTTTTGCATTGACGCCTGCGGACAGCAAACGACTTGCGAATTTGTGCGGCCAGTTCAATGCCAACATCAAGTCAATTGAAGGACACTTTGGCGTGCGCGTTTCCAATCGTGGGAATCTTTTTCAGATAGACGGAGATGCTGCTGTAACACGTGAAGTGGAATCGCTGCTGCGAAATCTATATGCGGAAACCGAAAATTCCGGACTCTTGAAATCGAATGATGTTCAGGGAGCGATTACACGGCTGGAAGCAGACAGCCAGACGAGCACGAATTATCTGATCAAAATACGCAAGACAACAATTCGTCCGTCGTCAAAAACGCAGGAAAACTATCTTCGAAGCATTGCGAATAATACCATCACTATAGGAGTGGGTCCGGCAGGTACAGGCAAAACCTATCTGGCGGTTGCAAGCGCAGTTCATGCACTTGCCAATGATTCGGTAAGCCGTATCGTTCTGGTGAGACCAGTTGTAGAAGCAGGAGAGAGGATCGGCTTCCTGCCTGGCGATATTGAAAAGAAAGTCAATCCGTATCTTCGACCACTCTACGATGCCCTGTATGAAATGTTTGGTTTTGAACGTGTGGGGCGATTGCTGGATCGAGGCACAATCGAACTTGCACCACTGGCTTTCATGCGAGGAAGAACACTGAACGACTCATTCATTATTCTGGATGAGGCTCAGAACACAACCGTTGAACAGATGAAAATGTTTCTGACACGAATTGGCTTCAATTCTCGTGCAGTCATTTCGGGAGACATCACGCAAATTGATCTTCCTAGAACGAGCCAGTCCGGACTCAGACACGCTATTCGCATTCTCAGTGATATAAAAGATATCGATATCATTAAATTTCAAAATAGAGATATTGTGCGCCACCCGCTCGTGCAGACAATTGTGCAGGCTTACGAGCAGGACACAAGAGAAAACAGCAAGACGAATTCTTGAGCATTTCAGCTGACATTCAGTTTGCCAGTACATCGCAAGATACTCCGAGTGATTCGGATATTGATGACTGGATATGCCAAACGCTGCATTATGCTGGTCAGAACAATGCCGAAATAACCGTTCGCATCGTCGATGAAGCGGAAATAGCCTCCCTGAATAACACTTACCGCAATCAGAATTCAGTAACTGACGTTCTGGCGTTCCCTTACAACCTTCCAACACCGGTCGACTTCAACCTGCTGGGGGATGTAGTCGTTTGCGCGAATGTCGTCAATCGGCAAGCTGTAGAACTCAATGCCTCTGTACGAGCTCACTGGGCAAGAATCATTGTGCATGGCGTGCTTCACTTATGCGGATTTAATCACGAACAGTCGGACGAGGCTCGTGAAATGGAAGGTGCGGAAAGAATTATTTTGCAAAAGTTTGGTTTTGAGCACCCTGATTTGACAAAATTACAGTCATGAACAAAATGAGATCCAAATTGAACCGTATTGAATATCAATTGTCCAAAGTTGCGTTGAGTTCCATTGCGCCTAAGTTGCGCCGGAAAGTCGCACAAGCTGTCATGCCTCCGCCTACGTCAGTTGATGACATTGTCAGAATTGTCCGTAGTGCCAGTAACAATAGCGTCATTGATTTAGAAGTCCACGACATTATCGAACGAGTGCTTAGCGTCTCAGAGCTTCGAGTCAGAGACGTAATGATTCCCAATGTTTCGATGGTCACCATTGCAATTGATTCCAATTTCGATGAGATATTGGAAACGGTTACGACATCCGGACACTCTCGGTTTCCTGTCATAGAAGATCTGGATAAACCCGAGGAATCGGGCATTCTTTTGGCCAAGGATATTTTGGGTTACACGGACACTCATTCGGATGAAAGCTTCAGTCTACACGATTTGCTTCGTGAAGCAATCATTGTTCCTGAAAGCATGCGATTGCATAAGTTGCTAAAGCTGTTTCAGGAGAAGAAAAGTCACATGGCGATTGTGGTGAGCGAGTACAACAGCATTGCCGGATTAGTCACTATTGAAGATGTTCTGGAACAGATTGTCGGTGAAATTGAAGATGAATCAGATTTGGATGGATCTGAGATGATCATCGAGATTTCGAAGAATCGATTCCGAGTTAACGGACAAACGGACATTGAAGAATTTAACAAGCACGTTAATGCCAATATCGAAGACGATGCCGACACAATTGGAGGATTTATACTCAAGAAGGCGCAACGTGTGCCGGAAGTAGGAGATACATTCGAACACGATGGGCTTGTTTTTGAAGTCGCTAATGCCGACAAGAGACGGATTGTGCTTCTACGCGTCTCTCGCAAAGACTCCACTGCATAGCGCTTTCTCTCTGCCTGTTTTGAATTGACTTCAAACTGGCTGAAAATTTCAGTCGCACTGGTTTGCGGATTCCTAACGAATTTCGCGTTCGAACCAGCGGGTATCTATCCCTTGGTGTTCGTTACGCTTGCCGTATTGTTTGGAATGTGGGAATCCAGCTCACCGAAACTCTGTGCATTGACTGGATTTGCATTCGGGCTAGGATTATTCGGTTACGGTATCAGCTGGCTCTATATCAGTATTCACGAATTTGGAGCAGCTCACCCGGCCCTGGCTGTAATTTTTGTTATATTGCTGGTCTGCTTCTTGTCTGTGCTCATTGGCCTTTGTGGTTACTTGCAGGCAATTGTCGATATTCCGCCACATCGAAGGTATCTATATCTGATACCGTCTATGTGGGTGATGTTCGAGTGGATACGAAGCTGGGTGTTTTCGGGATTTCCTTGGTTGATTATCGGTTATAGCCAGACTGACAGTTGGATTGCGGGATGGGCAAATTTTGTCGGTGTTTTGGGCGTAAGCATGGTTGTGTGTGTGGTTGCCGGGGTAATTGCATATTCGTATCTGCATGGCTTGAAGCTTGCGATGGTAACTATTGGAACACTGATAGTTTTGTGTGGAATCCCAACCCTGGATCCCAGCTGGATTCACGAAAAATCCCCAATCAAAGTTGCGCTTGTTCAAGGCGATATAGATATCCATGACAAGTGGGATCGCCAGCAGGCTCGACAACACCTAAACTATTTCGTCACGCAAACTGAGGCATTGAGCGAAAGTGATCTCGTAATCTGGCCTGAAATTGCTTTATCTTATACAGCCACTGAGCTTGAAAAACTCAAACTGTGGAAATTATTGCAAAGCTACCCACCTGATGTTTTGCTAGGGGTTCTAGAGGAACAGGCAGCCGGTCAGGAAACGATCTACTATAACAGCGCTTTTGGTATCTCAGACGAGATTCAAAAATACCGAAAAAGCCATTTGGTTCCTTTTGGCGAGTACACGCCTTTTCGATTCCTGTTGGGATGGTTGAAAGATTTCGTCATCATTCCATCTTCAGATATGAGCGCATATGACGAACCGCAAAAACCGTTGATGCTTGCTGGGCAGCCGGCTGGTGTGTCAATCTGTTTTGAAGACGCTTTTCCGAACGAAATTCTAAAGATGCTGCCAGAAGCGAGCTATCTCATCAATATCAGCGAAGATGCATGGTTTGGCAGAGTACTCGCACCGGCGCAGAGATTGCAGATGTCGCGCATGCGTGCAATGGAAACCGGGCGTCCTGTATTACGCGTTGCGAACAAAGGAATATCCGCTTCAATTGATCACAAAGGGCAGGTGACTGACCAGCTCTCTCAAGCCGATGGCAAGGTTCTTCTGACGGCAATCACGCCAACTACAGGTGAGAACACATTCGTGAAGCTGGGAAATATTACTATCATTTTCATTTTCAGCATCTGTCTCTTGAACGCTGTAATGCTACACTTCAAAATGAATAAACTACACCAAGACTAGCGCTGCGATTCCGAGTATGGCGAGAAATCCGACAACATCGGTGATTGTGGTGAGTGCTACACCGGCGGCCAATACTGGGTCGATTCCCATTCGATTCAAAAATATCGGCAGTAGAACACCGGAGATAGCGGACACACAAATATTCACTAGCATGGCAACAGCCACAATGACAGCCAGTCCGTAATTTTGATACCAGACGATGGAAACCAGTGCCACTACGAGTGCCCAAACCAAGCCGTTAAGCCCGCCGACCAGCAATTCTTTTTTCAACACATCTTTCGCGTTGGCGAGTGAAATGGTTCCAACCCCCATGCCGCGAATGACATTAGTCAAGGTCTGGGTCCCAGCATTGCCGCCCATGCTTGCAATTATCGGCATCAATACTGCGAGCGCTACAAGTTTTTCAATCGCATCTTCAAACTGACCGATTACCCAGGAAGCCAGAACTGCGGTCACCAGATTGACGCCAAGCCAAATCGCTCGTCGTTTTGCCGTATAGATCACCGGCGCGAATATGTCTTCTTCATCGTCCAGGCCGGCGGGTGCCAAGAACGTTCGGCTAGCTGAATCCTGGATGACGTCCACTATGTCGTCGATAGTAATTCTTCCGAGCAGTCGCCCGTTTCGATCAACTACCGGTGCAGATGCCAGATCATATCTCTCGAATGAATCGGCGACGTCTTCGGTCGCGTCTTCCGGAGAGAAAGAAATTGGGTTTGCATCCATGTGTTCGGAAACGAGATCATTCAGGTCGGATGTAACGAGATTTCGAAGCAGGACAGCTCCGCGGAGCAGCCCCTGTCTGTCTACAACATACAGTTTGTCGGTATATTCTGGAAGCTCTCCTCGAAGTCGAAGATAGCGCATGACAACTCTGATAGGCAAACTTCCTCGTACAATTACGGTATCCACATTCATCAGTCTGCCAGCCGTATCCTCTTCGCAGGACAGGACTGCCCCGAGCCCTTTGCGCTGTTCCTCGTCGACAGCTAACATGACATCGGCAATGATGGGCGAAGACAAATCCGGAACCATTTCTGCTATGTCATCGATATCGAGAGTCTGAATGGCGCGCACCAGCGTTCCGTGGTCCATATCGCGAAGCAGACTCTCGCGAACGCCGTCTGAAACCTTGATCAGAATTTCACCCATATCCGATTCGGCAACCTCAAACCAGATAAGGCGTCTCTGGTGAGGGGGTATGCTCTCGAGAACCGTTGCCAGGTCAGCAGGATGAAGCGAATGGATAATATCCCGCAATTCGCTGGCTGCGCCATGTTCCAGGCGTCGCAGTACAGCTTCTCGGATATCGGTGTGCTCAGTAACCGTCATTGATAAAATCCAAGTGAATTGCAGGCAACAGGAAACAGCTGCCTGTGATTTGAGCGTAATAGTTTAGCATTAAATTGGCGCTAGAATTCGGATAGTACAATCAATGACGGTGATGCTGGCAGCAGCCTGTTTTGCCATTCAGAGCGGCAAGCCTGAACGTATGAGATCACTGGTCAAAGATCTGGCTGCCTGATTCTGCCGCTTGGCGCGGCGGCATTCCAGACAATCGATTCAGCGCACCGTTCGGCGCGAGCGCAATTTGTCTGAATCGCCCCATTCAGCCTTATTATTGCCGCGCAAACAGCCGCGGCGCCGAAATCTGGCGCTGTGATTCGGTTTTTCCCGGAAAAATCAATATTCATGCCGACTCATTCCGCTCGATAGCCAATAAAATTACGCCCAACGGAAAAGTCAGTGTTTTCCAATCATGTGTGTTTATGGGGGTGCGATTAAAAGTGATGCATCGCCGAAATTATTTTCATGCGGTTTTTCGAGGAAGAGTTTACTGACAGTCAGCCTATTTTTCAATTTTCCATATATTTCAAAGTCTTAAACAAACGAATCACTTTTAATCACGCTAGCAAAGCACCTTTTACAACAACTCAAACACTGCAATAATTTGTCCCGGCGCATCACTTTCCAGGGTGTTCCCACGCTAACTAAATCACAGTAAAACCACAACGGTTGTATAAATTTGCAGGCAGGACTGGCTTTTTCCATACCGATATAGTATATATGCGGTTATGAACAGTCATGACCGCAGAACCAGCAAGTCGATTCGCACTGGCGAGGTGACGGTACGTCTTGCGCGCACGAGCGAATTTGCGAAGTGGGATCGGCTGATGCGTACGCATCATGATCTTGGATTCAAGCGATTTGCAGGTCGCAGTCTGCGTTACATCGTTGAGTATAAGGGGCAGTGGGTGTGTCTTTGCGGGTGGCAGACCGGTTCCTTTAAATCGGCTGCGCGCGAGCATTGGATTGGCTGGCAGCCTGAGCAGCAGTGGCACCGATTGCATTTGATCGCGAACAACACCCGTTTCGCGATGCTTGACGATGCCGGTTGTTATCCGAATCTTGGTTCGCACGTGCTGAAGTTGATTTGCCGGCGCTTAAGTGATGACTGGGAGGCATACTATGGTCACGGTTTGTTGTTGGCGGAGACGTTTGTAGACCCGGCTCGTCATCGCGGAAACATGTACGATGCAGCCGGATGGGAGACGGTGGGAAACAGTGCGGGCTATTCCCGCAAGGGTGGGAAGTATACCGAAGCGCATGATGCAATCAAGCGGTTATTGGTCAGGCCCTTGCGTCGTGATGCTAGGCGGGTCCTGTGTCAGGAAGGCGAGTTGGAGTCGCGCTGGCAGAAAAAGGGCAAGGCCAGCGGTCATTCGCTGCCGGAGTTGCGCAGTTTGCATGATGATTTGTCACAGATGCGGGATTTTCGTCGTGGCCAGGGTCGCAAGCACACACTGGCGTGTGCGTTTTCGACTTTGATTTTGGCGCAATTGTCTGGATTTCACGGATCGTTGGCGGCGGCACAGTTTGCAGCGTCTCTTTCTGAGAATGAGCTGCACGCGATCGGTGGCTGGTGCAATCCGAAAACAGGCCGGTATGAGCCGGTTTCCAAATCGACGCTGCACCGGGTGATACAGCACACCGATCCGGATCAGCTGGAGCAGGTCTTGGCGCGATACACGCACAATCGAATCAGACAGTTACCGGCACTTGCGAGTGACGGCAAGCGGATTCGCGGTGCCAATCGCAATGGCGACAGTCACTACGAGACAGTGACACTTGTGGAGCATGGCAGTGGGATACCGAAAGCAAGCCGCAGTTTCCACAACAAGGGCGAGGAGTTGGATGTGACTCGGCAGTTGCTGAGCGAGGTTGACGTTGCGGGTCGAGTGATCACACTGGATGCGTTGCACACCACTTTTGAAACCGTCGATTTGATCTTGGACGGGAAGGCTGACTATATGCTGACGCTCAAGGACAATACCTCTTTGCAGTTAGCGAAGGCGAAGTCGCTGAAGTGGTACAGTCACAAAGTGCGGCGTTACTCGGAGAAGGTGACCCTGGCGCACGGTCGCATTGAGCAACGTCGTATTGAAGTACTGCAAGTGGACGACCCGCACAAGTTCGATTTCAAGCAGGTGCGCCAAGCGTTTCGCATCGAGCGCGACCGCGAGGTAGTCAAAGAAGCGAACAGTGCAAGCACAGAGACGATATATGGCATCACTTCGGTTGCCGCTGAACGGGCCGATGCCGAGCAACTGCTGAGGTGGGACCGCGGACATTGGACCGTGGAAAACAGCAACCATCATATTCGGGACCGTACATTCCAGGAAGACGCCTGTCTGACCCGTACTGGCCATGGCCCGAGCAATCGTGCGATGTGCAACAACATTGCGCTGGCGCTGATTTTCAACCAAAGCCGCTTCGAGTCAGTGCCGCAGGCACTGCGCCATTTCAACCTGAATCGTAAAGAGGCCTTCGCCGCACTATTCTCACCGACCTGAAGCGGTGCTTCAAATCCCGGATTGAGCCGAAATATACAAGCGCCGCAGTCCGCTTGCGTTTGGTTGCCATTGTCGAGACTGCACAATTCGCTCCGTACAAACGCAATATTGTGCATCAATTACCGAAACTGTACCATAATGAGCGCAACAGCCGTGGTCGAGCGAATTACTTCAGTTACCGCCTGTCAGGATATTCTGACATCAAAAAAAGCATGGGAAACACCTGATCACTTTCAATCGCACCCTGTTTATGGAGTAAAATTGACATCAGTTTTTTACTATGCTTTTTCTAACTTGTGACTGTTTTCTAGGTTAGAGTCGGGTTCACCTATTGTGGCCTATTAGGTGAAAGCTGAATTTGGTGGAAAACGCACATTTCGTAAGGCTATTTTATCAGTATAGATTGCCATTTTCGGATCAGGGTAAGCTAATGATTTGATAATGGCAGAGACTTAAAATATATGATGGAGTAATACATCTATGCTCACAAACCAGAATACATGCGAATTCGATGTCATGCCCCCCCCCCCCCGTCCGCTTGGGCCACGTTGCAATCCCAAATCCTTTTCAACTGCGCTCGGACGCTTTGCCGCAGTCGTCCTGCTCGCTTTCGTTGCTTGCGGTGCGAACGCGGCCGCTCCAGACGCACCGCAGAACCTGCAAAAAGAGGAGGGCTACAGCCGTTTCCAGCTGACGTGGGACGCGGACGCCATGATTAGAAAATATGAGTATCGGTACAAGAAGGCGTCGGACAGTACCAGTTGGTCGAACTGGGAGGAAACACCCGCAGGGACAAGTACAGGAACGGATAATGTTGGGACGAGAATCTATTGGAGCGAGATTGGTAGGCGTATCGCGGTCGGTACCAATTACAAATTTCAAGTGCGGGCGGTGAACGCGGCTGGTGAGGAAGGAACATCCTCCGAAATAACTGTCCAGCGGAAAAACGTCTTGCCAGCTCCGCCCCGTCTCTATACAGCAATAGAATGGACTAAAAGAAATGGGGAGATTGAATTACGATGGAGAAGACCGGTAGAAGAGGGCAGTCGAGATACGTCTTATCAAATCCGGTGGAGAATAAGAGGGGGTAGTTATACAGACGATAATGTTAAAGAAGTACTAGATAGGCTGAGCGTGGTTGTGGACGGTCTGACGAACAACGTTCCATACGATTTTCAAATGCGGGCGGTGAACGCCGTGGGCAGTAGTAACTGGTGGCCGGATGCGGATGAAAATCTGATGCAGTATTACGCCGCTCCTACCGCGCCGCCGCCGTTCACCGAAATTGCGATCATCGGCCTGAAAGCCACATACGAAGCACCTGAGAAAACGGCCTGGACGTCGCCGCAACCGACTTTGAAAGACGCCATCGGCGAGGTGACGTGGACGCTGGAGGGCGACGATGTCCGCTATTTCAGGATTGACGAAGGCACCGGCGTGCTGACGCTGCTGGGACAGGATTTCAACGCCGACGGGGACAACATCTACGAGGTGACGGTGAAGGCGACCGAGGGCAGCAACATGGCGACCTTCTCACTGACGGTGACGGTCACCGAAATTGAGATCACCGGCCTGGAAGCCGCATACAGCGTCCCTGAGAAAACGCCCTGGATGTCGCCGCAGCCGCCGGCTCTGAGCGGCGCCAGCGGCATGGTGATGTGGAGCATATCGGACGGTGCCGACAAGGACCTTTTCACGATTGACGCCGCCACCGGCGTGCTGACGCTGCTGGGACAGGATTATGATGACCCGAAAGACGCGGGCGAGGACAATGTCTACGAGGTGACGGTGACGGCGACCGACGAGAACAGCAACACGGACAGCCATGATCTGACGGTGACGGTGACCAAGGGGGACCGGACCGAGATGCTGTTGAGGGGGGCAACGGATTTCGGGCGGACCGTGAGCCTGCAGGTCATGGACGCGGTCGGTCAGCGGCTGGACGGGAATTTCAATCCGGACGACTCGTCCGCAACGCTCGGTGGCCGGCGGCTGAACCTGTCTGGCGGCCGTTCGGCGCAACCGGGCCCGTTCGTTGCGTTTCGGAACGAGGCGGACGTGGCTTACGAATTGCGAAACATGAGCCTGCGTGAATTTCTGCTGGCCAGTGCCTTCCATTTGTCGGCGCCGGGCGAGGCGGACCAAGGCAGGCGATGGTCTGTCTGGGCGCGCGGGGCGACCACGTCGGTGGCAAGCGGCGACGCCCGGTCATCGTTCGGCGGTGACGTGTCAACCGCCGTGCTGGGAGCGGATTGCGAATGCGACCCAGTGCTGGCTGGGATGGCGGTGGCGTACTCCAAAAGCAGTGGCGAGGCTGAAAAAGATGCCCGCGCGCCGGCCCGCGCGAACAGCTCGCTCACGAGCGCGTATCCCTATCTGAAGTTTAATGTGAACGAGCGCTTGTCGGTCTGGGGCGCGCTCGGCTACGGCAAGGGAAGGTCTGGGCTCACCGCCGACGGGAATCGCGTTGAAACCGATATTGAAATGAAGATGGGCGCTTTCGGAGCGCGCCGCGAGCTGTCGTCGCTCGGCGATTACGAGCTGGCGGTTGAATCGGATGTGCTTTGGATGAGCGTGAACTCGGATGCGGCGCCGGACCTGGCCGCGGCAAGCGCGGACGCGAGCCGGTTGCGATTGCGGCTTGAAACCTCCCGCAGGCATGAACTCGCCTCGGGCGCGTTGCTGACGCCGTCGCTGGAGTTGGGGTTGCGGCACGACGGTGGCGATGCGGAAACGGGGGCTGGCCTAGAGCTGGGCGGACGCCTGCTGTACACCGGAGCGGACCGGCGCCTCGCCTTGGATGCGAACGTCCGGGTGCTGATTGTGCACGCGGACCGCGAATACAAGGAACGGGGCTTCGGCGGTTCGGTTCGCTTGAAGCCGAACCGGTCAGGGCACGGATTGTCGCTGAATTTAAGTTCATCCTTTGGGGACGCCGCAAGCGGGGTTGACGATCTTTGGTCGCACCGGCTGGACAGTGGCGACGACGCGGATTCGTCCCATCGCCTCGACGTCGAAATCGGTTACGGCATGAACGCGCCCGGTGGCGGTATGCTTACCCCGTACGTCGGAGCGGCGTTGCCCGACGACGGTGCGCGAGTCTACCGCTCGGGCTGGCGGCTCGCACGCAAACCTTCATTGAATTTGAGCCTCGAGGCCAGTGCCCGCGAGACGGTCGGCGGCTCGCTGGAGCAGGGGCTGATGCTGCGCGCGGAACTGTCCGCTTGGTGACAGAGGCTTTCTCCCCGGTGGTGTGGCCAACCACCGCCGGGGCGCAAGCCCACGCATAAACGAATGCCTGAATAATGCAGCGCATTCACCACCAGTGAGGAGTTTCGATGACCGAGTTCCTGAGCAGCGGTGGCTCTTTCTATTTGTCGTCTGCAGACCAACCAGGCCAAACGACGATACCGTGTGTACCGCTTAGGGAAGTGGCACGGTTACACAGCGACGACATGAAGATCGACGGCGATGTCGTAACTGGCACGCTGGGTGTTGATTAGGAACGGGGCCGTTGCTCGCCGGGCGCGCAGTGTGCCGTTCAGCTCCAGCGATTTCGAGTTTGAAGACCTCAAAGAGGCGAACTGGATGCTTTACTGACATGCATCCAGCCTTACGCCCGTCACATGTTGATCGAACAACTGTCGTTCTGGGTTCGGTCAGCGCTGCTACCAATGGCATTCGTTTAGCAAAAAAAGCCATTATGCGCGCAAGTGGTCTGCTCAGAAAATAGCGGGCTTTCGAAAGCCATACCACTGCAGTTTGATCCAGGTGAAGCGTATCAGTTTGACTGGAGCCAGGAGTAAGCCTCAATCAATGGTCAGGCAATTCGTTTGAAAGTCGCGCAGATGTTGCTGTGTTACAGTCGTATGCCCCGGAGAATGGAAAATGATTGTCTTTAAGACCTTTAACCCATCTTTATCAAAATCCCTCGATTTTTCGCTATTTCGGCCTATTTTTGGCAAATATGAAAATGTAAGTTGTTGATATCAATAATATCAGACTTCCTGACCTCTATTTCCAATCCGATTTGCTTCAAGTTCACGCATGTTGATAATACTTATATTCTTTTTATGAAAACCGAATGATATTCTCAGTGAATTTCTTTGTAATGCCGGCTAATTTAATATGTCACCTTATTCAGTTCGCAGGATTGCCGACATGCCCTATTGCGCCTCCAACAACTCGATTCGAAAGCCATCTTCGAAGGATTTCCCAGCACCTGCCTCGCACTTTTCAATGAAAACCGCCCAACAAACCTTTAGAATGATGACATATTTAATTGGTCGAGGTCAGGAAGTCTGAATATCTGATTCTGAAAAGTAAAGTGTAGTGCCATAAAATGATATGATTTGGTTGACTTTCCGGGAAACTTCCCTTATTCTTCCCGCCATCATGTATGTCTCAGTCAGCTGGACAACGTTGTGCGAAGACCTGCAGCACCAAGTTCGAGTGTCATTCCATTTCAACCGTGCTGATCAACGCGTTCTGCATATTCGCAAAGCCTCAAAGCCAGAAGGACTGCAGGAAGAGATTTACCGGCATTTGGAGGCTGATCCCAGACCTGGCGGCACCAAAAGAACAATCATCTGATTTGCTCTTTTATCCACACAGCAACATAAATGTAGTACCTGCAAGGAATTTTTTCGCTTATAAGTTATTGATATATTTAAGATGAATTTCAAGATTGATAAACATGGGTTAAGAATCTTTCATCTGCCCACAGTTGACTTTGGTCGAAGATTATGCCATCATATTGGCATGCAAGTCGGAATGCGACAATTCAGTGCCGAAACTGTCACGCGGGTGATCGAGGAATCCAGCAAGCCATCTGTGACCCGCGGTGAACTTGCACGGCTTTTGTGCGAACTTGACCATTGGTATGACAGCAAAGGTCGCCCTGCGGTAAGTTCGGCACGCAAGGCGTTGGTGAAATTAGCGCACAAGGCGGGCTTTGAGTTGCCACAGGCGTGCGCCGGGGTTCCGCAGTCGGTGAAAGCGGTTTCGCCGCCTGCGGGATTGGATGCGTTGTCGGGGATGCGGGTGCGGTTATCGGATATGGGTGAGATGAGTGTGGCAGTGGTATCTGACAGTCAGCAACGCCGCAGTTGGGATGCGATGATGGAAGCTTGGCATCCATTGGGATTCAAGCGAGCGCCCGGAGGTCAGATGCGGTATTGGGTGATCAGTTCTCGGTATGGGGTGATTGGCGGGGTAGGTTTTGCGGCTGCGAGCTGGCATCAGAAGGCGCGCGATGAATGGATTGGATGGAGCAGTGATGCGCGAGCTGTGAATTTGGCAGCGCTGATATGCAATCATCGTTTTTTGCTGATTGCTCGGGTGTATGGTCTGGCATCGAAGGTTTTGGGAGAGGTTTGCGAGCGAGTGGCAGTGGACTGGGAGGCGTGCTACGGAGTATTGCCGGTACTGGCTTATACGCATGTGGATCAGTGCTATAGCGGTATGAGTTATGAGGCGTCGGGTTGGCGTCGGTGCCAGCGGTTGAGCAGCGGTCATGCGCAGCGCCGAGCGCAGCCGGGCACGAAAAAGGCGGTATGGATGAAGCCATTGTCGGAGAATTGGCAGGAGCGTTTATGCACCCCTGCGCATCGGCCGATTGTCAGGCCCAAGTCGGTGTATTTGAGCGAAGATGCGCACTGGGCGGCGCGCGAGTATGCGCGTTCGAGTCATCCGGACGGTCGGGTTCGGGAACGGATTGTGCAAATGGGACAGGCGTGGGTTGAGCATCAGGGCGCATCGATACCGGTGCTATTTCCGAGACGGGCGGAACGCAAGGGTGCGTATCGGCTGTTATCGAACCAACAGGTGAGTATGGAACATATCTTGGAGCCTCATCAGGCGAGTGTTGCGGAGCGTTGTGCGACGGAGTCGGTGGTGCTTGCGGTGCAGGACACGACGTCATTGAACTATCACGGTCTGCGCAGCAGCGAAGGATTGGTGGGCATTGGCGGTCGTGGTGCGGGAGCGAAAGGGATATTGGCGCATTTTGGAGTTGCGATCAGCGAGGTGGGACGTCCGCTGGGGGTGTATGCGCTGGATGCGGGATTTCGCAAGGTGAGCAGCAAAGCGAGTGAATGCGACGAAGAAGGCGGGAAGGAAAGCGAGCGTTGGCTTGCAGGGCTGACACGTGCGCATGAACTGTCCGAGGCCTGTCCGAACACACGGGTCATTACGGTGTGTGATCGGGAGGCGGATTTGTGGTCGATGCTTCGCCAGGCGGTGGTATCAGGTGACAGTTTGCTGGTGCGTTCCAATGGTGCGCGCAAACGTAAGGTGATACTGGAAGACGGCACTGCTGAGAAGTTGCCGTTGCATCTGTCAAAGCAGCCGGTGATTGCGCACAAGACGATTCAGATTGAGGCCTGTGGTGGCAAGCGAAAGCGCAAGGCGCGCAAGGCGCGGTTGGATTTGCGGGCCTGTATGGTGACGCTCGGGGCGCCGGTATTGGCCGAAGATCAGACGCCGACGCAGATGCTGGCGGTGAGTGTTGACGAGATTCATGCACCGCGAGGTGAAAAGCCACTGCACTGGCTGCTATTGACCACTGAGGGCGAGGCGAGTGCCGAACAGGCGCGCAAGGTGGTTCGGTGGTATGAGTTGCGCTGGCACATTGAGACCTGGTTCAGCGTGTTGAAAAACGGCACGCGCATCGGCACGCGCCAGTTCGATCATGCGGATGATCTGCGCAAGTGCCTGGTGTTCGATGCGATCACCGCCTGTTACATTCATGATCTGAATTATATGGCACGCAACGATCCGCAGGTTGCAGCAAAGCAGGTGGTGGGGGACGAGCAGGTCGAATGTCTGTATGATTATTTGTACTATCGCGGCATCCACCGTTCGCGCGGCCCCCCGAATCACAATCCAAATATCCGGACATTCGTCATTGACCTTGCGAGCATCGCCGGGTTTGAGTCGAGAAAAAGTCAGCCTTTGCCGGGAACTCGTAAATTGTGGCAAGCCTATGCATTGTTCACCCCGGCGTTAATTTATCACCGAGGAATACATGCACAGAAATGATCAGACTAATACGACGTCACTTGCCGAGTCAACTGTGGGTAGATGAAAGGTTAAGAATATGACTGTGCTTGTGGATAAGTCCCTAGAAGGCAGTGAGTACTGGACTTTTAATGGTAAAAAACTACGCCTTCCATTGGATGCGAGGCGAAGACCGACTTGTGAAGCCTTGAAGATGAATTGTGACAGCTCCGTTCTTGGTTGCTCTCAGTAGTGTTTCATAGTTGTATTGCAGTGCGATTGTGTAGATTTTCGACCACACTCGCCAATAATATTTTTAATATTTCAACCAAGTTCAATTTAATGCAAAGTTGACTTTAGACTGAGGTAGAAACTTGTCAGCTGAACTGTATTTGATTTCGTGCGTGAAAGCAAAACTGCCAGTTTCCGAACCGGTTAGAGCTAGAGATCTTTATATATCTCCATGGTTTAAGAGGTCACGCACTTATGTAGAGAGCACGAAGCAACCATGGTTTATATTATCTGCAAAATATGGACTGGTTTGTCCAAATGCAGAAATCCTACCTTATGCGAAAACATTAAATTCCATGCCCAAGGAGAGGCGATGTGAGTGGGCAAATGATGTTCTCACCGATCTAGAGCCACGCATCGCCGAAATTGATTCAATATACATATTGGCTGGTCAGAAATATCGGGAGTTCCTAGAACCTAATTTGCGTAAATGTGGTGTGAATGTATGTGTACCGATGGCCGGTTTGCGTATCGGCGAGCAACTATCGTGACTCAATCTACAACTTTTTGATTTAACCATTAACCGATACGAATCGCCTCCATCCAATAATTAAGCCGATAATTGAGTGGAAGGCAGGCGAAAGTGATTTTCGTTCAGACGCTGCAGAAGGTCAAATCTATCTGTCGACTGCGTACTATTGAAAATTGTGTCTATACACCCGGTAGTATCATTTACATAACTGTTCCTGATAATCTGCTTTACTTCCGGTACGGCAACAGGGTCCATACTGAAAATTCTCAATCCCATTCCTAGAAGTAAACGAGTGTAATTTCCGTCGCTGGCCATCTCTCCACACAGTGAAACAGGTATATTGCACTTCGCGCCCGCGTCAATGGTGTGCTTGACAAGCCGAAGAACGGACGGGTGCAGTGGGTCATACAGGTAATTGACCTCGTCATCAACCCTGTCAATCGCTAAAGTGTACTGAATAAGGTCATTGGTTCCGATAGACAGAAAATCCAGGCGTTGTGCGAACTGATCTGCTGTAATTGCCGCGGCCGGCACTTCAATCATCCCGCCAATCGGTACCGAGGGGTCAAACTTCACTTTTTCACTGTCTAGTTTGTACTTGACATCATCGATGATGTCCATAACTTGATTCAGCTCGTCAAGATTCGACAGCATTGGAATCATGCACTGAACATTGCCGTATACTGCAGCTCTGAAAATTGCGCGTAACTGTGCGCGAAACATTCCTGGGGCGCGCAGACAGAATCTCACCGCACGAATTCCAAGTGCCGGATTGATCGCTACTTTGCCTTGTGCACGGCCGCCATCGACCTGTTTGTCAGCGCCCAAATCAAGTGTTCTTATTGTTACGCTTCCGAGCGCTTTGACGACCTTCGAATATGCCTCGAACTGTTCCTCTTCAGTTGGTAGAACTTTACGATTCATGAAGAGATATTCTGTTCTGTACAAACCAACTCCAGTCGCGCCTGAACCCAGTGCTGGTTCGATTTCGGTTGGCAGTTCTACATTGGCCAGCAGTGAAATGACGTGCCCATCCAGCGTACGGGGCTCCAAATCGCGTAGCGCCAATAGTTCCTGATGGCGATCTTCATACTCCTGCTGACGCGCTTTCAATTCTGCGAGTGTATTCTCGTCGGGGTCTACGATGACGGTTCCGTCAGTACTGTCAACTGCAATAGTTGTGCCGTGTTCTATATGTTTAATCGCTCCATGCAGGCCGACAACCGCTGGAATCTGAAGACTACGAGCTAGAATTGCGACATGGGATATTGGACTGCCGAGGTTAGTCACAAACGCACTCATTTTCATTTTCATGAACAGTACCGTGTCAGCGGGAGTAAGATCATGGGCGACTAGAATGCAGCCCTCTAGTTCTACAGTACGCTGCACCTGTCTTTCGCCGTCTAGAGCGAGAAGCTGATGATGAATTTGTTGTATGACCTGGTCGACATCGTTTTTCTTGCTTCTGAGGTATTCGTCCTCCATTGCATCGAAAACTTCAACCAGTTGATTGCGATGAATCATCAATGCAGTTTCCGCACTGTAGGAGTGTTTCTGCATGATTTCAACCGTAGCCTCCCTCAGAGTCGGATCCTCAACCATCAGCATGTGTGCGTCCAGAAAGGCTGTGATCTCTTTTGGTGCATCCTCCGGCACCACTTCCATTGCTTTTATCAGGCTGTCAGACGCTCTTTTCAGAGCAAGATCAAGAAGAGCGATCTCAGCACCGAGTTTGGCTCGCTTGACCGGCTTGCTTGGCACATAAGTCGCGGAGCGTTCCATCACATAGGCAGTTCCTATGGCGATTCCTTTTCCCACGCCGGAACCTTGTAGCGTAAACACTACTCTTCCTCCCCGAAACGCGTTTCGAATATTTGCTGAATCGCTTCAAAGGCTGAATTTTCATCTGCCCCCTCGGCCTCAAGCAACAGTGATGTTCCCTGTGTTGCTGACAGCATCATCAGGCCCATAATCCCCTTGGCATTGGCAGTTTGATTTTCATTGTGAAGTGATATTTCACTTTCAAAACCAGATGCAATTCGTACCACCTGTGCGGCGGCTCGGGCATGCAAACCGAGTTTGTTCAATACTTCAATCCGGCCCGATTTCACTGTGTCTCTTCTGGACGCTGATGCCTCGGCTGGCAAAACGTTCTGCAAGGCTTTCAACCACGTATACAGACCGATGGCGACCACCGGTACAGCCAATTGCGACTGTAAGATACACGCGTCCTGCAGCATGAAATTTCGACATCCATTCATCGATGAAAGAGTCAATCTGATCGATCATGGTATTTACAACCGGCTTCGTCTCAAAGTATTTTGCAATCGGTGCTTCCAGTCCATTGTAGTTCTTCAATCCCTCCACCCAATAGGGGTTCGGCAGACAACGGACATCAAATACAAAGTCAGCATCCAGCGGTGCCCCACGTTTGTAAGCAAAAGATTTAAACAGCAGGGATGGGTCGCCTACACCTAGACCTGCCGCATCTTCCTGTATCAGGTAACGCAGTTCATGCGGCGACATGTTAGTCGTGTCGAAATGCTTAGCCGCTCTCTCAGATAGTGGTGCGAGCAGTTGTTTTTCCAATTGAATGCTCTCCAGCAACGGAATCGATTCATCCATCAACGGATGTTTCCGACGCGTCTCGCTAAAGCGCTTGACGAGTACTGTTTCTTCGGCATCCAGAAAGATGATCTCGAAATTGATTCCAAGATTGCCAAGATACTTCACGTTGTCGTTAAGCAGGCCAAGGAATTTCTGATTGCGAGAATCAATGCTGACTGCCGCTCGCTGGATGGATTTATCGTCTGATTCAAGCACTTCATCAGCGAACTGTTTTAACAGAACGACTGGCAAATTGTCGACACAGTAGTAACCTAAATCCTCCAGAGCTCGCAACGCAATGCTCTTGCCAGAACCAGAAAGTCCACTAATGATTTTCAGGTACTTTGAATCGTTATTGTTTCGATTGGTGCTTGCCATTTCAGGGGAAGGTTTTCCTTGATCTTCACCTTACAACAAGTGAAATTTACCTTTAGTGCACATGACAACATTTCAACTATTTTACGAAACTGGCTGGACATTATGAATTTCGAGGTAAATTTATAGAATACTTGATATTCAAAATGCCGCACAGATAGATTCCTGCAATCCCATGGCTAACCTGGCATCCCAACTCTTGACAAGACTTTCATGATGGGGTCAGCAATGTCTGGAACATTGTGGAAAATCCTGTTCTTCTTTCCTCTCAATAATGCGAGAAATGAGAATCTGTAGTCTAACAATCTTCGAGGTCTCCAAATTTGTTCGGGTTACAATAACCCGCACTTCGGCGGTGCGAGTGGAGTTGTGAAGTGAGTGATTCTGAGTCCGAAAACGAAAGTATTGAGAATGGCACGGTGACCGAGATTGACGGTGTCAAAAGGGTTTACTTTGACAGATACTGGATTCGTTACTATAAACCGCCTGAAGAGACGCTAACAGCCAAGAAGAACTTGATTGCCGGACTAACGCGTAGAACATTTCATCATACCGAGCCCGGAATCAATACCCCGGGGGAAAATCTTGATTTGGCACGTTCCGCATACGAAAAAGCTGGATCAGAGGAAGAAAAGCGAGTCAATGCCGCGATGCTGGCCGGCGCTTTGTTCAATCGTGCCACCGACATATTTACAACGGTGGTCGAGTTGGAAAGCAAGGGTGTCCATATCGGGGCTGATAATGAACTCATGAAAGAGTGCAGCGAATGTCTTCAAGACGCAATGGAACTTGGTAAATCAGTCCGTCATTTCAGCGGCAACGAAGGCATTGACGAACTGTGGGGTGAGCCGCTCAAAGCTTTTACGATGACTTTGTTCGAGTTCTACACGAGTCGATATGTCAAAATCAGTATGACTATGAGAGACATCGATCGAATCAACTGTGTATTGAATGAGACTTTGGCACCATTCGATATGTTTTCAGAAGTTTGGCCGATTCTCGAAAAATTTGCGAGTTGGGCGAAGAGCAACTGCGAAACGATGAAGACCGACCACGACTACTTTATGATTTGGCCGAAATTTGTGACTGGCTCAGAACAGATCACAGAAGTGGTCCAAGAAATCTCCAGCAACGCCAGACAGAGGGGCGACCAGGATGTCGTTGATGCTTGCGAATTAATTGAGCGGGGACGCAAATTAATCACATACATTTCGGGTGCCAGAGTTCCGATGCCAGATACAACTGCTCGTTTCCTTGATGATTTCAAGGCATTTAGTCAGCGAATCGGAGATTCAAAAGGAGGATAAAAATGGGACAGATAAGCGCAGAACGAAGCAAAGCGATACGCATTACCATCGACCGCATACGGAATATCGAAGCCGAGCACGGTGTAACGAAGACTGGTTTGGAACAGATTCGGGATGAGCTGCAGGAACTTGCATCTCATAGCGAGTGGTTTGGCGAAGCCGAATTTCCGCCCCCTCAGAATTCATCCGAAGATACTTCTTTTGTCTATCGACTGTCTGAAGACCCACAGAATAATCGCTTTGCACTGTATGTTCAATCGGCCCGTTCTCCAACGAACACTCCTGCCCACAACCATGATACATGGGCAGTGATTGTCGGCATAAGGGGCGAAGAGCTGAATCGTTTCTATGAGAGAAGCAACGGCGGTGTCGAAGTTGTTGGGTCTCATGTAGTTTGTCCGGGCTCCGGCGTAACCCTTTTGCCCGATGACCTCCACTCAATTCACATCTCCGACAAAAATGCCGTCATCAACTTTCACATGTATGGCCTGGGACTCGAATATCTGACCAATAGACAGTATTACGACGAAAAATCGAGTCATTGGAGAGTATTTCCGGTTTATGACAACATCATCGATGCGAGATACGTGACACAGTGAATCGACAGATTAGTGCTATTGAACTGAAAGAGCAAATTCTTTCTCATGATGAATTAGCTGTCCTTGATATTCGCGAGGAAGGGATTTACTTTGAGAGTCATCTGCTGTGGGCATCCAATGTTCCCCTCAGTCGTCTGGAATTGCATGTTGGCGATCTCTTGCCGAGAAAGACCGTGCAGATTGTCGTCTATGACAGTGGTTCTGAAGGAAAGAATACTGCGGCTAAGCGCGCTTGGCAGCGATTGACAGAACTTGGGTATTCTAATGTTCGAGTGCTGACTGGTGGCACGGAAGGTTGGAAACAGTCGGGGTTTGAACTCTTTTCTGGGTTGAATGTTCCCAGCAAGACATTCGGAGAGTATCTCCTGCAACGCAGAAAACCTCCGGAAATACATGCTCTTCAGTTAAACGAACGCTTGGCAGCGAATGACAATCTAGTCGTGCTTGACAGCCGTCCGATGGATGAATACAACGCGATGAGCATCCCGAATGCAGTTGATGTACCTGGCGCTGAACTGGTTTATAGGATTTTCGAAATCGCGCCAGACCCAGCCACAGATGTCGTTGTCAATTGCGCAGGCAGAACTCGCAGCATTGTTGGGGCGATGTCTTTGATCAATGCTGAAATTCCAAATCGCGTGATGCTCTTGAGAGACGGTACCATGGGTTGGCATTTGGCTGGACTGGAGCTGAATCACGGTGAAACTAAAGCGGGGCATGCGCCTTCAGAAGAGAATTTCAAAAAATCCTGTGAAGCCGCGAAACGAGTAGCCAGTAGGTTCAATGTTCCATTTATTGACACAGGTACGCTTTCGGAGTGGTGCGACGACAAAGAACGAACGCTTTACATTATTGATGTTCGTACCCATGAAGAGTACCTTGAAGGGCATTTACCTGGTTCCCAACATGCTCCGGGTGGTCAGTTGGTTCAGACTACAGATGAATTTATTGCGGTTAAGAATTCTCGCATCGCGTTGGTAGACGATAGAGAGGTTCGCGCAGTGATGACCGCATCGTGGCTCATTCAAATGGGGCATCGGAATGTCGTTGTAGTCCAAAAGCCATTTCAGAATGCTGAATTGGAAATCGGCCAACCGCCTGCCTCAGTTGCTGGGTTTGAGGAACATGAGATCATAGAACCCGGAGAGTTAAGGGCAGCCATGCAGTCAGGCGAGCCCACGCTTCTAGTGGACTTGTGTTCAAGTCGAAACTATCGGGCCGGACATATCCCGCAAGCGCACTGGTGCATTCGCCAAAGACTTGAATCGGCACTGGTGTTTCGTCGGCCGATTGGATTGCTCGTACTGGCTTCTGAAGATGGCACCCTTGCACATCTGGCTGCAAGGGATATGAGCAAGCTAGATCCCAATCAGATTGTTCGTGTTCTAAATGGCGGAAATCGGGCTTGGCAGGACTTAGGTTTCCCAATGATTGAAGGCATGAATAATCTTCTGTGCGAAGTCGACGATATCTGGGAGCGACCGTACGACAGTGAGTTGGGGCAGGAGCAGAGAATGAAAAATTATCTCGAATGGGAAGTTCAGCTAATGGATCAGGCCATTCGTGACGGCACGACCGATTTTCACTGTTAACCGTTCATCATTTGTTTAAACCGGCATCCACACCTTTCAAGGTTTGCTTGGCTAAATATTTCACTACGTCAACAAGCGCCAGTTCATGTGACTTGCCGTCTGCTATGGACTGGTTGAATACAGCCAACTGCTGGTGAGCGCTTGTGCCGCGTTCCAATATCGTTCGGATGTGATTGATTTCATCCATGCAGCCGAAGTATTCTGCATCTTCGGTTATAAGTTCAATCAGTTCATCCATTAACTCAGGAAACTCAACCATTGTACCCTGACCAAAATCAATCAGGCCTCTGTCGATTCCGTAACGTTGGGCACGCCATCTGTTCTCCTGAATAAGAAACGACGAGTATTCTCTCCAGCGCTGATTGTTTTTCTTCAGTCGATACAGCATTCTTAGCCAGCATCTGAATACGGAAGCGACTGCAATTGCATCATCTACATGAGTGCAGATGTCAGAAAGGCGCAGCTCCAGAGTAGGGAAGCGCCAACTCGGTCGAATATCCCACCAGATCTTTGTTGGATTTTCAATGATATCGAGATCCACGAGTGCATTTACGTGCTTCATGTAATCCGCGTAGCTCTGGAAATACGGAGGCAGCCCTGTTCTCGGCATCTGTTCAAATACAGAGACCCGATATGATTTCAAACCGGTATGTTCGCCTCTCCAAAACGGGGAAGAAGTGGTCAGCGCAAGCATGTGAGGCAGGGTATAGGATGCCTGGTTCATCAAATCGATTCTCAGTTCATCGTCTGGAATTCCGATATGGACATGCATTCCACTAATGTAAAGCCTTTGAACGACGCGTTGCAGCTGTTCGGCAAGTTCCTGATAACGCTCGTCGTCGGTAATCAGCGTAAAACCGAACGAGAATGGGTGTGTAGAGGAAGCAATGATCAAGCAGTCATGCTTTCTTGCGATTCGAGCAACGGTTCCTCGTAGATAAACGAGTTCCTCACGTGCCTCCTGCATGGTCTTGCAAACATTCGTGCCAACTTCAATTTGACACTGCAGAAGTTCCTTTGATACCTGACTTCCGAGTTCACGATCGCACTCTTCCATAAGCGCAGGTGGCATTTTCGACACCAGGTTTAACGTCCCGATATCGATTACGAGATATTCTTCCTCTATGCCGACGGTAAATTCCGGTTGATCTGTCACTGTAAGTCCTTGAAGATGGAATACTCTGTATCGACAAGCAATGTCACCGAGTTATTCGCTGTGATTCGCTAGCACTTTGGAAATGAGTACTCTGGAAATTATAAACTTTACGGAAAGGTTATACCTAAGCAATTGATTTATTGGCAACAATTTTAAAATTAGAGAGCCAGTCGCATCCATGACTGGCGTCGAAGTGAAGCAGTCACAGACTTCCAAGACTTTGAACAATTTCAAGGTAGGGGTTCAGACTCCTTCTATCGCGCTCACAAAGTTTCAAACTTGCGAGAACACTGCCGAGTACGAACACCAACTGCAAGCGTATAGGCGTCTTGGGAACCTGTAGTTTTCCAAGAGCTGTCAGGCCATAATCTGCTTTACGAGCTGACCGATACCTGCCGGATTCTCTGTAACGTGAACTCCGCTTTCCCGCAACACGGAAATTTTTTCGGATGCCGTGCCTTTGCCACCGGCAATAATCGCTCCAGCATGCCCCATACGTTTACCAGGAGGAGCGGTTACACCCGCAATAAAAGCAGCAACCGGTTTGGTCGAATGATCCCGAATCCACCGTCCGCATTCTTCTTCGTCGGTTCCGCCGATTTCACCGCACATCACGATCGCTTCTGTTTCAGGGTCTTCATTGAACCATTTGACTACGTCAACATGCTTTGTTCCGTTCACTGGGTCACCCCCAATGCCCACGCAGGTTGATTGTCCGATTCCGAGTTTGCTCAGTTGATCGACTACCTCATAAGTCAATGTTCCAGATCTTGAAACCACGCCAATCGCCCCTTTCTTGTGGATATAGCCGGGCATGATGCCAATCTTGATTTCGTCCGGTGTGATCACTCCCGGACAGTTGGGTCCAATTAAGATTGTTTTGGAATTCATCATTTTCCGACGAGTCTCAATCATGTCTTTCACTGGAATTCCTTCGGTGATGCAGATGACCAAGTCAAGTTTTGCTTCGACGGCCTCATAAATTGCCGCCGCTGCAAATGGCGGTGGAACATAGATCACTGAAACGGTCGCTCCAGTTTGTTCTTTTGCTTCAGCAACAGTGTCGTACACTGGAACTCCTTCGAACTCCTGCCCCCCTTTGCCCGGCGTGACTCCAGCAACGAACGCATTTTCTCCATTGGCATAGTCCAGACAGTTGCGCGTATGAAACAATCCAGTCTTTCCGGTCATTCCCTGCGTCATCACGCGGGAATCTCGATTGATCAATATCGACATCTAATTTCCTCTCACTGCTTGAACAACTTTTTCCGCCGCATCATCCATAGTATCGGCAGTGATTAGTGTAAGACCCGAATCATTCAGAATTTGTTTGCCTCGGTCTACATTGGTTCCTTCAAGCCGAACCACAACCGGAATTTTCAACTCTATCTGGCTGAATGCAGCTACTAAGCCCTCCGCAATCACATCGCAGCGCATGATGCCGCCGAAAATATTGACGAGAACGGCTCCAATTCTTTTGTTACCCAGCATTATTTTGAACGCGGCGATCACCTGCTCTGTCGTGGCACCTCCGCCTACGTCAAGGAAGTTTGCTGGTTCTTCGCCATACAGCTTGATGATGTCCATGGTTGCCATGGCCAGACCCGCTCCATTCACGAGACATCCGATATTCCCATCGAGCGATATATAGGACAGGCCTGCATCCGTCGCTTCGATTTCAGATGGCGATTCTTCGTCATAATCTCGATATTCCACTATATCGGGATGGCGATAGAGTGCGCTGTCATCAAAAGTCATTTTTGCATCCAATGCGATCACATCACCTCCTTCGGTGATGACCAGAGGATTGATTTCTGCCAATGAAGCATCACTTTCCCAAAAAGCCTGGTAGAGAGACTTCAGGAAACCTGCTGCGTTGCTCACTAGATCATCCGGCACGCCGGCAAATCGAGCTGCAGCACTTGCATTTTCTTTAGTCAGGCCAATTTCCGGGCTGATGTGAACTTTGTGAATTCTTTCGGGGGTTTCGGCTGCCACTTCTTCGATTTCCATGCCGCCTTCCGGGCTTACCATCAAGACAACTTTCTGCTCGGTTCTGTCAACGACCAGTCCCGCATAAATTTCTGACTGTATTCGAATGCCTTCTTCAATCAGCAACGTGCGAACAATTTGCCCTTCTGCTCCAGTCTGAGGCGTGACCAGCGGCTTGTGTAAAATTTCTTGTGATGCCTGCAAAGCTTCTTGTTCGGACTGAACCACACGAACACCGCCTCCCTTGCCTCGACCGCCGGCATGAATTTGTGCCTTTACCACCCAGATACTGCCGCCAAGTTCGGACAATGCGTGAGGCACCTCATCAACCTCACGGCAAACGATACCACGCGGAGTGATCACATCATATTGCCGCAAAATTTCTTTAGCCTGATACTCGTGTACTTTCACTGATCCTCTCTATCTTATGGTTACTGAAAATTCATGATGGGTTTTCGCTAGAACAGCTATCGAACGGCATTGCGGACCGTACGTCCAATCTCGACTGGAGAATCAATCATGACGACTCCTGCATCTCGCAATGCTTCCATTTTCTTCTGGGTTCCGCCCAATCCTGCTGAAATAATCGCACCTGAATGTCCCATTCGACGATCCGGCGGAGCATGTTGCCCTGCGACATAAGCAATAACTGGTTTCAAGTAGTCGTTGGAACTCAGAAATTTTGCAGCCTCTTCTTCTGCAGCACCTCCAATTTCACCGATCAGCAGCACTGCATCCGTGCCTGGATCGTTCTCGAATAGTTTCAGACAGTCTACGAATGACATCCCTTGTACTACGTCAGCTCCGATTCCAATACAAGTCGACTGTCCAAGTCCGTCGCTGCAAACCTGGTCGACCGCTTCATAAAATAGCGTGCCTGAACGGGAAACTATGCCGATTCTTCCAGGCTGATAAATGGATGTCGGCATGATTCCGATGTTGCATTGACCGGGTGCGATAATCCCCGGACAATTCGGCCCGATCATTCGGGAGTTTGAGTTCTTCAATCTTTCCTTGATTCGTACCATATCCAGAATTGGCACCCCTTCGGTAATGCAGACAATCAACTCAATTTCGGCATCGATTGCCTCCATAACGGCAAGTTGTGCGGCGCGTGGCGGGACGAACAATACGGATGCGGTTGCATCAGTGGCTTCACGTGCCTCTCTTACGGTATCGAACACAGGCAGATTCAGATGTTTCTGTCCGCCGCGTCCTGGAACGACTCCACCGACAATTCGGGTTCCATACTCAATTGCGCGATGGGAAAAGAAACTCCCTCGATAACCGGTGATACCCTGACAAAGCACTCGGGTACGCGAATCGACCAATATACTCATGACTGTGGTTTCATCGGATTTTCTGAAGGATGTCGATTGCCTGGCTCATGGTTTGAGCGAGTTGGAACGGCATTCTTGAATTACGTAGCAAAGTGATGCCAAGTTCTTTTTTCGTCCCAGCAAAACGCACGACTACTGGAATTTTGATCGGAGTTTTTTTGTGCGCGGTAAGGATGCCCTCCGCAGCAGTATCGCAGTGCGTCAACCCGCCACCGACTACATTTACCAGCAATGCTTTCAGTGAACTGTTTTGCAGAACGGTTTCACAGGCGTTGGCAACGTCGGAACGGGACGCAATTGGCGGCAGGTCTAGAAAATTGGCGGGCTCGCAGCCATGGAGTTTCAGTAAATCCATGGTTGCCAGTGCCAGACCTGCACCGCTCACCAGCAATCCGATATCTCCGTTCAGTCGCACATAGTTGTAACCTGTTTGAGCACGAAGTTTTCGATCTGATTCCTGATTGGTCTCTCGAATTTCGCTGAACTCCTCATGACGGAACAGTGCGTTATCGTCAATTTCCATCTTGACGTCCAGACTCATCAAGCGGTCGCCGCTTGTAACTGCAAGCGGATTCAGTTCAATCATCAGGGCATCTAGCTTAACGATAGCACTGTGCAGGTTGCGACAGACTTCTGTGTATTGAGATGCGAGAGCTCCTTCAAGTTCCATTTTTTCTGCCAGTGCTGACAACTCACTCTCATCCGGCGGCTCGTCTATGGACAGTGTAATTCTTTCTATTACCTGAGAAGAATCGAGTACCACTGTCTCAATTCCCGACCCTCCGGTTTTGGCTGCAAGTAAAATCAGCTGTCTTTCGTAGCGATCTAGCAATATTGCGAGATACAATTCTCGTTCAATTTCACATCCTTGTTCAACATAGATGGCGTCTACCTGCAAACCATCCGCACCGGTCTGAGTCGTAACCAGTCGACTGCCGATAAGATCTTTGGCCAGCGTGTCTACTTTCGACACGGATCCAGCAATCTTGACGCCACCGAATCTTCCTCGGTCGCCTGCGAGTATCTGCGCTTTCACCACCCAGCTATCAGCGTCAATCGACTTTGCCACAGATACAGCCTCTTCGGACGAGAACGCAACTCCTCCTGGAGGAAAAGAAAAACCGTACTGCCTTAGCAGTTTCTTCGCTTGATATTCATGTACGAACATGAGATTGCATTGCCTTACAGAGCAGAGTGTAGTCTAGCATGATCACTCATTGTAACCGAAGCGAGCAAATGAACGGACGACTATTGTATACAATATACAATTCCTGCCGAATTGACTGTTTAGCACGTCAAATCAGTTCGAGAATATAAAATTGAAAGGTATGTTGCATCACTGGAATTGTTGCGTCGTCTCATTGTTTGACAACTTCTAGCTTAGATTCCTAATGCCAGATGTCAGGCATTTCGTTCTTTCTGCGATTTATGAATTCGTTCAATGCTTCGTCAATTCCAGGGTCGAGACCCGGTTTTTCGTAGTCCGCGAGCAATTGTTTCCATTTGGTGTTGGCTCTTTGAGCGACATCCTGACTGCCTTCTTCCAGCCACTGCTCCCATGGAGTGGTACTGAACAGTTCGGATTCATAGAAAGCATTCTCATAGTGCTCAAGCGTATGGGCGCTACCGAAAAAGTGGTTGCCGGGTCCCACTTCTTCAAACGCATCGGAAGCGAACTGACTATCGTCAACGTCTATTCCTTGGACAAACTTGTGCAGTGAACCGAGATAGTCAGCATCAATGACAAATTTTTCATAGCTCACGGTCAGTGCACTTTCCATCCATCCCGCCGCATGAAGAATGAAATGAGCGCCGCACAAGACGGCAGCGTTCAATGCATTGACACTTTCATTGGTGGATTGAGCGTCTATACACTGAGAACTCGTGAATCCACCGCTGCAGCGAAGCGGCACTTTGAATCTTCGGGCGAGCTGTCCTACCACGTATGATGCGGCCGCTGATTCGGGAGTTCCGAACGACGGCGATCCGGCGCGAAGGTTTACGGTGGTAATGAAATTTCCAAATATGGCTGGAGATCCAGGACGTACCAATTGCCCCAAGGCTACGCCGACCATGACTTCTGCCAGTGACTGCGCAATAGCACCGGCAATTGTTACCGGTCCCGTTGCTCCGCTGAGAACGAAGGGCACAACTACCGGACATTGATTGGCTTCCGCATAAGCGCGCAGTGCACCAGACATTGCGCCATCGTATACCAGCGGAGAATTCATGTTGATGTTACCGCTGATAACACAGTTTTTATCGACAAAGTCCTCCCCGAACAGAATTCGAGCCATTTCGATTGAATCCAGCGCTCTCTCCCGAGTTGTCACGGATCCCATGAAAGGCATATCAGAGTAGCTCATATGCGCATAAACCATATCCAGGTGGCGTTTGTTTACCGGCAGGTCGACCGGCTCGCAGACGGTTCCGCCGGAATGATGAAGCCAAGGTGATGTGTAGGCCAATTTCACCAGATTCTGGAAATCCTCAATTGTTCCGTAACGCCTTCCCTGGTCAAGATCTGACACGAATGGTGCGCCATAAGCAGGAACGAATACGATGTCTTCACCGCCAACTCGAGTGGAGCGCTCTGGATTTCGACCGTGCATGACAAATGAATCTGGCGTAGTATCAAGCAGACTGCGTACATGTCCTTTATCAAATCGAACGCGATTGCCTTTTACATCAGCCCCCGCTTCTTTCCAAATCTCCAGTGCGACGTCGTCGCCTCTAAAATCCACGCCTACTTCCTGGAGAATCTGGTCGGTCTTTTCTTCAATGAGATCAAGTCCTTCCTCGCTCATAATTTCATAAGGCGGAATTTTTCTTTTGAGACCGGCAATAATGATCGGGGTACTAGTGTTTACTGCAGAACGGCGCCGAATTCGGCCTCGTTCAGCAGGAGTGCTATGCTGTGCTGCGTCTGCCATGATTGAAAGGGAAGAACCTAATGAAACTATTTAGTGAATCGTTCAATTATTGTACATGTAATTCAATCCATGCAATTGCTTAGCGGTCTCTATCGGTTGTCGGTTCCTATCTGGAAATTCAGGCAATTTCGCACTACTCCTGTTTGCGAATTACAATTAAGCAATGCGGAATCCAATTCACAACATGTCACCTTTGCTAGCGGGCACTGCCGCCGGAAAACTCGTTGCGTTTGCGATGGGAGTTGGCGTATTTTTTGCTCTCCCACATCTGGTGACCGATCTCAGCGTGTGTGGTCGCTGGGCAATCCTGTTCTGGTACCCTTCGCTAGGAGGCATTATCGGAATCTCCAACGTTGTGAAAACGGAGCCGATTTTCAATCTGCGTATACGCTGGTGGCAGCGCGCTCCAATTTTGGGTGCATGGATGAATTTGATGGTTGTGCTTTTTGCTTATGAGGGAATGCGTGAATTCACCATGACGATTCACTTCAGCAACGGAGAATTGTCCTCCCCTTTCTGGTTTGTGCTGGACGGTGCGGTTATCGGTGTCATTGTCGGCTATGTTTCAACCAAAGTAGAGCAGTGGCATTCTCGCAGGGTATCGATTCTGGATCAATTATGAAAGGATACAACGGTATTGGCCAGCCGGAAATCATTATGAGCGCGCAAAACAAACAATGTATGATTGATGTTTACATGAATCAGGGAGTCTCGACATGAAATTGATGTTTGACGAGGTAGAGAAAGCTCTCAAACTGTATTCATGGTCCATTGACGCCGCTGAGTTTCATGGCATGCTGTCCGGCTTAATTTGTGCGGGTGTTGAGGACGATGACATTGATAACTGGTTGCCGGTATTGATTGGCGAAAGGTATCTGACTGAAGAAGAGTACAAACCGATTGAGTTTGATGTACTCGATGCCTATTTTGAAGTTCGAAGCAATTTGGACGCGGATGGATTTGGATACCAAGTTCTGTTGCCGGACGAGAGTCAATCGCTTGAACGTCGCGTACGCTCAATGAGTTCGTGGTGCAAGGGATTTTTACTAACCTTGATTGAGTATGGTGAAACCGAAGTTGATGAGCTGTCTGAAGACTGCTCGGAATTTGTTTTCGACTTGCAGCAGATTGCTGATCTGGAAATCGATGAAGATGAGTCAGAGGATGAACTGGATATTGCCTATCTTACGATTGAGGGACACTTGCGGGTCGGTGTTCAACTGATGTACGAATATATAAATCCACACAGGAGCCCGGACAGTGAAGCGGAAGGAGTATTGCCGGCATGACTCACGAATTACGTCGCAAACGGTTGATGGATCAAGTTGGCAATGGAATTGCAATAATCCCGAATGCTCCGCAACGTCAGCGAAACTCGGATGTGTTTTATCCATATCGCCCGGACAGCGATTTTTATTTTCTCACACATTTCCCGGAGCCTGATTCCGTTGCTGTGTTTGCACCGGGCAGCGACCATGGTGACTACATTCTTTTCTGTCGGGAGAGAAATCCTGAAATGGAGCGATGGGAAGGTTATCGCGCTGGATTGGAAGGCGCAGTTGAAAAATATCACGCTGACGCTGCTTATCCGATTTCTGAACTCGATGACAAGATTCCAGAGTTACTGGGAAATCGGGAGAAAATTCATTGCAGCATCGGGCGCTATCCGGAATTTGACGAAAATGTAGTCAAGTGGCTGAATCAGGCACGACGAAAAATTCGCTCAGGCATCGGCTCTCCGAATGAGATCGTCGATATCAGTCGTACCATTCACGAATATCGTTTGTTCAAGCAACCAGACGAAATCGAATTTCTAAAAGTTGCAGCGAATGTCTCTGCCAATGCCCACAAGGACGCCATGCAGATCTGTCGGCCGGGGATGATGGAGTACGAAGTACAGGCCGCAATCGAGTACCAGTTTCAGAAGCACAATTGCAGGACTGCCTATCCAAGCATCGTCGCTTCTGGCCCGAATGCCTGTGTCCTGCACTACATCGAGAATGCTTGTAGTCTGAATGAAGCTGATCTGCTACTGATTGATGCAGGTGCGGAATACGACTGTTACGCCGCGGACATCACCCGTACTTTTCCAGTTAATGGGAAGTTCGGTTCTCACCAAAGAGCCGTTTACGAAATTGTTCTCGAAGCGCAACGAAAATCCATTGAAAAAGCGATTCCGGGAAATCGATATAGTGATGTTGATGAAACAGCCACCTCAGTAATTATTGACGGATTGATTGATCTCGGCATTCTGAAGTGCAGTGCGACGGAAGCCTTGGAAAAAAAGGCTTACCGCCCGTACTATATGCACAAAATCGGACACTGGCTCGGACTGGATGTTCACGATGTAGGAGAGTACCGCGACAGCGAAGGGTCACGCAAATTTGAGGCTGGAATGTACATGACAGTCGAGCCTGGAATTTATCTTGTTCCCTCCGACGACCTGGATGAGAAGTGGCACAACATTGGAATTCGGATCGAAGATGATGTACTGCTGACTGATGATGGAAATTTCGTTATGACAGCGGGCGCGCCCAAATCCATTTCCGAGATTGAACAACTCATGTCAGGCTAGGCTGTTGTCTAGGTATTGCCTTGAGAATAATTTATGGATGCCGAACTCGACTTTGATTTGATCATCAATGGGGGAGGTTTGGCGGGAGCAAGTCTTGCCTGTGCTCTTGCGTCATCAGGATTTCGGACTGCCCTCATTGAAGCAAAAGAGCTCAACCACTCGGAGCAGTCTAGTTTTGATACCCGTGTCATTGCCTTAACTTATAGTGCTGGAGCAATATTTCGTAATTTGGACGTCTGGCAGGGATTGAAGCCGGGTTCCACTACTCCAATTCGTCAAATTGAAGTGACGAACCATCTACGACGGGGACGTGCTCGACTGCAGGCGAGCGACGTCGGTTATGAATCGCTTGGCTGGAATGTAGACGCTCGTACGCTAGGAGAGCAATTGTATCGACGGCTTCGAGAACTGGAAATCGTTACGATATTTTGTCCTGCAACTCTGAAGGAGTACGAAATTCGAGACGATTGCGTGACGGCGAGTGTTGAGTTGGCTAAAGATGAAACAAATCAAAACTTGACCGCAAAAATTCTGGTTGTCGCTGATGGCGGTGGTTCAAGCATGCGGCAGCAGTTGAAGTTTGATGTTCGACAAATCCCTTACACTCAAGCAGCACTGGTATGCAGAGTAGACACTGACAAATCGAACCAGTTCACTGCCTACGAGCACTTTATTGAATCCGGTCCGCTCGCGTTGCTGCCTGTCGGCGAATCGGGTTACTCTGTCGTATGGACACTGGAGCAGGGCCGGCTCAAGCATTTGCTGGAATATCCAGAGGAGAAATTTTTGGAAGCGCTTCAGAACGAGTTCGGCGATAGAGCAGGACGCTTTGTGGCAGTCACGGGTACACGAAAATCCTATCCATTGGTGCTGAGCAAGCTCAAAAAATTCGTGCGACCCCGCGTTGTGATCGTTGGCAATGCCTCGCACACCGTTCACCCCGTTGCTGGCCAAGGATTCAATCTGGCTCTGCGAGATGTTGCTGCGCTGGCCGATGTGCTTGAGACTCACGACAGGCGCGGATGGGATATCGGCAGCTATGACGTACTCGCACATTACGAGCGTTGGCGCTTACGCGAAAGCAATGCAGTTACTTGGTTTACCGACAGTCTGATTCGTACGTTTACAAACGACTATCCGCTTTTCTCGATTTTCAGAAATATGGGTCTGGATATAGTGCAAACCCTGCCTCCACTGCGACGAATTCTTCTTGCACGTACGATGGGACTACATGGAAGACAGTCGAAACTAGTTGTAGAAGGATGAGAGTAATGGTTGGAGAATTATGGCGAGCAACCCGGATTTCGACATTATCGTAGTTGGTGCGGGCCTGGTGGGACTTGCATTTGCTTGCTCGATGAAAGACTCCGGCTATCGAATTCTGATTGTTGAAGCTGGTGACCCGCCAATGTACGATCGCAGTCAGTTTGATGTACGGGTAAATTCCATCAATCTGAGTTCTGAAAGATTTCTTGATGCCTTAGGGGCTTGGTCATTGGCATCGGAAAAACGAGTTGCTCCATTCCATTCGATCAGGGTGTGGGATTCGGTTGGAGGAGGAATCGAGTTTCATGCCGATGAAATCGGTGAACAATACCTGGGTCACATCGTGGAAAACAGTGTATTGACGACTTCGCTGATGGAACGGATTGATGGTGCTGAAAACATCGAAAAGATGTTTGGCGCACGACTCGAATCCATTCAAACTGAATCGCATCATGTATGCGTGAAAATTCACAATCGCGAGCCGTTGACCAGTTATCTCGTTGTCGGTGCAGACGGTGGAAATTCGATGGTCAGAAAAATGGCCAGCATAGAATATATTGAAGAGCCTTATCATCAAAGAGCTATTGTGGCTCAGATAGAAGTCTCCGAGCCGATTCCCGGCACCGCTTTCCAAAGATTTCTGCCAACAGGCCCCTTAGCCTTGCTTCCTCTAACCGCTGACAGTTATTCAATCGTCTGGAGCTGTTCTTTTGATCGGGCAGAAGAGTTGGAAAAATGTGAAGCTCGAGAGTTTGAGGAGCAACTTGAAAGGCACCTCGATTTCCGATTCGGCGAAGTACGGTTGATGAGTGGAAGGGTTGCTTTCAATTTGAGAAAGCTGCAGGCAAGATCATATTTCTCTGGTCGAACGGTGTTATTGGGCGACGCGGCGCACGTCATTCATCCACTAGCTGGCATGGGTGCAAATTTGGGTTTGATGGATGCCGCGGCGTTATACGATGTACTGTCTAGTTCTTCGGGCCCGGAGGATGATCCGTGGAATTATTCGAGTATGAGGAAGTACGAGAGATGGAGAAAATCAGTGAATATACCTGTAATCAATCTTATGGATGGTTTTGACAAAGGATTTCGGACTTCATCACAAGCCATGCAGATGATGTTGGGTTTGGGGCTCACGTTCACCAATCGATTGAACATAGCAAAGCGGAAAATCATTCGCCTTGCTTGCGGTCTTTCCGGAGACATTCCGAAAATTGCCAAGCGGTTCTGAAATTCTCGCTCGTTTCAACTTCTGTACGCAGCTATTTACAGTTTTTATGCGCAAAGCAGTCGATAGTCTACAATAGCAGTTGATACGAATTGCAGGAGAGTGAATCAGTGAATCAGCCCAGTTTGGTCAGTGCAGGTCTGCGCACAACTCTTCCCAGACGCTTGATTCTCAGCATCCTTGAGAATTCAACGGACCGTCATTTGGGTGCAGAAGAAATTTATCGTGCTCTGCACGAAGCGGGCGAAGAGGTGGGGTTGGCAACCGTTTACCGGGTATTAACCCAATTCGAGCAATCTGGTCTTGTCTTGAAGCATCGTTTTGATTCCGACAAATCCTATTATGAGCTGAATGACGAAGTCCACCATGACCACATGGTTTGCATTGAGTGTGGTCGTGTCTATGAATTTGTTGATGCCGAAATTGAACGTCGGCAACAGGAAGTAGCAAATTCAGTTGGATTTATTTTGCAGGACCACTCATTGCACATGTACGGAGTCTGCACGGGGATGAAAGAAGATGGGAAGTGCTCGATGTCTGAAGAAAGTGTGCATGGTATTCATCGGGTAGGCGACGAGCAGTAACCCGACCGCACTTACGGCGCCGCTTCGTCCAATTGCAACCAACAGCACGTGGGCTATCACAGTGCAGCCAACGCCATTCCGTGTTGCTGGTGGTAGAGAAAATGTCCAAAGACCATGTCCGACTTTATGGTGACCTCGGCATCAGAGTAAGAAGTAGGTAGTCCCGTCTCGTCGCTATAGAGAAAGTCGAAGATGGTTTGCTTTACGCGGTCTCGGGTCGCTTCCCTGTTCTGCCAGTCTCGAATGCGCGCCAGTTCCGCTTCGAGCCTCGCATAGAGGTCGACTGCAACAATCTTAATGTGTTTAATCTCTCCTGATGTCAAATCGTCTTTCTTGAGTAGGTCAAACACAGCCAGCGTCGGTTCGTCGAGGCCCTCACGAACGGACCGTTCCTTTTCTTCGTCCAGATCAGCAACCAATTTCAGCAGTGTCTCGAATGTCTTCTCAATCGTTGGGCGGTCTTTTTCCCGATTGTACTCGGCAATCAGGTTCTCATAGCGTTGCTGGAAATTCGTCCTCAACGGGTTTTGCGCGAGCATCAACGCGAGGCGCTTCTCAATGGCAACTTTGAGATTCTGTACCTGCGTGTTCTTCTGCGGGCTATTCGCAAACTCTTGGCGCAGCCTTTCAAAGTCGATGGCGGAGATGTCGTAGAGATGCCCGTCCTCGCCGTTCCCCATATCCGCGACGTTGATGCTCTGACCGACGATTTCGTGCAATTCCTTGATGATCTGTGAGATGTCGGCTTGGTCGCGGTCCTCCTGAAGATTCTTGTAAACGATGTTTATTGCGTCATAATGTCCTCGGTGATCATTGATGCCCGTCACGTTCAGGCACGCCTTAAACTTCCGAAATACGGTGCGGGCTATGATCTCAAAATGTTTTCGGGTTTCATCGTTCTCGTTGATAATCTCTTTGGCAGAGACGATTGCAGCGTTCCGCTTGAAGCCGACCTGCTCGATAATTTTTTCAAGCCGGAAGTCTTTCGAGGCGAGAAATGAGCGCACCATATCGATGGCTTCGAGGAGTTCTTCGAGCAATTCCTCTTGGGGCCTCGCAGGCGGATCGGCCGCACCGCCGCCTTCTTCTCCGGTGTGCCCGGCGAAGGTCGCGAGTGCGTTGCGGAGGTTCTTCAGGATACCGCAATAGTCGACAATAAGACCGTTGTTCTTTCCTTCATGAACGCGATTCGCCCGTGCGATGGCCTGCATCAGCGTGTGCGCCTTGAGCGGTTTGTCGAGACAGAGCGTGGAGAGACTCTTCACGTCAAACCCGGTGAGCCACATTGCACACACGATGGCGACGCGGAATGGATGCCCGTCCTTTTTAAAAGCGCTCTCGATATCGATTCGCTCCTCGTCGGCGGTCTCAAAGCCTTCCTTGATCAGCTTTCGGTGTGGTGTGATATCGAGGTCGCAATTCCGGAACTTGCCGATCTCGCCCTGTTCTTCGCTCACCACGACGGAGATCTTTGTTTCCATCATCCAGGCGAGCTGACGCTCCAACGTCAATCGATCTTCGTCGTCGGTTGCGCGCGAGTATTCGTCTTCAAGCTCAATGATACGGTCTTCCCAGTGTTTAGTGATCAGCCCATGCATCCTAACGGCGGTGATTTTGTCGATAGCGATGAACATCGCCTTGCCGCTTTCCCATGCGGTCGAGTAGTGCGTGACGAAATCCTTGGCGATGGCTTCGAGCCGTTCCGGTGCCGTGATGATGTGGTAGTCGCGCCGTAATTCGTGCTCCAAGCGCTGTTCGACATCAATGTCACTCGTCTCAAACTCCTCAAGCTTCTCGGCGATCCTCTCGTTGAGCTCATCCGTGGCGATTCCAAGCTTCTCGCCCCGACTGTCGTAAAAGAGTGGAACTGTCGCACCGTCCTCCACTGCACGCTGGAACCCGTATCTGGATACATAGTCACCGAATACCCGTCGAGTAATCTCATCGTCCTTCATGAGCGGCGTACCTGTGAATGCGATGTAGAGAGCGTTCGGGAGAGCGTTCCGTTGATTGAGTGCTAGGCGACCGTATTGCGTCCGGTGCGCTTCGTCCACGATGACGATGATGTCGTCTCGGTCCGAGTACGGCTCGTTGGGCACTACATCCTCGTTGAATTTCTGTATGAGCGAGAACACGTAAGCCTTGTGCTCTCCGAGCAGACGCTTCAGATGCTTTCCACTGTCGGCGCGCACCTCTTCGTACTCCCCAACGACACCGCAGCCGGCGTAGGTTCGGTAAATCTGATTGTCAAGATCGTCGCGGTCGCACAACACTAGGAACGTGAAATTGCCACCGAGCTTGCGGTGCACTTTCCGGCTGAAGAACAACATGGAATAAGACTTGCCCGCGCCTTGTGTGTGCCAAAAGACGCCGAGCTTGTTCCCCGCGTTGTGCCGCGTCTCAACGGAACGGATTGCACGATTCACGCCCAGATATTGCTGGTTCTGAGCGACGACCTTGATCAGCTTTTCACCGCTGTCGTCGAATAGAACGAAGTTTTCGAAGAGGTCGAGGAAGTTCGATTTCGTGCAAACTCCCTTGAGAAGCGTCTCCATATCGACGACGCCGGGCTCGTCCTCGCCAAGGCGCTTCCACTCGCGGAAAAACTCGAACGAGGCCGAATAGCTGCCGATTCGAGCATCAACGCCATTGCCAAGGACGACAAAGGCGTTGTCGTGAAAGATGTGGGCAATAGTGTTCTTGTAGTCGGCGAGATTTTCATCATAGGCGCGACGGACGTTGCGATGGATGTTCTTCAACTCCATGAATAAAAGCGGAACGCCGTTGACGAAGCCGACGATATCGGCGCGGCGGCGGTACAGCGGTCCCTTGATCCAGAGCTCACGCACGACGAGGAAGTGGTTGTTCTCAGCGTTTTCGAAATCGAAAACACGTAACGTCCGCGTTTCCATACGCCCGCGAGGTTCCCGGAATGTCACCTTCACGCCGTTGCGGAGTAGGTCATACTTTTCGAGGTTCGTCTGCAGCGTTGATTGCGCGGCGCTCACCTGGACGATTTCGCGGATCGCGTTCTCGTAGGCTCCGTCAGGCAGGTCGGGGTTGTAGTTTTCGAGCGCCCTGCGGAGATAGCGGGTGAGCACAACCTCGCCATCATTCGCCCGCCCGAGTGTTCCATCCGGTCCGAAGGTCTCGGTGTTGTAGGCATAGACCGATTTCCAGCCCAGCCGCTGTTCGAGGTAATCGGCGGTGGTCTGCTGGACGAGGTTGTCTTCGGTATAGGGCGAAGGACTCATTGCGTCTGCCTCAGGCGATCCTGTAACTCCCGGCCTTTTTTCGTCAGGCGATACTTCTGTTTACTACTACGAGGTCTGTGCGGGATGGTCATTTCCACCAGTTCTGCTTCGATGGCGGGACGCAAATAGAGGAGACGGAAGTTCCTTTCTGCTTTGAGCTCAAGAGCTTCTTGCAGGGATTGGCGGTTCATTGGCCCGCTCATCACCTGAAGAAGCCTCAGCACTTCGGTTGTGACTTCGGTTGTGACTTCGGTTGTGACTTCGGTTGTGACTTCGGTTGTGACTTCGGTTGTGACTTCGGTTGTGACTTCGGTTGTGACTTCAGGCATGCTTGTCGGGGACATGTCGGGTACTTGCGGGGCGGTATGCCCGGTCCCACGGTCCACCGCATGTTCGACCGAGCGCGCGAACGTCGTCGTCACCCAATTCTCGGAGACAACGATCAGCGGTTCGGCGACCTCGTAGTCGCGGCACAACTGGCGGATGCGCCGGATGCCGCTGCCGATCTGCTCGACCAACTCCATGCGGTAGAACATGCCGAACAGGAGGGGATTCCGAGGGACGCTCTTCGTACCCAGGTCCTCTTCCCGCATCCCTGCCGGCAGACCGCCCGGCGTCACGATCTCCAAACGGTCACGGAAGACGTAGACCTGTACATTCGCCGTGGATCGATAGTCCCGATGGGCTATGGCGTTGACCAGTGCTTCCCGCAAGGCATCTTCAGGCAGCTCGAGCCGTTCGTCTCTTCCCCGTGCATGGGGGATCAAAGCCGTGTTGAGCTTGGCTTGTAGGTACGCCATGCAATCCTCGAAGATGGAATAGAGGTCACCGGTAAACTCCTTCCGATCAAGGATGTGGATTTTGGTCACGCCCCGAAGAACCGCGCAGGTCACCCCGGCCCGCAGGGTATAGCGTGTGATGTCGTCGGCGAACAGCCATGCGCCCGCGTGGGTCATTTCTCCAGACTTGACCAGATGCAGATTCTCCAGCGTCGTTACCGGCTTCAGGCCTTCGGGAAGCCTTGCTCGGTGAGCGAACCGCTCCCAGTTCTCTTCCGTCAGATCCCGCTCCAAATCGAAGCTTCGGCATGGTGTCTCATCGTATCTAATGAGCCCTTCCTTGAAGAAAAACTCGCGGATCTCCTCGCGCGACATCTGCTGGCTGCTCGCACCCTCCCGGATGAAGAACTTGCCCCCGAACGAGTAAGGCTTGCTCTGCTGGGCGGGTACTCGCACACATAGTACCTGGCCAGCACTCTCGATCTCAACCGCGATGGGTGGATCGGCTGAACGAGCGATGGACTGGACTTTGGATTTCAGGCGATTGTGACTGCCAACCCCTAATACTTCTCCGTCATCCGCCACCCCCAGCAGAATCGTCCCGCCGGTAGTATTGGCAAAGGCGCATAGTTCCCGTCCGAGTCCGGTCGTGCCGGAGCGCTTGAATTCAGTCGTGAAGCCTTCGCCGAGGGCGACGAGGTTTGAGAGAGCTTCCTGGTTCACACCGCCACCTCCCCGGACATCAGGCGTGGTAGGAGAATGTCGCGGGCGCGCCCAAGTTGCTTGTTCTGTCTGTGGAGCCCTCCTGTTTGACGGAAATTGTGCGATACGAAATCGTCGAACCGCTTCACAATGCCTTCTTTCGGAGCGAGCAATAGCAACCTTTGCAAGTCTTTCGGATAAACGTGAGGTTGCGCTACTCCCTTTTGGAACCCAAATATCTCCATTTGTCTTGATCTAAGTAGCAAATAGAGATAGTACAGGTACTCCGTTGACGTTCCACTGATGTACGAGCAGTCAGATGCCCATATGTCCTCATGATAGATGTTCACATAGCCGGCATTGGCTCCAGAGGCGCTGACAGTAATTACTGGCGCAACAACATTAGCCGTGTCGTGGTAATAAGCCGGGGACAACCCGCCAGCGACAACGGGCACGGAGCCGTCCCGCGAGGAGTTTCTGGTGATATTCTGCCCCTTGGCTATCTTCACGATGTCGCCTAGGGTTTTCCTTTCCCACCCCTCTGGAACGCCATCAACAATCTTCATGTGCTCATGGCCGGGAAACCGCAGACGCACAAACCACTCGCGATACAGCTCTCTCGTTGCTCGCTCCAGCAATACTATCCTTCGCCGATTGTTTTCGATTAGCTCATCATAGGCGGAGAGGATTGAGGCTATCTTGCGTTGTTTGGGGAGATCAGGAAGAGGAATCCGAAAACGCTCGATCATAGTCTTTGTGAGCGCTTTTCGAGTTCCACCGGACCCAGCAAGAGACAGCATGATTGCTTGCATGAATGGTGAAACTAGAAAGTACATTAGATACCGAGGATGCAACTTATCCTGATCTGGTCGAATAATTGATACGTGTTGATTTACTCGGGCTGGCAAAACGTCATCTGGCACCTGGCAGCAGCGTGCGACGGAGTCTCCAGTGATGTTTAGCAAAATGTCGCTGAACCCAATAGAAACGCCTTTCATCTTTTCCGCCGTTTGATCGTCTATGAATGCAAGTCTGTCATGAGCAAAATCGGCGTTATAGATGTTCTGACTCCGGATGAGTGCGGTTCCGGAGTCAACGTAAACTGATGCTCCTCCCCTAGGAGTGACGCCACTTCCCACCTTGAGACAGAGCGGTCCCAAGGCCGCGTCTCTTGGGTACGCGGAGTTTCTCATACGCTCAGTTCCTCGAAGTTTCGGGCAATCCTGGTCGCCAGTTCTGCTGCGTCTTCGTTGAGTTCTTCAATTTCGACATGAATTTTCCGAATTGTCTCTTCAAAGTTAAAGCCCTCGTCTTCTTCCTCTGGAGCGACTCCGACATAACGACCTGGTGTAAGGGACCAATCGTTTTCCTCTATCTCCTTAAGGTCCACCAGCTTCACGAGTCCCTCGACATGGCGAAGCTTTGCTCCCGGAAAGCGTTCCTGTAGCCAGTGCGCTTGCTGCTGGAAATAACGCGGCGATCTCAGATGCTCTGCCGCTTCTTTCCGTGCCTCTTCGAGGGGCTTGAGCGGGTTCTTGCGGCTGTTCTTCTTTTTCGCTGCGGTTAGGCGGGACAGCAGTTTGTACAGATTGTCCGTTTGCCGAATCAGATCCTGGCTTCCGTCTGCCAGTGGCCTCGTCCGCACAGCGAAAGCTTTGAATGCGTCATCATCCCAGTTCAATGATTGCCAATCGTCGGAAATCTCCTCGGCCATCTCCTCGAACCGAGCTACGTCATGTTCAAATGTTGCTTCAGCGGTCTTGAGTTCCTCAACGCTCTCAGAATGACCGTCCGCAAGCCCATTATCAACATGGGTCGTAGTCGTTTCAACGAAGACCGCAGAAAATCTACGGAGCGGCTCCACCGCCTCACCTGCCGTATCGATCATGCGCTCAAGGTATTCGGCCACGAGAGCGATGAAGCGACCAGCTTGGCCCCGATAGAGCCAGATGATCGCCGAGAGGTTCTTCTGCTGTTCTGGTGTGAAGTCGTAGATCTTTCGTGTTACCTTCCGGTAGACGTTTCGCGCGTCGATCATCAGCACCTTGTTGCGATAATCTTCGGGCTTGTCCTTACCGAGGAACCAAAGCTCACAGGGCACGGTGCGCGTGTAGAAGAAGCCCGAGCGGATCGCTATCATTACGTCCACGTGACCCGCTTCGATCAACTTCTTTCGAACCTTTCCTTCTTCGCCGCCCGCGGACGAAGCCTGCGAGGACATAACGAACCCTGCGCGACCTTTGGCGTTCAGGTAGCTGTCGAAATACGAAATCCACAGATAGTTGCCGTTTGAGACCTTGCCCTTCTTGTTCACGCCCGGGAGGGAATAGGGAAGACGCGGATCGTTCTTCACCTTCTCTGCATCCACCTCGTCGACGTTGAAGGGTGGATTGGCCATCAGAAAATTGCACTTGCCGTGGAGCTCGTGGGGGTCTTCGTAGTAGGTGATGGCTTTCTGTATGTTGCCTTCTAGACCGTGCACGGCGAGGTTCATATTGGCGAGGCGGATCGTAGTAGGGTTCTTTTCCATGCCGTAGAAGGTTACCCGTTCGGTCGGGTTCCGGTGTAATCGTTCGATAAAGTGGGCGCTTTGCACGAACATACCACCCGATCCGCAGGCAGGGTCGAGCACACTGCCATTGTCAGGCTCGATCACGTTGACAATCATCTGGACGAGCGAAACCGGCGTGAAAAATTCCCCACCGTCGTGCGCCTTCTGATCGGCAAACTGGGTCAGGAAGTACTCATAGATGCGCCCGAAAATGTCTCCATTGGCACGTCTGAGTTCTGGATCGTTGAAGGTGCGCAGAATTTGCCCTAGTACGTCGTTGCCGAGTTCCTGGTACTCCGCCTTCGGTAGGGCGCCTCGCAGAGTTTCGTAGTCATTTTCGATCCCTTCCATGGCGTCGATGATCGCCTGGGCTCGGTCAGCACTGTCTGGCAAAGAAACGAGATGATCGAATTGTGCTTCTGGACGGAGGAAGATTGCCCCCTTTTGGGAGAAGTCTTCCTTGGTGGGTGCGCGTACCTTCCCTCCTCGTTGCGGCAACGTCGATTTGACCTCTTCCTTGACTTTCAGAAAACGATTGTATGCGTGCCGAAGGAAGATCAGCCCCATGACAGGGAGGAAGTACTCGTTACTGGCGAAGTTGGAATTAGCCCGCAGATTATCCGCGCTGGACCAGAGCCGTTTCTCGATCTCTCCGATGTTTTCCAACGGTGTGTTTCCTTCGCCTCAAATTCTCAGATTTAGCGCTCGGCGAGCAGTTGACTCCGACAAGACTCGGCGTTCTGGTTCGCTCGTTCGTTTTCGTGATGGGGTTTCCAAGGGGCTCTGATATCACTTATGTCGTTGATATCTGGTCTCGTCGGCCCCTCCCAATCTCACCCATTCGTTTACTTCTTCTTTACGAAATATCTAGAGGCATCCCATCCAGTGTGCCAGTATCCGCTTCTCTGCGGTCTACTTGTAGACCGTGTTCCGTTTGATCCCTAGGTAGGCCGCAATCTCGTCTACGGAGAACCACCGAACTTCCATTATTGCTCCAGTCATCCTCGTGAACCCAGCCGAACCGTTCCGACGAGAGGGTCGGCGCCGGACACGTTTAACTGGTGAATGTTCGGATAAACAAGCTCAATACAGGTTTTATTGTACCAGAATGTTAAATAAATTCTTGAACCCGGCCTGAATGCATCCGTAGGGGAGCGGTGCAATGAGCCGCAGAACCATCTCGTTCTGTATTGTGAGTTCTAGCAGTAATTCACAGACCGTAGAAAAAGAAGTTGCAGAGTTGCTCATAGTGTCAGGGCAGCGTACGGTAAACAGTTTGTTGGCCGTGGTTCGCAACGGCTATCAGCACACTTGTTAGATTCAGACCAGCATAGGTGCAATTTCGATGCAGGAAGTCAGAATTGTCCCGAATTGGATTTGAAAACGCTTATAATCCTATTGAGTAATTTTACTCAATAGCGTAATTATCCTATATGGAATCTTATCGTCGTTCTCAATTTGCAGGAATTCGTGCTCGGCTGGCCGAGAAACCTGAACGCTTGACGATCATTTCGGGCGCACGTCAGTGTGGTAAGACCACTCTTATCTCGCAGGTTCTTGAAAGCGTTGACCGGCCATGGCGTTATGTTGCAGTTGACGATCCAAGTTCGTCCAAAACCTCTCACGCCATCTATTCCGGAAATATGGAGTCCGAATTCGTTGACCTGACGGCATTTCCACTGTCAAACCGAGATGATCGCTGGCTGACATTGCAGTGGGAGTCTGCTCGTAAAGACGCTAGCCGCTCAGAGAATGGCTCGATTTTGGTACTTGACGAAATCCAAAAAATTCCGAATTGGTCAGAGACAGTCAAAGGATTATGGGATGCAGACAGACGTCATAACCGTCGTCTTCATGTGGTTTTGCTGGGTTCCTCGCCTTTACTCATGCTCAAAGGTATGAGTGAAAATTTAACTGGACGATTTGAGATTGTTCGCCTCCCGCACTGGTCGTATGAAGAAATGTCCGTCGCTTTTGATTTCAATCTCGATCAGTTCGTCTTTTTTGGCGGGTATCCTGGGGCAGCATCACTGATTGGCGATGAACAGCGCTGGCGCAACTACATTTGCAATTCGCTTGTAGAAACAAACATAGAACGTGATGTTCTCGCAATGCAGCGAGTCGATAAACCTGTTCTTCTGAAACAGCTCATTGAAATTTGCTCGGTGTTTTCGGGGCAGGAGCTGTCATACACCAAGATGCTCGGCCAACTCCAGGATGCGGGAAATGTAACCACATTGGCACGTTATCTGCAACTTCTGACAGATGTCGGACTTATTACCGGGTTGTCAAAATATTCTGTCGGGGCTCACCGTCGCAGGGCTTCCAGCCCAAAACTCAATGTATTGAATTCAGCAATCATGTCTGCTTACTCCAAATACACGTTTCAGGAAGTTTTGACTGATAGAAGTTTCTGGGGACGCATGGTTGAAAGTGCGGTAGGCGCTCATTTGCTGAACTCAGGTGAGAGTGAAATTGACATTCACTATTGGCGACATAACAACCAAGAAGTGGATTTCGTTCTACGACGAGGACAAAAGGTCATCGCGGTCGAAGTCAAGAGCGGCAGACAGCGCTCCAATATAAGTGGCCTTAAAGAGTTCAGTCAGCGTATTGAAGTATTGAGATCAATTGTTGTCGGCAGAAGTGGTATTCCAATTCAGGAGTTCTTGTTGAAACCTGCTGGGTATTGGTTTGAATGATTATGGGTAATCCCGTTCCAAGAACTTGTGTCGAGTTCAATCAGCAATCAGATGCAGCTAACCAGAATTGCGAATCCTTGTCGCTTGAAGATTGTCGGCCGATAGATGCATACGTCCTGCTCGCTGGACCCGGTGCAGGCAAAACGACGACCTTTATCGAGGAAGCGGAACTTGCAGAAGATGGGTGCTACGTAACCGCACGGGATTTTCTGACGTTCCAAATTAATCCGGAATGGGGCGGAAAGACTCTATTCATTGACGGTTTGGATGAAATGCGGGCGGGGACAGCTGACAGCCGTACATCGTTCGACAAAATTCGTTCAAGACTCGACGAACTGGGAAAACCTCGATTTCGCCTGTCCTGCCGAAATACTGATTGGCTCGGCGCTTATGACCGTGATGAATTAAAGAAAGTATCGCCGACAGGAGAAGTCTCCGTTCTGCTCCTCAATCCGTTGTCTGATGATGATGTCAATAAAATTTTGGAGGCACATCCCAATGTTGAAAATCCACAACAGTTTATCGACTTCGCCTATACATTTGGACTCAGCGGCATTCTCAGAAATCCTCAAAGCCTGATATTTCTTGCGGAAGCGGCAGCATCCGAAAATTGGCTAAACAGCCGGCTGGAAATTTTCGACAGGTCATGCAGGTCATTGCTTGGCGAGCATAATCATGGACACTACATCGCAAAATCAATTCATCACGATGCGAGCAGTCAGATTGATCTCGCAGGTCGACTGTTCGCAATTCTGCTGCTGTCTGGTTATGCGGGATACTCTTTGACTTTTGATGGACGCAGCGATACAGAGTATTTGTCGCTGAGTGAAATCTGTGACGGAGACTGGGATAAATGTCGGCTGATTCTCAACTCCAAAGTGTTTGAACCGGTATCTGAAGATCACTTCGTTCCTGTACACAGGCAAGTTGCTGAATTCCTAGCTGCAAATTTTGCAGCTACTCGCGTCGCGTCCGGCCTTCCCTCAGAACGGATTTTTGCACTCATTTCCGGCTATGATGGCGGAATCGTGTCGCAACTGCGTGGATTTTCCGCCTGGCTGGCGGCTCATAGCAAATCTGCCCGCAGAGAAATTATTGAACGCGATCCTATTGGTACCGTCCTATATGGTGATGTTCGGAATTTTTCTTCCGAAGAAAAATTGCAGATTCTTGCTGGTTCGCGAGAATTTGCACAGATAAATCCAATGCTTTCAGATTTTGATGTTGAACACAGACTTGGCGAACTCATTTCATCTGAGACAGTTGACAGTATCCAAGAAAGCCTTGAATCAGCTGAACAAGCTAGCAAAATAAATCAATTTCACTACTTCCAACTCAGATTGATCAGTTTCGGACAGATACCTGAAATCGTAGAAACTTTGATAAATATTGTCAGAAACGATCGAATCCAATATGGCATCAGAATACTCGCACTTGAAACAATCATCAATTACCGGAAGACGAACAATTGCAGTTCCATAGAAGAACTACGGACACTACTTGAGGAGGTGGTGACCGGAAAAGTGTCAGATTCTGAGGATGATATTTTGGGTATTCTCCTGACACACTTTTATCCTGAGCACCTTTCTCCATCGGAAATACTGAAATTTCTAAAGCCGCGGAAAAAACTGCACTATTCCGGACCTTACTATTTATTCTGGGGGGTACACTTTTGTGAAAAATCAACACTCAATCAGCTGACAGTGGTTCTCGACAGACTAGTAGCACAACCCGACATATTACCGGGGAATGCCAATAATGAATTGACGCGAACTGACAGACTGCGAACACTATTTCCATTGATATTACTCAAGAAAATATTGGAGAAAGCCGGCGGGAATCTGCAATCATCCCGACTTTTTAGCTGGCTGGGGTTTGCCTCTGGAGCAGGTGACTTGACACACAATATAGAAGTCGGAGGAATGGAAAGAGGCGCAATTCGGCACTGGCTCGAACAAAATCCTGAAATTCAAAAGTCAATGATTGTTTTGGGAGTGGAACACTGTTTGGAATCATGCGAGTCATCTGATTCAACCGAATTCAGAAAGTGCATGAATTCGGAACTGCACCGCAGGCTTTTTGGCGCAAAGTTGCAGTTAGAACATGGATTGTGGTATCTGAATCAGGCGACGATTGCCAAAAATCCTTTCGCAATGGAATATCACATAAGAAAAACCGCAGAATATGTCTACTACGGTCGTAACAATAAAGGACTTCCTCGCAAATTGGTGACAAAACAACTCGTTGAAAACACATCGCTTCTGAATGCATTCAACAAAAGACTAGCGGAATTGAAAAATATCAATTCAAGCAAAGATAAACCGGAAACAGAGCAGTCGTCACAGCTCACTGAATTGCAACGAATTTTGCGAGAATATTTAGAAAGCCATCAGACAGAAATTCTCGAAAATCGAGGCCGACCGGAAATTCTTTACCATCTTGCCAGTGCATACTGTGGGAGGTATAGTGAATTTCAGGAAGATGATACCCATGCGCGAATAGGTGCAATTCTAGGTTATGACTGCGACTTGATTGAACTCGCTCTGGAAGGTTTCCGTAAAACTGTGCAGCGAGATGATGTGCCCGACACCCGGGAAATTCTGCGCCTTCGCTCTCAGCGCAAGACTCACTACTTGATGCTTCCATTCATCGCAGGACTGGAAGAGATTGTTCGAACGGGTCAATCCGTTGAATCTATTCTGGATGAGAAACGTACACGAACGGCTCTTGCCATCCTCTTCATAGAACTGCCATTGCCAATGTACTATGGAAATCCCAAGCGAATGCCGAATTGGTACAAGCCTTTCTTGGATTCGCAACCTCAGGTGGTAGCGGAAGTCTTGGTTCAATGCAATCTTTTTGAATTGCGGAACAGTGGAAATTACAAGTTCATGCTGTATGATCTGGCCTTTGATCAACAGTACAAAAAAGTTGCGAAGTTCGTTTCGTTGCCTCTGTTAAAAGCCTTTCCTTTACGCTGTAAAACAGAACAACTCAGGGATTTGGGGTTTTTGCTGAAAGCGGCATCCCTACATTGTGAGAAGGGACTTCTCCAGGATATGGTTGAAAAGAAACTCGCGTTCAACAGCATGACCGTGGCACAACGCAGTTATTGGCTCACTGCCGGGTTGATTGTTTCGCCCGACTCTTTTTTGGAGCAGATGAATTCATACCTTTCAGGGAGTGAACGCCGAATTCGTTTCCTGGCGAAAGCAGTAAGTCTCTGGCTTGTTGATCTAGAGTCATCTAAACAATTGTCTATTTCGGTGCTGAATCTTCTTGTGCGATCAATTGGTTTTACTTTCAGACCTAGATTTTCGATGACCGATTCAGAACAAGGTGGTGATCAGACACAAGCATTGGATGCAGCGAAACATGTCCGAAGTTTGATTTATCAATTGTCACGAATCCCGATTGACGATGCTTCTACCGTATTGCAAAATTTATCTTCCGATGACAATCTTCTTCCATGGCGACCGCATATTGACGATGCTAAAGTACGCCAGATTGCTTTGCGTCGCGAGGTCAGTTTTCGATTTGGCAGCGCAGAAAAGATTCAGAAGGTATTTGACAATCTGGCGCCTGCGAATGCTTCCGACCTCGCTGTGCTGGCTTATGAGCATATAGTCGAACTCTCCAAAGAAATTCGCAATAACAACACATCGGACTGGCATCAATACTGGAACGTCGATTCGTACAATCGACCTAACAAACCGAAACCCGAGAATGCATGTCGCGATGCTTTCCTGTCAGACTTGAAAAGCAAGCTTCAGCTACTGAACATTGACGCTCAACCACAAGGCATCCATACCAATGACAACTGTTCAGATATTCAGATTTCGTATGATGGCTTGTCAATTCCGGTCGAAATCAAGCACAATGGAAGCGACGACCTATGGATAGGTATCCGGGAACAGTTGATAAAGAAATATACCGGAGACCCAAGATCAGACGGACATGGCATTTATCTTGTATTCTGGTTCGGCATCGAGAATCAACACAGAACACCGTCAGGAATAGAATCACCCAAAAGTGCAACTGAACTGGAGGAGCTTTTACGTCAGCGACTCTCAGAACAAGAAGAACACAAAATATTGATTTGTGTAGTTGATGTTTCCAAACAGGATTGAGTTTGGGTATTCATTCCCAATGCATGCATCGGGTAGACGATGAATAGCAACTCACTTGAATTGTTCAGCAAGACGTTCGTCTGACTAAATTAGTTCTTCAGTACGAACAAGATTGGCACCTGTACAACCCCGGCGGTTGTATTGCCATCTTCAAGTGCAGGTATAAACGTCCAATTCTTTACTGCTTTTCTGGCAGCCTTATCCAATCTTGAATGGCCGCTGGATTGGATAGTTTCAATTCTGGATGCTCGCCCTTGTTTGTCTACGTGTACTCGTAAAATTACTTTTCCTTCTTCTTCCCGAGATCTCGACAAGTAAGGGTAGCGCGGTGCCGGATTGGCCAATCCCTCAACTCCGAACCTGGGTTGCGAACTCATTGGTAGACTAGCCGCGCCTAGATTGGCGGTTTGAAGATGATTATTTAGTTGATCAAGATTTTTCGGTTCACCATTTTGTTGTTTGGAGTGGTCTAGTGCAGCAAATTGCTTGGGACTTTCTTCTTTTCTTGTATGGTCATTTGCAGGGGGCGCAATCTCATTCTCCAAAGTCGGTTTTGTTTGCGCAACTGACTGGATGACTTTTTTCACTACAGTCGCTTGCGCAATGAATTGCTCTGCAGTACTCGTTTTTGATCCCTGTGAATTTTCGATCTTTATCAATTCCGGTTGCTGCTTCTGCTCAAGTGAAGCGATTTTCTTGTCTTCAGGTTGCCCCTCAATTCCAACGTTTTGATTCAAATCTAACTGATCAGACTGCTCCGGTTCGGGTACTTCAAGAACGGAGTCAGGTGGATTGAATGCAATGAATTCAATCGGTTCTGTATCAGGAATATTCAGATGTGCAACTTCAAGTTCAAAATCACTGAGCGTCGCGATATTCTCAAATTCAATTTGTGTCTCAGCAAATTCATTGGGGTCTTTAAGTTGCTGAGAAACCAACTCAATGGAAGCAGCCACTTCAATTTCTGGTTCTTGAATAGAGACCGGTTGCGCAAGATCGCGATAATCTTCAGGTTCAAAATTCATTCCCGCAAACTGGTCAGCATCGTCCAGCCAAATTTCCGTGTCAATTGTCACGTCCTCAGCTGTCGAATTCACGGTCAACACAGTGAATTGCAGTGATTCAGAGTGGCTTGCTAGTTCACTTTCAAGTTCATTCCAAACTGCTCGTTCTGCATCCAAGTCTGTATTTCCCACTGATTCTGCTTGCACTTGTTCAAATTTGAATTCAGTAGCCAACGCAGTCACTTGCAACGACTCGACAGGGTTTGCCTTTTTCGTTTCATGTTTTGTCCGGACTGCTCGTGAGTTGTCAAGGTTGATGATTTCTTGCTGAACATTCTGTTGAATCGGATTGGAGGTATCTGAGTTCTCACGCACTGAATCATCAATCATGGTTGCGGTTGATTGCCAGGAATCCATATCGAATTCGTCGTTATTCCGATAGCGTGAGGATTGAATTTGTGGTTCGGTTTCAACTGGGTCAATAGATTTAGCGACAGGCGTTACAGCCATACGCTTTACTGTGTCGTCCTGAATTTGCGTATATTCTGAATTGGATTCTGACACGGACGTCTCTGACTCGGGCAAATCAGGTTCATAAGCATCTGATTCTTTTGGTCGTCGCACTTCTTGAATGTCTTCTGATTCTGCACCTAACTCAATCGAATCAGTCTCTTGTTCAATTTTCGTTTCTTGTATTGGAGTTGATTCGAAATCGCTAGAAGTGCTAGCCGGACCAGGAGCGACTTCAGAAATCTGATCAATTTGCCCTGTCTCATTGCCGCTAGCCGGATCCAAAATTTCGCTAACAAGTGAAACCTGAATCGGACGAATCGGCTGCCAATTCTGATTTGTGGGCTGTATGGCGTGAACAATCCAGGCTCCAAGCGCGACATGCATGAAGAGTGACAGCATTGCACATACAGCCGGTTTCATGATGTGAGGATGATTCATTGCGGCTGTACCCGTCTTTTGGGGACAACAAACATGCCTTCTGGCATCCTTCCGAAGTGCGCCTCAATCCCATAACAACGCATCAGTGTTTCTGACGACAGAACGGTTTCAATGTCACCTTCAGCTGCAACTTGGCCTTCAAACATGAGTGTCAGTCTGTCGCAGTAGCGTGATGCGAGAGTCAAGTCATGCATTACAACAACAACTCCGGCATTTCCTTTGACGAGTTCACGCAGTTTGTCCATGACGTCAAGCTGATGGGCGGGGTCCAATCCGGACACTGGTTCGTCCGCAAGTAGAATCTCTGGTTCAGTAGCCAGAGTCCGCGCCAGCATGACGCGAGCTTGTTCGCCTCCAGACAAATTCGTCACTGCACGAGATGAAAACTGCAGAACGTCACAAGTCGCCATCGCTTGGTGAACAACTTCCCAGTCGAATTTACTTGGTCTCTGCCACTGTCCTAGATGAGGCATTCTTCCGAGCATTACCAGATTCTCTACTGCCAATGGCCAGAAACTTCTGCTGTTCTGCTCGAGATATGCGATTTTCTTTGCAAGTTGAGTACGATCTTTGCGTTCCAGTGCAGATCCGTCAAATGAAATACTGCCTTTTTGAACTGGCAACAATCCAGTCAGAGCACGCAGCAACGTAGTTTTCCCAGCTCCATTCGGTCCAATCAGACCGACAAGTTCGCCATTCCCAACCGAAAATGATGTATCCGAAAGAATCGGAATTTCACCACGGTAGACATCAATGCCGTCGGCGCTGAGTATGCTCATAAATATTGATTCCGGATACGCAGCACTACCCACAGAAATACTGGGGTGCCGATCAACGCAGTAAAAACACCCAATTTCAGTTCCACGCCGACTGACAGCAGACGCACGGCGATATCAGACAACAGTAAAAGGGAAGCGCCGCCAAGTGCACTGGCAGGGAGGAGCAGGCTGGGTCGATGCCCAACAAAAGGCCGTAGTAAGTGTGGTACAACCAGGCCGACAAAACCGATTGTGCCGGCTACTGCGGTTGCGGCGCCAACAGAGGCGGTTACACCGAATATCATTCGCAACCGTACCCAACGAAGGTTGATGCCCAGTGTGGACGCCGTGTCCTCACCCAGCGTCAGAGAATCCAGCGCTCTTCCCAAAGTAAGAACCAGCACAATTCCAGCGAACATAAACGGCGCTGCAAGCCAAAAGTGTTCAAAACTTCGATTCGCGAGCGAGCCAAGCAGCCAGAACACAATTTCGAGCGAAGCAAACGGATTGGGAGCAAGATTGAGTGCCAGTGAGGTCAGTGCACCGGCCATGGTAGACACCGCTACCCCTGCCAAAATCAAAGCCAGAGTCGAACTTTCCCGCCCAGCGATTGCCATCATGACTGCGACGCCAAAGCTGGCTCCGAGCATGCCCCCCAAAGGCAATGCCCAGATGTAAATTGAGGATAGTCCGAAGTAGATCGTTAGCACGGCGCCGAGTGCTGCTGATGCGGAAACGCCGATTAAGCCGGGTTCAGCCAATGGATTGCGTACGTAACCCTGCATTGCAGCACCACAGATTCCGAGAGTGGCACCGATGATCAATCCGAGCAGCGCGCGCGGCAGACGAATTTCCTGAACGATGAGTACTGCAGTGCTTGGTTCAACGGATAGAAGTGAACTGAAAACGCTCAGCGTACTAATCCCAGCCGGTCCCACAGAGAGTGAACCTAGAAACGCAACAATAGTGAGAACCGTAAGCGCAGAAATTAGAGCACTGTAGTTTGTTCTCGATTTTGCAGTATCGGGTTTCATTGGTGTTCCGCGATAATTTGGCTGCGAAACTTGATCAGATGCTCAAGCGCGTCAGTGATGAACGGAGTTCCACAAATCCACATTTTGCCCGGTACGTTTACTCGTGGAACGTCTGCGAATGCGGTTCGAATCGCTGGATGATTCGGCAATTCATGGGCCAGAGCCGCATGATCGTAGTCGGTTTCGACCATCAATGCATCAAGACGGCTTGTGATCAGAACTTCAAGCGGCAGGTGTCGTGTATGGGTCATTCCAAGCTCGATAGCGAGATTCTTGAACCCTGCATACTCAATGATCTGCGACCTCAGCGTCTGGTCGCCGAATGTATATCCGTTCGGCTGATACATGACGATCATGGGGTGGGGCTCATGTTCTGGAACTCGTCGCAGTTCAATTCTTCGATTGAATTCCCGAATCAGATATTCTGCGCGATCACGCTCGCCAATTGCATCGGCAATCACCAAAATATTACTGCGAATATCGTCAATCGTCAGTGCAACAGGAATGTTCAGAATGCGATAGCCGAGCCTCTGTAGAAGCAACACATTCGGACTACCGAACTGGCTCGTTAGAATCAAATCTGGATTCAGCACAACGAGTTCTTCTGCCAGCCCATGATTGACTGGATAGGGCTGCGCTGACTCAGCCATCATTGACATATTTGGATTACTGGCAAAAATACTCAGAGAAGTTATGCGGTCCGGGTCCGCGATTAGCAGCAGCAGTTGATCTGTGCAAAGATGAGTTGATGCAATTCGTTCGGGTTTCTGATCCGCCGAAGCGATTTCGAAACAGACGAACGAAACGGCAAAAACGAAACAATATATAGATCTGTTCAGATTCTTTCGCATAATTGACATGCCATGCAGTTCCATTCGTTTTGAATCGCCTAAATTGACAGCTTCAGCAGTTAGAAGTCATATGTCAGTCCGAAGTACAGTGAACGGTCAGCTACTCCGAAACCTTTCGTCTCCTCATATTTTTCATCAAAGAGATTCGTGATTTTTCCTGTGAGTTGCATTTTAGGCGTCAGCTGCAGCGAGCTACTGAGATCGACCACTGTAAATTTACCTAAGTCCATCCCTAAGTCTGTCTGGGTGCCAGTATGTTGAATATTCAGATTCAAATCACCCTCACGCCCCCAGAATTGAGATTGTCTATAGATATTCAAACTGGCAATTTGGGAAGGCCGCCTGGGTAATTCCTGTCCGTTTGCGTCAAAACCCTTACTTATGGTGATGTGTCCAGAAACTTCGTAGTTCTCGCCGACATGCCCTTGCGCTGAGAGCTCCCAGCCTTTTATGGTGGAAACGCCAGGTCGGTTGTTTGACCTTTTGTAATCGTCTGTTTCGGGGACAAGTTCATCCGCAATCAAGTTTGTAATTTTGTTGTTGAAATAGGTTGCGTCAAGAGTTAGCCCAAGGGCATCGATTTCTTTTTCTACACCTACATCCCATCCTTTGCTTGTTTCTGGTATGAGATCTGGATTTGGCTCCCATGCCTCTTGATATCCGAATATTTCCGTGATTGTTGGGTTTTTCACCCCAGTGCCATAACTGCCATGAAATCTGACTTGATCGTTTGGAATCCATGCTGCAGTTGCTCGATATGTGTTGCGGCTGCGGAAAGTATTTTTTCGATTGTCGTCACGGCGTGCGCTGACGGAGAGAATCAAGGAGTCCTGTAGATTTGCACGATGTTCAAGAATGTAGCTCTGAAATTTGAGGATTCCAGTGGGAATATAGGTTGCAGTTGAACCAACCTTTGAGGTTTCTTTTTCGACTGCAAATGTAGTTGAATGATCTGCGGCTGTCGTTTGTAGGTCCAGTGTGCCTTGGTAGACTAGTTTGTCGGTTTCTCCGACACTCGCTCTGTCGATTTCACCCTTTGCGAAATCTTTTCTCGTATGACGAGATCTTGAGAATTTAAGTTGGTGGTTTATGTGATCGTCACCTTGATCAAAATTAAGGGTGCTCCCGAAAACTGTTTTTCTGTCTTTCCCCACGCAATCATTTGAAGACGAATTGGCGCAGCTGTCGTATTCCGAATCGGATTGGATTCGAATGAGAACTGCAGATAAATCTATATTTTCGGCCAGATTTACACCAGATTTAAAGTGCAGAAAGCGATTCTCAAAACCATCTCGTTCTTTATTGTCAGTCTTGGCAGAAATTCCTTCGGTTTCCGAATGACTGATTGATGCTGCTGCAAAATACTGCTCATTTGAGGTTCCGACGTAAGCTCTGGCGTTTTTTGTACTATGTGAACCCAGTTCAATGCTCGCTGAGGATGCGGTACCTTCTTCAGGAATTGGTGTCGTTATTTGAATGACTCCTCCGATCGTCTCACTTCCGTGTATGGAGCTTTGCGGACCGCGTAAAACTTCAATGGATTCGATTGATGAGACCGGCAAATGTTGGAATTCAAATTCATCGCTGCTGAATGGATTACCCATGTCGAGTCCGTCTATAAGCACAAGCGTATGGTTTGCTTCCGCTCCGCGAATTCGAATCTGTGTATTGCCCCCGTTTACTCCTGTTTGGCTGACGGCGACGCTTGGAACCTCACGAAGCAATTCATGAACAAAATTTGGCTGGCGTTTTTTTATTTCCTCAGCAGAGAAAACGGTGACGCTGCTGCCGACATGTTCGGCTGGCACTGGAACCCTGCTTGCGGATACCACTACCTCAGGAAGGATTACACTCTCGGACACTGCCTCGTTATCTTCATCTTCAGTCGCTGGTTCGTTTTGAGCGTGCAATGACAAAGGTGTTGCAGCAAAGATGAGAATAATTAAGAAGGTTCTCAATCGATGGGAAGAAACAGAAAAAGAGTGGAGTTTTTGGATATATGACATTTAACCGCCTGTCTGTGTGAGTTAACGAATCTGCAGCAGGGGACAGAGTCTTGTGACGCACACTATGAAACAGTACGGATGCCGACAGGCTGATTCGGTCTGCCAGACGATTACTTGTCTCTATGTAAGGAAAATATCCCAAAACGTGGTGACCCCTTGCGTTTGCACAAATAGGCGCGTCACCACCAACGGGTTTCCGCTCCGCCGGAACGCCCCGTTCGGCGGCTGGGTAACGCTGGCAACGGCAGGTTTCCTGGCTCGCGGATCTACGCAATTTTGCTCTGCCTTCCCAGTTTCCCAGTGGCTGAATCGAGCAATTGCTAACCGCATACAGTTGCGGGGGCAGCCAAGGCTTCAACATATATCATGCTTGACCTTGTTCCATATTGCTTCCCCATTTGGGGAACCATTGCTACGCACTAGTATAGTCATGCGGGTCATTTCAAGCAAATATTGTTTCCAATGCGGTGCATGTCAAATTTCTAATTTGTAGCGGGCGTTGACCAGCCAAAAGAACAGATTGGCAACCGTTGGCTGCGAGTGAAACAGGGTGATACTGCCGACAACCTGACTGTACTGAATGCATACGGTGACGTTGGGCTGATCGCCGCCTTGGCTGAATAACGCGAAACGGCCCGATATCTTCCTGTGTAACGCGAACCTGCGCGATCCAAGTCAGCTAATTGACTCCATTCGTCTTCGATTCCGGAAATTTCAGAATTTTTCAGACACCAATATCCTGGGCGCAACACTGAATTTCAAATCGTCGAAAACACCTCCTCGGCCTCTGCACAGGAATTTTTTTTACGTTTCGGAAACTATAATGGCATCATGCGTTATTTCAACACAGCCGGTCCTGTCGTACCGAAGAAGCATTACTGCATCCCACCGCTGGAGCGTTTCGACCTCGAAGAGGTTCTGACCCTGATCGATCAGGAGAAGTATTTCGTTGTGCATGCTCCCCGCCAGACCGGCAAGACTTCCGCGTTGCTGGCATTGCAGGACAAACTGAACGCTGGCGAGCAATATCGAGTCGTGTATGTGAACGTTGAGGTTGGCCAATCCGCGCGAGAAGATGTGGCTGCCGCCATGCGCGCCATACTGGAACAGCTTGCACTCGAGGCAGAATCTGTCAATGACGATCAGTTTGTCAAAGAGGTTTGGACAGATGTTATTAATCGCTCGGGTGCGCATGGTGCATTGATGAGTGTGCTGAGACTGTGGGCATCGAACGACACGAAACCGCTGGTAGTGATTGTCGATGAGATTGATGCTTTGGTTGGCGACACACTGATTTCGGTGCTCCGACAGATTCGCGCCGGTTATGCCCGCCGCCCGGACCGGTTTCCACACAGTGTAATTCTCTGTGGAATACGCGACGTACGCGATTACCGCATCCACTCCACGGTTGAGAAAGCAGTGATCACCGGCGGCAGCGCCTTTAATATCAAGGCCGAATCCCTACGTTTGGGGGATTTTTCTGTTGACGAGACACAAGCCTTACTCGCCCAGCACACAGAGGAAACAGGGCAGTCCTGGACGAAGCAAGCCTGGGCGGAGATTTGGCGTCTGACGCAAGGACAGCCGTGGCTGGTTAATGCGCTCGCCTATCGGACATGCAAGGCAGTCACCAAGCGTAGCCAAGCAATCGATATCGATGCGATTCACGATGCCCGTGAGCAACTCATACTAGGGCGAGAAACGCATCTGGACCAGCTCACATACAAGCTTCAGGAAGAGCGCGTACGCAGCGTGATCGAACCCTTGCTGAGCGGTGATCCGGACTCGGAGGATATTGAGCCGGATGATCTGCAGTATGTTGAGGATCTCGGCCTGGTCCGCACCGACGGCGCGCTGCGCATCGCCAATCCGATCTATCAGGAAGTGATCCCCCGCGATCTGACATGGACCACTCAGGTAAGATTTCCGCACGATTCGGCTTGGTATATTGAGGAAGGCAATCTCAACGTGGAGAAGCTCCTGGCAGCTTTCCAGATGTTTTTCCGGGAACACTCGGAACACTGGGTTGAGCGTTTTGAATATCGAGAAGCCGGACCGCAGCTTCTGCTACAGGCGTTTTTACAGCGCATCGTCAACGCAGGCGGACGCATTGAGCGCGAGTATGGGCTCGGCCGCATGCGCACCGACCTGCTGATTGTCTGGTCAGTGGACGGGGAAGTGCACAAGACTGTCATCGAGTGCAAACTGTTGCACGGCAGTATTGATCGGACGATAGCTGCCGGACTGGAGCAGACTCGTTCCTACATGGATCGATGTGAATCCGATGCCGGGCACCTTGTGATCTTCGACCGCGACGAGAACAGGAGCTGGAATGAGAAGATATTTCGGCGCGAAGATACAGCTGGCGAAGCGACCGTTGTAATTTGGGGAATGTGAGCGGGCATTTATTGGAATTTTTGGCAGGCAAATTTTTCGAATTCTCAATCTGCGATCCTGATTGTCGGATCGGTGAAAACTGGAATCATACGAAATTTCCGTTTTTCTTCCGTTCAATTCAATGAAATGGATAATTTGATGAAAGCCAAACTCGATGAACTGCGGATGCATCAAAAATGAAACTCGGTGTATTGATGGTTCAGGAAACTGGATCCAACGTCGGCAAGTCGGTGATCGTTGCACGATTGTGCAGGGTGATTCGACGCCGAGGAATTTCAGTCGCTCCATTCAAACCTCAGAACATGTCAAACAATGCCGCCGCATGTCCATCAGGTGGTGAAATCGGACGCGCGCAGACACTATGGCTGTGCTGGCAGATAGTGACGCTGCACTGATACGAAGCTTTATCATCAACAGATTCCGCGGTAATGTTGCAGTGTTTGAGGAGGGTAAGCGAGATATTGAACGGCGTACCTCCTAGCCCTACAGGGGTGTGATTCAGTGGCTCGAATCAGCGCGTAGACTGCTACAGGAAGACTCGATAGTAAGGGCGCTAATCGGAACGGAATCACAGGATTCTGGAGTCAAAAAATTGAAGGTTGCAGTGCCCATGTTATCTAGGATTGCCAACTCGGATGATTTTGATCCGCTACGACTGGAAGCGAATGCCGAGTTCGATTTTGTTCCGCCAGGCACAGCGCTTCCACGGGATGCAGATGTAATCATTCTGCCGGGAACAAAGTCAACTCTGGAGGATCTTCGATTCCTCAGGTCTTAAGGCTGGGACCATGACATCATTGCCCATGCTCGTGCGGGTGGCAGGGTGCTGGGTCTATGCGGAGGGTATCAACTGCTTGGCCGTACGATTCGAAATTTAGACGGTGTCGAGGGTAAACCGGAAGAAGCACCGGGCCTAGGCCTGTTGGATGTTGAAACTGATATGCTGAATGGCAAGCGGGTTCGCCCGCTGAACGGAATTTGTCTGCGGAGTGGAGTTCAGGGATAGGCTATGAAATTCACATGGGAGAGACTTGAGGGCCGGATACGTGTCGACGATTCATTCGCTATGAACATGGAGAAGACGGAGCAATCAGTGTCGATGGGAACGTTGCAGGGTGCTATGTTCACGGACTGTTTTCGAGTGACGAATTTCGAACTGGCTGGTTGAATGAATTGCGGGATGGTACTGGGTCCGACCTGAACTACGGAACCGCAGTTGAGAATTCGATTAATGAGTTGGCTGATGGATTGGAGAATGCACTCGACATCAATGCATTGCTAAAAGACGCAAATTGGTGATCTTTGCGCAAATTCCTTCAATCTCCAGACCTTGGCAATGAACGAAGGTAATCAACATGAAAATTCAAATAACCTGGGGAAACGGACGCCAGTCGATCATTCACATGATTGTGAAGCTGTGGCAGTTGATGGAAAGGCACCGCAGGGAATAGATGATGCTCGCAGTGGTAGGGCATGTTCCAGGAGATCAGTTTCATTATGGAGTTGGTCAATGTAGTGCGCGTGTTGAGAAGCATGTTCTTTGAATTCTCGCATCCCGCGTGCTCTGCAAGAAGAAACATCCTTAATCCTACCATCCCGAACATTGCCGGAACAACCCAGAATATCATTGCGAAGTTACTGCTAAGAATTAGGGAGACGCACAGAATGATTACGTAGGCAAAAACGTGCATCCTTGCTTCGAGAATCACTCTTCGATGTTCGGCTTTGGGAATGAAGTCTGCATCCACTCTACCCAAAGAGTGTTTGGCAAGCGCGCAAATTTGCGGCCACCAATAAGATCCCAATCCACTCATTGCGACTACATATTGGAGAGAAGTTCTTGGTTGCTCGACTTGCAGTTCCGGGTCACGTTCTGGATCGTTAGTGAACCTGTGATGCTGGAAATGAAAGCTACGGAAGTACCGAGCAGGCAGCAACAGTAAGAATCCTGCAACAGCCCCGACCAAGGCATTCAATGGCTTGCTGCGAAATGCCGTTCCATGAATACATTCATGCAGTGGTGCAAAAAGAAAGACGAGGACTAGTCCATAAGGAATCCAAGAGAAAACAATCCACCAAGAGCCGTAGGAAAGCCAGACCAGCCAACCGAAAAAACCAATCATAATCAAATGTAACGCAAGACGAATAATTCCGGCACTGTTTGTTCGTTCACTAAATCCTCGTAGTTCTTTCGAGGTGACTAAATCTCGTCGCTGTATAAAATTTTCCATGGTTCCAATAGAGTAGTCCGAATAGAAAAAAGGTTCGATTAGATTTTCTTTTTGAAGCAGTTTATGTGCTGTGGTGTTTCAACAATGGTAGTGCAAGTTTGGAACAGATAGCAAGTAATTTCGATATCGAAATTCATCAAATTGACCTCAAGATATTCAAGGAAGAATCGTTTATCGTGAAAAAATTTAGTAACACATATCAATAAGAGAAAATGCATCAAATTTGTGCATTTATAGTCCTTGGCAACACACATGTACATTAAGTAGTTTTCTTTGCAGTTACAGGATGTGAGTGCACATAGCAAATAAATTGGATCTAGTCACCCAAGACATGATCAGTTTTAAATTTTGAAATCGAAAGAGGTCTGTTAGTGAAAATGGATGCAAATTTGCAAACACGCTATAGCGTTTGTCCGCTAGACTGCCCTGACACCTGCAGCTTGGAGGTGACAGTCAGGGAGGATCAGTTGATCAAGGTTCGCGGTTCCAGCGTAAATCCTTATACAGACGGTGTGATTTGCAACAAGGTTGCTCGCAGTTATCCGGAAATGGTTCACGGAAATCTTCGACTGACGACTCCGTTAAAACGTACAGGCACTCGAGGTTCAGGACGGTTCGCCGCTATCACCTGGAACGAAGCGCTAGACGAGGTTTATGAGGGATTTTCTCGCACAATTGATCGCTTTGGTCCACAATCAGTCATGCCGTTCAACTATGCTGGGCCGCACGGTGAGCTGGCAGGCGGTTCAATGGACCGAAGGTTCTTTCACAAACTCGGAGCGACGCTTTTAAATCGAGGACCGCTATGTGGTGCAGTGCGAGGAACAGCCTATTCAAGCCTGTTCGGTGCGGCACCAGGAATGCCGCCGGAGCAAGCGATTCATTCTGACCTGGTTGTCATCTGGGGAAATAATGTGACGGTTTCGAATCTGCACCTTGCACGAATCATCAAAGTAGCACGCGAAAAAGGTGCGAAAGTGGTGACCATCGATCCGAAACGAACAAGAATTGCCGAGCAGAGCACTGTGCACCTGCAAGTTCTGCCAGGCACGGATGCCATCCTCGCAATGGCAATGGCGGCTGAACTTGAACGCCGCGGCAAGCTGGATCAATTGTTCATCGAAAAGTGGACTCTCGGTTTCGATCATTACATAGACGAAGCGCGCAAATATTCCGTTGAGGACGTCGAAATCAAATGTGGATTGAGCGCCGAACAATTTCATCAATTCATCAATTTCTATGTTGCAGCTGACAATGTTGCCGTATCCGTCGGTAATGGGATAGAACGTGGATATAGTGGCGGTTCAGGCCTGCGCGCTGCTATGGCACTACAGGCTTTAACCGGCAATCATGGACGACTTGGCGCCGGTGTACTAGCCAAACCGGGCCTCATTACACCGAAGACTCCCAACCGGCTTCAGCGTCCCGACCTGATTCCCGAAGGCACTCGAACCTTCAATATTGTTGACGTACCCGAACTACTGCTGGATGAATCTCTTGATCCGCCCATTAAGGCGGTGATGATTTACAACCACAATCCGGTTGTCACACACCCGAACCAGACAGCAGTGATCAAGGCTCTGGAACAGGAAGATTTGTTTATCGTCGGCTCTGACATTGTTATGACGGACAGTATGGCCTATGCCGATGTTATTTTGCCAGCAGCAAGTCATTTTGAATATTCAGATGTGTACGGCTCCTACGGACAGAACTACATCCAGCGCGCTGAACCGGTAATTTCCTGCGTTGGTGATGCTCTACCGAATACCGAAATCTTCCGGCGACTGGCGGCGAGGTTTGGTTTTGCTGACGCGACTTTCACAGATAGCGATGAACAGCTAATGGACGCTGCACTGGACCAAGACGATGCGCGACTGCGGGGATACTTGCCCAGTGAAATTCCACTTGAAACTGCAATTGAACTCAAAGGCAGGGATGGCGACGATGCAATCCTGTGCAAGAACATCTTGCCTGCCACGCCTTCAGGCAGGATTGAGCTTTTCTCAGCAGACCTGCAGAATCGATTTGGGTTTGGGGTGCCGCGTCATCAACCCGTGGAACAGGAACTTCCCTTCGCTCTCATTACACCTTCTTCCGACAAGCGTACGAACGCTACTTTCGGTGGGTGTGCCCTCTCGGATGGATGCGAAATTGTGGAAATGAATCCAGTGGACGCGCAAAAGCGTAATCTGAAAAATAGAGACACCGTCGAAGTATGGAACAAGCGAGGTCGAGTGACATTGAAACTTACCGTTTCCGATGCAACCCGAAAAGGCGTGCTTTACTCTCCCAAAGGAACTTGGCGCAGGAGCAGCGAAACAGAACTTACGGTAAATTCACTGATTCCGTCCGATATTCGAACGGATATTGAAGAAGGCGCTTGTTACAACGAAACTTTTGTAGACGTCGTTCTTAGACAGTGAATTGCGTGTCTATTTACTAGAATAGGCTCGGCTTTGGAATTCTGATGCACTCCGTAGTACGAAACTAACAACGAAAATCTCAACATTTTCGAGTTGACGAAAAACAACCGCTTGCAAGTTGACCCACGTTTCGATGATCATTTTTAACTCATTGGAAAGCGGTTGCACGTACGAAAGTTTAGGCAGGAACCAGCTCATCGCAATGTAAAAGAAATTGCCGACGTATTCGCTACGCAGGTGATCAATGAACGCAATCCGGCATTTGAAATCTGAATTCAGCCTGAATAGATTGGTTCAAACCACAATTCACGTCGAATCTGCTGACACACCAGAACCTAGTGAGAAATACGGGCTAGCATTGTCCACGGCGATTTTTACTATTGCACGAATCTGAGGTTGAACTCAATCCTGCCGGGTGAATACTAGAAAAAATTGGCAGTGCCGACACTAAACGGAAATTTTGACGGATCATGCAGTCTGCCTAAACATTCGGTTGTGTATTAACACTGCCACATAGCGCAAGAGGAGAGTTTGCTATAAAAAATCCGTTATGTTTGTTTTTAAATGAGAATGATTATCATTACCTACATTTAAAAACAATTGTCAACACTGTAGCTAAAGTTTTTTTGTTTATTTTGGATTCGTTCTTGAAATACAGCGATTCACTCTTCTGGTCAATTACTCTAGCAGCCATTTTGCTGGAGAATATTAAGAAACGGTAGGACCGAAACAGGCCAGTCAAAGGAAATCTGACGAACTTGAATCGGCTCGTCAAGTTGTTTGAGAAATTAAAGGCAACTCTGAACTAAGTGTGCTACTTGTTCTTGATTTCTCGGTACTTGACTTCGTAAGTTTCGGATGTGGTTGAAGAACCTCTACGTGCGAGTCTTTCTACGAAGCGACTCAGGAATATCGCCGCAAGGGCTCGACGTAATCTAGGCGTCAGACACAGAAATCCGATGGTATCGGTCACGAAACCCGGTGTAATGAGTAACGCTCCGGCGACTAGAAGAAACAACCCTTCAATCAGTTCCATGGCAGGCGCTTCGCCTTTTCTTAAGCTCTGAATCGCCCTATGCAGAGTCAATATGCCTTGAAGGCGGACTAACCACGCTCCAATCAATGCAGTTGAAACGACGCCGAGTATGGTCCAGCCGGCACCGATGACTTCGCCAATCTGAATCAGTAAATAGATTTCCGCGATTGGGATCAGAAGAAAACATAAAAATAGAAGGGTGAACGGTTTCAATGAATCGATTGAGTTTGGTGATTTGTCACTCAGGCCAGATTTCGTCAACAGCCCCAGTGATGCGATGAACATCATCCGTCAGCCGGTGGTCCCCTTGTTGCAGAATTTCTATTTCCACTTGCGATTGAACGTGTTTCTGGAACTTTACACTTTGGTCTGCAGGGACGACATCGTCGAGAGCACCATGCAGTATCCTTACTGGATGATTGTAACTTACAGGATGGGAAAACAAGTCGTAATCCAGTGAATCGACAACAGCCTCGTGTGCAAGCGTGAAGTTACTGTCCGGATAGGGGCTCTCAAACGTTTTATATCCAGTATCTTCCCATTGCTGCTGTTCCTTTGGGTCAAGACTATGGAAAAGAGTCTTCATGAAACTGAAAGCCGGTGCGATCAGGACCAAACCACGAATGTTCAAGGTTGGATCCGAAGCCGCGTGGGCTGCAACCCATCCTCCCATGCTTGAGCCCACAAGCACTTTTGGCCGATTCGGGAAAAGAGAAAGAACCAGGCTTGTATCTTCAATCGCCCTTGAAATTCGAAACTCATCGAATGACCCGTCAGATTGACCGTGTGCACGCATGTCGAATCGAATCCACGAACGATTTGCATGCACTGCTTGATGCCAAAGAGCCATGGATTTCGTACCTTCAGCGTCAGACAGAAGGCCGTGAAGAAAGGCTCCAACAGGACCTTGTCCTGAATCTCGATAAACACCTCGAACTTGTTGTCCATCTGCGGCGGGGATGGCAAAGGATTTTTCTACTATAGACACATGTTGCTCCTCGAAACTCAATATAAAGTTTCTGACTGCAAATTCAAGTGTGTCGCAACGCTACTAGAGTTACTGTTACGCAGACCAGATACAAGTCACGAACTTGAACGAAACAGACTTCTGAATCGATTTTTCAAACCCATGCTGGCACCCCTGCTTGGATTCTGTCGTCCAGATTCTGCCAACAGACGAATTGCCTGATCACTGTAGTTGATTTCTTCTTCTCCATTCCTTCTGAATATGACGACATGTTCAATGTTCGGTTTCAATCCTATCCATTCTCCGATTAGATGGTTGTGGTGGGAGTCAGCAAGACAGATGACCTGTTGCCCATTCTCTAGCCGAAGTCTATACATAAAATGAGAGCCGCGAAATGATTTGTTTAAAACCTCGCCGGTAATCGTACTATTGTCGTCATGAAGAATATCATCGGGTCGCAACAGAATATCCACCTGTTCGTCCTTGTTCAAAAGCATGCCTTTGCTAATGGGATGACGGCCGAATACAGTCTTCAAGTTTTGATCATCGATAACTGTAGCTGGAATTAATTCCCCTTCGCCAATGAACTGAGCAGTGAAGCGATCGCCGGGTTTGTGGTAGAGATTGAACGGGACGTCCCATTGATGAATTCTTCCATTTTCCATCACTCCGATTTTGTCTGCAATGGCAAACGCTTCGTGGTGGTCATGCGTGACCAGAATTGCACTGATATTTTCGTGATTGAGTATCACCCTGACCTCAGGAATCAGAGTCCGGCGAAGCTCAGCGTCGAGATTTGAGAACGCTTCGTCCATCAGCAACAGGTTCGGTCTCGGAGCGATGGCTCTCGCTAGCGCGACGCGCTGCTGTTCACCGCCAGATAGAGAATGGGGATGCCGATCACCGTAGCCAGTCAGACCGATCAGTTCCAGCAATTCATTCACACGTTTTGCCTGAATTTTTGCACTCCAGTTTCGCAAACCAAACGCAATGTTTTTTGCCACGTTGATGTGCGGAAACATGACCACATCCTGGAACACCATGCCAATGCCGCGTTTTTCCGGTGCAAGAATATGATTCGGTGTTGACACAGCATCACCATTCATGGAGACGCTGCCACTCAACGGTTGTTCAAAGCCTGCAATACATCTCAACAGGGTGGATTTTCCGCAACCGCTAGGTCCGAGAATGCACCCGATTTCTCCCTTGTTCAGCGTAAAGCCTGCATTGAATACTACGGCTTTATCGTCATAGGCAATGAAAACCCCGCGAACATCCACGATAGGATGGTCTTCTTTTGTCATATCCGTTGTAGATTTTGATTACATGACTCAGTGTTCTGATGTACTACCGCGTGATATCGATTTGCTTATCACTATGACGGGAATTATACCGGTAGCAATGATCACTAGGGATGGAAGGGCAGCATCGATCAGTCTTTCATCGGAAGCAAGTTCATAGGCTCGAACTGCAAGAGTATTGAAATCAAAAGGACGCAGAATCAGGGTTGCTGGTAATTCTTTTAGAACGTCGACAAACACGATGAGAACCGCAGTAAGCAATGAGCTCGTCAGAAGCGGCACATGAACTTTGCCAACAACTTCAAAAGCCCGATACCCCAAGCCTCGTGCTACATAATCCATGTTGGGTCGGATTTTTTCCATTCCAGATTGAACTGAACCGAGTGAAATTGCAAGAAATCTCACAGTGTACGCGAAAAGAAGCGCAAATATCGATCCTGACAGGATCAATCCGATATTCACATCAAATATGGAACGTGCAAAATCAATCAGCCGATGGTCAAGCCAAGCCAGCGGGACAATTATGCCAACTGCGATGACCGCACCTGGAATTGCATAACCCAAACCTGAAATTCCGACAAATCCTTGTACCAGTCTAGTTTTACTGGTTCGTCTTGCATATCCCAGAACAATCGCCAGGGTTACCGCAATCAATGCTGCCACAATAGCAAGAAAAAAGGAATTCCAGACTAACTTGCCAAACGCCGCTACATTCAACTCGGCATCGAATAGCACCCACTTCATCAGTATCAGAGCGGGAAGAATGAAACCAAGAAAGATCGGCAACAGACACGTTATCCAGGCGAACAAGGCATGCTTTCCTCGAAGTTGAATTCTGATCTGGTGAATTGTTTTCCCGTTGGCGGAATGATAACGGGCTCTACGGCGCGAATATCGTTCGATAAAAATCAGCAAAGCCACGAAACCCAACAACATGGTTGAAAGCTGTGCGGCAGCAGTGGCATCTCCGAAACCATAGAAGGCACGAAATATGCCCGTAGTAAAGGTGCCAATTCCGAAATACTCGACAGTCCCAAAATCGGCCAGTGTCTCCATTAACGCCAGAGATACGCCGGTGACGATAGCGGGTCTTGCGAGGGGTATCGCAAGACGAACAAAGCCCTGAGGGATGTTGTAGCCAAGTGTTCGGCTGGCTTCAAGGAAGCTGACAGATTGCTCAAGAAACGCAGTGCGAGCGAGAAGATATACATAGGGATATAGCACGAATGAAAACATTGCGATTGCACCCGGAACCGACCGGATCGAAAAATACAGGTGTTTCGAAAGACTTTCATCCGCTACTTCACGTATAAAACTGAACACCGGCCCGGCATAGTCCAGAATGCCTGTATAGGTATACGCAATAATGTAGGCAGGAAATGCCAGTGGCAGCAGCAGTGCCCACACAAAAAATTTGCGGCCTGGGAATTCGCAAACACTTGTAAACCAGGCCGCAGGTACGCCTATCAGCAGCGTCATCACACCAACTCCAATGACAAGCATCAGAGAATTCGCCACGTAGGTGCCAAGAACGGTTTTCGCTAGATGGCCTAGGATATCGACACTGCCTGTAACAAAGATTGAAGCGGCTATGACGATAATCGGCGAAGCAATGACAATCGTAATCAGCGAGGCTGACCAGCCGAGCGGCCCGAATCCTGAATAGCGTGTGAGCTGCATCAGTTACAGAAGCAGAAGCAAGATACAGTCAGGCGTCAATTTTTTGCATTGCTGTCGGATGACAATTTTCGTGCTTGGCCGTTCACTGCCAGCCCGCAATGTCCATGATTTCCACAGCCGCTTTGTTGTTATCGCCCAGCATGGTCAAATTCAGGCTATCAGCTTTGAATGGTCCCAATTTCTGCAACACGTCCGATGCAGTTATGTCTGGGACGACTGGATACTCCTGATTGACTTGCGCATACCAGGACTGAGATTTCGGCGTAAGCAGGAATTCAAGCAGACGCAGTGCATTATTCCTGTTTTTCGCGTGAGCCGTGATTCCGGCACCGCTGATGTTTACATGAGTCCCACGATCCCCCTCTGCTTGATTTGGCCAGAACACTCTAACTTTCTCGACGACTGCTCGATCATCTTCCTTGTCACTAGCCGCCAACCGACCATAGTAGTATGTATTCGCGATTGCGATATCGCATTGACCGGCGGCGACCGCTTTGATTTGATCGGTATCTCCACCAGCAGGAGATCTGGCAAAGTTCGATACGAGTTCTTCTACCCAAGCGAGGGTGGCTTCTTTACCGAACGAAGCAATCATAGAAGCGACAAGTGACTGGTTGTAAATATTTCCAGAAGAGCGTATGCAAATCCTGTCTTTCCACCTTGGATCGGCCAACTGCTCATAAGTAGATAGCTCCTCTGAACTGACTCTTTCAGGTGAATACATTATGGTTCGCGCCCGTTGTGAAAGGCTGACCCAGTAGTCATCCCGGTCTCGCAAATTTTCCGGAACCACTGCATTGATGGAATCGCTCCCTAGCTGTTGCAGTACGTTGGCTTGTTTTGCCCGGTACAGTCTGCCTGCATCTACGGTAATGAAAAGATCAGCTGGTGTTGCTTCACCTTCCAGTTCTATCCGTTTCAGCAGGGCATCGGCTTTTCCGGTGATCAGTTTGAAATCAATACCAGTTTGCTCACGAAATTTCTCAAGCACTGGAAGAATCAACGCTTCTTTTCTGGCAGAATAAATATTCACAACCTCATCATCAGCCACGGCAGATTGTGCCGTATACACCAGGCATAGAAGGGTGCCGAAAAGTAGATTGCTTGATTTTTCAAACATCGTCAATTACCACTGTAGTAGTGATATTTAGAACTAGGAACTGATATGATAATACAAATGATAATCATTATCATTACTAATCAATATAAATTTTATCATATTGCGTAGTCGATTCTGCCACCTCTCTCCATTCCATCTCGCAACATTCGCTGAATTGCTCAATCAACCATTCACAGGACGGATGTTCCCATTCCCCAATAACACCTGAAGAGAAATCATCCAATAGTAAAATTGAGGTGCTATGAATTCAACAATAAACGAACTTGCAGCCATCTATGCTTGTCTAAAGAGTGGAAGCAAATAACTGATTGAAATAAGCATGAGAACACTGACAGGTTTATTAATTATTCTTATCGTCTCCGTAGCGAGTGCCCAGAGCGAAGATGATCTGCTTCCCCCGGAGCAAGCGTTCGCGTTCAGCAGTGAACTGGTTGGAAACGAACTCATCGCTTTCTGGGACATCGCCGATGATTACTACATGTATCAAGACAAGTTTGTTGCGGTTTCTCAGACGGAAGGAGTTCAGATCGGCGAGCTTGCGCTGCCGCCAGGCAAGATAAAAGAGGATCCGTTGTTCGGGGAAGTCGTCACCTATGCGGACCGGGTAGAAATTCGAATTCCGCTTGTTGCCGCCAATCCGGTAACAGGCATCAATCTTGAGGTTTGGGGACAAGGATGCAACGAACCCATCGGAGTATGCTATCCTCCACTCAAGAGCGATGTGTCCATGCCATTCGCCTTGATCCCTGCTGCGCAAGCCTCACAGACTACCGAAACTGCTTCGTTTGGGGTAGAGAATACTCAAAATATGAATCAGTTGGCAGTAATTGAACCTGCTTCAACTGACAAGTCTCTTTCTTCGCTGGACAGCTTGTTTTCAAATATTCCAAGCGTTACCGAGGACAATCTGCTTGAAGTAGATGATGCATTTATTTTGAACGTTTGGATGATCGATGGCGAACGATTGAAGGCGTCCTTCGACGTAGCTGAAGGCTATTACCTTTATCGAGACAAGCTGAAATTTGAAGCGATGGGTGATGCAAGACTGCTGCGGCCGGTTTTACCGGATAGCGAACTGATGAATGATGCTTTTTTTGGAGAAACTTTCATCTATCCAAAGAACTTTGATGTTGATATCCCGCTTCTGCGTTCTGGTCCCGGTAAAGGCAAATTGCAGTTGACCGCAGAGTATCAGGGTTGCGCCAAAGATCTGATCTGTTATCCACCGGTAAGGAAAACATTCGACGTCGTGCTTACAAATCTAGTCGATTCTGCCAATGCAACACAATCATCACTAGCCAAAGCGATCAAGACACCATCAGGAGGGGCTGGCAGTTCGACTTGGTGGCTAGTGCTGACAGCATTCGGTACTGGTTTGCTGCTAACTTTCACACCCTGTGTGCTGCCGCTTATACCAATACTTTCTTCGATCATTGCAGGAAATGAGAGTTCCAGCGGTAGAATTCGAGGTGGTAGTTTAGCGATCATCTATGTTTTTGGAACGGTTGTCGCTTATGCGATCGTCGGAGCTGTCGCGGGCGCTACCGGAGATCAATTGCAGGCATACTTTCAGAACGCGTGGGCGCTCGGAATCATGAGCGCCGTATTCGCACTGATGGCGCTTTCGCTTTTTGGTTTGTACGAGATCAGGATGCCTTCTGTATTCGAGAGCAAAGTACAACAAAGCACAATGAAAATCGGCGGCGGAAAATTCAGCGCAGTTTTCGTACTGGGGATTTTATCGGCACTGGTCGTGAGTGCCTGCGTGTCGCCTCTGCTTATATCCGTTCTCGGCATTGCGATTGTCAGGGCTGACCCTTATCTGGGCGCTGCAATGATGACTTCAATGGCACTGGGGATGGGTGCGGTATTGATCGCAATAGGATTTGGAATCGGAGTTGCGCTTCCCAAAGCCGGATTGTGGATGGATCGATTGAAGCAGGGGTTTGGAGTGATGTTGCTCGGCGTTACCATTTACTTGCTCGGCAATATTCCGGAAGTTCCCGTGCTTCTTTTGTGGGCGGCACTATTCATCGTAACGGGTGTGTTTCTTGGGGCCACTGGGGAATTGCCAGTGGATGCGACCGGCTGGAAGATTTTTTGGAAAGGAATCGGTCTTGTGCTACTTCTGTGGGGCGTGTTGTCTCTGATCGGCGGTGTATTAGGCAATCGCGATGTGCTTCGACCTTTGCCGCAAGTGGCATTTGAGAGTCAACCTGTCGCTGTTCCACTTATCCATTTGAGAGAGAATTTGGACGAAGCATTTCCCAGCGGAAAAACCGTTGCGAGATTGTCGAGTTAATTCATCACGCACTTTTTTGACACTCTAGAGTGTCTTTGGACCACAATTCGATGAACAGAAGGAACCTTTTACTAATTTGTATCGTTATTGTTGTAGCGTCAATATCGCTCGTTGCCGGTCTGGCCTGGCGCTACTACTCGGGATCTGCCGAGGCAGCCATACAAGACATAGACGATTTGAGAATTTATCAAAGCCAATGGAAATCCTTGAACGGTCCAGTGATTGACGTTGATGATTGGACTGGCAAGGTTCTGCTATTGAATTTTTGGGCATCCTGGTGTCCGCCCTGCATTGAGGAGATGCCGCTGCTGGATCAATTCAACGAAAATCATGGCGGAGACCGTTTACAAATTGTGGGTGTCGTCATGGATTCTGAGGAACCGGCGCTGCAATTCCTGATTGACAATGGCATTCGATTTCCATCCATCATCAGTGAACCTCAGCTCACTGATCAAATGATGACGCTACTCGGCAATAGCGACCGAATTCTGCCATTTTCGGTTGCATTCTCGAACTCTGGGGCGCGGATATTCAGGAAAGCCGGGCCATTGACCGAGGAAGATCTGCTGAAACTGATCAATTGATTGGAAACATGTGCGGATTTTACTTCCTGAGAAGCAAGTGCAAAATCTCGACCGTGCGCGTATTGTTGCAAAATAGCAATTAATATCGGCGAAAAAGATATGAATTGCATTTAACTTTGTTTATAATGCCGTTTATAGTCAATCAACTTGATTGCATTACGATATGGCGAAAATTCTGGTTCTGCACGGTCCCAACCTGAATTTGCTCGGCACAAGAGAGCCCGAGCATTATGGCAGTACGACACTTGATCAAATCAATGAGCATGTTTCTCGCATTGCCTCTGAAGCAGGTCACGATCTGAAAGCCAGGCAAAGCAATGCCGAACATCAACTTGTGAATTTTGTGCAGGAAGCGCTCACCGATCAAGTCGAGTTTATCCTCATCAATCCGGCTGCTTTTACTCACACAAGTGTGGCATTGAGAGATGCCTTGCTGGCTTCCCGTATTCCATTCATCGAAGTGCATCTGTCCAACGTTTTTCAGCGCGAGGAGTTTCGGCATCATTCGTTTTTTTTCGATATCGCTCACGGTGTAATCTGCGGGCTTGGGGCGCAGGGCTACGAGTTGGCAGCTCAAGCGGCGGTTCGGTTTCTGGATCATTCGGCAAGCGATGTATAGGACATGGACTTAAGAAAAATACGTAAACTCATTGAAATATTCAATGCGTCCAAACTCAGCGAGATCGAAATCCGCGAAGGCGATGAATCGATTCGGCTGACCCGTACGCCGGCGATCGTAGCTGATCACCAGCTATCCCATACAGCAACCCCAGCGATCGAGTCTTCGGTGCATCTAGAAGACATCCGAGAGGATGATGACGAGATGGATGACACGTTCCCAGTGTTGTCACCTATGGTGGGTACTTTCTTTTCATCTGCATCACCTGATGCCGACCCGTTCGTGAAAGTTGGTGATCAAGTCGAGTTGGGGCAACCACTATGCCTCATTGAAGCCATGAAACTTTTCAATTCGATTGAAGCGGACCGAAGCGGTACGATTGTGAATGTGTTAAAGGAAAACGGAGATCCGGTGGAATTTGGTGAACCGCTTTTCCTTCTAAGTGAATGATCGATAAAATTGTCATCGCCAATCGGGGCGAAATTGCGCTTCGCATACTTCGTGCGTGTCGCGACCTCGGCATAGCGACTGTCGCACTGCATTCTGAAATTGATCGGGAAGCCAAGTACGTAAAACTAGCGGACGAATCAGTCTGCATCGGCCCTGCAGCCGCTGCGCAGAGTTATCTGAACATTCCAGCGGTCATTGCGGCTGCGGAAGTTACCAACGCCAACGCCATCCATCCGGGTTACGGCTTTCTCGCTGAAAACGCGGATTTCGCTGAACGTGTTGAGCAAAGCGGTTTCATATTTATTGGCCCGTCACCAGCTGCGATTCGCACAATGGGGAATAAAATCGAAGCCATTCGAACGATGACGAATGCTGGGCTGCAGTGCGTGCCTGGTTCCGACGGTGCGCTTGGAGACGACATAGAACAAATCAAAGTTCAAGCGAAGAGCGTTGGCTATCCGGTGTTGATTAAAGCGGCCGCAGGCGGTGGCGGCAAAGGCCTTCGTCTGGTTCAGGATGAGTCGCAACTGGAAAATGCCCTATCCATGTCGCATGGCGAGTCGAGTCTGGGTTTCGGAGATTCAACGCTGTATCTGGAGAAGTTTCTCCACAATCCTCGGCATATCGAGATTCAGGTTCTAGCGGACAAGTTTGGCAATGTAGTTCACTTGGGTGATCGTGATTGTTCGATACAGCGACGCAGACAAAAACTGATTGAAGAAGCACCTGCCTTCAACATCATCAATGAGGTGCGGCAGGAACTGGGGGGCAAGTGCGTAGCCGCCTGCAAGGAGCTTGGCTACCTAGGCGCTGGAACGTTCGAATTTCTATATGACGGAGAAAATTTTTTCTTTATAGAAATGAATACACGAGTGCAGGTAGAGCACACCGTTACGGAGTTTGTAACCGGAATTGATATTGTCAAAGAGCAAATACGGATTGCAGCGGACGAACCACTAGCCGTGACACAGGATCAAATTCATATACAGGGCCATGCAATTGAATGCCGAATCAATGCGGAGCACCCTGAATCCCTGATACCTTCGCCAGGAGTAATTCGCCGCTATCATCCGCCTGGAGGGCCGGGTGTTCGAGTCGATTCACATATCTACAGCGATTATGAAATTACACTCCACTACGATTCCCTGATCGCTAAGGTCATCACGTATGGAGGTGACAGAAACGAAGCCATTGCCAGGATGAAGGGCGCTCTTGAGGAAATGCTGATTGATGGTGTGGATACGACAACATCGCTTCATCAGCTTGTTCTATCGAAGAAGAAGTTCCACCGGGGTGTAGTCGACATCAATTTTCTCGAACGTATATTAGGCCATTAAAGAGTCGGTGAGATATCCTGGCTGGACGAATATCGTCGTTGATTGTCTTTTCGAGTGTGCGAATGCAGTCGCTGAATTGCTCGAAGAGCATGGCGCTTTGTCCGTCTCCATACTTGCTGCTGACGAACAGGCCCGAACCACTGTAAGCGGGCTGTTTGATACGGAATTTGCGAGCGGAGATTCGCTCTATCAAGATTTCGAGCCACTGCGGCAGGACGATAGTCGATTTGCCATAACTTCAGAACATCTGGAAGATCGTGACTGGGTGCGGGAGGTACAGCAAAATTTCAAGCCTCTACAAGTCAGCGAGCGGCTTTGGATCATCGCGCCTTGGCATCAAATTGAAATCAGCAAAGCCAGCAAGGTCACCATAAATCCTGGAATGTCGTTCGGTACCGGGCAACATGCAACGACTCGAATGTGTCTTGAGTTTCTTTCTGAACTGGAACTTAAAGGGTGTAATGTCATTGACTATGGTTGCGGCAGTGGAATTCTGGCAATTTCAGCATTGGCACTTGGAGCTGAATTCGCGTGGGGCGTCGACATTGATCCCGACGCGGTGGTAGAGAGTATGGCAAATGCCGAGCGCAACGGTGTTCAAGACCGCTATATGGCGTTGGTGCCGGACAAGGTTTCTACAGACTTAATTGCCAATGTCGTTGTAGCGAATCTTTTTGAAAATGCGCTGTTGCACTTGTCCCATGAATTGACGGAAATGACGGCACAGGGTGGTTGGCTGGCACTGTCCGGAATTCTTGCATCACAGGCCGAGAGAGTCAAGATTCGCTATGCACAATCGTTTGATTTTTCTCTGCGATGCGAGGGGGAATGGGCGCTGCTTGTCGCTCGCAGGAAAATCCAGTAGCAAACTTGCAGTTTGGTTCGTGTAGCAACGGCCTAAAAAACACCAAGCCTGCGATTGATTTGATGAATGCCGATGCTTAAGTCCGTGATGGCTATAATTGATTTTCTAACAACAGTTGCAATCAGCATCTAAGTAAATCGCTCTAGCTCCACTTATAACCGTACATTTCTCCAGTTCAGACTCGCACCAGTAGAATCTTTATGGATTACGATGCTATTTTTACAGAATCCATAGCTCGCTTGAAAGCGGCGGGCAACTATCGCGAGTTCACAGACCTCGAACGGCACGCTGGCGAATATCCACGAGCTACAAACCATTCAATTGGTCGAGAAATTACGATTTGGTGCAATAACGACTACCTTGGCATGGGTCAGCATCCCGATGTAACGGATGCAATATGCAAAACTGTGCGCGAGATTGGTGCCGGTGCTGGCGGCACCCGCAATATCGCGGGAACCAGTCATCCATTGGTTGAACTTGAAGCGGAACTCGCAAGTCTGCACAATAAAGAGGCGGCACTGGTATTTACATCCGGTTATGTAACAAACTCTACCGTTTTGAGCACCCTCGGGGGTATTCCCGAGATGGTGTTGTTTTCAGATTCCCTCAATCATGCATCCATGATTGAAGGGGTTCGCTTCGGCAAGTGCGAGAGGCATATTTTTCGTCACAATGATGTCCAGCATCTGGAAGAACTGCTGGATGGCGTTGATATCAATCGCCCCAAACTGATCGGATTCGAGTCGGTCTATTCGATGGATGGAGACATAGGTCCAATCAAGGAAGTCTGTGACCTGGCTGACAAGTACGATGCGATAACCTATCTGGATGAGGTTCATGCTGTCGGCCTGTATGGGGAGACAGGTGGTGGTGTCGCTGAACGTGAAGGTTTGGCCGATCGAGTTGATGTGATTCAAGGCACGCTTGGAAAGGCATTCGGTTTGATTGGTGGATATATTGCGTCAAGCGCGCTATTGGTTGACTTCATCCGTTGTTTCGGTAGCGGCTTCATATTTACCACTGCAATGCCTCCTGCTACAGCCGCAGGTGCTGTCGCGAGCGTACGGCATGTCAGAAAGGACATCCAACGCCGAATTAAGCTTCATCGCAACGTGAACACGCTCAAATCCCAGTTGCGAGATGTGGGTTTGCCTCTGATGGAAACCCCCAGTCACATAATTCCCATCATGGTTCGAGATCCCAATCTGTGTCGTGAAGCGAGCAATCGCTTGTTACACAAGCACGGTATTTTTGTGCAGCATATCAATCATCCTACAGTTCCCCTCGGTACCGAGCGATTGAGAATCACACCGACACCATTGCATACTGATGAAATGATCCATGAACTGGTAGAAGCGTTGATTGACGTATTTGACGAACTCGGACTAAGAGGAAACGAGTGAGACGAATCCGTTTCGCTGGAGTACGGTTTCGTAGACTCAGGCAGATCATTTGCTCCCCTGCAAAATATGGAATTTTGCATTCAGCTGTCCGCTGATTATCCAGACAAGTCTTACGGCGGTGACCGAGTTTACCGCGAAATGCTTGATCAGGCGGTGCTGGCGGACAAATTCAGACTTCCTGACCTCCGCCTGTCGTCCGGTACCGTTCAGAGCAGAGTAACCTGTTCATATTACAGGATTTTCTTCTGATTTTGTTGAATATTTCGAACTTTTCCGGTTGAAAGTTGGCTATAATAATAAATCACATATATTCACGCGGAAAGCCGAAATTCATGACTGCTCAACTCCCAATCAATGTCCCCGAGGCAACTCCCATCGGCACCTTTTTCAGCATGGTCACTTGCGATGGAACCACCACTTACTTTCACTATCTGCTGCCGATCGACCAGCATCGCGCAGACGACAGGTCGGCGAGAAACCTGCGGATCGCGAAGTTTGCAGCAGCGGGTTGCGTCACGCATGCCGAGATCGCACGGGCCTATGGGATTCGCCGTGAAACCGTATCGCGCTTTGCGAAACAATACCGCACCGAAGGCGAACCGTCCTTCTATGCCCGGCGCCGCGGGCGCGGGCGTGTGACTGTGGATGCACAGACCGTCCAACGCGCCAGCGAACTTCTGGTCGAAGGTTGCAGTGGACGCGCAACAGCCCGGCAACTGGGGATTGCGCCAAGCACTTTCAGCGAGCATCGCCGTGCCGGGATTATCACACCGCCCGCGAGCCGCACTGCGCTTGATGATCAACCGTCTGCAGCCGGACAAAAAGATTCCGATATTGCCGATACGGTCGATCGTGCGGTACGAGACCGTCGTGACAAACAAGCGCCAATGGGACGTGCGGCTCACGATGTCGATACGCGCTTGGCAGCCAGTGCGGGACTGATCACCGAAGCGGCTCCGCAATTTACTGAATCAGCCAGTGCGGTGCGAAATGGCGGCGTTCTCACTGCGCTTCCAGCGTTGCTGAAACAAGGGCTGCTAGACAATGTCGGGCATCATTTTCAACTTTCAAACGGCTTCTACGGACTGAACACAGTGCTGGTGCTGATCGCCCTGATGATGCTGGCGAGAATCCGCAACCCGGAAGCATTGCGTTATCAGTGTCCCGGTGAATGGGGCATACTGCTTGGACTGGACCGCTGTCCAGAAGTCAAGACGCTGCGTGGCAAACTGCGCAAGATCAGTTGCGATGAAAGCCGGGTTCGAGCCTGGCAGGGGCACCTGGCACAGCGCTGGATAAATGAAAATCCGCACGACTGCGCCACCTTGTCGGTGGACGGTCACGTGAAAGTTTACAGCGGACGCAAGGGCAATCTGCCGAAGCATTTCGTGGCGCGCCAGAAGTTGTGCCTGCCGGCTGCCGCCAGCTATTGGATCAACGCACTCGGGGGGATGCCGTTGCTGTGCCTGCACCAGCAGATCGACCGCAAGATGGTTCATACGCTTGAACACGATATGCTGCCGGAACTGCGATGCATCGGTGCGATTCCGCAATCTGCGCCGAACCTGACGGCAGCCGAGGCGGAACCGGTTCTGACCCTGGTGTTTGACCGCGAGGGCTGGAGCCCGGATCTGTTTCAGCGACTGGCTCGGCAGGGCATCGCCTGCATTAGCTGGCATAAGAACCATCGCGGCGCCGATTGGCTGCAAAGTCGCTTCGAGCCGGTCGAGGTGTCGCTGCATGGCCCGGCGCATCACAGTGTCCGTTCGGTGCTGATTGCCGAAGACGAGGTTGAACTGGCCAATGGATACAAGGTGCGTCAGATCCGTCGTCTGATGGACAGCGGTCGCCAGGCTGCCTTGATCACCACCCATCCGAATTTGCCGATGCAACGGGTGGTTGAGGCGCTGTTCTCGCGCTGGGCACAGGAGAATTTCTTCAAGCAGATGCGTCAGGAGTTCAATCTTGATGCACTCAGTGTTCAGCAGTTGATTCCCGTGGACGAGAACGCCAAGGTGGTCAATCCTGATCGGCGCGAGTTGGAAAAGCGAATCAAGAACACCAACGCCAAGCGTAGTCGTGCAGGGGGACAAATAATCCAATTCCGCAACCAGAACCGAGACGCCACACAATATGAGCGCACCGCACAGCAATATGAACTTGAACTGGTCAGACTCAAGGCACAGCGGTTGCAGATTCCTTCCCATGTGCGCGCCGGCGATTTGCCGGAGCATCAGCGCTTGGACGCGCTGCCGAGTGCACCGCGCCATTTTCTTGACATCATCCGCATGATTGCCTACCGGGCGGAAACCCAAATGATGCCGGCGGTCAACGCCGCACAGGGTAAAAAACACAACGCTCGCAAACTGCTCGGCAAACTGTTCCAGTGCGAAGCGAATGTCATTCCGCAACCTGAACAGGGTCTGCTGCGCGTTCAGCTGCTCGGCCTTGCCAACGATGCCTCGGACCGTGCGTTGCTGCCGCTAATCAAGGAACTCAATGACACCGCTACCCAATATCCCGGAACCGACCTCACCCTTTTCTATGAAATCTCGCTTCGTAAACCGGTAGAATGAGACATGTTAAATTGGTCGAGGTCAGGAAGTCTGAAATTAGGATTCGAGTCCATTTCGATGACTGAGCATCATCTGATCAACTGTTTGATGATGCCGGCCCCGTTGCAGTTTGCTGTCAAGATTGCAGCACATACCCAATATGTGAAAATCATTACTTCGGTCGTAGTGCTGCCTCTGCACGACATGAGAGTTTTTGCAGGGGAGATTGTTGTTGCAGACATTTTCACCGAGCAAAGGTTGCTGCTTGGCGTAGGTCGAGGTGCCTATAAGTTTGAGATGGAACGTCTCGGGGTCCCAATCGTTGAGACACAGGAACGATTTGATGAAGCACTTGAGGTGCTGCAGGCGCTTCTTTCCAAGGAAGAGGTCTCATGGAGTGGCAAGTTCTACAAATTCGATCCACTTACGATCATGCCGCGCCCGATTCGAATTGGCGGCCCGCCAATGATGGTGGCGGTGGTAAATCCGGCCAACGTCTATAGCTATGCAAAACGCGGGATGCACATTCAGACGACTCCTCTTTCGGGCAATCAGGAATTGTTGCTGAAACAGGTTGAAAATTTCAGACTCGCTCAGAGTGAAACACAGAGCAATGGTGATGATCTCACTCTGACCCTGTCTCGTGTTGCATTCGTTTCCCGCACTGATCGTGACCGGCGCAGACACATTGAAAAGGCTTATTCATACTACAGTCGTTTTGACAACATTTTTACTGGACCAGGAATTGTAGATGCGGGGATGATTCGCCCTCTTCCGCGCGATCAGACAATGGAAGAACTCGCTGAAAATCTCCTTGTGTGTACAACAACGGAAATGGTTGACAAGCTCGCGCCTTACGCTGAACTCGGAATTGATCGGATGGTGCTGAATATAAATTTCGGAGTCGATCAGTCGGAGACTCTGGACTGCATACAGAATTTTAGCGAAGAGGTCATGCCGCATTTTCTTGAGAGTCCAATATCCGAATCGAAATCCGACTGAGTGAAGCAGGGAGAACACTTGCTTTGGTCGCAGGTAAAAATGAAGTGAAGAATATCAATCAAAGTTCCGCTAGACACAATGTTGATGTTGTAGTTGACTGCACATTCAGCATTGAGGGTAATGAGTCCTCCGCTATTTCTCATTCACGGCATCGGCGCGGCTAGAAATGCCTGGCGATTTTTGCTCCCGGTTCTGAGCAAATATTTCACAGTCGTTACTTATGACCTGAGAGGTCATGGTGAATCACCGATTCCTGATGGCGAATTCGGATTGGATGAACTTGTCAACGACTTGGAGCGTGTGCGAGAGAAAACGGGAATCGAACGCAACCCGAGACAGGGTCAGAGTGGCTTCATCACCACCTTTCTGTGTTTCACTCTGAACGGGGGAGATTGACGAACCGAAGATGGCGGTCTTCAGCGGTAACTTTCTGGTGCGCGGGGAAAGGTGTCGGGTGGCCAAAGGAGGGATTGCGAGGGGATTTGAAGCCAACGTACCCTGATGTTCAACGAAATTGCTTACATTATTACGTTAAGTAAGGCATTATTGTATATTGTAAAGAGATTGGAGGTATTGCCATGCTTGAATCTACGGTAACGAAAAAGGGACAGACCACACTCCCCAAACCTGTGCGAGAGACGTTGAGCGTGCGGGCCGGTGACCGGGTGCGCTATGTCATCTTCGACGGCGAAGTACGCATACTGCCCGTGCGGCCCATCGGTCGGCTGTTTGGCGTGCTGAGACACGACGGCCCGCCCATCACCGTGGAGCAAATGGAGCAGGCCGTGGCCGACGGGGTGGCTGAGGGATGATCGCACTCGATACCAACGTCCTTGTCCGCTATCTGGTGTGTGACGAGTTGCGACAGGCGGAGGCCGCTCGCGGCTTGCTGGAGTCGCTCACCTCCGAGCGTCCAGGCTATGCCTGCCGGGAGGTTGTGGTCGAACTCGTCTGGGTACTGGAACGGGCCTACGGTTTTCCACGTGACCGCATTGCGACGATCCTGGAAGAACTCGTGGCGACCGAGGGTCTTGTCATCGAGGCCGCCGACGATGTAGCCCGGGCCGCGTTCCGGTACCGGGCAGGCGGCGTGGGATTCTCGGATCTGATGACCTTTGCTGCAGCTGAACGATCCGGAGCGCATCCCTTGTACACCTTCGATCAGAAGGCCGCACGGTTGGAGGGAGTCGAACTGCTGCGATGAAGACCGACAACGTGGAGACCAAACACGGCAGCAGCAACGAATTCGCCGACCTGGAACTCCCGGATGTCGACACACATCTGCTCAAGGCCGCCAAACTTCTCGGGCTGTCTCAACCCGATGTGTCCCACCTGCTACGCCTTACGACAGTGCTCGGGTACGATGGAAGTTTCGTCAACGCGACTAGTGTCCTAAGCGACTAGGACGGCTCAGTGTCGGATTGCAATTATTTCTGAAGCCGTTGCCAACCATTACGGAATTTAGGGTAACCTACTTGGTTTGGGTGCGAGCAAAACTGAATTGAAGAATTCCAATCAAACTTCCGCTAGACACAATGTTGAAGATGTAATTGATTGCAAATTCAGCATTGAGGGTGACGGTCCTCCGCTGTTTCTCATTCACGGCATCGGCGCGGCTAGAAATGCCTGGCAATTTTTGCTCCCGGTTCTGAGCAAGTATTTCACAGTTGTTGCTTATGACCTGAGAGGTCATGGTGAATCACCGATTCCTGATGGCGAATTCGGACTGAATGAACTTGTCAGTGACTTAGAGCGTGTGCGAGAGAAAACCGGAATCGAACGCGCTCATTTTGTCGGGCATTCGTTGGGTGGAATGATCGGACCTGCATATGCGCGCAAGTATCCTGAATGCGTGCTGTCTCTGGGATTGCTATCGACGGCGGCTGGAAGATCGGAAGACGACAGCAGAAATGTTTGGAAAGTGGTTCATGAAATGGAGCAAAGAGGTATTCCGAACGTTTTGCCGACCTTGATTGGACGGTGGTTCACTGATGACTTTGTCGCCGATAAGTTAGACATTGTAGAAGCCAGACTGCAGCAGGTCATGGACACCAACGAAAAAGTGTTTATGAACGCATTCAGGATTTATGCCGGTACCGAGATGTTGCCTTGGTTGCACGAAGTAGAAGCTCCAGCACTCGTTCTGACTGCTGAATATGATGGTGGCTGCAACCCTCGATTGAATCGATTAATTGCCGATGAATTGCCAAATTCAGAGCTGATCATTCTGCCAAGATATAAACACTCGATTTTGCTTGAAGCGGGTGTTGAAGTGGCTAACCAACTCGTTCGATTCATCAGGAATTCTGCTTCTTCGAAATTCCGTGACTCAGGTAGGAAGAAGAGCAAGAATCGGATTGTCGGAAACCAATCTCAATGATTAGGATGTGAGAATGTACGCTCCTGTCTCCTCTCACATGAATTTTAATGTTTGGGTGATGCTCGTTGTGCTCTCCATACTGTGGGGTTCATCATTCATTTTTACTGAAATAGCTCTCGGAGATTTTCGTCCCTTGACGATAGCAACGCTTCGGGTGAGTGGCGCTGCCTCGGCACTATGGATTTATCTCTTGATTATCGGAGTCGAAATTCCTCGAAGTCTCAGTATCTGGGGTGCGTTCCTGATCATGGGAATTGTGAACAATGCTATTCCTTTCGCTGCCATCATGTTCGCGCAGACGTTGATTTCGGCTTCACTGGCATCGATTCTGAATTCGACAGCCCCCTTGTTTACTGTTGTATTAGCGGGCATACTGCTTTCTGATGAACGAATCACCACGGCACGAATATTCGCCGTGATTTTGGGTTTTGTCGGCGTTGTCGTCATGATTGGCCCGCCTGCTCTACTTGGAATCGGAGCTGATGTACTTGCCCAGTGCGCGGTTCTTGGAGCGTCAATTTCCTACGCGTTTTCGGCGGTTTTCGCTCGACGATTCAAAGCAATGGGCCTGCAACCGAGCGTGCTTGCAGTCGGGATGTTGACCATGTCTTCCTTGTGCCTGGCTCCTGTTGCACTTTTCTTTGATCGACCGTTCACGCTGGATGCCCCTGGGTTTTCAGCGATTGCAGCGGCCGCTGGAGTCGCGCTTCTTTCGACTGCGTTGGCATATATTCTGTATTTTCGTATACTCGCCGCAGCCGGAGCTACGAATCTGCTGCTGGTTACATTTCTGATTCCTGTTTCAGCGATTCTGCTTGGAGTGAACTTTCTTGGCGAATCGCTGAATCTGAGTCAGATTGCTGGAATGTTTCTCATTGGATTGGGGCTCGCTGTCATGGATGGTCGGATTTTCAAACGGCGTAGTTGAATGAATGCTAGTGTCATTTTGCAGTTGAGAATAATTCCACAATTGACGTATTGCAATCACATGTCGACTCGATTCAAAACTACAATACTGTACCTATGGATGAAATATGGGCTTTTTTTGAAAGCTAACCAGGCGTATGTTTTCAAGTCAGCGGCGAAAGGGGAATTGACAGAATATTGCAGAAAAATTTGGAATTACTGCACAGGTTTATCGCAAGGTAGAAAATGACTATTCGTAAAGCACTTGCTTCTGAATGGTATGTTGACTCTTCAATTTACCAGAAGGAACGAAGCCTGATTTTCGAATCGGCCTGGTGGTTGATGGGGCCGGCTCATACTCTTTCCCAGCCTGGAGACTATTTGTGCGACACTATTTGTGGATGGCCAGTATTTGTACTGCATTCCGGTGATGGAGAACTCCGAGCTTTTCTGAATGTGTGTCGTCACCGGGGTGCCAGCCTGCTGCAAGTCGGCCATGGTAATGTTGATTCAATTCGGTGCCCGTATCATGGCTGGTTGTATGACGATCTCGGCAATTTTCTGAAAGCACCGCGATTTGGTGTCGACTTGGATGATTATTGCGACGATCTGGCATTGCGTCGCATTGACCTTCATGTCTGGAATGAACTTGCTTTTGTGAAAATCAATCCCGACGGCGGCAGTGATTTCAACGAATGGATTGGAGAGGTGACCGCCCTGAGCGAATCTTTTCCTTCACCTGCCGATCTTGGGTACCACGGAGAATTCACCGTGACCGGCGAACTTAACTGGAAAGCGTACTGCGACAATACGGTCGAAGGGTACCATCTCAATCTGATTCATCCTCGTCTCGGAAAAGCGCTTGCCGGTGGGGCAGCTGAACTAATCTCTGCAAACAATGGCCGTTCAGTGGTATTTGATGTCACTTACGGCAGCGCTGGTGGCGGACAAGAACTTCGAGGCCGAAAAGGAATGTGGATATATCACTTTCCCGGATTACAGCTTGTTCTGGGTGAGAAAGTTTTCAAAGCCGAAAGAGTCGAATCTGAAAGTTCAAATCATGTTCGCTCAAAGAACTGGGCATGGTATTCAGGACTGAGCCCGGAGGAAAGAGAAGATGCGTTCCAGTGGGCGAAACAGATCGTGGAAGAGGATTTTGAAATCTGCAGCCAAGTAACGCGAAACATGAGGGCAGGTTCGTATGTGCCGGGTCCGCTATCACCTGTTATGGAAAATCATGTGGCGAGATTTCAGGAGATTATTCTGGACTTGCTGAACGACTGAACCATACTATGATGCCGGATTTCACTATATTGGGCGATTGCAGACCAACTGATCTGGAACTCAAATCGTTTAGCGACCGCCGGTGACATCCAAAATTGTTGCGGTGCAGTACGACGATTTGTCGGACAGCAGCCAAAGAATTGCTTCTGCAATTTCTTCAGGGCGCCCCATCCGCCTCATAGCAATGGTATTTATCATTCGTTCGAATCGTTCGCTGTGCCCTGCGCCATCGTTCATTTCCGTATTGGTGAATCCGACTCGTACTGCGTTGACCCGAATGTTTTCGCTAGCAACTTCCTTGGCAAGCCCGATAGTGAAGGTGTCAATTGCGCCTTTAGAGGCTGCATAATCCACATAGTCGTTTGGAGATCCTAACCGAGCAGCACCTGAGGTGTTATTGATAATTGAACCGCCGCTGCCGCCCCTGGAGACAGACATTCTTCGAATGGCCTCTCGGGCGCATAAAATTGTTCCAACAACATTGACTTCAAATACCCGCTTGATTCGATCAACGTCATAATTTTCGACTCGAGACAATGGCGCAATAATTCCAGCGTTGTTGACGAGTGCGGAAATTGTGCCGAAACGGCTGTCAATTTGTTCAAACATATGCACGACTTGATCCTCTTGCGAGACATCGGCTTGCAGGGGAATGGCTTCGCCTCCCATTGCTTGAATTTGTGCAACGATTTGCTCAGCCCTATCTTTCCGTTCTCGAAAATTAACGGCAACACGATAGCCGTTTTGTGCTGCTAATAAAGCAGTTGCAGCGCCTATGCCTCTGCTGCCACCCGTTATCAGTAAGGTTTTTTCCACTTTCCCAGGGTTCGCCAATTAATTTCTTGGCAAAGGTCAGACACGGTGTACAGCGAGTATTTACTGGCTTGAAACAAGGGTGAGTCTTGAATGTTTATTCGGCTGTTCCGAACCATGACGAAAGGAAATCGTGGAAGGTGGTTACAAAGCAGCTACCATTTCCAGGTGCTGGGATTGGGATAAGGCTCACACTTCATCCGATAACGAATGCCTTTGAAGTTACGAACAACAAACCAGATGAAAATAAGCAATCCGCCTATCCACCCAATTACCGGTACGATGAGATAAGCATTCGAATTCGAACTGAAACTGAAAGGGTCGAATAGCAGAACTGCTAAAGATCCAAACAATATAAATACGATGCTGATGTACAACAAACTGATCCAGAATGTTCGGATTTGAAACTGGTAGTGAGTACCAACCCAGTCAACTGCGTCCTTCTTCCTGTTCGCATATGCCAAAATCACACCAATCAAGATGGTGACGCCTGAAGCAATTCCGGCCAAGTAAAGGATGTAGACAATAGTTGCTATACCTCCATCATGATGTCTGTTCACATCATTCATAACCGCATTGTCCTGTACGGGAAATTACTTCTTGTTTGTAGTGAAAATTGTGGATTTGCTCACGATGTTTGTAATTTGATTGTACAAAAAAATTAGGATTTCGGAGGTATTGTCTCAGAGTAAGAGCTTCCCGATACTCACTCCCTCGGCTGTGCACCTAGCAGATATTAAAGGCATCTGTTCGCTGTTGTAGCTGATAGCCGAAATCGCATTCGAAAGCAGACTCTGCATTGGACATGCGGACGGGATCGTCCAGGTCGGTGAACCGGCTGCCGAGCCTGCCCGCATCGCCAACACGAAGATACGCCGCGGCGGTGTCTGCCTGCGGTGCCAAACATCGACGTCGGAGCCAATCTGCCTTACGGCGCCTTGATGCACGAATTTCCCCGGTGACGGTGACCAGATGCCAATTCTATTCCGATACCAGAGCGTCGAATGTCGCCACGTCAACGACTGGAGCGGTTTGAAACCCGACGCGGTCGAAGTGGTCTTGACGGCAGGGAGCGCAAGCCGTTTCCACAAATGCATCAAAGGCTCGCGCCGATCACACCGATTCCAGATACTCGGCTTTCGTCAACGGTCTTCTCAGGGACGCGCGGTATGTTTCCATCAATCGCTCAGCCAACGCCGCTGGGTCCCACTCCGCGAAAGCGATCGAGATTTTTCCTTGTGGATCGAAATAGAACATTTCCATTCCGCTGAACTGCGCCTCAATGCCTTTCAAAAATGACTCCGCAGATATGGACCAATCCACCTTCAGGTGATTGTTTCCTGCTTCGACAATACTGCTTTCGACCTCGTGCACTTTCGGGAAAAGTTTTCGGAAATTTCTGAAAAATACATCGAGATTCCACTCCGAGATATAGGGCTTTGTCCCCTTGGGGTCCTCGAAATGCAGACTATCGGAAAACAGTTCTTTCCAAGCCTCTTTGTTATGCTCTCGAAGGGCTTCAAAGTACTTGTTGGTCGTTTCGGTCATCAACGCGAGGTCGCACGGAAGACTCGGAAACGAGAGATCATACTTGCCGCCGATGCCATGTTTGGTTTCCTGTTCGCGAATGACCACTCCCGAGTGGTCGGCGTATCTCAGGCTGGTCCACAAGGTCAACATATCAAGGGATTCCGTCAATTCCGGCAACAGGGGATGGGCGGCAACCTCGCCCAACGACAATATACGGAAACCAGCGGTGCCTATCACCGTCGAGCCCAATGTGTTCTGAACCAAGTGGGCGTGGTTGGACATGGTTTCTTGAACATTCTTCGACAGAACCTTGAACGCTTGCAGGAGACGATACTCCCACACGTTTTCATCGTGGTGGGAGAGAACGACAAAGACGTCCAGATCGCGATGCCATAACTGTCGTTGGAATATCCAGAAATGATCCTTCACAATGGACTTCCTCGCCTGCGCGCGTGCCGACTGGATGCCGCTGGCATCTCTCAGCGCAACCCTCAGGGGCGAATAGTCGATCTGGCTCATTTCCCCAAGCAGGTTGATTGCGCACTCGAAAGGCCTCAAGAAGCGGGAAGCCGTTAAAACGTGTTTTTCCGCCGCGGGATAATCGGCTTTGAACAAGGCCGCCTCCACCTCATCGAGTTCGACGAGCAGTGCTTCGAGAATCCCCTCGCATAATTGATGAACTCGAACGAAAATAGCGTCTTCGACATAGTGTTGCCGACGGTCCGGAGCATACAACAGGTGGACGTCGGCCGGGCGCACCCATTTATCGTAGTCGATGCTCCGCTGACCCGGTGTTCCGGTCAGCCCCAAGTCAAAGCCCAGAGCTTTTGCCGCCAGATCGTGCTGGGATTGGATTTCCTCTCTAAGCCGCTCTCCATTTCCGATCATGTTCAACTTTTCCATGGCGCCGCTCCAGGCGGAGTCCTCGGAGGGTGGACCAAACAGGACATCAGGCGTGTCCGCCGATGATCCACTCTCGTCCCCATGTCCAATGCAGGGCCTGCTTTCGAATGCGATTTCTGCTATCAGCTTCAACAGCGAACAGATGCTCCTCTGGACAACCTCGGCCTTTGCCCCGTCATTCAGGTAAATGCGATTTCCTGTCTCGTCGAGGGTATCTTCCAGAATTTTAAGCGCGATCTCGAGGCTTACCAGAAGAGGTCCCATTTGATAGGAGAGTGGCCATTCCGGAATCGTCGGCCATGCGTTTTCCACACGCGCAGTCTCGATGTAGACGTTATACTCCCGCCGGTCTTCCCCGGCTACGAACGCCGAGCGCCTACGGTCTGAATTCTGGTTCATTGGCGCGTCCTGACGGATCACGAATGACAAGTCGCCAGCAGACGATCCCGTTCGGATGCTTGGCTGATGTCCGGCCCTGGGTCCAGGGACGGTTGTATCTGGTGTATTCGGAGAGATTCAGTGCAGGGTTGGCCAATTGCGTGTCTCCCTGAATTTGTTTCGCAAATAAGATAGCAGAAACTCAGGATCTATGGTGCACCAAGTTGAGAACTTTCCGATACTCACTTCCCTGGCTCCGCGCTTAGCAGATTTTTAAGGCAGTTGTCGCACGATTTTCGATTTCATCGGTGAAATCTGTCAGTGCTACATGCAAAGTTACCAAAAGTGCTATTGAAAAGTTACCAGTTCGACACATCGAAAGTGGATTATAGCAACTGGCGAATCACTTTCGATTGATTTTATTGCGATGATCAGTCGCCTGTTCAGATCGGCCCTTCGTTACGGTTTGGGTGGGCAATATCGCCCCAAGCATTTGTTCGATTCTTGCCGTTTGCGCAATAACTAATTCAATAACTCGTGGGCGCGTCTGCTTGCGGATTCGGCTTCGTCATGGCGTTGCAGGGCAGTCATCACACGCGCTGTATTCTGCCAAGTGAGCGGAGTCGTGGGTTTACGTGCAGCTCGTTCCGAGAGCAGAGCACGTGCGTAGTCATACTGATTAGCTCGAATCGCCGATTCGATTAAAGTTTGCGAAATCACGTCGCGCTGCGCATGACTGCCTCCAAATCGGTTCGCGGTGTAACGTAAATTCCACAAGAGTTTGACCGCTTCCGAATACTTGCCTGCCCCAAAAGCCATCAGCGCCTTTGCTACCGGCAAACCGACCTGCTGAGTCATCCAGGCTGAGTAGTTCTCTCCCTCAGCAGATTTCTTCAGCATGTTCATCATTTCTTGTGCCTGTGCGTCTCTTCCGTCAGCGACAAATGTCATCAGTGCGTGACAATCGTTGAAACAGTAAAATCCGCCATTTGGAAGAGCTTTCTCCCATTTGTCGGCGAGCGACTGCCAACGATCGCCGACATCAATATTCATCAAGTGCAATCGCCACAATAGCGCACTGGCATCCAGCAACTCCAGAGCTACGGATCCATTGGCGATTGACGCATCATATATTTCCAGAACGCGTCCAACATTTTGTAAATCGAGATGATAGAGCGCCAGGTGCCACCAGTTGTGCGTGGCGAATTCATTATCTGGTGCCCAATCCTGTTCGCGGGTAACATACCAGTCAATTCCTTCTTCCTGTCGTCCTTGCATTTCCAGCACATGTGCAACCGCGTGAATCGCCCAGACATCGCCAGCACTACATTCCACGGCTTTGCGACCAATCTCCTCGGCTTTTCCATATTCATTGCATTCTTCCAAACCGAAAGCGTACATGCCGAGTGCATAACCGTACCCCGGCGTATCTTCATCGTATTGAGATAGCACTCTGGCAACTCGGTCTCTTAGGTTGTGAGAGTCACCGAGGTAAAAGTCGCTCAAGTGCGCAATCTGCAACGCGAGAATGTCTCTGGGGTGTTTGATCAACACCGATTCTAAAACATCGGTTGACTGCTTGAAGTTTCCATCTAGCCATGCCTGAATCGCAGCAACATGTCCTTTTTCTCGGTCATTCCCATTTTTTACTGCAGCTTGAGCGCCTTCCAGAGATTCTCGCAGGTGATCAGAAAATTCTCCGTCTGCCATCGCGCTCCCGCAATGAGCGCGCAAACAGTGAGCCATCACAAATCCGGGATCTTCTTCGATTGCAGCGTCAATCGTTTCAACAGGGTCGCCCTTGTAGGATTGCAGTTGAACCAGTGCTTTTTCATACAGATCCAGCGCATGTTGACTGGCTACTGTGGTAAGTTCACCTCGATAATCTTGTAGTTGTGCCATATCGGATTCCTCCTTGTTCCAGTTTTATGTTTCTTCAATATTCAACGTCCGGATGGCGAGTCGACCAGGCCGAGTTTCGAGCGAGTTCCAATCTTGAACCGTTCGGCCGTTCCATATTCTCTCAACCCAACTCCTGCGGCAAAATCTCCGAATACCGGACCATGTTTGTACAGGTGGCCAGAACACCCGCCAGCAATTAAAACATTATCGTATTCCGGATGAAAATCGATTATGAAATGTGTATCGGGCGTCATGGCAATCTGGCAGGCTTTCTGATCTACAGCTCTTTGCCCAGCGAGTTTCGGTAATCGATGTCGGATATATTGCCGAGTGCGGTTAAAGGTCGCTTCATCAACAACTCTCTCATCATTGTCTAAATCGATAATTGCTTCGGTCCATGCGATGGCTGCCTTGACTCCGTGACCTTCAACGGATGAAGTGCCGTATGCCTGATACCCATGATCGACCCAGCATGGCATGTTTTCGCAGTCAAAGGAGGTGTCCGCATCCGGCGTGGAAGTGTAAATGATATTCTGCCGCACAATATCGGAAATCGGCCGGATGGTACGCCGGTACATTTCACCAATCCACGGCCCCGCGGCGACAATGATTAAATCCGCCTCCAAGGGTTTGTTGTTCAGATGGAGCTTTTCAGATTCATCGCACTGTACACGGCCGCGTACAATCTTTCCACCCTCCCGCGCAAACAAGTCTGCCGTTTCCACCACCGCTCGATGTGCCATGATCATGCCTGACTCAGGCTCGTAGATTCCATAAGCGACATTCTTGAAATTGAACTGTGGAAAGCGCACCTCAAGTTCAGTTACATCAAATTTGAAATAGGGAACTCCGACTTCATCGAAGGCGGGGAGCGTCGAATCTTCCCACTCCGAATTTCCGTCTTCGGCAATAACCAGTGCGCCGCACTCCACATACAGCGTCTGGTTTACTTCTTCCTGGAGCTCCAGCCAGCGCAATCTCGCCTCGCGTACCCATTTGGTGTAGAGCAGGTCGCTGCCGTGAATGGAGCGAATGATGCGAGTGTAATCGGTGGAAGAAGCTCTCGGATGGCCAGGTTCCCACCGATCAATCAAAGTAGTTGAATGCCCTCGCCGCTGACAGCTGAGAGCCGTCATGACACCGGCGATCCCAGCGCCGACAACGATTACATCACTTCCATTACTATTCGACATTTGTTTTGAGTTTCTGTGCTATAGTTATGTATTCTGAATTCAGTATACATTCTTTGCAGTTGATGCATAATGCTAACGAATGGTTGAAATTGGAATTTATACGACTTTTCAATGGAGAATTACCTGCGTATGAACTCGAGAACGAATCGCGACTTTTCTAACCTGCCCGACGGTACGCACACCGTAGCTATGGGAATGGGTGATCTCAACGGCATCATGCGAGGCAAGCGAGTGCCCGTATCAAACTGGCCAAATGTCAGCAAGAATGGAAACGCACTGTCAATTGCACTGCTGGTTATAGACATGACGTCTGATGTGTGGGACACACCTTACGCAAATATGGAAAACGGTTTCCCGGACATGCACATGTTCCCGTTAACCCAGCCGGTTGCTTCGCCATGGGAATCCGGTGTGGCGATTTGCATGGGGCGCGCCGAAGGCATGGATCATAAACCGGTACCGGTTGATCCTCGCAGTGCTTTGATTCGCCAGTTGGAACGAGCCGATGCCATGGGAGTACAAATCAAAATCGGCGCAGAACTCGAATTTTATTTGCTAGACCCAGAGACACTGCGACCAAGAGATCGTGGAATTCAGGTATACAGCTTGACTCGGGCGGCAGAACTGGAACATGTAGTGGGGCCGATGCGCCGCCACCTGAACGCTATCGGTATTCCGATCGAACAATCCAATCCCGAATATGCACCCGGACAGGTGGAAATCAATATCCGCTATGGCGAAGCACTGGAAACTGCGGACCGAGTCATTCTGTTTCGCTCCATGGTTAAGGAAATTGCGATGCATTTCGGTTACATTGCCACTTTCATGGCTAAACCATTTGCGGACGAAGCTGGAAACGGCTTTCACACGCATCACTCGATTTGGAAAGAAGGGGTCAATCAGTTTGCAGACAGCGGCAAATTATCCTCTATAGGCAAATCTTATCTGGCGGGCATGCACAAACGAATGGCGGAATGTTCTTTGGCGGTTGCTACAACCCCGAACGCCTACAAGCGACGAACCCCGTACTCATTCTGCCCGACAACCGTTACATGGGGAATGGATAATCGAACTGTAGCTCTGCGAGTCATTGAAGGCGCTGACAACGCGGTGAGAGTAGAAGCACGGGATGGGACGGCAGACTGCAATCCCTACTATCTTTTCGCCACGGAAATTGCCGCTGGACTGGACGGAATCGAACAAGGCATGGAACCGCCTCCCATCACGAATTGCGATGCATACTCTCTGGAAGATGCGCCTGCACTGCCACTCAATATCCATGATGCAATTGCGCTGGCTAAGGATTCAAGCTGGTTGAGAGATGTGATCGGAGATGATCGGTTAACGGTACTTATTCAGCAGGCTGAACGCGAAGTCGGGTTCATGCATGCGGAAGTTTCGCAAGTTGAAATTGATCGTTATCTGAGGAACCTCTGATGAAGATAGCTCGCGTGACGGGCACCGTCACTGCCACCGTGAAAGACAGTCGCCTTGTCGCCCATCCGCTTCTCATTGTGGATGTCGAAGACGCTCGAGGAAAATTAATCCAATCATCTTTAGTCGCAGTCGACACGCTCGGTGCCGGCGTTGGACAGATGGTACTGATTGCAACCGGTTCAGCCGCCCGAGTGCCTGCGGGACTGCAGGGAGTGGCCGTTGACGCGTCGATTGTTGCAATCATAGATGAAATCTCAATTGGAAATTGAATTCAGGCGGCAATTCAGCCGCATCGGTTTACTACTACACCTGTAACAGGAGGGTGAAATGGCAGCAAAGAATGAACATGTGCAAACTGCGCTAGGTATGATCGAAACAAGAGGACTTGTCGCCTCAATCGAAGCGGCGGATGCAATGGTTAAGGCAGCAAATGTATCCATCGTCCGTCAGACTCGAGTTGGAGGCGGATTGGTCTCGACGCTGATTCGAGGTGAGGTTGGTGCCGTCAAGGCATCGGTCGATGCCGGAGCAAGCGCTGCCAACAAGGTGGGTGAAGTGATTGCCGTTCACATTATTCCCCGTCCGCATGACGAGGTAGAAACTCTGCTGACAGCCTACTAGAAAATAGTAGATATTTCGGATTGTCAATTGCTTGCGAATGATGATGTCTGCGTATGACGAAATCTCAGTTGGCATGCCCAAGTGGAGTTGTGGCGGTGCTGGCGGATGAGTACTGAATTCGAAGAATTCACTACCGCGCTTGAGAGCAGTACCCAGCGTGAATCGACTGCAGGCTCGCAACCGGAATTCAACCGTGTCACGGTACTCGGCGGCGGAACTGAAGGACGCCTGCTTGCCGCTCTTTCACTGTCGCAAAATCGTTCAGTGACGCTGTTCAGCGCCTACGGCACTGAACTAAACGCTCTGCGTGCTGCGGGCGGTATTACGCTTCGTGGCGATGGACCGATCGGCACATTTCAGACTGATCAGTCGTCGTCGCCATCCATTCAGACCACGGCCGAACTGGATTCCGCAGTCGCATCAGCAGATTTGATTTTTCTTACCGGACCAGTACACAAGCACAGAACTTATGCCATGGTGCTGGCGGATCATCTGAAAGATGGACAGACTTTGGTTATTTCACCAGGTCGAACATTCGCCGCGTTTGAGATATGTTCTCTTTTGAAAGTCGGAGGCTGTCAAGCCGACATTACGGTACTGGAAGTGCAGAATCTACCCTACTGGGTAGAGGCAGATGGCAATACGCTTCATCTATCGGAATGCGATGATGCTTCTGGCGGAGCACTGCCGGCTAACCGAACATCGCACCTTGATGCTTTGCGCGAGCTTCTGCCGAACGCCAAGCCAGCCTCGACTGTACTGCAGAGCAGTTTTTCGGACGGAAGCGGTGCCGTTGAGTGCGTGGCACTCATGCTCGGTTCGAGTTTAGCGGCAGGCACAAGCAAGTCTTTGCCGACTGGTGCGCAACCACTGCCGGAAAGAGAGACTTTTCGAACGCTGCTCGATTCCGAGCGAAGCCGTTCCGTAGTTTCACTCATTTTGCAGGAGCGTCGTGAAGTGGCTAAACGCTATGGCATCCGAAACCTTCCAGACAATGAAATCTGGATCAATGCACACTGCGGCACCGAAATGGGCAGTGGAAGTCGACCGATTCCATCTGCACAGGATTCACTTGCCCTGTTGCGAGATGCTGTCACCGGTTCGTTGATACCTCTCCAATCCGCCGGTCGACTGGCAGGTGTAGCCACGCCAGCTACCGATTCGCTTGTCACTTTGGCCGGTGCGCTTCTGGGTCGGGATATCGCAGTGGCAGGGCGCAGACTGGAAGCGATGGGTGTTACTGCGGACGACCGGGATGAAGCAAGACGAATTATGGAATCCTTGGCAAGGGGGATGTAACGGTTGGAATATGATCTTCAGTCCATAGCGGACGCCCGACAGGCGGCTAACTCGGCGTGGGAGGCTTACTTGAAGTTTCGCCTCTTTGAAAGGGAGGATATTGATGCGATCGTTGACGCAATGGCTTTGGCAATTGAGCCGGAGGCCAAGCGTCTCGCCGAGCTGGCAGTGGAAGAAACGGGTTGCGGCAATGTAGAAGACAAACGAATCAAGAATCTTTTCAACTCGCTGTCGGTTGCGGACTGGTTGCGGAACATAAAAACCAGTGGCATTCTGTGGCGCGACGACGTAACTAAAATCGCTGCAGTCGGCGAGCCGATGGGAGTTGTTGCGGCACTGATTCCGGTGACGAATCCGACGTCTACCGTGATATACAAGATTATTTCTGCCATCAAATCCGGCAATGCAATTGTCTGCGCGCCGCATCCAAAAGGCATCAAGTGTGGTGTGGAAACTGCAGCAGTCATGATTAGGGCGGCAGAGCAGTTGGGAGCCCCGCCAGGATTGATTCAATGCCTGGACAAGGTGACTATTGCGGGTACCACCGAACTGATGAAACACCGGCGCACCTCGGTTGTGCTGGCAACGGGCGGACCGGGCATGGTGAAAGCGGCTTATTCCTCAGGCAAACCCACTCTCGCTGTCGGGCCTGGCAATGTACCCTGCTATGTTCATGAATCAAAATCTCGCGATCTTGATGAAGTAGCCGAACAAATCGTGACTTCCAAATGCTTCGACTATGGCACCGCGTGCGTGTCAGAACAGGCGTTAATTGCAGATCAGTCAATCAGCCGCGAATTGAAGAGTGAACTGAAATTGCGCGGAGCTTATTTTTGTTCCGAGCAGGAGTCACAAAGAATCGCAGGTGTCATTTTCTCAGGGCGTGCAATCAATCCAGAACGTGTGGGTCAAGCACCTGAAGTTCTTGCAAAGCTCGCAGGGATTGAACTGCCGCCGCGAACACGCATTTTGGTTACGCCGCAGACTGAGGTCGGCTGGCAGGCGCCACTCTCTCACGAAAAACTCAATCCTGTACTGGCCTGGTATGAAGCGAAGACGGAAGCCGCCGGGCTGCAAATTGCGCGACGCATCGTTGGCTTCGGAGGCTGGGGGCACACCGCCGCCATTCACAGCGACGATGGCGCAGTCGTTGCCCGCTACAGCGAACTTCCGGTTGGAAGGGTGTTGGTCAACACTCCGGCCATTATCGGCGGAATGGGATATTCCACTGATTTGGAACCGAGCTTCATGCTTGGCACCGGCACCTGGTCAGGATCGATCACATCCGACAACGTAACAGCGCTTCACCTGATCAATATCAAACGTGTCGCATACGAATCCCGACCATGGCGAGATGTATACGACGAATATGGAGAGTAGCAGCATGGCTGAGGGATTGACCATTCGAGCACTGATGCAGATTGATCGTCTGCAGCCAAAGTTCGCGGCCTACAACGGAGCGACCGTACAAGGATCCATCCCGCTCGCCGGTGACACTGTTCTGATCGGCGAACTGGCGCCGGGCAATGAAGTATTTCGGCTGATTGACATCGCGCTGAAAGCAAGTCGCGCGGAGGCGACCAGCCAGATTGTAGAACGGGAATTTGGATTCTTTATTCTACGCTCACCATACAACTCAGAGATTTCTGCGGCTCGTGATGCAATACTGGAAGAACTGGGCATGACAATGAAGGACCGAATAAAACCGACAGTTGAATCCACCCAGATCATTACCTCTGTCGAGCCCTATCAAGCCCAATTGCTCAATAAATGGTCGGCTGGGTCACTTTTTGTACCCGGCCAGACGCTCGGAATCATCGAGTGCTCTCCGGCAGCTTACATATCCATTGCAGCAAACGAAGCCGAGAAATCCGCGGCAATCGATATGGTGCAGGTGCGAGCTGTCGGCCGGTTTGGACGATTGTTCATTTCCGGGTCAGAAGACTCCGTAAAGACCGCAGTGCAATCTGCGTGCGACGCAATGGCCGAAGTGGAGGGCAAAACGGAATGAATGGACGTCGTTCAGTGATTGCCGACGAATTGGTACGGGATGCTTTCCAGCGCGGACGATTGCATATTGACATCGCTCCAGGCGATATCATCACCGCGCAAGCACGAGAGACCGCGGATCGATTGGGTATCCAACTGCTTGATAAGCCGTCGGAGCAACCGATTCCATATCGCACGGATGGAACGACCGCAGCGCGACGAGTCATGTACCGCCACCATCCGGGTTGGGAACCACCGACCCGTGTTCCTTATAAGCGGCCGCGCAAAGTATCCAATTTAGCGTTGATCGGCGCAGGCGGCGTTGGTTCACACCTGATTCATCTGGCGGCTGACAGACAAGTTGCAAGTGAAATCAGTTTGATTGACATTCTGCCAGGTGCAGCCGAAGCGATCGCACTGGATTTGCAGCATGCAAGCGGCATTACAAGATCCGGAACTCGACTCCAGGGTAGTACCGAAATGAGTCTTGCAGCGGATGCGGATGTTATTGTGGTAACCGCTGGACGCCCTCGAACACCGGGTATGAGCCGATCAGATCTTCAGGAAGTAAATGCGAGAGTCATTCGCGGGATTGCGGAGTCGATTTCTACAATCGCACCGAACAGCACGGTGATCGTGGTGAGCAATCCAGTAGATGAAATGACATCTTTGATGCTTGATACCACAGGGTTTGTCAGAGAGCGGGTCATCGGTATGGCAGGCACTCTCGACAGCGCACGTTTCCGAGACGCTTTGGCGCAAGCTGCCGGTGTTGCAGTTGCGGATGTCAGTGCGATTACGCTCGGAAGCCATGGAGATGAAATGGTGCCGATCGCATCGAGAGCCATCATACGGGGACGTCCATTGCGCGAATTCTTGAGTGATGACACAATCGAACAGTGCAGACAGAAAACGATTGGCGCAGGTGCTGCTGTCGTTTCTCTGCGCAAGACTGGTTCAGCAACTTTTGCTCCCGCTCACGCGACCATGGAATTGATTGAACATATGTGCGGAGCCCGCACCGGTCTGGTTCCAGCCTCGGTGCGATTGATTGGAGAATACGGTATCAAGGATACCGTGTTGGGTGTGCCTTGCAAATTGGGTATGTCTGGTGTGGTGGAGGTTGCTGAACTTCAGTTGACTGATACGGAAACAGCAGAATTGCTACGGGCAGCCGAAGCAATTCGCACTCGCATCGGGAGTTCGCAGAAATGACCCTAAAAAGCGTCTCAACCGGAGGCAGGTTCGAGAAAATAGGTTCGTATTGCCGTGCAAAACGAGTGGGGCCTTTTGTCTACGTAGCGGGAACGACTGCAATTGAGCCGAGTGGAAAACTTCATTCGCCGAATGATACGTATGCACAGTCCATCTACATTTTTGAGAGAATTCAAGAAGCGTTGAATCAGGTCGGAGCGGACATGAAGCATGTTGTCAGAACGCGGGCATTTCTCACTGACATGAAGTCCGGCGGCAGTGATTTCGTGCGCGCTCATGGAGAAGTATTCGCGGGTATCAACCCCGTCACCAGTGGTGTGGAGGCAGGACTTACAACCCCCGGGATGATGGTCGAAATCGAAGCAGACGCAGTCATTCATGATGACAACGGAAAAGTGGACCTGTGACGGGAATCGAATTGAAATTAATGAAAGGTTGTGTTGTTTTACGACAAGTTGCAGCCGAATTCCAGGAATCTCGAAAGAAATCGCAGTCTACGATTTCGTACGAGTGTTTGAGCTATTGATTCGGCGAACGGATTGCTGGATCGAATACATCACTATTAACTATGTAAATTAAGGGGGAGGAAAATTGATGAAATCAACCCTAAAAATAAAGTTGACGGCAATTGTCGCAACGATTTTTTTCGCTGCCGCATTTAGCGGACTGGCGAGTGCTCAGGATAAGGATCCGATTGTAGTGGGATACATCGGCTCCTTTGCGAGCGACACTGGAATCAGTACGATTCGCGGTGCGGAAATGGCTATTGACGAACTCAATGCAGCCGGCGGTGTTCTTGGCGGTCGGATGATCGAGTTTGTACAAGCGGATACCCGTGAAGACGTAGTGGAAGGCGTAAAAGCCTACGAGTATCTGAATGAAGTCGAGAATGTCGATTTCATTATTTCCGGCAGCATCGACGACGTGTCGCTAGGCTGGCTGGAACGCATGGCCGAATACAAGACCCCTACGCTGGATACGTGGACATCCTACGTCGGCATTATTGACAAAGTGGTTGCGGAATATGACAAATACAAAATGTATTTCATGAACATCGCATGCGACGAAGCTTTGGCAACTCTATACATCGATTTTGGTAAGGATGTTCTGGCTGATCAGATGGGGTACAAATCTACAGTGCTAATGTATGAGGACACAGCATTTGGAGTATCCATTGCAGGCTTGGTAAGGGATGCGCTGGCGCCAGGTGCTGGAATTTCAATCACTGAGGAAATAATTTACGACAGCAATACCGTGGATTTTGCACCGCTATTCAGCAAAGCAGTGGATTCAGGCGCTGACTTTATCTATCTCGTATCTTCCGTGAGAAGCCAGGTGCCCTCATCGCAGTACGTGAAACTTCAGGTGCCGATTCCGATGACCGGCGTCAATGTAGCAGCTTTTGGCCAGGACTTCTGGAATGACACCGGCGGATTAGGAGCGGGAACCTCCACTCTGAGTCCGGTGCCGGCAGTTGGTATGGCGTTGGATGATCGAACCGCTGAATTCATCGAGAATTACAAAGCTCGTTACGGCAATGAACGACCCATTTATCCGCACTTCAATGGATTCAATGCGTATTATGGAATTTATGGTGCGTTCCAAGCGGCTGAGGTAGCGGGTGGATTCGAACCACTCGATGCTTGGGTTGAAGCAATGGAGAACAAAGATCTCAAGCTCTACAAAGATGGAGAACTGTGGTTTCGCTACGCTTATTGGAAACCCGGTGAAATCGAACCTCGCACAAACCGTGAATATACGCACAATATCAAGTTCGACGTGACAGACCCGTTTGAAGACGGTGGGCCGGCCATGGTTGTCGTTCAGTGGTACGAAGATGGTACTCCGAGGGTGATCTATCCAGCCAAATTTGCCAATGGAAATTTTGAGGAACCATCCTGGATCAAGTAAACATAACTTGTTAAATTCGATTCCTTGCTCCCGACCATGTATCGGTCGGGCGCAAGGAAGACGATAACTGAGTATTCACGTTCAATGCTTTTTCAAATTCTCGTTCAAGGTCTGATGCTAAGCGGCTTCTATGCGCTGATTGCGGTGGGATTCACCATGATTTTCAGCGTTGGCCGGGTGCTGAATCTAGCCTATGGATCGTTTTTGATGCTGGGTGGGTATATCTATTACCAGGGATCGCAAGTTATGGGTTTGGCGAAAATTCCGAGCTTTTTCATTGCGGTCGTGGCTGGCGCGATAATCGGAATGCTTATCTATCAGATACTGGTGAAAAGACTCAGAGGCGATGCCGTTGCCGTAGAAATATCCACGCTGATTCTTGCGGTTGTGATTCAGGCGACAGTTGTTCTTGTGTTTTCGCCTTCTCCGAAAAGCATGTGGCCGCTCATACCGGGAGTTCTTCGCATCGGCGGCGTGAGTATTACCTATAACATCGTGATTGCAGCAGTCACCAGTTGGGTGGTACTCGCAGGTCTTTTCGTGTTCATTAGCACGACTCACCTTGGCAGAGCAATTCGCGCAGTTTCCATGGATGATAAAGGGGCGGTTATTGCGGGAATCAGTCCAGATCGAATCAACCTTCTTACTTGGGCGATATCCGGTGGGTTTGGTGCTTTGGCTGGTGTATTTCTGGCCACCTACACACAGCTTGATCCCAACATGTGGGTTGCTCCGCTGATTATTGCGGTTGCAGTTGTCATTGTCGGTGGAATTGGCAGCATCCTGGGGAGTCTGGTGGCAGCTCATGTTATCGGCATGCTGGAGACCATTACCACGACGCTGATTGCGGCTGAACTTCGCGGTGTGGCAACCATGCTGATTATCATTCTGGTGTTGCTGGTGGCACCGAAAGGCTTGTTCGGTAAATCAGAGTTATGAACATGCTGAATTCACCGACAGGTCGGGGCATCATCGGCTGGGTTGTATTTGCCGCGATAATGCTGGTTTTGCCGTACTTTGTTACAACCGGTGTCATTCGTACATTTGTATTCGCCCTGTATCTGGCAATCTTCGGCATCAGCTGGGACATTATGTCGGGTAGAACGGGCTACATCAGTTTCGGACATCCATTCCTGATCGGCATCGGTGGGTATACGAGTGCGCTTTTGACGTATCACCTTGCCTGGCCGCTTTATGTGACAATCCCGACTGCGGTTGTTGTCACCATGATTGGCGGCACTCTGTTTTTTGTTCCTGCACTTCGTATCCGCGGAACTTATTTTGCGTTGGTTACGCTGGCTTTCATGGAACTGATATACGGTTTGGTTCAAGTGATTGCTCCGGATGTAACCGGTGGCACCCGTGGTTTGTCGGGTTTGACCAGTATCGCAAAAGGTGCGATTCCGAACTATTATCTTACCCTGTTAGTGACGCTGATACTGGGCTTTTCCTTGTGGCTGTTAATTCGTACGCGTGTTGGAATCGCGTTGAGTGCGATCGGTATGGATGAAGATGCAGTTCGAGCCAGCGGCATCAACGTCACAAAGTTAAAACTCTTTGCATTCATGCTCAGTGCGTTCGCGGCTGGACTTGGGGGTGCAATGTATGTGCATTATCTAGGATCTATTGCGCCGCGCGCACTGTTCGACGTAGGATTTCTTTTTCAGATTCTAGTGGCCTGCCTGCTAGGCGGTGCCGGCACCATTACCGGACCTATAGCAGGCGCTTTTTTCCTTACATTTCTGTTGGAATGGCTGCGGCCATACTTTCCAGGTCCAGAACGATTCCTGATCTATGGAGTCGTGGCTCTATGGCTGTACGTCCAACAGCCGAATGGTCTGCATGAACTGACCCGAATGGCTGTCAATTGGGTTCGTGGGCTGATTCTTCGAAGGAAACCAGCATGACTCCCATACTTGACGCAGTCAATCTTAGCAAATCGTTCGGTGGCTTACAGGCTGCCAAAGCAGTTTCGCTACAAGCGAGTGCCGGTGAAACTGTAGGCATTATCGGACCGAACGGTGCCGGAAAAACAACGCTGTTCAATCTGTTGACCAACGAAATCAAACCCGATGAGGGCAGTGTCACATTGGACGGCATCAATATTGATCGACTAGCCATTCATCAACGGGTAAAAATTGGATTGGCAAGAACCTACCAGGTTCCTCGACCGTTTTCCAAATTGACTGTACGGGAAAACATTCGTGTGAGCATGATGCCCGACAGCATACTGGGAATGCTGCATAACGGGATGGATTTGGATCATGAACAGCGTATCGCCGAGAGTGTCGGATTCAGCGAACGGCAATTGGATCAGCTGCCGTCGGAACTGGCCATGGGAGACCTCAGAAAACTCGAACTTGCGAGAACTCTTGCAACCGATCCGAAGCTTCTGCTTCTTGACGAGGTATTTGCCGGACTCACCTATGGAGAGATCGACCAAATTTCCAAACTGCTAGTCAAACGCAAGGAGACCCACGGCACCACTTACATGATTGTCAGTCACGATCTCAAATCACTTGCGCCTTTAGTGAATCGCGTCATCGTCATTCACGGCGGAAGCGTGCTTACACAAGGCACATTTGATGAAGTTGTTGGAGATCCGCAAGTACAGGATGCATATTTGGGAACAGGTGGAGGCGAAGCACAATGACCGCGGCGCTTCGTATTGAAAATCTCGAAGTTGTATACGGCATGGCGAAGTCTCTGCACGGAGTCTCACTGTCTGTCGATCCGGGACAAATCATTGCGATTATCGGTCCAGTAGGTGCCGGCAAGTCGACTCTGTTTGATGCTGTATTCGGTTTGAATTCATCAACCGGAGAAATCGAGTTTGAAGGAATAGACTTGCGTCAGCTACAACCCCAACAAATTGTTGGCATGGGCATTTCCTACGCGCCCGAACGAGGAAATCTGTTCACACAGATGAACGTTCGGGACAACTTGCTTACGGGTGCTTACAGAGCACGATCAGATATCAGAAAAAATCTGGAACTGGTCTACAACCTGTTTCCGATTTTGAAAGAACGGCAGAAGCAGGAAGCTGGAACACAGAGTGGCGGCGAAAGGCAGATGCTCTCTTTGGGACGCGCACTAATGACCAGTCCTCGGCTGTTGCTGGTGGATGAACCCACTATCGGCCTGTCGCCGAAAATCTGTCTCGGAATTGCCGATGCTTTGATGAAACTGAATAAAGAGCATGGAGTAACAATCGTAATCGCTGAACAGAATGCAAACTTCGCACTGAGCATCGCCGGCTACGTCTATCTCCTTGAGACTGGAAAATTCACATGCCATGGAACGACGGAAGAGTTGTTGCGAGAGGATGTGATACGCGAATCCTATTTTGGCAGTTCACGGGCAGTTGGAGGAGATTGATGCCCGGATTCAAGAAAATCAAACAGGGTACCCGATTATCCGATGAGGTTTATGATCAGTTGTTTGCAGGAATCAACACAGGCGTGATTGATCCGAATAAACGAATTATTCAGGAACAGATTGCAGATGAATTGGAAGTCAGTCGAACTCCAGTACGGGAAGCACTTCTCAGGCTTGAAAATGAAGGCATTCTGTGCAGGGCCGGACGTAGCGGTTTTGTGATTCGCCGATTTACCGATCAGGAAGCGATACAAATCTATAGTGCGAGAGAGGCAGTAGAGTGTCATGCGATCGGATTGTTATGCCAGATGAATGATCCGGCGCTGGCCAGGAGATTGTCTGACACAATTGAAAGAGAAGAACAGGAACCAAGATACACCATTACTGACTACTTTGAAGCGAATAAACTCATTCACCGCGGATTCGTCCAGGAAACTGGAAATCGGTTCTTACTGGAAATGTTTGATCAGATTTGGAATCTCAGCAGTGGAATCGTCTTGTTCTTGGAAATAAGCAAAAAGGATCTATCGCTTTCTCTGAAGGATCATCTAGTGCTCTGTGATGCTCTGAAGAGCGGCGATACAGAACAAGCTGTTGAAGCGATGCGCACACACATCAGAGAGGGACTACGACTCCAGCGCGGAGCCATGAAAAACAGGCGCTCAGGCAGCGGGTATACATCTAGTACGATCGTTGCCAGCAAAAACCGAACTTCGGATGAAGTTCTCTCGAATGTTGGCGAAAGCGGATAAAAGAATCATGTGTGGAATAGCAGGCAGAATTCTACCGCAATACGGGCCAGTCGGCAATGATCTTGTGGACTTGATGGATGCCCAGTCTCATAGAGGCGCTGATTCAACTGGATTTGCAATTTACACCACACCAGTGCAAAGAGGCGGGAAGCTTCGACTTATGGGATTCAACCGAAAGAATCTGGATGCAGATCTGGAAGATTTCAGGCATATTCTGCGCAGTCACGGTTCGGATTTTCTCGAAACCCCGAAAGTGGATGCGTCATCGACGGTTCACTACAGCGTACGGATACTGATTGAATCCCCACGCGACGTAGAGCACTGGATCAAAGAAGCGGACCTCATCTCAGATCGAATTGAAGTTCAATCGTTTGGAAAATCACTTGAGATCATCAAGGATGTAGGCGATGCCAATGCAGTTGCCGACAAACATGGTCTTCGAGACTTGCAGGGATCGCACGGGCTTGGCCATGCTCGTCTTGCGACCGAATCTGATGTTTCGCCCAAGGCCAGTCATCCTTTCTGGGCGCGGCCATTTCCGGATGTCGCAATCGTTCATAACGGACAGATTACCAATTACTTTACCTGGCGTGAGAAGTTGGAAAGAGACGGCTATCGTTTCATGACCGAAAATGACAGTGAGCTGCTTGCTGTGTGGATATCCGATCAAATGCGCAAGGGTTTGACGCAGCAACAAGCCTTGGTCAAATCAATTAGTGAAATAGATGGCGTATTCACATTCATGATCAGCGATGTGAAAGGCATTGGCCTGGCCAAGGATCGATTCGCCATGAAACCTCTGGTAACGATTGAAGGCGAGGATGGACTAATTGCTGCCACTGAAGAACAGGCAGTCCGGCGAATTGCACCGCATCGCTCTGATGTCATCAATTACGATGGTCCATCCATTACAAACATTTGGCCGCTGCCCAAACTGCCGATTGCAGCATGAAAGAAATTGTAGTCAGCGTAGGCAGACGTTCCATACGCACGGTAAATGAAGAAATTCTGAAGGAACTGACCACCGGAAATTCTGTTGTCGCAACCGATACACTGTCTCGTCACAATCTTGGCATTGGGTTGCCTGATGGCGGAAAAATTCGGTTTGACGGGAGTGTTGGATACTACTGCGGTGGATTGAATAATGGTACTGACATCCAGATTAAGAACAACAGTGGTTGGGGAACCGGTGAGGGAATGGCATCGGGAACGATTACAGTCAATGGATATGCCGGGATGTCAACGGGTGCCGCGATGATGGGAGGAACCATACATGTAAAAGATGACTGCGGTCCGAGATGCGGTGTGGCTATGAAAGGTGGCGACATCATTGTCGAAGGCAAGATTGGATATCAGGCCGGCTTCATGGCTCACCATGGACGCATCATTGCACTCGGGGGAGCAGGTGCTTCCTGTGCAGATGCTCTATGGCAAGGCGAAGTGTGGGTTGTTGGTGAAATCGAGTCACTGGGGGTTGATTCGAACATAGTAGAACCAGAGGGTACCGAGGTTGAAGACGTAGAAAATCTTCTCAAACAATATGGACTGGACGATAGATCACGCGATTGGCGCAAGATCATTTCGGGCCAGAGTCTTTGGTATTTTGAAAGCAGAGATGCAAAGTCATGGCTGATGATCTGACGAAACCATACGAGTATCCTTTTCCGATGCCGACGGAAGATGAAGTCGCATATCCAGATGGCGCCATAACCGGACGCCCTGCCGGTCAACCCTCATCCTACGATGAAGGCGGGTCGACTCGGTGGACACCAGATGCGATTGCTGAAGTGCAGGCCTTAGCACAGCTTGGAAGATATCAGGTTAGAGGCTACAACTGTTTCAACAAGCAGATGCCGACATTTGACGATTTGGCATTTGTTCCGGCCACCATGACACGTTTGCCGCTAGAGGGATATCGGGAACATTGCGACATGACCACAGTGCTTGGAGGAGGATCCGGGCAAGTGGAACGACCATTGGAACTCAAAATTCCGATTTACATTGCGTCAATGTCTTTTGGAGCTCTTTCGGCACGTGCAAAAGCCGCATTGGGGTATGGCGCATCAAAGGCCGGTACCATGACTTGCACCGGAGAAGGTGGTATGCTGGAAGAAGAAAGAATTGCCAGCCAACGTCTTGTCTATCAACTATCGCCGGCCCGCTATGGCGTTGACCTGGAGCATATCCGCCAAGCCAATGGGTTGGAAATTGTTGTCGGCCAAGGTGCAAAACCGGGAACTGGAGGGTTACTGCTTGGGATGAAGGTTTCGGAACGTGTGTCGAAAATGCGCAGTCTGCCGCCGGGTGTTGATCAGAGATCAACCATTCGGCATCCTGATTTTCTGGGTGCTGACGATCTGGCAGTCAAGATTGAAGAGTTACGCATTGCAACGAACTATCAGGTTCCAATACTGGTGAAAATGGGTGCGACTCGGCCTCGATTCGATGTCGCCATAGCCGCCAAAGCAGGTGCTGATGTTGTAGTGCTTGATGGAGCGGAAGGCGGTACGGGTGCATCACCTGAATTGCTCTTGAACCATACAGGAATTCCCAGCATGTCTGCAATTCGAGCAGCGCGTGAGGCGCTGGATGATTGCGGAATGACAGGCAAGGTTTCATTGGTTGCCTCGGGCGGAATACGAACCGGAGTTGATGCGGCGAAGTGTCTCGCATTGGGTGCGGATGCAGTCATGATTGGCAACGCGGCCATGATTGCGCTTGGCTGCAACTCTCCGCGATATGGGGAGGATTACGCGGCACTTGGAACCTCGCCCGGTTCCTGCCATCACTGTCACACTGGACTGTGCCCAGTCGGGATCGCGACGCAAGATGCCGAACTGGAAAAGCGCATGAATATAGCTGCTGGTGCGGAGCGGGTTTATCGTTTTCTAACCGCGATGGCGATGGAAATCACCATGCTGGCTAAAGCCTGCGGAAAATCTTCGGTGCATAATCTTGAAACTGAAGACTTGCGAGCTCTGTCATTTGAAGCTTCTGCCTTTACCGGTGTGAAGATGGCGGGGCTGGATCGACCATTCACCTGGTAGCAACTACCTCAGCCATCGGGGGAATTTGATGACTACCGGCAGGTCATCCAGTTTTCGGTGCATTCTGGATGTACACAATAGAAATCCTTGATTATTCTTCCCATTCAATATAGCTATCTAGGTCATATTTTGCATATAACTCTCGAGTTATCACTGCCGATTGAATTTCCCCACCTTATACCGTTTGAAAATTTCTAGTTTTCGGACAAAACGATTTAACTGGCATTCCACTTTATCATTCGTGGAGTGCTGTCCAATCAGGCGTTCACGCTTACTCTTCCGCGGCCAGCATCAATGACTCTTTGCTCGCCCATGATGGTTGACCTCATGTTTATCACCAACTGAAAGGAGTTCATCCGTGAAACTCTGAAATTGATTGACGCCAACTAAATTAGCAATAGCATTCATTTCTAAGATATGTTCAAACGCCATTCCAATCAGATCGTACACGTTTCCTGTGGTACAACGATGTATCGCGCAAAGCGTTAAGCTAAACTCCGAGTTTTCGCTTTCCGGATTCAATTTGAAGAATTCAGAATACACTGCGACACCTTCCGTTTCACCCAGTCCGCAAACTTCGCACTTTGATTCATGTTGCTGATGGAAATTCATTTTCCCAGCTTTACGGTTATCGGCTCGCGTCGTTGAAGGTTTCCCAGCAGGCTCGTGTTTAACTGAGGGTTTGTCGCGCTTTGCGTTTCCTTGCATTCTTTGCTTTTCTGCTCCTGGACCAAGTCGATATACGCCTCTTTTTGTTCTAACAATTTTCCTTTCTTGATAAAGTCGGCGTATTCCACCACTAGCGTATCGAAGATTCCCGCCAGTTCGTTTCTTCCATTCAACGGTTGCCCAATCTACACATTCTGCAATGGGAATATCACGTTTTGGATTCATTGCGAAATATTCAAGCAACAAGTCCAGTCGTGTTTGCTGCGTTTTCATTTTCATTTGTGATGGTGAATTATTGAATAAATATTGTACCGGAACTCGGCAACGAAAATTATTCAACCAAATTCTTGACTATAGCTAATTTGTGCGAACAGCTGAACTGCTGGAGCGTTACGATTTGTGTGTGAATCACCTAGATTTGATCGAAATCGGGACGACCGACAGGGCAGATCGCGGATTCAGGGTCGTTGCCTCAAGCTCACTACATTCAAATGCAGGCTTTTGATGAATAAATCATTCATTCACGGGGTTGCTTTTACAATTTCTTTTGCTACCCAATCTACGAATTGTTTGGTAAATGCGGCTGCCGCCTTTTCATTATCAATCAATACGCCAACAATGCCATGCGGGGCTTCCTGGCCAAAACTTTTTTCAAGAAAAAATTCCGTAGCGCTTTCTGGGTTTTCCGGTTCCGGCGCACCGCGTAGAATGGCTAACGCCTCCACAGCAATCTGTACCGACTCTCTTGCGGGTACGCCAGCTTCATCATCAAATCCGCCGCCTTCAAGCAAAGTTGCAGCTTTCAGTTTGTGTTTGGCACGTTCCAGCAGTGTAGTTGCGCGCTCCACTTGTAGATTTGGTTTCGGAATCTCCAAATCTGCAGTAGGAAATATTTCACGCATGTTCGCCGTAGGCAGAACGATCATTCCGGACTGAGCCAGACGATGCATGGATTGATGCGTTGCAATATCAATCACACTGACGCGCATCTCGGTTTGTTCTGCAATGTGCAGCTCCGCATCCGCGGATTGATCTGCTGGATGATCAATGACGATCAATGCGGCTTCATTGTCTTGGATGAAGATATGCTGTAGTGCGGAGCCGTACTTCACCGCTATCCAGTCCCGGAATTGATCAAGTATCGATGGTGGTGAATCCTCCTTTTCAATCTCTGGCTGATCACTGCCAAGCACTTCCTGCAGTTGCTCTAGAAATGCAGCACGACCGCTCGGGAGTTCAATTTCATCAAGGTTGCCGCGTCCGTCAATCACTCCTTCCGCTACAATCCGTTTTCGGGCCAGCACTCCCAGCATGCGGTGTTCGATGGTGTGTGCACTGACCAGATTGATTACAGTGACTGGACGTGTTTGGTGTTTGCGCCAGGCCCGAGAGATTCGCTGTTCAATACGGGCTGGGTTCCATGGTTGATCCATGTTGATGACCGTATCCGCAACCTGCAGATTGAGGCCTACCCCACCGGATTCCGACGATAGAAAAATTCGACACTCCGGGTCTTCGCGAAATCGTAGGATTTCAGCACGACGCCGATGCTGCGGAACGCTTCCGGTGTGCCACGCGAATTCTATTTCGTCTTCAATGACATATTCGCGTATCAAATCCAGCATGCGCACCCATTCCGAAAAGACGATGATTTTGCGTTCCGGGTCCTCCAGCAGTTCAGGGATCACGCGTTTGAGTTCTTCCAACTTGGGGCATTCGTATGATTTGTCAGGGTCAAGAATCTGTGGTGTGTCACACACCATTCGCATGCAAGCGAGATTAATCTGCAAGCGCTTGAATTCATCTGGAGTCAAAGGCCGTCTTTTCGAGATGCTTGCAATTCGAGCTACAATTTTGTCATAGTCATCATGAATATCCGCCTGTTCCTCAGTCATTGGGATATGGAATGTTTTTATGGTTCGGTCTGGTAGGTCTTGTTCGACATCTTCCTTTCGGCGTCGGAGCATGACTGAAGAAATGCGCTGGACCAGTTTGTCCAAGTTCTTGTAACCGATTGCAGCACCTTTTTCATTCAGTTCATAGAACTCGCGATTGAAGCGAAACAAAGGCCCCATTAAATCTGGGTCCAAAAACTGAACTATGGAATAGACCTCATCAATTCGATTTTCCAATGGGGTGCCTGTCAAGACGAATGCATAACGACTTCGCAGTTTTTTCACAGCATTGGCTGTTTTGGTGCGCCAGTTCTTGATTCGTTGAGCCTCGTCGAGTATTACCACGTCTGGTTGCAGAATTTCCAGAATTTCTGGTCCATCGGACAATATCTGTTCGTAGTTGCAAAGAGTGAAAAATGGATGTTTTGCATATTCTCGGCGACGTGCAATGCGGCTGCCAAAAACCGGATTGACCGATAAATCGGAGAATTTCTTGATTTGCTCCTCCCATTCAGTTTTCAGGGATGCTGGCGACACAACAAGCACCCGTTCGACACCCTGAATTTTGTGCAGCAATGCACATGCAGCTATGGCTTGGTAGGTTTTTCCAAGACCCATGTCGTCAGCGAGCAGTACTCGCTCGCCGAATGCAAGATGAAGCACTCCGTCGGCTTGATAGGGTAACAGAGGGAATTTGAGAATATCCAGAGATTCTTTGCCGGCTTTGAGATCATCGACAAAACATTTACGTGCTCGCTGTTTGCGTTTTGCAGCCACATTAGAATCCACCCATGATTCCAGCTGATGTGAGACTCGTAGCTGATTGCTGTTGGATTTTGCCAACTGATGCAGTTCAGCCAGCGCTTTTGGATATCCACGGCGAAGATCTTGCAAGAGTTGGCGAACATCTTTCACAAGCGAAGAAGCTGATTGGACTTGTTCATTTGGAATTGTCAGTTTGATCTGCCGTTTATCGCTTTCGTCAATAAAAATTTCGATTCGATTACTCGACGGTAAACTGCGACCGACACCTCCTTTCTCGGCCAAAAAATTGTGCACACCTTCAATGTGTTTGCAGGTGCCCAAACGGTTGATGAGATAGTCTTTGCAGCCACAGGTGTTGATACGCTTGGTTAGGGAACGCATCTCCACTACGTAACTGCTCCCGCTAGAAGATGTCACGCGGTAATCACAGAACGGTCTACAGTTTTTGTCAATCATGGCGACGTCATCAATTTCGGTTCGCCCCCGCCACCTTCGTCGCTTGATTTCATCTTCGTCAGTCGAAATCCAACCTGTGAATGCTGGTGCGCGCTCGGATTTCGGTTTTCGATTTTTTGTGATTTTTTTGTTCGTCTGATTCATGTTTGATTTCTGTCAATGATTACCGATTTGTCATGATGATAAAGAGCAGATTTGAATGTTCATGGGACAGTCTCAAATTGAAATGATTGCGGAAAACGCCACTCACGATTATGGACTCTTTTTACGATTCAATAATTCTGCATGCAAACGCTGTCATCATTGTTTGCATGTAAAGCAAGGTGATGATTCCAATTAAATGGATACCTCTTCCATAGTGTATACGGCATCTAAAGTACCAATCTGGAATTCTCCAGTACATCACAAGTCGGAATGAGGTATCCAATAAAAAATATAACAGAAATCAATTCAGTTCACATTGATTTGGCAAATGATGTAATCCAGATCTTCATACTAGACAAAGAAGACAAACATGTGATGAACCATTGCTTTTCTGATAAGAAAGCGATGGAGTGTTTCGAGAAGATTCCACCGCAATATGTGAAACTGTATTTGAAATCGAATAAAGCAAACAAGAGCACAAAACGCACGGCAGTCACGCTTCACATCGGCAAATTCCGTCACCACCTCAAGAACCGGTTGTATGAACTGAGTGGTCATGCAGTCAATCCCAACCAGCTGGGAGCGTCTCGTGGCGTCACAATGCAAGTTTGTGCTCTGACGTTTATCAAATACGTCGGCCGGGCACGCTTCCAGCATTGTCATAGGCAGCATTCCATTCAAGCCTCATCAAAAAACAGTTTGCTGACGAAGCTGGTGCCAGTATGCAAGTCGATACACTTGTGAGCTCCGTTATTCTAGGCGTTTGCTTTTACCGATGTGAAGATGGATCGCGGGACGGGACCGGCAGTTCACCTGGCAACAGCTACCTCGAGCATTAAGGGAATCTGCAGACTACCGACAGGTCATCTAGCTTCCAGTGTATTCTTCATATGGAGATGAACTGCATTACAATCATAAAAGTTCAAGTCGGTTCTTATGCCGCCGCATACGGTTTCATACTATTGGTGTCGTTTGATTCCATATAAGTAATTACCCATACTGCCTTGTGCTGCCGATAGCATTCGTTGCTGAATTTAGGAAAGGAAGTCGTGTATGGAGCGAATTCATCTGTGTAACAGATGGATAAAAGTAGTGGGTGCAGATCGACTGCTCAAAAGGATGCGTTAGATGGATTGAGCGGTGATTACGTGTCTTAAAGTTTCAAATCAGACCATCCGAGACCGCAGTAAAATTGTGTCATGAACCTGCCAAGCCGCCATTCGATGTTTCTCTATTTTCGGCATGAAGCTTGTATGGCTTCATTCAATTCAAGTGGAAAAAACACTATGAAATCCGCTGTAGCATAAAATGAGTTTTTACCCGCCAACAGCAATGCATAAGCACTGATGAAACAGAAAGATCCGGATTCCAGAGTTGGGGGTGTCAGCCTTGAAGTGAAACGCGACGTGCCAGTTGAAAGTCTGTCCCAGAGTATGGCTGCCGACTGGTACGATGCTAATGTAGAGGTGATGGTGAAAAATTACGAACGTTTTTCGTTCGAAGAGATTCACACTGGGTTGCGGAAATATCTTCCTAAACCGGAATCTCTGGTTTTGGATATCGGTTCTGGTACCGGACGGGATGCGGCGGCTCTAGCGAAGATGGGTTTTGATGTTACCGCTGTGGAGCCTTCCGAGCCGGTGCGAAGGAAGGCCCAGGAGTTGCATCGGTATCCGAATATCACCTGGGTCAGAGACAGTTTTCCAGAATTGAAGCGAATACTGAAGGGGGGCCTGTGTTATGACGTCATTCTTCTGAGCGCAGTCTGGATGCATGTTGCTCCATCCCACCGAACACGCGCATTTCGAAGATTGGTTGCGCTATTGAATTCAGGTGGTCTGATCTACATTACACTGCGCCACGGTCGGCATGAAGCCTTGTCAGGATTTTGGGATGTTTCCGATGACGAGATTTTCCAATTGGCACAGGAGCATGGATTGTTCGAGGTCGAACGAATCACGGATGATGATTTGCTCGGCAGAGAAGGAGTCACCTGGACTCGGTTCATACTGCGTTCACCGGACGAAGGAACCGGAGCACTGCCGCTGCTGCGAGGCATTATCCTAAATGATAGGAAAAGCGCAACTTACAAGTTAGGTCTGCTCAGAGTTTTAGTTCAGATTGCGCAATCAGCTGGCGGTTTGGCGGAAATTGAAGGTGATGAGACTGTTCATCTCCCACTTGGACTTTTTGCTCTCTATTGGCTGCGACTGTATATGCCGCTTTTATTCAAAGATCTTCCCCAGAGCGGAACCAATAGAAGTGGAGGTGAACGATTGGGTTTTGCAAAACAGGGATTGAAGAACCTCCAATATGTTTCACCACTGAATTTGAGAGTTGGTATGGGCTTTAACGTAGAGAATTTCAAAGCGTTGCATTCGGCTCTACATGACGTGTGCCGCACCCTAATAACGATGCCGATGCGTTACGCCACTTATCCTGGCAGCGATGATCCGATCTTCATGCCGAACTATGCAGGACGAGTGCCCCGACCTGATTTACGGGTGATCGACAAGACGTACCTGTACAGTTTTGGAACTGTGCGGTTGCCGTTGAACCTATGGAGGGCAGCACAAAATTTCGGAGCATGGATCGAACCTGCGATTATTGCTGAATGGAAGAATCTGATGAAGGGGTACGCCTTCTCACAGGGTCGGGAACACCTGAAATCGGAGACGATGGATCAGGCGCTAGCATGGATGGATCCAACACGACAGAATCAGGTTCCTCGGGTTCGGGCGAAACTACTGATTGATTCTGGGAAATTGCAACATTGTGTGTGGAGTGGAAAGAGGCTGTCCCACAGCAATTTGGACATTGACCATTGTTTTCCATTTTCAGCATGGCCATGTGATGACTTGTGGAATCTTCTGCCGTCGTCACGCAGTGTAAATCAGCACCAAAAACGTGACAGACTGCCCACTAAAATCTGTTTGTTGAATTCTCAGGATCGGATACGTGAATGGTGGTATCAAGCTTACATCCATCAGGATTCAAGCTTTATCAGAAGACAGTTTGCCGACGAAGCTGGTGCCAGTCTGCGAGTTGATGCACCATCAGCAGACGAACCCGATCTGGAGCAGGTTTTTCACTCAGTTTTAATCCAGCAGTTGCATTTGAAATCCAACCAGCAGGTTCCTGAGTGGGAAATTTCAAACCTAATAGTTCCATGAAGCGCGTTTACTCTTGAAGTGCTGTCAGGAATCGATCGACTTCGTCCATTGAGGGAATCTGCTGACTGCCGACAGGGTATCCAGTTCTCGATGCATTCTCACATAGGCTTCGGCCGCGTCTCGCAAAGGTTGGTGGTCCCATGAAGTAGGCAGGCCATTACTCATTGTTTCTTGAATCAGCAGCCGGGCCTGCTGAGATTCAATTACGTCTGCGCGTATTTCGTTGAAATTCCATTTTTCTGAAATCTCCTTGTCGAATTCTGCAACGATATCCAGATGATCGGGGTCAGCGGCAAGATTTCGCGTTTCACTCGGGTCTTCCTGTAAATTGAACAGCATTGGATCATCCGAATCACAATGAATGTACTTGTAGTCGCCTCGACGAATCATCACCATCGGATGGGCAGTACATTCAGCTGCATACTGAGAAATCGTGGAAATTTCTTGTTCGGTTGCAGAACCCGTTAGCAGTGAGTGTAGGCTTCGCCCGTCGATTGATTGCAGGATGTCGGGGATGCTATTCGAGCTTCCGGAAGCAAAATCAAGCAGCGTCGGCAGCATATCAATGGTGGAGCAAGCATCTGGAATTGTTGATTGGATAATGTCGGGACCGGCAACGATAAAAGGAATTCTGGCGGAATGTTCGAAGAAATTCATCTTGTACCAAAGTCCGCGTTCTCCGAGCATGTCTCCGTGGTCCGACATCACGACTACAACAGTATTGTGGATGAGATTTGTCTTCTTGAGCGCGTCTACGAATTGCCCGACCCAGTCATCAAAATACGAGGTATTGGCATAGTAAGCATGACGCGCGTTCAAAATCGCGTCATTATCAGGCGGGTGCGTGTCTGCTTGAATACCAGCAACGATTCGCTTGCTGTGCGAGTCCATGTCAACAGCATTGATGGATAGATTCGGCATGTCAATCTGGTTGTGGTCATACATATCCCACCATTTCTGACGAGCAACATACGGGTCATGTGGATGAGTGAACGACGCGACCAGCATGAATGGCAATTGCTCTGAATTCCGAGCATAGTCATAGATTCTGCGAACTCCATGAAATCCGACTTCATCGTCAAATTCCAGTTGGTATGTCATCTCGGCAGAACCGGCCTCATAAACACTGCTCATGTTGTGGTACCAGACATCAATGCGTTCGTCTGCTGCCAGCCAATTTGGAGTAAATGCAAAATCAGACGGATAGATGTCAGTAGTCAATCGCTCGTGAAATCCGTGCAGCTGGTCGGGACCGATAAAGTGCATTTTGCCGGTAAGGCAAGTGTGATACCCCATCTGCCTTAGATAGTGACAGAATGTTGGTACAGTTGCCGGAAATTCCGCAGCGTTGTCGTAGGCTTTGATGTTGAACGGAAGTTGCCCGGACATGAATGCAAATCTGGCCGGAGCGCATAGCGGACTTGCCGTATAAGCGGCATCAAATCGGCAGCCTTGCGCCGCAAGATTGTCTATGTTCGGAGTTTTTACGAGCGGATGACCATAAGTGCCCGTGTAGTGTGGTGCGAGTTGATCCGCCATAAGAATCAGAAAATTTGGCGTCTTCATTCCTTGAATTGAGCTCCGAGAACCTGTGAAAAGATCGAATATTTTCTAGTCTGCATTATAAATCTTGATCGCAAATTTAGTTTAGATGTCAGCGGTAAAATCAGAAAGTCATGTCACTCTCCAAATTTATAAACGACAGTAACGGAATGCAGTTCAGTTCCTAAAATTTAAAATAATGCTACAATAGTGATTTCATTGATAGCATTGAAAACAATGCCATCAGTCGACAAGAGATTGAATATTGAGTGGAGGTTAATTGTGGCAAGTATTACAATTCGAAATCTTGAAGATGAGGTGAAACGCCGTCTTCGCATTCAAGCTGCGACAAAGGGACATTCAATGGAAGAAGAGGCGCGTCGAATACTACGCGTCGCACTGGGTATACAAGTTGACATACCCGATTCGGATAGCCCGCCGGATGTCAATTTTCCTGTTGTTGATCCATCAGGCGATGCTAACCTTGACCTGCCGCTATCAGAGCCGGTCCGAGACCCTCCGATATTCGACTGATTCGTTACGGGTGGTTGAATTGCTGAATTTGTCATCCACAGTGCAATCTGGAGAGATACTGATCAGTCTGCATTTCATGCATTCTGCTTTTTGTCCGTTCGAATTCTCGCACCAGCCGCGTTCCTGTGTAGAGTGAGTTTATGTTGGCTTCAGCGGACAAAATCAGATGTACTCCGCGATCGTAGAATTCGTCAACTAGTTCAATAAATCGACGAGCCTGGTTTTCATATTGCCAGGTAAGAACGGGTACGTTGGATATGATGACGGTTCGATACAGGTTGGCAATTTCTATGTAGTCGGCTTTGGAGCGTGGACCATCACAAATGTCGAAAAACTCAAACCAGACGAGATGATTGGTATGGCAGACTGTCTGAATCTGTCTATTGAGAATTTCCAAGCTTCCCGTTCTCATTGAGTCTCCGTCGCTAAAGAGTTGCAGGTCTTTATGTAGCGAAGCGTTTGTACTGGCGTCCAAAGAATCGTAATACAAGGATTTTCCTGACATCGCTCTTAGGCGATAGTCGGTACCGTCACCGATATGAACGACATCCATTTGCGAATTGATGTGTTTGATCGCAGACACGAATCGATCTCTTTGTAATCCTCCCTGATAGAGTTGATCTGGTTTCGTGTTCGATGTCATGACCAGAACAACGCCATTGTCAGTCAGCGACTTCAACAGCCCCGCCAGAATAACAGCATCGGCGATATCCAGTACGAAAAATTCATCGAGGCAAAGCAGCCTGTGTTGTTTTGCAAAATCTCGGCCGATTTTTGCCAGAGGGTCTCTAGTATTTTGTCTTTCCTTCAACTCATGGTGGATGGATTGCATGAATCGATGGAAGTGGATGCGTTTCTTTGCGGATTCGGGTGCGGACTGAAAGAACAGGTCCATAAGATAGGTTTTTCCTCGACCGACTCCGCCCCAGATGTAGATGCCTCGAATGAATTTTGATTTTCTTCTGAATACAGATTGGAACATCCACCGGTTTCGCGGTGCTTTCGCACCTGCAATCTCATCGAACAGTCGTTGGAAATTGCCAATCGCATTTATCTGTTCAGGGTCGCTCTGCATGTCGTTGTGCTTCATGCTTGCGTTGTATAGATCAAGAAGTGAGATTTGAGGCATTCTTTGGTTACTCACAGTTCAAGTTGGCTCCTGCCTGAAACACACTTCATTTGTTGGTGGTATTTGGAAATCCTATTAAATTCCAATTAGACCGAAACGGTATAATTAAACTGCTCCAATTGATTCATGCCTGATTCCATGCCAAATTCAAATGACCCGGACCTAACACAATTGGTCAAGCAGGTTATAAGAATATCGAAAGAGGCCAGCAAGGTCATCCTCACTCATTACAAAACTGGTTATGATGTCAGCAGCAAGAGCGATTGCTCTCCGGTAACATCAGCGGATATAGGCGCGAATCGCGTCATCATGTCTGGACTTGAAAACCTCAAACCGAATTGGCCAATTATTTCAGAAGAGACGGCAATTCCAAATTATTCCATACGATCAAAGTGGAGTCACTACTGGTTGATCGATCCGATGGATGGCACGAAATCGTTCATAAATGGGGATACCGAATTTACAGTCAACATTGCATTGATCGAAGGTTCCTCTCCAGTATTGGGCGTAGTCCACTCTCCCGTTGAAGATCGTACCTACTGGGGAGTGAAGGGGTTTGGTGCTCATTGCTTGGATGGGAAAAACGGCTATAGCGGCAGGATTGAAGTTAATGAGTTTACTGGAAATCATGTCAGAATTATCAGACCTAGATTTAGAGGCCATGATCAAACCCAGGCTTTCGAGAATAATCTAAAAGCTCATTCGATGGAATGCGAAACCTTCAAATCGTCAAGTTCAATCAAGTTCTGCCGAGTTGCGGAGGGCCGTGCAGATGTTTTTCCCGGATTTGGCCAAACTGCGGAATGGGATACTGCCGCGGCTCACTGCGTAGTGGAGTGTGCGGGTGGAAATGTTCAACAACTGAATGGAACCCCTTTGATCTATAACAAACGCAATATAGACAACCCGCGATTTATCGTTTCTGGTGGCGGCGACTTTGAATGGCGAAACTTCATTCCTTATGACATGCTTGATGAATTTATCTGATTGTTCTGACTGATCGTTTTCTTCGCTTAAAGCGGCGAATGCACAATCGTGAATTAACGTAGATGTAGCGAGCGAATCTGTAGTCTGCCGATAGTACAATCAATCCAAGCGGAATCATCCAGAATCCAATGACAGGAAGAAATCCAAGGAAGCCCAGACACACCAAAACGATTCCGATAGTCTGGCGAAGCAAGGGCGGAAACGAGTGGAGTTTCTTGATGAAAATTCTTAGGCGATGTTTTCGCATCAGTTACCGGTGGATATCAAAAAGAAAACAGTGAAAAATCTCGAATTTGTAAAAATGCATTCTCTGGGTAATGATTTCGTAGTCATTGACGGGATTGAGCAAAAAATTTCCTTGACTTCAGACATAGTGAAAGCGATTGCAGACCGGCGTACTGGAGTTGGATGTGATCAAATTTTACTTGTGAAAAGCATTCGCGGGAGAAAGAATATTTTTGAGTTTCGTATTTTCAATGCTGACGGTTCCGAGTCATCGCAATGCGGCAATGGCGCCTGTTGCGTCGCCAACTTGATTTATGAGCGAGCTTATTCGACTGGAAAGGAGCTGAATTTGCAAACAAATGTCGATTCTCTTCAATGCACCATAGGCCAAGACAGTAAAGTGACTGCTGCCCTCGGAGTTCCACGATTCAGTCCATCGGACGTACCATTTCTTGCCGATTCGGAAGAGATCACGTATCCACTGGAGGTCAATGGTAAATCGCTGTCGATTTCCGCACTATCTATTGGAAACCCACATGCAGTTCTGGTTGTGTCAGACATTGATTATGCGCCTGTGGAAGAGACCGGCGCATCTATTGAATCGCATGCAAGGTTTCCAGAGAGAGCTAACGTCGGTTACATGCAAATAGAAAATGACAGTTCAATTCGCCTGAGAGTGTTTGAGCGCGGAGTCGGTGAAACACTCGCCTGTGGAAGCGGTGCGAGCGCTGCCGTTATCGCGGGTCAACGAATGGGGTTGTTAGGAACAAGAGTAACCGTCAAATTTGCTATCGGTGAAGCTGTCGTCGAGTGGAAAGGAGCAGGTTCCCCTGTATTTCTTACCGCATCGACATTCTGTTCTTACCAGGGCGAATTGCTGGAATGCCTGAGACAGTTCTATTAAGAATTTCACTATGCAGCAAGCTGAGTTTATAGCAACGTTCATCAATCATCTGCAAACAGAACGTCGGCTCTCCAGTCACACCGTATTAAATTATGGTCGCGACCTGCAAAGATTGCGTCGATACCTGGAGAAACATGACATTGATTGCTGGAACACTGTTAACACCGCGTTGGCGCGAGGCTTTGTCGGTGAAAGCTACAGGCAGGGGCTATCGGGCCGCAGTATTAGTCGAATGTTATCCAGCGCACGTTCATTCTATCGTTTTCTGATTCGTGAGAAACTGGTCCTGATCAACCCGTTCGAAGGTGTTTCCGCCCCCAAATCAGGGAAGCTGCTGCCGAAGATTCTAACCGCCGAACAAGCTATTCGTTTGGTTGAACTGTCCGGTGACGACCTGCTGACAGTTCGAGACCGAGCAGTCGTTGAACTCTTTTACAGTTCTGGAATTCGTTTGCAGGAACTTGTCGGTCTGAACATTGCCGATGTGAATTTCGATCAGAACATGATTCGAGTTCTGGGTAAAGGCTCGAAAGATAGAATCGTACCCATAGGAGCCCGTGCGGTCGAAGCAATTCAGGTATGGTTGGCAAGGCGCCATGAATGGGCGGCTGCCGCTGAAACGGCTCTGTTCGTCACCAATAGAGGCGGGCGTCCCAGCACTCGTACGATACAGAAGCGTATTGAGATTCGGGCTATGCAGCAGGAAATCCCGATAAGAGTGCATCCTCACATGCTACGCCATTCATTTGCAACACATGTTCTGGAATCAAGCAGCGATATTCGAGCGGTTCAGGAGTTTCTCGGTCACGCCAATATTTCGACAACCCAGATCTACACACACCTGGACTTCGGTCATTTGTCGAAAGAATATGATCGCGCACATCCTCGCGCAAAAAAGAAGCCCGTCTAAATTCAGTTTTTCAAGAGATTTTACAGACATACGTAATATTCACACTGGAATATGCAGTATTTCCGAGTTTCTGTGCTCATTCGCATTGAATTTGAAATCAAAATCGGATATTTTTAACCACTTTCTAGCGCCCGATTGAGCCAAGTGCCGAAATACAAAGTCACTCAGTGCGTTTCGGGAAATCAAATATAACGATTGATAGTCGTTACCGCCGGGACGAAGCTAACCAAGGCTCCGGTGGTTTTTTATTTGGAATAATTTCAGGGAGATATTCATGAACGTAGGCGGTTGGATTCCCGTAACACTCGGAATTCTTGGGCTGATTTCAGCATGGGTAATTTTCGGTCTTGTGAAAAAATATCCGGAAGGAGAAGGCAAGGTCGTCGAAATTTCAGCCGAAATTCACAAAGGGGCTATGGTGTTCATGCGACGCGAATATACCATTCTTGTCGGATTCGTGATTGTCGTTGCCATATTGATCGCAATTTCCGATCTCGGATTGAACACCATGTATGCATTTCTGCTAGGCGCGTTCTGCTCCGGCAGCGCTGGCTATATTGGAATGTACACAGCGACCAAATCAAATGTCAGAACCACTACGGCGGCTCATACAAAAGGTGCTTCGGAAGCATTGACGGTGGCTTTTTTCAGCGGCTCGATTATGGGCATGACAGTCGCCGCCATGGGTCTGTTCGGACTGGGGCTGCTATATCTGTATTTTGGGTCGGACCCGCATTCGGCACATGCGATTCACGGTTTCGGCATGGGTGCCTCTTCCGTTGCTCTTTTCTCTCGTGTGGGCGGCGGCATCTTTACAAAAAGCGCGGACGTCGGTGCCGACCTGGTGGGCAAGGTTGAAGCGGGAATACCAGAAGATGATCCTCGAAACCCTGGTGTAATTGCCGACAATGTTGGTGACAATGTAGGCGATGTCGCAGGTATGGGATCGGATATTTTCGAATCGTACTGTGGTGCTATGATCGCAAGTATTGCGATCGCAGCTACCCTGAGCAATTCCGAACTGGGTGCTCAGAACAGCCTGATGTTTCTGCCGCTGGCACTATCTTCCGCAGGAATTCTGTGCTCTCTGGCAGGAATCATTCTGGTTCGCATTCTTACGAAAAAATCTGCCGCAATGGCACTCAGGGTCGGTACGGTAAGCGCCTCTGTCATCTTCATAGCCGCGGCGGCGGCAGTTGTCTCCTGGGTAGGCGTAGATATGCTGGTCTGGGGCGCAGTTCTGGTCGGAGCAGCCGGTGGAATCGTGATTGGCATCGTGACCGACTACTACACCAGTGGCAAACCAGTCCGGAAGATCGCTAAAGGTGGTGAAACCGGCCCGGCGACCGTCATGATCATAGGTTTGGCAATTGGCATGCAGTCTGTAGTCGTGCCGTTGCTGACGTTGTGCACGATCATTTATGTTGCGAGTTTGTTGGCTGGCCTATACGGAGTCGGCATCGCAGCCGTTGGGATGTTGGCAACAGTAGGAATGACTATGGCGATTGATGCTTATGGTCCGGTTGCAGACAATGCCGGAGGCATTGCAGAGATGGCAGGACTCGGAGAAAAAACCAGAGAGATTACCGATTCTCTAGACGCATTGGGCAATACCACAGCCGCAATTGGAAAAGGATTTGCAATCGGCGCCGCCGCACTCGCCGCGCTTGCGATCATCACTGCATACATTGAAACGGTCAGTCAAAACAATCCTGATTTTTCATTGCAGATCAATGATCCCGTTGTTCTTACAGGAATGTTTCTCGGCGGAATTTTCCCATTTCTAGTGAGTAGCATGACAATGACAGCGGTGGGTGATGCCGCATTCGACATGATCAAGGAGATCCGAAGGCAGTTCAAAGAGATTCCCGGCCTGCTCGAAGGGAATGCTAAGCCGGACACGGAACGCTGCGTGGATATTGCCACGAAAGCTGCATTGAAACGGATGATTCCTCCTGGCGTCCTGGCTGTAGCGGCCCCCGTTGTAGTCGGATTCTCTCCACTCGGCCCCGAAGCGCTGGGCGGAATGCTTGGCGGTGCATTGATTGGATGTGTTCTGCTGGCGTTGACGATGGCCAATGCTGGCGGAGCTTGGGACAATGCCAAGAAGTATGTTGAAAGCGGAAATCTAGGCGGAAAGGGCTCAGAAGTCCATAAGGCGGTGGTGGTCGGAGACACAGTTGGCGATCCTTTCAAAGATACCTCTGGACCCTCAATGAATATTCTGATCAACGTAATGGCAATTGTAAGTCTGGTAATCGCTCCGTTGCTATAGATATCTCAAATTGGAAGTATTTCGACCGGTTGTTGTTACTGCAATAGCCGGTCGTTACTTTCCAACCGGCTACTTGTTGCCTGGGGTACTCAATACAGTACCCGGCTTGATGCCGAATACGTTTTCCAAATCGAATTCCTGAATTAATGCGTCAGCAGCTGGAAGTCCGTGCTCGCGTTGCACATCGGCGAGAATCATGCGAGTGGAATTGCGATTGTAATAGCCACCGAATTTAACTTGCACCTCTAGCAGTTCGCGGGCCTTGTCAATTGTCATTGTCATAATTTTCAGTCTCCGTTTTTCCAGTTGGCGGGAAGCCTTGGGGTAATTAATTGATTCCTAAGGCGAACATACTGCGGGAGTCCATTGGCGTAAGGCGGGTAGTCTTCGCCGACGATCAAAGGCGCGAGATATTGGCGCGCCTCGTCAGTAATTCCGAAGCCGTCTTCGGTAATATATTCTCGCGGCAACATTTTTTCCTGATTGGCCACCTTTGCAAGATCGGCAGCAACAACATCCCACTGATAGGGATTGTTGGACAGCCTGCGGATTGATGGCATGAGTGCAGTGCGCCCGGCAGCTGCATATTCCACCGCAACTTTGCCTAAGGCATAGGCTTGTTCCACATCCGTTTTTGAACTGATGTGTCTTGCAGATCGCTGCAGATAGTCGGCTATTGCATAGTGGTGTTTCAGGCCGAGTTCATCTCGCACAATCTGTGCAACAACCGGTGCAGCTCCGCCCAGCTGAGCATGTCCGAAAGCGTCCCGCGTACCCTGTTCAGCCAGAAATTTTCCATCTTCATAACGCGTGCCTTCCGACACTACGATGGAGACATAGCCATTAGCCTCAACGCTTTCTTTTACTTTTTGAACAAATCGAGCCCGGTCGAACGGGATCTCAGGAAAGAGAATGACTAGCGGAATTTCAGTAGTTGGGTCAGAAGCCAGTCCTCCGGCAGCGGCAATCCAGCCTGCATGGCGTCCCATAACTTCGATGATGAACACTTTTGTTGATGTGCTCGCCATGGCTGCGACATCAAAACTCGCTTCTCGAGTGGAAGTCGCAATGTATTTCGCCACCGATCCAAAGCCAGGACAACAGTCAGTAATTGGCAGATCGTTGTCGACGGTTTTCGGAATATGATTGACAGTCATGCTGTCAATGCGCCCTTTCAATTGTTGCGCAAGTTTGAGACAGGTGTCCGCAGAGTCTCCACCGCCGTTATACAGAAAATGGCGGATATCGTGCTGCTTAAAAACATTGATGATGCGCTCGAATTCCTGGCTTTGATTTTTGGGATCCTGCAGCTTGTAGCGACAGGAGCCAAAGGCACCGGAAGGCGTGTGTCGAAGTGCCTGAATTGATTCTGAAGTTTCTTGACTCGTGTCGATCAGCTGCTCGGCAAGGATGCCGAGAATTCCGTCTTTTGCCGCATACACTTTGTTGATTGCCTGCGGGTGTTCGCGGGCCGTTTCAATTACAGCAGCGGCGGAAGCGTTGATGACGGAAGTAACGCCACCCGATTGAGCGTAGAGAAGGTTTCCGGCTTTCGACATCAGTAATGTAGATGGATAAAGTGCACGGGAGTCAGTTCAGATCAGCTCCAGTCAAGCCTGAGGAGACTCCTTTCACTTCCTTGGATTGATCGGCCTGGTTCCTTAGAAGCGCAGTTACGCAATTAACGACATCCGAATATTCCTGTTGTGCGTCGCTGAAATGCTCGCTTGGCTGATAAAAATAGCGCCCTTCAAACCTGTCTTGATCCATCTTTACCACGATGAAATTGCAGTCCAAGGCTCTCCAATAAACCGCAGGGCGTTCTACGATTTCATCCTTTTCCTTATCAAGTTGAACTTCACAGTCGGCGAGAAATAGTTCAATTTCTGCCTTATAGCGATGGTTCAAAACCTGCTGGATTGAGTCCAATTCATTTTCAGTGTAATTAAGCACAAACAAAATTATAAAGGCAGCAGCCAACAAGCAAATAAGTGTTTTCCAAGTCAGAAATGAGCCTGAAATTTAACCTCTTCAAATTTATTATTCAATCGTAAGAAATATCATCGAGTGTTCCAAGTCCCTCTCTGAGTTGAAAAAGGGATGGTATGCCTGTGCCCTTTATCCTTCTTCGATTTCCCTTTTCTCCATTAGGCTTGAGTTCGTTGAATGATAAGAATTAGTTCTTGTGTGCTGTCCGTAAACGATCCCCGCTTCACTATCGCTGTACTCAGTCGCGAATACATCGAGTTCTTCAATCGTTATACCCAATTTCAAATTTTGCCCCGCATCCGGCAGCGACTTGAACTTTTCGTAGGGCGTCTTCATATCGAGAACGTCTGTCAGTGCGAATCTCAAACTTCTCAAAAGTGCTCAGTTAGCTTAGATCGCTGACACAGATCGGGGAAAGGGGATGTTTTCCTGATTCTTGTCCGACAAGTTGCTCATACGATCGCTTCGACGATGGCATCGTAGAATTTTGTGAAGCTGGTTGAGTGGCTACGCGCCGGGTCAATGTGTATTGCTATAGCTTGCGCCGCTGTAACCTTTCTCAGTCCTTCTTTGAAATAGCCGTAGCGTTTCATGACGCGCTCGAACGATTCCCAGGTGCCTCCCTGGATTGAATCGGAATTACGGTAGGGGGCTCTATTCGGAATGGTTGGCGGTACTCTTGGAAACGCCTTGCATACCGCTTCCCAATTGCCAAAGTACCAGGCCTCCAATTCTTCAATGGCGATCCGATTGACCACTTGCCACGGATTACCGCCGGCTCGCGAGCGGGTAATCAGTCCCGACTCGGTCGCGATGGCTTCGAGTTGGTTTTTCAACGCTCGGCAGTCGTCATCATCTCGGTCGAGGACTACCACGATTCGGCAGTCGGGGCACCTTGGCTGGTTAATGGGTCACCCACTCGAAATTGCCCCTCCATCCACAAGGCGCTGAGCTGTGCACCGGCATCTATGAATTCCGGAACGCCACACACATCATTGACAGGTCGCGTCTGTGTGTGACCTTGTTCGTCGCGCCATAGAATGCGTACCTCCTTGGGTCGCAGAGCATCAAGAAAGTACGGTGAATGGGTCGTGACAAGCAATTGGGTGCGTGTGCTGGCCTCTCGGCACTCCTCGGCCAGTTCGTGGTGCAGTCGAGGGTGCAGAAAGTTCTCCGGCCCCTCAATACCAATTAAAGGGGGCGGTGCTGGGTCGTGCAGCAGCACCAGATATGCTAACATCTTCAATGTTCCGTCGGAAGCGAAACGTGTCAATGCCGGGTTATCACAAGGAGCATCCTTGATCTGTAGCAACAACCGACCATCTTGCATGGTTTCTACCACTACGCGCTCAATGCGAGGCACTCGTTCGCGTAGTTTGGAGAAGATGCGTTCAAGCTGACTTGGATGTTGTTCGCTCAGATACTGGAGAACGTTGGCTAGATTGTCTCCAGTTCTGGTCAACTGATCATGCGGCCCTGCTTCCGGTTGGCCACGGGTGTTGTCAGCAGAAAGATAGGACAGATGCCAGCCCATGATGAAATCTCGCAACGCCGCCACACGGGGATGTTCTTGGAATTGTCCCAGTGCGTTGACTGCAAGCAGGTCAGGTGATTTGAGTGGAGTTTCAACCCTTTGGTCATCTCTGTCCGGTTCTTCACCGCTGACCGCCTGCCCCTGCCCGCTTTGATATTCAAGAAAGCGAAATGGCGCCCCGTAAGGTTTCCGTTTCCATCTTAGCCACTCGCGGACGACCACCGGTGCGCGGTTTCGCTCGTCGACAGTCAGATGATAGGTAATGAGCGGCGTCCCCGGTTGTTCACGGTATTTAATCTCGATTGTCACTGCATCCTCGGCACCGCGAGTTTTGATTTCCCGAGCCCGCCCGCGCCGGTCCCAAGCTCGGCGAAGACCTGCCTCGAAACACTCCGCGAGAAACGCAAAAACATCGAACACCGTGGATTTTCCGCTGCCGTTCGGACCGAGCAGTACCGTCATTGGCGTCAAGTCTCTGAACTCAACCTCTCGCAGCGCACGGAAATTTCGCACTTTGAGATACTCAATTCTGGGCGGGCCGATGGTTGGTGGTGTCGTCTGATTCAACTTAAGATCTCCAACAGATTTGAGAGACGTTCTTCATAGGAAACGTATGGCAATGCCGGTTATTTCAGCCAAATTTTTACATTGAGTGAATCAATACAATTGATGGAATTATCCTCAATATGATTGAATTGCATCCACTTGTTCTCATAGTTTCGATACAGCTTCTTTCAGTCTCATTGTTTTCAGGCCGTTTGATGTGAATATCCGCTCACCTTCGTCAGGTCACGGACTACCATACCTTTGTCTGCTTTCGATAAACGTTGATAGCGAAACTTGATCAAAGTCTGTTGCATCCATTTGTCGCGTTCATCCTTCTCAGTGGCCACGGCAAACGCCACTGCATAGGTGTCTTCGAGAGAGTTGCAAAGCGGATCAATGCTCCACAGGGGTCGTTAAGTTTCATGATTGTTTTCATCCTATTTATGATGAACCCAATCAACACCCTGTTCCAGACTCTGCTGCTGGCTAAATCGAAATCGACAAGCTCGTTTTGCACTGGAAACTTGCTGCGTCCTTCAGACATATCATGTTGGGCAATACTAATAATACATGTTGAACTTGATTTGCGATTAAAATGAAAGTTGATGTTTTGTACGTTGGAACAGTGCTGGCATTGCAACATGTTGAAATGTCCTGTCTTTGTTTTTTGCCTTCGTATTTTGAAAGCAGCCTTTGCAGAATCTGTCTTGGAAATTAAAGAATGATGAGAATTGTGTTCCTTGGACCGCCAGGTTCGGGTAAAGGAAGTCAAGCCAAGTTTGTTGTTGATCGACATGGCATCGCACACATATCCACCGGTGATTTGTTGCGCGAAGCCGTCAAAGCCGGCACCAGACTTGGCAACCAGGCCTCTGAGATCATGCAGCAAGGTAGTTTGGTTCCCGATCATCTGGTACTGGAATTGATTGACAACCATCTGGAGGCAATTGATGTATCCAAGGGTTTTCTACTTGACGGATTTCCTCGAAGCATTCACCAGGCTGAGGAACTGGATGTCATTCTCGCAACTCGTGACAGTCCGCTGAATTTTGTACTTCATCTGGCCATAGAACACGAGGCATTGGTAAAGCGGTTGTCAGGGCGTAGAACTTGCACAGTTTGCGGAAGAATCTACAACATTTATTTCAATCCTCCGATAGTAGAAGGCAGTTGTGATGATTGCGGCGAAGCAGGTGAACTGTTTCAACGAGTTGATGACAACGAAGAATCGATTAAGCACAGACTTTCAGTGTATGACACTGAAACCAAACCGCTGCTTGACTATTATAAGAAGGCTGGGCTGCTTCGCTCAGTGGACGCTTCAGGTTCAGTTCCCGACATCGCCGAAGAAATCAAGCGCGTCATTGATATAGAACTGAATGCCGGATAGGAAGAATCGATCACTCGTTGTGACAGATTTCCCTGAAATGCAATAGAACGCATATGCCTCACGCAAATTTTCCACAGACCCGCATGCGTCGTCTGCGCAGTTATGAATTCAGTCGGCGAATGGTGCGCGAGTCTACTCTATCGCCTGAAGATCTGATTCAGCCGATGTTTGTCTGTGAGGGAAGCCGTCACTGCGAGCCTGTATCCTCCATGCCGGGAGTTGAACGTCTGAGCATAGATTTACTGGTTGAGAAAGCGAAATGCCTGTACGATCTCGGAATTCCGGCAATGGCAGTCTTTCCGGTTGTTCCCAAGCAGAAGAAATCTGCAAATGCTGAAGAAGCATTCAATCCCGACGGACTTGTACAGTGTGCAATTTCCGCAATTCGAGATGCGGTCCCGGAGATTGGCGTCATGGCTGATGTTGCTTTGGATCCGTTTACTATTGACGGGCATGATGGCATTACCAATTCCGAAGGATATGTCGAAAACGACCCAACACTTGAAGTAATTGTCAAACAGGCACTGTCGCAAGCTCGCGCAGGGGTACAAATCATCGCACCCTCTGAAATGATGGATGGACGGGTCGGTGCGATTCGAAATGCGCTGGAGTCGGAGGGTTTTACTAATGTTTTGATTTTGTCGTACGCGGCGAAATACGCTTCCGCATTCTATGGCCCGTTTCGAAACGCGGTAGGCTCTGCTTCGGAACTGGCGGGACGAGATAAGCGAACTTATCAAATGGACCCTGCGAACAGCGATGAAGCGATTCGGGAGGTGGCGATGGATATTTCCGAAGGTGCGGACATGGTAATGGTGAAACCCGGAATGCCGTATCTGGATGTGCTGCATCGGGTGAAGGCGGAATTTGGTATGCCGACTTTTGTTTATCAGGTGAGCGGCGAGTATTCGATGCTGATGGCTGCAATACAGAATGGCTGGCTTGACGAAAAAACGGTGATACTGGAATCGCTCATGAGTTTCAAAAGAGCTGGCGCAGATGGCATGCTCAGTTATTTTTCGGAACGTATTGCCGAATGGCTGCAGTGAAGCAGGGCTTATAGGACAGGTTTTACCGTGGAACGCAAGACGAGACCTACCGAACTCAAACTCCACAAGCAATCCCATCTGCTTGAGATCAGTTTTGATAACGGGAATACTTTCCAGTTGAGATGTGAATTTCTGCGCGTGTACTCGCCATCAGCGGAAGTTCAGGGTCATGGACCGGGCCAGCAGGTTCTTCAATATGGCAAGGAACGAGTAAACATCTGGGCAATTGAACCGGTTGGAAACTACGCAGTTGTGCTGAAATTCGACGATGGACATGACACTGGCATCTATTCTTGGGATCTCCTGTATGAACTGGGAATCAACCAGGAAAAATACTGGCAATCGTATCTGGACCGGTTGAAAGAAGCAGGATATCAGCGCAAGGAAATTGCACCATAGGCGAGTCATGTCTTTGGACGACAAGCGCGATGCATCCACGCATTTTGGTTTTCGCAAGGTAAGCGAGTCTGAAAAAGACAGCCTTGTCGAGCAGGTTTTCAGTTCGGTATCCAACCGATATGACCTGATGAATGACTTGATGTCGTTCGGTGTTCATAGAATCTGGAAACGTCTGGCTGTCGCCTATTGTGGAATTCGTCACAACAGTCGCGTGTTGGATGTTGCAGGCGGGACTGGAGATCTAAGTCTGGCGATTGCAAAGAAGCTCGGACCCAAAGGCAGCATCGTTCTGACGGATCTCAATGAGTCAATGCTGAAAGTGGGGCAGGATCGGATGATTGACCAAGGGTATCTGAATCGATTGCAGTGCGTTCAGACCGATGCGGAGAATCTCGCTTTTGCTGAAGACAGTTTTGATTGCGTGGTTATTTCGTTCGGTCTTCGAAACGTAACTCGAATTGACAAGGCGCTGTCATCCATGTATAGAGTTGCACGGTCAGGCGGACGGTTGCTGATACTGGAATTTTCAAAACCTGTCATCCCCCTGCTCGAAAAACTCTATGACCGATACTCTTACGGTGTTATTCCTCGTTTGGGCGAATTTGTTACTTCAGATCGTGAAAGTTATCAATATCTGGTGGAATCCATTCGAAAACACCCCAATCAGGAGAAACTTGCAGACATGATGGCAGAAGCGGGATTTGAACGGGTTGAATATCATAATTTAACAGGTGGAATTGTTGCACTGCACGTCGGGTGGAAAATCTAAGGCAGTAAATCTGGATATGCCCAATCCTTACACAAATTTCATTGGAGTCACGTTTGCGGATGCGTTGAGTGTAGCGATCAACAGCGCAGTGCAGACAAACCCGGGCTTGCAAGAGTCGCTGAATGAATTTGAGGACAAGGCAGTTCTCTTACAGATATCGGATCTTCGTCATGATATTGTGTTGACCGTACAGGACGGCGTCGTATCGGTTGGCAGCGAGATTGACGGAAATGCAGATTTGACGGTTCGCGGTACCATCGCGAATTTCGTCAAGGCATTGACTTCTGGCAACCTGAATCCGACACAGATTGAAAACTTGGATATTGTCGGAGACATGAAATTGGCGCAGCGATTGTATGGAATTTTCAGCAACACTGATTTCGACTGGGAAGAAGAGGCGGCCAAGCGAGTAGGTGATGTTCCAGCAAGGCAGCTTGGCAACCTACTGCGATGGGGCCGACAAAATGTGATAGGCAATCAGTCTCCTTTGGCGAAGAAAATTCAGAGTATTCTGGCTGAGGAAACCTATCTTCTCCCGCCTCGTTCTCGTGTAGAGAAGTTCTTGGACAATGTCGATGAATTGCAGGCAAGCGTGGATCGCCTGTCAAAACGCACGGACCGACTGGAAAGGTAAACTCTGCATGAATATTCCTACGCATTTTCAACGGTTGTGGCAGATTGGAAAAATTGTTCGTCAATATGGACTGGATGCGGATTTAGAACCCTATCTAAAATTCCGGCTGGCCAAGTACCTGATGAGTCTGCTGTTTGGCGCATCCGATTATGATCAAGGGAAACCATTTGCGGTACGTTTGCGCGAAGCGCTTCAAGAGCTGGGGCCCATATTTGTCAAGTTCGGTCAGATCATGTCGACTCGTCCGGATCTGTTTCCTGAGGACATAATTCAGGAACTGAGCCTGCTACAGGATCAGGTTCCGGCATTTGACAGCAGAGAGGCAAAAGCAATCATTGAAAAGTCTTTGGGTGCGCCGATTGAATCGATTTTCAGCCAGTTCGATGAAATATCCGCAGCTTCAGCTTCAGTTGCTCAGGTACATCACGCAGTACTGCAGAACGGAGACGAAGTTGTTGTTAAAGTGTTGCGCCCGGATGTTAACAGTCAGATCAGCCGTGATGTTGAAGTCATGCTGATACTGGCGAGACTGTTCAGGACGTTTTGGCCGAAAGCAAAAAACTACCATGCAGTTGAAGCCGTCAAAACCTACGGAGAAACCATGGTCAACAGCCTGGATCTGATGATTGAAGCTGCCAATGCGAACCGTTTTCGAACTCGGTTTCAAGAAGATGAATTTGTTTATGTTCCAAAGGTTTACTGGAACCATACCGATTCAAATGTGATGGTGATTGAGCGGGTGGGCGGAATTCCAATCCGGGAAATTGAAAACATGAAGAGGGCCGGAATTAATTTGACGGAACTGGCTGAAAATCTAGTCAAGTCATTTTTTGTGCAGGCATTCTATGACGGGTTCTTTCATGGTGATCTTCATCCTGGCAATCTGTTTGTATCGGAATCCGGGCAGCTTAGGATCGTTGATTTCGGCATTATGGGGAATTTGACTGATGTTGATCGACAGTATCTTGCAGAAAACATCATGGCGATTCTGCATCGGGATTACCAGGCTGCTGTTGATGCACACATCCGCGCCGGCTGGGCGCCGCAAGATATTTCACTGCAGCGCTTTGAAGTCAGCATCCGAACAGTGTGTGAGCAATACGTCAATCAGCCGGTTGGAGAAATTTCATTCGGCAGGCTGATGGGGAGACTGTTTCGTATGACTCGTGAATTTGGCATCAACATTCAGCCGCAGTTGCTCCTGTTTCAGAAAACCTATCTGAATCTGGAAGGTTTGACGAGAATGCTTGATCCAGAACTTGACATATCGAAAACTGTGCGCCCGGTACTTGAAAGCTGGGCAAGACAGCGATTTAGCGTCGGTAGACTGAATGAGAACATCAAGATGGAATCACCACACTGGATATCGGTTGCTCCTGAAATACCTCGATTGGTGCACAGCGTACTGTCGAACATGCAGGAAAATCAGATGCGCGAACAAGGCATCGGCAGCAGGCGTTCATCGCGCGGACTAGATGCGAGATACAGGGGGCTGTTTTTTGCATTGCTAGGCAGTGCAACACTCATCGCTGCCATTCTGGACTGGAACAGCGACGGATTTGGATTTCTTACACTCTTGTTGGGCGTGGCTACCGCCGTCTGTTTGAATATTGCTTGGCCACGCAAGAAGAGCTGATCCAGATTATCTCTGCTAAATTTAGGGGGTTATAAACTCAAGTTTCGGAGTTCAAAATCAGCATTTTGTGAGATGTAACTCAGTGCAGGTTAAATCATAACAGAACTGCTGGATAACAATTCAGCGTGCAAAAAATTAATGTCATGATGTATAGTATGGCAATCTGGTTTGAAGACGTAATAGAGGAAAAATTTCATGTCTCGAAACTCCGTTGTTCGCGCCACCGTTGATGAAGACGTAAAAAAACAAGCGATTTCTGTTCTCGCAACCATGGGGATCACAATGTCCGATGCTGTTCGAATCCTTTTCACCCGCATCGCGGCAGAAAAGCGATTGCCGTTTGTTCCTTTAAAACCTAATTCGGCAACTCTTGCAGCAATGCAAGAGTTGGAAAATGACGATTTGGAATCGTTCGACACTGTCGAAGAGTTGTTCGAAGATCTGAATGCGTAGAATCAAGCGTGCTGTAAGATTCAAACGAGATTTTAAACGAGTCAGCAAAGGAGGGAAATGGTCCGATATTGAAAACCAACTTGAAGTGGTTATAAGAAAATTAGCATCTGACCAACCATTACCGAATCGAAATTTAGACCATGCTTTGAAGGGAATTATGAGCGGTTATCGAGAATGCCATATAAAACCTGATTTGATTCTGATATATCGTAAATCCGAAGATGAAACGTTGAAACTCGCGCGCCTCGGCTCTCATAGCCAGCTAGGATTGTGAGGTGACGAGAAAACAGGCATAAACAAATCCAGCAAACTGGAAATGTGCCGGATTCAACATTCAATTTGCCAAACTCACAAATTTGACTTGGCGGACCAGGAAGGAATCCATTCGAACCTTGGCGAAACAGCATTTCCGAACCGAGTTTCAATTGGCATCTACAAAATAAGAGACCTGTAAAAATGTTAATAATCCCATGTCCAAGAATTACGGAGCAACACACAATGAATTATGTTGCCTCTGCAATCACTTTTTTTGCATGTTTAATTCGCCAACCCTGGCAAACTCCCTATCTTTTCTATTCGTAGAGGAGCCCCGTCCCCTTGTTGCACACTTACACAGAGTTATTTTCTAATCGGTAATCTGTTATTTGTACAGAACCAATACACGTCACAATCAAATTCCATGCGCTATTTGATTTAGTCTCATATGTATTGAACCCGCACAGATGACATATAGATTCGAAATTGGCGCGCGCAGGCAAGTGTACCAATTTCCATTCCTCACGTTAACTGTGCCCTGATGATAGATTTCAACGAGCCGAGCAAGTTCGCACCAAAAACCGGAATCCCAATAAAATCAAGATTTACCAGAGATTGTGAGAGCTCAAAAAGGATGGTTTCGCCAATGTGTTTTCAGCTTGATTGTAGATGCCGATTTAAATTCCAGTAATATTGATCTGATTTCAACTGTCAATGTCAGGAAGTCTGAATTTAGAGCTTGACGCGCCGCAACCGCAATGCGTTGCCGATGACTGAAACGGAAGACAGGCTCATTGCAGCTGCCGCAAATACCGGTGACAGAAGCACACCGAAGAACGGATACAGCACACCGGCTGCGATTGGAATTCCGATCATGTTGTAGACGAAAGCGAAGAACAGATTTTGACGAATATTCCTCATGGTCGCTTCTGCCAATGATCTGGCACGAACGATTCCCTGCAGGTCACCACTCAGTATGGTTATGTCAGCACATTCCAGTGCGACATCCGCTCCGCTTCCCATGGCGATTCCGACATCGGATTGAGCCAGCGCCGGAGCATCATTGATTCCGTCTCCGGTCATTGCAACCGGAAAACCTTGTTTCTGGAGGTCTTTCATGATTTCCAATTTGTCCTGAGGAAGGGCGGCAGCGTGCACTGATTCAATACCGCATTTGGCTGCTATGGCATTGGCAGTGATGGGTTGATCTCCAGTTGCCATGATTACGCGAATTCCTTGTGATTGAAGTGCTTGGATGGAAGCCGCACTGGTCTCCTTGATCGGATCGGAGATTTCAATCAATCCTTCAAGTTGATTGTCAATCGCAAGAAAGACGATTGTGCTTTCAACGGCGATTTGATTGTCGGAAGCAAGGAAGGGGCCGCAGTCTTCTATGCCTAGTGATTCAAGAAATCTGGCACTACCAATTGCCACCTGTTTACCATCGACATTGCTTGTGACTCCCATTCCGGGAACCGCTTGAAAATCCTCAGATAGAAGGACTTTTGCGCCCGCTAGTTCTGCACCGGTAACGATAGCCGACGAGAGCGGATGTTCACTAACTCGAGAAACTGCTGCGGCGTAGGCAAGCGCTTGTTTGGGTGATCGATTTTTAGTCCTGATATCAATCAGTTCAGGCTTTCCAAGTGTGAGAGTTCCAGTTTTGTCGATCACCAGCGTTTTGATTTTTGCCAGAGTCTCCAATGCTTCGGCATCTTTTATGAGAACACCGCCTAGAGCGGAGCGTCCTACTGCGACCATGATGGACATCGGTGTTGCAAGCCCGAGTGCGCAAGGACAGGCAATAATAAGTACTGATACGAATGCAACAAGAGCGAATGTCGCTGCTGGATTTGGGCCAACCAGACTCCATATGACAAAAGTCAGCACCGAAACTCCAACAACGACCGGTACGAACCATCCAGCTACCAGGTCCGCCAGTCTTTGAATGGGAGCCCGGCTGCGCTGGGCTTTGGCTACCATGTCGATGATCTGCGACAAGACTGTTTCAGATTGTTGTCGTTCGACCCGCATCACGAAAGAGCCGGTTCCGTTAATGGTTCCGGCCTTGACTGAATCACCGGCTTGTTTTTCAACCGGAACAGGTTCTCCAGTCAGTAAAGATTCGTCAACACTGGATGATCCTTTATGAATGACCCCATCCAGCGGAATACTGTCGCCTGGGCGCACTTGGAGCAAGTCATCGGTTGCGATGGAGTCGAGTTCGACTTCTTCCAGTTCACCACTATCCTTCAGTCTCAAAGCCGTTGGAGGCATCAGGCTCAGTAGCGACTTGATTGCATTTCCAGTTCTTTCGCGGCCTTTTAATTCCATGATCTGACCGAGAAGCACTAGCACAATGATGGCGGAAGAGACTTCAAAATAAACTCCTAACTCCAAACCTGCATCACCGAATACGGGTGCAAACAGCTCAGGAAAAAGAACGAATCCAACACTGGACAGGTAAGCGACCGAAGTGCCGAGCGCGATCAAGGTAAACATGTTCAAAGCTCGATTTCGTACGGAAGCCCATCCTCGCTTCAGGAAAGGCCAGCCGCACCAGCAGACGATCGGAGTTGACAGCAGCATCTGAATCCACAGCGATGCTTTGAGCGGAACGACACTGTACAGAGGAATTCCCAGATGAGGACTCATAGCAAGAATCAGAACAGGCACGCCTAACGTTACGCCAATCCAGAATCTTCGCATAAAATCAATCAGTTCCAGATTCGGTCCTTCGTCAATCGCTGGAATATCCATAGGTTCCAGCGACATCCCGCAACTAGGACAATCTCCCGGACCCATCTGCACTACTTCCGGGTGCATCGGACAGGTAAACCGCACATCCGATGGGGAGTCTAGAGAAGAGTGTTTGTCGTGAAGCTCGCCACTATCCTTTGGCGGATTCAGGTATTTCTGCGGGTCAGACTGAAACTTTTCAAGACACCCATTGCAGCAGAACCAGTAAGACTGGCCTTCAAATTCGCAGTTGTGGGGAGACGTGTCTGAATCAACCAACATCCCACAAACAGGATCTCGAATCTCATTTAGTTCAGTAGGGTTCAAAACTTTGCCCATGACCGATATTGGTTGTACAAGTCAAATTTTCTATACACAAGCATGAACTATTTTCATGCTTTTCCTTGCACGTTGAATTCCGTGTGTTGTTGACATCAGAATAATAACCTAGTATTATACTTGGTTATTATTCCCATTCGGAACAGAACAATGAAATTGACAACCAGAGGTCGTTATGCGGTTACGGCAATGATGGATTTGGCACTGCAGGAATCCATTAATAAACCGGTGACTTTGAAGAGCATCGCAGACCATCAGGAAATCTCGATTGCTTACCTTGAGCATTTGTTTGCAAAACTAAAAGCCAAACATCTAGTGCGAGGAGTACGCGGCCCCGGCGGAGGTTATAAATTGGCACGGCCCGCTGAGGAAATTTCAATATTCGAGATAATCAACGCCGTTGATGAATCTGTCGATGTGACACGTTGCCACGGCAGGGAGGATTGCCAGGATGGTGAAGTTTGTCTGACCCACGAACTTTGGACTGATTTAAGTAACAAGATGATGTTTTTCCTGGACGAACTCATGCTCGGGAATATCGTTCAGACATCTCGTGTGCGCGAGGTAGCCAAGCGCCAGTCGATTCTCTGTGGAGATAAGAATCAGCCTCAGACTCAGCACGTAGCATTTTCGTAAACAGCTGGAAAATATTTAATACACACAACAGGAACCAAATACCGTGGACCAAGCAACTGCCGCAGATATTAGCGGTTTCGTACAAAGAGAATATAAGGAAGGATTCGTTACGGACATTGAATCCGATACGTTTCCTCCAGGATTGGACGAAGATGTCGTAATTGCATTGTCGGCCAAGAAAGAAGAGCCCGAATTCATGCTCGATTGGCGTCTCAATGCCTTTGCTCGCTGGAAGAAAATGCAGGAACCGGTTTGGGCGCACGTCAAATATACGCCGATTGACTATCAATCTATTAGCTATTACTCAGCTCCGAAAACGGATGCGGATAGACCCAAGAGTCTGGATGAAGTAGACCCGATACTGCTGGAGACCTACGAAAAACTGGGTATTCCCCTGTCTGAACAGAAAATGCTCGCAGGTGTCGCTGTGGATGCAGTTTTTGACAGCGTGTCGGTCGCAACCACATTCAAGAAAACGCTTGCCGACGCAGGCGTCATTTTCTGCTCGTTCTCGGAAGCGGTGCGAGAGCATCCAGAACTGGTTCGGAAGTACCTCGGATCCGTGGTTCCTTCAGGAGACAATTTTTTTGCTGCACTGAACTCTGCTGTGTTTAGTGACGGTTCGTTCGTCTATGTGCCCAAAGGCGTACGCTGTCCTATGGAACTGTCAACCTACTTTCGAATCAATGCCATGAATACCGGGCAGTTTGAAAGAACTCTGATCGTTGCCGAAGAAGGAAGTTACGTCAGTTATCTGGAAGGTTGCACTGCCCCCATGAGAGACGAAAATCAGCTCCATGCGGCGGTGGTGGAACTGATTGCGATGAAAGATGCGCAAATCAAATATTCGACGGTTCAGAACTGGTATCCCGGCGATGAAGAAGGCAGAGGCGGCATCTACAATTTTGTTACCAAACGAGGTGCCTGTCGCGGCGAGAATGCAAAAATCTCCTGGACTCAGGTTGAGACGGGTTCCGCCATTACCTGGAAATATCCGAGTGTCATGCTGGAGGGCGATAATTCAACGGGTGAATTCTATTCCGTTGCCTTGACCAACAACTGCCAGCAGGCGGATACCGGTACGAAGATGGTGCACATCGGCCGCGATACATCCAGCACCATTATCTCAAAAGGCGTTTCTGCCGGGCGAGGGCAAAACTCTTATCGTGGGCTGGTCCGCATTTTGAAGGGCGCCCACAACGCACGCAATTATTCGCAGTGTGATTCGCTGCTGATGGGAGACCGGTGCGGTGCGCATACATTTCCCTACATTGAAGTGAAAAATCCAAGCGCTAAAGTCGAGCATGAAGCCACCACGTCCCGTATTAGTGAAGATCAGCTGTTTTATTGCCGACAGCGTGGATTGTCTGAAGAAGATTCCGTTTCCATGATCGTCAATGGCTTCTGCAAGGAAGTGTTCAAGGAATTGCCGATGGAATTCGCGGTTGAAGCACAGAAATTGCTTGGAATCAGTCTGGAAGGCGCAGTCGGCTAATTCAACTCACACCTTATCTACCAACAACCTTATAGAGTGTTTGCGATTATGCTCGCGATTCAAGACTTGAAAGTCGAAATTGACAACAAGACAATTCTCAATGGGATCAATCTTTCTGTTGGTCGCGGAGAAATCCACGCCATTATGGGGCCGAATGGCTCTGGAAAGAGTACTTTGGCAAATGTTATTACAGGCAAACTGAGTGACGAAGTGCAGGGCAGCGTGCTGTTCAACGGTGAAAATCTGCTTGAACTGGATCCCGAAGAGCGTGCCCGTCAGGGGATTTTTCTTGCATTTCAGCATCCGATTGAAATTCCGGGAGTCAACAATATTTATCTCATCAAAGCGGCAGTCAACGCAGTTCGAAGGCATCGCGGCCAAAGCGAAGTGGATGCAATTGATTTTCTGAAGCTGGTCCGAGACAAAATGAAACTTTTGGAGATTGACGAGTCTTTTCTCTATCGTTCTGTGAATGAGGGGTTTTCAGGCGGTGAAAAGAAGCGCAATGAAATTCTTCAGATGATCATGCTGGAGCCGCAACTCGCAGTTCTGGATGAAACGGATTCAGGATTGGACATTGATGCACTGAAAATTGTATCAAGAGGCGTGAACTCACTTGCTGACGAAGGTCGATCAACAATTATTGTGACTCACTTTCCTCGAATTCTGGAATACATTGTCCCCGATTACGTGCATGTTCTCGTTGGCGGTAAGTTTGTGCGCTCCGGTGACAAAAGCCTTGCTCACGAACTCGAACGATACGGATACTCCTGGGTTGTGGAAGAAGTTGCCCAGGCAGTTGCATGAGAGAAAGCCCTTTAAGTGCTCGTCTGATAGAACGAAGTTCCAATTTCGTTCACCGTTTGCCGGGTGCAAACAGTGAGGAAATTGTAACAATGCGCAACGACGCACTCGCGCGTCTTGCCTTTACGGGTTTCCCACAGATCAGGGACGAGCAGTGGAAATACACCAACATTAGGCCGCTTGAGCGAATTGAGTTCGAGTTTTCCAGTGATGCGGATGCGAGCTTCAATGAGGCGGAACTGGATGCCATTAATGCTAATTCAGCGGATGTTTACCGGGTTGTACTGGTTGATGGCTGGTTCAATGAATATCTCTCTCAGCTTGATGGCTTGCCTGAATGCATCAGCATCTGCAGTCTGGCAAAAATTCTGGAGTCCAATGAGAAATTGGATCCGCGAATTCGCAGTTTCCCGATTGAACAGCTCAAGCACAAAGCATCCAAAGCCGACAATGGTTTTGCCGCGCTCAGTTCAGGAATTGCGGCCGATGGAGTCGCAGTTCGATTGAACGCTGGAGCGACACTCGATAAACCGCTCGAAATTCTCTGCGTGAGCCGTGATGACGCTTCTGCCAGAATTTGTAACATCAATAATTTCATTCATGTTGAAAAACAGGCCAAATTGCAGATTATTGAACGGTATGTTTCGCTTGCCGATACGAATCACTTGACGAATTCGGCCATCACATGTCAGCTGGAAGATGAATCGGTGCTGGATCACTATAGGATTCAAAACGAGAGTCAATCGGCATTTCACGTTGGATCGGCAACAGTGAATCAAGCCAGCGCCAGCCGTTATCGAATCTATTCCTTGTCCTTTGGAGCATTGTTGAATCGCCACGAGGTGGCTCAATTGCTCAATGGAGAACAGTCGTACTGCGAATTGAAAGGGCTCTATATTGGACAAGGAAGGCAGCACATTGACAACTACACGACCGTATCGCACGCAAGTCCGAATGGTACGAGTAACGAGTTTTACAAAGGAATACTGGACGACCGGGCGCGAGCGGTTTTCCATGGTCGAATCACAGTTGAGCCTGGTTCACAACGTACCGATGCGCAGCAGCAGAATCGAAACTTGCTTCTGTCACCCGATGCGGAAGCGGATACCAAGCCTCAGCTCGAAATTTATGCAGATGATGTCAAATGTTCGCACGGCGCGACGGTCGGACAGCTTGATGAAAGCGCAGTTTTCTACCTGCGCACCCGCGGTTTGGGAGAACGTGAGGCAAGAGCTGTTTTGACCAAGGCGTTTGCCTCGGAAATCGTAGATGAAATTGAAATTGTACCGCTGCGGGAACAAGTCGCTCAGTTGGTGCGAAACAAACTAGAGTCATGTTTTGAGACCAGGGAGGCAGCATGAGCGAAGCAGCGATTGATACCAGCATGGAAATGCAATCTACGAATCATTTGGATATCGATTCCATTCGCGAGCAATTTCCAATTCTCAAAGAGATTGTCTACGGCAAGAAACTTGTGTATCTCGATAATGCCGCAAGCTCGCAGAAGCCGCTGGCGGTTACCGATTCGTTGACGAACTATTATGCATCACAACATGCAAACGTACATCGGGGTGTGCATGCACTCAGCGATCGGGCGACGGAAGCCTATGAAAATGCGCGCGAGCTGGCCCGACAGTTCGTAAATGCAAATCACTCACGAGAGATCATTTTTGTTCGAGGCACCACCGAGGGTTTGAACCTGGTTGCCAGTTCATATGGGCGCCATCGACTGAAACCCGGCGATGAAATTCTCGTAAGTGAGATGGAGCACCATTCAAATATAGTTCCGTGGCAAGTGATTGCTGAGCAAACTGGAAGCACGGTGCGGATGATCCCGATGGATGATCAAGGAGAGATTATTCAGCACGAATATCAGGAGCTATTGAGCACCAAATCAGCAGTTGTTGCAATTACCTATGTAGCCAATTCATTGGGTACGGTAAATCCAATCAAACAGATGACTAAACTTGCACACGATGTCGGTGCAGTTGTAGTGGTAGATGCTGCACAGGCAGCACCGCACTTGGCGATTGATGTCAGAGATCTGGATTGTGATTTTCTCACTCTATCGGGGCACAAGATGTATGGACCGACGGGGGTTGGAATTTTATACGGACGCGAACAGCTGCTGGAAGCCATGCCTCCCTATCAAGGTGGCGGTGAAATGATTAAACGCGTTACATTTCAAGGTACCGAGTACGCAGATATACCCCATAAGTTCGAAGCCGGTACGCCGAACATCGCAGACACAGTCGGATTTGGCGCCGCCGCCAAGTTTATGTGGAACATAGGAATTGATAACATCGCGGCACATGAACATGAGCTGCTGGGTCATGCACATGGCCGAGCTGAAGAATTCGACGACTTCCAGATATTTGGTCAATCTCCACTAAAATCCGCAGTATTCGCATTTGGACTGACGGATATCCACGCTCACGACATCGGTACGATATTGGATCGTGAAGGAATTGCAATTCGAGTGGGTCATCACTGTGCTATGCCCGTGATGCAGCATTTCAATGTGGCGGCAACGGCGCGGGCATCATTTGCCGTTTACAACACAACTGATGAAATTGACTGCATGTTTGATGCACTGCATGGTGTTCGGAGACTATTCGGCAGATGATGGACGATTTGAAAGCCTTGTATCAGGAAGTGATCATTGATCACAGTCGAAATCCCCGGAATTTCGGACTTCTGGGTTCAGCCAACTGTTCGGCGGAAGGCGTGAATCCTCTTTGTGGAGACGAACTTACACTGGAGTGCTTCATTGACGATAACGAAATTATTCAAAATATTGGTTTCGTCGGACAGGGGTGCGCAATATCTGTCGCTTCCGCTTCGATCATGACGGAGATGCTTAAAGGCATGTCAAAGAATGAAGCGGAAGAGCTTTTCGATCAGTTTCGCATCAAGGTGACAGGAGGCGATGGCGCTGAATCAGTGGATATCGGGAAACTCGAAGTGTTGAGCGGCGTTCGGGAATTTCCAACGCGTGTAAAGTGTGCGACGCTTGCGTGGCATACAGTAATTGCCGCAATCAACAGATCTCAAGAAAAGATAACAACTGAATAATTTACATGACTAACAAACTGAATGACGATACCTCTGCGCAGCAAGAAAATTTTGTCGCTGATTTTTTGAACCTCAAAGAGACGGAATCAGAACTGCCGAGCAGCACTTCTGTTGGAGAAAGCACATCGATTACTGATATGGTGCTCGAACAACAGATAGTAGATGCTCTTCGCGGGGTGTACGATCCAGAAATACCGATCAACATTTACGATCTTGGTCTGATATATGGAATTGATATTGACGAGAACAAGGTCGTCAATATCGAAATGACTCTGACTACACCGGGCTGCCCGGTTGCACAAACATTTCCAGGTACTGTCGAGTGCGCTGTCAAATGCGTCGATAGCGTTGAAGATGTGCACGTTGAACTGGTTTGGGACCCACCCTGGACGAAAGATCGAATGACGGAAGATGCTTTGTTGAGCCTGGGTCTTTTATAAAAGCGAACTCTGGCGTCTGAATCCATGAAGGTTGTTTTGATCAGTCCTTATGAGATTGGGCGACAGCCATTTTCGTTGGCTCAGCCTGCGGCATGGCTGAAACAAGATGGTTTTGAAGTCGAGTGCATTGATTTGTCAATAGAGCCATTTGATGTGACTCGAATGGCCGGAGCACGATTGGTTGCCATTCACCTTGCCATGCACGCCGGTGCGCGTCTTGCATCGGAAATCATTCCTTCAATTTTGGCACTTGATTCGCAACCGGAGATTTGTGCGTATGGACTGTACGCTCCAGTCAATGATGAATACTTTCGCTCGCTCGGCTGTGGTTATGTATTTGGTGGAGAATCTGAATCGGACATCCTCTCGCTGTGCCGAGCGTTTAGAGACGGTATATCCAGTGACAATTCCAGAAAAACTCGAATTTCGCTGGATAAGTTGGCATTTGTGAAACCTTTTCGTGCTGGGCTTCCTGCGCTTGAACAGTATTCCAGGCTAACGCTTGAGAATGGCCAGGAACAAACTGTGGGTTTTGTTGAAGCCAGCCGAGGCTGCAAGCATTTGTGTCGTCACTGTCCGATTGTGCCGGTATACTCGGGAACCTTCAGGATTGTGTCAGTCGATGTCGTATTGAGTGACATTCGACAGCAGATCAAAGCTGGTGCGGAGCACATATCATTCGGTGATCCGGACTTTCTGAACGGTCCCGGCCACGCCCGACGTGTCGTTGAGCGATTTCGATCTGAATTTCCCAATACCACTTGGGATGCGACAATCAAGATCGAACACATTCTGCAGCATGAAAACCTGCTGGAAGATTTCTCCCGTAACGGATGCCTTTTCATTACCACTGCGGTCGAGTCAGTCGAAGACGAAGTGCTGGAAAAGTTGGACAAAGGACATACTGCACAAGATTTCAGGCAGGCTCTGAGGCTTTTACGTAGACTTGGAATTACCATGATTCCGACTTTTGTGCCATTTACGCCATGGACGACGCTAGATGGTTATCGAAGACTGCTACGGGAAATTGTCGACCTGCAATTAGTCAACAGCGTTCCGCCAGTTCAATTGAGCATTCGTCTGCTACTACCGCAGGGTTCGTATTTGCTGACTGCAGATGATGTAGATGCCTGGCTTGGAGAGTTCAACCCCAAGATGCTGGGATATACATGGACTCATCCGGACCCACAAATCGACAAACTGCAGAAAGCGATTCAGGACTGGGCGATGACTGTAGAAAGCCAGAATCTGGAGAGACAAGGAGCATTCGAGGGAATTTGGTCTATCGCACATCAAGATGTCAAAACATCAATGCCTGAACTGGTCCAACACCCAGAACGCAATGTACCTCAAATGTCAGAGCCGTGGTATTGTTGTGCAGAACCCACAGAAAACCAAAGGTTGCATACGGCTACTGCGCAATCCGCCATCTAATTGAAAGCAACGGCTCAGTCAGTCGTTTGTCTGAATCAGCCTTTGAGTATTCGAGCGATGCGAAGCCCTTTCAACAGGTTCAGCGCCTGTTGAAGCTGGTAGTCATTCCCAACGACAGGATTGACTTGGGAACTGTCCGAGTTAATTTCCGGCTCAGGGGCAACGCCGTTTTCGTTTTCAAGCGAACCCTCTAAATCACCTTCCCGCAACATTGAAATTTCCTCTTGTTTGACCCCAGCAATTTCACGTCTGTCAACCACGATATCTGGAATTATTCCCTCTACTTGAATCGAGCGGTCTGCAGGGGTGTAGTATCGATGGGTTGTCAGTTTTACGGCAGTGGTTTTATCCACGGGCAAAATGGTCTGCACCGAACCTTTTCCGAATGTGTTCTTGCCCATAATGACGGCTCGACCATGGTCCTGCAGGGCACCTGCGACAATTTCTGATGCGGAAGCTGAGCCTTCGTTCACTAGCACAACAACCGGAACACCGTCGAGAGCGTCTCCGGGAGTGGCTCTATATTCCTGTTCGGTAATTCCATTTCGATTTCTAGTTTTAACGATGATGCCTTTGTCAATAAACATATCGGTAATGCCGATAGCACTTTGAAGCTCGCCCCCCGGATTATTCCGTAAATCCAGTACGAGCCCATCCAACGATGTGGAACCATCGTATAGTTCTTCTATCTTTTCTCGAGCCAGTTCGGGCGTTGTAGTCTTGAACTGCGTAATTCTGAGATAACCGAAATTTGGTTCAAGGAAATAACTGCGGGCGCTTCTTGTAATGATGACTGCGCGAGTCAGAGTGATTTGCAGGGGGGTGTCGATTCCCTGTCGAATGATCGTCAGTGTAATTTCCGTACCTGGTTTGCCTCGCATGATGTTCACTGCTTCAGGCAATGTCATACGGTCTACAGGCCGGTTATCCAGCCGTACAATGATGTCGCCAGGCTGAATACCTGCTTGATGTGCAGGTGTATCATCTATTGGTGAGACAACACGAATCCCTCCGTTTTCCTTGCTGATTTCAATTCCCAGTCCACCGTACTTACCGGATGTTTCGATCTGAATATCAGACATCTCTTGACTGTCTAGCAGTGTAGAGTGAGGGTCAAGACCAGAAATCATTCCGCGGATTGCATCTTTCAGAAGCTTTTCGTCAGTGATGTCGTCGACGTAGTGATTCTTGATCGTTTCGAACACTCTTGCGAATGTGGATATTTCATCCAAAGGCAGAGGTGTGAGATCATTCACATCCGCAGCATGAGCGGTCTGAATGGTGAAGAACGCAAACAGGAATGCAGTGGCAAATTTACTGTGAGAGAAAGTTCGAATCATTGATATGGGTCTTCATTGTTAGCAACTTAATACTATAAGAAATTTTGGGTTAAAAATGTTGGCAATTTACACATTAAAGATAGGGCAGTGAGAGGTTCAACGGCAATTCATCTGTTCTCTATACTCAGTGCCTATGAATTCCGTCGTATGTTGACGTTGCACAGTAGCAGGCGATCAGCAGTTACTGGGTGTCGATACTCAACTGGCACTTGCGCACAATTGGCTGTAGGTTGGTTGAAGCGAAAAAAGCAACAGCCTGAGCACACAGGTTTCAATTAAGTTATGTCGATAGCAAAAGTAACGTCTGTGGTCATCCAGATATTCGGATTGACCGCGTTCGCAAGTTTTGTTGAGCGTTGCATGAATTATTTAATTTTCACAGTGCAAGCAGTTGAAAAATTTCACAGGCAAAGTTTCATGCTCAATTTTCTGCCCTTGTGCTTGAACCGGGAACCTTAGTTGCGAAAACTATCGAAGAGAGACTCCATTCGTTGGCAAATTCCGAATGGATAAAGCCACTATTGACCAATCTCATTCATCAATTCATCAAGCTTTTTCTTTACATTTTGTAGTTGTTTGTGCTGGTCGGAAAATTCGCTGGTAAGATTCGCTAGATTTGTTTGGCTGTTCCCAAGTCCGGATTCGGTCTCTTTCAGTTCTTGGACTAGAAGAACGAGATCTTCAATCTGTTTCGCCCGAAAGTTGGACAGATATCGATAGTAGGTGATTGTGCGGGTGAGGCGCGATGGGTTGTCTTCGCTCAACAGAACTTTTACATAATTCAGCCTTGAAACTGCGAAAGACGCTTGTATGATTGTTTCAAGATCGGCGGACTGATTTTCCAGTTCAAGAATCTGGTGATACTTCTTTTTCCTTAGTTCCTGATATGCAGTAATCTGATTTGCAGTCTTTTTTTCCGCATCCTGTCTTTGTTTTTCGATAGAGGCAACTTGCCGTTCGAGTTCAGACAATTGTTCCAGTAGCTTGGACCGTTCTTGCCCGGACTGCAGGAATTCTTTTCTCAGTTGGGAGATATGAGATCGTACGGTAGCAAGGTCTTGGCTATAATCAGGTTCTTGGTCTGCCGCATGTACCGACAGTGGATGTTCGAAAATTATTGCGAGAGCAAGCAAGTACAGAATTCTGGCAATCCGGGAGTAACCCAGTCGGACAGATGCTGTTGCTTGATGATTTGGTTGGCACCTTAACGGCAGAAAATTACGCATGAAACCAATTGTCACCCGAAATACCAATGGAAATTGAATTTGTCAAATTAAACTGGCATCTGTTTGTTGCGCTTGCTGCTGTCATTGGGCTGCTGGCATTTGAACCGCTTCGAAAGCGCAGCGGCGGCGTCCGGTCCGTCAATGCGATTGATCTACCTCGAGTCATGAGCAACGAGAAAGCAATTGTCGTGGATGTCTCCGATTCAAACGAATTTGAAGGCGGTCGAATTCCGAAAGCGCGAAATATTCCGTTAAGTCGCATTGAATCCGATATCAACCGCTTGAACAAGTTCAAGACTCGACCAGTTGTAATCGTTTGCCGCGTTGGAAATCGCAGCTCCAAAGCCGCAAGTATTCTTAGAAAACACGATTTTTCCGATGTTCGCACTTTACAGGGCGGATTTGCGGCATGGACAAAAGAGAATCTTCCAATCGAAAAGTGATTCTTGCGGGATACATATTAATTATAAATCATGTCACTTTTCTCCGGTTTCTTGGGTCCGGAGAAACTGAACGGTTCGGAATTGGATGCGGTTCAAAAAATTCGCTGTCTAATAGACCATCTTGACTGAAGACGCGAAAAAGTCGTTCGACCTACAAACCTGCACGCCTTCAGGTAAACCTCGTGCTCGATCAATTCCGATTCTCTTTGATGGAGTGCCTGGCAACTACAATGCCATAACCGATGTCGTCGGTGTTTTGGTTGGGTATTGCACACTAGTTTCTGGGGAGGGGAATACCGTGGTCGGCAAAGGCCCGATAAGAACGGGTGTCACCGCAATCTTGCCCCGTCCTCATGTTCAGTTGCATGAGCCTTGCTATGCTGGATATCACAGCCACAACGGTAATGGAGAAATGACCGGCACACACTGGATTGAAGAGTCTGGACAATTGCAATGGCCGATTACCATTACCAACACACATTCGTGCGGTCTTGTACGGGATGCGACTGTAAAGTGGGTGATACAAAGCATGCCGGAACACGCAAAAGATGGCTTGCTGCCGGTCGCTGCGGAAACCTATGATGGTGAGTTAAATGACATCAATGGCTTTCATATTAAGGATAAGCACGTATTTGCAGCGATCGATACTGCCGAAAGTGGAGCGATTGAGTTGGGTAGCGTTGGCGGAGGCACCGGCATGATTTGTTATGACTTCAAGGGCGGTTGCGGGAGTGCGTCCAGATTGGTTGAAGTCAGTGGGGTGACGTATACAGTGGGCGTCTTCGTGCAAGTAAACTTCGGGCGGCGCAAAGACTTAATTATCTCCGGAGTTCCGGTCGGGAAGTACATGAAAGGTGGAGAAGTTCGATCCAAAGGCATGGGGTCAGTAATTGCAATTGTTGCTGCTGATGCACCGCTGTTGCCGCATCAACTAAAGCGTCTTTGTCGTCGTGTCGGTTTGGGTCTCGCGCGATCAGGTACAACCGACAACGATGGTTCCGGTGATATATTTCTTGGATTCTCAACTGCGGCTCCGGTTAGCAGCGACGACGGTACTGCAATTATTGCATCCAGTCTGAAAAATGAGCACCTTGATCCACTGTTTGAAGCAGTGGTGCAGGCTACCGACGAAGCGGTTGTGGATTCGATGATTGCCAACGAAACCATGACAGGCTGTAACGGAATTACAGCACATGCCATTAATCACTTGGCATTGCGGGATTTATTGCAGTCAAGGGTCTCATAGTGGTTGATCACTCAAGTTGGCATGGATTGAGTCACTTCACAGAAGCTTACAAATCCGCCGTCGTATAGATTGATGGATTCCCCCAATACAATCATTTTTTGTTCGGATGAACATGCCCGTAGTTGGACGGGTTGCTACGGTCATGAACATGTTCAAACACCCACTCTGGACAAACTCTCAAATCGCGGGACGACATTCAGCCGTGCAGTCACACCTTCTCCAATTTGTGTGTCGGCTCGCGCTTCTTTGGCTACAGGACTCCAGGTACACGAAACTCGTTGCTGGTCATCTGCAGAACCGTACTATGGGCAACATGAAAGCTGGATGCATCGTGTACGAGACCGCGGCTGTATAGTAATGTCTTTCGGTAAACTCCATTTTCGTTCGTGCGAGGATGACAACGGTTTTACTGAAGAAATTCTTCCCATGCACGTAACAAATAATGGAATCGGGTGGCCGCAGAGTCTGTTGCGAAATCCCCTGCCTACTTTCGAAAAAACGCGAGAACTTGCCGAGCAGACAGGGCCGGGAGAAAGTGAGTATACGGAGTACGACAGGCGAATTACAGATGCGGCATCCAATTGGTTGCGAATGCATGCGCCGAGAACCAAAGGCAGGCCTTGGGTGCTATTCGTGTCATTTGCAAGTCCGCACTATCCCTTCAGAGCACCATCTCAGTTTTACAATCTGTACGACAGACGCGAACTATCTCTTCCAAATGGTGAATTTGAGAACGAAGTCATTGAAAAACTTGATCATCCAGTACTGAATGAAATTCGGCGATTCTGGAACTACGATGATTATTTCGATGACAATCTGCGATTGGAAGCCAAGCTTTGCTATTTTGGACTCGTAAGCTTTCTGGATAACAACATTGGGCGAGTGCTTGGTGCACTTGAGGATTCCGGGTGCATGCAGGACACCGTTATTCTGTATACGTCCGACCACGGTGAAATGCTGGGGCGTTTTGGACTCTGGGGGAAATCGGTCATGTATGAAAACTCAGTTGGAATCCCACTGATTGCAGCTGGACCTGGATTCAAATCTCAAAGATGCAATGTTCCGGTATCTTTGACAGATATTGGCGCTACTGTTGAGTATGCAATTGGAATGAATACGAATAATTCCGAGCCTTGGCGGCCTAAGGCTCTACAGAAGGTGTCATCAAGGACGCACAAGGGACGTTTCGTGCTATCGCAGTATCATGATGGAGGTACGCCAGTAAGTTATTACATGATTCGGCAGGAAGACTGGAAATATATCTACTATGCTGGCGGATATCGCCCGCAACTGTTTAATCTTGCAGAAGAACCGTTTGGAGCATTGGAATTGAATGATTTGGGCGGAGATTTGGCGAATCAAGTTCGCCAGTCTTCCATGCACACGAATCTCTTGCAAATAATGAATCCAGACGAAACCGCGGAGCAATGTGCAAGCGATCAGGCCGCAAGGATTAACAGCTTAGGCGGCAGGGAAGCAGTTTTGGCGATGAACTCTTTCAATCACACGCCTGTTCCTCCGATTGGCAACTAGCGTTATTTGTGCTCGATATTATTAGTTTGTATCATCAGATTGAGATTCTTTCAACATCAACTAATGGGACATTCGGGTTAGGTGAATTCTACAGCCTTTGGTGAGATTGATGGACAATTCACCATCGGTTGAGTGCCGGTTGCAGCAATTCATGCGGATTGCCGTAAGTTCTGAAGGTATTGCGCTTACATGTTAAAAGACCAAGACTTCGCGCCCCGATGCATCTCGCTTGATCTCGAAGTCGGCAAAACCGACGATCGAATTCATGCGTTCAGTGCAATACGCGCAGATACCAATCAGGTTTTTCGATATGGTGGAAGAAATTTGACGGAAGCTTTGTCGAAATTGGATGAATTTTCCGATGGGGCATCTTTCGTACTGGGGCACAACCTGATCGAATTCGACCTACCGCATCTGCACGCAGTGAAACCTGATTTGCGGATACTGAATTTGCCTGTGGTGGATACGTTACGACTTAATCCGCTTGCATTTCCCGCAAATCCCTATCACCATCTCGTCAAACACTACCAGGATGGCCAACTCAGGCGCGGGCGGATAAATGATCCGGAACTGGATGCCAGGCTCGCACTGAAAGTCTTCCGCGATCAAAGGAAGGCGCTGCGGGAAGCCAAACCGGACCTGCTGCTGGCATGGCATTGGCTGACCACACCGAAACCAGAAGGAGCGGACCGCACGATCGACTATTTTTTCACGGAACTTCGAGGTTCTTCCCGTCCTTCGTTCACTGAAGCATGTTCGGCGATAAACAGGCAGCTCGACGGTTTGACCTGCAATACGAGCCGGAATGCGATTATGGCGGACACATCCGAATCTGGCTGGCCGTTGGCCTACGTACTGGCGTGGCTTTCCGTATCAGGCGGCAACTCGGTGATGCCGCCTTGGGTTCGACATCAGTTTCCGCGCGCAGGGCAGTTGCTTCGCCAATTACGGGATTTGGCTTGTACAGCACCGGACTGTGGGTGGTGCCGGGAACGACATGATGCCCGAATGGAACTTACGCGCTGGTTTGGTTTTCCTGAGTTTCGGGCAGAGCCTTCTGACAAAAACGGATATCCCATGCAGCAGTCCATTGTTGAGGCAGCAATGGCGGGAAAGCATGTCCTTGGAATTCTGCCTACAGGAACGGGGAAATCGCTTTGCTATCAGATCCCTGCGCTATCTCGCTACTACAAGACCGGTGCGCTGACGGTGGTCATCTCACCTTTGGTCGCACTGATGGAGGATCAGGTAAAGGGATTGGAAGCACGCGGAATCGCTTCGTGTGTGGCGATCAATGGACTTCTTTCAATGCCGAAGAGAGCGGATGCAAGGGAAAGGGTACGGCTCGGCGATGCGGCCATCCTGCTTGTTTCGCCTGAGCAGCTTCGCAGCCAATCTCTACGACGTACACTTGACCAGCGCGAGATCGGCGCTTGGGTACTGGATGAAGTTCACTGCCTTTCTCGATGGGGACATGACTTCCGACCCGATTATCGCTATGTAGCTCGTTTCATTCGGGAGAAGGCGGGCGAAGAACCGGTGCCGCCTGTACTATGCCTGACTGCGACTGCCAAGCCCGATGTTGAGAAGGATATCGTTGATCACTTTTACCGGAAGATCGGCATTGAACTGAATGTTTTCAACGGCGGTGCCGAACGTTCCAATCTGACGTTTGAAGTGATGCCGACATCCGGAAGTGAAAAGTTCGCACATATCCATCAGATATTGATGAGATACATGCCAGCCAATGTTCCTGGCGGAGCCATAGTCTATTGTGCAACGCGCAAGCAAACCGAGGAAGTAGCTGATTTTCTGCGGATGAAGGATATTGCGGTGGAACATTTTCATGCGAAACTGTCACCGGAAGATAAAAAGAACGTACAGCATAGTTTCAAAGAGGGCGAGCTGCGTGTGATCACGGCTACCAATGCGTTCGGTATGGGCATTGACAAAGCCGATGTTCGTCTGGTCATACATGCTGACATACCAGCTTCGCTGGAAAACTATTTTCAGGAAGCAGGCCGCGCCGGCCGCGACCTGAATGCCGCTCGATGTGTGATGTTGTATACAGAAGATGATGTTGAACGCCAGTTCGGCATGTCCGCGAGCTCGCGCCTTTCTCGTCGGGAAATCCACGGTGTGCTTCGGGCGTTGTGGAACCTGAACCGAAAGAAGAATCTAAAAGACAAGATAGTGGCGACTTCAGGTGAAATACTCAGCGAGGACGTAGATCATGAATTTGAGAAGAATTTCGTTACTGACGACGACCGCGTCAAGGTCGCGATTTCCTGGCTGGAGGAGTCAAAACTACTTAGTCGCGAAGAGAATCGGGTACAGATATTCCCTTCCTCTTTACGGGTGAATTCGCTGGATGAGGCAACTGCACGGATGCAAAAGAAACAGATCTTGGAAAAGTACCGCAAACAGTTGTTGACCATCGTAAGGGAGCTGGTCGAAGCTAGGCCGGATGAAGGGATTTCTACAGATGAGCTGATGGTGGTTTCTGGATTGAGTATTGAGCAAGTACGCCACGCGTTTCATGATTTGGAACAGCTTGGAATTGCCAGTAACGATTTGGCACTGACAGCATTCTTGCATTCAGGGGTGGAGCGTTCCTCTGTCAGGCGCATCAGGGAAGGCGCGAATCTGGAAATTGCATTGATCGCGCGGATGCGCGAGGAGCATCCGGATCAGGGCAAAGGAGATGCATCGGAACTGCATTTGCGATTGGCCGCACAGGATCTCAGGGATCGGGGCGTAACCGATCCTTTGCCGGGTCGTCTGCGGCGTATCCTGAGCAGCATTGCAGCCGACGGACGTGGCGAAGGCGGTACCGCAGGTAGTTTGGATGTCAGAAACATGGGTGCGGAAACCGTACGCGTGAAACTGAGGCGCGAATGGAAGGAACTGGAACGGGTCGCACAAACCCGGCGCGAAGCAGCACACTGTCTGCTGGAGCACCTGCTCAAATCTCTTCCACCCGGCAGCCGGGGAACGGATCTTCTGGCCGAAACCACACAAGGTATGCTGACCCAGGCAATCAAATCTAATCTTGCTCTCAAATCCAAAGTATCTGAGCAGCATTTGGTGCGTTTGCGAGATCGCGCTCTGCTGTGGTTGCACGATCAGGAAGTCATTCGACTTCACAAGGGCATGTCAGTGCTCCGACCAGCCATGACCATCATCCTGAAACGGGAACGGCGCGGCTTTGCCAGTGCCGATTTTGAACCGCTGTATCTTCATTACAAGGGACAGGTTCTTCAGATACATGTGATCGACGAATACGCGAAGCTCGGTCTTGGTAAGATGCATGAGGCGGTACACCTGGCGAAAGACTACTTCGTGCTGAATGAAGAGGAATTTCTCCAACGCTGGATGCGCGAGCGAAGTAGGACGATTGCACGGCAAACGACACCGGAATCGTGGCGAAAGATCGTTGAAAGCCTGAACAATCCCATTCAGCAGCGCATTGTTGCGGACAATCGAGAACAGACAAATGTGCTGGTGCTTGCCGGTCCAGGTTCCGGTAAAACACGAGTGTTGGTTCATCGAATTGCCTATCTCATACGAGCTCGGCGCGAGAATGCCCGCGGGATCTTGGCCTTAGCCTACAACCGCCATGCAGCGGTGGAAATTCGAAAACGGCTCAATGAATTGATCGGCGATGACGCGCGGGGAGTGACGGTACTGACTTGTCATGCCTTAGCCATGCGGCTGGCTGGCACTACTTTCAGAAAAATGGCAGAACAACCTGATGAGAAGTTATTCGAGAAAGTGATCCGTCAGGCAGTGGACCTGTTGCGCGGAAAAGATCTGCCACAGGAGGAAGCGGACGAGCAATGGGAACGATTGTTGCATGGATTTCGTTGGATCCTGGTCGACGAATATCAGGACATCAACGGAGATCAGTACGAGTTGATTTCCGCGCTTGCAGGGCGAACGATTGAAGACGAAGCCGGCAAACTCACTCTATTCGCAGTCGGTGACGATGATCAGAACATTTACGCTTTCAACAACACTTCAGTGGAGTTCATTCGTCGTTTCGAGACGGATTACGGACCCAAACCTGTTTTTCTCACGGACAACTATCGTTCCACCCGCCACATCATATCGGCCGCAAACGCTGTTATTCAACTGGCAAGGGAACGAATGAAGGTCGAACATCCCATCAGAATTGACGATGTGCGTTCAAAGGAGCCCCCTGGTGGGCCATGGCAGAAACTGGACCCGGTTTCCAAAGGGCGAGTACAGATTCTGCCCGCGGGTGGCGACTCGATCGCTCAGGCGCAGGTTGCAATGGCTGAGTTTCAACGTCTCTTGGATCTTTCTGAGGAATGGGACTGGTCACGGTGTGCGGTGATTGCACGTAAGTGGGAGTATCTGAATCCAGTGCGCGCATTCTGCGAACTGCATGGCATACCCGTCCAGTTGGGAGACGAAAATCCGCCGAACTTCTGGTACCTGCGTGAGACTCGAAAGTTTGTCGAGTGGCTGCGGGGTGTGAATTCAGGTGTCATCGAAAGTGCCGTCATGCGGACCTGGCTGCATGAAAACGGAATCGGATATTGGAGCGAACTGCTGCATCAGGCAGTCGATGATCACGAATTGGAAACCGGTGGTTCGGAAATGCCGGTAACTCACTTCATTGAGTGGTTGGCTGAGTGGGGAAGGGAAGCGCGTAGGCGGCATCGTGGACTCCTTCTGCTGGCTGCACACCGTGCCAAAGGGCTCGAGTTCGATCATGTATGCGTGCTGGACGGCGGTTGGAATAATTTCCGAAGTACTGGTGATCCGGACGAGGAACGCAGACTGTACTACGTAGCAATGACGCGTGCTCGATATACGCTGACACTCACCAGGCTGAACGGATTCCATCCAATACAGGAAACTTTGCTTAAAGAACTCTGCATACTGCGACGTGACCCTGTCGAACTGCCGCCTGGATCCGCAGAACTCACATACCAATATATTCGGGCTAGTCTTGAAGATGTAGATCTGGGTTATGCAGGGCGAAAAGGTTCCAATCATTTCGTTCACCGCGCCATTGCCGAACTGTCACTTGGCGATTCCCTGGATATGAGAATCGTAGAGTCGGGAAATTGGGAGATTCTCAATCAGTCGGGTTCGGTAGTCGGCAGAATGGCAAAGAGTTTCACTCCTCCACAAAAAATGCGTTTTCGAACTGCATCAGTAATGGCAATTTCCGGGTGGAGCATCGATGCGACAAGTCCGGAATTTCGAGACAGGGTCAAATGCGATGCCTGGGAAGTGGTTCTGCCGGAACTGGTATTTGAACCCGACGAATAGACGTCCGCGAACATAGAGAGGCAAACAGCAGAAATAGGCAGTCGTGAATTGACGAATATGTGAATTTCAGGCTGTCAAAGCTACGGCAATCTTCTTGAAACTTTACTCCAGGGAAGAAATTCACTACACACGCGGACATGCATAAATGAAAGCGCGTGCGGTACTGGGTGCCGTGGTGATAACGCCGGTCTACTGCTTCATAAAATTAGTGTTTTCCAATCTAGAAATGAGGCTGAAACCTAGCCTCTTCAAAAAAAATAAAAAAACCGTAAGAAACAACGTAGAGCAGGCCATGGCTCGCTTTTGTTTGAACAAAAAGGTTTATAGAGCTGTGCCTTTTTTCTATATTTTTACTTCGATTTTTCCTTTAAGCTTGAGTCCGTTGAAGTTCGTCGATTGAATAAAATAATTTCTTTCGCGCTTCACCTAAACGATCAGCCGCTTCATTATCGCTGTACCGAGTTGCGAATGCATCGAGTTTTGCAAACGTCACACCCGCCTTCAAATATTGCTCCGCATCCGGCAACGATTTGAGCTTCTCATAGGGCGTCTGCACGTCTTCATATCGATAACGCCGCTGCTGCCGGCCGCGCTCATCGGTCTGCACTTGTGCAAACAGACACGGGCGGTGATAATTCACATACCGGTTCAGATGCCGTTGATGGAACTCGTTCAGTTCCTGCGCACACTGCCGTGGTATATGTGCGTGTCCGAGCAGTTTCCTCAATACATGGGCATTCTTGCATTCGACCAGCGCATTGTCGTTGCTATGTCGAGCTCGGGATTTGGTAAATTCAATGCGCAATTTCTCCAGCAGTTCAGCTACCCGATAGTTCACATACTCGGAACCGTTGTCGCTGTGAAAACCTAGCACCTCAAACGGCAATGTGTCAAACACCTGCTGCAGCGCTGGGATCAGATACAACTCCGAGATCCGTTCCGCCGAAACCACCGCTTCAAACTGCGTGACCTGGTCTACTGCATTGATAGCATAGACACCTTTGTATCCATCCCAGTCACCCTGATGCACCGTGTCGACGCGCAAATAGCCCGGATGACCCTTGGGCTGAGGCTTGCGACGCTCACCAATGCGCACCTTGTGAGCACGGGTCTTGAGGTGTACTGTGCGCCGGCTTTTGTAACCTTTCGATTTACGCAAATTATAAATATGTGAGACTGAGATGCCGGCTAGGCGACGATACCGCTGGTCTCCATGTACACGCCAGGCTCGCTCAAACAACTTCTTCACCGCTAATCCGTTCGCAGTGCCATGCAGACGGTCCACTTCCACCAGCAACGCCACGTCCTCATCGGTATAACGGCGCTGAAATCCTCGAACCGTGCGTTGTCGTCGCCGCAACCGTCCACAATGAACATACTGCCCGATCAGTCGGCTGACCTGCTGGCGTGAGTATCCGCTTATCTTGATCAGGTAACGGATCACAATACCTTTGTCGGCTTTCGACAATTGCCGATAGCCAAACCTGATTAGAGTCCGCTGCATCCATTGATAGCGTTCATCCTTATTGGTGACCACTGTAAACGCCACGGCCTGGATGCCTTCTAGAAAGTCGCGAAGCTGATCAATGCTCCGCAAGTCGTCCAGTTTCATGATTGTTTTCATCCTCCTTATGATGAACCCAATCAACTGCCTTTTCCAGACTCTGCCAGTGGCTAATTCGGCATCTACAAACTCATTTCACATTGGAAACTTGACACACCCTTCAGCCTCATTTCATATTGGACAACACTAAATTTAGAAACTATTGATTGAAATCAGTATAATTATTAAGTTCACGACATTTTGCCGAGTTCTTATACAATTCCAATTGTTTGATTCAGTGCCTTTGAATCCAACTCATTGAATATATAGCAGAACTATGGTCATATGTCACTTGGACACGGCCTTGAAAAATGATGAATCAGGTTTATCTATTAGGTTGGGGACAACTCTGAGAAATCTGTTGTGAAAAATTGATTACTTGTGCAAAATCAGTTCCGTTTTGGAACTGATTTTAGCAACTGAAAGCAGCAACATGAATTGGTGGCAAGGATAGAATCAAGCGGATTGACAAAGCCGTGACTTGCATCAATTGAATATCTGAAAATAAATTTAGGTTCGGAAAATAGATGGAATACAGCACACAAGATTCAAAATTGAGAGACCTCATAATCAAAGGAAGGCGTCAAGGTTTTCTTACGTACGAAGAAATCAATGACCATCTTCCAGAGGCGATGAGCGATGTTGAACAGATTGAGACCATCGTTAACATCATCAGCGAAATGGAAATTGATGTCCTTGATGATGCACCAGATCCAGACAGTTTGATCATGCAGGCTGACGAGAGTGTAGACGATGAGGATGCAGCTGAAGAGGCGGAAGAGGTGCTGAAAAGCGAATTCGGCAGCACTACCGATCCGGTTCGCATGTACATGCGTGAAATGGGTGCCATCGATCTGTTAACTCGAAGCAAGGAGATAGAGCTGGCAAAGAGAATTCAGTCAGGGCTGCTCTCCGCCAAAGAAGCAGCATCAACCTGCCCGTTGATTATTGATTCTCTTGTTCAAATGTTCCACAAGATCAACAATGAATCCATGCGCGCGACTGAATTGTGTACCGGATTCCTACTGGATTCAAAAACCAGTACTGCACTTAGCCCGAGAGCCGGAGAGCACGATGAAGAGAAAGCTGCATCCAATACCGCGGAGTTAAAACGTCGCTTCGGAATTATTTGCGCGCATCACAAGAATCTTCGAAATGCGATTAAACATCAATCAGAAGGTGTGCGAAGCAAGCAGGTCATGAATTACCGGCGATTCATATCAAAATGGTTCATGCAGTTCAAGTATGTTCGCAAGCAGATTGACGATATGTTCAACATTGTTCATGAAGCTGATAGAGAACTGAAGGAGAAAAGCAAGGTACTGGAAGAAATCTGTATTGATAAAGTTCGTATTCCCCGACAGAACGTTCATGATGTGTTGTGGAGCAAACTCACGCACAGAAATTTGATGTCGCTGCTGAAAGCAGTGTGTAACGAGGCTCAGGCAGAAGAACTCGAAAAATATCGAGAGGAAATTAAGGAAGCGCGAGAGCATCTACAGATGTTTGAAGCGCGGCTTGGCATGCCGATTGAAGAATTTCGCGAAGTGCGTCGGAAGATTGCAGTCGGAGAAACTCGAGCAAATCGGGCAAAGAAAGAAATGATCGAGGCAAATCTAAGACTCGTGGTTTCAATTGCAAAGAAATACAACAATCGAGGCCTGGGATTTCAGGACCTGATACAGGAAGGCAATATCGGGCTGATGAAAGCGGTTGACAAATTCGAGCATGAACGAGGTTTCAAATTTTCGACCTACGCGACATGGTGGATTCGCCAGGCAATCACAAGGGCGTGCGCCGATCAGTCTCGAACGATTCGAGTTCCCGTTCACATGACCCAAACGCTGAGTACACTCACTCGCATTCAGCGGGAAATCAGACAGGAAGAAGGTCGAGAGGCTACCGTAGAAAAACTGGCGGAAAGAATGGAAGTTACGGAAGACAAAGTCCGCAAGGTTTTGAAAATTCCGAAAGAACCACTATCCATGGAAGCGCCAACGGGTGAAGATGAGGATTCACATGTCGGCGACTTCATTGAAGACAAAACTGTTCGTGCTCCACTTGAAGTGGCGACCGAAGCGGGATTGCGGGCGGCGACCGATTCAGCGTTGAATTCTCTATCAGACCGCGAAGCCAAAGTATTGCGAATGCGCTTTGGAATCGGAATGCCGACCGATCACACGCTTGAGGAAGTCGGGCAGCAGTTTGATGTAACGCGAGAGCGGATTCGTCAGATTGAAGCAAAGGCGATTCGAAAACTACGCCATCCCTCTCGCTCAGACAATCTGAAACCGTTCATAGATTTCTAGAAAGTCTTTCAGATTTACCAGGATTGAGTTTCCGGGTTTTCTGCCCCGGAACTTTTTCTGTTCTCGCGGGTATACCGACAGTTGTGCCCCCACACATAGCAAGCTGAGTCTGGGTTTGGAAAATCCCGGAAGCCAGTGTTTGTCCATTACAAAAAATGATACACCTCGGATTTATGGAACGAAGCATTCGGGTATTTTGGCGCACCAGCTCACGTCCTTTCTTTGGTGCCTGAACAGGCTTACGGCATTGCAAAGGGTAAACCAGAACTGATGGCGGTCTCGGACTACAACAAAGATGGCACAGTTGACCTGTACCGCGAAATGACCTATGCGCACGCCTACTATGCCGCAGATGCGGACAAAGGCGGCAAAACGAGTTATCTCAAAGACATTGGCCAGGCGTTTCTTGACGGACGCAGACTCATCTCATCCGCCAACGGAAATGCCCTGACTGACGCACAACTCTCAGAACTGAATTCGTTGGCGGCTACGATCAAGAGTAATTGGGAGAAAGTGATTGCTGAGGCTGCTTTCAAATACGCCGGGTCTGTGTACAAAGATATGCAGAAACTGATGACGATTATTGAGTCGAACGGTGATGTGTCAGAAACATTTCGAGACTATGCAAAACACTGGGGAGAGATGAAGGGATTCGCCATGGCGCTCCAGACTTCTGGAATCAACTTGGGTGCAACAGAAGTGCAGTTGAATCGTCTGATCGGTTTCAGTCCCGTGCATCTTGGTGGCAATCAGGTGACTGGCATCAATGCACAGGGGGAGTATCAGTCTGGTGAAACCATCTCAATGGGAGACTACATGGTTAACATGATCAAAGTCCAGCAGTTGCTTGCCGGTCAGTTTGGTCTCGTCAAGCGAAAAAACGACGCAACCGCATCACTTGAGGAACTGATGCATTCCCTGAGTGAAAGCAAAAGCGCCGAAAATGACTGATTCACCCGAATGAATGATCGCGGTGCGCGAGTTCGTACTCGCACCGCGGTGTATTCGGAAATGACAGACAGGTTGTGAAACAATGCTGGAAGAATTCATCCGCGAGTTTCTGACCGAACTTTTGGCAGGATTCACCAATCCACAGAAGCGCATATTCTGGGGTTATCTTGTGTGTGCCGGCGCAATCGCCTTCCTGTGGTTCAAGTTTCGCCGGCGCACGACGACATCCCACGCGCTACAGACGATATTTGCACGCGAAAGTTGGTGGAGCCGATCATCGCGCGCCGACTATGGTGTCATGACACTCAACGCAACTTTCATGACGTTGCTATCCCCGCGAGTGCTAGGACAGGCCACCGTAGCACTTGTCGTTTTTCAATGGATGCACGAGTTATACGGCGGACGCCCCGCTCCTTTGAGGATTCTGCCAGATTGGTGTGTCATGTTGGCTTTCACAGCCTGTCTCTTCGTTCTCGATGATTTTGCAAGATACTGGGTTCATCGTATGTTGCACCGAATACCAGTTCTGTGGGCATTTCACAAAGTCCATCACAGTGCAACAGCGCTGAATCCTCTCACAGTATTCAGGACTCATCCGATCGAGAGCATAATCTTTTCGCTACGAGGCGCCCTGGTTCAGGGAATCTGTATTGCAGTATTTGTATTTTTCTTTGGTGGGCAAGTCCAACTCGTGACTGTGCTTGGAGCAGGAATTCTGAATTTCGCGTTCAACGCGCTGGGCGCGAATCTGCGGCATTCCCACATCCCAATCGGCTTCTGGAATCCTGTGGAATGTGTCTTGATTTCTCCGGCACAGCACCAGATTCATCACTCAACCGCCCGGCGTCATCAAGATCGAAATTTCGGTGTCGCGCTGGCGGTATGGGATGTCATGTTCGGCACTCACTGCCATTCAGAGCCTGATGTCGAACTTGAGTTCGGCATCGCTGGAGAACGCGGCTGTAACACTCAGAAGCTCGCGGTCCTTTACCTACGCCCTTTTCGCGATGCCACTGAATCTCTCGTCGAACTGGTAGGACAAATCCGACACGGTCGCGTCGCAATGAATAGATAAGCCTGCCCAGCGGCCTTGCATGGACGAAGGGTGCGGTAAAAATTGATGTGCCGCTGAATTTGTCATCATGATGCGGCTTTTCGGCTGAAGTTTTCCCAGTAGTCACCCCATTGCTCATCGGCCTGAAACAGCCGTAGCGCGAACATGTTGACCACGTTAACCGAAGTTTAACCCCTGCTGCCCTAAAACAGGCATTTTTCTCCACCCTGTGTTCCGTAAGCCATTGAAAATGCTTCTTTCGCCTTTCTCCAAAACGGTTGTAGTGCCATTATATTCATGTTTCACCTTGACAACCTCCAGCGCTCCCCCTATAATGCCCCCATGTTCATCCGCAAAACCAAAACCGGCAGCCATGCCAACGGCAACGCCTATTACTCCTACCGCCTGGTCAGCAACCAACGCGTCGACAACCGCGTCAAACAGACCATCGAACTGAATCTAGGCGCCAATTTCGATCTGCCTCAACCTTTGTGGCGGGAGGCCTGCCAGCGCCTGGATGAACTCCTCAACGGCCACTCGCAACCGCTGTTTCCGATGCCCTTCGACGAGCAGGTCGAACAGGCGGCAAACCTGTTATACAAGCGCCTCATTGATCGCCATGGCGGCCCGCCCTATGAGCCGGTCTTGGCAAATGACCAAACCGAGGTCCGGCCCGGCGCGCGTTTGGCCGATGCGAAGTATCACAGCATTGATCCCGATTCGCTCGAGTTGCGCCAAGCGCGCTCGGCGGGAGTCGAAGCGCTGGGGCTGTGGGCGCTGCATGAATTGCAGCTGCCGCAACTGTTTCAAAGCGTCGGGTTCAACCGCCGGCAATGCGCTTCGGCCATTGCGGTGATTGTCGCGAGGCTGGCCGGATGCGGATCGGAACGTAGCGCCTGGCACTGGCTGGGCGAAAGCAGTGCACTGGGCGAACTGCTGGATGTGGATTTCGATTCGATGAGCTCGATGAGTCTGTACCGGGCCACTGATGGGTTGCTCAAACACCACGCTGCGATTGAACAGCACGTGTTCGGGCGGGTCCGCGAACTGTTCGATCTGCCGACCACAGTGACGCTGTATGATCTGACCAACACCTACCTGGAAGGCAATGCAGAGCAGATGCCCAAGGCCAAGTTTGGACGTTCGAAAGAAAAGCGTTCGGATTGCCGGCTTCTGACGCTGGCGGTGGTGTTGGACGGTAGCGGGTTCATCCGCCGCTCGCAAGTGTTCGACGGCAATGTGGTTGAGGGAACGACGCTGGAGGCGATGCTCGAAGCACTGGACGCACCCCCCGGTGCGATGGTGATCATGGATCGAGGCTTGGCGGAGCAGGACAATCTGGATTGGCTGCGCGAGCATGGATATCAGTATCTGGCGGTGAGCCGAGAGCGCAAGCGGTGCTTTGAGGAAATCGATGTGGTTACGATACGAAACGCAAAGCAAATGCAAGTGCAGTTGCAGCGGCTAGATGACGAATCGGGAACCGAGACCCGGCTGTATTGCCGTTCTGAGGAACGCCTGCACAAGGAGCTTGCGATGAGCGAACATTTTCAGCAGCTTTATGAAGACGGATTGAGGCAGCTCAACGAAGGTCTGTCGAAGCCGTATACCCATAAAACGCTGGGCTCTGTGGAACGGCGCCTGGGGCGTTTAGCGGAGAAAAGCAAGGGCATCTCACAACACTATCAGGTTGAGGTGATTGCCGATGGGGTCGGCAAAAAGGCGAGTCACATCCAATGGCAGCTCCAGGAAGTCGATGGCACGCGCCAGACGCATCCTGGAGTGTATTGTCTGCGCACCAACAAGATGGATTGGGATGAGGAGACGATGTGGCGCACTTATGTTCTGCTGACTGAAGTTGAATCGGTGTTTCGATGTTTGAAATCGGAACTGGGACTTCGTCCGGTGTTTCACCAGAAGCAGCACCGGGCTGACGCTCACCTGTTTATTACCACGTTGGCGTTTCAGCTGGTGCAGATGATTCGGCGTCGGCTCAAGGTTGGCGATTGCCATCACAGTTGGAGTCGAATCCGCAGGATCATGCAAAGCGTGCAGCGAATCACAGTCACATTCAAACGTGCGGATGGGCGAACGCTGCATGTGCGCAAAGCGACCCATGTGGAAATGGAACAGCCGGCGATCTGTCAGCTTCTGGGTATCGATACCGCATTCGGAGGCATCCGGAAAAAGATCTGCTGATCGCCGAGGTCAGTGCTGTGGCGGCACTCGCTACTTTTTTGCGTAGTGGGGGCGGAAATTCAGTTTGTAGTGCCAGAGCGTTTTTTTTACCCATCTAACTATCTGTTTTAGCACTACAATATTTTAACTATGTTAAACTTCGGTTAAGCTAAGTCTGGTTTTGGGAAATACGGGAAATTGATATACGTTCATTACAAAAAATGATGCAGCTTGGATTCTATGGCCTTCAAGCTGAAAGCTGCAGCGTAACCAGTAGATACTTAGTTGGCAGTGACGACATTCTCCCAACACCCGAACTTGACATAAAGAAGCACGAAACAGGAGTATAAACGCCTGATAATACCTTCCGATATTGGCTTAATCAAGTGTTTATTTTGTTGGGAATGATATGCATTCTAAATAGAATAAGCCCCCGAGTCTCAGGCTTCGCGCCTCCTCATTTCAGCCAAGGCATTCCCGCAGGGAATTGACCAATCTGCGCATGATCTGAAAATACGTATCGACGCTCTCGTCGATTTCCGAGCCGAGGGGGTCGAGCACACCGAATCGCAGTCCTGTACCTTTAGCGATTGTTTGGAGAATTCTCGGATTGAATTGTGGTTCACTGAATATACACACTGCTCCAATTTCATTGACCAACTGACGTAGAGCGGTGATCTTTTTCGCTCCTGGAGCGCGTTCCGGATTGGTGGTAACCGCCCCGACATTGTTTAGATTCAGACTATTTTCCAGATATTGGTACGCGTCGTGAAAAACCAAATAAGGAACGTCAGCGATCGGCTTTGCAATTTCCTGCAGTTCGGCTTCGAGGGCATCTAGTCTTTGTAGGACGCTATTCAGATTGGATTCGATTTCATTCCGAAATTTAGGGAGCACATTTTGAAGAGATGTTGCGATTTGTCTCGCCATGACTTTCGCATTGGACGTGTCCAGCCAAATATGCATGTCCCAATTTCCGTGGTGGCCTTCTTCCTCTGAATCCCTGTCACCATGATCTTCTTCTTCATCGTGTGCGTCTGGGTTTTCGCGATTCGGAAGCAGTGTCAGTCCATTCAATTCGCTTAGTTCGACAACTTCCGTGTTTTCCATCAAATTCGAGATTGAGGCGATCAACGAGGATTCGAGGTTGTGGCCGATCCAAAACAGGATATCGGCGTCTTCCAGCAATTGTGCGTCTGACGGCTTCAATTGATATCCGTGCACTGAATCAGTGCCTTTTATGAGAAGGGCAGGTAATCCCACTCCTGCCATAATTGCGGCTGTCAAGCCGTAAACCGGTTTAATGCTTACAACAACGCGAATTTCAGAGCCGAACGATTGTCCGTAACAAACAATCGTCATCAGGGCCGCGCAAAACCATATCCTGAATTTTGTCATCTTCGTTGTTTCCTGACGATAGCCTAGATTGTTATTTATCATTAAATGATATGATATAACATAACACAAAGACGATGGAATTCGAATGATTTGTGCTGGTGATTCTTACCGAAGCGAGCTACTACAGTTTTGGTTCGTTGGGGTTGTAATAATGTGCATTTACCAGTTGCCGGGCAGGGTGTTCCCACGCTAACTAAATCACAGTAAAACCACAACGGTTGTATAAATTTGCAGGCAGGACTGGCTTTTTCCATACCGATATAGTATATATGCGGTTATGAACAGTCATGACCGCAGAACCAGCAAGTCGATTCGCACTGGCGAGGTGACGGTACGTCTTGCGCGCACGAGCGAATTTGCGAAGTGGGATCGGCTGATGCGTACGCATCATGATCTTGGATTCAAGCGATTTGCAGGTCGCAGTCTGCGTTACATCGTTGAGTATAAGGGGCAGTGGGTGTGTCTTTGCGGGTGGCAGACCGGTTCCTTTAAATCGGCTGCGCGCGAGCATTGGATTGGCTGGCAGCCTGAGCAGCAGTGGCACCGATTGCATTTGATCGCGAACAACACCCGTTTCGCGATGCTTGACGATGCCGGTTGTTATCCGAATCTTGGTTCGCACGTGCTGAAGTTGATTTGCCGGCGCTTAAGTGATGACTGGGAGGCATACTATGGTCACGGTTTGTTGTTGGCGGAGACGTTTGTAGACCCGGCTCGTCATCGCGGAAACATGTACGATGCAGCCGGATGGGAGACGGTGGGAAACAGTGCGGGCTATTCCCGCAAGGGTGGGAAGTATACCGAAGCGCATGATGCAATCAAGCGGTTATTGGTCAGGCCCTTGCGTCGTGATGCTAGGCGGGTCCTGTGTCAGGAAGGCGAGTTGGAGTCGCGCTGGCAGAAAAAGGGCAAGGCCAGCGGTCATTCGCTGCCGGAGTTGCGCAGTTTGCATGATGATTTGTCACAGATGCGGGATTTTCGTCGTGGCCAGGGTCGCAAGCACACACTGGCGTGTGCGTTTTCGACTTTGATTTTGGCGCAATTGTCTGGATTTCACGGATCGTTGGCGGCGGCACAGTTTGCAGCGTCTCTTTCTGAGAATGAGCTGCACGCGATCGGTGGCTGGTGCAATCCGAAAACAGGCCGGTATGAGCCGGTTTCCAAATCGACGCTGCACCGGGTGATACAGCACACCGATCCGGATCAGCTGGAGCAGGTCTTGGCGCGATACACGCACAATCGAATCAGACAGTTACCGGCACTTGCGAGTGACGGCAAGCGGATTCGCGGTGCCAATCGCAATGGCGACAGTCACTACGAGACAGTGACACTTGTGGAGCATGGCAGTGGGATACCGAAAGCAAGCCGCAGTTTCCACAACAAGGGCGAGGAGTTGGATGTGACTCGGCAGTTGCTGAGCGAGGTTGACGTTGCGGGTCGAGTGATCACACTGGATGCGTTGCACACCACTTTTGAAACCGTCGATTTGATCTTGGACGGGAAGGCTGACTATATGCTGACGCTCAAGGACAATACCTCTTTGCAGTTAGCGAAGGCGAAGTCGCTGAAGTGGTACAGTCACAAAGTGCGGCGTTACTCGGAGAAGGTGACCCTGGCGCACGGTCGCATTGAGCAACGTCGTATTGAAGTACTGCAAGTGGACGACCCGCACAAGTTCGATTTCAAGCAGGTGCGCCAAGCGTTTCGCATCGAGCGCGACCGCGAGGTAGTCAAAGAAGCGAACAGTGCAAGCACAGAGACGATATATGGCATCACTTCGGTTGCCGCTGAACGGGCCGATGCCGAGCAACTGCTGAGGTGGGACCGCGGACATTGGACCGTGGAAAACAGCAACCATCATATTCGGGACCGTACATTCCAGGAAGACGCCTGTCTGACCCGTACTGGCCATGGCCCGAGCAATCGTGCGATGTGCAACAACATTGCGCTGGCGCTGATTTTCAACCAAAGCCGCTTCGAGTCAGTGCCGCAGGCACTGCGCCATTTCAACCTGAATCGTAAAGAGGCCTTCGCCGCACTATTCTCACCGACCTGAAGCGGTGCTTCAAATCCCGGATTGAGCCGAAATATACAAGCGCCGCAGTCCGCTTGCGTTTGGTTGCCATTGTCGAGACTGCACAATTCGCTCCGTACAAACGCAATATTGTGCATCAATTACCGAAACTGTACCATAATGAGCGCAACAGCCGTGGTCGAGCGAATTACTTCAGTTACCGCCTGTCAGGATATTCTGACATCAAAAAAAGCATGGGAAACACCTGGTTGCCGGGCAATGGCATTCATTTTGCTGAAACCGGATTCTGAGATCTCAGGTTCGATTTCTAATTGATTGATTATCTGGAAATAAGCATCGCTTTGTCGCAGCAAGAAATCAGCACTTGACAAATCCGTTGGTTTGGTGCATCATATCCATTGCATAGTTTGATTTTGGAGAAACAACGATGGATGCGAGCATTGCAAATCTGAAAACAACGACCTTTTGCGGGCGTCGTCTCACCCGCAAGCAAATATCCGAGCTCCAGCAGACGGTGCGCAGTTTTCCGGCTTTGAGCCGTCATGAGCTTGCGCAGACGGTGTGTGAGCATCTGCGGTGGCAGACGCCGAAAGGCGTCAATCAGTTCAATTCCGGCTTGAGCCTGCTGGAGAGTCTGGAGCAGGCGGGGGTGGTGCAGTTGCCTGAGAAGGTCATCTACAAGCAGCGAGGTGCGCACAAACCGATCGAGTGGACCGATCGGTCGGCGCCGCAGGCCGCCATCGAGTGCGAGCTGGAGCAGCTGATGCCGCTGTCGCTGCAGTTGGTGACCGAGCAGCAGGACATGCAGGAATTCAACGAGCTGGTGGACCGGCATCATTATCTGGGTTATCGTCGTCCGATCGGTCCGCAGCTGCGATATTTGATCGTCGATGGTCAGGGGCGTCGGTTGGGGGCTTTGCTGTTCAGCTATGCAGTGAAGTCGCTGCCGTGCCGCGATGAGTGGGTCGGCTGGCAGGACCGAAAGCACAAGAAGCACTTGAATCTGGTGGTGAGCAACAACCGTTTCCTGATCCTGCCGTGGGTGCGGGTGAAAAACCTGGCCTCCAAGTCGCTGTCGATGGCGTGTCGGCGGCTGGCTGACGACTGGCATCAGCAGCATGGTTACCGGCCGGTTCTGATTGAGAGCTTTGTCGACGCGGACCGCTTCGAGGGCAGCAGTTACCGCGCCGCCAACTGGCAATTGATCGGGCGCACTGCCGGACGCGGCAAATCGCCCAAGCAGGTGTACATCTATCCGCTGGTTGAGGATGCCAGGGAAGTCTTGCTGCACCGGCCGCGGCCGGTGACGAGAAAAACTGCGGGTCCGAAAATCCTCAATTCGTCTGATCCCTTTGTGCAGTTGTGGCAGAACCTCATCGGCATTGTCACGCAAGTGGCCGAGGACTTCGACGATCAGTGGCAGCAGCGCCGGCGGGTGCTGAACTCGCTGCTGATCATGCTGTTCATCTTCCGGCTGGTGTTCTCAACCAACCGGCAAGGCTATGGGATCACGCTTGCGCAACTTTGGGAGCAGTGCCGGATGATGGATATCCCGTTGCCGCAGAAGCATCCGGTTGCGCCCTCGGCGATGTGCCAGGCACGCGCCAAGCTGGACGAGAGCATCTTCAAGACCTTGCAGACGCAGATTCTGCGATGCACCTCTCAGCACGATGCGGATGCAAGGTGGAAAGGGCATCGGATTCATGCGGTGGACGGCTCAAAGATCAATTTGCCGCGGGGCTTGCTCAAAGCCGGCTATCGCTGTCCGTCGGACAACGCCTATTATCCGCAAGGCTTGGTGAGTTGCCTGTATCAGTTGAAGACCCAGATTCCGGTGGACTTCGATGTGGTTTCGCATGGCGATGAGCGGCGTCTGGCGCGCAGCCATCTGTGCGCTTTGAAGGCATCGGATGTGGTGGTGTATGACCGCGGTTATTATTCGTACGAGATGCTGCATGAGCATGCAGTGCGCGGCTTGCATCCGGTGTTTCGCATCAAGCGTCAGGCGGCGGCTGCATTTGATCGTTTCATCGGCGGCGACGAGACCGATGCCGCGGTCGAACTGCGCCCCAGTGCGGAGCAGTGCGCCGGCATCCGCAGCCGCGATGCGAATGCCGAATGTGCGCCAATCACAGTGCGCCTGGTCAAATACAGCGTGGCTGGAACCGACTATGTGGTCGCGACCACGCTGCTGGACCGGCACCGATACCCGATCTCGGACCTGTCGGATCTGTATCATGCCCGCTGGGGGATCGAGGAGCTGTACAAGGTGTCGAAGAACCTGATGTCGATCGAGGACTTCCACTCCGCCTCGGAACGCGGCGTGCGCCAGGAGCTGTTCGCTCATTTCGTATTGATCACGCTGACTCGGCTGTTCTCAAATCACAGTGAAATGCAGTTGAACGCCGATGGCTGCGATAACAAGCGGGCTTTCAAGGCCAACTTCAAGAACGCGCTGACGGTGATCGGCAAGAATCTTGAGACGCTGCTGCTGAAACAGGCAGACATGGTGAGCGAGGTTCTCAATCAGATCATCGCCGGCATCAGTTCGTGCCGGCAGCGCAAGCGCCCGAATCGCTCCTGTCCGCGACGTTCGAGGAAACCGGTCGGAAAATGGAGACCCGGCAAATCAGCCAAGACGAATTCAAGCTGACAACTCAAGCCATACGCTGGTCCAGCTCAGCTCGGCTGTCGCCGCGGTACGGATCCTTAAGTGAATGGACTTATTTCCTTAAGTGAATGCCATTGGGTTGCCGGGGGCTGTCAATGCAGGTAGCAATTACCGCTCTCGGGAAGGGAAGAGAGGAATTAAAACAGAGATTTTGCGTTTCGGACTTTGGTCCTACAGGAACTGCCAAGCGCAATGAAGCCATGAAAGCACTGGAAGACTATTTCATGATCAATAGGAATCCGAATGTGCAAGACACGTTTGACATGTCGGTTGCGGTGTGGGAATTCGATGTCCAGACGAGTCCTATTGCCGGCTGCATTCTGAACAGCGTCCTTTCAGTTCGATCACAAATTCCCTTGACGTGAATCCACGCCTGTCACCACATTTTCTAACTTGATCGGCGAAACTGATTGGCGGGAGTTCCTCCACTGAGCCGCAATCGTCACAGATCGCGAATACAGAATTTCCCGTGCTGTGCTCCTGCTCGCAGGCGACGAACGCATTGAGGGTTTCAACTTTGTGGATCAGCCCCAGTTCCAACAGTTTGTTCAACACTCGATAGACCTGGCTCGGCGCTCTGAATCCGCTAGTTCGAAGATCGTTCAGAATATCGTATGCACTTTGGGCGCACTGCAGTTGTTGTAGATGGTCATAGACCAATTGCTGTTTATCTGTCAGTTGCTCCATCTTGTATTCTTACTCAGAACGCCTTGTCAGCCGCTCCCGTCGAGCTGACAGTTGAAATACAATCATGGCCAAAAGGAATATTGCTAGCGCACTGATGACAATGCTTGGCCCCGGGGGAGTGTCCAATTCAAGCGAAACTGTAAGGCCGCCGATCACCGCAAGCACCCCGATTATGGAAGCATTTACGGCCATTTGCTCAGGAGTTTTGGAAAACTGCCGGGATGCGGCTGCTGGAATAATCAGTAGCGCGACGGTCAAAATTATGCCAACGATTTTCATCGCGAATGCAACAATGGCAGCCAGCAAAATCATCAGAAGATACCTTGTTTGCACCGGCTTCATGTCTTCCGCTGCTGCGATCTGTTCGTTGACAGTTAAACCAATTAGTGGCTTCCACTTCCAAAGTAGCAGTACTACGATAAATGTCCCTCCGGCATAGATGACAGCGATTTCACCCCAGGTAACTGCAAGGATGTTTCCAAATAGGAAATGCAGAATATCTACGCGAACCCAGTACATCAGCGAAACAAGAACCAATCCGATAGCTAGAGACGAATGAGACAGAATTCCGAGTGTTGAATCGCCTGATAGATTGGATTGATCGCCTACTCGTCCAAGAATAAATGCGATCAGAAGGCAGACGCTGAACACGCCGGCTAGCATGTTGACGTCGAACGCCAGAGCTAGTGCGACACCGAGAAGCGCGGAATGTGCCATCGCATCGCCGAAATACGCAAGGCGTTGCCAGACCACAAAACATCCCAAAGGCCCCGCGACCAGCGCGAAACCGATTCCGGCTATGATTGCGCGACTGAAAAAATCATCCGGGATGAACATCGGCAATCAGCTATGCACATTGACTACGTAAACCGATTTTCCAGCGGCTGAACACGATCATGAAGAAGCAATGCTTCCATCCAGATGATGACTGTGGTCGTGATGGTGGGGATAGAGCGCATGGGACCGTTTGGCTTCACTGCCGAACAATTTCACAAATTCATCATCGCTGACGATGTGCTCCGGTTTTCCGGTGCAGCAGATATGTCCGTTCAGGCACACGACAGTGTCGGTCTTCGCCATAACAATATGCAAATCGTGGCAGACCAAGAGTATCCCGCAGTTCAGACGATCTCGAACTTCTGAGATGTGATTGAACAACTTCGCTTCGCCCGTAAAATCCAGCCCTTGCGAAGGTTCGTCAAGGATGAGAAGATCGGGATTTCTTAGCAATGCGCGGGCAAAGAGCGCCCGCTGAAACTCGCCGCCGGACAGATTCTGAACCGGAGACTCGGACAGTCTGAGAATATCCAGTTCGGCCAGTGTTCCGTCGATTTGTTGATCACTGCCATTTTTTGACAGCTTCATCAGACGCCGGACGGTTAGTGGCAAAGTTGAATCGATATTGACCCGCTGCGGGACGTATCCCACGCGAATGCCTTCCGCTCTTTCCACACTTCCAACGTCAGGACGCAACGATCCGGCGAGTACTTTGGCTACCGTAGTTTTGCCGCTTCCGTTCGGGCCGATTAGAGACACAATCTCCCCGCGGCGAATGGAGAAACTAATGTCGCGAACCAGCCAGCGCTTGCTACGCTGAACTCCGACCGACTGCAGGCTTGCGAGTAATGAATTCATAGGTCAGACATGCTCACTTTAACGAATTTGCATTATATTGCATGCGAAAAATTACGCATGCATGAATATTGGGAACTAAATACTTGGCTTAATCATTGAAATATCAGCAAACAGTTTATTGATCATCTGAATTTCATTTTTGTAGTTCTCTATTTGTCATCGGTGGAGTATCAAGAAGAACTTTTGCAATTCCTTTGGCTCTTCTTAACTCAACTGTATATCTCGGTTGCCCTGGCCAACAGCGGGATGATCTGGCGTGGGTTTGCCGACCGTGCCTTTGATGGGGAGCCTGTGACGAAGGCAAACCGAAAAGCTCGGCCACCAAATTCACCACCTGAAATCATCGTGCCGTCACGTGCCTCGTCCATTCCTACACCAAGCACACCTCATGGGAGATGGGAGCGAAAGCACGGATCAGGTAAAAGAGGAGGATGAACTGGCAGAACCTACATGGCTACGGATTGAGAGCACCTAGTGAAATAGCCATCGCTCGCGTCAATAAACTCAACGACGGAAAGCTATCCGCCCGCACTTTCAAATCCCAACAAAACGAAATCGGCATTTAGATCAATGCACTTAATCGCTCTGTCCGAGCAGTAAAAAAACAAACACGATCAGAATCGCCTAAATCACCGATAAACAGACCACTGGTAGCCTTTCGGGTCCGTACACCAATGTCAAAGGGATCACTAAATTCGGAATCAGGCAGTACACCACTGCTTCGTAACTTCGATGCTGTTGGTTATGTATGCGACATTCAGGACAGCTATGAACTACCAAACACGAGCGCTGCTGGAACACCGAAAAATACAAAGAGGATGTATGCGACGGCCAGCCCTTTCCGCTCACTCCCGAGCCGTGCGAGCCACTCGGCTAATGCCATCGGAATCTTTCGCAACCAAGGAACGCTGTAGATTACGATAACGCCCAGCAAATTGTAAAGAAAGTGCGCAATTGCGATTTGGTGTGCGACCTCATGTGTGGGCCTCGTGATAGCTATCGCCGCCAGAAGCGCGGTGTCTTAGTCCCTATGTTGGCACCAAGCGTGAACGGGTAGACGTGACAAAGCCCGATCACACCGCTACCCGCCAATGGCACGATGATGCTTGTGGTAGTCGAGGACGACTGCACAAGTACCGTAACCAGAGTGCCGGAAAATATGCCGGTCACCGGACCCTTGCCGACGGCTGCCAGCAGGAAATTCTGGGCCCTGCCTACAAATACGGCTTTCAACGCATTTCCGAGATACATGATTGAGAGCAAGATGAGTGCGATTCCGACAAAAATTAGAACCGAACCCGCCCACAGGTCGGGGAGCGAAGTCACCAGCGACTCTACGAAGCGGGTACCAGAACCGACAACGATCTTCACTATGCCCTTTCCCGAAGCATCGACAGTCCCGATATTCTCGATTAAATGAGTCGCTGTGCTGCTCAGTTTTTCAAGAATTCCAAACGCGAGTTCCAACGGCAGAAAGATCAAAATACTAAGAAGATTGAAAAATATCGTGTATGGTGGCGGCCGCAAAAGCGTTTCTAAACTCCCTAGGTCGGTTCACATGACCGAAACTGACAATCGTGTTGGTTACCGTCGTACCGACATTGGCACCCATTACCATGGGTATTGCTACGGCAATTGGCATTCCTCCTGCTACAAGACCAACGATGATGGATGTAACGGTGCTGGAAGACTGGATCAATGCAGTCGCCAGGATGCCGAGAACCAGTCCGATGAACGGGTTCGTCGCAAACATGAACAAAGATTCGAGGCCCTCCCCACCGAATACTTGACGAAAGCCCTTGCCAATCACGCCAACTGCCACGAGCAGAACGTATAAGGCTATTATGACGATGAGCCACGGAACGAACCTAGACAGGGTGGCTATCTGATTCTCGGTACCATGTGCGCAAGAATCTCCGGGAATTGTATAGAATGCTTGATTAGCTATTTTCGAGATGCTTTGCCTAGCAAATAATTCAAATTATCAATCAATTGTTAACTGATATTTCAATAGCTAAGCCAAGCAGGTAATACTTTTTTTTAGTTTGTCTGATTTTTGCTGTAGTAAACCCGATTCTCTGTATTTTGTCTTATTCGAAATTGCCAGCTTTGTTGTTTCCCCCGTGGAAACAAAACGACATTACCGCCCCATGCACTGCTTTTGAACATAACTCTATGGTACTCGGGTTTTAACGTAGGCGCTACTCACAAGCTCCTATAGATTTTAAGGAAAAGATTCGTCAAACCGCGTATTCATGGAAGAATCTTTACTGTGAGGGATGAGCTCTATCCAGTATTCAATTTGACCTGAAAATCTCCCACCACCGTCAGGATTTCATCAAATGTTGGTACATCGCCATAGAACATCTCTTTCCGCATGCTTTCATAATCGGCCTGCCAAGCTGGCCGATCAGCTTCCGCAGGTAGCAGTTGTAACTGCTCAAGATTCATCGTTGAATAATCGAGCCACGTATAGCGAAAGAAAACTTGACGATGCGCGACAATCCGATGGAACAGGTCGAGGTCCTGGGCAGACTGATTGCCTATACCAGCTTGAATCAACCGGTAGAGGTCATAGTAGTGCCGGGCCATGCCTGCCCGGTGTCTTTTATTAGCTTCCGGCCGGAAGGTTTCCTCGTGCAAAAGCATTGCCTTCTCCCAGAAGGTGCGCCTTGGCGCAACCGCCCTGACATTTGTACCTGACTCCAACAGCAGACCTGGGAAGGCATCACTGATATAGGGCTTTATCTCGATGGACTCTGCAGGGTTCGTGTCCGAACGGGCACCCATTTCAATTTTCACGGCACGACGAAGATAGGCGGCTTGCTCCGAGAAAGCTGTCGGATAGAACAGCAGCAAGGTCTGTCCCTCGGGATCGCCTGGATCAGGCTCAAGTGTCCACTGAAGTGCTTCTCGCAAATCAGATGAGATAACGTCAATGAGCGCCGGATGAATCCTGTCACTGATACATTGTCGGCAAGCTGCTTTCAGTGCTTTGACGCGCCTTTTCGTCTGTTTCCTGCTTGGTGCTCTTTCCAAAGCATTGTCTCCACTAAAACCCAAAGCACGCCGGTCAATAACAATATCGATATCTTCGGAAAAACGGTCAATGAGATTCCAGCACTTGGATAATGACGTACCGCCTTTGAACGTGAGGTGTTCACCCCATTCGGGTAGCTCAAATAATTTAGGGGATTACCCACTTGACGATCCTAAAGTCATAAATTTCCGGTTTACGTCGATTAATTGTGACAAAGTACCATGCCTGGCTCACTCAGAACATGGTGCTATTTGCCTTAAATTCATGCAGAATCAACGTTTTGCCGCAGGGGCGGCGAGCGCTCATTTAAACGTTCAGTTTCCGCATTATTTCAGCGGTGTGAACAAACTATTGTGGGAAATCTTAACGATTTAATGTGAAAAACAACACCAGCAAACCCAGAAGTCCTTTTCGACTGCAATCTCAAACAGGTTCAGTTTTGCACCGGTCTCTGTACAGACCAGTCGACGACGTTCTTCCGGCATTGCAATAAACTCTTTCATGCCGTACTTTCCGGAATAGTTAGCTCGCGGATAATATCTGCGATCCAGGCCGGGGCATATCGAATATCCTTCATCAGTTGCTTGCGGGCGTCGTCATCAAGACGGTGATCAAGCCGTGCAATGATTTTCTGATCGACGTTTTTCCGGCCCAAGTAACGCAGGGCTTGGATCACAAGTCCGCTGCTTCTACCTGCGGTCGCCATGTTACGGGGAGTGGTGTGTTTCAGAATAATCTGACGTTGACCAATCTGGACCGTCCGCGTGCGACCATCCGTTAGAAAAACAACTTTCGTAGGCACCTGTGTAGAAAGCCCAAGGAGATTAGCTGCGTAGGCCCCGGAGGGTTGCAAACGGGTGGCGTCACGACCTGCTAAGGTACTTGCAATGTCATCCGTAGATGGGTGCAACAGACCAAATTGAGGATCAGTTTTCGGGTAATCATAAAGCCCCCGAGCCAGTTGCCGAATTAGGCCACTGTTCCGATGCCGCATCAGTGCAAGATCTACTGCCTGACGGGTACCGAGATCCGCAAAACTGTCAGGTGTGAAGATCCAGCCCCGCTTGCGGGAATGAATCCTCCGGAGGATCTTGCTGTCAGTACTGTCCGCATGCTTACCCATATCTTTCTCACATATTATTGAAAGATAATTATATATATATTTCTTTTAAAATAGCAGCAAAATCTCCAAACTTCATCGTTTGTTAGAGTAGAAAATTAAGTGTATTTGATAGCACCGCGAAGCCACCTATGTACGCCCAGAACTTATTAGGAGCAGGCAATGCCTTATGCAGCAGCAGTCCAACTACTTGGCCACTGAAAGAGTGGACTTCCGACAGGCCTGGTGCCAAAAAGATGCTACTTCAGTCTTTCGTTTGATACTTACGCCGCAGCAACGCCAACACCGTCAGCTGGATACCCGTTACAAATGAGAAGTCCACCTTACCCGTCCACCAATGAGCTATTTTGTTTCGGTATTTATTGAGTTGCTCTGGCGTCAGCTTGCCAGCCACAACGTCTCTTCGGCTTTTCAACCCAGGCTCTCCCAAGTGATTCTTGCTCTCTACTGCTGCCTGCCACAGTCTTAAGTACCACAGTCGGAAGTAGCCGTCGTCTTGTGTCTTGTCGAGAAGGACGGAGTCAGCTAGCTCCGCTATTTGCAGCGTGTTCACCGAGTCCTGCCTCATCCCATCGTGGATTGACCGAATACTAGCAACCTTTGTTATTAGGCTGTTTGTGTCGATGGGCGAATGCACGCGCACGCCCCCGTACCCGGAGCTCATCGTCAGGCGATACGAATAGACTGCCCGTCCATCTTCGCTGACAAAGCAGGAGCAACTGTAGCGTTTCTCAATGTAGTGCGTAATGTCCTGCTCCACCTTCATAGCAACCAGCACAGTGTTTACGCTTTGAATATCGGGCGAGAAGTCAGGCCACACTCCATTGCACGTCCGGAACGCCAGCAACGCCCTCTCACCTTCTCTGCCACCCTCGACTATTTCCTGTCCGTTATTACGACGCTCGTCAATTTCGAAGCACTCACCGTTGGCGAATGTAGTAGCTGGCACTGCCTCGTATTGCTCGATCACAACAAACATTGGCCGTTGCGGCGGCGTCCACTGCTCCACCTCTATACTATAGGCGCGCTCAACGCCGTGACGCAATGAAATATCGATAGCATAGTGAGGGAACTCCGAATGGCCATCTTGGAAGTACGCTGGCAGATCCGATACAACAACTGCCTTTAGACTCTCACATTCGGTGATCAACTGAGGAGCAACGGGCTCGTCCGAGGTTAGCTGAGATCCGGGAAATTCGAATATGAAAGTCCGGCAGTAAAATTCCACCGTGCAGTCCACCTCAGTTCCACCCATCCCAGAGGCTATAGCCTTGGCGCTGTACGTCGTTGTGTTACCACTCGGTTCCTGTTCTAGACTCTGCAAGACGGATCTTATTCGTTCCTCGGCTTGTGTGCCCCCGCTCACTTGTAACCTCCTACTCCGCCTGTCCACTGGTTTTTCGTTATGGTTGCCATGTGCCAATTTCGGTATAGGTGTACCGAAAGAGTACCGTATGACACAGGGATTGAAAACACGGAGCTTCTATCTTATTGATAAATATGGTGGCCAGGGGCGGAATCGAACCACCGACACGGGGATTTTCAGTCCCCTGCTCTACCGACTGAGCTACCTGGCCAAATACAAAGGAAAGCGAATCTGCACCGAGATTTGATGGATTGAGCCTTAATTGATTTTCAAAAATTCGGATGCAGGTTTAACGACTATTGTTCACTGCATCCGTATATCCAATTATGAATTATAGATAAGCAATTCAATTACGGCAATTTTTCTAAGCCCAATACTCATCATAACTACAGGAATTCTATTCAGTCTATTTATCAAGTGGAGTGTATCCCTCTGGCATATCAACATCCCCACCAAAGAAATACTTTTCCATCTGTTCCGTCAGATAGTTTCGATGTTCAGCATTACCCATGCTGAGCCTTTTTTCGTTGATTAACATGGTCTGATGACTGAGCCACTGTTGCCAGGCTTCACTCGACACATTTTCGAGAATTCTCTTCCCAAGCGGTCCAGGTAGCGGCGGAACGGTGAGTCCAGGCATTTCCTTGCCGAATACAACGCAAAGTACGGTTTTAGGCATATTTCTTCGTCAACTGATTATCGGATTGAAAGAGAATTGTACAGTCTGAATCTCGATTAGATATATCAAAGTCAATGTTTTCAAGTACCAAGTTACAGCTCACCTTGAATTTCTTTAATTCTGCGCAACAGATTAAAAACCGGTGCAGGCACTCCTTTGCGAATTATCTCACTAAGTGTAAAGAACTCGAACTCCGTTTGATCTGTAAATCCTTTTTCCATTTTCACCACACGCGCAGGCTGAGGTGTGATCTGTAGCCGAAAATGTGTGAAATCATGATGGAAAGGAGTCCACGATGCATCGCATTGAATTTGCACGAAGTAGCGTTTTCTCATCCAGTCGAGCAGAAATTCGGGTTCTCCCCGGTACTCTGGGAAGCTCCAGAGCCCTCCCCAAATGCCTTTCGCTGGTCTTCGTTCCAACAAGACTCTCCCCAGTCGGTCCATCGCCATTATCATGGTGGTCGAATTGGTACGGCGAATGGAGGATTTTTTCTTGACGGGCAATTGATGTGTCAAGCCGTCGAGGAACGCCTGACATGAAACGGAGACCGGACAGCGGTTGCATAGGGGATTTTTCGGCATGCAGACTGTTGCCCCAAGATCCATGATCAGCTGTGTATATTTCTGGCTCTGATTTTCAGGCGTATGAATGTCAGCGATTTCCCAAAGCTTTCGGTTCCGCTCAGATTCAGAATCGTCGTCTACGCAGAAAAATCGTGAATAGACGCGTTTGGCGTTACCATCCAATATCGGTGTTCTCATACCATACGCGAGAGCGCAAATTGCACCTGCGGTTGATCTGCCAACTCCGGGTAAATTCAGAATTTCGTCAAAGTTGTGCGGGAACTGTCCATCGCAGTAATCTCTAATGTACTGTGCTGCTGCATGCAGGTTTCTAGCTCTTGCGTAGTATCCAAGCCCTGCCCAAAGTCCTAGAACCTGATCCTCAGGTGCATCTGCAAGTGTGCCTATGTCCGGAAATTCATCAATGAACCTTTCAAAATAAGGCACCACTGTTTGCGCGCGGGTCTGTTGCAGCATAATTTCTGAAATCCAAATCATGTACGGATTTGAATTGCGTATCCATGGCAGTCCGCGGCCAGGCAAAGCTTGCTTCCAGTCGAGTAGCAATCGAATAAAATTATCGGAACAATCCATATGCCTGGTACTGTCGTTTATTGGCTGAGGTGTTTGGTTTAAATAAATATTGTTGGTTAAGTGGATGCTTCATTATGAAAGTTGTGACTTTTAATGCGAATGGTATTCGATCGGCTGCCCGCAAGGGCTTCTTTGAATGGATGCAGGATTCTGCCCCGGATGTCGTTTGCATGCAAGAGTTGAAAGCGCATCGCGATCAACTTGCAGAAAATCTGCTTGCTCCGCAAGGCTATCGTGGATTTTTCCAGTTTGCCGAAAAAAAGGGATACAGCGGAACTGCAATATATTGCAAGGCACCGCCTTCCGACGTTAAAGTTGGGCTTGGCTGGAATGACTTCGATTCCGAAGGTCGTCTCGTACGAATTGATTACAGTCACCTCTCCATTATTTCGATTTACCTGCCTTCGGGAACCAGTTCCGACGATCGACAAAAATTCAAAGAAATCATACTGGCTCGACTGAAACCAGTTCTGTTGGATTTAAGGAAAGAAAAAAGAGACTTTATCATCTGCGGCGACATCAACATCGCTCACAAACCGGTTGATTTGCGAAACTGGAAAGGCAATCGAAACAATTCCGGCTTTCTTCCTCAGGAACGCGCCTGGATGGATTGGCTATTCGGCGAAGCGGGGTATGTGGACGCGTTTCGGGTTATGAACTCCCGGCCAGGTCAGTATACGTGGTGGTCGAACCGGGGAGAAGCGTACGCCAAAAATGTCGGTTGGCGACTTGACTATCACATTGTGACAACAGGATTGAGCAAGCGAACAGAATCAGTATCTGTTTTTCGAGAGACTAAATTTTCGGATCATGCACCTGTCATTGCCAACTACGACATTTAGGTTCAGTAATTGTGAATCGCCTATGTCTTAGCCTTCGATGTTTTTACTCGCGACTTCTGAACAACCGTTTGCATCCTGAATTGCCGTCAGTCGCTGTACCCAGAGAATCACCGCGATCACCGGCAATCCGATCAGCGTGGTGATAATGAAAAATGTCTCGTATCCAACACCGTCAACTATCGTGCCAGAGTAACCGGCGATGAGTTTGGGAAACAAGAGCATGATTGAGGTGAATATTGCAAATTGCATCGCGGTAAACCGAATATTCGTAAGGCTGGATAGATAAGATACAAAAGCGGCTGAAGCGATGCCGGCACTTAAACTGTCCAAAACGACTACGAACAAAAGCAATCCTTCCACAGGATTTGCGGTCAATGCCAAAAACAGAAGATTTGACGCAGGAGCCAGGATCGCTCCGAGCAGCAGCGTACGCAATACCCCGAATCTCAATGCAAGCACTCCACCCAACAAGCCGCCGGCAATAGCCGACATCAAGCCCCAGAATTTTGAGTAGTGTGCAATCTGTGACTTGGTAAATCCCATGTCCAGATAAAAAACGTTTGCAATGATGCCAAGCACGATATCTGAAATGCGATAAGTGCCAACCAGCAGCAGAATGACCAAGGCTAAACGCCCATATCGTAAGAAAAAGTCAGTAACAGGACTAACATAGGTTTCGTGCACGTGCTGGATATTGACCAGTCGTATCTTGATCAAAATCCACGCGGTGAGTGCTGCAAGTGAAATCGAAAACACCATTCGACAGCTTTCAACGAAAAAGCGCGCGGCTGTAGAATTTATACCCCAACTCTCAATCAGGGACGATTTCACTGACTGTACTGAGCCACCGGTCAGAATAAATCCGCTCGCGAAAGCAGTGACTGCCAATATGAACACAGCAAAAAAACGGACATAGTCCGATGTGCCGGTGAAGGATGTCTCTACGGCTTCACCGGACTTCGGTTCGGGATTGACTAATGTCGTTATGATTCCGACAATCATGCAACAGGCCATTAACTGGTACACAATTGACCAAGCCTTGAAACTGTAGCTTCCGCCACCAATAATATCGGCAATCCATAGTGCTCCCGCTCCAGCAACCACCATTCCAATCCGATAGCCGGCAATATACATGGCGGACAACATCGCTTGCAGATCTGGCGGTGCTGATTCAATGCGATAGGCATCTATGACGATATCCTGCGTCGCCGATGAAAAACCAATACACACGGCCCCAATCACAGTCAGCAACAGCAAGTCAGTCTGCGGATTGAAAAAAGAAGTCCAGAGCAGACTTGCTACTATTGCAAATTGGGACACCAGAAGCCAGGCTCGTCTGCGTCCGAGCTCACGAGTAAGGTAAGGTAGCGGCATACGATCGACAATGGGAGCCCACACAAACTTGAAGGAATACCCTAAGGCGGCCCAGCTCAGGAATGTCACAGTTGAACGTTCAATGCCCGCTTCGCGAAGCCAGACTGACATTGTTCCGAACACAAGGAGCAACGGCAATCCCGCGGAAAAACCGAGAAACAACATGCAGACCGCACGTGGGTGGCTCAGTCCCTTGATAGACTGCATCCAGTCTCGAGATCCGGAATTCGCGTTAGATGCAGCTACTGTACTAACGGTACTAGATTGGTCGTTCATGGTGAATTCTGGTATGTGCTTAGATTAGTTGATGAGCTGCCGTTGCATCTACCCAAATATGTAAATTTGGTGATGGGGTGAAGATTCTTATTCTTTACTCGGATGCCACACTGCAAATCAGCATGAATTCAACCAATCAATTTCCCAGGAAATTGTAGCCGATCGTTTCCAGTAACCCCACACCGACCCAATCGATTAGTTCAAAACTCAACAATACCAAGATTGGAGAAAAATCCAAACCACCGAAATTAGGAACAAAGCGCCTTGCGGGAGCCAGTACAGGTTCAGTAGCAGAATAGATCAATCTCGAAAACACTGTAACACGTCGCACTACCCAACTCATGATGATGCGAATCAAGACCGCACAGATCATGATCGTAAGCGCGTAATCTAGAACCTTCGCAGCCGACAGAAAAAGTAACGCGAATATATTCCACTCTACTTCCGCAGCAGAAAATGCAATTGATCTTTCTAGTGCAGTTACCAATAATGCCAGTACCAAGGGTGATCCTATATCCGATCCTCCAATTCTCGGCACGACAATTCGAAGGAGATTTATCGGAATTACTGTCAGCTTGTGAATGACTTGTGAGATAGGAACGTTAAAATCGACATCCAGATACTGCATCAACGCTCGCATAATGGCGACAAAGGCATAAGCCTTGACCATAGCTTGCAAAATGTCAATTGAAACTGGTGATTCCATTTCTGATCAATGGTTCAACTGGCAGGTCTGGCCATTTCAACTGACCGGCGTTGACCAGCGATTATGGCTTGAATTAAACTGTTCTTTACACCAGCTGCCTCCAAAGTATTGACGGCGGCCTCGGTTACGCCTCCGGGAGAAGTAACCCGTTTTCTGAGCTCAGCGGCGGGCTCATCGCTTTGTGCAGCAAGCAATGCTGAGCCGACTGCGGTTTCGATAGCTAGCACTTGCGCTGTTTCAGAATTCAGACCGAGATTTTTCGCTGCTTGCTCCATGGCCTCAATCAAATAAAAGAAATATGCTGGCCCGCTACCGGAGACTGCAGTCACTGCGTCTAACGCACTTTCTTCGGGCAGCCAGATTGTTTTGCCAACTGCTGAGAGTATGGATTGCGCTTGTTCCTTTTGCGTCGATGTCACCTGATCATTTGCAAACAAGGCAGAAATACCTTTCTGAATCAGTGCCGGTGTATTCGGCATCACTCTGACGATTGCCAGAGTACCGCCTGACCAGGTATCAAGATTTCGCAACTGAATACCCGCGGCAATTGAAATCAGCAGGGGACGATTGTGCTGCAGTGCGACTTCGGCACTATTCAACACATGGTGTACGGTATTTGGCTTTACCGCCAAGATGACTATAGAGGAGTTTGCAACTACTTCTTCATTGATCTGCGTTACGCGAACGCCATAGTTTTCTGCAATGTGTAATCTTGCCGTTTCCTCGGGATCGGAAACTTGAATGGAATCGCGATCAAAGGCATTGGCAACGAGTCCACCAACAAGGCTGCGTGCCATGTTGCCTCCGCCGATAAAGCCGACGGTGGTTGGGATGTTGGAAGTCAGAGTTTCAGTTGACACAAAGCTGGAGAAGGATTTGAATTGAAATTGCTCATATTTTACTGTATGCCAACGCTATTCAGTTGTGCGCTTTACCTATCTAGAGATATTGAAGTGCAATTGAAGCACGAATCACAGCATAGTGAATTAGGCTGCTACTTGAACCTGATTGTTCAACACTCACACGTGGTGCCCATCCCACTTGGCTTCGGCTACTGGCAAGACGTAGCAATTGCCAGATGAAATCGTTGCCTAAGTTTTCTTTGGTCGCAGTCCAAATAGTGCAGTACCGATTCTTACGTGCGTTGCACCTTCTGCAATAGCCTCCTCCAGGTCTGCGGTCATGCCCATTGAAAGTGTGTCCAAAGAGTGACCTGATCGATTGGCTTCCTCCAGTAGCACTCTGAGTTGACCGAAAACTTCTCGTTGCTGTGACGGGTCGGACACCGGTTTGGGTACCATCATCAATCCGCGGACGGTGATTCGAGGGAGATTATGCATTTGTTCCAGCAGCGGCAACAGTTGCGCCCTGGATACTCCCGATTTTGACTCCTCTCCCTGCAAATTCACCTGTAGACAAATGTTGAGCGGTGACAGAATCTCGGCGCGTTGATCGCTGAGCCGGCGTGCAATCTTGAAGCGATCAACGCTATGCGCCCAGGAAAAATGATTGGCGATATCTCGAGTCTTGTTGCTCTGAATGCTACCAATAAAATGCCACTCAATGTCTACATCGGAAAGTTGTTGCTGTTTGGATATCGCCTCTTGAACAAAGTTTTCCGCAAACGCTTTTTGTCCATATTCAGCGAGCTGACGAATCGCTTCGGCAGCGTGTAGTTTTCCGACAGCAACCAATTCGACAGAACCGGATTTGCGACGTGAATTTTTCTCGGCAGCGCGTATCCTCTCTATCACACTTCGGTAATTTTTCCCTAGATCATTCATTTTCATGGATCACAATGCACAGTTGCTTACTTGATGTTTAATATATGGAAATTTTATTGAACATACCATCGGTTGCATGATCAAGTATGCATGCCGGAGTGATGAATGCTGCCAACAAAAGAGTGATATCCGTCCTTAATGAGTTGGATATCGAGTGCGACATAACGCTGTTGAACCATGAGACGAGAACGTCGACACAGGCCGCAAATACGTTGAACTGTTCGGTTTCGCAGATTGCCAAGTCTATGATCTTCAAATCCGGGTCCGGGCAAGCAGTGCTCGCAGTTACGAGCGGCAGCAATCGAGTACGACTTGATTTGCTTGCTGAAATTGTCGGGCAATCGATTGGCAAAGCAGATGCTGAATTTGTGCGCGCTGAAACCGGCTTTGTGATCGGTGGTGTGGCTCCCGTAGGCATGATCAAACCCATTGAAACTGTATTTGACAGATTTCTATTTCAACATGAAGTCGTTTGGGCTGCCGCTGGAACTCCGAACTCTTTGTTTCCAATCAAGCGCAGTCATCTGTACAAACTGGCAGATGGGCGAATTTTCGACTTTACAGAGCCACTAGATTGAGTCGGTGGCAACATTTCCGTCTACGATGGTGTGAATGACTTTGCCACGCAGCTGCGACTTGCCGAATGGATTGTTCTTTCCGCTGCTTAGCATTCGTTCCGTGTTGAGCTCCCATGTCTTGTCTGGATCAAATATGCAGATGTCGGCAAGCGAGCCGGGCGATAGTGTACCCGTATCCAGCCCCAGCGTTTGTGCAGGATTGGCGGTCAGACAAGCGATTGCATCCTGCAAGCTAAGAACCTTTTCTTCAACCAGTTTCAGAGTTAAGGGAAGGAGAGTTTCCAAGCCAGAAATTCCAGCTACAGTTTGACTGAAAGGTGCTAATTTATCATCGGTGCTGGTGGGTCGATGATCAGAACAGATGATTGAAATCGTTCCGTTTTTCAGACCCCTGCGAAGCCCATCTCGATCGGACTCGCTCCGTAACGGTGGTAGTACATGACACAATGTATTGAAGCCTTGGACATCAGATTCTGTGAGTAGCAGGTTGTGGACCGCAACATCAGCGCTGACATTCAAATCGTTGTGTTTCGACTCCGCAATCATGTCCACTGATCGCGCACACGACAATTGGCTAAAGTGGGCTCGTACGCCTGTGGTTTCTACCAATGCAAGGTCACGGGCAATCGCCACCGTTTCCGCTGCTTCGGGAATCGCTGGCAGTCCAAGACGTGCGCTCATCGGCCCCTCATGGACGCAGCCGTTTCCAGTCAGCCATGAATCGTGAGACTGAATGAAGACCGTTATATCAAAGGTGGCGGCATACTGCATCGCGCGGCGCATCAGCAGAGTGTTGCTCACGGCATTTCGTGCATTGCTCACTCCGACACAACCGGCACTTCTGAGTGCGGCCATGTCGGTTAGCGATTCACAGCTGAGCCCGGTGGTCAGTGCACCGAGAGGGAAAATGCGAATTCCGCTGTGTTGCTGGGCATTCATTCGGATCATGTGTGCCATAGCAGGAGTATCGACCACGGGCTGCGTATCCGGTTGAATACACACCGTAGTAATGCCGCCTGCAATGGCTGCCATTGATTCACTTCTCATGGTTGAGGATCTCTCTGATCCCGGTTCTCCCATTTGCGTACAAATGTCGATCAGACCAGGGCAGACAATCAGACCGGTTGCGTCAATTTCGCACTCAATCTCGGATTCTGTGATCTCGGTCGAATACGAAATTCGATTGTCTTTGACGAAGATATCGAGTTTTTCGTCGGTTGCGTTTGCGGGATCAATCACCCGACCGTTTCTTATGGCGATCACTGTCATGCTGTTGAACGCGGCTTCTTGCCAGTACCTCCCATGATTTTTGCCATTACAGCCATACGAACCGCTATTCCGTTGGATACCTGCGAGAGAATGACCGATTGTTTGCCGTCGGCAACCGACGAGGAAATTTCCAGTCCTCGATTAATAGGGCCCGGATGCATGACCAAGGCATCGGGTTTTGCCTGCTTGAGTCGCTCTTCGGTGAGTCCATAGCATTGGAAGAATTCGCGTCTGCTTGGGATTAGCTGACCTTCCATCCTTTCCAGTTGAAGGCGTAGCATGACAACAATGTCCACATCTTTCAGGCCTTTGTTCATATCGGTAAAAATCTTGACACCAAGTTTTTCTACTCCTGTCGGAATTAGCGTCCGCGGGGAAATGATTCTAACCTCACCTGTGTTCAGCTTGTTCAGTGCAATAATTTCTGAACGTGCCACGCGTGAGTGCAGAATATCGCCGACCAGTGCGACGGTGAGATTTTCAAACGAAGGTTTATGCTGGCGAATTGTGAGCATGTCCAGCAAAGCCTGTGTCGGATGCGAATAACGCCCATCTCCACCATTGATAATGTGAACGTGACTCGGAACATGCCGCGCAATCAGATTGGCGGCTCCACTCAAATTGTGACGTACGACGAATGTATCGGTATGCATTGCCTGTAGAGTCTTTACGGTGTCCAGGATGGTTTCCCCCTTTGTTGTGGACATCGCATCCGATTGCAGGTTGATTACATCAGCTGATAGTCTTTTGGCAGCAATTTCGAAAGTGGTTCTGGTACGGGTGCTTGGCTCGAAAAAGAGATTGACGACGGTTTTACCCCTGAGCAGCGGAACTTTTTTAATGTCTCGGGTTGCGAAATCAATGAATGATTCCGCTGCTGTGAGTAATTCTTCAATCAGTTCGCGGGGCAGTTCCTGCAGTGAAATAAAATGCCTGAGCCGTCCGTTGTTGTCAAGTTGTACATCCTGAGGCATTGAAGAGTGGTTTATTCGTTGAACAAGTCGGAGTAAGTCAGTTTGCCGCTTGGTGAAATTTTGAGGAATTGATTGTTATTGAGTGACATCGTGTGTCCCACAATATCGGCGGAAAGCGGTAGTTCGCGATTGCCTCGATCCAGTAAAACAGCCAGAATGACTGAAGACGGTCGCCCCCAAGCGAATAATTCATTCAGTGCGGCGCGAACTGTGCGGCCAGTGTGCAGAACGTCATCAATCAGAATCACATGACGCTCATCTACTCCTATCGGCAGGTAGGAGGCGCGCACTTCAGGGTTCATCCCTATCTGACTAAAATCATCTCGATAGAAAGAGATGTCGAGCGCACCAAGGGGTTCTTCGAATTGCAATGCTTCGTGCAGATATTCGCCAACCCACAGCCCACCGCTTTGAATGGCGACAAGAAGTGGAGAAAATTCCATCATCGGCTTGATCGATTGTGCCATGGAATCAAGCAGATTCTCGATGGGAAGTTGGTCTGGACGATTAGGACTCAATTTTGTGCTATGAGATATGGTTGATTCTGTGATCGGGGGTTCAATTCCGCTTTACTTGTCATTGTACAGCGTAGTAATTGCAATCCAAAATTGAAAAGACGCCTGCTTGGTTGTTTCCATGTTTGTAGCATCGACGAGATGCTGTCCCAGTCTTGATCTTGTGAAATTTTACTCTCAGACTCTGTGCTGCATTGTTGATTTTGCCATCCATGCAATCTGCTAAGCAGATTTCCAGTTTGTGAAGCATTCGAGAACAGACTATTCCGAGGTTCACATCTCAGGATGAGAAGAAGGTTTCCAGTATGATTTCTGCTGCAACCATGTTACGTAGATCCATTTTTTTATTGCCGGGTACACGCTGACTAGCTGAATTTATCCGATGCATTGACTCTTCGGTACTTAATCTTTCATCAACCAAGTGTACAGGCAGGCCGAATTTCTCACCGAGCCACACACTAAAGCGTTTAATTTCCTGCTGGAGCGGCGTGTCTTTTTCCGCATCGTTATACGGAAATCCAACAATTAACTTGCCAGGCTGCCATTCATTCACCAAATTGCAAATTTTTCTCTCATCTGCTTTTCCATCGTGAACGCGAATGGTGTCTATACCTCGAGCGGACCCAAGCGATTCATGTCCTACGGCCACCCCAATCCTGCGTGTGCCATAGTCAAATGCCAGCACATTTGCCTGTTTATTTGTTTCTGTGGAGGCGGGCGTCAAGTCTCTTGGCAGTCAACAGAATTTCAAAATAGTACCGCCAGGGAAGCATCCCTTTGGTATGGATGGACTACCGGTTCCTGCCCGCAAAGTCATTCGGTCTGAGCACGGCTCTCGCCGCGTGATCAAGCATGCCCGGCGATCGTAGACAGTGTTTCGATATCTACTCCAACGAGAGAAGCAGCTCGCTGCCATCGCTCGTGGATCGGTGTGTCGAAAATGATGGAGCTGTCGGCAGGAGCGGACAGCCACAGGTTCTCTTGCATTTCCTCCTCCAGTTGATCGCTTTCCCAGCCGGAAAAACCGAGCAGCGGCATGCACAGCTGGGGTCCTCTGTGTTCTGCTATTGCTTCAAGCACATCTTTCGACATTGTGAGCCCCAAATTGGACCCTACAGGGATGGTTGCTGCCCAACTATTGGCGGAATCATGTAGAATGAGCCCTCTTTCCATTTGAACAGGTCCGCCAAAATGTACTGGCAGTATTACTTCAGGTACATCGTCGATCTGCAGATCAAGCTCTTTCAGAATGTCTTTCAGGAACAATTCTGTGGTTCGATTTACAACGATTCCAAGGGCACCGTCTTCGTTGTGCTGACAGATCAGAACTACGCTACGTTCAAACACCGAGTCTGTAAGAGACGGCATTGCTACGAGAAATTGATTGGTAAGCCAAACCATGTATAAAAACCTATATGCATATTATACTCAATGCGTTCTACGGTCTTTTTGTAGTAAAGACTGAATAACTCTCGCATTTGTTCCCTCTGTATCGTTGAATTCATGGAATTGATGAGATTTCGAACCTTCCAATTCTGCCGATGAGAGACACGCCATGAACCTCGGCTTATAGTAGAATGAAATTTGGAATAATTCTGACGTGATGATTGAGATAAGTGTGATGGACCTACATTTAACGGCAGTCATACAAGGTTTGCTTGTGGAAGTTCTTCGAGAACGACTAGTTGAAATCACGGTGTGGACGGAATAAGTCATTTCTTTCCAGATTGAGAGAAAAGTTGAGAAATAAGGAGAGAATACACCGAAATAAAAAGCGGCCCGTAGGCCGCTTTTCTAATGGTGTGAATTCTCACTTGTTAATCCTAGCGATGCATTCACTTATTCCCTGAACACTATTTTATAATATAGAAAAATTTAATGCAAATTCGTGTGAAGATTGGTTTTCGCTTTTCCACGAAATGAAGCAAAGCGTCTGTGCTGATTTACTTATGACATTCTTTGCCGACGAAACCAGCAGACTATTCCGTTCGAAACCCTACTGCAGTAATTAGATGAAATATAGACTAGGTCTTGATATTGGAACTAACTCCCTTGGCTGGTGTGTACTTGAGTTAAATGATGAAAACGAACCAATCAAGATTGCTGCAAGTGGAGTCCGAATATTTTCAGACGGCAGAGAGAATAAGTCAAAAGCGACTCTTAAGGCTAGCAGACGAGAAGCCAGGTCTGCACGCAGACGCCGTGACCGATTTATTCAACGTCGTACGTTCTTACTGGATGAATTGACAAAACATGGTTTGTTTCCTGAAAGCATAAGCGAGCGATTGACGCTGCAAAAATTGAACCCATTGGAACTTCGAGCCACCGCATTAACGGAAGAATTGCCTCTTTATCAATTTGGTCGTGCGCTTTTACATCTAAATCAGCGCCGCGGTTTCAAGAGCAATCGAAAAGACACGAGTGAAGACAATTTAGGCGGGAAGATTTCTCAGTCAGCGCGGAAACTGTTGGAGCAAATGGAGTTGATTGACCCTGAAAGTTCGGAAATTGACTCTTCAAACCTCTCTAAATCTGAGAAGAAGCTAGCAAGGCAGCAAGAAGCACAAGCAAAAATCCACGCTATTGAGTTGCTGAACCAAAAATCAGACCTCACGTATGGTTCATTTTTGTGGAAACGACAAAAGGATGGACTAACGACTCGAGCGAGGCCCCAAAGTGACGGAAAGTTGTATGACATCTATCCGACGCGAGAATTGATTCAGGATGAATTCGAGAAAATATGGAAATCACAAGCGAGATTTCATGCGAATGTTTTAACTGATGGTCTGAGACAACGCATTTTCCAAACTATATTTTTTCAGCGAATTTTGAAACCACAACCACTAGGCGAATGTAGTTATTTTCCGAAAGAAAATCGAACTTACCGAGCTATGCCAAGTTTTCAGAAATTCAGAATTTATCAAGAAGTAAACAATCTTGAATGGAGTTCTAGTCGCGTGCGCGAAAAAATTATTTGCCATAAAGCAGCTCGAGATACCGCTATTGAAATGCTGGAACGTCCATCCATAAAAAAGAACCCTACATATAACAATGCTACGGTGAGTTTCCACGCACTTCGTACCCAACTCAAAAAGATGGACGTTATGGACGGTGATTGCAAATTCAATTTTGAATCGGAAAGTCGTAAAGCTTTCGAGGGAAATCAGACAACGAACATAATGCAGCATGAAGACTATGTTGGTCAACAGTGGCATAGTTGGTCATTGGAAAAACAAGACGAGTTTATTTCGATAATTTTGGATGATATTTTGGATGACGATGAGGCAGTACGTATTGTGACTGAGAATTTTAGCTTGCCTGATCATGCAGTTTATAAGTGTGTAAATGCTCGTTTAGTGCCAGGCACAGCAAACCTATCGATTCGAGCGTCGAGAATTCTGACAGAATTGATGCGCGATGACATGTTGATTCAGTCTGAGGCTGTTGAAAGAGCAAGTATAGAAGTTTTAGAATTTAAAAATCCATACACGAGAAAGAAAGACGGAGAATTACTTGATGAACTCCCGTACTACGGAAGAGCGGTAAAAGGTCACATTATTCCCGGAAATCTTACTGCGACGGACGAACAGGCAAAAATTGGAATGGTGTCAAATCCGACTGTTCACATCGCTATGAATCAAATCAGGCATGTTATAAACGAGTTGATTAAGCGATTTGGGCATCCTTATTCAATTGCGATTGAATTAGCTCGTGATTTGCCAGCTGGGAAGGAAGGACGATCAGAAATCGAGAGGGAGCAAAATAAAAATCGAAAAGTTAATGTGAAGATTGATTCTCAACTTGAAGAGTTGGGCCAGGATAAGAATCGGGATAACCGTTTGCGGATAAGGTTGTGGAAGGAACAAGACTATCAATGTATATTCACGGGTAAGACAATCGGATGCGCAGAGCTTTTTACTCCAGATTATGAAATTGAACATTTGATTCCGTTCAGCAAATCATTGGATGACAGTAGGTCGAATAAGGTAATTTGCACGCGTCAATCTAACCGCGATAAGGGCAACAGGACACCGTTTCAAGCGTTTGGCCATAATCCTCCAAACTATGATTGGAATGAGATCTATGATCGAGTACGAAAACTTCCAAATCCTAAACAATGGCGGTTTGAACGAGATGCTTTACAAATTTGGTATCGCGATCATGATGACTTTACGGCGCGACATTTGAATGACACTAGATATATAGGAAGATTGGCAAAGGAATTTCTTGAAAATATTTGTCCGTTTAACCGGATTGACGTTCTAACTGGGAGGTTAACTTATTTGCTTCGTCGCCACTGGGGACTAGATGGTCTGACACAGAAAGTGAATCAAATTTCGTATGGTCGTGAGGTTAAAAGTCGTGATGACCACCGGCATCATGCAGTCGATGCAATTGTTGTAGCGATGACGAATCGCTCAACGTTACAGAAAGTAGCGACAACCGCAAATCGTTCTGAGCAAGATTTTGAAAATAGATTGTTCCCTGAATGGCGAGATGGTCGGAGTTCAATTGAACCTTGGAAAGAGTTTCGAAAGGAAGTTAGAAAATCGATTGAGAATATTACGGTATCACACAAGGTTCGACGAAAACAACTACGACTCGGAACCACGGATGGAGAGTTGCATAATCAAACAGCATATGGAGTAATTTCCGGACCTGAAAAGGGTTACTCGGTTGTTGTAGTTCGACATCCAATAGAAAAATTTACAGATAAAAAGCATGTTGACGCGATTCGAGATAAATTTCTGCGAAAAAAATTCCAAGCCGCGTTTCAGAAAGATCGTAAGACGGGGGTGGGAAATTTAGCAGCACAAATGGGTATTCGAAGTTTGCGTTGCGTGGAACGGAACAGGGTAATTCCAATCGCGGACAAAGATGGAAATAAATATAAAGCCTATCGAGGAGATTCCAATTGGGGAATTGAAATTTATTCATTCCCATTAGGACATCCCAAATTTGGCAAGTGGGAAGGTGTTGTGATTTCACGATTTGATGCAAATAAACCAGACTTTCAACCTGGTTGTACATATAGACCGCATCCCGCAGCCAAGCTTGTGATGAGACTCCAAATAAATGAATGCATTGAAATTGAAATTAATGAAGGTAAGCCTATTATGAGATTACAGAAGATGGATCTGAGCGGTAGGATGAATTTCGTGACTCATACAGAGGCAAATGTAGATAAAAGAGACAGAAATAGAGACGACGACTTCAAATATTGGACAAAAACAGCAAATTCACTTCGACAATTCAATGCTCGAAAAGTTCATGTTAGTTCAACTGGATACGTAAGTTATGAGCGACGTGACAAAGAGTTAATTGAACATTCGACAATTGCATGACAGGTCAGATCGTAGAGATTACAAAACCCGGCTATTGGCTAAACAAGCGATATGGCTTTCTCGAAATTTCGTATGAGAACGAAAAGATTGGAAGAATTCCTTTTGATGACATAGCAACGGTCATTATTGCGGTTCCAGGATGTTCTATATCCACCGTGTTAATCGACCAGCTGAGCCAGCATAATATACCTTTGGTTATTTGCGGACGAAATTATCTGCCTTGTAGCATTGTCCTACCATTACAGGGATATGGGAGGCAATACCAAGTCATGCAATCTCAAGTTGAACTGACTGCGCCTCAAAAAAAAAGAGCGTGGCAAAGAATTGTAAAGGCAAAAATCAATAACCAGGCAGAGACTCTTGTTAGAGTAGGGCAAGAAAGTAGTCAGATGGAACGTCTTGTACGTAGTGTGCGGTCGGGTGATACTGGGAATTGTGAAGCTCAAGCGGCTCGAATCTATTGGCCAAAACTTTTTGGTCCGAGCTTTCGTCGTAATCAAAATGCTGGTGGTTTGAATTCCGCATTGAACTATGCATACGCGATTATCCGTGCATGTGTAGCGAGAGGAGTTGTTGGAGCGGGATTACATCCCACCTTTAGTCTACACCACAGGAATCCTCAAAATTCTCTAAATTTGGTGGACGATTTGATGGAGCCACTTAGACCTATAGCGGACTACATGATTTGGCAAATTGGTATCGAAAAATTTAATGAACTCGTGCCGGAGAACAAAGCAACTCTAGCTTCTATTACAACAACGGAGACCCCTCTATTTTATGGTCGGAAGTTTGAGGAGGTGTCGCCGTTATCGTTGGCTACAGTAAAAATATGTCGGTCATTTGTAAATTATTGCCGTGGGACAAGAAGTGATTTCCTTATGCCTGCACTACCGAATCCTCTGGAACTTCAAGGATTGTGACTAGACGGACGCACCTAAGTCCATATAGGATAATGTGGCTGTTTGTAATGTTTGATCTACCCGTAGGTACTAAGCGGGAACGAAAGGAAGCAACTGAATTCCGAAAGCAACTTCTTAATCGCGGATTTGAAATGTCTCAATTTTCAGTGTATTTGAAGTACTGTGCTTCTAGTGAAAAAGCGGAATCGGTAGGTGGTAACATCCAGCATATTTTGCCTCGAGGAGGAAAAGTTGATGTGCTGACGATAACTGACAAACAATTCTCGAAAATGAATCGGTACTATGCTAAGGAACAGTTGGAAAGTGAAGATCGACCTAGGCAGTTACATCTATTTTAAGGGTTATTTCCAACTTGAAATTGGAAATAACCCTTTTCTAACAAATGCTTCCATCTGTTCAGATTTTACCACAGGGAATAAGTGGTGCTAGGACAACACCCTGACAGAGCAAGCGCGAACAGACGAGATTTTACCACAGGGAATAAGTGGTGCTAGGACAACTTGAGTCCGTCTGGAGTTGATTGCGTCTGCTGATTTTACCACAGGGAATAAGTGGTGCTAGGACAACCGCTCAAGCCCTGCCATCTTGCGGCTACCGGATTTTACCACAGGGAATAAGTGGTGCTAGGACAACCTGTTAATCGTGACATTGTTTTAGACGGTAGATTTTACCACAGGGAATAAGTGGTGCTAGGACAACAATTGCGTATGAAGATCTCGAATACTGATAGATTTTACCACAGGGAATAAGTGGTGCTAGGACAACCTTTCGGAGCTAGCAGATGTCAAGGTCCTGGATTTTACCACAGGGAATAAGTGGTGCTAGGACAACTTTCCATCTTGTGAACTTGTCAGCGACCAAGATTTTACCACAGGGAATAAGTGGTGCTAGGACAACCGGTGCGCTGCGGTGCGTCTCGGTGCGTCCGATTTTACCACAGGGAATAAGTGGTGCTAGGACAACCATCCCTAGATCGCACAAACCAAATGCTGTGATTTTACCACAGGGAATAAGTGGTGCTAGGACAACTTGCCCTCTTGTGAACTTGTCAGCGACCAAGATTTTACCACAGGGAATAAGTGGTGCTAGGACAACTTCTGCTTGTATTCGTACTTGGTGATTGCAGATTTTACCACAGGGAATAAGTGGTGCTAGGACAACACGTCGGCCCAGCCACCGTCCTGAACACAAGATTTTACCACAGGGAATAAGTGGTGCTAGGACAACCCGGCAGGTTGGCGATTGTCAGGCTTGCTGGATTTTACCACAGGGAATAAGTGGTGCTAGGACAACCCGAATTTCGTTTGGCTCATTCTCCTGAAGATTTTACCACAGGGAATAAGTGGTGCTAGGACAACCCGGCAGGTTGGCGATTGTCAGGCTTGCTGGATTTTACCACAGGGAATAAGTGGTGCTAGGACAACCATGCGCGGGCTTGGTTTGTTGGTGCGTTTTGATTTTACCACAGGGAATAAGTGGTGCTAGGACAACGAGCAATGCTCAGCAGTAAATCTGTGGAAAGATTTTACCACAGGGAATAAGTGGTGCTAGGACAACTTTTGCCTTGTTGATGTAGTGCGTGATTGAGATTTTACCACAGGGAATAAGTGGTGCTAGGACAACCATGCGCGCTGTTGGTTTGTTACTACGTTTGATTTTACCACAGGGAATAAGTGGTGCTAGGACAACGTTTTCTTTCCTTTGTAGAATTTCTTTCGGGATTTTACCACAGGGAATAAGTGGTGCTAGGACAACGGTATTTGCATTGCTTTGAGTACCCCTTCCGATTTTACCACAGGGAATAAGTGGTGCTAGGACAACTGGCGAACCTGGACAGCCTGGACGGACGGGGATTTTACCACAGGGAATAAGTGGTGCTAGGACAACTTATGAGCTGTAGTCGCGATGGCGCGGAATGATTTTACCACAGGGAATAAGTGGTGCTAGGACAACGTATCCGACGCATTGGATGCCGTTGCCAGAGATTTTACCACAGGGAATAAGTGGTGCTAGGACAACTCGACCTTCAAATTCTCGACTAAACGATTCGATTTTACCACAGGGAATAAGTGGTGCTAGGACAACTGCTTTGATGTAGTGGATCACGTACAGAAGGATTTTACCACAGGGAATAAGTGGTGCTAGGACAACCAAGCAGCGGTACTGGAGTTGCCCGATGGGGATTTTACCACAGGGAATAAGTGGTGCTAGGACAACCTTACAGAAACGATATTTTCAAGCGTCCCAGATTTTACCACAGGGAATAAGTGGTGCTAGGACAACTGTACATCGTTTGTGTATTCGTCTGTCAGTGATTTTACCACAGGGAATAAGTGGTGCTAGGACAACTTATCCAGTGTCGGAATAGAAGCAGAATAGATTTTACCACAGGGAATAAGTGGTGCTAGGACAACTGGTTTTGGCATCTGTAGCCTGATGTGATTGGATTTTACCACAGGGAATAAGTGGTGCTAGGACAACTGTTTTGAGGTTTTGCATAATCGTCTTGTTGATTTTACCACAGGGAATAAGTGGTGCTAGGACAACTGGACAAGAGTGGTGCAAGAGACGAACAAGGATTTTACCACAGGGAATAAGTGGTGCTAGGACAACCTTGATACACCTTTTGCTGTTTGAACGAGTGATTTTACCACAGGGAATAAGTGGTGCTAGGACAACCCGAATAAACATGTCATCAATGGGAATATCGATTTTACCACAGGGAATAAGTGGTGCTAGGACAACCGCATCAAAGTATCCTCATCCGCAGGCGTAGATTTTACCACAGGGAATAAGTGGTGCTAGGACAACTTGTATTTCCGACTGCCGAGATTGATTATCGATTTTACCACAGGGAATAAGTGGTGCTAGGACAACTCCTGCTTGCGTTGTGGTGATTTCTCGGTTGATTTTACCACAGGGAATAAGTGGTGCTAGGACAACTGGTGTAGTTTTTTGGTTGCATTGAGTTGAGATTTTACCACAGGGAATAAGTGGTGCTAGGACAACCGCCGCGCTTGTGTAGCGTCAGGCGGTTTAGATTTTACCACAGGGAATAAGTGGTGCTAGGACAACGGACGCTGTGGCGTGTGTCTCGGTGTTGGCGATTTTACCACAGGGAATAAGTGGTGCTAGGACAACCTCCAGTAGTGTGTGGTTTTCATCAGGTTGGATTTTACCACAGGGAATAAGTGGTGCTAGGACAACTGTCTCAGCTCCTGCTTTGCCGTTCGGTGTGATTTTACCACAGGGAATAAGTGGTGCTAGGACAACCTGTCTTGGCGTTTGGAACTGTCCGCGTTGGATTTTACCACAGGGAATAAGTGGTGCTAGGACAACTGGGGCGACTCGATTCTTGATGCAGTGATGATTTTACCACAGGGAATAAGTGGTGCTAGGACAACTCTTCTCTGTCTCTGTCTCTCTCTCTCTCTGATTTTACCACAGGGAATAAGTGGTGCTAGGACAACTGTTGGCAGTGTGGACTAAACATGACGATAGATTTTACCACAGGGAATAAGTGGTGCTAGGACAACGCTGGATGCTCACGAACTGACAGCTCTTGAGATTTTACCACAGGGAATAAGTGGTGCTAGGACAACTTACGGTTCGCGCTTTAAGTGAAATATCTAGATTTTACCACAGGGAATAAGTGGTGCTAGGACAACTGTTCGCCGCGCTCCACGAAATACCATTTAGATTTTACCACAGGGAATAAGTGGTGCTAGGACAACTGAGAGATACATAGAACCGTTTGCGGGTAGGATTTTACCACAGGGAATAAGTGGTGCTAGGACAACTCAGTACAAAACCTGGCGATCGCTGCAGACGATTTTACCACAGGGAATAAGTGGTGCTAGGACAACTCCGGCCAGATAAAGTATTCGTTGTAAACTGATTTTACCACAGGGAATAAGTGGTGCTAGGACAACTTGTCGGCTTTCGTGAAGTTGAACCAGGGAGATTTTACCACAGGGAATAAGTGGTGCTAGGACAACACGGCCTTGTCTATTGATATTCTTGCAGCTGATTTTACCACAGGGAATAAGTGGTGCTAGGACAACCCGAATCTTGTTTGGCTCATTTTCCGGAATGATTTTACCACAGGGAATAAGTGGTGCTAGGACAACCGGTGCTGGCGATCGGCGCAGCAGGACGTTGATTTTACCACAGGGAATAAGTGGTGCTAGGACAACGCTACGGCGTGTCTCTCGGTGCGTCCTGGGGATTTTACCACAGGGAATAAGTGGTGCTAGGACAACTACGCATGTATTGTGCCGCGCAAGTCATATGATTTTACCACAGGGAATAAGTGGTGCTAGGACAACCGAATCGGAATGCCATCCGGACGCGCTTCGGATTTTACCACAGGGAATAAGTGGTGCTAGGACAACGGCTCGGCGATTGTCTACGACTCGGCGCGAGATTTTACCACAGGGAATAAGTGGTGCTAGGACAACTACAAATAGTTTGAGCCGTCAAGCGACGGGATTTTACCACAGGGAATAAGTGGTGCTAGGACAACCGTGCGAGCCAGCAACTCGGCTCGCTTTTTGATTTTACCACAGGGAATAAGTGGTGCTAGGACAACAAGTCGTTCAGTTGATGCCTCGTCTACGCCAGATTTTACCACAGGGAATAAGTGGTGCTAGGACAACCATTCATTGTTTTGCCTCAGCAGGTGCATAGATTTTACCACAGGGAATAAGTGGTGCTAGGACAACAGCTCGCTGAGCATTGATAATGTCTCTTTCGATTTTACCACAGGGAATAAGTGGTGCTAGGACAACTTGCGTACGCCTGGAGTTGATGGCGTCTGCGATTTTACCACAGGGAATAAGTGGTGCTAGGACAACAACCTGATCGGTCGATTAACACGCTTGATCGATTTTACCACAGGGAATAAGTGGTGCTAGGACAACTAAATAGTTGTCGGTCCATATTTGCCAGATGATTTTACCACAGGGAATAAGTGGTGCTAGGACAACTTCGACTGCCTCGGACTCGGATACGTAAGAGATTTTACCACAGGGAATAAGTGGTGCTAGGACAACGTCTACGGAGAGGCGCTGGTCTACGGAGAGATTTTACCACAGGGAATAAGTGGTGCTAGGACAACGACTCAGACGGACTAGGCGAGATCGCAGGAGATTTTACCACAGGGAATAAGTGGTGCTAGGACAACGACTCAGACGGACTAGGCGAGATCGCAGGAGATTTTACCACAGGGAATAAGTGGTGCTAGGACAACTATTCGCTTGGAATGGAATCAGGCACGATGGATTCTACCACAGGGAATAAGTGGTGCTAGGACAACCCCATGCGTACATTGATTTGATTGCCTGTTGGATTTTACCACAGGGAATAAGTGGTGCTAGGACAACCTGGTGTATGTCTTGATTTTCTAGGCATTGGATTTTACCACAGGGAATAAGTGGTGCTAGGACAACTTCTTCTTCGCTTTTAAGGTATCCAATTTGGGATTTTACCACAGGGAATAAGTGGTGCTAGGACAACCCACCACAGGTAAGACCTTTCTTGTTACTGGATTTTACCACAGGGAATAAGTGGTGCTAGGACAACTGCCGTCCGTCAATTGTTATACTATTGCTCGATTTTACCACAGGGAATAAGTGGTGCTAGGACAACAATGATGGCGAGGCATACTAGTGGTGCTAGGACAACCTTTGGCAATTGGTTTACAAACTTGACAAGATTTTACCACAGGGAATAAGTGGTGCTAGGACAACAGAACAGCGTATATCCATCGCTGAATATCGTACCCAACTGCCCCTCAATTGTTATACTATTGCTCAGCAAATCCGACTGCACCGATTGAGTTTGAAATTTACTCTAGTTGTAGTGGCTATTTCTCCCCATTTTTAACGCGTCAGCCAACAAAATTTGACTGATTTGGCTTACGTTTATGTCCAATCCGTAGCAATGAAGATCTTAGTTTATTCTGACCTGCATCTGGAATTTTCAGATTTCTCTGTGCCTTGCACAGGATATGACGTCGTTGTACTGGCGGGAGACATTCATTTGGGAGATCAGGGAATCAAATGGGCGCAAACATCGTTTCCTGATACTCCGGTAATTTATATTTGCGGCAACCACGAATACTACCATCGAGAGCTGAATGAAGTGCAGCGTGCTATTCGCGTGCAAGCAGCAGGTTCGAATGTGAATTTTTGCGAGAATGAAACTGTCCAGATTGGCGACACCAGATTTTTGTGCGCAACCCTTTGGACTGATTTTTGCAATCTGGGAAATCCCATCAGAGCCAAAATCAGCGCAGGCTTCTCTATGAATGACTATCACATAATCGAATATGGGACAAGACCGCTGCTGCCGGATGATACTGAGGGGTTTCATTGGCGTTCCCGCCGCTATCTTGAATCGGAACTTTCTGCTTCCGTTTCGCCTGATACACGAACAGTCGTCGTGACACATCATGCTCCATCGGTGCAATCGCTTCGTTACGAACGGATTGACGATGAACACTCTCCTGCCTATGTTTCGCGGATGGATGATCTGATTCAACGCAGCGGAGCCGATTTATGGATTCATGGACACACCCATGAGTCCGCAGACTATCGAATTGAGAACACTCGCGTTCTATCGAATCCCCGTGGATATTCGTATGTAAAAGATGGTTGGGGAAATCAGAATTTCAAGCAAAACTGTATAATCGAAATTTGATGTTTCTGAAAGTCTCTTAGCCTGCTTAGTTGATCCTGCTGAAATTATTTCTCCATCCCGAAATTGTGAAAAATTGAACGATACGGAAGTGAATCTCAAGATTGAGGAAAGCGTCGCGAGCCCGACGCGCCTCGACAAGGCCAATGCCATTCGCGCGCTCGCAATGGATGCAGTCCAGGCAGCCAATTCCGGTCACCCGGGAATGCCCATGGGAATGGCTGACATTGCAGAAGTGCTGTGGTGCGATTTTCTCAAACACAATCCAGGCAATCCTCAGTGGTGTGACAGGGATCGATTCGTACTGTCGAACGGTCACGGCTCAATGCTGATTTATGCGTTGCTGCATCTGACCAGATACGACTTGCCGATAGATGAAATCAGGCGCTTTCGACAACTGCACTCGAAGACTCCAGGTCACCCGGAATACGGTCTCACGCCGGGAGTGGAGACGACCACCGGCCCATTGGCACAAGGTCTGGCCAATGCGGTTGGATTCGCACTGGCTGAGAAAGTTCTGGCAGCCCGCTTCAATCGATCGGGCCACAATATCGTGGATCATCATACTTATGTTTTCGTAGGTGACGGCTGTCTGATGGAGGGCGTGTCTCACGAAGTGGCGTCGTTTGCCGGAACACATCAGCTTAATAAATTAATCGTGTTTTACGACGACAACAATATATCCATAGATGGTGAAGTTGCCGGCTGGTTTACCGACGACACTCCGCAACGATTTGCTGCCTACGGCTGGCATGTTGTAGCCGATGTAGACGGACACGACCCAAGCCAGATTCGAGATGCCATTGATACTTGCAGGCAGGAATCTGAAAGGCCAAGCATTATCTGCTGCAAGACCGTCATCGGTTGGGGGGCTCCGAACAAACGGGCCACTGCCAGTGCACACGGTGCACCCTTGGGGGAGCAGGAAGTGGCTTTGGCGCGTGAGGAATTGGGTTGGCACTATCCAGCATTTGAAGTGCCGGATTCGATTTACGCAGCATTCGACGGTACATCTCGCGGCATCGAATTGGAAACCAGCTGGAATGATAGATTCAAGGATTATCAGTCGGAATATCCGCAGTTGGCAGAAGAATTTCAACGCCGAATCAAAGGAGAAATGCCTGCTGATTGGGAGAACGCAAGCGCGCAAGCGATTGGTTCCGCGGATAGCTCGACAGTCGCCACTCGCCAATCTTCAAGAATCGCGCTGAACGCGTTCGGGCCATTGCTTCCCGAAATCATCGGTGGTTCTGCCGATTTGACAGGCTCGAACCTTACCTTCTGGAAGCAATCAAAAGCGATAACGGGAGAAGATGCCGAAGGCAACTATATATTTTTCGGTGTGCGAGAATTCGGCATGACTGCGATCGTCAATGGGTTGGCTTTGCATGGAGGTTTCATTCCTTATGGTGCCACTTTCCTGATGTTTTCGGAATATGCCAGAAATGCGGTCCGAATGGCTGCGCTCATGGGCATTCAGTCCATTCTCGTCTATACACACGATTCCATCGGACTGGGTGAAGATGGCCCTACGCATCAGGCCGTAGAACAGGCTGCAACATTGCGACTGATTCCGAACATGTCGGTTTGGCGTCCCTGTGATACCCAGGAAACTCTGGTAGCCTGGAAAGTGGCGATTGAACGAAAGAGCGGCCCCACCAGTCTGCTGTTGTCGCGTCAGGGCGTGCCGCAGCACACACGAAGCTCCGATCAGATCAGACAAATCAATCAGGGCGGTTATGTACTGATTGACTGCGAAGGCGAGCCCGAAGCAGTGGTTATCGCCACCGGTTCCGAAGTCGGTTTGGCCGTCAGCGCGGCAGAAAAACTCACGACAAAAGGGATTCGGATTCGCGTAGTTTCCATGCCGTCGATCGATATATTTGAAGCACAGGGCGAGGATTATAGGAATTCCGTGATCCCACCGAATATAGTGAATCGTGTTATTGTCGAAGCCGGGGTTACCGCTCTTTGGGCAAAATATGCTGGCGCAAAGGGTATCGTACTTGGTGTTGACTCTTTTGGTGAGTCGGCTCCCGCAAAAGAAATTTATCAATTGTTCAACTTGACGGATAGTGCTGTGGAGCAGGCAGTGCTGAAACTGCTGAATTGAATTTCAGAATTCCGCAAGTTCTCATTCACACAAACATGCAGGTGATTTAAGTAATGTCGATCAGGGTAGCTATCAACGGATTTGGCCGCATCGGCCGCAATATTATGCGAGCGCTCCATGAATCTCCAAAACATCAAGATTTAACGGTAGTCGCGATCAATGATCTGGCAGACCGGAAAACCAACGCCCATCTGCTTCAATACGATTCCGTACATGGCAAATTGGCAGCCGAGGTGGCAATTGCAGACAACGGTTTTACTGTCAATGGAAATTTGGTGCGCACTCTTTCCGAGCGAAATCCGGCAGATTTGCCCTGGGGTGAACTGAGTGTGGATGTGGTGCTGGAATGCACCGGATTTTTTGCCAGCAAGGAAAAAGCCTCCGGTCACTTACAAGCGGGCGCCTCCAAGGTCGTTCTATCCGCGCCGGGCGGTGGTGTGGATGCCACGATCGTATATGGCGTCAATCACAATATTCTGAAATCTTCTGACACAGTGATTTCCAATGCATCGTGTACAACCAACTGCCTTGCGCCGATTGCAAAAGTGCTGAACGATGCTTTCGGTATACGTTCCGGATTGATGACGACTGTGCACGCGTATACCAATGATCAAGTATTGACGGATGTATATCACCCCGACCTGCGAAGAGCTCGCTCTGCTACACAGTCAATGATACCGACCAGCACTGGTGCCGCCGCAGCCATCGGACTGGTACTGCCGGAACTCGATGGCAAACTGGACGGGTTTGCCGTCAGGGTGCCGACTGTCAATGTTTCCCTGGTCGACTTGACTGTTCAAACCGAACTGGAAGTGACCGTAGACGCAATTCATGAGGTAGTCCAGGCTGCCGCGGATGGCGCACTTGCCGGAATTCTTACCTTTAACGACAAGCCGCTTGTTTCAATCGATTTCAATCATTCCTCGGTATCGTCCGTTTTCGAGGCTTCTACCACGCGAGTGGTTGGAGATAGAGCAGCCAAAGTTTGTTGCTGGTATGACAACGAATGGGCATTTTCGAATCGCATGCTGGATACGACGCTTGCATTCATGAAGGCAGCGTAGCCCTGCATCAAATCTGACATGATCAAGCTTCAGCAGGTTGAACTCCGAGGAAAACGCGTACTGGTGAGGGCTGACCTGAATGTTGCCGTACAAGACGGTGACATCAAATCTGAAGCGAGAATCCGCGCCTCTCTGGACACCGTAAAATATGTATTGAACGCCAACGCATCTGTACTGATCGTATCGCATTTCGGTCGACCGCAGGAAGGCCGCTGGGAACAGCAGTATTCGCTAGCTCCAGTCACTCAAATACTTGAGGAAATGCTAAACCGGGAAGTGTTGTTTGTTCGAGACTGGATCGATGGTGTTGCGATCGAACCTGGACAGGTAGCACTATGTGAGAATGTGCGATTTCTGGAAGGTGAGACTGGTTGCAGCAGGTCACTAAGTCGACGCATGGCGAAGTTGTGTGATGTGTATGTCATGGATGCATTCGGTACTGCTCATCGCAATCATGCTTCGCTCACCGGCATTGTCGAATTTGTCCCGGTTGCCTGTGCGGGCTTACTGAGTCAGCATGAAATCGATTCGCTTGATAGAGCATTGGAGAGACCTGACACTCCGGTTGTCTCCATTGTGGGTGGTGCCAAGATTGACGGCAAACTGCAGGCACTGCGGCGGCTTTGCCGAAAATCGCAGACGCTGATTGTCGGCGGAGGCGTTGCGAATACTTTTCTCGCAGCAGCCGGCCACAGTGTCGGACGATCACTATACGAACCCGCTCTGGTACCGGAGGCGATTGAAATACTGAATGAAGCTAGCCGCAACAATTGTCATATTCCGTTGCCGCAGGACGTAATCGTTGCTCCTTCGCTGGATGGCACTCAACAAGTTTCCGAAAAGGACATGCAACAAATCGGGGAACTCGATATGATTTTAGATATCGGCTGCACGACAAGAGAACGCTATCGCTCAATTATCGAGCATTCCGGAACGATTATCTGGAATGGCCCGGTTGGGGCGTATGAAACCATTCCATTCGATGCTGGTACTCGGGTTGTCGGTCAAGCGGTTGCTTCGAGTACGGCATTTTCTGTTGCTGGTGGAGGTGACACTCTAGCTGCTCTGGAACAGTTTGGAATTTTGGAAAAGATATCTTATGTATCGACGGGTGGTGGTGCTTTCTTGGAGTATGTACAAGGTAACGCGTTGTACGCGATAGCTGCTCTGGAGCGCCATGCAGAACGGCATACAAACGCACAGGCAATAGCTTACTAAAAATGATTTTACGACAGACAAAAATAGTGGCAACTCTCGGTCCGGCTACGGATTCGGATGAGGAAATGAGCCGCTTGATCAAGAAAGGCCTCGATGTAGCACGAGTGAATTTCTCCCATGGTTCAGCGGACGAGCATCGATGGCGTATCGAACTGGTACGCAAGCATGCAGAAGAACAGCAGAGAGCTGTAGCAGTTCTTGCAGATTTGCAAGGCCCCAAGATTCGGATCACCAAATTTAAGGACGGTAAGATTCTGATCAAGGAAGGAGATCCGTTTGAACTCGATGTCGAGATGGATGACGATGCAGGCGTGCAAGATCGAGTTGGCGTGACTTACAAGAGTCTACCGAAAGATGTCAAACTGGGAGATATTCTCATTGTTGATGATGGCAACATCGTACTGGAAGTCACCGAAGTTCTGGACCCGGTGATCAAGACCGTGGTACTGGTCGGAGGCGAGCTTTCTAACTCGAAAGGCATCAATCGACAGGGCGGCGGATTGACGGCGTCCTCGCTCACACCGAAGGATCATCAGGATATTCGCGTAGCGGGAGAGCTGGATGTAGATTATCTTGCGGTGTCTTTCGTGCGCAATGCAGTTGATGTAAGTTTCGCTCGAGAATTGCTTCGCGTTACCGGTTGTCAAGGCGGAATCGTCTCGAAAATTGAGCGCGCAGAAGCAGTGGACAAGATTGAAGAAATCGTAGATGTGTCCGATGGAATCATGATCGCTCGCGGCGACCTCGCAGTAGAAATCGGTGATGCGCAACTGCCCGGAGTTCAAAAAATGCTCGCCAAGGTTGCACGTGGGTGCAATCGCTTTGTCATTACAGCAACGCAAATGATGACATCAATGGTTACCCAAACGACACCGACCCGTGCCGAAGTGCTGGATGTCGCCAATGCAGTGCTGGATGGCACTGACGCGATCATGCTGTCTCAGGAATCCGCTATCGGAAAGCATCCGGCCAAAGTTGTTGCTGCTGTAGACAGGATTTGTCGCGGCTCGGAATCAACAGACCGATCAATTGATCGAATTGAGCGGGGAGATGATCAGTTTTCGAGTACTGAGGAAGCTGTTGCAATGGCTACGATGTACACCGCGCGCCACTACGAAGTGGCGGCGATACTTGCCCTCACCGAATCGGGCTCGACTGCCAAGTGGCTTTCGCAATCGCTGTCTGGGATACCGATTTATGCAGTTACCCCGCATGCATGGACGCAGCGGCGAGTTACGGCTTTCAGAGGTGTCCATCCAATCAGTTTCAACATGAACAAGAAATCAGACAAGCCGATTGAAGTGCAGGCAGTGAAGAAAATTCTTGAAGATAAAATCATCAAGAAGGGTGACTTGCTGTTGGTGACTCGTGGAGAGCTGGCCGGAGTCCAGGGCGGCACGAACACGATGAAAATCATTATGGTGTAATTCACAGAAACCAAGAATTTGCTGGATAAATGCATTTCCGCATAGAATTGTCAGCATAAGACTCAAATCATCTCGAAATAGTCGTTGAACAGTCAAACAGGGGAGATAACAACGATGCAATTGGACACGCTTGAATCTACAGCACAGGAAATGGTTGCCCCGGGACGGGGAATACTTGCTATGGACGAAAGTACTGGTACATGTACATCACGATTTGAAAAACTGGGCGTCGAATCGACCGAGGCGACACGGCTCAGTTATCGAGAGATGCTGGTGACAACACCAGATCTATCCAGATATATCAGCGGTGCAATTTTGTTCGACGAGACTCTTCGTCAGAAAGTGAAAGGAGAGGTTCCATTTGCGGAATTTCTGGACCGTGTGGGTATCGTACCCGGAATCAAGGTAGACATGGGTGCCAAGGCGCTGGCAGGGCATCCGGGAGAAAAGGTTACCGAAGGATTGGATGGCTTGCGCGAAAGGCTGCAGGAATACGTTTCGCTTGGCGCAAGATTCGCCAAATGGCGCGCGGTAATTACAATCGGAGACGGAATCCCGAGTGACGCATGCATCATGACCAATGCACATGCACTGGCACGATATGCGGCGTTGTGCCAGGAAGCAGGAGTAGTGCCAATTGTGGAACCGGAGGTTTTGATGGATGGCGCTCACACCATTGATACGTGTCGAACTGAAACCGAGAAAACTTTGTCGGTCGTATTTGATGAACTGCATGAGCAGGGAGTCGCACTGAGCGGAATCGTACTGAAACCGAACATGGTAATTTCAGGAAAGAACTCTACAGAACAGGCGGACGTCAACGAAGTTGCCGAGCAGACCGTTCGTTGTCTGATGACTACAGTACCGAGTGAAGTTCCGGGCATTGCGTTTCTGTCCGGCGGGCAGACTGATGAACAGGCGACGCAACATTTGAACAGAATGAATCAACTTGATATCGAAGTACCATGGCGACTCACATTCTCGTATGGTCGAGCTTTGCAACAGGCTCCCATGAAAGCTTGGAGCGGAGATGACAGCAAGCGGGGCGAAGTACATAGCAAGGCACTACAGCGGGCGCGGGTCAATGCCTATGCCTCAAAAGGTGAATATACGGCTGAATTGGAGACCGCATCGGCAGACGCTGGGTGATACATGACGATTAAGGTTAGATTTTTCGCGAGCTTGGCTGATCGGGTCGGCAGACGGGAAACTTCGATATCCAGCGACGGAATCCATACCGCCGCAGACGCCTGGAGTGTGTGTGTGGCAGACTTGCCGATTCCCGGAAATGCGATGGTTGCGATCAATCAACAGTATGCCGACTTCGACGCCAGTGTTGAAGAGGGAGATGAAATTGCTTTTTTCCCGCCGGTTACAGGAGGCTAGCGATGCGAATCGAGGTTCTCGAAACAGCATTTGATCCATGGCAGGAAGTCGCCCAATATGAGACTTCGCTAACTGGCGGAACCTTTGGCGCGACCGCGGTGTTCGTCGGAACCATGCGTGACTTCAATGAAGGCGATTCAATAACGACAATGACGCTTGAGCACTATGCTGGAATGACGGAGCAGCATCTTATAAAGTTGGCCGAATCCGTGTCGAGCGAACATGAGCTTTTGGATGTTTTGATTCTGCATCGAGTCGGAGACATTCAGCCCGGCGCCCCGATTGTGCTGGCGGCAGTCTGGTCGGCACATCGCGCGCAAGCCTTTGAGGCATGTGAAAAGATTGTTGAAGATCTCAAGTCTCGGGCCCCATTCTGGAAAAAGGAGCACCTGTCCGATGGCGAGATTCGCTGGGTGGAACACAATACTGTCGGTCCCAAACGGGCCATAAATTGAATTGGAAAACTTGTTATGGACGATAAAACACGAACTGAAATTGAAGCTGCGACATTTCGCCGACTAGTGGAACATTTTCGCACCCATACAGAGGTGCAGAACATCGACCTGATGAATTTGGCGAATTTCTGCCGCAACTGCCTGTCAAAGTGGTATCGTGCTGCCGCTGACGAACGGGGGCATGAGCTAAGTTATGAAGATGCCCGTGAAATCGTTTACGGGATTCCTTATTCCGAGTGGAAAGAACAATATCATTCAGAAGCGAGTGCCGAACAGCAGGCAGCCTATCAAGCGAGGCAGGACGCTGAGGCACAGCACAAATAAGGGTTGATCAATCCAAATCGGTTATCCCAATGGCTTGCGTGCGATAACCGCGCTTTTCGTTTTTGATGCCGGTTGACAATCATCATCCAGCCATACCACCTGCAAGTGTCCGTGCATTCTTGCCAACTCGCCTGGCGCAAGCATGTATGCGGGATTGAATTTGGGGTTCACCGCTCGAAAGTTGTAATTGAATGTTTTCATCACAAGGACACCGCCCGGTTTGAGTGCGGCATGGAGGTTGTCAGTCAATTCGCGATTCAGATAATTGAAGCACACGATTGCGTCAAGCGAGTGTGGTGCGAAACGGAAAACGCTTAAGTCTGCGGCGACAGCATGGATGCTTAAATTTGACTCGATCGCTAGTTCGTTACAGCGTTGAAGTGCTTGGCGGCTGTAGTCGAGTGCAATGACGAAGCATCCGAGACCTGCCAGAAACATCGAATGGCGGCCGGTCCCGCAAGCTAGATCTACGACAACATCGAGTTTTCTAAACAGATTGGCATGTTCGACTAGAAGCGGGTCGGGTTCCAAATCAACGTGATGCTCGCGATTTAGATACTTTTTATCCCACCGATTGGAGTCAGTCTCCAACTTGGCTGGCCTTAAATTTCGATTGTGAAGGGCTCAACCGTAACTTCCGCACCGGCTTCCAGATTTCCAGTTTCCAGTGGCAGCACGATGTAGCAGTTTGCTCGACTCATGGAAGTCAGTACACCGGAACTCTGATTGCCTGTTGAATGGACGGTGGCCTCTCCAGTTGGGCTGAACGAAAGGACTCCGCGTTGAAATTCAAGTCTTCCCGGTGTCTTAAAAATGGGTTTCAAGCTTCGAGCGGTCAGGCGAAGCGCAGTCGAAGAACTTTCGCCCCGCAACTTGTGGAGAGCAGGTTTTACAAATTTGTCGAATGTCACCATTACGGATACCGGATTTCCGGGCAAGCCGAAGAACCATGTATTGCCGATCTTTCCGAAAGCCAATGGCCTGCCGGGTTTCATGGCAACTCTCCAGAGCGTCAACTCCCCAAGTGATTCGAGGGCCTGCTTCACAAAATCCGCATCTCCGACCGAAGCGCCCGCAGAGGTAACAATAACATCAGCTAGGGTGGTACCTTCCTTGAGTGAGGCGACAGTTTCGTCAAAATCATCGCGAACGACTCCGAGGTCAATCGGCTCGACCTGCGCCTTTTTCAATAGTCCGTAAAGCGTGTATCGATTGCTGTCGTAGACATCGCCGGGATTCAAAATTTCTTCGATTCCTTTCAGTTCATCTCCTGTCGAAAAAAATGCAACTTTCGGTTTGCGTCTTACCAGAATATCTCCACAACCAACTGAAGCCAACAATCCCAGTTCGGCAATGCCGATCCGTTGCCCGATTGAAACTGCAATTTCGCCAGCAGCGATATCTTCCCCTGCCTCGCGAATGTGTTGTCCGATGCGGTGAGTGTTTACGGTTGAAACCAATGCACCATCGACTGTACAGTCTTCCTGCATGATGACTGTATCGAGTTCATCGGGCACGACTCCTCCAGTCAGGATTCGGATGCAATCTCCTTTATTCAGTGCACCGGAATAAGGACTGCCAGCTGCTGAAGTGCCTGCCAGAGCAAGTGCGGAACTTTCGCCTTTGCAAGCAAGGTGGGCATATCTACAAGCATAACCATCCATTGCAGAATTTCGATTAGTCGGAACATTTTGCGTTGCGCGGATATCTTCTGCCGCCACCCGATGAAGCGCCTGCCGAATTGGCAGACGTTCGGTTTCGTTGATGGGTTCGATATTCCGCAGAATTGCGGCAAGCGCCTCTTCATAAGGCGTTGATGCGGAATCGCAGGCATCCATGTAGCGGGTTGCCTGAGCCATGTCAGTCTTGTTCACGTCTCCAGAGGCCTGAGCGTCCGCCAGATTTTTCAATAAGCTGAACGGATTCAATGACCATGCCTCGGTCAGATGCTTTGCACATGTCATAAACTGTAAGCAAAGCAACCTGTACTGCGGTCAATGCTTCCATCTCTACCCCGGTTCTGTCGTAAGTCTGCGTTGTTGCGCGACAATAGACACTGGAGCTTTCCATTTGGCACTCCAACTCAACAGTGACGTGAGTAAGCGAAAGAGGATGGCATAGCGGAACAAGGTCAGCCGTGCGTTTGGCGGCCATGATGCCGGCAAGGCGCGCCACGGCCAGCACATCACCTTTTTTATTTCCTCGCGATTTGACTTCCTCAAGAGTCGACAAAGACATACGAATGTGACCTTCAGCAATTGCCCGGCGCGCGGTCTCATGCTTTTCGCCCACATCAACCATGTGAGCATCGCCTCGTTCATTAAAATGGGTCAATTTGGTCATAATTTCGAGAATCAGTTACTGTCATGATTCACACATAGTTGCAACATGATAAACTTATCAGCATGGACGATTCCACACTATTGCGATACAACAGGCAGATCATGATGCCGGATTTCGGCATTGAGGGACAGCGGAAATTCATCGATTCCACGGTTCTGATAATCGGTCTGGGAGGATTGGGTTCACCCGTTGCGATGTATCTTGCTGGCAGTGGGGTCGGGCATCTGGTTTTGAATGACTTTGATGACGTTGAATTATCGAATCTTCAACGTCAAATTGTTCATACGAGTGAATCGGTGGGCATGTCCAAAGTCGAATCAGCTGTTCGAACTCTTACCGCGCTTAATCCGGAAATTCAAGTGACTGGAATCAATCGGAAATTAAGTGAGGATGAGCTTTTCGAGCAGGTTGAAAGGGCTGAAGTGGTTGTTGATGCAACGGACAATTTCGACATTCGATTCGCAGTCAATCAGGCGTGTGTACAAACTCGCACTCCGCTGGTGTCGGGTGCGGCAATTCGAATGGAAGGACAGATGACGGTTTATCGCCCCGACCTGGATGACAGTCCTTGTTTTCGTTGTCTCTACGGCCCGGACGACGAGCCGGATGAACGTTGTAGTGAAACTGGAGTTCTGGGTTCATTATGCGGCACAATCGGCGCATTACAAGCGACTGAAGTCCTGAAGATCATTGCGGGAGTGGGAGAGACGATACACGGCAGATTGATATTGTTCGATGCAGCCAGAGTGGAGTGGCAGGAAGTTCGAATACAGAAAGATGAACATTGCCCTGTTTGCAGTTCGGGCATGGCAACTGTCCGGTCCACAGTTTGAATGAATTACTTGTCGGAAAGAATTTTCGGAGGAACTGAGTATGGCAGCCATTGAATCGAGAATGATTGAATTGGGTACAATCGCGCCTGAATTTACACTTCCAAATATGAACCCGAATATTGCCTCTGCCAAAGTGGCTCTGTCAGACTACAGTACTGCCAAAGGATACGTTGTCGCTTTTATCTGCAATCACTGTCCTTATGTAGTACATATCAAGCAGGCCTTTTCGGATTACGCCCGGGATTACAAAGATCAAGGAATCGCGGTGATAGCCATCAATGCCAATTCAGTCGCCGCATATTCTAGCGATGGCCCCGAAAACATGACCACTGACGCCATCCAATACGAATATGGATTTCCCTATCTCTACGATGAGTCTCAGGAAGTGGCAAGAGCATACGATGCTGCCTGTACTCCAGATATTTATCTGTTTGATTCAGCACGCAAACTGGTTTATCGCGGGCAGTTTGATGACAGTCGACCTGGAAATGGCATTCCCGCTTCCGGTACAGATTTGCGGACAGCGTCAGATGCATTATTGGCAGGCGGATTGATCTCGTCTGACCAAAAGCCGAGCTTGGGATGCAGCATTAAGTGGAAAACGGAAAAAAGCTAATAATTGACCGATTTCATTTGTTCGCTAGATAGAGCCCGACTCCACTCCTTTTACCATGTAGTCTGAATTGTAGTTGCGAGTATGCATTTAAAAAATTTTACTGTTTCATAGATCGTGAAATTTTTTCTGCTAGTGGTTCAAATCACAGATAAGGCGACGCCAAATGTTTGAAAAGGAAATCATTGAATACTCGGTGTTCGTCATCTATTTTGGAGCGGCGGTTCTGGGTACTTTGGCTCTTTATACTCGGCAGGTACTGCCAGTAGTCTATATCATTCTCGGGGCGATCATTGGGCCCGGAGGATTAAAACTGATTCCGGAGTTGCATCTTGTCGAAGACTTGGCCCATATCGGTATCATTTTTCTTCTGTTTCTGTTAGGAATTGATCTCTACCCACAAAAACTACTTAAGATTTTTCAGTCTGCTTCGCTAATTACGCTGGCATCATCAGTAGTATTTTTCGTCGTTGGTTATGTTGTTGCCTTGGTATTCGGGTTTTCAAACATCGAGGCCGTCATCACTGGAATCGCGACCGGTTTTTCCAGCACAATCATAGGCATCAAACTATTGCCCACTACCGCTCTTCATCACCGACACATCGGCGAACTGGTAATCGGAATTCTTCTGCTTCAGGACTTGCTTGCCATACTGGCCTTGGTTGTCATTCAGGAACTTGGGGATTCTCTTGAGTTCAGCATAACTAGCCTGCTGCCTGTGGTGACTCTTCCTGTGTTTGTGGGTTTGACTTTTCTCCTTGAGTACTTTGTCGTCCGTAGGCTTCTGCAAAGGTTTGAGCAGATTCGCGAGTACATTTTTCTAGTCACCATTGCGTGGTGTCTAGGTTTGGGACAATTGGCCGGGGTATTCGGATTGTCGCCGGAAATCGGTGCATTGATTGCTGGTGTGGCTTTAGCCGCTTCACCAATTGCCCGCTTCATCGCTGAACGTCTACATGCAATTCGTGATTTCTTCATGGTACTTTTCTTCGTTGCCATGGGCGCACACTTTGACGCTGGTGCATTCGCAGCTGTAGCGTTTCCATCGATTGTTTTGGCGGGTTTGGTGCTTGCTGTCAAGCCGATTACCTATCGATACCTCCTCACTTACTTTGGCGAATCGAAGAAGACTGGTTGGGAGGTAGGCATACGATTGGGTCAACTAAGCGAGTTTTCCATACTCATTGTATTTTTTGCAATCGCTTCGGGAATAATCGGAAACCTCGCTGCGAATTTTCTGCTTGTTGCTACTGTTTTGACGTTTACCGTGTCGTCTTATCTGATCGTGTTCCAGTATCCAACTCCGGTTGCGGTGTCGGACAAATTACGGCGCGACTGATGGATTCGGCATTTTATGGCGGGTGAATTGTCGCAGTATTATAAATCCGTCGTTGTTGCCGGTTGTGGATATACCGGCCGTAGGTTGATTGTTGATCAGGCCTTGCGAACGAAAAGGACTGTTGCGATTACCAACCATTCCACCATTGAATTGCCACAGGTGAAGTCATTTCAGATTGATCTCGACCACGATTCTTCATTCTGCATCTCATTGGACCGAGACACAGTTGTTTTTTATCTTGTTCCACCGCCTTCAAAGGGCTCCATTGACATGCGAATTCGCCGATTTCTTGGACAGGTTCTCGCTGCTGCACCGGTTCGTCTGGTATTGATTAGTACCACGGGTGTTTACGGTGATTGTGAGGGCGCCTGGGTTACAGAAGATACACCTGTCAATCCACAAACGGATCGAGCCAAACGTCGGCATGACGCCGAGACATTCGCACAAGATTGGACAACTCGCAACGGCGTAGAATTGGTGGTTCTTCGAGTTCCGGCAATATACGGACCTGGCAGAGTTCCAGTGAATCGAATTCGACAAGGTTTGACGCTGCCTCCGGCAAGTGAAAATGGTTACACCAATCGAATTCATGTTGACGATTTGGCTGCGGTGTGCGTAGCAGCATCCTCACCATCAGTTCAATCAGGCATATTCAATGTTTCGGATGGTTGTCCCTTACGAATGATTGACTATATGAATCTGGTCGCAGATGTTTGGGGGCTGCCATCGGTAAACGAGAGTTTGGATTCCAAGAGTCTGGAGCAGTTGAGTCCCGCCATGGTTGAATATCTACGTGAATCTCGAAAAATAGACAATCGTCGTATGCTCCACGAGTTGTCGATTGAATTGACTTATTCGAATTTACGAAAGGGCCTTGAGGCATGTCTTCAACATGGCTAGTAAGAACACGAATCAGAATCCGCAAGTTGAAACAGTAGGCATCGAATCTCTTTCCTGCAGGATTCGTGAGGTAGAACATGCGTGGATTTCACTGTCTGATGGAACGTGTCTCGCGTGCAGATATTGGTTGCCGGAAGATGCCGAGCAGTATCCGGTTCCTGCGATTCTTGAATACATCCCGTACTGCAAAAGAGATCGTACATCAGAAAGAGACGAACACATGCATCCGTATTTCGCTGGACATGGCTACTGCGCGCGATCCGTGTCGATATGCGAGGCAGCGGCGAGTCGGAAGGATTGCTGCTGGACGAATATCTCCCACAGGAACAGGACGATGCACTTGAAGTGATTGCATGGATTGCCGAACAGCCTTGGTGCAGTGGAAATGTCGGAATGTTCGGCAAGAGCTGGGGCGGATACAACAGTCTCCAAGTCGCGGCCCGAAGGCCGCCGACACTCAAGGCTATCATTACAGTGTATTCGATTGACGATCGCTATGCGGATTGCATTCACAACGCAGGCGGTTGCCTGCTTCTGGAGAATCCGAACTGGGCATTCAACATGTTCGGACGTAACGCTCGGCCACCGGATCCCGTGCTTTTCGGTGAAGGCTGGCGTGACCTGTGGATGCAACGAATTGAAAACAACGTTCCTTGGATCATTGAATGGCTGAAGCATCAGCGGCGTGACGACTTCTGGAAACGTGCTTCGGTCTGTGAAGACTATTCTTCCATCGTCTGTCCAGTGTTTGCAGTGGGTGGATGGGCCGATGCATTCACCAATCCGGTACTTCGACTGATGGAGAATTTGACAGTTCCGAGAAGAGCTTTGATTGGACCTTGGGGGCATGAATATCCCCATCATGCTTACCCTGGACCTCAGATTGGATTTCTTCAGGAGAGCCTTCGATGGTGGAACCATTGGCTCAAGGGTATCGACACCGGGCAAGAGGATGAACCAATGGTACGGGTCTGGATGCAGGACAGTTATGAGCCTGATGCCATGCGAGATGTGGTTCCAGGCAGCTGGGTTTCGGAGGATTGTTGGCCGAGTGAGAGAATAGAAACAAGATTCTGGCAAATTCGGCAGGAGGGACTTGTACCGTTGAATGAGATTGAACCTGAGATGTTGTCTCTATCAGCGAAAACATCCAGTTTGCAAATCTCGTCGCCTGCAACTGTAGGTAGAACAAACCCTGTCTGGGGACACTTCGGTATGAAAGCACCGGAATTTCCAATGGACCAACGATTAGACGATGCTGGTTCGCTGTGTTTCGATTCGCAATCCCTGAAGGAACCCGTGGCGATTCTCGGTACACCGGTAGTCGAACTAGAAGTGACATCTGACAAGCCGATTGCTCAGATCAGTGTTCGTTTGTCCGAAGTTCGTGTCGATGGTAAAGTTACGCAAGTGAGTTTCGGTGTCTTCAATTTGACGCACGACCAAAAGCACGAAACAGTCACAGCGGTCGAGATTGGCGTTCCCATGAAGGTGAGAGTGCGACTGAACGATACTGCTTACCGATTTGCTGCCGGCAGTTGCATTCGAATCGCAGTGGCGACTGGACTTTGGCCGGTGATTTGGCCATCACCCGAGATCGTAACACTTGAGATTGGTATGGATGTTTCGCAACTCGAGTTGCCGGTTCGGGATAATCGAGAAACTGATGCCAATTTGAGAGCATTTGACTCGCCGAAATGCACGCCAATTCAATCCAGAACGAAACTTCGGTCTCAACAGCCAGTTGTTGCTCGAATGGAGGAGGACATGGTCACCGGTAAACTTGCTTATGTTCAAGAAGAAGATGAAGGTATTACACAAATCGACAGTCATGGCTGGAAACATGGCAACAAAATGCTTCGACGATATGAAATTGACCCACGCGATGCGTTGAGTGCGAGTATTGATCTTGAGGGGGAGGACGTTTATGGTCGAGAGGGAGAGTTGGATGCCCTCATTCTAACTCGATGTCGAATGACATCAAATTCAGCAAGCTTTCGCATTGAAGCAAGCCTGAAAGTACTGGAAGATTACAGACAAATATTTTTTCGAAAGTGGGATGAAGAAATTCCGCGTGACGGTGTGTAGACAACAGTTTTCGTAGGCATCGCTCGAATCAGACAATGTCAAGCGACTGGTGTTTGAAGAAGTGTCGGGAGGAATTGCTGGGGTTTTACGATTTTGCGATGGTGCACTGACCCAGTTTTAGCACCGTCTCCTACCACGCGCACTTGCGTGTTCCGGCCGAAATCGGCTCACACTGCACCCTACATGTCGAAGTTCAAATATTCGGGTATCAATTGTTACTGAACACAAACCCATTTTGACGCCAAGCCTCATAGACGACGATCGCAACAGCATTGGACAGATTTATACTTCGATTGTATGGAAGCATGGGAAGTTTTAGACATCGTTCTGAATTGACGCTCATCCGAATGTTTTCGGGCAATCCGGCTGTTTCAGAACCAAAAACGAATACATCACCTGGATGATATTCAGATTCCGTATAGAGTTTGGAATGAAATTTTGAGTAGACGAAGAGTCGCTCAGAATCATGTCTTTCTACAAAACTTGAATAGGATTCGTAGACTTGAACATTTGCCCATTCCCGATAATCCAATCCGGCACGGCGAAGTTTTGCGTCACTCAATTCAAATCCAAGAGGCTCAACAAGGTGCAGGTTGCATCCTGTATTTGCACACAATCGGATGATATTACCGGTGTTCGGAGGAATTTCTGGTGAAACCAGTACAATGTTGAACAAAATAAAGTTAAGACTGTCTAAACGAAAAATACTTAAAACATAACGGAATGATATTATGTCTATTAGGAATCGAACCTGCCAAGCATTCGCTGTCATAGGCATCGCATTAGTGGCCTCGACCGGAGCATTCGCTGACGCTAAGACAACACACGTAGTTGAACTTTTTACATCTCAAGGTTGCTATTCTTGTCCTCCTGCAGATAAGTTGCTCGGCAAGTTGGTTGAAAATAATGAGGAGGTTTTAGGGCTTGAGTTTCACGTTGATTACTGGGACTCGCTAGTTTACGGATCGGCTGGAAAGTGGAAGGATCCGTTTTCGTCGCCCGCCTACAGTCAACGTCAACGCGATTACAACCGACTGTCACTGCATGGACGAACTGGTGTCTACACACCGCAAATGGTCGTCAATGGAAATTACGCGTTCGTGGGAAGTAAGGTAGCGAATGCCAAGAAACAACTGGATAAAGATTCAAGTTTGATGCTTGAAACATCTGCCGAAATATCGAGTGACGGCAACATAACGATCAACGTAGACGGGCGATACCATTCCAAAGTGGATGTATGGCTTATTACCTATGACAAAAAGAATGTCACGGTAATCGACTCTGGTGAGAATAAAGGAAAAACCCTTACGAACTACAACGTTGTCAGAGAATTCGAATTTGTAGGCGAATGGAGAGGCGTCCCAGCGGTTATCAATACAACGTTAAAATCCTTAGATGAAAACCAGAATTGTGCGGTCATCGTACAGAGATATGACTCAACTCGTCAAAGTGTTGCAGGGCCGATCGTGGGAGCCGCAATCTGCAAGCATTCATAGTCTGTTACACTTCTATCCAGGTTTTAGAACAACCAGCGCTACGATTGCGACAAGCAGAACGATGGGTAGTTCGTTGAACCATCGATAAAAGGTGTGTGAACGTGCGTTTCTGTCATTCTTAAAGTCGATTAGATATTTCCAGCACCATACGTGATAGATCACTAGAATCGCCACTAACAGTAGCTTATAAGCCAGCCAGTTGCCGCCGAAGCCATACTTTAGCCATAGCATCAATCCAGTTCCAAGCGTCAGTACAGCGCTTGGAGTTGAAATTCCAAAATAGAGTTTTCGCTCCATAATTTTGAATCTTTCATTACTGATGCTGTCGTCAGTCTGCGCGTGGTAAACAAAAAGCCGTGGCAGATAGAAGATACCGGCAAACCAGGTCACCACGAATATGATGTGAAATGTCTTTGTCCAGAGCATGAATCTTTCCGTTATATTTGTAAATCTTACCCGCCGGGCGCTTTCCGTCGCTAGCGTAGTTGACAGATTCTGACGAATTAAATGAAACTCTTGAGTTTCACTACTATTTGTTCCAATAATACAACTAACGATGCTGTGACTTAATGGCTTATACTTTCTTTATTATTGTCAGTTTATATAGGAGACTAATCCTAACGTCGTGCCGAAAGAAGATCAGATAGAAATGAATGGTACTGTTCTTGAAACACTACCGAATACCAATTTTAGAGTTAAATTAGATAATGACCATATTGTCACCGCCCACATTTCCGGGAAGATGCGTAAGAACTATATTCGTATTTTGCGCGGTGACCGAGTGATTGTTCAGTTGACTCCCTACGACCTTACAAAAGGTCGAATTGTGTATCGAGAACGGTACGAACGTTAGTTATTTGACGGATAGGTAGGGTGGATTTTCCCTTTTTTGAACTTGAATGGTGGGGTTACGTACTGATTGGGTTTGCCCTCACCCACGTGACAATCGTTTCAGTAACAATTTTTCTTCATCGATGTCAAGCGCATTCCGCGCTGGAACTTCATCCTGTTCTCAGTCACTTTTTTCGTTTCTGGTTGTGGTTGACGACAGGAATCGTAACCAAGGAGTGGGTGGCAGTTCATCGAAAGCATCATGCCACGGTTGAAACGGATGATGATCCGCATAGCCCACAGAGGTCCGGAATTCATGCAGTTCTTTGGGGTGGATGGATTCTATATCGGCGAGCTGCGGGATCACCGGGCATTCTGGAAAAATTCGGAAAGAACACTCCAGATGATTGGCTTGAAAGACGCATCTACGCAGGGCATCCGAATCTCGGTTTGTTAATTCTCCTTGGATTGAATCTCTATCTTTTTGGCATCATTGCCGGACTGGCAATTTGGATTGTTGAAATGATCTGGATACCTTTCTGGGCTGCTGGAGTCATCAACGGTGTGGGACATTTCGCAGGATACCGGAATTTCAATCTTCCGGATGCCAGCCGTAATATTGTCCCTTGGGGTTTGTTGATTGGAGGTGAGGAATTGCACAACAATCATCATGCCTATGCGAGTTCCGCACAATTTTCTGCACGCGGCTGGGAAATTGATCTGGGCTGGTGGTATGTACGATTATTGAGTGCAATGAGATTGCTGAAGGTGCACAGGAAAATTCCTGTTATTACCTATCATACAGGCAAGCATACCTGTGACGCAGAAACCGTCAAAGCATTTGTATCGAACCGTTTTCAGGTTCTGTCTAACTATGTTCGTGAAGTGATTGATGATGTGTGCCGAGAGGAGATTCGATCAGCTTCAGGAGACACCAAGAAACTCTTAAAAAAAGCGAAACGCCTGCTTGATGCGGAAAGGTCAATGCTGAGTGAGAAAAATCAGGAACGATTACGACATTTCTTGGCAACGAACAAACGCCTGCAGAAAGTCTATCTAATGAAAGAATCGTTGCACAACATTGCAACCAGATCATCGCCTTCCTACGAAACGATGCGCAATTCTCTAGATGATTGGTGCCGGAATGCGGAAGCCTCCGGCATAGAAGCGCTGATGCGGTTTTCGATTCGGTTGAAAGGTAGCGTCAGCGCCTGATATTGATTCCTGAACTCCTTATGGAGTCGGACCTGGAACTTATCGAAGTTTTGTTTCTTTGTAGATGACGTGCTTTCCAGCGACTGGATCATACTTCTTCAGTTCAAGTTTTCCTTCTGTATTGCGCTTGTTTTTGCTAGTCGTGTAAAAGTGACCGGTTCCAGCGGAAGATTCCAGTTTGATTTTTTCTCGCATGATCAGCCTCTCAATTAGTGGTTAAATTTTTGTTCCGCTTGCACGTAAATCCGCCAGTACGGTATCGATACCATTCTTGTCGATGGTACGAATTCCTTTCTGCGTCAGGCGAAGCTTCACCCAACGATTTTCGCTTTCTACCCAGAAACGTCGATAGTGGAGATTGGGACGAAATTTTCGCTTCGTCTTGTTGTGCGCGTGTGACACGTTGTGGCCGCTAACGGTCTTTTTCCCGGTAACTTGGCAAACTTTTGGCATCTTGATCCCAGACCATTAATATTGATGTTTGTCAAAGAAACCGCACATTCTATACTATTGACACGTATTAATCAAAGTCGAGTGCACTGGACAAAGCAAAATTTGTGACTCAAATGCAGTATAGCCAACTCAAAAACAGATGTATTTTACTAGGCGTGACAGGTGGAATAGCCGCCTATCGGTCCGCAGAAGTAGTCCGAAGACTACGTGAGCAAGGAGCGAATGTACGGGTTGTAATGACTCAAAATGCCGCACAATTCATTTCTGCCCTAACATTGCAGGCAGTTAGCGCTAATCCAGTCAGGAGCGAATTGTTCGACGAAGCTGCCGAGGCAGGGATGGGACATATCGAACTGGCACGTTGGGCAGATGCAATTGTCGTAGCCCCCGCAAGTGCTGGGTTCATGGCGAGGCTAGCGCACGGATTTGCCGATGATTTGTTGTCTACGCTGTGTCTTGCGGCAGATTGTCCTATAGCTGTGGCGCCAGCAATGAACACGGTGATGTGGGACAGTAAAGCGACACAGAAAAACATCCTAGAGTTGCAAAGTCAGGGAGTATCCATACTGGGTCCTGGCGTGGGAGATCAAGCTTGCGGTGAAACGGGACCAGGTCGGATGCTGCTGCCGGAAGAAATTGTGGATCGTTTGGGCAATATCTTTGCCGATGGACCGCTGAAAGGAATCAAGGTGATGATCACAACTGGTTCAACTTGGGAAGCGATCGATCCGGTGCGCGGTATCTCCAACAGGAGTTCAGGTAAAATGGGGTTTGCGGTTGCCGATGCAGCCGTTAAAGCCGGGGCTGAAGTGACTCTTATCTCCGGACCGACGACATCCTCGAATCAGGTTTCTGTACACCAATTACTACGCGTTACGAATGCGCAGGAAATGTTGGATGTCGTGCAAGATAATCTTAACGATCACGGGATTTTCATTTCAGTAGCAGCTGTCGCCGATTACAGACCATCAAAGATCTCGACTGCAAAAATAAAAAAACGGAATACAGACGCTTTGCAAATGGAACTCGTGAGAAACCCCGATATTCTGGCCGAGGTGAAGAAACAGCATCCCAATTTGTTCGCAGTCGGTTTTGCAGCGGAAACAGAGAATCTGATTTCTGAAGGGAGACGGAAACTCCTTTCTAAAGGAGTCGATCTGATTGCTGCAAATAATGTAGACGAAGCGCTTGGCTCGGATTTCAACACGATTGAGCTCATTGACCGTGCTGGAGTAACGACGTTGGGCCCAGCTTTGAAAACGGAAGTAGCAGGGCAGTTGATTGAACAAATATCTGTTCGATTTCATGCAAAGGGTTCTCTACAAAATACTCGATGACAGGTTGGGTAAGTCCATACCCCTGCCCGAGTATTCCACTTCTGGTGCAGCAGGGTTGGACCTGAGGGCGTGCGTCGACAGTGCATTGTTGATTCGTCCCTCCGGTTGTGAACTGATTGCCACGGGAATAGCCATTGATATTCGTAATCCCGAAGTAGCGGCGGTTCTACTGCCAAGGTCTGGGCTCGGTCACAAACATGGTATTGTGCTTGGCAATCTTGTTGGGCTCATTGATTCGGATTATCAGGGACAGGTCTTCGTATCCTGCTGGAATCGAGGGACGGAAGATTTCACTGTGCATCCAGGGGACAGAATTGCCCAGATGATATTTGTTCCTGTAATTCGCCCCGAACTTGTGGAAGTGGATGAATTTCACGCCAGCGAGCGTGCCAGCGGGGGATTTGGACATACAGGAATCGGATAGAACTAGATGGCTAAAGTTGAAATTTATACGAGTTCGTTTTGCGGTAATTGTTATTCCGCTAAACGTATGCTAAAGAAAAAGGGTACGGAATTTCAAGAGTATAACGTCACTTTCAATGCGGCTCGAAAAAATGAAATGTTGGAGCGTAGTGGTGGTAAAAGCACGGTACCCCAGATTTTCATTGATTCCGTCAGCATTGGGGGTTTTGATGATCTTTGTACACTAGACGCGCAGAACGAACTGGATTTACTGCTGCAGTAATTCAGGGGAATTCATTTGAGTTCTGTAAACCAGTTTAACTAATTCCACTTGCTGAAAAACCGATAACAATGAAACTAACTGGTAATCAGTTTCGGTCCATGAACCGAAAATCCGTAACCCTCATCGGTATGTCCGGTGCCGGCAAAACTACGCTTGCGCGGAAACTACCGTCTACCTCTTGGTTTCATTTTTCGGCGGATTATCGAATCGGAACGAGATACATGTATGAACCCATACTGGACAATATCAAAGAGAAGGCGATGAAAGTCGATTTTCTTCGAGACTTATTGCGCAGCGATTCGATATACATCGGCAGTGCCATGACATTCGATAACCTTGAACTACTGTCAAAATTCCTCGGAAAACTCGGCGACGAGTCGCGTGGAGGACTCGCGCTGGAAGAATTTCGAAGACGCCAGAAGTTACATCGAGATGCAGAAGTTCAAACGATGCTGGATGTAGGTGAGTTTATTCACAAGGCGCATGTAATTTACGGATACGAACATTTTGTCAATGATTCCAGTGGCAGCATTTGCGAGTTGAACGACAACCGAGTGTTGGAACACCTCTACAAGCACACTTTGATTGTGTATTTATCTGCAAAAGAAGAACTTGAAACGGAAATTATCCATCGACAGGAAAAACATCCAAAACCGCTTTTTTATGAGCCTGAATATTTGGATCTCAAGTTGAATGAGTTTCTGGAACAGAGTGGCCTCGACAGTTGCGAGCAGATTGATCCAGATGAGTTTGTACGCTGGATATTCCCCGATCTAATGCGAAGTCGACGCCCGAAGTACGAAGCGATAGCCTCAGAGTACGGCTATACCGTACCCGCAGAAAAAATAGATGATGTACGAGACGAGAAGGATTTCATCGAGCTCGTCTGTTCTGTACTCGAATCGGATGACTGAACTGTAAACCGAAGCTCTGCCATGCCACTTGTACGCGATCGAGAAATAGCCGCTTGGAACAGTCTTCAGGAAGAAGGGATCCAAACTCTTGCTCCTGATGAAGTATGGAATTCGACTTTGTCAGAAATCCATATTGGATTTCTAAACATGATGCCGGATCGTGCATTGCGAGCGACTGAAAGACAATTCATCAGATTGATTGCCGCGGCTGCTGACAATACTCTGATTTATGTGCATCCATTTACGATTGGCGGGTTAGGGCGAGAAGCCGGTGCGCTGGAATACGTTGAGCGATATTACGATTCATTTTCGGATATTGGAGAAAGAGATTTGGATGGTCTTGTACTTACGGGTGCGAATCCGGGTGTTGCAGACTTGAAAGACGAAAAATTCTGGCCTGAATTTGAGGAAGTGATCCACTGGGCTGATCGTAATGTACCGACAATCCTGTGTTCGTGTCTGGCGTCGCATGCAATACTAAACATCTTTCACGGCATTCAAAGAACGCGATGTTTGCCTGGAAAAAGATGGGGTGTTTTTTCGCATCAAATAACCGATGCAAAACACCTGCTAGTCAATGGAATGGCTGATCAGTTCGACGTACCTCGTTCGCATGTTTTTGAAATGAAGGCGCAGCAACTAAAAGAATTTGGAATACGAATTCTCGCTCACAGTCAGGAAGCCGACTTTCACATTGCAGTCAGTTCAGACGGTTTCAAGTGGATTTTTTTACAAGGTCATCCCGAATACGATTCAGTTAGTCTTCTCAAGGAATATAACCGCGAAATCAGACGATTGGTGGCTGGCGAACGTAGTGATTATCCACAGTACCCTGAGCATTATCTCGCTACTTCTGCGAAGGCGAAACTGGATGAATATCGGCTTTCTTTTATGGATGCCATGGAAAAAGGCGACGCATTGCCCGTGTTTCCTGAGTCCGAAATTCTGCCCACTGTACAGAACACGTGGACCTCACAAGGCAAGATCATGTTCAAAAACTGGATTGAGCTAATCTCTGATCAGGTCAATGCGGGACAGGAGCAATCGAGAGTAGCGGAATCTGTTTGAATGGCGATTTTCCCCGGAATAAATCGGCATTAATCTCGACTGTGGAGCACTGTGTCTTCCTGTCCGTTTGCTATCTCCAATTTCCTCCGTTCGATAAAACTCTTCAGTTCCTCCAAGATTCCTTCGTCTAGCGCCGGTCGGGAATATTCTTGCAGAAGTGATTTCCAAATGTTGTTGGCTCGTTTGGATGCGTGAAGTGCGCCATCGTCTTGCCAGGTTTCGAAATTTCGCCAGTCAGACAAAAGGGGAGTGTAGAACACATCTTGATAGCGTTCCATGGTGTGTGGTGAACCAAAGAAATGTCCTCCCGGAGGGACATCAGCAATTGCATTGACTGCCAGCGTATCTTCATTCACCACAATGGGTTCGAGAGATTTCGCCATCATCTGTAGAATTTCTGCGTCAATAATCAGTTTTTCAAATGACGCAACCAACCCGCCTTCCAACCACGCACCTCCGTGCAACAGCAGGTTCGTATGAGCCATGATAGCGGCCCAAACGGACATGCAGGTTTCGTATGCGGACTGTTCGTCGGGAGCGTTGGAAGCGTTCGACCCGCTGGAGCGAAATGGAAAGGAATATCGCCTCGCGAGCTGAGCGCTGGCAAGAGTCGTTCGTACATATTCCGGCGTGCCGAATGCCGGAGAACCGGTCTTCATGTCCACATTGCTGGAAAAACTGCCGTAAATAATGGGTGACCCGAGATGAACTGCCTGAGAAAGGGCAATACAGGACAGTGCCTCAGCATTTTGTTGGACCAATGCGCCCGCCATGGTAGTCGGCGCCATTGCTCCCAATAGTGTAAAGGGAGTCACAAGTACAGGCTGTCCAGCAAGCGCAAATTCAGTCAGGGCATCCGACATGGATTCATCGACTTGTCGAGGAGAATTGACATTGATGTTTCCCATCGTCAGCGGCTGCTTCTTCAACTGTTCCCATTCCATGCGATGGACTATGGCAAGCATCTCAAGTGCGTCGCGGGCTCGATATGCCCCAATCATATTCGCCATCCAGATTCTATCGTGACAGGTGGTCGCGGCAAGGTATTTATCGAGATGCCGAGATTCAGCCGGAAGGTCTAAAGGCTCAAATGAATTCGCTCCAGCTAAGTGGAAAATCTCAAGTTCATGGGCAATTTTGAAGAAATTCTCCAAGTCTGCCAAGGTACCGCTTCGGCGGCCTTTATCAAGGTCGGAAACAAAACTAGGGCCACCTACGGTCGCGAAATTGATATTGCGACCACCGACTTCCAGAGATCTTTCTTGATTTCGGGCAGTTAGGGTAAAGCTTGGCGGCACGCTGCCAATCAATTCCTCCACAAGAACCGGATCAAATCGCACCATGTTCGAAGAATTATTGACTTCCGCCCCCGCTGATTGAAAAATCTTGCGAGCCTTGGCGCTCAAAAACTTGATACCTGAATCTCGTAGAACCTCCAAAGATGCTACATGAATGGCTTCAATCTGGTCCTCGGAAAGAATTTCCAACGGAGCGTAAGGATTGACTACCTTGCGCCACTTCAGTCTTGGGATTGCGTCAGGGTTGCGTTTGGAGCGTTGACCGGATTTTCTTCTCATTTGGGCAGCAGTTGCGTATTCAGATGAAACTGCTATTTCAAGATTGTGGTGTCGGCATTTGGGGAATTTCTTGGTTCAGTATGCTCATATACAAGTCCAGATCAACGTTGCCACCGGAGGCAATGATCGCAACGCGTTTCCCGGCCATGAGATCTTTCTCTTTGAGCAAAGCCGCCAAGGTTGAAGCTCCCGCTCCTTCGACTACATGATGGGTATCCGTGAAATAATGGCGCATTGCGCTTGCAATCTGAAGTTCCGATACGCGAACAATTCGGGATACATATTCGAGTATGATTTTCAGTGCTTCACGGTTGGGTATGCGAACCGCGACGCCATCGGCCAAAGTATCAGCAGAGTCAGTTTGGACAACCTTTCCCTGTTCAAACGAAAGCGCGTAGGCGGGTGCATTTTCAGCGACCACGCCGATGATTTCAACTTCAATTCCTAACGCTTCTCGAGCGGCAATAACCGCACAAATTTCCGAGCCTAGGCCGATCGGCACATAAACCGCGTCGAGGCTGGGCACTGCCTGAAACAGTTCCAGGGCATAAGAAGCGACGCCGACTACTAGTTTTCGGTCGAACGAGGGGACAAAGTGAAGTCCCTGCTGTCTGGCCTGCTGGTGAGCATATTCGTGTGCATCGGAAAAGTCTCGACCGTATTCAATCAGCTCTGCACCCAGAGCGCGCATAGCGGCGATTTTGGAGGCGCTGTTTCCGTGTGGGAATACGACTGTTGCGCTTTTGTCGAAAAGGCCTGCTGCAAAGGCAACCGACTGTCCATGATTTCCGCGCGTCGCGGTAATTACGCGATCATGCGGAGTGTTGGAAAGATAGTGGATACCACCTCGCAGTTTGAACGAACCGATCGGAGTTGTATTCTCGTGTTTCACCCAGACTTGGGTTACACTACGATTGCACAGCAATGGCCACTGATACTGCGGAGTCGGAGGAAGATAACTGGAGATTAATGAGGCGGCAGAGTTAATTTCTTCAAGCGATGGAAGACGCAACTATTTCACTCCGTATTACAGCAATTCCCTAAAAATTGGGGTGGACGATGGGGGTTGAACCCACGACCGCTGGAACCACAATCCAGAGCTCTACCAGTTGAGCTACGCCCACCACACATTATCAAATTTAACGTACGGTTTGAAAGCCATATCACTATATGATATGAGCTTTCACAACCTAATCAAAGCACGCCTGACAGGACTCGAACCTGTAACCTACGGCTTAGCGTACTACTACAATTTTCATTGCCTGGCCAATCGAATTTTATTGGGTTCGATTCACCAGTTTGTAGTCTGGACTATATCTTCGCCATCTCAGGCGGGGCACGTATAGTCTCTACGGATCCCGCAGTTCTATGAAGTCAGCGGTTTCCTCGGTATTGCCATCACCACTACGCGTTAAGGTTTCACCGATACAGTGCCCTCCACTCTACAGGTTCAGTTTTTCCCTGTAGAGGCTCCTGTTGAAGGCCGTTGCTCTATCCAGTTGAGCTACAGGCGCATAACGCTCTGGTCGGGGTAGAGGGATTTGAACCCCCGCTCTCCTGCTCCCAAAGCAGGCGCGCTACCAGACTACGCTATACCCCGCGCAACGATTGTCGAGATTTTGACTCCCTTAAAGGAAGTTCATCAACACCGACAAAACATACAAATTATAGATTTATAAAGCCATATAAGCAATGTTGGCAAGCCGTTGGTAGTGGCTCAGTTTGAATTTCTCTTTTTGTATGGGCCGCGCTTCTTGGGCTGCTCATCTTTTATCAGTACTGCAATTTTTTCCGGTGACCACACATAGTCTGTTACACCAGCTCCTATCGCTGGGGTTACTCTCAAATTCGTATGAATACATCCCAAATTGCTATACATTTAATGTAGGGAGATAGCATACATATGTTTTTCTAGCTTCTTGCTGAAAGCATTGGTCAATCTGGTAAACCGTCTCATACTCATACGTATGGTCAGATTTTGTCTTTCTACAAAACTTGTTGAGATTTGGCCCTTATCAGGATTGCCAGTATCAGGATTGCCAGTATCAGCAGAGCACTTGGCTTCAACAAATTTGGAAGGGCTGTATCGTTTTTCTTTGTTTGGGTCTTCACCGTAAACATAGTCAATATCCTTACCGAAGCCATGCTCGACAGCTTCTAAATAGAGCTTATGACCATCTGTAGAGAGTTGAAGACGATTAGCCAAGCGGCCAACTAAATCACTAATAATAATCTTGGCAACTTTATAATTGCGTGGCCCTACATGCCAGCATGGTACAAGCTTCGTATTTACATCAATAGCAACCCAAGTCCATACATTGCCAAATCAAAACTGTTATTTCTTGTCGTCAGGAATAATCTTGTATTTGGCATAGACAAAAGACCAGATTTCATCGCACTGGACGTTTTTGCATGGAAAATTGCGTAGGTGCTCATCCTGAAAATCAAGACAAACTTGGCCTACACACGAAGTAATCTGTCAACTGTATTTCTAGATAAATCAGCCATTCTAGCTGTAGCACGAAGGCTGTTACCTTCGACAAGCATATGCAGAATCTGGGCTCTTTTCTTAATGTTCAGTATAGTCATACTGAACATTACACTTGACTGGTTTAGCTAGTCAAGCATTTTGTTTACTCAAGTTCAGCCTAAGCAGATTTTTCTATATTCTGTTTGGATTTATATATTTTGTCAAAAGTTTTTAATGCTTGGGCTGCGACTTTATTTGTGTTACTTGGGTTCTTAGCGTTTCTAAGCTGCTCCTTCAGATTTTTTTCGAGCATGCTGCTCAAATCCTCTTGTTTAACTGTCACCATACATACCCCCTCAAGTTACAAATTTGATTACTATTCATCGAAATAATTTCCCATGAATGAGTAGTTTAGTTCTTTGTTGAAATAATACTTCCTTTTAATCCAAACAAACCCATCAGCCTTCGAAATAACTGCAACATCGATAGGACCTCCGACTGTCTCACTATCAGGAGATAGTCTACGTCTAACTTGGGTTAATCTGATAAACACCTCAGCAATTTCAGCGAGTTCGCTGAAAGGCATCATCTGAATCGCTTTCTCAATCTGAAAGGTGTGTTTGCTTTCGCGTTCCTCATTCATGTTTATGAAAAATTCGATGATCGATTCGGCAAATGCATCAAATGCCTTTGCTTTATAGTGGTCTTTCTTGTCTGCATCAAGCTCATCTATGCCATCAATGATTTTTTGAGGGAGCTTGGCAAGAAACTGTATTGCTGATTCTTGTATCTTTCTAGCATAACTTGGGTTGATACCTTCCAGAATTGTTTTAATGATATCTTCTTGTGCAAAAGACATTACTTTCCCACATTTCAAATGGCTTGGTTCATATTCTTGCAGTTTTGTTTTTCTCACCCTACCAAAAATAACTAAGTCCGTTTTATACTCAACTAATTTTGGGAAGATATCCTCTTCCCCAAACCCAGTAATCACTACTCCGGAGTATCCAGCTAATTGCTCTTCTTTTGTGATAGCTAGTGCTGCTAGTCTCCTGTACTTGGTCTTCAAATTTCTGATTTTTGATTTTCCAAAAACAAATGTTGCCGCTTTATCAATTACAGCAATATAGTCATTAGTTAGTTGTGTGAGGTTTTCATCAAATGAGTCGGCAAAATCAAGCTTTTCCATCTCCTCTATTTTTTTGTTGAATTTCTCTTTAGCTTCTCTGTTTGAACTGATAGTACCTAAACTAAAGAAAAATTTCATCAAAATGAGAAGTAGGACATCCTTTATGTGCTCTTCATTGAATAGCTTCTTGCTGCCACTCAAAAACTTGAAAAAATCATCTACATATTCTTCTAAATAGTTAAATTTTTTCTTCTTTAAGTGTTTTCTATACTCTTTAATCAATGTTTCCCAAGGAACACCTCCCAATTCCATTGTGTTGTAAACCATTATTCCTACAGGAGCGTATTTTGACAAAGCAAAAACTTTGTTAGCCGTATTGAAAATTTTGTCGTGCTGCCTGCCACTGCTATCAGTCAACTCAGTTGTTACAGCACTGTCTGCAGCAATTGCTACCGCAGACTTATTTATCACAGCTACTTCTGCAGTCATTTCTTATCCTTATTTGCGGCTGCTAATTGCCATCTAGTATTGGCCGCTTTCCTTGCAATCTCAGACCGTTGCTTTCTCGTGAGTTTTTTGCCCTGGCTTTGCCACCTTTTAGGTCGCCTAAGCGTCCTAATTCCACGGTTGCGGGGCTCTTATCATGATAAGGGTCTTCTTCTGCGTCGCCAGTTGAAAGAACTACAATATATTTGGATAATTGATAAGTATCTCGTGGTCGCTTAGGTTTGTTCATGGCATAAATATAGCATGAGCGGTCAACTACTGATAGAGGAGTAGAACATCGTGGGCTTATTCAACTCCTACGACAAGGAATACGAGGAATTGTATTCGTATCTCACGGAACACGACGGCTGGGAGATGAAGCCGCGTTATGCGAAGGCTTTTTTGGAGGCATACAAAAAACCGCTTGGCAAGAAACTTCGCAAGGGCAGAAAAGCAGCCTCAGACATTTTGAACAAAGGACCGGGTTTCGAGTCCGTTTTTGGACTATTCAGTTCGACCATGATCGCTTTCGAGTTGCAAGATCACGAAGTTGTAATAGTTGCTCAAGCTTACATGGCGTACATGGCTGACCTTCGGCGTGATAAGCACGTAGGAACAGACGTTGAGAAGGCAATTTGGGCAATATTCTCAAATGGATCAGATTTGTTGGATTCAATCGATTCTGGTTTGCATCAGCATATACAGGAAATAGAGGCAGAAAAATTCCCGGACCTGTACGAAGATGTACTATCTGTGCAAGATGACTAAATCAAGGTCTTAATCTAAGAAATTCCGTACTTTATTCTGCATCACTATGTTCTATCGTAGTGGCAATGTAGATATTTTCAAGCTGAACCACTACCAAGCCGCCTGGCGGAATCAGAGCGCACCTTAGAGCAGTTGAAAGTTTCGCCCGATATCTGAACTTAGTCAACTGCTCTGAAATTACTGCTATAAAGTCTATGCAATCCCAATGAACTGATTGCAGGCAACTATGCGTCGCAAACTAATTTACACAATTGGACATTCAACTCATGAGGCCGGGAAGTTCGTTTCTCTGCTTCAGCGGCACCGAGTAGACCTGCTCATTGATGTTAGATCGACGCCTTACAGTCGACGGAATCCCCAATTCAATCGCGAAAATCTGATTGAAACGCTGCAGGTGCACAGCATAGACTACGAGTTTCTTGGTCAAGAGCTAGGCGCTCGTAGTGAAGATTCGAATTGCTACGAAAATAACCGCGTTAGTTATAAATTGCTTGCAATAACCCCTCTATTTCAATCTGGAATTGAGAAGGTCAGGCAATTGGCTGACTGCAGAACTTTGGCTCTCGTCTGTGCTGAAAAGGAGCCGTTAGTTTGTCATCGCACCATACTTGTTGCACGATCTCTGGAAACAGATCAGTATGGTGTTTTACATATTTTGGAGGATGGGGATACACAGACTCACGGCCAGGCAATGGATCGCTTGTGCGAACTCAGGAAGCTTCCTGAACCCGACTTGATTTATTCGCGAGATCAGAGAGTGAATGATGCCTACGCCGCACAAGAGCAGCGTATTGCCTATCAACGACCGGAATAGGTTTCAGGAAATCAGGGAACTCTCATTCCCTATTTTCCGTATGTCCTTAACTTCTTTATCGAATTTCTACGAGGCGATGATAATTGGGCTTTGTTCGTTGATTGAATTCGTGAGCAGAGAATTGATTCTTCGAACGTAGTCCGAAGGATTTTCCAACGGAGTGCCTTCGCTCAAGGTGGCCTGATCGAACAGAACGTGTGCCCAGTCGTTTAGATTGTCATCCTTGTCAGCTAGATGCTGAATCAAAGGATGTTCAGGGTTAATTTCCAGAATCGGAGGGGCATCTGCTGCGGATTGTCCCGATACTTTCAAAATCCGAGACATGTTACGACTGAGACTATATTCGTTTACAACCAGACAGGCTGGCGAATCCGTTAGTCTCGATGTAGTTCGAACGTCGGCTGCTCGTTCTGTCAGCGCTTCTTTCAGTCTGTCTACCAGCGAATCCACTTTTAAGGTGTCTTTTTCGTCGCTTTTGTCGTCATCATCCAGCCAGTCCAATGCAAGATCCCCTTTTGTAATCGACTTCAATGGTTTGTCGTCAAAGTCTCCTAAGTGCATGACAACCCACTCATCGATTGGATCACTCATCAACAGCACTTCAATGTCGTGTTTTTGAAAGATTTCCAAATGAGGTGATCCTTCTGCGGATGCATGGCTGTCTGCTGTCACATAGTAGATCGCATCCTGTTTTTCTTTCATGCGCTCAACATAATCCTGAAGAGATACAGTCTGCTCGACACCTTCACCTTTCGTGCTCGAAAATCGAAGGAGCTGAGCAATGGTTTTTCTGTTGTCAGCATCTTCCGTAATACCTTCTTTGAACACCCTGCCGAATTCTTTCCAGAACGTCTGGTATTTTTCCGAATCCTTACTGGCGACTCTCTTCAGTTCATTCAACAGTTTTCTTACTGTACCTGCCCGAATCCTTTCAATCTGCTTGTTCTTCTGCAAAAACTCGCGAGACAAATTCAGAGGAAGATCATCAGAGTCGATTACACCTCGAACAAATCGAAAATAGCCCGGCAGAAGATTTTCGGTGTCATCCATGATGAAGATTCGGCGAACATATAGTTTGATTCCCTTTTGGCGGTCAATGTCAAACAGATCGAATGGAGCTTGCGACGGAATGTAAAGCAGCGCCGAATATTCCAGTCTTCCTTCGACTCGGTTATGCAGCCTGACCAGCGGTTTTCCAGGGTCGAATGACAGCGTAGAGTAGAAATTGTCATATTCTTCTTCGGTGACATCCTTGCGCGCTCGCGTCCACAACGCAGATCCCGCATTGGCTGTTTCCCACTCATCTTCCTTCTTGCTCTTGGTTACTTCCCGCAATCGAATGGGAATCGATACATGATCCGAGTATTTTCTAACGATTCTCCTGACTTCACTGATATCCAGAAAGTTCTTGGCATCCTTACGCAGTGTCAGAATGATTTCAGTACCAGGATTTTCAATTGTCTCCTGATCGACTGTATAGCCATTGACGCCGTCTGATTCCCACAGCACGCCGCTTTGCGGTGGCTGACCAGCTCTTCTTGTGCGAATAACGACGTTTTCCGCAACCATGAATACAGAGTAGAATCCTACACCAAACTGACCGATCAAACGGGTATCTTCAGATTGCTCTCCCGAAAGCGCTTCCACAAATCTCTTCGTTCCGGAACGAGCAATGGTGCCGATATTCTCTACCACTTCATCTCGCGACATTCCGATTCCATTGTCGCGAATCTTGATGGTTTTGCCTCGTTTATTGACCTCGATGTCAATGGATGAGTCTTGCTCGCTCTCACGCATTTCGGGATTGGTAAGAGAGTCGAACCGCAAGCGTCCGCAGGCATCGGATGCATTGGATATCAATTCACGTAGAAAGACTTCTCGTTCAGAATACAGGGAATGAATGACCAGATTCAGAAGTTGCTGAACTTCTGCCTGGAAAGTAAAGTTCTCATTCTTAGTTTCTTCGGGCATTTAATTACTCCAAATGGCTAATCAATATTCGACTTAAATGGGAATAGTTTGCGAAAATTCAAGCAGTTCATTGCTTGATTTGCTTTAATATTGTGGCATTTCGTATCGAAAGCGACTATGTGCGTCGTATTTTATCAACTGTTGGCAAACCCCGACGACTCAAAAAACCAATCGATTGTCTGACAATAATTTATTTCTAACCGAATGACTTCTTCCGTTCGAACCGTTGTATTTCCGATCGCTGGCTTGGGAACGCGTTTTCTTCCAGCAACCAAAGCGATTCCGAAGGAAATGCTCCCTGTCGTTGATCGTCCGCTGATTGAATATGCGGTAAATGAAGCAAAATCAGCCGGTATCAACAGATTCATATTTGTTGTGCCTTCGCTCTCGAAAGATACGCTGGTCATCAAACACTTTTCAAAAAACTCGTCTCTGGAAGAAACACTCAGGAAAAACAACAAGCTTGCTGAGTTGAAATTGATTCAGGAAAATTCTTTGGATTCGGAAAGTTTGTTCAATGTCCTGCAGGAACAACCGTTGGGCTTGGGGCATGCAGTCTTGTGTGCAAAGGAATACATTGATGATCCGTACTTTGCAGTGATTTTGCCGGATGATCTGGTGCTGTCTAAGACACACTGTATGAAACAGATGGCTGATGCGCATGCCGAGGTTGGCGGCAATATCCTTGCGATTGAAGAAGTCGAGGGCGAGTTCGTAAATCGCTACGGCATTCTGAAACCAGGCCGAGTTTTCGGCTCATTGATTCAGGTTGAAGGAATTATTGAAAAACCTGAACCTGAGAATGCCCCATCCAACCTTGCTGCCATTGGCCGATACATTCTTTCTCGTCGAGTATTTGATATTCTTGAAAATCAGGAAGCCGGATTCGGAGGCGAGATTCAGCTGACTGATGCGATCAATGCTATTGCATCGCAAGAACCCGTTCACGGTGTGAAATTCGCCGGAAAGAGATACGACTGCGGAAACAAAGCTGGATATTTGGCTGCCAACATTGCCTACACCTGCTTGGATGAAGAGCTGAAAGCGAAAGTTGAAAAGTTAGGGAATTAGACGATTAACACCATTAAAAACAGTTGAAACCACCAACTTATTTTGACAGGATATTCTGCATAATCAAACAATTAGGATATTCCAGATGAGAAAACGACGATTTCCGTATGCGCCTAATTTAAGATGCTTCCAGACGATTAGGCTGCAAATGATTGGTTCGCCAGGTTCCGATTAGGTGGCAAACCTCATTGCCTGCACTGCGGAGCGACGAACAAAATATACCGCTTGAACGGCGGACGACGCTACCGTTGCGAACGCTACTAGAAGGACAGCAACTTCACGGCGGGAACATTGAAACAGGATTCTCCAATTCCAATCCAAATAAGTGGCGTAAACGGATTTTACTCAATCAAATCTTTTATGCTGGATTTTTTCAAAGCAGATTCGGTTAATCTGTTTTCATTTTCGCTTCCTGCAAAATTCCGTTCGTTAGCAAGCATGCGTTCCATGTACTGCTTGTTGCAAATTAAGCACAAAATCAAGTTCCATATTCCCAGTGTCAGCCGCGCGACTAAAATTTGCACTAATCCTATCACCATCTCGCCTCTGAACAATGGAACAAAAAAGCTAGTGGACGAATTGAAATTCGATGATTCGCAGGAATTTGAAAAAATTTCAGGAATTGCTGTCAGTGAGGGCATAGGAATAGATAAGGTTGCACACGTAATCGGACTTGTATCGAGAGACCGATTGTTTAAAATGGAAAATAAATCACATACGGCTTGATTCAGTGGAACTAGACATATACCCTCTCATCGATGGAGCAGCGGACAGGGCACGACTTGGCTCCCTTCAGAGGGTGCTGCAGCCAGCGACACTTTCTTTGTTTGATCGAGTCGGTGTCAAGCCGGGAATGGCGTGCGCCGACTTGGGTTGCGGCACTGGAGAAGTCGCCTTCGCTCTCGCTCAACTGGTCGGCTCCGATGGGCGGGTTGTCGGGATGGACATTGACGATGCCAGACTTGAGGAAGTAAGAGAATATGCCGAAGCGAATGGACTTTCAAATGTCGAATTTCGGGTGTCGGATATCCGCACCATCGAAGAAACAGATAAATTTGATTTGGTCTATGCACGATGTCTGCTATCACATCTTTCAAATCCGGCAAATGTGCTCGCCAAGATGCGTCGGATGTTGAATCCGAGCGGCGTTGTGATCGTTGAGGACGTTGATTATTCGGGGTACTATTGCTATCCCGGTCTACTCGCTTTTAGTCGTTGCATTGAACTTTTGTACGAGATGAAACGTCTGTTGGGCGGGAGTGCGGAGTTAGGGAAGCAACTGCCCGTGATGTTTCTCGATGCGGGGCTTTCTCAAGTTGGGATGCACATTTTCCAAAATATGAATCTGACTGGAGAAGTCAAGCGATACCTGCCGATAGCGATGCAGGGGGGCATGTCCGATTGGATCGTCACCCTTGAACTGGCGACGGCGGATGAAATGAAAAACATTCTCGTCGATCTGTATGAATTCGCGGATAATCCTCGAACGATTATGGGGACACCTCGCTACTGTCAAGTTTGGGGTTATGTTTAGGATGAATGACTTTCTCCGCTACCAATGGGCGGAAATAATTAGAGTATGTGAAAATTATTCAGTGACGTCAACTGGATAATTCCCCAAATTTATTGCCCCAATCTCCTGAACCAAATAGTGCGTGAAGCAATGGGTTGCTGGACATGAAAAATCTGATTGGAGAACCCGTACTTCGAGTTGAAGATGAGCGGCTGCTTCAGGGCAAGGGCCAATTTACTGATGATCTGAATTTTGATGGGCAACTGTATGCCCATTTCATACGAAGCCCTCATGCACATGCCCGCATCGTTTCCATTGATGCATCAGTTGCTGTTCGTATGCCTGGCGTCCAGGCTTTCGCAAATGGTGAAACGCTTGCCAAAGTTGGGTTTCGACCGATTGATCCTCTGAGCCGAAGTGAGGACTGTCCGGTAACCAACAAAGACGGCAGTCAGCCGTCTGATGTAAGGCGATGGTTGCTAGCTCGCAACAAGGTGCGCTTTGTAGGCGAGCCTGTTGCTGTCATCGTTGCGGGCAGTATTTCCCAAGCCCAAGCTGCAGCAGATTCCGTAGAAATTGAATATGAGCCTCTGCAGCCATTGATCAATGTAGACGATGCCATGCAAAAAAATGCTCCGCTTGTGTGGGATGAGCTTGAAAACAATGTTTGCGTTGATACCGAAAATGGTGACGCGAAAGCAGTAGACTTGGCGTTTCGTAGTGCAGCAAGAGTTGCCTCCTATCAAGTTGAATTTCCCAGGCATATTGTGGCATACATGGAACCGCGTTCAGTACTGGCCCGATATGACACTGACAAAGAACGGTTTGAAATCTATTGTGGCACGCAGTCTCCTCACTGGCATAAGCAGGAGATCGCATATTGCATGAATGTTCCAACAGAACAGGTAAGAATCGTTTCACTAGACACTGGCGGTGGATTTGGCGCACGCGCAAGACCCTACCCGGAATATGCTGTGGTCGGGTGGCTTGCGCAATTTACTGGTCACCCAGTCAAATGGCTTGCTGATCGCTCTGAATGCTTTGCTACGGATACGCAGTCTCGGGACCAGAGGATGGACATCAAACTGGCAATCGATGAAGACGGTAAGATGACGGCAGTCCGATTGTCAAGCGTCTGGCGATTGGGTGCTTATCTGAGCCCACGATCGGTCTGGCTGCATGCAAGCTATATGTACTTGATGGTATGTGGCGTTTATCGAATACCAGCTGTTCACTACGAGCTCAAAGGAGTGTTTACCAATACCGCGCCAATCGCGGCCTTTCGAGGTGTTGCTCGCGCTGAAACTTCTTATGCTCTGGAGAGAGTTGTTGACGAGGCTGCACGAGAATTAGGGATTAATCGGTTGAGTTTCAGGAGGAGGAATCTCATTCGAGAATCCGACATGCCATGGGCGACTCCTACTGGAGCCAATTATTCCGCGGGAGATTACCCAGCTAGTTTCAGGAAGCTTCTGAAATGCATAGACATGAATGAATACTCGGAAAGACATCAAAATTCTCGAGCGGCTGGGAAACTTAGAGGGTTGGGATATTCGGTCTTTGTAGATAGCGTCGGAGGCAGCCCGAATGAATTTGCCGAAGTGGAGGTGGATGGGGAGTTTGTTGAAGCGAGAGTCGGTACGAAGTCAATCGGTACAGGCCATGAGACGGTATTTGCACAGTTTCTAGCCAGCAAGTTGCAGGTTCCATTTGAGAAGATTCGAATAATTGACGGCGACACGGATTTAGTGCGCACTGGTTCTGGTACCCATGCTTCGCGTTCTCTCAGGGTTGGAGGTACAGCAATATTTCACAGTGCAGAGAGGATGTTGGAGAAAGGTCGAGAACATGCATCAGAATGCCTGGAAGTGGCGCTGCAGGATATCGAATATGCATCAGGACGATTTATCGTTTCAGGAACAGATCGGAGAATTGGCTTGTTTGACGTAGCAAAATCCATGCGGGATCGTGGAAAATCCCTAGTTGCATCGCATGAACACATTACCCAAGATCACGCGTTTTCAAGTGGATGTCAGGCTTGCGAAGTGGAAATCGATCCGGAAACGGGACAACTGACAGTTGAGAGAGTGATCGCGGTGAGTGATCCAGGCAAGGTGGTAAATCCGGTCATTGCAGAAGGTCAGGTGCACGGTGGAATCGCTCAGGGACTTGGCCATGCAGTTTGTGAGAAGGCTGAATATGATCAAGAATCCGGACAATTGACAACCGGGAGCTATCTGGATTACACACTGCCCAGAGCCGACAATCTGCCGTTCTTTGAGACGATTTGGAGTCCAGTTGAAACCGACGAAAATCCGTTAGGGGTAAAGGGAGTTGGCGAGATTGGAACGATGGGTGCACCGGCGGCAATGATGAATGCGATTGAGGATGCATTGAAACCTTTTGGCATCACCGGTGTGCAAATGCCGGTGACATCAGAGCGGTTATGGAAATTGATTAGAGATGCGAAAGATCAATAGACAAGAGCAGTTACAAGTATGAGTCGTAAAATCTGAGGACAGATCATCATCTTGGTTGGCAATTAATTACACAGTCAAGCATTAGTACAGCGTTTGAGGAATTAAACGAGGAGAAAAATCAAAAATGAAGTTACTTCGTTATGGAGACAGAGGGCGTGAGAGACCTGGGGTGTTAGACAGCAATGGAAAGATTCGTGATTTATACGATTCAATTACTGATATTACCCGAGGCACTTTTTCACCTGATTTTCTAAACAGTCTGGCCGAGATTGACATAGAAAAGTTACCCATCGTTGATGGTAATCCAAGACTGGGACCGCCTGTAGCATCTGTTGGGAAATTAGCCTGTATCGGGTTGAATTACCGCAAGCATGCAGAAGAGGCGGGACTTGCCATTCCCGAAGAACCTATTATTTTCATGAAAGCGACCTCGTCCATTGTTGGTCCCAATGACGATGTAATGATCCCGAAAGACAGTGTCAAGACGGATTGGGAAGTTGAGCTGGCTGTCATCATCGGAAGCACAGCACGCAATGTAGAAGAAAGTCGCGCGCTTGAGTATGTTGCTGGATATTGTGTCGCAAACGACGTATCGGAACGGGCGTTTCAGATAGAAGGAACTGGACAGTGGGTGAAAGGAAAGAGTGCTGACACGTTTTGCCCGCTCGGTCCCTATCTGGTGACTCCCGATGAAGTACCTGACCCGCAGAATCTTCGGCTTTGGCTGGAAGTAGAAGGCAACCGTTATCAGGATGGCTGTACTGACGACATGATTTTCGACGTACCTTTTCTAATCAGCTATGTAAGCCGATTCATGACACTCTTACCAGCTGACGTAATTCTTACAGGCACGCCTTCGGGAGTAGGGTTTGGTATGAATCCGCCGGTATTTCTAAGACCGGGGGATCGGATGGAACTCGGCGTGGAAGGATTAGGGATGCAATCGCAAACGGTAGTCGATTATCGGAAGGGCGACAGAGTTACCCATTACTACGATTAAATCCCGGAACGAGAGTTGCCACCCGAAAAATAGAATCAGCAAGAAGCGCGAATTCCCTCTATTTCGATCGCGGCAGTTGGTGCAAACTAATGGGCTCACCTGCAATGTGAAGACGGCGATAATGTTTTCATTGAGAAATAGTGCGATATTCTTTATTGCTGGCAAAATCTTTGCCTGCGTTTCGTGATGTATCAATTTGAACTAATCTGAAGTTCTACACCGATGCCTCACCTTACTCATGATTAGATTCCATTGATCACGGCTTCAGCAATTTGAAGTTGTTCCATAACCCATCTGAAATTCGGGACGTCACCAAGGATCATGCCCTGCATGGCTCGGTAATCCCGTTCAATCACCGTACGCAGTTCCGCCTGCGGAACTAATCTCACCGATCCGGGAACGGCCTCTTCAAACCGCTTCCACACCTGTCGGAAAGCGATGAGGTTGTGGTTCCGGACAGCGTCCAGCAGGTCGATATTTGACAAGGCGGACCTACCGATTTCGCTCGCCGTAATCATCGCCACGTCGTAGTAGTGGCGCGAAATCCGGTTCCCGTCGGCCGGTAGACGGTGGGTGTCTCGATATCCACACTGCACCCCGTGCAAGATCAGCAACTTCTCCCAATAGGTGCGCTCCGGTGCGATCACTCTGATGTTGCCTACAGCGAACGAACAGTTAGGTAGTTCGTCGGTGACATAGGGGGTGATGGTGCAGCTCATACTAGGGGTAAGCGCGGACCTCGCTCCCGCCTCAATTTTCACACGCGGCGCCACGTAAGCGATATTGCCGCTCGGATACAGGGTGGGATACTTGACGAAAAGCGTCTGACTGTCGACGTCGTCCTCATCTGGACCGATGTGGCACCCTGGCACTACCTCGTCGATCAGCCTCGTCAGGGTGGTTTGCAGGTCTCCACAAATGTAGCTGCTGCAGGCCGCCCTGAGTTCTTTGAACAGCCCGTCCCGTTTTTTGCCGGACAGTTTACTAGCTACGGTTGGGTCGCGCTCTCCTTCGAAGCCAAGATCATCACGATAAACGACCAGATCGATGTCCTCAGAGAACCGATTGATGAGCCCGAAGGCCTTGGACAGGGACGTGCCACCCTTAAAGAGTAGATTAGGGTGCCCATCGGGCAGATTATTGTAGAGCGTGTCTAGGACGAGACAAACCCAAAAGTCCTTCTCTACATAGCTCGGCAAGGTATCGAGGCGGCCTGCCGCCGCCTCAAAGACGTCCTGTCTGTTCTGCTGCTCCGGGAGGGAGAGAAAAGATTTGTAATCTCCATTCATACGGCATCGGTTTGATCACTCGTGATGCTGCGCACGAGCGGCAGCGCCCAGCCGGGTAGATTTCGACTGTTTAACAATAGATCGAGCTTCACATCGTCAGGAAGATGGCGACTCAGAATCGAAACGACCTGCGCGTCTGCGGATGCGGTAGGGCCAAGCCATCTCAGCGCTTGAACCACCGGAGCTGCCGGTTTCCCTGCCCACTGCATGACGCTCGGCCCCGCATGTCGGAACCGGACCGTTCGTCCGTCGATCTTGAGTGTCCTCGAGTGGCCGTCCGTCACAAAGCTGACCTTCGCGGGTACCGCGTTCGTCAGTCCCAGTTGATTCGCAGCCACTAAGCCATCTGGAATGATCCGGACTCCGTCCCGCCTTGCCAGGGCTGCGATGGCGGCATCCAAGTCAACCGGCGCAGGACGCTTTAGCACAGTGCTGATTCTGGGCATGTCGTAAAGGCCGTGACCAACCCGGCGCAACTGGCCGGCTATCACCAGGCGCGACAGGGCCTGGTCAACGGCTTCCCGGCTCCCGATATCCAGGAAATCTTTTGGCGAGCACACCCACCGCCCGCTGGCGTGTGCAGACACCCTTTTCATGATCTTGTCGGCCATGCCGGCCATTGAACCACACTCCTTGCCTGAAATTAGCACTTAACAATTGTCAGAAATATACTATATATATCTTACATTGTCAATGGTGCTTGGCATTCTGGCCTACTAGGTCGAAGGGCACCTGCGAGAGTCTCTGGCTCCTTTGCTGATGCAGGAAGAGCAGTTGCACTCAATTTTCGCTTGGTTCACTTATTTATGCCATTTAAATTGGCAACAATGACAACGTAAGCCAATCAATTGAAGCAGAACCAATTGAGCATCGCTGGAATTTTGTATGTGATGAAGCCAAGCTAAATGAATCCAGCGGCTATCGGATTAAACTCATCGTGGAAGGATTAGGGGTGCAATCGCAAATGGCAGTTCATTACCAAAAGTGCGACAGAATTTCCTGCTATTGCGTTAAAACCGTACTATTCCTGCTTTTGCGAGATGGAATCCTGAATAATTGATGCATAGGAGCGGATGGTAGACTCATAACCATTGAGCAGTGCTTCAATGGTAAGTGCATGCCCGATAGACACTTCCAGAATACCTGGAATGGTTAGAAATGCAGCGAGATTTTCTTGGTTCAGGTCGTGACCGGCATTCACACCAAGCCCGTGCTTCTGCGTTTCTTTAGCGGCGGTTTCATACTGCTGCAGTACTTCAAGATGGTTTTCCTGTCTGAAGGTCCGAGCATACTCTTCGGTATAGAGTTCGATTCTGTTGGCACCCGTTTCTGCCGCAGACGGAATCAAATCTATATCAGGATCGAGAAATATGCTGATACGAATTCCTTGAGCCTGCAACTCCGAAATGATCGGACGAAGGAAGTGATTTTCTGCCTGAGTATTCCATCCATGGTCAGACGTAACCTGGTCTGGTGCGTCAGGAACGAGCGTGCATTGATCTGGATTAGCAGCTTTGACCACTTCCAGGAAGTCTGAAGTCGGATACCCTTCAATATTGAATTCGATTTTTGGATGCTGCTCGCAAAATTCAGCCAGATCGCTGACATCCTGGTAGGTGGCATGTCGCTGATCGGGGCGAGGATGAACGGTAACGCCTTCAGCACCATACCGGACGCATAGTTCCGCGAAATCAAGAACCTTTGGAAAATTCATACCCCTGGAGTTCCTCAATAGGGCTATCTTGTTTAAATTGACGCTGAGTGCAGTCACAATTCAATTACCTCGTAATACTTTGTTGAAACAGCGAGATCATCCATCATAGGTCACATGTCCGGTGTCTCGGTGCCAAGAACGCACTAGGTGGCGTTTTTTTACTGGGTCGGGATGGTCAATGATTTCACTTCGATAATGAGCGATATCGATGTTGTTCAGGTACTGAAGATGCCCGCGCTCAATGGGAAGTTCAAACCACAACGAAGGGTTTTCGGATACTTCTTTCAGTGCAAACACTGCATCTGATGTCTCGCTGTCCATTGCAGTTTCAGCCACCTCGTAACCCTTCATGATTAGACTTGGATTGGCCCGTGTCCACAATCTTTCATCTTCATAACGAAAAACCGAGGCAAGTGCGACTGTTGGTTGACCTTCAGCGTGTTCGGCCTGTCGGTCCCAAAAAACCGGCTCGTACAGGCGTTTCAGTTCCGCAGGATATCTTTTAAGCATTTGGTTGTGTATTGAGTAGAGGCTGCAGAATCGGCTCAGGCCGCCTTCGAGAGACGGCCGCAAGCACATCAAGCCCACATAGCGGGGTAGTTTGATGCCAAAGGCGTTGTCGTTGTGGAACATAAGTTCGACTTTGGTATACGAACCTCGCACGCCGTATTTGTACTGTGCTCCGGTATCACGAACGTGATAGACCATGGTCCCTTCCCACTTTTGAGCGACATTTCGTCCGATTCGCTGGCCAATTGTCCAGAAAATATCAATGGCTTGTTCTATTGAAATGTCTTCTAGCGGCAGACTTTCAACAACTGCAACTCCCGGCGACTGATCAAGCCTCCTCTTGACTTCATCCATCAATTCAAGAGTTTTTGGGATTTCAAACTGCTGAATCGATCTCAACACGGTCGGCAATGGGTTTGCGTTTATCAGCTCAGCCATTTGCAGCAGTTCGTTACGTACTTGATCCTCTACTTGGACAATGCAGTCCTGTGGGTTAATATCGTCTTTCGTCCAGGCATAGGAATTAGCTACCCAGTGATCCAGGCGGTTATCGCTTTGCTCGTGAGAAAGGTCGAGAATGTTCATGCCGGCTCCAGGCTCAAAAATGTGTTTCTTTTCTTGTTCATTGAATATTGACAGTCATTCTCTAGGCACATTGCAAACAAACTGCAAACGACGCTCCTTCAACGATTTCAATTCAAAGAGCGCTACCTGCAGTTTTTACTATCAAAGGAGAATCCTTCAAGGCAAATATTACCATATACCTGCGTTTCTTGAAAATGATTGTCAGCATAGATCGACTGGTTTGCTTCCGTTCGTGGGAACTGTGCTCGATCGCACACAGTGAATGGGCTAAGGTCTGGTAAAATTTATCGTAGTATCAAATATCCGAATTCTTGAGCCGTAAAAATTCAGGGGCAATTCAATGAAATATCTATTAGGAATCGCAGCAATTATCTGTTGCATCATTCTGTCGACATTCGACACTTTTCTCGATAATCCGATCCACAATGTTGCGTACTGGGGCATTGTAGTCACCGTAATCTATATGGTTCTTTCAACTAGAAGCTCGTCAGAATCTTCTTCATAATGAATCAAGCCTCAGCGATTTAGGCAGCGCATTCAACTTCGGTTTTGAAGTACAAGAGAACTTCATCTTGAATGACGGTATTCTGGATTTTTCCGGCAAAAGCGTTGTAGTCGTTGGTGGTACCAGCGGAATCAATTTTGGCATCGCGTGCGATTTTGCAGCAGCCGGTGCCAACATTGGTGTAATCAGCCGCTCAGAAGAGAAAGTCGCTAGTGCTAAATCCCGCCTGATGGAATGGGGTGGTCTGGTCGTAGGGTTCAGTGCGGATGTCCGCGAATACTTACGACTGGAAGCGGGTTTTGATGAGATTCAACAAGAACTGGGAACATTCGACGTGCTGGTATCTGGTGCGGCCGGTAATTTCCCGGCGCGAGCAACTGACATGTCCCCGAATGGCTTTGCTGCAGTAGTGAATATTGATCTGATGGGTACTTATCACGTGCTTCGGGCCGCACATCCACATTTAAGCAAGCCAGGCGGTTCGGTAGTCAATATTTCTGCACCTCAAGCGTTCATCCCCATGATTCTACAGTCGCATGTTTGCGCTGCCAAAGCTGGAGTAGACATGATTACGCGAACTCTCGCCATGGAGTGGGGCAGTGAAGGAATACGTGTCAATTCCATCGTTCCCGGGCCGATAGAGGGCACTGAAGGGATGAAACGGTTGGCACCGACGCAGGCGCTGTTGGACCAAGTGACGGAATCCGTGCCTCTGAAACGCTTGGGGAATACTTCGGATATCGGCAAGGCAGCGATGTTTCTGGCATCGCCATTGGCCGCTTATGTAACCGGAGCGGTGATACCGGTTGATGGAGGTTGGTCGCTGGGCGGTGTATCTGGGTTGATGGATGGATTGGCTCGCCAGTTACAGGAGTCAGCAAAATAAGTTCTTCCCGCTATCCCTCCTCCTTGAACATAGATTCATACTCTTTACGCAAACGATTTTTTTCTACTTTTCCCATTGCATTTCTTGGCAATTCCCCTAAATAGATAAATTTCTTCGGAATTTTAAACGCCGACAGATTTTTCTTGAGAATTGTCAGAATTTCTTCTTCCATTACACCACTGCCTTGCAAAATGATTGCAGCAATCACCGCTTCTCCAAGATCCGAGTGCGGAACTCCGAAAACGGCTGAATCCATGATTCCAGAAATCTGGTTGAGTTGGATTTCTACTTCTTTGGGATAGATATTGAATCCTGCTGATATGATCAGATCGCTCTGTCTGCCAACAATGGTCAGCCTGTTGTCATCTGATACAGTCGCCAGGTCACCTGTGACAAAAAAACCGTCGTCCCGAACAGCCGCCCGAGTTGCATCAGGGTTCTGCCAATAGCCCTTGAATAGATTTGGGCCTTTGATTTCCAGTTTACCAATCTGTCCGTTGCTAAGCGGATTGCCATCTTCATTGCAGACGCGGAGTTTTACATCGGGTAGCGCATAACCGACTGTTTCTGCAATTCGTTCTCCCAACAGCGGATTGGAAGCGATCATCTGAGCTTCCGACATTCCATATCGCTCAAGGATCCTGTGTCCAGTGCGCTGTTCGAATTCTTCAAATGTCCTCGGCAACAAGGGAGCTGATCCGGAAATGAACAATCGAAAACTTCTGCAAAGCTCTCTTGTTAATTGAGGTTGGGATAGCAGTCGGGAGTAAATTGTTGGTACCGCCATCATCACGGATGCTCTTGTGATCAGACTGATGCTTTCTGTAACCGAGAATCTGGACTGAAAGAGGATACGAGACGCCAGCAACATCGGACAGTGTAATCCTACGCACAACCCGTGAACATGAAAAAGCGGTAAAACGTGAAGAAGAACATCGGACGATGACCAACTCCAAATTTTGACTAGACTCGCGGCATTGGAGGATAGGTTGTGGTGCGTTATCATCGCACCCTTCGGTTTACCGGTAGTGCCTGAGGTGTAAATCAGAAGTGCCGTATCGTCCGGGCTTTGATGAGCAACTTCAAATTGATCACTGCAAGAGGAAACATCGGACCACAGGTTTCCGTCACTATTTTCGTCAAGGGTGTGAACGTGTTTAACTTGGCAACGATTGGCAAGCTGAACTGTTTCCTCATATTTCGCAGGATCACATACAACCAGTAAAGGTTTGGCGTCCTCAAGAAAGTGTTCAAGTTCGCTAGTTGTGTATGCCGTATTCAGAGGGTGATAAATAATACCGGCACGAAGACAGGCCAAGTACAAAATCACTGCTTCTGGAGATTTTTCAATTTGGGCCGTCACTCGATCTCCGCGCTCCAATCCAACTTTAGTCAGTCTGTTTGCCAACTGTGCAGAAAGTCGATTGGCTTGCCCATAAGTAATGGAAGGTCGATCCGGCAGTTCAAGAAATATCCGGTCTGCCGAATTCACCATTTGATGTTGCAAAATTGAAAAGAAATTGGCATTCACGATAAATTATTGGCGAGTCAGGCTTTGTGCAGTTATATGGAAACGGGGATTAACATTACCGCAATCTTGATGACTTGAGGAATGTGATAAGCAGTATATTTTAGTGTAACTGCCAAGCGAGTCTATTGAAGTACTATTTGCATCAACGAGCTTGCTGTGGCCTGGATTGACGTCGATTGGTCAAGGGTATAATCGCTGTCAAGCATTACAAACAGACTGACTCGCAGCGAATTCTATGGTCGAATCACATTTTGGAGAATGGCTGGAACTGGCATTACGCTGGGCACATCTGGTAGTTGGTATTGCGTGGATTGGTGCATCCTTTTATTTCAACTGGCTTGAAAATCGTCTGCAACGGGGAGCTCAGGAAAATTCCGCACTCGAGGGTGATTTGTGGGCGATACATGGCGGCGGCTTCTATCATATTCAGAAATACGAAGTGGCCCCAGATAAACTCCCCACCGAGCTACACTGGTTTAAGTGGGAAGCGTATTTCACCTGGTTTACCGGCCTTGCACTGCTAGTCCTTGTTTTTTATCTGAATGCGAGGGTATATCTGCTTGATGCTTCCATTTACGACCTCACTCCGCTGCTCGGTACGATAATTGGCTTGGGATCTTTGATTGTTTCATGGATTTTCTATGACCGACTATGCGCGTCTCCGGTCAAACGAAGGCCTCGTATCCTGGCAGCCATCGTATTTGTCTATTTTTCCCTACTTGCTTTCGTTCTCTGTCAAATGTTCAGCGGCCGTGGGGCATACGTTCACGTAGGTGCTGCAATTGGTACGATCATGGTCTTGAACGTGATGGCCGTCATCATTCCATCGCAGAAGGCGCTGGTCAATGCGATGAAAATTGGCGGCACTCCGGATGCAGAACTTGGCAAAGCAGCGTTGACGCGCTCGCGACACAACAACTATCTGACGTTACCGGTGCTGTTTATCATGATCAGCAGTCACTATCCGTCAACGTTCAGCGGTTCATGGAACTGGCTTGTCCTTATTGGACTCGGAATCGTTGGAATTCTAGTGCGGCATTATTTCAATGTTCGCCACCTTGCGGGACCGAGGTGGTGGTTACTGTTGGCAGCCTTTATCGTAGCTGTTGGCATCGCGTTCTTTACCGTGCCGAAATCAAAAACGGGTTCTGATGAATTACAATCAATTACTATTGATAGTGTTCGGAGTATCATTCACGAACGCTGTACCGTATGCCATTCCGCTGCTCCGATACAGCCGGGATTTCAAATTGCACCTGGAGGCATTCTCTTGGACACGGATGATCAGATAATACAGTTAGCTTCGCGGATCTTTACTGCAACCGTCGCGACTCGCTCTATGCCGATTGGAAATTTATCAAATATGACAGACGAAGAACGACAACTGATTTCCAGTTGGTATGCTGAACTGAACAAAACTGCGCAAACCGCAGCCAGCCCATAGTCTTGAAAGGCGAGCAGTGGGGAAACTGACGACTCACGTATTGGATTTGGTACACGGATGTCCGGGACGTGATATCCGAGTCGATCTTTATTGTCTCAACGATGCACGAGAGCACGTGCAAAGCGGCATAACAAATCACGATGGGCGTGTTGATCAACCCTTGCTTGAGGGAGAGTCTTTTGTTGCCGGAACATACGAAATGATCTTTCAGGCAGGAGCGTATTTCAAGTCCAAGGGCATCAATCAGGGCGAGTTCGGATTTCTTGATGAAGTAGTGATTCGATTCCGCGTTGCCGATGCAGACCAACACTATCACGTCCCCCTACTGCTGTCACGCTATGGCTATTCAACCTATCGGGGAAGCTGATGACAACGGGTGATTCAATTCGATTCCTGTTGGGTCAGGAACCGAGAGAACTGAAAGATGTCTCCCCTACGTTGACAGTGCTTGAATATCTTCGGAAGGTCGAGCGAATGGTCGGCACCAAGGAAGGTTGTGCTGAAGGCGATTGTGGTGCCTGTACCGTTGTTCTTGCCGAAAACGAAAGTGAAGAAATCCGCTACAAAGCGGTTAATTCATGCATCATGTTTGTTCCGTTTCTGCATGGAAAACAGTTGATCACAGTTGAGCACCTGAAAGATTCAAACGGAAATCTCCATCCCGTCCAGCAGTCGCTCGTTGACGAGCATGGTTCACAGTGTGGTTTCTGTACTCCAGGTTTTGTTATGTCAATGTTTGCGATTTATCACAATAGAAGTTCCGGCAGCAGAAAATCAATTGATGATGCGCTTGCTGGTAATCTATGTCGATGTACTGGGTATGCTCCTATTGTTCGGGCGACCCGTAAGATGCTGTCGTCGATCATCCGCGATAAATTTGATAAAGCCGAGAGTAAAACCATTCAAAAACTGTCACGACTTGACGCTTCTGCTCCGGTTGAACTCACTGCCAACGGCCAGGCATACTTTGCACCGGATACGGTTGCAGGGTTGACGCAGGTTTTGAACCGTCATCCTAAAGGCCGTATCGTCGCTGGCGCCACGGACGTTGGAATTTGGGTAACAAAGCAAAGACGTCATCTGCAAACCATCGTTTACACGGGTGGCATTGATGTGATGAAAGAAATCAACGTAGCTGAAAGTCATATTCAGATTGGTGCTGCGGTGACTGTAAGTGACGCAATGAAATCGCTGTCTGAATATTACCCTGCACTGGAAGAGTTGTTTCGACGCTATGGATCAGTACAAATACGCAATCTTGCTACCATTGGTGGCAACGTGGCCAATGGTTCTCCGATCGGAGATAGCTTGCCGGCTTTAATTGCTCTGGATGCGAAGCTAAAAGTCACGAGTTCAACCGGGTCGCGCACTGTGCCTGCAGAGGATTTCTTCATTGATTATGGAAAGCAGGATTTGCAACCCGGAGAATTTCTTGAAAGAGTCGATGTGCCCTTGCCTTTCGCAAATCAGAAATTCATGATTTACAAGATGTCGAAACGATTCCATCAAGATATATCAGCAGTCTGCGGTGCGTTTTCTATAACGAAAGAATCGAATTCCAACTACAGGATTCGGGTTTGTTATGGGGGGATGGCGGCAACGCCGCTTCGAGCAAGAAACTGCGAGAATGCACTGATGAGCAATGGACTTGCAAGCGACGACAGTGTGCACAAAGCGAAACAAGCATTGAATTTGGATTTCTCGCCGATCACCGACTTTAGAGGCAGTGCGGATTATCGGTCTTTGGTTGCTGGCAATCTGATTCAGCGCTTTGTAAACGAATGGACGAGTGAACAGACGACGAGCGTGTGGGCAGAGCGACATGGGTGATCAGGCACACGAAGTTTCAGCAGCGTTGGCAGTGCATCTGCCGATTGCGCACGACAGTGCCGAAAGGCATGTTTCGGGAGAGGCCTTGTACGTTGATGACATTCCGGAACCCCGTAGTCTGCTTCACGTCTGGGTTGCATTGAGTCCACATGCCAGTGCCCGAATTCTCACCATGGATACTCGTGCAGTCGCATCATCCCCGGGAGTGGTTGCGGTTTTGAATGCGGAATCAGTAGTGGGCAAGAACGACTGTAGTCCGACGATTGGCGATGATCCAGTTTTTGCACAAGATCGGGTAGATTTTACGGGGCAGGTTGTTTTTGCAGTTGCTGCCGAATCCGAATCACAAGCTCGTGATGCCTGTAGCAATGCTCAGATCGAGTACGAAATTGAAGAACCCATTTTGTCAATTGAAGATGCACTGGAAAAAGAGTCTTACGTGCTGCCGAAATCAACTGTGAGTTCTGGAGATGCCCAAGCAGCTCTTGAAAACGCAGCGAATCGGCTGCAAGGAACGCTGAAGTGTGGCGGGCAGGATCACTTCTATCTGGAAGGCCAAGCAGCAATGGCGATTCCCCGAGAAGGCGGCGACTTTCTTATTTATTCCTCAACCCAACATCCGTCTGAAGTTCAGTTGCTGGTGGCTCAGGTCCTGGACAAGCCGTTGAATTCCATAATCGTCGAGGTTCGTCGCATGGGCGGTGGATTCGGCGGCAAAGAAACGCAGGCCGCCCAATGGGCCTGCATTGCCGCAATTGTCGCTCATCGCACAGGTCGTCCTGCAAAACTGAGACTCGATCGAGACATCGACATGCTGTCTACCGGTAAGCGTCACGATTTCAGGTTTGAATATGATGTAGGATTTGATCCCGAAGGCCGGATTCAAGGTCTGGTAGTGAATATGGCCTCCCGCTGCGGATACTCCGCGGATCTGTCTCGCCCGATCAATGATCGGGCACTATTGCACCTTGATAATGCCTACTATCTCGAAAACGTCCTTGCGACGACTCGACTTTGTCGAACAAATACTGTGTCGAATACTGCATTTCGGGGATTCGGCGCGCCTCAGGGAATGCTGTGCATTGAGCGAATTCTGGATGAGATTGCCTGTAATCTTCACAAGGATCCGCTGCAGATTCGGCTCCTGAACTACTATGGCGAGCAGACCCGGAACGTTACACCCTATCGCATGAAGGTTGATGATTTTGTCTTGTCGGAATTGACAGACGAATTGATCCAGTCTTCGAAATATGAAAGTCGTCGCCAGGAAATTCACTCTCTGAATCGGGGATTCGAAACAATCAGAAGAGGTATCTCTCTTACTCCAGTGAAGTTTGGCATCTCTTTTACCATGACGCATTACAATCAAGCCAGCGCCCTAGTGCATGTCTACACCGATGGCAGCATTCACCTGAATCACGGTGGAACAGAGATGGGACAGGGACTTTTCATCAAAGTCGCCCAGGTAGTCGCCGATGAATTCTCAGTACCTCTAGAATCGGTGAAGATTACTGAAACCAATACTTCGCGAGTTCCAAATACTTCGGCAACAGCTGCTTCTTCGGGCTCGGATATTAATGGTAAAGCGGCACAGAATGCAGCTCTGAAAATCAAGAAACGCATGACAAAAATTGCCGCAGAGATGTTTGACGTGCATGAAAACAGTGTTTACTTCAAGAAGGGACAGGTCATAGCAGGAAAACAGTCGGTCGCATTTGTAGGCCTCGTAGGACACGCCAATCGTCAACGCGTTCCATTGTCTGCGACGGGATATTATCGAACTCCGAAAATAAACTGGGATCGTACAAAGATGACAGGTCGTCCATTCTACTATTTTGGCTACGGTGCCGCAGTCAGCGAGGTGGAATTGGATTGTCTGACCGGTGAGTACCGAATTCGTCGAGTCGACATCCTGCATGATGTTGGGAAATCCATCAATCCAGCTGTCGATATTGGTCAGATTGAAGGCGGTTTTGTGCAGGGGGCAGGTTGGCTGACCAGCGAAGAGCTGTGGTGGGATAGTAAGGGTGTGCTCTGCACTCATGCTCCCTCAACCTACAAGATACCGACCTGCGGCGATGTGCCGGAAGAGTTCTACGTGAACATATGGGCGCACGGGCGCAACCGGGAGGACACAATTTATCGATCCAAAGCAGTCGGTGAACCGCCGCTGATGCTCGCCTTATCGGTATTCAGCGCGATTTCAGATGCGATTTCCAGTTTGACCGACTACCAGCGTTGGCCGAAGCTGGATGCCCCCGCGACTCCAGAACGCGTTTTGAAGGCAATTCAGGATATCAGCAAACAGGGGCAACAGAATTGAAGTGGCTGCATGAAATGCTCGCTCTAACGCAGCGCGGAGAGTCAGTTGTTATTGTCTCGGTAATCGAGACCAATGGATCTGCACCAAGAGAAATCGGAGCGCGTATTGCAGTCTCGAAAAATTCATCCGTCGATAGCATCGGCGGCGGAAATTTGGAGCATGAAGCGATACGAAAGGCGAGGGATATGCTGAATCAACCGGGAGAATCCATTCGCAGAGATGAATTCGTTGGGCTGGGAATCACGATGAGCCAATGTTGCGGGGGTGCGGTTCGCCTGCTGTTCGAGAAATTTTCAGGTAACGTCGCAACTCGCTTACGTAGTGAATTGGAACACAGGGGGAACCGGCAAATCCTTATACTGGCCAGTCCGGTGGCGAGTCAGGCAGCGACGATGGTATTAAATACAAAGCATGATTGGAGAGAATTGCCTGATTTTCTTTCCAGCGTTGCAGAATCGATGGTCAAAACCGCCGAGCCCAGTTCAAAACTTGTTTCAGATGGAGAAGAAGAATGGTTCCTGACGAGACTTGAGGAGAAACCTTCAAAAATTGTTCTTTTTGGTGCAGGGCACGTCGGCAAGGCATTAGTCAAACTGCTTCAGGATTTGCCTTTTCTGGTTGAGTGGGTCGACGAGCGTGCGGACCTATTCCCGCAGGATATTCCTGACAATGCCGTAGTCAGGCATTTGGAAGATCCGCTTGGAGCGCTCGACAACCCGCAATCGGGTGCGTTTTATGTCGTCATGACGCACAGTCATGGCCTAGACTACAAATTGTGTCTAAAAATTCTCCAACAAAGAGATTTTGGTTGGCTTGGGCTGATCGGCTCCGAAACCAAGAGAAAGAGGTTCGAGAAAAGATTCATTGAAGACGGCGTAGATTCGTTTACACTGCAGCGTTTGCACTGTCCGATCGGACTCGACAGCATAAAAGGAAAACTGCCTGCTGTTATAGCCATGTCGACCGCAGCACAACTGCTCGAAGCCCATCAGGCAGCATTTGAAGCAATGTCGCTGGATCCGGATAAAAATTCCCGGTCACTGGAAACCTTCATTACATCCTGAATTTTTCGATTGCAGGAATCAACTGGAACCCCATCAATGCCGGAAATATCTGAAAGTGTTCCACTACTGGAATTAAAAGGCATTACCAAAGCCTTTCCAGGCGTATTGGCGAATGATGCGGTCGACTTCTCAGTAGCTGGCGGTCAGATTCATGCATTGTTAGGCGAAAATGGCGCCGGCAAAAGCACACTCGTCAAAATCATCTACGGCTATTACTCGGCTGATGCGGGTACCGTCCGCTGGAAAGGCGAATTTGTGAATCTATCGAGCCCGGCGCAAGCGCGTCAGATGGGAATTGGCATGGTGTTTCAGCATTTTTCACTATTTGAAGCGATGACTGTACGTGAGAATATTGAACTGGCGATAAAGTCAGGAATGAGGGGAGATGCTCTCGCCACAGAAATCCGTACCGTCTCGGAGACTTATGGATTAGAACTTGATCCAGAAAGGGATGTATTCAGCCTGTCGGTAGGCGAGCGACAGCGGGTCGAAATTGTCCGTTGTCTGCTGCAATCACCGAGGCTTCTCATCATGGATGAACCAACTTCCGTGTTGACGCCACAGGAGTCAGAAAAGTTGTTCAGCGTGTTACGAAAACTTGCCGAACAAGGATGTGCAGTCCTCTACATCAGCCACAAACTCGAAGAAATTCAGATTTTATGTCATCACGCGACGATTCTTCGGCAGGGTAAAGTCGTCGCACAGTGCGACCCAACAAAGGAGAGCACTCGAAGTCTTGCAGAAATGATGATTGGCAAGACGCTTAGACCACCCACATATGAATTGAAAGCCGCAGGGGGCCCGATATTGGAAGTTTACGATCTGTCGCGAACTGCAGAAAACGAGCGTAGCATTTCTCTGCAACAGATTGGATTTGATGTTCGTGCTGGAGAAATATTCGGCATCGCAGGCGTTGCCGGGAATGGACAGACTGAACTGATGGAAATGTTGTCTGGGGAATTTTTAGCTGAAAAGGATTCTGCAATCAAAATCAATGGAGTTTCCTGCGGTCTATCCGGCATTCGCGTTCGAAGGGAGCTCGGTGCGGCAATCGTGCCGGAAGAACGTCTCGGGCATGGTGCGGTAGCAAGCATGTCGCTTACGGAGAATGTATTTCTGAGTGGTCACAAACGCTACAACTTGACCGGTAATTTGTGGATGTACCACGACAATGCGCGCCAATACGCACAGAAGACTTGCGATACCTTTGACGTAAGACACTCTGGGATTCATGCAGATGCAGGAAGTCTATCCGGCGGCAATCTGCAAAAATTTCTGATTGGGCGGGAAATTCTTCAGTACCCACTGTTAATGATCGCTTCTCAACCTACTTGGGGAGTTGATGCCGGGTCGCAGCTCGCCATTCACAAAGCATTGCTGGAATTGGCTGCGAACGGAACTGCGGTTCTGGTCATTTCTCAAGACTTGGATGAACTTATGGAACTTTGTGGTCGCATAGCCGTCATGTTTTCTGGTCGGTTATCTGAAGCACATTCAGTATCCAGCATGACGGCCGAAAAAATAGGACTACTGATGGGCGGCTCAAGGATTGAAGAACATGAAGACGTCAGCCATGCGACTTAAGATTATTCCCAGACAAACGCATTCCAGGCTGATGTCGTGGCTGACACCCGTCATGGCTTTGGGTCTAAGTCTTGTTTCTGGGATGATCATGTTCTATCTGCTTGGTTATCCTCCAATTCAGAGTCTCTATACATTTTTCATTAGCCCGATCAGTGATCTGTACGGTGTAAGCGAACTGATTATCAAAGCGTCTCCACTTGCGATAATAGCAGTCGGATTGGCAATGGGGTTTAAGGCGAATGTCTGGAATATTGGTGCTGAGGGACAGTTTACCATTGGCGCGATTACAGGAAGCGCGCTGGTAATTTATTTTCCGGAATCTGAAAATTTCTTGATGCTTCCGGCTATGCTGATTCTCGGCATTGTGGGCGGTATGGCGTGGGCTTCAATTCCGGCAATTCTGAAGACGCGTTTCAACACAAATGAAATCCTGACGAGTCTGCTGCTTGTCTATGTAGCCATACTTTTGCTAAGCACTCTGATTCATGGGCCGTGGCGCGACCCCGGCGGCTACAATTTCCCTGAGAGTGTTGTTTTTCCTGACGTTGCCACTCTACCATCAATATTGTCAGGCACTCGGCTGCACGCTGGAACATTGATTGCCTTGCTGGTAGTTGCCACTGCATGGGTGCTTTATTCAAAAACCATTGCAGGCTTTCAGGTCAGGGTAGCAGGACTCGCTCCCAATGCTGCACGTTACGCGGGAGTTCAATACAAAAGGATGATTTGGTATGTGCTTCTCGCCGCCGGAGGGCTTGCCGGACTGGCTGGCATCATCGAAGTCACCGGCTTGATCGGACAGTTGCAGCCGATCGTTTCTCCAGGCTACGGATTTTCCGCTATTATTGTCGCATTCTTGGGCAGACTTCATCCCATTGGAATTGTTTTTGCAAGCCTTGTTCTTGCCTTATCCTACCTTGGCGGCGAGTTTGTGCAAATTAAACTCGGCTTGCCGCTCGGAATTGCAGGTGTGTTTCAGGGAATGCTGCTGTTCTTTCTGCTGTCTTGTGATCTGTTAATCAACTATCGGGTGGAAATCAGGCACACTAAACCAATCGCTCTAGAGAAGGCATCCTGATGGAAGCAATAACGACAATCGAATTAATTTTGCTGACAGTCGTCAGCGCAGCGACGCCATTACTGCTTGCTGCAACTGGAGAGTTGGTAGTAGAAAAATCTGGGGTGCTTAATCTCGGCGTTGAGGGCATGATGCTAGCCGGTGCGGTTTGCGCGTTTATTGCCGCATTGACAACAGGGAGTTGGGCCTTGGGAATTGTTGTTGGAGCAGTTGCGGGAATACTAATGTCGATTCTGTTTGGACTGCTTACGCTGGTATTTCTCGCCAATCAAGTTGCCTCCGGTCTTGCATTGACACTGTTCGGCGTTGGTCTCAGCTCATTGATTGGAATTCCGTTTATTGGACTTCCAATTGACAAGCTGCCGACGCTTGATTTGCCGTTGTTGGGCGATATTCCAATTTTTGGACCACTGTTGTTTGAACAGGATGCTCTGATATACATTTCAATCATCATGGCACTGGCCGTTCACTGGTTCTTAAACTACTCAAAGTCAGGTCTTGTGCTTCGTGCTGTTGGAGAATCGCATGACGCAGCCCATTCCATCGGATATTCGGTTGTGAAGATTCGGTTTCTAGCGGTGATGTTTGGGGGTGCAATGGCAGGACTCGGCGGTGCCTTTCTGTCTTTATCCTATACTCCAATGTGGGTTGAGCATATGACTGCAGGCAGAGGATGGATTGCACTGGCACTGGTAGTTTTCGCGACATGGAAACCGGGGCGCGTCATTATTGGTGCTTATTTGTTCGGAGCTGTGACGATTTTGCAATTGCATCTGCAAGGTATAGGAGTACGAATTCCCGCTCAGATCCTGTCAATGTTGCCGTATCTGGTTACCATACTGGTTCTGGTTCTAATTTCCCGTAATGCAGCCCGCGTTAAGTTGAATGCTCCAGCCTGCATTGGTCAGATATTTCATCCAAATACCTGATTAGAAGCCTCGACCTATTCCTTTCAAATCAAAGGCTTTAGACAAAATGACGGATTTTACGAGTTGATAAAATCAATGACTTAGGGCGGTTTTGTCTAAAACTTGAAGCCTCGCATTGCAAATAAAAGGATGGCGATAACGGAAACCGACATCATAGTTCCGCATTGCATTGAGCACGTTTTCCAACACCGGTTTCGCCGAGTCGTTCAGCAAGTGCCTCATTAGTAATAACCCTTGAGGTTATTAACGTGATGCGTTATCATTGGATCATGAAGCGGTTCAAGGACAAGCGAACCGAACAGGTATTCCAAGGACTCACTGTTCGCCGCTTGCCCATCTCCATCCAGCGGCGAGCGCGGATGCGGCTTCAGCGTGTTGTTGCGGCGACTGATTTGACTGACCTTCGGCTTCCGCCGTCCCACCGCCTCAAAGCGCTGAGTGGTGACCGGAAAGATCAACACAGCGTCCGCATCAACGACCAATGGCGCGTTTGTTTTCGCTGGACGGATCAAGGCGCCATCGAAATTGAGATCACCGACTATCATTGAGGCATACCATGACCAACATCGATCCCATTCATCCCGGCGAGCACTTGGCGGAATTTCTTGAGGAGCTGGAAGTCAGTCAATACCGCCTGGCAAAAGCGATCAACGTGCCGCCGCGCCGCATTAATGAAATCGTTCATGGCCGTCGCGCAATCACGGCCGATACAGCGTTGCGCATCGGGCGAGCACTCGGCACAACCCCCGATTTCTGGCTGAACCTTCAGCAGATGCATGACCTGGACCGCGCTCGAAACGCAACCGAGGTTGACGGCATCGAGCCGCTTGTCGCGACTAGTTAACGACTGGGCCGCTTTCATTTGCGCCTCCCGGCCGCCAAGGCTATCAGCAGGTGAGCCCATCCTGAGCACGAGGCCGAGGTCGATCAACAGAATGCCGTCGCCGGATATTGGAATGTCGGCCATTTTATCTTGCCTCCGATTTTCTCGGTGGTACGTAGCGCACTCTACCCGTATCTACCGGCGTTCCGTAATCTGTTCCAGTCTCGGTCAGGGTTGCAGTCACTTCGAGCGTGATTTGGGTGGCGACACGCTCGAGCAGGCTCTCGACGTCACGGACAATGGCTCGGATTTGGAACGAAGTGAGACGGAAGACCGGACTCACCGACGTCAGGTTGCAGCCAGGTTTTTCAAGACCAAGTTAGCGGGATTGTCAATACTCGACCGAATCTCAATCAGGCACTTAATTTCGCTCGTCCTGAAGACACCTTGGTAGTATGGAGACTGGACGCCTCAGTTGATCACTGCGAAATCTAATCGAGTTCGTGACGTTGCTGGAATCTCGGGGGTTTAGTTGAAAAGCCTACACGAATTGATTGATACTGCATCAAGTAGCGGTAAGTTGATCTTTCCTCTCTTCAGCGCTTTGACAGAGTTTGAACGTAACCTCATCAAGGAAAGAACTCTAGCAGGTCTGCTCGGGCGAGAGGACGAAAGGGCGGCAGTGAATAGTTCCGTGCTTTCAAACTTCGCTATTCTGACGAAGTCCGATTAGGCCTATAGGCTTCCCAGTATTCGCGCGATAGTTCCTGTGCCTTGATTATGTCAGCAGTCGTCATTTTTTTTGTGATTGTTTCCAAGAACTCCCTTGCCCTCCCTTCCGTTAGATCGTCTTCCGCCGCGGCAAAGTTAGACCAGGCATAGGCCTGTACGTAATCCTTGGGACCGCTGAGACCAGTCACATAAATTAAACCCAGACCGAGCTGCGCTTCGGCATCTCCCTGCTCGGCGGCCATGCGATACCATCGTGCCGCCTCGGTAGCGTTTCGGGGAACGCCTTTGCCGGTGGCATACATGAGCCCCAGATTGCGTTGTGACGCGACATCTCCCTGCTCGGCGGCCATGCGAAACCATCGTGCCCCCTCGATATTGCCGTAATACATGAGACCCATATAGTACTGCGCTTTGGCTAGTCCCTGCTCAGCGGCCATGCGATACCATCGCACTGCCTCGGTATTGTTTCCGGGAACGCCGCGGGCAGTGTCATACATGTAACCCAGTTTGAGCTGCGCCTTGGCATCTCCCTGCTCGGCGGCTATGCGAAACCATCGTGCCGCCTCGGTATAGTTTTGGGGAACGCCGGCACCAGCGTAATACATGAGACCCAGATCGAACTGCCCCACGACATCTCCCTGCTCGGCGGCCATGCGAAACCATCGCACTGCCTCGATATAGTTTTGGGGAACGCCTTCGCCTTTGGCATACATGTTACCCAGCTTGATCTGTGCCGTGGCATCCCCCTGCTCGGCGGACGCTTTAAGCGAATCCAGATCGGATGCGATCGTCAAACGAGCCGCTGAAATGATCACAACTGCACTTAGCAACAGCATTCCAAAATATTCAGATCTAATAGTAATTTTAGGGTTGATTTGTCCCATGGATTGAAACTCCTTGTCAAATTTGCAGACGCATACCGCTTGATGTGTTCAGGATATTGTAGACGGTGGATCTCGCGATCCGCATTTGTCGGGCGATCTCCGTCGCCCCCAAGCCTTCGCGATGCAGCTTGAGAACGCCGTCGCGGTCGATGCTGGGCTTGCGCCCCATGCGGACACCGTTGGCGTTCGCCTCCAGTCGGCCCTCGTTGGTGCGCTCCAGGATTCTTTCCCGCTCCGCCTGGGCGACTGCAGAAAGGATGGTCACCACGGGTGCGATTAAAAGTGATGCGCCAAGACAATATATTGAAGTGTTTGAGTTGTTGCAAGAGGCGCTTTGCTAGCATGATTAATAGTGATTCGTTTGTTTAAGACTCTGAAATATATGGAAAATTGAAAAATAGGATAACTGTCAGGAAGATCTTCCTCAAGAAAACCGCATGAAAATAAATTCGGCGGCGCATCACTTTTAATCGCACCCGGTCACCACCATCCGTCCCATCGTTCCTTCAGTAGTGATGCCGTCGTCCAGGAAGCGGACGGCGATGCCGTTTTGGTCGAACTCTTGGATCAGCCGGATCATGTCAGCAGTGTTGCGTCCCAGCCGGGCGAGTTTCCGGACCAGGATCACGTCGCCATTTTCCACCTTCAGTTGCAGTGTGTTGAGGCCTAGGCGCTCAAGCGAACGTCCGCTCACCTGGTCGGTGAAAATTCGGTGTGGTTTCACGCCCGCCGCCTGGAGTGCGCGGACCTGACTGTCCAAGGCCTGGCGACTAGTGGAAACGCGGGCGTAGCCGAACAATCTCATGCTTCAGAACTGTCTACAAAATCGATTTGTGGACACGGGTTTCTATTATATGTTGTTTTACGATTTAATAGGCACTCAAAAATGGGGTTTTTCAGGTGTCCGATAAATCATGAATTAGTAGACACAATGATAAATTCATTACTGTTCAAATGCAGCGTGTACAGGATTGATTACGGCAACAAGACAAAGCAAGCCAGAGTTTCAGTCATTTGAGATGCTTGTTGTATGCACGTTCAAGGTAATGCTTGAGCCGGACGTTATGTTGGCCTTCGGGAATGGTGTGACTGGTCGAGGTCGAACACGATTCTTTAACCGGCTACACTCATCCGTCGCTTCATTCCAAGAAAGAGTCGCAGGATCACGAATTGGTTTCTCTCCCAGCTCCTTGCACATTTCTTTGATGCGGTGCACATGATATTCAGAGGCGCCGCCCGGCCGATTTTCCAACCACTCTACCCATCCTCCAAGCAGAATTGGCGAAAGAACAATGAGGGCAGGAATCATCGCCAATACTGAGTTCGTGAATGTCATTAGTCTTTCCCCTACCAGATGCCAACCTGGGAGCGACGTTGCCGCCTGCCAGCGCGATAGGCTGTTATCAAGGTTTCGCCGTCCTTGGCTACGAAGACGTCCTGCAGTCGTGACAGGCGACACACTAAACGTTTCGTTTCCCTTTCAACTTCCGAAATGTCTTTGCGGGTCAGGATCAGGCCGTCCCGGGTTTTCGTCCCGAACTGGGCAATAAGATCCAGGTCGCGCTCTTTGATTCCCCGTTGCTGACAACGGGTTTGAATGTGTTTGGTTTTTTTGTGCATAACGGTTTCTCTCAACGGTATGAATTGCGGGATTGGGAGCCCCGTTAGAAATCTGACAGCGAGAAAGCTTGTATAGGCGGGCGCAGACTGTCCGCAAGTTTCCACGATCCTTCGCCAGGAAACTTTATGTAGAGGTCGCGCCATGCGTTGCGGCTGGTGTTATCGGCAACGCGGCGGGCGAATTGTGACGGAGATGACACAACCTCCTCGCCGTAGTGGAGCTTTCCATGTCGAATCTCGGCATATGAATCTTGACTTTTGTAGGACATCCAAACCTTGGTGCCGTTCGGCAAGAAGACTGTCTGCCACTGATAGCCTCGTTCGGGATTGCCGTATTTTTCCCAGAACGCTTCATCTTCTTGGTCAGCGAGTTTCTCAATGTACTCGGCTGACCAGATGCTTGGATCTCCTTCCGTGCGCTCCAAGAAGCTCTCCACTGAATGCTCAATATAGCCCGATACATCGGCGGTTCCGGAGCGGAGGACAAGATCGGCATAAAGATCGACTTGGAGCGGGACATAGATGTAGTCGGCTGGGTTAGTGGATTGAGTCATGATGATCTCCTAATATCGTTTCTAGTCAAAAATAGTTTAATACAGCACTATTATTAACTAATCATAGTAAACCCAAATAATTTTGTCAAGCCCTATTTTGATCTTTGATCATCGCGTTTCAACAGAGGGCGTATTCCGATGCAGTGGGTAGATACTAGTATTGAGCAAGAGTTGGTATTTATGTTTGTACTCGTAAGGGAAATTCGGGACTTACAGCTTATGAATAACTTCCGCATGAGCAATCCCGTAGATTCGCATGTGCACTGTAAGATATCGTGCGTAGCCGATCGGCAAATAGTAACCGATTGATACTTGACAGGGAGAGCATTGGCGCATACGCCGTCGGCCTCTGGGAGAAAGCAAGATGCGGCGCGACCTACAACCCCCCCCCTGTCACCCGGTATCATCTAGAACCCGTACAAGGCCTATGCACGGCTCCGCCGACAAAGCCCCGTGCACCTAAGCGTGATCATCGGTTTCTGATTCACGATCAGTGCTTTATGTTCAAAATTTGAAGACTCGTTAGGCGAGTATTCCCGATAGTAAGGTCGCGATTCCGAGAAATGAGAAAAATCCAACAATATCGGTGATTGTCGTCAGTACTATCGAAGAAGCCACTGCAGGGTCTTGTCGTAATTTTTTCAATCCCATCGGAACCAAGGCTCCAGCGAGTCCTGCCAGTACCATTGCAATGATCATGGACGAACAGATTACCAGTACCAGTCCAAACTGCCCGCTCCAGAAATAAACGCCTGCACCGCAGACGATGGCAATGGAAATGCCATTCCAGATTCCGACATTTGTTTCCTTGCGCGCCATCTTTAGCCAATCTCCCAATCTGATTTCATGCAGTGCAAGACCGCGCATGGTAACGGCGAGCGCCTGTGCACCGGCGTTCCCCGACTGTCCGGCGACAACAGGCAAGAGTATGGCAAGAGCGGTAAATTTCGCGATGGTTCCTTCAAATAGTCCAACGACGGCTGCTGCCAGGAAAGCAGTGAGTAAATTGACCTGAAGCCAAGGCATACGTTTCCTGACTGCGAGCCAGCTGCTTGACGTGGCCCGTTCATCTTTGCTCACACCGACCATGGTTTGAATGTCAAGCGAAGCGCTTTCTTTCAATGCACCGATCAGAGCGGAATATCGGATGACTCCCACAATGTGTCCGTCTTCGTCAATCACTGTGAGCTCTTCCAATCGATACTGTTGCATTTTGTCGGTAATATTCTCCTTGGTATCCATAGGCTTCACGACGGCAACAATAGGATGCGCAATTCTATTCAAATGCATTGATGGTTTAGCAACCGCCAGATCTTTGATATCGACAACAGAGTTGAACCGCTGTTGTTCGTCAATGAGTCGCAATTCGTAGACCGGTTGGCCCGATTTAGTACGCCGCAAAATATTTTGCGCATCAGCGACTGTCATGTCCCCTCTATAAACCTGAAAGCGGGTATCCATCAATCTTGCAGCACTGTCCGGCGGGTAGGCAATCAGTTCTTCGATTTCCTGAGCAATCGCTGCATCTAACATGGCCAACAGTTCATCTTTTTTTTCACGTTCGACAAGCAGTAGGACGGAAGTCGCTTTACCGGGATTCAAGGCTTCAAGTATTTCTTTTGCAGCGTTCACAGGCAACACATCAATTAATTCCGCGGCGGTATTGGGGGGCAGCGCTTCCCAAACAGGCACGACAGACTCAAATGGAACTTGCCCAAGTATGTCCACAGCATCTTCGGTTGACATGGTTTCGATTTTTTGTGCAGCGCTCTGAGGCGCCTCTTTGCAAAACTGTTCAATCAGCACTGCAACAGCGATATCCAGATTATTTCGATCTGTCATAATTTGATCACCTCCATTCGAGTTAAATTCGCTAGATTTGCTCTTTTTCTTTGGCTAGCGTCGTCACTATTAAATCCGCCAGACGCAGGCAGCAGATTTCAGTAATGTTGACAAGATTATTGCTTTCCGTACTGGCATGAACGTCAAGAGACGGTGTATTCAATGCTTCTCGTAGATCGGCAAAACGCAGAACACCGACTAATTTTTCCTCTCGGTCTATCACTGGTAGAACATCGCTGTCGCTCCAACCGTCTGCGTTGATGGCACGGTCTAGTGTCGTTGATGCAAATATCGGATTTACCATACTTTGCGTAATGTCGTTTATCGATACTTGGTCTTTGCTGAACTTCAGTAATTCGACCAGAGAAACTGAACCGACGACCCGATTGTCGATATCAACTATGAAAATAATTCGGTAGTCATACTTTTCGGTAAATATGCGTTTTTTTGCTTCGCCAACACGAGTTTCAACCGGTAAAGACAGAATGACAGGGTCCATCCAAGCTCCGACCAGCGTTCGAGGGTAACTCAGCAGGCGAGAAAGTCGCGATGCTTGAAGGCGAGGTAGTGAATGTATCAGTTCTGTCCTGGCTGCCTCGATTGACTGTCTTAAAATACTCGCAGCTTGCTTCGGATTTAATTGTGCGAGATATTTCGCCGCGGTATCTCGCGGCATTGTTTCCAGACACTTGGCAGCGTGATAGGGCAACATCGATGTTAAAACCGACAGGCCGATAGAATCAGGAATTGACCCGATGAAACTACCCACAGCTTCGGCCGAAAGTTCCTCCAGAACGCGAGCCGCATTCTGACTATGCGTCTGGATGAAATGTTCAGCAAATGCAATTCGTTCAGACATCGTCATTCTCCCGTTTAACAAGAATGCTGGGCTGCTCCGAAAAAAGTCTTGCCGGAATTGTTACGCGCCCCTGGTCGGCATCAAGGATGACAGCAACGGAAGCGATTTCAAGTATGGTGCCCTCAAATTCGTCAATTTTTATGCGTTCACCGACTTGGTAATTTCGATTCAGATAACGAACTCCAAGCAAGTTGCTTACAAGCCTGCGAGCGCCAATTCCAAAGGCAATGGCCAAACCGCCCAAAACGGCACCTACTACAACTGACATGATTGTGATAACCGCAGTGATATCGACACCAATTTGATCAACACCGATCAATATGAGCATGACCAGAGTGAAAAATTGAGCGCTTCGAGCAAGAATCATACGTTGGGAAGCTGACATGTTCAGCCTAGTAGATGAAATAACTTGATAGGCAAGATTGCCAAAAATTACACCGGCACAGATGATCAGGGCGCCCGATAGGATGTTGGGTAGATGATCAACGAGTTTGTTCAACCATCCCACGAACATGTTCATGCCCAGCAGGCTGGCCGCGGAAGTTACGAAAATCAGAACCGTGATCCAGTAGACAATATTGCCAATAACGGATGCGGAGGATTCACCGATTTTTGGGCTAGCAGTTGTACCGGATTTTCGAACCAACCCTGTAAATCGGTCAAAGCCCTTTACCAGTCGGGTGGCAAGTCCTCGTGCCAGCCGTGCCACTAACCATCCGAAAGTCAGTAGCAGTATGGCACCGATAATCTGAGGCAGATATGCAATGAAATCGTTAAGCAGGCCCGTCACAGAATTGACTAAAGGCGCTTCCCAGTTTTGTAACTTGTCCATTTACTTTCTCCCGTTGCAATAGACAATTCGATGTAAATGATGTGAACCCATTTGATGCTTTCGTCCACAGCTAACTCAATGATAAACCCGCCAACCATAGCTGCCGCTATTTCCGGCACGGGTAGTGTTTGATGTGAAGTTCGTTAATGTTACAATTTCAAGCCGAAATTCTATTTGCGTGCCAATGTAAATATGCAACTCATAGTGAATTGGCACAATGCTGCAAATTAATTCAGGTAAATTATGTAAAGTTGATCTTGAACAAACAATAGGGAGAAGAGTATGAGACGATTACTATTTGCAACTTTGGCAGTTTTCGCAGGCCTTATGGCTGCCGCTGGAGCAGTTTCAGCTGAACCACTAAAAGTCGGGTTTGTCTATATCGGTCCGGTTGGTGATCACGGATGGACATTTCAGCACAATGAGGGACGACTGGCAGTTGAAGAAGAGTTCGGCGATAAGGTTCAGACCACATTTGTTGAATTTGTGCCTGAAGGGCAGGATGCAGAACGCGTTATTCGCCAGCTTGCCGCGGACGGTCACAAACTTATATTTACGACATCATTCGGTTACATGAATCCGACTGTCAAGATTGCCAAGATGTTCCCAGATGTGTATTTTGAGCATGCAACTGGCTATAAGCGAGCTGACAATGTCGCAACCTATAACGCGCGATTTTACGAAGGACGCTACGTAAATGGACGAATTGCGGGTGCGGTGACCAAGACCAACACGGTTGGATACATTGCATCCTTTCCAATTCCTGAAGTTGTCCGCGGTATCAACTCATTTACCTTGGGATTGCACAGCGTAAATCCGGATGCAAAGGTCAAGGTGGTTTGGGTAAGCACCTGGTTCGATCCAGGTAAAGAAGGCGATGCGGCCAAAGCCTTGATTGACCAGGGTGCGGACGTGATTACGCAGCACACAGACTCGCCAGCACCACTTCAGGTAGCAGAAGAGCGCGGTGTGCTTGGATTTGGGCAGGCTTCCAATATGTATGCCTTCGCACCATCTGCACACATCAATGCAATCGTGAACAACTGGGCGCCCTACTATGTAGAGCGAACTCGTGCAGCGATGGAAGGCACTTGGGAGTCGCAGGATGTTTGGGATGGCATTACCGCAGGAATGATTAATGCTTCGGTGTTCAATGAGGATACGCTCCCCGCCGAAGTGGTTGCTGATGCAAAAGCGACTGTGGAAGGAATACGCTCGGGCGAGCTTCATCCATTCACCGGCCCGATCATGGATCAGGAGGGCAATGAAATCGTGGCAGAAGGCGCGGAATTGAGCGATGGAGAATTGCTCGGCATGGATTACTACGTCATGGGCGTTGACGGGTCGGTTCCGAAGTAACTCTCTAGCACTTCTACTTGTACTAAACTGAATTTGGGGGCGTTTGCTGTGCGGCGCCCCCGAATTGCGTACGGATTGCAGCGAAGGACATGAAAGAATTTGCAGTTCGTGGACCAATATTCCACACCACGGCAAACCCCGCGAAAGATTCTGATGCGTGGACCTTTCTGGACGATGGGTTGATGGTTGTTGCTGATGGTCGGATCAAGCAGATCACGCCGGCCGATGAGTGTATTCTGTCGATTGAGAATGCGATGCCGGTCTATGAGTATCCCGAGTGTCTGATTTGCCCTGGATTCATAGATACACATATCCACTATGCCCAAACCCGAATTGTCGGGTCACCTGCTCCCGGCTTGCTGGAATGGCTGGAAAACCATACCTTTCCGGAAGAACTTCAATTTGGAGATCCGGACTATGCCTCACAGGTGGCAGTAGAGTTTCTTGACGAGCTGCTTCGAAACGGAACAACCAGCGCTCTGGCATACCCCACCGTTCACGCGGATTCGTGCAATCTGTTTTTCGAAGAATCGCATCGCCGCGGATTAAGGATGCTTGCGGGAAAGGTGTTGATGAACCGCAATGCACCAGCCGGTCTATTGGACGGTGAAGATTTCGGGATGGGGGAGTCCGAGCGGCTCATTCAGAAGTGGCATGGCAATGGACGCCAGTCATACGCGATTACGCTGAGATTTGCAGGTACTTCGACAGTCGAGCAAATGAAGACCTGTACAGAACTCGTCAATCGTCACCCTGATGTGCTGTTTCATACGCATCTGTCGGAAACTCTGGCGGAAATTAGGTGGGTGTTGAGCCTGTATCCCGAGTCTCAAGATTACCTGGGCATCTACGAACGATTTGGACTGGTTTCCGAGCATTCGATATTTGCGCACTGCATCCACCTTAGCGAATCAGAATGTGAAAGACTAGCGGATTTTGGTGCAACGGCTTCTCTTTGCCCCACTTCAAACTTGTTTCTAGGGAGTGGACTGGCTCAGCCGAATCTGTTGGCTGATCATGGAATTCCGATTTCTCTTGGAACCGATGTTGGCGGCGGCACCAGTTTTTCCATGCTGCAGACGATGCAGGAGATGTACAAAGTTGCTCGGCTAGGCGGAGCAAATCTGGATGCGTTTGAGTTGTTTTATCTCGCCACACTTGGAGGTGCTCGCGCGCTTCACATTGATAATCATGTAGGAAGCTTTGAATCCGGCAAAGAGGCTGATTTTGTTGTTCTTGATTCTGGTGGAAGAAAACTGACTCAACAAAAGCTGGAGAGATCTAATTCAATTGAGGAGCTGCTGTTTACGTATGTCATATTGGGGAGCGCACAAAATGTCAAAGAAACCTGGAGTATGGGTCGCCGTTTATACCAGCGAAGCAGTGATTCGCTGTAGACATTGCGGCAGCTCAACCACGTGCAGACTAGTCTCTGTACTTTCGTTGCGGTGAAAGCTGATAGCCGTTCATACTGACTGAAGTTCATCATTTAACCTAGACAATTTTGTGAATTCAACAATTCTCCTTGACTTCGATGGAGTGATCGTAGACTCTATTGAGTTTTTTTGCGAGGCTGTCAACGTTGTCGGCAGAAAACTGATTCGACGCGTTTCCATTGAGCCGGATGATTTGAGAAATATCAAGCATATGTCCATTCTTGAGATCAGTAACGTTGCAGGAATCGAGAAAAATCTGCTGCGCGCTTTTGTTACGGAAATCGATGGTGGACTGAGTCGCAGGGCCGATGAGATTCCGATATTTCCGCACATGACGGATGTGATCGAAAAACTCAGCATGGTCGGAAGTCTGGGGATTGTATCTGCGACATCAAGGCCGGTAATTTCCAAGGTTCTCCAGAATTACGAGATTGAACGGTTCGTCCGACATATTGCCAGTGGCGATATGCCAGGAGCCAAGTCCATGAAGATTAAGTCTATTATTCAAGATAATGGGAGTGGATTGGGCAAAGCCTGCATGGTTGGGGACACTGTAAGTGATATCGAGCAGGGAAAGATCGCTGGCGGTCGCCGTAGTGATGGCGCTGGCGCTCGGACATGTCCGAACGGACACCCCTGCGGATGTGCTCGCTGGTGCGTCCCGCCGCCTGACCAAGCTCCGCGCGATATCGGCCGTTCCACGCCAAGGAGCCGGTTCGCCTGCAATCCGCACGCCGTTCGCGCAACCGGTGAAAACACCGCCCTAGTATCGATTTTCAACGCGAATCAGCAGCATACGCCACCCGAAAGACTCCTTCCACTTGTCCGTGAACACCGAACCGGCTGATAAACTCCCCAAAAAACCTTACAGCGCAAAATCCACGAATCCAGACACTGAGGCTAATCGTGTTATACTCAATTCATACGCGAGGAATCATCCGCGAAATGTAGGATGAAGATGAATTAGAATCAGTACAAAAGTACAAGGAGGATACCATGACTAGGTTGGGAATTTTCTTTACAGCAGCCGTCATCGCTGTGTCGTCAATAACGCTGGCCCATGCCCAGAGTGGGACATTCCGCCAATCCCACGACCTTGGGTTTGGCGCGGGGCAGGTAGATGTCGACCCGGCTTCTAAGGGTCGCTTCTGGCAAGTCACCGAGAAAACGATGAGCCGCCTGGTTCGTCCAGCCGAGAGCGGAGAGCCGGAGCCGAATTTGGCAGCGGAGTGGTCGGCAAACGAGGCCGCAACCGAATGGACTTTCAAGTTGCGTGAAGGAGTCAAATTCCACGATGGTTCCGACTTCGATGCAGCCGATGTGGTTTATTCGTTGGAACACATCCGAGACCCCGAATTCGATTCGCCAGCTGCGTCGGTCATCGCGATGGTAGAAACGATAGCGGCCGTCGACCGGTTGACCGTCAAGATGACGCTCTCGGCACCTTACGCGGATCTCCCGTTGCAGCTGATGGATTATCGCATTCGGATGATCCCGGAAGGTTCGGCGGACACCATCGGAACGACGGGTATCGGAACCGGGCCTTTTATTCTGGTTACGCTTGATCCTGAAGGGACAACCGTTCTGAAGGCGAATCCCGACTATTGGGAGGGGCCGCCGGGCGTCGAGATCATTGAAATCATCGGCATCGCGGATGCGCAGGCGCGCGTGCAAGCGTTGCTCGGTGGCCAGATTGACGTGCTCGGTTACGGTGATCTGTCCGGACAACAGTTAGCGCTCTTCGAGAGCAACCCGAAGTTTAAGGTGCAGAGCGTGCCCACAGGCGATTGGCTGGGCATCGTCTTCCGAACCGACACTGAGCCTTTCACCGATGCCCGCCTCCGCAAGGCGTTGCGAATAGCAACCGATCGTCAAGCCCTAGTCGACCTTGTTCTGGGCCCCGGCGGCGGTATCGTGACGTGTGATCACCCGGTGTGGACAGGCGATCAATATCGCGCGCCGTTCGATTGCCAACCGCAGGTGGAGGAGGCCAAGCGACTGCTCGCCGAAGCCGGTTATGCCGACGGCATCGAGTTTGATCTCACCACCAGCAATATCGATCCCAGGTTCATAACACTGGCGGAAGTGTATCAACAACAGGTCGCGAAGGCCGGCATCACGGTCAACATAATAATGGCCCCATCGGACGGATATTGGTCGGAAGTCTGGAGGAAGGAGCCAGTAGTAACCACTAGATGGGGCCAGCGGCCCGCCGATCAGATTCTAAACGAAGACTACCGCGGCGGTGCGCCCTGGAACGAAACATACTGGAACCGTCCCGATTTCGACGAGGTGCTGGACAAGGCGCGGAAGGAGCTCGACTTCGAGAAACGTAGGGATCTGTACCATCAACTCCAGAGGATACTATACGAGGAGGGCGGATCGTTGATCCCCTTTCACGTAAACCAGGCCATTGCTACGACCGCCAGAGTTTCGGGCATACAAGCGGTGTTTGCAGACGCCGTCCGCTATCACCTTGTGCACGTAAGCGACTAAAGCAGTTTCCACCTATGTGGACTCGGTTCCGCCCCTCCCGATCAGCCAAGCCATTCTCGAAATGGGGGCAATCGGGAGGGGGGGGGGTAGGGCTATTTCACGCTAGCGTGAGTTTACCGAGTTCGACAGAAATTCTCTCTGCAAATTCATCCCACATTTATACACTTTTTCCGTAAACAGCTGTTTCTATTCTGTTTTTCCCTTTGGATCCAGAGGTATTGGGGCTGATTTTGCCCTGATTATTGTATGTTCTAACATTTTAGATTCTAATATTCTACCGTATTCTAATTATATTCCTGTTTTTATTATTTATTCTATGTTATAATTACCACATCGTTCATTAATGTATGACCTAACCATGACCAGCATCACCGCCAAAAAAATCAAGGGACATACCTACTACTACGCCCGACAATCCAAACGCATCAACGGAAAACCAAAAATCGTCTGGCAAAAATACCTCGGACGCGCCGATGATATCCTCACCGCGATCCAACAACCACCCAAACCCGAAAATGCCTTCGTACACGAATTCGGCGCCAGTGCCGCTTTGTACCACATCGCTGATCAACTCAATCTCGTCGATCTTTTCGACCAACATGTCCCTAAACGAAGTGCCGCAGTCTCTGTCGGAACCTACATGCTCATCGCTGTCATCAACCGCTGCCTCGCTCCATGCTCGAAAAATTCCATCGCCCATTGGTACAACACAACCGCTTTGGCACGGATCACAGGCGTCGATGCCAAACAACTGACCAGCCAACGTTTCTGGGACAATATGGACCGCATCTCGGGCGACGCACTGGTCGATATCGAACGCGATATTGTCGCCCGTATGTTGCACTGCTTCCAACCCGATGTCAGCAAACTGCTGTTCGATGCAACCAACTTTTTCACCTACATCAACAGCTTTAACCAACGCTCGACACTCGCGCAGCGCGGCCATAGCAAAGAAGGACGAAAATCGTTGCGCATCGTCGGCCTCGCACTGCTGGCAGCCTGTGATCATCACCTGCCACTGCTACACCATACCTACCCGGGCAATCAGCCTGATTCGCCCACTTTTCGCAGCCTCATCGATGCCCTGGTGGCGCGCTTTTACGACATCGCTGACACCGTAAGTGCTCAAGTCACTCTGGTGTTTGACAAAGGCAACAACTGCGCTGACAATCTCGCTGCAATCACCGACAGTCCCTATCATGTGATCGGCTCACTGGTGCCAAGCCATCACCCGGATTTGCTGACCACCCCGGCGCGCCTTTTCAAGACGCTCGATGACTTGCCTGGGGTCAGCACGTGGCGAACCACCAAAACCGTATACGACATGCCGCTGACCATCGTGGTTGCCAATAACCGCAAACTCAAAGATGCCCAAACTGCAACCTTGCTGCGCGAAATTGCAAAATGCCGCCAGAAATTACGGCAACTGCAGGTGAACCTGCAACGTCGGCAAAAAGGCATCCTTCGCAAGGGCCGTACACCGACGCTCGACAGTGTTCGCCGACAGGCTGACGGGTGTCTGAAAGCCCAACACATGAAACAACTGTTCAAGGTCAGTGTGCAAAACACCGCTGACAACATCCCGAATCTGCGTTACCGCTTTGACCAACACGCATGGAAGCGATTGCAAAGCGCCCGACTTGGCAAGAATCTGATCTTCACCACCCACACTGACTGGAGTGACGCTGACATCGTGCGCGGTTATCGCGCACAGCATCATGTTGAGCGCGCCTTCCGAGACCTCAAAGACACGCAACATATTTCCATTCGTCCGCAATACCACTGGACCGATCACAAAATCAAGGTGCATGTGTTTTGTTGTGTGCTGGCGCTGATGATGCAGACTTCGCTGCATCGACAGATCACCGCTCAGGGACTACACCTTTCGTGTCAACAGATGCTCAATGAACTGGCCGCAATCAAAGAGGTTGGGGTTGTCTATCCGACGACAAAGAAACACCCGAAAATCGAAATGACACTGTCGGCATTGTCAGCAATCCAGAAATCACTGTATGATACTTTTGAACTCGAACGCTATCGGACCAGTTAGGTCATACGCATGAAAGTCGCCATTTGATAACCGATTTATCTTACAGACTCGGGTTATACTCCCTATAACTCAATGCGTTACATCAATCCAGACGGCTTGAGGAGACTTGGTGCCTGAATTTTTTCCTGCTGAACTCGGTAAACTCACGCTAGGCGTATGGTTGTGAGTTGTCGGACGAGTTCACTGTCGTGACCACCATTGACCGCTTGGTGCATTATTCCATCATTTTTAAGATGAATGTCGAAAGCTATCGCGGAAAATTGCGTGGGCCCGGAACCAGAAACAGCGCGGACGCCGCGCCACGATCGCCAACGATCCCCTGTACCAAAAAATCCCGGAGCCACTTCCCTTTCTGTGTTCCGTCCTTGTTCCAAGCCTGTCAAAACCCCTTCCAAACCACCGAATTTCCATCGGCTATGTGTTGAACTCTAAATAAGCCTTGAAATCCCCGATATCGGTTGATAACATCTACCTTGCCTGATGTCATGTGCCTTAACTTGATTGTAAGCGCGCGTCTCACCTTGATTGACGCCATACGGAGGACGGTATGAAGCTCGTCAGTTACAATATTCGTTTTGGATTGGGCACCGACCACCGAATTGATCTTGAGCGCATCGCCAAAACGGTGCGCGATGCCGACATCATTGGCTTGCAGGAAGTCGAGCGGTTTTGGAAACGGGACGGCATGCTTGACCAGCCAGACATTCTTGGCAGGTACTTGAAGGAATTCTACTGGGTCTATTGTCCCGCGTTCGATATGAACGCCAGTGAACGTAATGAAGACGGGACAGTGCTGAATCGGCGCCGGCAATTTGGACCCATGGTGCTCTCCCGCTGGCCAATTCTCGCGTCTCGCCTCATCGTGTTTCCAAAGCTGGGAACGGGGAAGCACTTTAATATGGACACTGGTGCAATCGAGTGTGTGATCGACACACCCTCGGGACCTCTGAGGGTCTATTCGATCCATCTCTCCGCTACCTCTCCCCGCGACCGGCTCCTGCAAATCGACTACCTACTCGCATGGCATCGGCACTCACGGTCGAACGGGAGTGCTTGGACGGGCAGCAAGACCGTCGATATCGTAAACGGGTACGAGGATTTCATCGGTTTCGACTGGTCCGACAGTGAGCCCCAGCCACCCGTGCCCGACGAAACAATCATGATGGGTGATTTCAACAGCGAGCCTCAAAGCGAGGAATTCCAGCGAATGGTCGGCACCTTCGACCCGATCTACGGTCAGGTAGAGCACTTGGACGGCTTCGTCGATAGCTGGGCGGTTGCAAGAGAGCGGTCCGACGATGACGGCTGCACCACTTGGTGGCCCGATCCGCCAAGTCGCTCCCCCGGTTTGCGATTGGATTACTGCTTTGTCGATCCGCAACTCGGGCGCAAAGTAGAGCGCGCATGGGTCGACACCGCGGCAGACGGATCGGACCATCGGCCCTATTGGGTGGAGCTTGAGCACTGAGCTGGCCGAAACTGCCGTGACGACCAAGCCGACGCCCACACGTTCAAACCACGACCGGAGCATGGCGTGGTCAAGCTAGTTCTCCGCAGATTGGCACTCGGCTTTTTGACGATCATGCTTGTCTCAGGCATTATCTTCGTAGGTGTTGAGGTGTTGCCCGGCGATTCCTGCACCGCCTATCTGGGGCGGATGGCCCAAGGGAAGAGGCTGGAGAATTGCCGCCAGGATTTTGGGCTCGAACGTCCTGCCCTGACACGCTACGCCGAATGGGCTTTCGGCGCGGTCCGCGGCGATTTCGGCATCTCCCTAAAGGGCAAGAAGCCGATTTCCGAAACCGTTGGCACGCGTTTCCGCAATACAGTCATCCTCGGTGTTGCCGCGTCGATGATAGGTGTTCCGCTCGCCATCCTGCTTGGGATTATTGCAGCCCTGTGCCGAGATCGCCCTCCCGACCTGTGGATATCCACCACGGCGATCTTTGCCATGACGATCCCGGAGTTTGTGAGCTCCACGGTTTTAGTCTTGATTTTCAGCGTCTGGCTCGGATGGCTCCCCGGAATCGTAATCACCCGACCTGACGCGCCGCTATATGAGTTCCTATCGGACATTATTCTGCCGATCGTCGCACTCGCCCTTGTCATGACGGCGCACATATTGCGAATGGTACGTACCAGCGTGATCGACGTGATGGCAAGCGACTACGTCCAGATGGCGCAATTAAAGGGCGTTCCCTATTGGCAGATGGTGTTCAGGCACGTGTTGCCGAACGCCCTGTTGCCGACCATCAACCTTGTCGCCTTGACGATTGCATGGTTGTTGGGGGGCACCGTCGTCATCGAAATCGTGTTCAACTATCCCGGACTTGGTCGATTGATGGTCCAATCGATATTCTTCCGTGACCTCGCGATGGTGCAGGCGATCGCCCTGATCCTAGCGACCCTATACATCGGTCTAAATCTCTTTGCCGACCTGTTGACTCTAGTGATCAATCCAAGACTTAGAACGATGCGGACGTCGTGACCATGACGGCGACGAACATGGAGCCCGTCAGACCGAAGAGTGCGCTCGTCAGGTTGCTGGCTGTTCTATTGGCGATGGTCTCCCGGCCCTCGGGCCTCGTGGGTCTTATTCTCGTGGCTTTCCACGTCGTCCTGGCAATCGTGTCGCCTGCGATCGCGCCGTACGATTTCAGAGAATTGAGTGCTGAGATTATCCTTAACGCGCCGTCCTACGAGCACTGGTTTGGCACCGATGACCTTGGACGCGACGTATTCACGCGTACCATGCTCGGGGGGCGACAGGCGTTACTCGTGACAACCATTTCCACGATCCTCGCCATCACTTGGGGGGGATTGTTGGGCGTTTTACTTGGTCTCGTCGGCGGACGGCTGGACGAGGTCCTGATGCGTCTCGTTGATGCCTTTCTCTGTCTGCCATGGATCCTGGTCTTGCTCTTGGTCGTTGTCATGGTCGGTTTCGGCGCCGGCGTGCTGGTTCTCACCTTGGGATTTTTCTACGGCATCCCGGTGATACGGATGGCGCGTGCGGCGACGCACGATGTGGTAGCCCTCGACTTCGTGACGGCTGCCCGAGCACGAGGCGAGAGCCGGTCGACAATTGTTTGGCGTGAGCTCGTGCCCAACGTGCTGGATGTTCTGCTGGTCGAAGGCGCCATGCGTTGGTCATGGATGTTGCTGGCGTTCAGCTCGCTGTCATTTCTTGGGTTCGGCGTTACGCCGCCCACGCCGGATTGGGGCCTGATGATTTCCAATGCGCGAAGCTTCATGTCGTTCGCGCCGTGGGCGGCGCTGGCACCTGTCGTTGCGCTCAGCTCGCTGATTATCGGGATCAACTTGAGCGCCGACGCTCTCGCCAAGGCCTTGGGTGTCGATCGAGCTCAAAAGGCGCCGGTCTAGATATCGCGATGCGCGAACCGCTGGTCCAAGTAAAGAACCTGGGCATAGGCTTTACTGGCCAAGCGCGACTCGTAATGCCGATCCTGCGGAACATCGATCTGGCGATTGACGAGGGCGAGACGATTGGACTGGTTGGCGAATCAGGGTGCGGCAAGAGCACTCTAGCCCTTGCCATGATGGGTTACCTGAAGAGTGGTCTCCGCGTCTTGGAAGGCGAATCCCGGTTTCGTGGGCGCAACGTATTTAAAATGGACAAGCGGGCCCTCCAAGACATTCGCGGCGGTGAGCTCGCGCTGATTCCGCAGAATGCCGGCCAGTCGTTGACGCCAACTTCGAGGATCGGCCGACAGATCGACGAGTCGGTGAAACTGCACACTAGGCTTGCAAAAGAGCAACGGCGTGAACGCGTTATCGAATTGTTGTTTCAGGTGCGGTTGCCACAACCGGAGGAGCTGCTGGAGCGCTATCCCCACGAGCTCTCGGGCGGCCAGCAACAGCGCGTCGCCGTCGCCATGGCGTTGGCGGGCGAACCCGATGTTCTGTTGCTCGACGAGCCGACGACTGGCCTTGACGTCACCACTCAAGCCCATATCCTCGAGTTGTTGCGCGATTTGGCGGCCGAGACCGGAACTGCGATGGTCTATGTCAGCCACGACCTGGGTGCCATTGCGCGAGTCAGCGACCGCATGGCCGTCATGTATGCAGGGGAACTCGTGCTTGAGGGTCCGGCGCATCAGGTGTTGAAGCAGCCAGCGCATCCCTATGCCCGTGGGCTGTTGTTGTCGATTCCGCGGATAAAAGAAGCGGCTATTCCCGAATCGATGCCGGGTCGCCCGCCGCCTCCCGGCGGAACGGGCCAAGGATGCGCATTTACGGATCGCTGTCCCATGGCCGAGCAGCGCTGTCGTGATGAGAGGCCAGCGCTGGAACCCACTGCCGTCCAGGAATTGGTGCGCTGTCATTTTCACGAACGGATCGAGCGGCTCTCGACACCGGAACCGCCGAAGCGGCCGAACCGATCGGACCAGGACGAAGCGGACTGCATCCTTCGCCTCGATAACGTGGCTATCAGCTATGCCAAGCCCAGATTTCTTGACCAGATCCTTGGCCGGCAACCCGATGTAACGCCAACCGTTGACGAGATCGATTTGACTATTCGCCCAAGGGAGACCATCGGGCTGGTGGGCGAATCCGGAAGTGGCAAGTCGACGATCCTTCGGACCATTGCCGGCCTTTGGCCCCTGCAGAGCGGAACCATCACTTACGAGGAGACCGAAAGTCTGAACACCTCTGTCGATGAGCGGGCGAAGGACCTGCTGAGACGCGTTCAGCTCATCTTCCAGAATCCGGATGCCTCCCTTAATCCGCGGCACACAGTGGCGGAAATCCTGGCTCAACCGCTGAAGCTTTATTTCGGTTTTGACGGCGAAGAATTGCGAGAGCGCAGTGTGGCGTTGCTGGAGCGGGTGCGCCTTGGTGCGGATTATCTGGAGCGCCTGCCGAGTCAGTTGTCTGGCGGTGAAAAGCAGCGTGTTGCGGTAGCGCGGGCCTTTGCCGCCAAGCCCGAACTAGTGCTGTGCGATGAGGTGACGTCGGCACTCGATGTTTCGGTTCAGGCCGCCGTCCTGGACCTGTTGACCCAGCTCCAAGCCGATCGTGGGACGTCCTATGTTCTTGTCTCGCATGACTTGGCGGTGGTGCGCGCCATGGCCGATCGCGTGGCGGTGCTCTACCAAGGCAGACTCTGCGAGACGGGTCCGGCTAAAAACGTCTATCGCCTTCCCTCCCACCCTTACACCGAAGTGCTGCTCGGCGCGGTGCTGGAGCCCGACCCGGACGCCAAACCGGCTTTGACCGCCGAGGATGCTGTGGACCTCTTTCCACCGTCTAAGGGTTGCCCTTTCCAGTGCCGGTGTCCCCGGCGTATCGGCGACATCTGTGACAATGAGACACCACCTTGGCGGCCCACGGAGCTGGGCCATGCGATCCGCTGTCATATTCCACTGGCCGAGCTGCGTGGCATGCAGGAGCAGTCGGCGGACGCCGGCGCCGCGAACTTCGGGTCGACCGAGGGCATTGACACGGATTAAAGTCGATCACTTAAACTAGATAATTTTGTGAATTCAACAATTCTCCTTGATTTTGATGGAGTGATCGTAGACTCTATCGAATTGTTTTCCGAAGCTGTCAACGTTGCCGGCAGAAAACTGAATCGACGCGTTTCTTTCCAGCCGGAAGATTTGCGAAATATCAGGCGTATGTCCATTCCTGAGATCAGTAGCGTTGCAGGAATCGAGAAAAAACTGATGCGCGCATTTGTTATGGAAATCGACGGTGAACTGTATCGCAGAGCCGATGAAATTCCGATATTTCCGCACATGACGGATGTGATCGAAAAACTCAGTATGGTGGGAAGTCTGGGGATTGTGTCTGCGACATCAAGACCGGTTATTTCCAAGGTTCTCCAGAATTACGGGATTGAACAGTTCGTCCAACAAATTGCCGGTGGCGATATGCCAGGAGCCAAGTCCGTGAAGATCAAGTCTATTATTCAAGATAACGGGAGTGGATCGGGCAAAGCCTGTATGGTTGGGGACACTGTAAGTGATATCGAGCAGGCAAAAATCGCTGGCGTGGCTACCATAGCCGTCAGCTGGGGATGGCACGGCATAGAATGGCTCCGTACTGCCAATCCAGATTACGAGGTGCATCAGCCGTTGGATTTGATTGAGCGAGTCCAACAGGTTGTTGCGAGTGAATCATATTCAACTTATGGAAACTAGATTGACATGACTGACTTCAAGACTTTGCTGGCTCAAGCCGGCCATTTTATAGATTCTGACAGCGGCGGGATTGTTCCTCCGATTGAACCGTCGATAACTTTCGCTCGAGATGAAAAACTGGAATTGATCGGCGATTATGTCTACGGCAGATACAGTAATCCGACCTACAAGCAACTTGAAAAAATCATCTGCAAAATGGAAGGCGGCAAGCAAGCTCGATTTTTTGCATCCGGACTTGCGGCCATTGCGGCGGTGTTCGAGACGGTCAACATGGGCGAACACATCGTCGCTCCAAAGGTCATGTATCACGGCACTGTCGATTGGCTCAAGCGAATTTCAGATAAAAGAGGAATCGAGTTGACGCTGTTCGAGCCGACTGATCCGGAAGCGCTGGGCAATGCCCTTTGTCCGGGCAAGACAACTGTGGTGTGGATTGAATCTCCGATCAACCCATCTTGGGACGTACTCGATATCGAAAAAAGCGCTGAGCAATCACATGCAGCCGGTGCAATTCTGGCAGTCGACTGTACAGCGGCACCGCCCGTTACTACGCGTGCTTTGGAACTGGGAGCAGACATCGTGTTTCACTCCGCGACGAAATATCTTAATGGACACAGTGACCTGAATGCCGGTGTGCTGATTACGGGGGAGTTAACCTCCAAGTGGGACGAAATTGATGAAGTGCGGCGACTAACAGGTGGCATATTAGGGTCATTCGAAGCATGGCTTCTATTGAGAGGAATGAGAACGCTTGCTGTTCGCTATGAACGATCATCCGCAAATGCCATGAAAATTGCTGAATTTCTTGAATCTCACGAAGCGATCGAAAAAGTGCTGTATCCAGGACTTCCAAGCCATTCATCTCACGGAATCGCCAAAAAACAGATGACTAACGGTTTTGGTGGAATGATGTCTGTTCAAGTCAAGGGCGGAGCTGAAGTCGCCCGTAAATTCGTCTCTTCGACGCAGGTTTTCGTTCGGGCGACATCATTGGGCGGAGTCGAAAGCCTGATCGAACACAGAAGGTCGATCGAAGGCCCGCACAGCCAAGTTCCCATCAATCTGATTCGACTGTCCGTGGGAATTGAAGATGTTGAAGATCTAATTGAGGACTTGCGCCAGTCGCTGTCCAATGTGTGATTGTGTCGGTATCCTTAGTCAGAAACTCAAAGTTAGCCTGAATCGGTCGGGAGACAATGCCTCAAATGGATAGACTGATTCCTGATATTCTTTCGGCGGCGTGGAATTTGCGATAAGAGACGCTGCATAATGACCAATAGCGGGCGAGGTAAAGACTCCATAACCTCCCTGCCCAACCAGCCAGAAGAATCCTTCTCGATTCGGTTCCCACCCGATGACCGGATCGTTGTCCGGAGAGAAAGTCCTCAGCCCGGCCCAGCTGTGGTCAATACGTCGGATGTTCAGTGTCGTGACTTCCTCGAACCTTGAGGCGCCGATGGCAATATCCATTTCGTCGGGCTGTGCATCGCAGGGTTTACTTGGAGTTTTATCGGCTGGCGAGATCATTAGTTTGCCGGAGCCGAAATTTTGGAAATACACATAGTCGGGTTCTACGACAACGAAGGGCAGCGAGTTGAAGTCAGTTCCGGTGAACTGACTTTCGTCGACAACGAGTACCGTCCTGCGTTTAGGCACTAGTCCGACAGCGCCGACGCCTGCCATGCTCGCAATTTCATCGCCCCAAGCCCCTGCTGCATTGATGATGGTGGGGGATTGGAATTTTTTGTCATTTGTCTCAAATTCCCACACGCCTGATGAATCCTGCTCCAGTGTGGAAATTTTTGCATCTCTGAATATTTGTCCACCGCCATTCGTAAACATTTTCAGATACAGGGAGTGCAAGGCATGAACGTCGATGCTTGCCACCACGGTGTCAATAACGGCGCCGACGAACTTGCCCTGTTTCAGAAAAGGCACCTGTTTCAGACATTCTGCTTCGCTCCACCATAGACTGGAAGGGGGACGTTCCACGAGTTGAACGTGTTCTTTGTCCGTGACTGTAACCAGATACTTCGGTGTGATCAGAGGGTCATCCGTTTCAAGCGGTGGATTTTCCAAAAAGCTTCTGCCGATAGACGCAAAAGCTTGCATGGAGTCAGGTCCATAGTAAGGTGTCAGAAGTGCGGCACTGCGACCGGTCGTGTGATACGCGAGCGAACTTTCCATCTCGAACAATCCGGATTTAACGCCATCTTGCGCGAGAAAGGCTGCGACGGAGGCGCCTGCGATACCACCGCCGATGACTACAGCATCAAGAGTTGTTGCAGTCATTCAAAGGTGCTGGCAAAGTCTGAGCGAATCGTAAATTGCCGCATGAATGTTTCGACTGGATACGGCATCTCCAACTCTGAAGAGCTGGTACGAGCCAGCAGGATTTAGCACTGTGGATTGAGGCGCTCCTGCGACCAGAGCATCAAAATCGACAACTCCGCGATTTGCTGATTCACCTTTGAGATCAAAGTAGATTTCGTCGTTCGGCAACGTACCATGTTCAACGACGATCTGTGAGGCTTCCATTGCGCTCGTCGAATGGTCATACTCATTGTAAAAAGTTGCCGTCAGCGTTCCGTTTTGTTGTTTGATGCCGAGCAGGCGTTGATTGACGATCATCTCGACATTTCGTTCATAAAACTGTTTCAGGTAAATCGGATAGTTTGTGCCGCCGACTTCCTGGGCTACGTTTCTGTCAGGTGTGATAATTTTTACTGCAGAGCCTTTGAGTGTGATGAACTCGGCACACGAAATCGCTTGATGTTGTCCGTTGTCGTCGTACACCAGTACGTTGTCGTGAGGCGCTGTCATTCCAGTCAGAATATCCCAAGTAGTGGTCGCAAATTCACTTCCGAATTTCATGAATGAGCAATTCGGAGTTCCACCTGTAGCGACGATCACGACATCTGGATTTTCATTGACGACATCGCTGTGCTCAGCAAAACAGCTGAACCTCGTTTCGACAGCCAGCCGCTGAAGTTGTGCATATCGCCAGTCAATGATTCCCATGATTTCCCGTCTTCTTTCCACACGGGCGGCAATATTCAATTGTCCGCCGGGCTGATCTGCTGCTTCAAACAGTACCACATCGTGACCTCTTTCAGCGCATACTCTCGCCGCTTCCAGTCCGGCAGGGCCAGCACCAATTACGACCACTCTTTTATTGTCAGCAGCTGGTGTGATGAGATGCGGAGTCGTTTCTTCACGTCCGGTTGATGGATTGTGAATGCAAAAGGCTTCAAGTCCCAGGTAAATTCGGTCTATACAGTAACCGGCACCAACACAGGGCCGTATCTGATCTTCCATACCGTGCTCGATTTTTTGCACGATATGAGGATCCGCCATGTGTGCGCGAGTCATGCCAACCATGTCTACGCACCCGCTCACGATTGCGTGTCTTGCAGTAGCTACATCCGCAATTCGTGCAGCGTGAAATACCGGAAGTTTCAAATTTGAACGGACTGCCGAAGTGAATTCCAGGTGAGGGCCGGACGGAGAACCCATATTCGGAATCACATGGGACAATCCCTCATCGGTATCCACATGCCCTTTGATGACGTTGATGAAGTCAAGGTGGCCGGTATCGGTGAGAATTTCAGCAATTTTCATGCCTTCCTCAAATTCAATTCCTCCATGCAGGTCTTCATCAATCACCATTCGAATTCCCACGATGTAGTCACTGCCCACCTGATTTCGGATTTGATCAATAACCTCCAGAGTAAATCGAAGTCGATTTTCGAGGCTGCCGCCATACTCGTCACTACGTCGATTGGTGAGCGGTGACCAGAATCCATCAAGTAGGTGCCCATACCCTTCGATTTCAATGCCATCTATGTCACCTTCAAGGCATCTTCTTGCTGCTGAACCGTAAGCTTTTGCGATCCGCTGCATATCTTCGTGCTCCAATTCTTTTGGGAATGATCGATGCGCCGGCTCGCGTACGCATGATGCCGCGACGGTCGGCAGCCAATCTTCAACATAAGGGGAAGTTCGCCGTCCAAGATGGGTAATCTGACACATCAGCGCGGCACCCTGACTATGCACTCTGTGCGACAGTTGCTTGAAGTACGGAACAATTTCGTCGGATCCGGCATAAAGATTGCCGAAAGCAGGCGGAGAATCACGGTCAACCAGCGTAGAGCCGCCGAACATGGTCATGGCGATGCCGCCTTTGGCTTTTTCTTCGTGATACAGTTGATAACGAAGTTTTGGGAGTGCGTCCTCAGAATATGCTGGCTCGTGGCTGGTGCTGATGATTCTGTTTCGTAACTCAAGATGCTTCAACTGAAAAGGCTGTAGCAACGGGTCTTTACTGTTGTCCATGTGTTTTCGGGTGCTCAAAAGTTCAAAGTTTTTATTTGAATCAATCGTTAGTATGGCGGATGAGTTTAACTTGCCGGCTAACTAGCGTATTAGAACCTTAATTTACCTATACGATTCAATATATTGCGCATAAGAGCATAAATGTCTTCTGATTGGTTTTCCTCTTGTGGTTGCACTATTTTTTTGAGAAATTCACTTCAGATGGGCACTTAACCCTCCTTTGCAATCAGTTTGACGGAAATTTATGTACGATTGGTTGTCACTGCATTTCTCGAATCCGTTGGACTTATACTTCTAGGCGGTCCGAATACTCTGTCTTGGCCCCGCCATCCATGAAAAACTTTCAATGCTTCGCGTGTGCCCGGATGTGCCAATACCTCCTCAAGCGTATCGACATGGGTATCTGAGCGTTCAAGACTCTTGCTCTTGGTGTGTATTCGATTTGATATAGCATATTTCTCCTTTTATTTACACCGCACACGATTGCGAAATGACGATTCAAATAATATCAATGTGATGCGGTGAATATTGATTTGACGAACTGTACAACATGAAACAGACAGGACTGGAATGAATTCTCCCCGACATGGAAATAATTTCATATTGGGTACTTAAGTAAAAAAAGTCATTTTCTAGCATTTTAGTTTGGAGAGAATGGTGCTTTAGGAATTTTTAAGACATTATCGTGCTCTTCGGGTCGAATTTACGAAATCATCCGAGCAAGAAGCGCCCTACGGTATTGTCGTTCAACTGCCGGCGAGATCGCGAAAACCCAAAGATAAATTCCGTGTCGGGTATGGGATAGTGAAAGGTTTCAAACTCATTGGTTGCATTCTGCATCCACTTTGACTACTACCGTCTAAAGTGACAGTTTTTGGATGGGGGTCACATCGGTTAGAAAAAATCGCTTTTCTGCGGCGCACTGAAATATTTTGATAAATAATAGGCAATATATAGCCTATAATGTTATTTTATCCAGTTTATAGGCCATATATGATTTATTAATATATTTTATATAAAAGGCTATTAATTGCCTATAATAAGTAAAATAAGTGTTAAAATGACAAATATGGCCTATTAAATGAGATAAATGTTTACAACCTCTTACACGCTTCAAGCTGAACTCGGATTCCGCTTGGCAAAAATTCGCCTCACCCGAAACATCACACAAACAGAACTTGCAAAGGAAGCAGGGGTTGGAGTACGTACGGTTCGCCGGTTGGAATCCGGTGAGTCTACTACACTTGACAGCTTTCTACGAATAGTGACCGCACTTGAATTGGCAGATGATGTTCTCAATTCCATACCTTCTCAAAACATTCGACCCATTGAGCGAGTAGACTCTCGTCAATCAGTCCGCAAGCGTGCAAGGTCCAGAAAAGTCAGAGATTCAGAAGAACCCTGGATTTGGGGAGACTAGAGCGGATGACTGATGCAAGAGTAAATTTATGGGGTCGTCGGATCGGTGCTGTGTCGTGGGACATGGAACGTGCCATTGGTTTTTTTCAATATGATCCCAGCTTCCTCTCAGCAGGAATCGAACTTTCGCCAATACTGATGCCCGTACGCGAAGCGCCGTACGGTTTTCCCGCTCTCAACAGGGAAACGTTCAAAGGCCTACCGGGATTACTATCAGATTCATTGCCTGACAAATTCGGTAACAAGTTGATTGATGTATGGTTGGCACAAACAGGCAGAAAAATTCAGGACTTCAACCCGGTCGACAGGCTATGTTATGTCGGCAGGCGAGCCATCGGAGCATTGGAATTTGAGCCAACCATAGGTGACTGGAATCAACACAATCAACTTGAAATTGAACAATTGGTGGAACTTGCCAACAGAATTCTTAATGACCGTCTACAACTTACCGGTCAACTCAAAGATCGAGACGATAGTGAAACTCTTTCAAACATTCTACGTGTTGGAACATCTGCCGGCGGCGCACGGGCAAAGGCTGTATTGGCTTGGAATTCCGCGACAGGAGAGTTTCGGCCGGAACAAATCGATAAGGACGATGGTTTTGGACACTGGATTCTCAAGTTTGACGGAATCACAAACAATCTGGACAAGGAACTTGCAGACCCTTCGGGTTTTGGAAAAATCGAATATGCGTACTATCTTATGGCTCGCAATGCCGGTATAGCGATGTCTGAATGTCGACTTTATAACGAAGGTGGTCGAAGTCACTTTATGACCAGACGTTTTGACCGCGACTTGAAAGGCCGTAAAATTCACATGCAATCGCTATGTGCGTTGCAACATTTCGACTTCAACAATCCAAGAGCTTACGCATATGAACAGGCGATGCAGACAATTCGCTCCTTAGGTCTTGGAATGCCCGTTGTAGAAGAGCTATTCCGTCGAGCGATTTTTAATGTAGTTGCTCGCAATCAAGACGACCACGTCAAAAACATTTCTTTCCTAATGAACCGAAAGGGTGAGTGGCAATTATCACCTGCCTACGATGTAGTTTATGCATACAATCCTTCTGGACTTTGGACGAGAGATCACCAGATGAGTATGGCAGGGAAGCACAACGACTTTGAGCATGAGGATGTACTGAGATTCGCGAAGTCTTCAGGGCTCAAAAGATCGGTTGCATTACGAATTCTGGATGAGGTGACCGTTTCGGTTCGTAATTGGTGTCAATTTGCAGTTGACGCAGATGTCGATAAAAAGAACATCAATCAGATTGAACGAACGCATAGAATATTTTTATCAAAACGGATTCATCCAGTTCCGAAGAAAACACCAATAAAATTAGCAAGCATTTGCTGAAGTCGTGAAATTTTTCACTGATTGTTTCAAATTTCACAGTGAAGACTTCTATGGGAACGTCTGAATTCGGTAAAATTTGTATGGTTCTATCAAGCTTGCCAAATGAAACATCTTCGCTCGCAAGAAGAAATTGGAAATAGCGCAATTGTGATGAAATTGAAATTGTGTTAGTGCAAGATTATATTGTCTGCTATTGAACATATAAGCAGGCTGTTGTAGGTATGTTATCTTCTAAGAAAATAACGACTCGCAATTGCACGGACAGGTCGAGACCGTATTAACTCAGCATCGGTTCTCAAACTCGTAGAATCGTTGGGTCGGTGCAATCCTAACCGTAACTCAATTCCATGAGCGTTCAGATGTTTTCATCTAAAGTCGAGGCAATCGAAAGCGGGGAATCTTTCTGCAATCATCTTGTTGCATAGAGGATGACGCTGCGCATGGTGTGTTCATGAAGCTTAAAGAGGTACTTCCGACGGACTGTATCCAAAGCATAAATGTCTTTTGATTGGTTGCTACCGTTATTCCCTAATACTCTGTGCTTATAATTCTGGGCGGTCCGAATACCCCGTCTTGCTCCCGCCAACCATGAATGACTTTCAAAGCTTCGCGCGTGCCAGGACGAGACAATACCTCCTCAAGCGTATCGGCACGGGTCTCTGTGCGTTCAGAATATTGCTCTTGGCGTTATTATTTCCATTTGACATGACATAAAATCTCTTGATCGATGGTATCGGCTAAAATTCCTTTCATGCATGTAATTCAATTTCTCCAATTATTCAACTCCGTTTCATCCGTTGGATTGCTCGAATCTGACTTTCGCCGACGAAAAGAATACAATATTTTTACACTGATTAAGGATGACCCCGTAATTTACATTTGAAATACGAAAATCCATAATCCAAATGTAGTGCTTTCCGTAGGGCTCACTTAGAAATTTTGGGAAACAAGAAATGAGCAATAGTGATGAAGCGCGCTGGATCCAGCGATTCGAAAAATTTGAAAAGTCACTTGCGGAGTTAAAAGATGTATGTGACCTAGAGGAGTATAGCAATATCGAAAGGGCAGGTTTAATCAAAATTTTCGAATTAACATTTGAACTAAGTTGGAAAGTTCTTAAGGATTTACTCTACATTGAAGGGTATTCTTTGAGGACTCCCCGCGAAGTGTTTCGTCAAAGTTTTGAGTCTTCTTACCTCAGTGAGGATGACTGTGAAACGTTTTTGATAGCGCTTAGAAAACGCAACGAACTGAGCCACGTGTACGACGAAGAAATGGCGTTAGAAGCGAAAGAGTTGATTAAGAACGTATTTCATCCTGCCCTAATCAGTTTATATCAAACATTAAAACAAGTCCGCTCAGAATGAACAATAGCTTAGCACCAAGATATCGATCGACGCTACTTAAAATTCTTTCAGCCAATGAAAGGGTTGAGCGCGTAGTGCTCTTCGGTTCGAGAGCAATGCAGACAAATTCTCCTGAATCTGACATAGATTTAGTACTGATCGGAAAAGAACTAACCTTTTCTGATAAGGCGAAACTTGCTGATGAAATTGATGAATCTACAATTCCTCAGCGGGTAGATTTACTATTGGAAAGTTCTCTAAAAGACGAGAAACTGCGCAAACACATTGAAAACTATGGTGTTGAATGGTATAGCAAGCAACAGAATTAAAATTCCACAAAACGTTCGATGAAATAACATCCAACATCTGTCGGAGGATTTGCTACTTTCCAATATAGCAAAGGACTACCCGAGCAAGTGAGCAAATTGAAAGGGAGGGTTCCGGTAAATGAGAGTTATGGTTAATAGTAGTGTTCCGAGTGCAACTTTGGATGTGCTGAAACCGCGCGCTTTCAGTATTAGAACAAAATTATATTATTCGTAATTGAACATATAGACACACGGGTGCGATTGGAAGTGATGCGTTAGTTTAAAATCTTTCATCTACCCACAGTTGACTCGGCAAGTGACGTCGTATTAGTCTGATCATTTCTGTGCATGTATTCCTCGGTGATAAATTAACGCCGGGGTGAACAATGCATAGGCTTGCCACAATTTACGAGTTCCCGGCAAAGGCTGACTTTTTCTCGACTCAAACCCGGCGATGCTCGCAAGGTCAATGACGAATGTCCGGATATTTGGATTGTGATTCGGGGGGCCGCGCGAACGGTGGATCCCGCGATAGTACAAATAATCATACAGACATTCGACCTGCTCGTCCCCCACCACCTGCTTTGCTGCAACCTGCGGGTCGTTGCGTGCCATATAATTCAGATCATGAATGTAACAGGCGGTGATCGCATCGAACACCAGGCACTTGCGCAGATCATCCGCATGATCGAACTGGCGCGTGCCGATGCGCGTGCCGTTTTTCAACACGCTGAACCAGGTCTCAATGTGCCAGCGCAACTCATACCACCGAACCACCTTGCGCGCCTGTTCGGCACTCGCCTCGCCCTCAGTGGTCAATAGCAGCCAGTGCAGTGGCTTTTCACCTCGCGGTGCATGAATCTCGTCAACACTCACCGCCAGCATCTGCGTCGGCGTCTGATCTTCGGCCAATACCGGCGCCCCGAGCGTCACCATACAGGCCCGCAAATCCAACCGCGCCTTGCGCGCCTTGCGCTTTCGCTTGCCACCACAGGCCTCAATCTGAATCGTCTTGTGCGCAATTACCGGCTGCTTTGACAGATGCAACGGCAACTTCTCAGCAGTGCCGTCTTCCAGTATCACCTTACGTTTGCGCGCACCATTGGAACGCACCAGCAAACTGTCACCTGATACCACCGCCTGGCGAAGCATCGACCACAAATCCGCCTCCCGATCACACACCGTAATGACCCGTGTGTTCGGACAGGCCTCGGACAGTTCATGCGCACGTGTCAGCCCTGCAAGCCAACGCTCGCTTTCCTTCCCGCCTTCTTCGTCGCATTCACTCGCTTTGCTGCTCACCTTGCGAAATCCCGCATCCAGCGCATACACCCCCAGCGGACGTCCCACCTCGCTGATCGCAACTCCAAAATGCGCCAATATCCCTTTCGCTCCCGCACCACGACCGCCAATGCCCACCAATCCTTCGCTGCTGCGCAGACCGTGATAGTTCAATGACGTCGTGTCCTGCACCGCAAGCACCACCGACTCCGTCGCACAACGCTCCGCAACACTCGCCTGATGAGGCTCCAAGATATGTTCCATACTCACCTGTTGGTTCGATAACAGCCGATACGCACCCTTGCGTTCCGCCCGTCTCGGAAATAGCACCGGTATCGATGCGCCCTGATGCTCAACCCACGCCTGTCCCATTTGCACAATCCGTTCCCGAACCCGACCGTCCGGATGACTCGAACGCGCATACTCGCGCGCCGCCCAGTGCGCATCTTCGCTCAAATACACCGACTTGGGCCTGACAATCGGCCGATGCGCAGGGGTGCATAAACGCTCCTGCCAATTCTCCGACAATGGCTTCATCCATACCGCCTTTTTCGTGCCCGGCTGCGCTCGGCGCTGCGCATGACCGCTGCTCAACCGCTGGCACCGACGCCAACCCGACGCCTCATAACTCATACCGCTATAGCACTGATCCACATGCGTATAAGCCAGTACCGGCAATACTCCGTAGCACGCCTCCCAGTCCACTGCCACTCGCTCGCAAACCTCTCCCAAAACCTTCGATGCCAGACCATACACCCGAGCAATCAGCAAAAAACGATGATTGCATATCACCGCTGCCAAATTCACAGCTCGCGCATCACTGCTCCATCCAATCCATTCATCGCGCGCCTTCTGATGCCAGCTCGCAGCCGCAAAACCTACCCCGCCAATGATGCCATACCGAGAACTGATCACCCAATACCGCATCTGACCTCCGGGCGCTCGCTTGAATCCCAATGGATGCCAAGCTTCCATCATCGCATCCCAACTGCGGCGTTGCTGACTGTCAGATACCACTGCCACACTCATCTCACCCAGATCCGATAACCGCACCCGCATCCCCGACAACGCATCCAATCCCGCAGGCGGCGAAACCGCTTTCACCGACTGCGGAACCCCGGCGCACGCCTGTGGCAGCTCAAAGCCCGCCTTGTGCGCTAATTTCACCAACGCCTTGCGTGCCGAACTTACCGCAGGGCGACCTTTGCTGTCATACCAATGGTCAAGTTCGCACAAAAGCCGTGCAAGTTCACCGCGGGTCACAGATGGCTTGCTGGATTCCTCGATCACCCGCGTGACAGTTTCGGCACTGAATTGTCGCATTCCGACTTGCATGCCAATATGATGGCATAATCTTCGACCAAAGTCAACTGTGGGCAGATGAAAGGTTTAAAATATAGAAGCATTGGTATTGACGTAGAAGGTAATTTCACATGAATTCATTGACTGCAAAAAAAGACGAAAATCTGCTGAAATTTCTCAATGCAAACCCCGAATTGCGTACCTGTGTGGAAGAGTTGGTACAGATTGCAACGGATCGAGACGATAACATTCAGATTGCAGACGAAGCGGAGGAGAAGATTATTAAAAAGATCCGCGAACTGGGCAAGGCGACTCTTGGCAGTTGGGCCGAAAGCCGGAGCCAACATGTAGAAGCGCTTCTGAAGGCGGACTCGGAAGTGCGCAGTGCCGGAAAAAAACTCTGGTGGCGCAGCACATTCGACGTCATAGAAGTAGAAGAAAGGTTGTTTCGCAAGGGCCGCCATTTGCTTCGAGGATTTTCAAAGCAGGCGCAAGTATCGTGTCGTGGTTTGTCGAAACCATTGCAGCGTGCGGTGACGGACTTTGGTGCGGAATTGCCATTCGCACAGGCTCAGCTCAGGTTGCGGGAGCATTACGGCATTGAGGTGCCGGTGAGTGGCATTCGAGAGGTGACGGAGCAGCACGGCAAAGCGATGCATGAGCAACAGGAGTTGAATTGCGAATGGCCGGATACTGACGGGGTCAGGCATGTGATCGCGCAGACCGACGGGAGCATGGTTCCGGTGGTGACTGTGGATTCACAGGTGTCCGACAAACGTAAAGATAAAGTGTTGAATTGGCAGGAGATTCGGCTTACCATTGCGCACGCGCAGCAGAGCCTGAAGGTTCATTATGGGGGGAATTTCTCAGGCGGTGTCGAAGAGACCGGACGGCAGTTGTATGATTGTGCCAGGCGGGCTGATTTCGGTCGTGGCACGCAATTGCATGCGGTCGGCGACGGTGTGGTCTGGATTCGCAATCAGGTGGAAGAGAAGTTTGGCAGCAATGGCAGCTATCTGGTGGATTTCATGCATCTATGCGAATATCTGTCGGCGGCGGCGCCGAGTTGTGCGTCGGATGCATCGGCCTGGCTGTCGCAGCAGAAACAAAGATTGAAAGCCAGTCAGGCGGTGCAGGTGGTTGAAGCGCTGATGGCGCATATTGAAGCGCCCTCGGTTGCCGATGAGGATGCGCCGGTGCGCAGAGCCCATCGGTATTTGCGCAAGCGCCTGGATCAGGTGGACTATCAGGGTGCCGCCGAGAAGGATTTGCCGATCGGCTCCGGAGAGATCAAGAGCGCACATCGTTACGTCATTCAAGCCCGGCTCAAGCGGCCGGGGGCTTGGTGGAGTGCCGACAACGTGGATAACATGCTCGCGCTTCGGTTGTGCCGGGCCAATGAGCAATGGGAAGCCTACTGGGAAGGGGGTAACCGAAAAATTGCCTGACGAATTAATTTGATTTACGCATCACTTCCAATCGCACCCTAGACACACAGTTGCAGTTGTATTCTCTGTTGATGAACATATAAGCATGCTGCTGTAGGTATATTATCTTCTAAGAACATAAAGACTTGCAATTGCATGCGTTATTCAGCTTGATCGCGGTAAGACTTAATTACTATTTTCGAATTTCCTGTAATTTCATTGCTACGTAAATCTCCAATCACTTCCAACAATCTAAACGTTGAAATCTGACAGCTCAAATCGCTCTCCAAACTGGAAAACCGATTTTCGTTCCTTTTACTATGCTACTGCTGAAGAGCCGGACGATATCGTGTTGGATCCAACAACAACAGCACTTCTGGTAATTGACGTACAGAATACGTACATAGCAGATAAAGATACGAGTGAAGAAACAGCTCGCTGGAAACCGTTTTATGATCGTATGAATAACACCGTTATCCCGAATGTCGCCGAGTTGATTACCGAATGCAGGGAAAGGGGCGTAGAAATTATTTTCGCGCGAATTGCTTGCCTTAAACCCGATGGTCGAGATCGATCTTTAAGCCAAAAGAAACCAGGATTCAACTATCTATTGCTGCCAAAAGATGGCGAAGAGAGCCAGATTGTCCCCGAACTTTTGCCCAAGGAAAATGATATTGTCGTTTTGAAAACTACAGACAGTGCTCTAACCGGTACGAACCTGCGGCTGATTCTTCGAAATATGGGTATTACCGACGTAATAGCGACTGGCATTTTTACTGACCAGTGCGTCTCATCAACGGTGAGGAGCCTTGCCGATGAAAGCTTCGGAGTTGTAGTCATTGATGACTGCTGTGCAGCAGCCACCGACGAACTGCACCGACATGAACTTGAAATAATCAATATGATCTACTGCCACGTTGTCCAGAAACACGAAGTATTGACGTTTCTTAACGTGCAGTAAACTAACGATAAGCAGTCAAATACTGTTTAGTTCATTCCAGCACTGTGCATACAGATGCATAATGCCGATATTCAGCATATACGCAATCAAGATATAGCCAGATTTCGATTCAATCATTCCAGATGACTGAATCAAGCACGATACTGATGGTTGTTCCTTTCAGGTGACGCTTCAATTTTACCGGCAGGTTATTGTGGTCGGGTGAAATCCACACAGTAAACGCTCGATCACTGCGACTGACATCCTGCATTCTAGTTCGAAAAGTCTCGAAAAGTTCCGAATTTACAGTGATGGTCTCCCGTTCCATCGGTCCATATTCATAATTCACAACTTCCGCGTCTTGTACGACGGTAATTCGTTTCCCAGGCAAGTCTTCTGGGTTATTCAGCATGAACGTTGGAAGCCAGGACCCCCAATCGTGAATGTCATTGGATGGCATCGGTACATTTTCACCATTTAGAAAAACTATTTTCTTATTTTGCCAGTCGATCTTGGCACCTAGACTCTCCCTTTTTTTAATTTTGATGTGATAGTTTAGCGGTATGATTTTTTCGCCATCAAAGCGAATGCTTGAGGTCTGCGTAGATTTCCGTTCGCCAGTTGCTTTCAATAATATGCCCGGGTCCAGTTTTTGTACCACTTCATATTCATTTTCGTCGGTCTTGGACAGCTTCGCGTAAGTTTTTCCGACTTTGACGGCAGCCAATTTAAGAATGTAATGCACCTCATATTCCTTTATTCCGGACTGTTGTCCGATCGCGTTTGGAGCTTGAACAGCCATAAAGAAAAGAGCCGCTAAGATTGTGAAGGTCTTTATCATGCGAGTAGTTACCGAATTGTTGGTTAATTTCGATTCGTGTTATAGCAATAATTCGAGAATAATGACTGCTGTCCCAATGTCGACAAAAATGAATTCGTATCTTATTGTTTTAAACTGATTAATTACAGCTTTTGAGGGTGATGTCGATTAAATATCACGTGTTGATATTTTAGCCCGCACAACTCTAATATACAGGATGGACTACGGGGTACATAAAAAATTAGTTGGAATCATCAACTAGGAGAAATTCGATTCAGCTGAGGTGCTGTCGCACTATCGTGGTCGTTGGCGAGAGCTTGGGAAACCGGTGGTAGTATCAACTGCAGTTCGACCTGTGGCATGTACAGCAGTGTAAACGAAAGATTAATTATCAGACAATCGAAATTAAGTTACGAGCCGTCAGGAACAAGGAAGATGATCGGAACAAACTTAAGATAAAATTAAGTCTGTCACTACTATGCGACTTATGGGGAGGAAGTTTGATGGGTAAAGACCACTCAGTATCAGTTAATAAATTCGTTGATTTACCAGCCTATACCATCTCGGAAGTGGCACACTACCTGAGCATCCCCGTATCAACTGTTCGCTATTGGTCCGTAGGCAGAGATGACTATGAGCCACTGATTCGAGTGCCTGCGTTCGCACCGGTGCTGCTTTCATTTTTGAATCTTACAGAACTTCATATTCTTGCTGCGATTCGACGAAAATTCGTTGTTCCCATGCCAAAGGTCAGGCAGGCTATAGAGTACTTGGAGAAAATGGCTGAAAACCAGTTCGAGAAACAACATCCACTAATTGATAACTTACTGAAAACGGATGGTTTCGATTTATTTGTCGATCAATTTGAAAGTTTGATCAGTGTCAGCCAGTACGGTCAGGTGGCCATACGTGAAATTGTTGATGCTGCCCTACATCGAATTGAGTTTAACCCAACAGGCGTGCCGGTAAAACTCTATCCGTATACCCGGCCAGACATTTCATCTGCACCCGTGATGATTGTCATTGATCCATATCTATCAGCAGGACGCCCTGTTATTGCGGGCACCGGGATTACTACCAGTACAATCGCAGAACGCTATAAAGCCGGAGAGTCAGTCAACGAATTAGCAAGAGATTACGAGCGTGACCACGAAGAAATAGAAGAAGCTATCCGATGTGAGCTCAAAGCAGCTGCATAGTGAGCCCATCCTTTTCCTAGATCGAAATCTAGGCAAACATGTGATAGCGGATGCACTTCGATCTGCCGGAATCAGTTGTGAATTGCATGATGATCATCTTCCAATAGACGTACCAGATGAAGATTGGATCGCTCTCGCTGGGCGAAACGGTTGGATTGCGCTTACAAAAGACAAGAATATCCGTAATCGGCATGCTCAGCTGGATTCAATCAAGAAGAATGCGACGCGAATCATCGTAATCAGAGCTAAAAATGCCACTGGTCCAGAAATTGCTCAAATACTGCTCAAGGGAATAAATCGAATATATCGATTCTATTCTTCTAGAGATGCGCCACTCGTTGCGGCGATTTATAGAGACAGCAGAATTAAACCATACCCGTTGTAGCTAAAAGTGAATTGGTGTGAAATGAATTTATTTCAAAATTTCACTTTGTATTGTGGGACTTCTAGCAGTTAGAGGGCACTGTGGATTCGGTCCAATTGCAATACGAATTTTCCATTCATTTCAAACGTGATCCGGAATTCTACTCCGGCAATTCTCATACATTGTTTTGAATATCAAGTCGTTAATGGATGGTTCATTAACTAATTTTTTGTAGAATTCAAAATTAGTACTGACGAATTTCAGCAATTCGGAGTCGTATGCTTCCCTCATAAAGACGCGAATATTCTCTTCGGAACTGTCGCCATTCATAATTTTTTTCGCTTCTTCATTGTTGTTGAGACTCTTTTCTACGCTCGCAAGATAAACCTTGTGTTCATCTGTGAGGTTCAAGCCGTACTTGTGATTAATTCTGTTGATAATCTCAGATAAAGAGTCAAACTCGGGTTCAGTTGCAGGTCCATGTTCCAAGCTATGTGGTTGAACAATTCCTTCTTTGTTTACCAACTCTCCAACTTTCTCGTGTATTTTTTGAATGCGTAATGAATCAAGTTCAACGGTATCGCTAATATCGAAAGATTCCTTGTCTCTTCTTGGAAGTTTTCTTTCAAGAAATTTAAAGTAAAGATATGATTTTTCCAACTCACTGTCGGTAAACGTAATAATTTGAGAAAGGTAGCCATATATCCGAACAAACGACTGAAGTTTTGACCGAAAGCCTTCTCTTTGTTCCGGGTCTTCAATTTGTTTGAACTTATCTACGACCAAATCTAGAATTGAATGTAGTATTCCGTCATCTCGACCTGGCTCATAGAACGCCTTACAGAATCGATTGACGTCTTCTCTTGTGTACAAATCAAAATCATAAATTTCTCTTTGAATGTCATATAGACGATTGGGGTCTGTTTCACCTTCTAGGACGGTTGATTCGTAAAATCGCTGGAATGAATTGCGCACTTCATCCGGTTTGTTGACGAAATCCAAAACGAATGTCTGAGTTTTGCCGGGCATAGTTCGGTTCAGTCGCGATAACGTCTGGACACAGTGGATGCTATTCAGTTTCTTGTCCACATACATGCATTGAAGCAAAGGTTCGTCGAACCCCGTTTGAAACTTAAATGCAGCAATCAGAAGCCTGAATTTGGGATTCTTCAACCCAAGAGGAACATTTCCCTTGTGCCCTAAATCGTTATTCAGACTTTGCTCAGAGTAACTTTCACCATCAACTTTTACCTCTCCTGAGAAACCGACTAGAGCACGGTGATTGATTCCCCTTTCTTCAAGTTGTTTGTTTATTTCGAAAAAATATTTGACACAGAGTTGACGGGACTGAGTGACGATCATTCCTCGAGATTTACCTTGGATTTCTTTTGAACCTTTATTGATCCAATGGTCCAGCATAATGTTGACTTTATTGCGAATTGTCAGTTCGTGTGAGTCGACGTACTTTAAGAGCCTCTTTGTACCTTCAGATACAGGAACTGCTAAGTTTCTATCATCGACCTGATTTAATAGAAAGAATCGTTTGTATGTTGTGTAGTTTCGAAGTACATCAAGCGTGAATCCTTCATGGATTGACTGATACATAGAATAGATGTGGAAAGGGGTGAATTGATCACCAGATTTTGTTCCAAAAATTTCCAGAGTTTTCTCTTTCGGTGTTCCTGTGAATCCAAAGAAAGAGATATGGTCCTGTTTCCCTCTAAATTTGATTTCGAGTCTCAACATATCCTCGTAGTCGAGTTCTCCATCATTTTCCGCTATCTGGTCAAAGACTGTTTTTGAAAGAGTTCTTTTTAGTTCCTTGGCCATCTCCCCAGATTGGCTGGAATGCACTTCGTCGATGATGACAGCGAAAGTTTTGTCACTGAGCGCAGCTGTGGTTTTTGAGATGATCGGGAACTTGTGAATTGTCGTAACAATGATTTCCTTGCTCTGCTCAAGAAAATTTTGTAGTTGCTGGGAACTTTTATCTGCTGCACTGACGACACCTTCTACCTTTTCCAGTGATCGAAGGGTATGTCTCAATTGATCATCAAGGACAGTTCTGTCTGTAACAACGACTATTGTGTCAAACATTCGTTTTTTATCGCCAGCCGATCTATACAGGGAAGTCAGAGTGTGCGCTAGCCAGCCTATTGAATAGGATTTGCCGGAGCCCGTAGTATGTTGCACCAGGTAATTTGTTCCAACACCATCTATTCGAATCTGCTGTTGGAACTTGCGGACTAGTTCTAGTTGATGGTAGCGGGGGAAAATCAGAACCTCTGAAGTCTTGGGTTCGGTATTTTGGGTGCTTGGATTGAAAGAGTAGCTCTTTTCTTTTGATACATGCACGAAGTTCTCAAGAATGTCCAAGAGAGAGTCCGGAGTAAGAATCTGTTCCCACATATACTGAGTTCGGTATCCATTCTCAACACGAGGATTTTCAAGATCTCGATTGTATGGAAGAAACGTTGTTTTTTCGCCGGCCAATCTGGTTGTCATTGAAACTTTGTCGTTGTCTATACAGAAGTGAACGGCACATCGTTTGAATTTCAGCAGTGGTTCATTGGGGTCTCGGTGATCCCTGTACTGATTTTGGGAGTGAAATATGTTCTGTCTGGTTAACTGATTCTTCAGTTCAATTGTGATTAGCGGAAGTCCGTTCAGGAAAAGCACCATGTCGATCGAATTCTCGTTCCTCTTGGAGTAGTGGAGCTGTCGAACCACCATGAATCTGTTTGATTGATAAAGGTTCTGATGATCAGGGTTCATGTCACTCTTCGGTTTAAAGTAACACAAATCTATGTAGACTCCGCGGTCCACCACTTGATTTCTCAAGACATCAATAATTCCTCGCTTGGCAATTTCTGTTGAAGTTCTCGCAAGAAATTTATCTTCTACATCGGTTCCATAAATTTCTTCGAGACGGTTCCATTTGTCAGGCTGGGTTGTGCGGATGAATTCAACTACATCGCGTTGAATGAGACATAGAGTGCGGTCATATTCAGAGGATGGTCGTGAAAGATAACCCATTGAGAGCAAATGTTTCTCAATGTGACCTTCAAACCTTTTTTCAGTTGGGAGCAAGCCAGTCACAGCGTATCCTCAGTGACCTTGACTTTCCCAGTGACGACATTTGAGATCAGAGACTGTCGGTATTCTTTGAGAAGTTCGATTTTTTGTTGAAGCTTTTCAATCAGAGAATTGATCTGGGAGGCATTCTTGTCGAGAAATTTAGAGATTTCCACTTGTTCTCGAATCGGTGGAACAGCCACTAGTTCTCTAAACAAATTTTTTGTATCTAAATTTTGTATTCCTGTAGTTTGTTTCAAGTTTCGCCCTGTTATTCCGACGATGTATCCAACATAGTAAAGGTATGTTAAAAATCTCGGGTTAGTCTTGTTTGGGTTTGTCCTTATGAGAATTGTAAAATTTGAGTTCACCGTTGGTTCGATCGGTTCATCTGTTACCATAACAAGTCTTCCAACAGGTGTTTTCTCACCACCTCCGGACTTCTCGAGGACTAAATCCCCTTTTCTAATCAATTTTGGTGACGTCGAATCGATAATCAACTTTCTAGCAGTAGGAACCTTAGAAATTTTTAGTCTTGTGTAGTCAAAATCACTAACGCGAACAACAAAAACAAATTTTTCTGAATCAGTGGGATCGCTACCCCATTGCCCGCCAAACATAATTTGGTGGAGATAACGCAGCCTCGAGATTTTCCAATGACTCGGAATCTCCCCAGCCCACTCCACTCCGCTGACTTTCATCTTAACATTGGGATCTAACCCTTTCGTAACACACTGACTGATCAATGTTGTTCGTTGTTCTTTGAGAAGTTCGGTCTTTTGTTCTAATTTCTCAATCAGAGAATCGATTTGAGGGATTTTCCTGTCGAGAAATTGGGAGATTTGGAATTGTTCAGAAACAGGAGGATACACAGAGCAGATAGTCTTGAAATCATGAAACCTCAGTTCCCATTGAGCGATGCGAATTCCGTATGATAGTGAACTATAAATTTGGATGTATGACGCAGACCGAAGTAAGTAATGAAAAAATTTTCGGTTAATTTCTCTAGTTGGCTCACATACTGTATATGCAGGACTAACAATTCCTTGATAGTCTGACACTCCCAATGACCCCATCCAGCACTTCATTTTGTTTAATACAAAGTCTCCTACTTCAACAAGTTTGTAATGGGATGTATCCTCTGAAACTTTGTTATGATTGTCATCTCTAGAATCTCGTGGAATTACTCCGTAATCCCTGTACACCGACAAATTTTGTAACCCCTCGACATTCTTTATACTTTTCTCTCGGAAAAAATTGCGATTAGGTATTACATTCCAATGACTCGGAATCTTCCCAATCCATTCAATTCCGCTGTCTCTATATTCAGCGTACCTATTCACGAGCCAACTCCAGTGATAGTTGATTTATCTCGCCATCAAGCACTTTGAGATCAAACGAGATTTCTTCAAGCGACCTTAGTGGTGTGAATTTACAGAAATACTTACTGAAGTTAATCTCGTAACCGACCCTGTCTTTCGCTCGATTCATCCACGCATCCGGCAAATGAGGTTTGACCTCCTTTTCAAAGAATTCCTCCACTCCGTCTGTCAAAGGCACTCGTTCAATGTCCCGCTTCTTTGTATCCGGTTTAGGATTACTGGATTTGTCTTTAATAATTCCGCCGTCGTCAACCAACGGCTGTTCGACAGTGACTCTGGTATATCCGAAAAATTCGTTGGAATAGATTTTTGAAAACTCACCTTCTTCGAAACTTTCGTAAACACGCAGCAACTCTTCGGTTTGAGATTCGGAAATTTCCTTTCTTTTATTCCCAAGCGATTTTCTCATTGAACAATGGAAACTGGACCCATCAATGAGTTGGATCTTTCCCTTACGTGTATCTAATTTCTTGTTCGTCACAATCCAAAAGTAAGTAGTAATTCCCGTATTGAAGAAAAGCTGGTCTGGAAGGCGCACAATTGTTTCCAACCAGTCATTTTCAATAATCCACTTGCGTATCTCAGATTCACCGCTGCCAGCATCACCTGTGAACAACGGTGATCCGTTGAACACAATTCCTATGCGAGCGCCTTCAGGATTCATTTTATGAATCAGATGTTGCAGAAATAACAGGGATCCATCAGAAACTCTTGGAGTTCCGACAAAGAAACGGCCGTCCGGGTCTTTACTTTCTTCCTTTACGAATCTCTCATCGCTCTTCCAACTAACACCGAATGGTGGATTAGTAATCATGTAGTCAAACTTTCTTCCAATGAGACGATCATTAGAAAGAGAAGAGTAGGGACCGTATATGTTGTTGGGATTTTCACCCAATATGAGGAGATCCGATTTACAAATCGAATATGTGACGTCATTGAGTTCCTGCCCATATAGTTGAAGTATCAAATCCGGGTTTATGTATTCGTGAACCCAGTTCTTGCCAACCGTTAGCATTCCGCCAGTTCCACAGCACGGATCAAAAATTGATCGAATTTTTCCTTCTCCCATAAGAGATTCTTTGTCGCCTCCAAATACAAATGAAACCAACAATCTTACAACGTCCCGAGGCGTAAAGTGGTCTCCGCTCTCTTCATTGGACATTTCTGAAAACCTTCGAAGTAACTCCTCATAAACTGACCCCATCTGATGATTGTCAATCGTTTCTGGGTGAAGGTCGAATTCAGTAAATTTAGCGATAAATCGGAAGAGACGGTTATTCTTATGGAGTTTATCGATAAATGGATTGATCGAAAAATTTTGGATAATATCGCTGACGTTTTGAGAGTATCCATCAATGTAGTTGTTGAAGTTCACCAATACATTGTCAGGGTCACTCTTGAGTCGCTTCAAATCGTATTTTGAGCGATTAAAGAACGGAAGGTCGATTGTACCTTCAATGATGGGCGATGGATCAGACAGTTCCTTTTTGTATTGCTCATAGAGGTTGTAAACTTCGTCTTTCTTTGGTTCTAGAACACAGTCCAAACGTCGCAATACAACGAAAGGCAGAATTATCCGGCCATATTCACTAGGTTTGAAAATTGAGCGAAGTTCATCGTCAGCAGAGGACCAGATGAGAGAGGATAAATTAGTTTTATTCATGGAAATTGGTTGTCAATTTTTGTCGAATATAACATCTTCAGGTGAAATTTACGTATCCAAATCGATCAGGGAAATTTTATCGATTCCGGTTAGAGTAAGTTTTATTACGTTGAACTACGGCCATCAGAATAGTCTTGAGCAAGAATTACTGCCTAGCGGATAATTAGGTTTTCTCACCCACGACTACGCACGAGATATGGCTTGTCAATTCATTATACATTTCTGATGACTGCAACCCGACGGCCAGCGTACATTACTCAGGATAATCCGACGTTAGGACCATTTTCGATTTCGCACAGCATTTTCGTTAATTCTGCATCCTACAAAGGTCAAATGGTTACCAGTAGCCGTTCAACCGTTCACGCCCTCTCATTTGAGCCACGAACTTCTGCTATGCACTAGCGTGGGATAGTCCTGTTCACTACCAGTGTTTCGCTGACTGCGAAGCGCGTGCAAGGACCTGTGGTCGGCTTGCATACAAGCCGACCACAGGATGAAGAGAAGATTGCATTTGATCGGTTCATGTTACGCAGTATTGTTCGAGGGCAGTGGATCAGGTGCGACGAAACGAACACGGGGCATCGATTAAGCAAGGCGATATACGCTTGAAAGGTCGCAAGTATCAGTGGCTTTGAAATCCTAGCAATCTGAGTTGGCATCAGCAGCGAAGTTTCAGCGCGATTCGTCAGCAGTCGTTGAAAGCGGCCTGGGCTTGGGCGACAAAGGTGGTTTCAAGAAAGTTATGGGACTATCAAAGCCGCACTTGGGCAGAGAAAGGCTGTAAGCAGTTGATCAAATTGATACACGGAGCCCATCTGCAGGCTTTTAGAGAGATTTCAGAGATGATCCACAAACACTTTTGGGCATTCTAGTACTATTGGGAGTCAACAACAGCATCAAAACGGTGAAATTTCGTGCACGAGGGTTTCGCAACAAGCAACGGTTCCATCATTCAATTACTCCCACCTGGGCGGTTTTGATTTATAGCCGGAAAGAAAATATACATGATCTCTACCCACTCTGTTTGAAGAACACCTTAGCGTTGAAAAAGCTAAAGTTTGACAAGAGAATTCAAAGAAATTTTATTCAGAGTTTGAACGTGAGTAGAACATAAGGAGTGGAACAATCCCTACCTAAAATTCGTGGATGCTGCTTATTCATAAACGACCAATTGGAAGATGTCGATTCATAGAACGATTTTCTGAAGTCGGAGTTTGAAATTACAGTGAGTCAGGAAGCTAAAATTAATTACACTAACAAAAATTCTGCGACTGTTAACATCGCTAGTTGATATAGAGATCAGTTACTAGGATTTAAATTAAGTAAACGATTTGACGAACGACGAAATCTGACGTTTGATCAATAATTTACCCAAGAGGAAAAAATGGAAAAAGTGAAGGTTCAACTTCAATATTGTTACGGTATCAGCGCATTGGATGCCGAGTTTGATTTTTCAAAAAAATCTGCAAATTTGATCTATGCGCCTAACGGTACTATGAAGACATCATTCGCTAGAACCTTTAAAGATCTTAGTGAAAATAAACAATCTCAAGATTATGCCTATCCAGACAGAAAAACTACTCGAGAGATAACAGATGAGAACGGTACATCGCTAAAATCTGATGAAGTTTTCGTAGTTGAGCCACATGCTGAATCGTATGAGTCCAATCGCCTTTCGACGCTCTTAGCAAATAAAGAACTCAAGAGTCAATATGATGAAATTCTGAAGGGTATAGAAGATAGATTAACAGATTTAGTTGCACTCTTGAAAAAGACATCAGGCGTTAAATCAGGTCTTGAAGACATTTATTCAAGAGTAATTACTAGATCACCTGATAACCTGTTGCGTGCTTTTGATCGTATCAAGGTGGAAGTTCTGGAAGATCCGGAAGATCCGTCTCTTACAGGTATAAAGTTCAATACACTATTCAGTGAAAGGGTTGAGAAACTAATTTTTGACCCCGAAACAAAAGTGGCACTGGAAGAATATACTGCTAACTATGATGCGCTTATAAGTGGATCTCGATTTTTTAAAAAAGGTGTGTTTAACCATTATCATGCAGGCGAAATTGCAAAACAACTGAAGACTCATGGATTCTTTAAGGCGGATCATAAATTATCCTTAAGCTCAAAAGAGGGCGAGACCAGAGTCGAGTCAGAGGTAGAGTTAGAGAAGCTGATTAACGAGGAATTAACCTCGATACTTTCCGATGAAACACTAAGAGCGTCCTTCGACAAAATTGACAAAAAGTTATCTACTAAAGAATTGCGTGATTTCCGCGAATTTCTAGTTGCTAATCAAACTTTGATACCTCGATTGCAGAACCCCGATTTGCTCAAGGAGGATTTGCTGAAATCTTACCTGATGCGCCATCGGGACCAATTTAAAAGTTTAATGGCTGAATATGAGACTGGCAAAAAACGGTTGGATGATATTGCCAAGGAGGCGTCAGATCAAGCAACGAGGTGGCAGGAGGTCATCAATATCTTCAACCGCAGATTTTCGGTACCGTTTGAGGTGAGAATCGAAAACAAGCAAGATGTAATACTAAAACGAGTAACACCAAATATCAGCTTTATATTTGAAGACGATTCTGCAATGCCAAAACCCGTTGAACGGAAGGAACTGTTAAAAATCCTTAGTAGTGGTGAAAGACGGGCACTCTACATACTTAATATTATTTTCGAAGTTGAGGCTCGTAAAAGTGACGCTATGCCAACTTTGTTCATTGTAGATGATATCGCAGACTCATTCGATTACAAGAATAAATACGCGATTGTCGAGTACCTAAGCGACATACTTGACCAGGGAGAATTTAAACAAATTATTCTCACCCACAACTACGATTTCTATCGTACCGTTTGGCACAGGCTAAGTCTTGGGGGTGCTAATTTGCATGTTTCTAAGTCAGCAAATGGCATCACACTCAATAATGAAAAGATGTACAGAGATCCGTTTCAAAAGTGGAAATCTCTTGCAAATTCAGAACACAAAATCGATGCCCTAATTGCGATGATACCTTTCGTACGCAATCTGTCGGAGTATTGTGGATTTCAGAATGAATTTTTAACGCTTACATCACTTCTCCACATAAAGTCTGATAGTTTTAACATCACAGTACATGACCTGCTAGGAATCTTCTCTAAAGTACTAAATGGGCAGGAATTTAGTTGCGGTCTTGAGGATGATCAGGCAATAATTCCGGTAATAATACAAACCGCGGAGTCTATTGCTAATGGTGATGAAATCGATCTTGAGCTAGAAAAGAAGATTGTTCTCTCCATTGGAATTAGGCTACGTGCAGAACAGGTGATGATTGATGCTATTAATGATCCTAAGTTCGTCAGTGACATCAGTAGCAACCAGACAGCGAAGCTAATAAAGCGATTCAAAGAAGATGCGATGAATACCAACATCAATATCAATGTTGCTGATTTGATGGATCGAGTGAACCTAATGACACCAGAAAATATACATCTCAATTCTTTCATGTACGAACCAATTTTAGATATGTCATCAAAACATCTTTCAGATCTCTACAAAGAAATAGACCGGATAACTCCCAACAGCAGTGGAAACGACGTATCTGTTCATTGACGTATTGTATGAGCTTGTCAAAGATATAAATCCCTTGTCAGAGTGTTATGCTTCTTGTGATTAACTGTTCAACGGGAGGTATGTGATGACATCTTTCCGTTTCCTGCACGCAGCAGACATCCACCTCGATAGCCCGTTAATCGGGTTGTCGAATATCGAGGGACAAGTCGCTGACCGCATCCGCGCAGCCCCACGAGCTGCTTTCGAGTCTCTTGTGGAACGGGTGATCGAAAGCGAGATTGACTTCCTCGTAATTGCCGGCGACCTTTACGACGGGAGTTGGCGTGACTACAAAACTGGGCTGTTTTTTGCTGAGCAGATGGGGCGGCTACATCAGTATCGTATCCCAGTTTACCTCCTGCACGGTAATCATGACGCCCAAAGTCAGATCACCAAGCCGTTGGTCCTGCCAGACAATGTAAACGTTTTCGGTGTTCGGAATCCGGAGACTTTTCGAAACGAAGAGATAAATGTCGTGTTGCATGGGCAAAGCTACCGCCAGACTGCGGTTACAGAAAATCTGGTGCCGGGCTATCCTTCACCAATTGATGGTGCGTTCAACATCGGGGTACTTCACACCGCATTGGGTGGCATGGGTGGGCATGCCAACTATGCGCCTTGCGACCTCAAGGAACTCGTCGCAAAGGGCTACGATTACTGGGCGTTGGGTCATGTGCACAAACGCCAGGTACTCCATGTACAACCTCACGTCGTTTTCCCCGGCAATCTTCAGGGCCGCCATATTCGCGAAACTGGACCCAAGGGTGCCTATCTGATCACCGTCGAGGGTGGAGACGTTGCTGATCTTACTCCCCTTGATTTTGACGTGGTGCGCTGGGAGGCGCACGAAGTGGATGTGACAGTCGCTGTCGATATTGGCGAGGTTGTCGATCTGATGCGCGAGGCATTGGTACAAGGCAGAGAAGAAGCTAGTGAGCGGATGCTAGTTTGCCGCATTCTGTTGCGAGGTAGGACCAGGCTTCACGGCCAGTTGGTGACGGATGCCGAGAAACTGACGGCCGAAGCACGATCTATCGCCCTCGGTTTGGGTGAGGAAGTTGCTTGGGTGGAGCAGGTTTCGGTTTTAACTACGCCGGTGGCAGATTTCACCACGTTGGCTGCGCGGGAGGATACTCTTGGAGATCTTCAGCGCATGTTGCAGGATGCCGGTGCCGACAAGGAACTTATCGCGCACATGCAAGGAGATATCGGGAGGTTAGTCCGGCTCCTGCCTCATGAATTAAAAGAGAGCGGTACGGACGAAGTTCTGGCTGCTGCTATTGCTGGCAATTTTTCCGATCTCATTGAGCAGGTCACACCCTACCTCAATGCACGCTTGATGATGGAGCATGACTGAGCGATGCGCTTCGCACGTCTTGATCTCACAAGCTACGGTCGGTTTACCGATGCTTCTTTCGCTTTCCCTCAAGGTGAGCGAGACCTCCACATAGTTTTCGGTCCCAATGAAGCCGGTAAAACCACATCATTGATAGCCATTGAGGATTTGCTGTTCGGAATCCCTGATCGCTCGCCTTACTCCTTTCGGCATGAATATTCAACCATGCGTATCGGAGCAGTAGTGGAGAACAGGACCAAACAGTTTGAATTCCAGCGACGCAAGGGGAAGAGAGAAACGATTTTGGGGTTGGATGGTCTCCCGATGGTAGGCGACGAAGGGCTGCTCGGTCCGTATCTTGGCGGAGCAGACAGAGCGTTTTTTGATCGTATGTTCAATCTCGGCCACAACCGGCTGGCGCAAGGCGGGAAGGCGATTATCGAAGCTAAAGACGATATTGGTCAAATAATGTTTTCCGCTGGCACGGGTCTTTCTGATCTACGTCAGCGGTTGAGCCGGTTGGAGCAAGAGGCAGACGAAATTTGGGCTCCACGCAGAACGACAAAGCGGCGCTATTATCAGGCCGAAGATCGATTAAATGGTGCGACAAAACTGCAGCGCAAGTATTCCTTGTCCGCAAATGAATGGCGAAAAGTGCGAAAAGCGCTGGATGATGCCGAGAAAGCTCATAAGGAGTGTCGACGGCAGCACGAAGCAACTTCGGTCGAATTGAAGAAGCTTGCACGTATTCGCCGTATCCATGCTTTCGTGCGCCGCAAGCGTGAGTTGGAGGGGGAGATTTCCGAGTTGAACGAGGTGATTAAACTGCCAAACAATGCTGCTGCCCTCCTAGCTGAAACCGAGAGACACGAAGCAGAAATACAACCGCAGGTTGAAATTTTAACATTTCAGCATGATCAGGCACGCCAGAGGCTGCATGGACTTGAATTTGATGAAGTGCTGGTACAACGTTCTATTGACATCACCTATCTTCATGAGCAACGCATCGAGATTCGCCGTGAAAAGGATGATTTACCTAAGCGGCGGCGAGAACTTGAAATCGAGCTTCGGGAACTTACTCAACTTGCCACGGATCTTGGATGGGATACCCGGAAACCGGACGAACTTATTGATCGAATACCGGCGAGGGGAAAAATTCAACGGTTGCATGCCCTTGAGAGCCAGCGCGGGAGACTGGATTCGACGGTAGAAACAGCGAGCAAGTCTGCCCAAGAGGCTCAGGCCTCACTGAATAAGAAGACAGAGCAACTAAGCCGAATGGGCGAAGCGCTTGATGTGTCAAGACTTACTGCAGTATTGAACGCTGTACGCGACAGTAGTGATGTGGCAAGCCGCATACGATTTGCTCAGAACCGGGTGCAGGAAACCACCGAACAAACTGAACGAGCAGTCAAATTTCTGAATCCTTCCGTTCCCCATGATGTGAACATTGAGGTGTTGCGTGTACCGCTACGTGTGACCGTCGAGGAACACCGCAGTCTGGTCAGAGATTTGACCCAACGTCAGCGCATTGTGGAAGAGCGTCGGGTTGATTCTCTCAATCAACTGGAGCGTGACCAGAAAGCCTTGGAACGCCGGGTTCGAGACGAAGGGTTAATTGCACCAGACGCACTTGAAATGGCTCGAGCGCGTCGTGACAATCTTTGGGAATTGATCACACTCAAATATTTTGAACGTTCACAAATTCCCTCGGAGAAAGTGCGGGATTACTCGGCAGAGCTTGAGCATCTGCCGTTAGCATTCGAGGAAGCTATACAGGAAGCCGATTCCGTCTCCGACCGGCGCTTTGAAAAAGCGGAAGAAACCGGCGCATTGGCAGAGCTAGCGCGCAAAATGGCAGAGCAGCAAACAGTCATTTCGCAGATTGAGGCGCAGGTAGCTATTCTAAAAGACGAAGGCGATCAATTGAACAAAGTCTGGCAGAGTTTGTGGGAAGACACTCCGGTAGTGGTTCTGGAACTCGAGGTCATGTTGGCGTGGCTGGACGCGCACGATGGTATTGTGACGACTATCAGACAACGACGAGAGATGCAGGGGCAACTGGATGCCTGCAAGGCCGAGGAACAGGAAGCTAGTGCGCGGGTTATGGCTGAGCTAGCGGTACTAGGCGTTGACACCAGCGAGTTGCAATCGGACTCGTTGCGTGTGGTAATCGAGTGGGCCGAAACGTTTCAGCGGAAGCAGGAGGACAAGGCTGAACGATTGGAGGAGATGCGGGAAGCAGTTCGTGTCGCTAAATACGATTTTCAGAGGTGCCAACACCAACTGCAACAGGTTCAATTAGACTTGGAAGATTGGAAGAAGGATTGGTCAACTGCTGTCGCGGAAACCGATCTACAAATTGAAGTCGAACCGGAGGTAGTGAATGCCCAGATTAGGGTGATCGATCAGATGCGGGATCACGCGGGTAGAGCGAAAGAACTTCGTGACAAGCGCATTTTCACCATTGAGCGGGATATCGCGGAATTCAATAGTCGGGTAGCCCAGACAGTGACTGAACTCGCACCGGACTTAGTGAATACTAATGCAGAAAATTCTGTGCTGGAGCTTGAGCGTCGACGCGATGAAGCAGTGGGTTTGCACGAACAGAACAAGGAGGTGTCAGAGAATATAGTCTCATTAAAGGGACAGATCAAGAAGTTGGAAGAAGATCGAAAAAAGGCTTGGACTTTGGTGCAGCCGCTCATTGAGACTGCCCGTGTAAAGGAAATCGACGATCTAAAGGTGGCAATTGAGCAATCGGATCATCTACGACTGCTGAAACAGGATCTGGCTAACGTTCTTGAGACGCTGAATCTGCAAGGTGATGGGCTGGCGATGGAGGTACTCGAAGAAGAATGCAGGGATGCCGATATCGATCAGGTGCGTACACGGGAGGAAGAGGCCGAAAGTGAACTTAAATTATTGCAAGAACAGCTGCAAGACGCGGTAGTTGTGCAAACTGAGGCGCACCGGGAGTTCCTAGAGATTGGCGGTGATGATGCAGCAGCAAAAGCAGCAGCTGATCGGCAGGAGGCTCTTGCCGCTATGCGGGAAGCGGCCGAACGCTATGTGCGCTTAAGGACGTCAGCAGTACTTTTGCGCTGGGCGATAGATCGTTATCGAAAGGAGAAGCAAGGCCCGCTTCTTAAACGGGCTGGAGAGTTATTTCGGGTGTTGACTCTGAATTCCTTTAAACGGTTGGAAGTGGGGTTCGACGAGCGTGAAAACATGCGTCTGACTGGGGTTCGACCGGATGGTGAGGTGGTGGCGGTACCAGGCCTCAGTAGCGGAACGGAAGATCAGTTGTTTCTGGCGCTCAGGATTTCTGCTGTCGAAGACTACTTGGGCAACGCCTTGGCACTGCCGTTTGTGGCGGACGATTTGTTCATCAACTTCGATCCGGATAGGTCAGCTGCTGGATTCGAGGTACTGGGGCAATTGGCTGAGCGGACACAGGTATTGTTTTATACCCATCATCCGCATTTAGTTGAAATTGCGCAGAAAACCTTGGGTACCGACATAAATGTGATTTCCCTGACTGAAAAGGTGTAGTAGTCGTCAGTGCAAGTGTAGAAATTCCGCATTGAGATCAGCAAACAAGGGTGAGCCTGTCATATGTTCGCGTTTCTGTTACTGGACGACAAGGGGTCGTTCCCGGAGCAGTTTTTCACCCGACCAACACTTCGAACGGACTGTAAAGTTCGATCTGATTGCCTTCTCCTTCCACGCCGACTGTGGTCAGCATTGCGGACTGCGACACGAACCCCGCGACCGCTTCTCAAGGTACCACAGTTTCTTCGTCACTCTCGACACCCTCAACCACTGTACCTGCTTCGAAAAATGGAACCATCTCCTCTCTTCCATCGTCCATCTGCGTTCTTGATCCCATGGCCTCCGCGCCCCTCTCTCAACCCGTTCGTGAATCAACATCAAAGGTGTGCATTATTCGATGTCAGACTCATAAATCCTGGTTCACTACTGCGATATCTTCATACGACCGAACATAATAAAACTTTCTGAAACACAAACTCCATCCCTGCAATTTCCATTTCTTGTTGGTTGCTATGATGTCATTCTTTGTCATTTCTGCGGGATGAGAATCTGTACAATAACCCATTTTCACAATACGCATAACTTATGAATTTCAGGATGATGAGATGTCAGGCTCAATGATCAATATAACCGCTTCCGACGGCGGAAATTTCGAAGCGTATCTAGCCAAACCTGCACAGGGTTCGGGTCCAGGCTTGATATTGCTTCAGGAAATATTCGGAATCAACCAGTATTTGCGAGATATGGCCGAGAATTTCGCTGAAGAAGGCTATGTGGTGCTGGTACCTGACCTGTTTTGGCGAATGAAGCCGGGAATTGTCCTTGGTTACACTGACGAAGACTTCGGCAAGGCGTTTGACTATTATCAGCGCTTTGATGTTGACCAAGGCATCAAAGACACCGCAGACGTGATCAAGTCGCTGCGAGAATTACCCGAGTGCACAGGAAAAGTTGGGGCTTTGGGTTATTGTCTTGGTGGTAATCTTGCCTATCTCACTGCAGCCAGAACCGATGTTGACTGTTCGGTATCCTATTACGGCGTTGCTATTGAGCAGTCTTTGGGTGAAGCGGGCAACATTACCTGTCCCATGGTGATGCATTTTGCAGCCGAAGATTCATTCGTCCCGCCGGAAGTATTCGCGCAGATTCGTCAGACCTTCGAGGGTCGGTCGGATGTGGAAATCTATTACTATCCTGGAGTCAATCATGCCTTTGCAACGCCAGGCCGGGACAGCTATCACAAACCATCAACGATGATGGCATATTCGCGGAGTCTGGCTTTGTTGCAAAATACGCTTGGTCCCATCTAAGATCTCAGCCAGTTGTGAGACAAGTATTGCGAGTATGAATTTGCAAGTCGCGATGTCCCTTCCACCATGGGTACTATGGTGGATAGTCCCTACGTGAATCATATTCCGACTATGACCGGCGGTGTCGGCAGCGAACAGCATCGCGCAAGGGGTTCGTGAGGAATTGGCAGGTCAAGTACAACCGTACTAGCCGTCATGCCTGGTGCAATTAATACCGATATGAGCTGCAATTTCCCACCTCCGAAAATTCCGCCTGCAAAGGTTGCTGAACAAACTCTTGATGCATTGGAAGCTGGAGAAGAAGAACTTTATCCAGGCCATATGGCTACAGGTGTGTCGCAAGGCCTAAATGCGGATGCAAAGGCTGTGGAGAAAAGGTTCGCCCAGAATTTGCCGATGAGTAGTTACTGAATTTCGAAAACCTTAGTTGCAGAATTTAAACTGACTCACAATTGAATCTGGAGTGTTCTTTAGAGTGGCTTCCGGACTAATCGTCTCCGCATTGTCAGTGATAGTTGTTCTTATATCCGCAGATATAACGAGCATTAAAAACTCTTCTGTTTTGTAACCATAGTCATCTGCACGAAGTACGGCTTCTATGGCACGAGTCAACACTTCGTTTGTTTATCTGCAATCGCTTTAGGAGTTGCGATGATAATTTTATCTTCCACTTTGTTCACTACGTGTTGATTTACAGAATTCCACCAATTTACGAGTAGATATTGACTAGGAATATTTGCTTATAATTCATTGAAAAATTTCTCGCCGCGAGCTCGCCGATTGAATACATTGAAAATGCCTATCATCAGAATGCTGTCTTGCCATTGATGATGAAATTGGCATCCCGTAACTGTCGTACTGACATATTTTCCGGTTAGTGATGGCTAAAACTCGACCCGAGCGGCGAAGTCGACGCCCAAAGCCGTCGCAGGCTGCTGTACCTCAACTTCCTTTCCAACAAGTCATAAACCCGTATTCGCCGGTCGAAGTTCTATCACAAGACCAGTTGGAGAGGATTCACAATGCTTCCCTTACCGTTCTGGAGGAAATTGGCGTCAACTTTCTGTTGGATGAGGCGCGGCAGATTCTCAAGCAGGCTGGAGCAGATGTTGATGTCGAAGGAACGCGTGTTCGATTTGACAGAAATCTGATTCTCGAAGCCGTGAGTAAAGCTCCATCCGAGTTCACAATTCACGCCCGAAATCCGGCGCGCAATCTGAACATCGGTGGACGCTGGATTGCTTTTTCAACGGTCGCCGGCCCTCCGAATGTGAGTGATATTCATGGGGGTAGACGCTCCGGCAACTACGTAGATTATTGCAATTTCATTCGATTGGCACATTGTGTGAACATCGCCCACGCGATCTCCGGACATCCCGTCGAACCTCTTGATCTCAATCCCAAAACCCGGCATCTTGAAACCGCACGTGCGAATATTACACTGACGGACAAGGTTTGCAGGTGCTATTCCTTGGGTCGAGACCGTGTCATGGATCTGCTTGAAATTACCCGTATCAGCCGAAATCTTAGTTATGCCAATTTCAGGCAGCAGCCGAGTCTGTTTACCATCATTAATGCGAATTCTCCCTTGCAGTACGACGTGCCGATGCTGTGGGGAATCATTGAACTCGCACGTATGAATCAGGTTGTAGTGATCACGCCTTTCACACTGGCTGGTGCCATGGCTCCCATCACCCTGGCTGGCGCAGTAACCCAACAAAACGCAGAAGCGCTCGCAGGGCTTGCATTTGCGCAGATCGTCAATCCAGGAGCACCGGTGATGTATGGAGGTTTTACCTCGAATGTCGATATGAAAACCGGCTCTCCAGCATTCGGTACGCCGGAATATGTTAAAGCCACATTGATAGGCGGACAGTTCGCAAGATTCTACGGGATTCCTTACCGATCGTCCAATGTCAATGCGTCGAATGCACCTGACGTACAGGCTGCCTATGAATCGCAGATGGCAATCTGGGCCGCAGTGATGGGGCATGCCAATCTTGTTCATCATGCGCTTGGGTGGCTGGAAGGTGGGCTCTGTGCATCATTCGAGAAGTTTATAATCGACGCCGAAATGTTGCAGGGAATGGTTGAAGTTCTGAAGCCAGTTGAGGTAAATGACGATACCTTGGGAATTGATGCAATACGGGAAGTAGGTCCTGGTGGACATTTCTTTGCCGCACAGCAAACCATGGAACGCTATGACACTGAGTTTTATCAGCCGATTCTGTCGGACTGGCGGAATTTTGAAAACTGGTTTGAAAGCGGTGCGATTGATGCGACGGTTCGGGCGAATCAAATCTACCAACGTCTGCTGGAAGAGTATGAACCGCCGAATCTGCAACCGGACATTCTGGAGGAGCTGGACCAGTTCATCCAGATCACAAAAGATAAACGAAACGCGGAACCCGCGTAGAATTCCCATTTGAAGAGGAGAGTGAGGCGGTGAAAAAAACTGCTGAAGTAGTAATTATTGGCGGTGGCGTGGCAGGTTGCAGCGTCGCTTATCATTTGGCTAAACGGGGTTGCAAAGACGTCGTTCTACTGGAAAGGTCCGAACTTACCTCAGGATCTACCTGGCACGCAGCGGGGAATACCCATGTTCTGCAGGACAACGCCAATCTCTCAAAACTTCATTATTACACGATCACTCTCTATCCGCAGCTAGAAGAGGAAACAGGCCAGTCGTGCGGCTTGCATCCAGTTGGCGGCATCTATCTGTCGACGACTCCTGAACGTCATGATCAGATCAGGATTCAGGCGTCGAAAGCCAAATATCTGGGTTTGGAATTCGACATGATTTCATTGGACGATGTACGTGAATTGAATCCACTGATCAATCTTGAAGGCGTCTTCAGTGCCATGTACGAACCGAATGAAGCGCATATCGATCCAAACGGTGTAACTAACGCCTATGCTGCCGGTGCGCGAAAGTATGGCGCAACGATTTACCGATATCATCCAGTTACAGCGACTACACAGCAAGCGAATGGCGGCTGGACCGTAGATACGCCCGAAGGGCAGATTGGATGTCGATACTTGGTGAACTGCGCAGGACTTTGGGGCCGGGAAGTTGGAAAACTTGCCGGATTGAAACTTCCGCTGATGCCGATGGAACATCAGTATTTTGTTACCGACAATATTCCTGAGATTGAGGCACTTGGCAGAGAGTTTCCGCTGATCCATGACAATGATGGCGAATACTATATGCGCCAGGAAGGCAAGGGCCTTCTTGTCGGTGCATACGAACGCGGTGGCAGACCTTGGGCTGTGGACGGCACGCCATCCGATTTCGGTCATGATCTTCTTCCGGATGATCTGGATCGAATCATAGACAACATCGCTCGCGCGATGCACCGCATGCCGTGTCTTGAAACCGCAGGTGTGAAAAGGGTGGTCAATGGTCCGATGATCTGGACGCCAGACATTCTGCCGCTCTTCGGTGAAGTCCCGCAACTCTCCAACTACTTTCTAATCGGCGGCTTGATTCCCGGTTTCAGTATCGGCGGAGGTCTCGGACTGATGATGGCAGAGTGGATATTGGATGGTCAACCGAGCCTGGATTTGTGGCCGATTGACGTTGCACGTTTCGGCGACTGGGTGACACAGGATTACATTCTGGCAACGACTGCGGACAATTACCAGTCTCGATTCCGAATTTTCTTTCCATTTGAAGAACGAATGGCTGGACGACCTGTCAGAAAACGTTCGGCCTGGAAACAGCAAAATGAACGTGGAGCAATTTTCGGTGCCCAATACGGCTGGGAGGTTCCGATGTGGTTTGCACCAGAAGGAATGCCTCAAGCCGAAACCTACTCATTTCGGCGAACCGAGTCATTTGAACCGATCGCGCAGGAGTGTAAGGGACTGCGCGCCGGTGCTGGACTCTTGGATACCTCGGCGTACGCGAAATATCTGGTCAAGGGCCGCCGCGCACTCGAATGGCTGGACGGATTGACCACCAATCGACTTCCGGCAAAGCACAGAATGTCGCTTATTCCGATGGTGCATGAAAAAGGAGGTGTGGTGGCAGATTTCACTGTTGCGCGACTGGATGATGATGAGTTCCTGTTAATTGGTGCAGGAGTCGCTGAAGGCAGCCACTGGAGATGGTTTCGAAAAAACTCTCTTCGCGATGGTGTAGAACTGACCAGTATGACTGTTGACTGGGTGGGGATGTCCATATCGGGTCCGCGTTCTAGAGAATTGATGGAATCGCTGACGGGTGAAGACTTTTCCCCAGATGTGCAGCGGTTTATGAGCATCCGTCGCATGCAGATCGGTCCCGCGACCGCGTGGGTACTGAGAGTGGCATTTACAGGAGAGCTTGGTTATGAACTGTACTTTCCAAGTGAGCACCAACTTGAGGTACTCGAGTTCGTCATGGATAAAGGACAGAGTGTAGGATTAGTTCAGGTTGGTTCTCGGGCGCTGCTCTCATTGAGACTTGAGAAAGGTTATGGAAGCTGGGGACGGGAATATTCACCGGAATATAACCCCTACCATTCCAAGCTTGATCGTTTTGTGAAACCTGAAAAGGGCAAATTTATCGGTAGAGATGCTCTGCTGCAAGCAGCTAATGAAACTCCCAAATGGCTATTGTCATGCTTCACGGTCGAAGTCGATGACGAAGACGCCGTCGGGGGTGAACCGATTATCTGTGATGGTGAAGTTGTCGGAATTGTGACATCGGGAGCTTTTGGTCACACAATAGGAAAAAGCATCGCGTTGGGTTATATACCCCCATCCAAGCTGCAAAGCGAAGAAATCAGCATTGAGATTATAGGTACTCCCAAGAGAGCGCAATTGGTCACGGAATCTTTATTTGATCCAGCTGGGAAGCGTATGCGAAGCTAACTGCCAATAAAACGTTGATTAGCATTTAAATATAAAGATAACTAACATTAAATTAGTAATTGATACTCAGAACTGGAGCTGCAAAGTAAATGAGAAGTACTTCACCGAGCCGATACCCAGTACCGGAATTCGCCGATCTTCCGAAAGACATCCAAGAAAGGATGCTGGCCGTTCAGGAGAAAGCCGGTTTCATTCCCAATGTATTTCTTGCACTTTCGTATCGCCCCGATGAGTTTCGGGCATTTTTCGCGTATCACGACGCGTTGATGGAAAAGGAAAGCGGATTGTCAAAGGCAGACATGGAGATGATCGTCGTTACGACATCTGGCGAAAACAACTGTCAATATTGCGTGGTTGCCCACGGGGCAGTACTTCGAATTCGCGCAAAAGATCCACTGGTTGCGGATCAGGTCGCAGTGAACTACCGAAAGGCAAACATAACTCCCAGGCAGATGGCGATGCTAGATTTCGCCTTGAAGGTCTGCAACGAGTCATGGGCTATCTGTGAAAAGGATTTCAAGGTGATGCGGGAAGCCGGATTCAGTGACGAAGACACCTGGGACATTGCTGGTATAACTTCGTTCTTTGGATTGAGTAATCGCATGGCAAGTTTTCTGTCAATGGAGCCGAACGCAGAATTTTACAGCATGGGTCGGGATTTCGGTTGAGCAGGGATTGAATTTCCATATTTAATGAACTCCTCAGGCAATCGGCATCAATCTATTGGGAATGTCTTCTATATCCAGGATGTGCTCAATCGATTCACGAACTCGTATTTGTTCGAATGCGTCCCCGTTAACCATTACTTCCGCAGGCTTGGGTCTCGAATTGTAATTGGATGACATGACCGCACCATAAGCGCCCGCCCCACAAACAGCAATCAAATCTCCACTGCGAACTGCCAGCTTGCGATTCAAGCCGAGGTAATCGCCCGTTTCACAAACAGGACCGACTACATCGTAGACTTCTTCTGCTCTATCGCCACCTAGTGCAACCGGAATAATCTCCATCCAGGCATCATAAAGCACTGGTCGCAGCAAGTCGTTCATTGCGCCGTCGACAATTGCAAAATTTTTGATTTCGGCCTTTTTGATGTACTCCACTTTGCTGAGCAATATTCCAGCTTGGGCAGTGACTGAGCGTCCCGGCTCAACTGAAATCGAGAGTTGGCAATTTCGCTTATCGAGAACCTCTCCGATCGCCTCGCAGTAATGAGCGATATCCGGAGGCTGCTCATCTTGATACTTAACTCCAAGTCCGCCGCCGAGATCCAGATGCTGGATTTCAATTCCGTCTGACGAAAGCTCTTCCGCCAGATCGATGATGCGTTCAAGTGCGTTGACAATTGGTGCGAGAGAAGTGATTTGCGAGCCAATGTGCACGGCAATCCCGAGAACATTGATATGATCCAGTTTTGCCGCTGTTTGATAAATTCTCCGAGCTTCACCGAAAGGGATGCCAAATTTGGCTTCGCGAAGTCCAGTCGAAATATGCGGGTGGGTTTCGGCATCTACATCTGGATTGACGCGAATACTGATTGGAGCATTCACTCCCAGTTCGCTTGCAATCTCATGAATACGCGCCAATTCCGCATCAGATTCTAGATTCAATGAAAATATTCCATGCTCAAGAGCCAGCCGAATTTCTTCTTCAGATTTACCAACACCGGAGAAAATGGTGTTTTCAGGCCTGCCGCCTGCCCGTATGACCCGTTGAAGTTCGCCACCGGATACGATGTCAAAACCAGATCCAAGTTTTGCCATCAGGGCTAGCACGGCGAGATTGGAGTTGGCTTTTACGGAATAGAATATTGTGGCATCTCTTCCATTCAACCCTTCGTCGAATGATCGCCAGTTTTGTTCCAGTGCCGCCTGTGAGTATATGTAGCAGGGCGTTCCTACGGATTCAGCAATGATTGGCAGCGCAACGTCTTCTGCATGAAGCAGGTTATCTCGATATTCAAAAAACTTCATTTACTCGCGCAGAGAAGAAACGACAACGGATATGGAGTGCACATTCGCATTGAAAGCAGAAGGAAGAGTCAGCGGACCTTTTTTACCGCATGAGGCAACCATTAGTGCAACGATAAGAGTCGCCGCAACGGTTGTCAGTTTGTATTTCAATCTCATGGAAATATCTGCCTTGTCTGTAATTTTCTCGCAAGTCGTTTCACCGCTAGGATCATCCGATGCGTTGCCGTCCTTCCTTTACTGCCAATAGCACCTGTTTTGGGGCTGTCCCTCCAGCATGGTTTCTTGCCGCAACAGAAGATTCGGGGTTCAGAGCCGTGAGTGCATTCTCGTCGATAGACGAGTGAAATGACTGCAGATCCTTCAAAGAAAGTGATTCCAAGCTAAGATGATTATCGAGGCAATGACGTACAATTCGTCCGACGATGTCATGAGCATCCCGGAACGGTATGTTTCGGCTAACTAGATAGTCTGCCAGATCGGTTGCGGTAGAAAATCCATCATCAGCAGCTTTTCGCATGCGCTCGCGACAGGGTTCAATGTTTTTTATCATGCCGTTCATGATCTTTAAGCTTGCAGTGACGGTATCAATCGTATCGAATAACGCTTCTTTATCTTCCTGATTGTCTCGATTGTATGCCAGCGGCTGAGCTTTCATCAGCATCAACAGCGCTTGCAAATTGCCTGCGGTTCGAGCGCTTTTCCCACGTACCAGTTCCGCGATGTCGGGGTTCTTTTTCTGCGGCATGATACTGGAGCCGGTCGTGAATTGATCGGAAATGGTAATGAACTTGTAAGCCTCTGACGCCCACAGTACCAATTCTTCTCCGATTCTTGACAGGTGAATCATGGCAATGGCAGCATGTGCTGCGGTTTCAATCGCAAAGTCCCGATCGGAAACTGCGTCAAGCGAATTCCTGCAGATATCCTCAAATCCCAATTCTTCGGCCGTCATATTTCGGTCGATCGAAAATCCTGTACCGGCTAGTGCGGCGGACCCTAGCGGCGAACAATTGATCCTCTTGCGGGAATCAGCAAAACGCTGTCGATCGCGACCGAGCATCTCGAACCACGCAAGCAGGTGATGTCCAAAAGTTATTGGCTGGGCAATCTGCAGATGCGTGTATCCCGGCATTATGGTAGCGGCTTCTGATTCAGCGATATCCAACAGTGTATTCTGAAATTCAGCCAGTTCATGGATAATGGCATCAACTGCATCTCGAACGTAAAGCCTGAGATCAGTTGCAACTTGATCGTTCCGTGAACGCCCTGTATGGAGTTTCTTTCCGACTTCTCCGATTTGATCGGTCAATCGTCTTTCGATATTCATATGAACATCTTCCAGTTCGATGGACCACTCGAAAGCCCCAGATTCAATTTGTGAAAGAATTTCCTCCAATCCTGCCGAGATTGCAGCAAATTCGGCGTCGGTGAGAATTCCGACTTTGTTCAGCATGCGTGCATGTGCGATAGACCCTGCTATATCCTGCCGATAAAGCCTTTGGTCGAACGAAACTGAGGAGCTGAACGACTCTACAGTTGAATCAGTTGGTTGAGCGAATCGCCCTCCCCAGAGCTTTGGCTGTTTCTCATTCATTGAAATTAATCTTGTGTCAAAATTTCACCAAAGATGGAATCTGGGGCAGGATAGTAGTATTGACGTGAGTGATACGTAATTGGTTAGAAATATTGCAAGTGTTCAGACAGTGGAATTCTAATTCTGGCACTCTCTGTCACCCGAATTATTCAAAATCAACAACATTATAATATTAGAAACAAACCTTCAGGAACGTAACGACAAAGCACAGTAGCGCAATTTCGCGCCTATCTTCCTTTTCAGCATCAATATCACTTGCCCCAGAAATATTCTGTTATGAAGACAGTCCGAATCGGTACTCGACGCAGTCAACTTGCTAAATGGCAGGCGAATTATGTTGCCGGACTGCTGCTTGAACATTTTCCTGAAGTAGAAATTGAGATTGTGTCGATTGAAACCGAGGGCGATCGCAGGCTGGATGTTGTGCTGTCAGAATTGGGAGGGAAGGGGCTGTTCATCAAGGAGCTTGAACGTGCATTGTCGGATGATCGTATTGACATTGCAGTTCACTCCATGAAAGATGTGACTGTTCATCTTGCTGAGAAATATTGTATTCCCGCCATTCTTGAGCGCGGAAATCCTTATGATGCTTTCGTATCCAATGAATTTGCTTCAATTGACGAACTACCTCAACACGCCGTGGTCGGGACAAGCAGTCTGCGACGACAGAGCCAATTGCTCCGTATTCGTAGTGACTTGACCATTCAAACCTTGCGGGGAAACGTTCCTACCCGACTCGGTCGACTGGGTGACGGAGATTTTGACGCGATCATACTGGCAGTTTCCGGATTGCAAAGACTTAATTTGGAGCATCATGTCACCCAACAGCTTCGTGGTTCGTGCCACGTCCCCTCGCCGGGACAAGGTGCTGTGGGAGTTGAGTGCAGAAGCAGTGACATAAAAGTTCAGGAACTGATTGCCTCTCTCAATCACGAATCAAGCCATATCGCGGTTAGTGCGGAAAGAACCGTAAACCTTGAACTAGGCGGTAACTGTCACGTACCGATCGGAATTCATGCGACCGTAGAGAATGGGCGAATTTTCATGTCTGCTTCAGTCAGTACGCCGGATGGGGAAAACAATGTTTGCGCCCAGTTGGAAGGTTCAGTGGGCGATTGGAAAGTGGTAGCTCTGAATCTCGCGGAAATTCTACGCTTTCGAGGCGCTGAGGAAATACTGAATGACTTCCAGCAGGCATAAGTCGCTACGGAATTCCAGCTTATCCGGAAAATGCGTTCTCATTACTCGGCCGGCGATTTTTGAAGATTACTTGGTTCAACAAATCGAACACCGAGGCGGCACACCGATTCAATTACCATCTATTGAAATTCAATTCGTAGCGGAGAAGTCGGAAATTGAGCGCATGGTCAACTCAGATCGCGGTCGGCGTATGGTGATTTTCATAAGCAGAAATGCAGTTGCCGCGACTGCCCATTGCATGACCTCAATAAATCTGCAGTGGCCGCAATACTTGGAGTGTGCGGCAGTCGGCCCAAAGACCGCGGAATCCATTCGGAAGACGTTTGGAGTGAGTGACGTTCTGGCGCCGAGTAACAAATTCGGTGTTGAAGGTTTGATGGAGATGGACGAAATGCAGAACTTGGTGGGTATTCCGACGACGATTGTTGACGGTGGCGGAGAAGGTTCCAAGAAGCTTTCAGAACGATTGCGACAGAAGGGTTCTCCATCCGTAGAGCATCTAGTGGTATATCAGCGGATTTTGCCTGATGCAGATGTCCAGTCAGTTGCCAATTGCATGAAAGGCAGGCATGTAGATTTCACGGTGATTACCAGCGTAACGGGTGCATCGAATTTGTTCGAGTTGATTGGGGCGAAGTTGACGGAGAAATTGAAGCTTTCGTGCATGGTCGCTTACAGCGATAGAATTGCAGAGTACTTGAAACAGCAGGGCTTTGATCGGATCGTCATTCCAAGTGAGTCTTCGGACGATGCAGTAGTGGAAGCGATTGAGCAAGAGACTGTATAAAATGAAGAACTACTATTCAACAGGTTCAAGTTGAATGATCGCCAAGATTATTTTCTGGAATTAAAGGCATGCCCGAAACAACGCAAGAACCCGAACAATCAGAGGTCACAACTGAGGCAGCAGTCTCAGAGAAGATCGAAGGGCAAGCTCCAAAATCTTCTTTCACGCTGAAATTTTGGGTAGCGACCGCAGTTCTTGTTTCTGTGGTTTCTCTAATCGGAGCAGGGTATTTAGCCTATCGTCTTGAACTGCAGATTGTTCCACAGTTTGACTCAGACGTTCTCAAATCTGATGCTATTGAGGAACAAATTGCAAAATCGCTTCAGAGCTACAAGACTTTGGCTGCTCAGATTGATGTTCGTGATCAGGAACTGAAAGAACAAATTCAGGCGCAGATTTCAGCACTCAAGAGCATGGAGATTTCATCTCGGGCATCCGATTCAGAACTCAAGGAGCGGATCGACAATGTCGTTGAATCCATATCTGCGGTATATCAGAATTTGGAACGCGATTCTGATAATTGGAAACTGGAGGAACTGATTTATCTTCTACTGATGGGAAATCAGCGGCTGCAGATTTCCGGCGACGTTGACTCAGCGCTGGTAATCTGGCAGGTGGTTGATGAACAGCTGAAACAGAATTCAGATCCGCGACTTCAAGCGGTCAAGACGGCGATCAATGAGGAAATCATTCAGTTGAAAGATTTGGAGCAGGTGGATGTCGCCAGTCTGGCGAATCGGTTGCTTCAGCTGACTGAATCCATTGAATCGCTGCCGCTTGATACGACGATGTCCATAACTTCCGTCGATGCGGCAGTGAATACCGAAGAAGTTACTCAGCAGCCGGATGAAAGCGATTCATTTTGGAGCGGAATGCTGGATGAGGCCTGGCAGGACCTGAAATCACTGGTTCGGGTCCGGAAAATTGGCGATATAGCGTTGTTGCCGCTCAAGCCTGACATGAAACTCTATTTTGTCGAAACCCTGAAGACCGCTTTGTTCGCCGCTCAAGTTGCTGCACTTCGTGGCGAGGAAGCGGTTTATCGAAGTAACCTCGAATACATACAACTGACAATCGATCGGCACTATTCAAAAAGCTCGAAAGAGGTGAGTGTCTTTTCGGGAAAAGTTGAACAATTGATCAGCACACCCGTGACTATGGTCGTTCCGGATTTGTCTGGCTCGCTCAATCTGCTTCAGCAAGTAATTGGCAAAGCTTCTGTCAATTAATTGATGCTCTATCTGATTCTTGTATTGATATTGATTGCAGCGGCTTCCGTTGCAACGATTTACGTTATTGGAGAGCCAGGCTATATTTTTCTGCAGTGGGGCAGCTGGCAAGTTGAAACCTCTCTGATCTTGGTTGTTACGTTTACATTTCTTGTAGTTCTGCTGCTGTATGTATTAGTAGAGTTGATTGGCGGTATTGTTGGAATTCCGGGTCGGGTAGGCAAGTCATATCGAGAGTATCGTGAACAGAAAAAATTGATTACGACTGCGAAAGGGTTCAGGCATCTATTGATGGGAGACTGGGCCAAGGCGGAAAAACTTTTAGAAGGCGCAGCAAAGCACCTGCCTGAAGCGGCTATTAATCATCTGGCTGCGGCGTACGCGGCACAGAAACGAGGCAATCTAGGCGAGCGGGATGCTTACTTGATCAAAGCGAAAGAACAGGGGCAGGAGTATCAGCATGTTGTTTCTCTGGTAACTTGCAGATTGCAGATAGATCAGAATGAATATTCCTCTGCGATCGAAGAATTGAAAAAACTCTGCTCTGCACTACCGAATAATGGTGCTGCCTTTCGAACTCTCGCTGAGGCGTATCAGAAAACCGAAGACTGGACTTCATTGGATCAACTGCTCCCGCACTTGCAGAAGTCCCAGGCCTATTCATCCAAAGAATTCAGAATGCTGTCTTCCCGTGTATTGCGACATAGACTGCAGTTGGTTGACTCTTCCAGTGAACTATTAGCGATCTGGAAACGGTCATCCAATCATGTTCAGAATGATCCTGAATTATCCGCTGTTTACGTACGCAAATTGCTTGAATTTGATCGTCATGAGGAAGCCGAGAAAATCATTCGACGTGTCTTGGACCGAACTTGGAATTCAGATCTGGCCTACCTGTATGGACTGATAGGTGGCGACATGGATTCCAGACGGTTATATGACACAGCAGTGAAGTGGACAAAACTGCATCCCGAAGACGCGGATATGCTCCTTACAACCGGCAAATTGGCCAATCGAAACAGTCTTTGGGGTAAGGCACAGGGTTGTTTAGAGTTGTCAATTCAACATGGCGGTAGAAGAGAAGCATTCGAGGAACTCGGTCAGTTGCTTGAAAATCAAGGTTATGCAGAGAAAGCTTTCGATGTTTACAAGAAGGCAGCATTGAAATCTGGGCGTTGAAATTGCTTGGAGAAGACTAACCGGACATATTAATAGTGCGACTTAGAGCGGTGTGGCTAATGCACGCCATGAAAATTCCTACCAACGACCACTAAAGGTGCTTGTAATGGTGCCTGCCATTGATGAGTACTGAAGTACATGGTGAGATCCATGCACCATCGTGATTAGTGTTGTTAGTGGCTTAATTTCAAGCAAATTTCAGCTTGTCGATTCACTCGGATAAAGTGTGTCAGTGGAAAATTCGAATGAATCGTAAAACAAATTGTCGGGATTAAGATTGTGTGCGGGAAATGTTGTTCGAATGACGTCAATCATGGGAGGCGGACCACATGCATACACTTCATAGCCTGCAAGGTCAGGGTAATGTCGTAAAACTGATTCGTGAACCCAGCCAGTCTCTCCCTCCCAGCTATCTTCTTGGGAGGGCTCCGAGAGTACAGGCGTGAACTTGAAAATTGAAGCATACTGTTCTGACCATTTGCTAACCAATTCGTGCATGTATAAATCCCGATATGCACGGACCCCCCAGAAAAAATGTATCGGTCTGTTGATTTGATTTGAAAAAATATCTTCTAGAATTGCGTTCAACGGCGCAAATCCGGTACCACCAGCGACGAAGATGATCGGTCGATCGGAATCTTTTCGGAGAAAAAAAGTTCCAAGCGGCCCTTCAAACCTCAATATGTCACGAAGTTTCATGGATTGAAATATATGGGTTGTAAAACGTCCCTTCGGGACGTAACGCACATGCAGATCAAGTACGTTGCTGCCGGGAGAATTTGCAATAGAAAATCCACGTCGTATTCCGTCTCTCATCATGATGTCGATGTATTGTCCAGGCAGATAGTCAAAGGTTGTTTCGCGCGGAAGCGCTAGCTTTACTTCCATAACGTCATGTGCAAGAGGATTCAATGCCTGTACCCGACAAGGAAGCTTCTGTATGTGCATGCTGGACAGCATGGAAATCTCGGATGCGAGAATTTCCAGATCTTCAGTTGGATGTGCTCGACAAAGAAGAACTGAACCAGCGGCGGCTTCCGTGTCTGATAGTGCCGATTTATCATATTCGTCGTATACAACCTTTCCTGATATCAGCGATGCTTTACAGGCAGCGCATGTTCCATTGCGACAGCTATAGGGTACTGCAAATCCCTGACGCAATATCGAGTCTAAAATAGTCTCATCGGGTTGAACGCTAAACTTTCGTCCAGTTGACTGGTTAGTAACTTGGAAGACAGACATTGAACGAGACAAGCTTGAAGAAATGGGTGTGCGTCAAATATATGATTAAACGAATAAGCGGTATACTTTAATCTGTACAGTGCGATTCTTTCCGACCACCTCCGAATCGTCTGTTAATTTTCCCCAAGCGCAAAATTTCACATTCTCTCCTTGATTAGTTCCCACTTGAACCCTACATTATCGAAGTAGAGCAGAGTATACACTGGCTTCAAAGTGCTGTTTTCGATTGTCAGTATCCAAGAACTTTCAACGCATCCTCATCGATCCCTTATAACAGCCTCAAAGAGCGTAGAGGAGACAAATATTACCGACACCCTAGAGCCGCAAAAAAGCGCCACCATAAACCTTCATGATAGACTCTTTCGTGATGTTTATTCCAAAGAACGAAATTCCATGGATATATTTCGGCTTATCTTCACCCCGTACGAATTCGGATTATTTGACTGGGAAACCGTCCATGCGGAATTTACCGAATTTTGGGACGAAGAGTTACGCGAGAAGAGAGCAGATCTGATTTTTTCGGTGAAGTCGAAGGATTCTGAAAAAGATGTGCAGATATTTTTACTGCTTGAACACAAAAGTGGCCAGGATGCGAATTTATTGCAGCAGATGCTGGAATACCAGACTCGCATGTACAGTCGCCAGAATAGTTCGATCATTCCGATTCTGATTTATCATGGTAAGCAAAAGGAGTGGAACAATGCCTTGAGATTTCAGGATTCTCTGCCGGAGATATCTCCGGCCCTCAATCAGGCGTTCGGAACACATATTCTCGACTTTACTTGCAAGTTATTGAATTTACGGGATGAAGATGTCCAACAAAAGACGAATCACTTGGTTACAGGGTGCATACTGTTTATACTGTCTAAAATATGGTCGGTGGACGAAGAAACAGTGAAGGAACTTTTCAGAATCGGTTCCAAACTCGATGAGAGCGACCGAAGAGATTTGATTGAAAAAGCGGTGAGTTATATTCAACAATATAACAGGGCATTTAGTTTGGAATTGATTAAAAAAATTGAACGGGAAACCATAGAGGAGGACAAGAGAATCATGTCGATAGTACAGTACGCTCGGGAAATGGAAAGGAAAGAAGGACGTGAAGAAGGACGTGAAGAAGGGCTTGAAGAAGGGATCAATAAGGTTGCTAGGGAGATGATTCGGGAAGGCGTTGATATCAGCATGATTTGTCAATGCACCAAATTGACTCCTGAGCATGTGGAGAAACTTCGGCGTGACCTCCACTAGCACCTTTTATATAGGTTCCAGCAATCAACACGATCCAGCATAGGCAAATTTAAGCACGCCTTTTTAGCATTGCTGTAAACAGTAATGTAGAGCAGATTTTGGCGTCAGGTTTCTTCACTTCGTAGGAATTAAATTATAAGTTATTGATATTATTCACCTAAAATTTAAAAAAGGTACTAGATATTTGTTTCTTTTTACCTTTCTGTGAAAATCCCGTAGCGCCGCCCTCATTTTCGCTTGTGCACTAGCCCGATTCGGCATCTTGCACCCCGCCTACTCGCGAAACCTTGTCTTATCTTGATGATGTCACTAGAGTTTTATCTTGACGACCTATATGATGCCAGACGTATCTATCGCTGTGTCAGTCTGCAGTGGAGCACCGCTCCATTTCAGACCTAGCCCATGAGAAAAAGAACCAGTACTCATTAAACGATGCATGTCCTTGATTCGGATTCAGATTCGACTTGTGCTGGAAAATCTAAATTTGGTGCTCAATTTTGATTTCTGAGTCAATGATATCAACCACATACGTTTTAAAACCTATTAAGTCAAGAAAACAATCATTCGATTTTTATTTGGTGACGAATGTATATTACCGCCATAATTTAATTTATGCCTGAACTACCCGAAGTAGAAACCACTGTACGCGGAATTTCACCACTCATTACAGGAAACAAAGTAACAAAGCTCGTTGTTCGTGATTCGAGACTCCGGTGGCCTGTTCCTTACACACTTGGAAGCCAAGTTGTCGGCAATCGCATTGTAAGCGTTCGCAGACGCGCGAAATATATTCTTATAGAAGTTGGCACTGGGCATATTCTCTTGCATCTTGGAATGTCCGGTAGCATACGATTGTCATCAAGCGATGAACCGCCGGGCACACACGATCATGTCGAATTGGAAATCAGCAACGACCTGCTCCTTAGATTGAGAGATCCGAGACGATTTGGATGCGTTCTATGGATTGAAGGTGACCCCGCTGAGTTTCATCTGCTGGCCAATCTTGGACCGGAACCTTTAAGCGGGGATTTTGATGGTGAATATCTCTATGCAATTTCACGGCATCGCAGACTTGCGGTAAAGAGCATGATTATGGATAGCCGGGTTGTTGTTGGTGTCGGAAACATCTATGCGTCGGAAGCGTTGTTTCGTGCCGGAATCAATCCAATCAGACGCGTACACCGAATTTCCGTTGGCCGATACCGCCTACTGGCAAAATGCATTCAGAATACAATTAGCGACGCGATCGCAGCGGGTGGGACGACGTTGAGAGATTTTGTGAATGGAACTGGTGAACCCGGGTATTTCAGTCAGGATTTGCTAGTTTATGAACGCGAAGGAATACCATGTAAACTGTGTGCGACTTCTATCAGCAGGAGAGTAATTGGACAGCGATCTACCTATTACTGTGGTAAATGCCAGACTTGATTGAAGTTCAAGCCACGGTAGCTGCAGATTCAGAGGAAATTTGCCTGTACTTGTCTAGCAGTTGAGATTGGGTTTCGGTAACGATCGAATTGATCATCCGGAACAGGACCGTGCGCTATCGCTGCATGAAGAGGCCATTCTCCAGTCGTTCCCCACAGACTATAAGTTTGTTCAGCCTGGTGAATGAATTCGCATCAAGGAACTAGGTCGACTGATCGGTAATGCTGTCCCAGTTCTACCCGGCCAGATCATCGGACGTTCCATAAAATCCCGTCTTATCAGTCATGGGTTCAAACGTCTTGCCTGAGAACACAAACGAACTAAACAAAGAAGTCGAGAGTGACATTATCTAGCCCAATTCCCGATCTTTCCAATATGCGAGAATACATTCGAATTGATGATTGATTTTATTGTCCGCGCCGTGTGCGTTTTCGGTAACCAACAGTCGGCAAAATTCGCTGAATTTATAATTGAAACACTATCGGGCATTGTGTTTAACATGCGCTGCGGACAACACTTGTGCAAATATGGTAAAATTACTATAATCCAACTGATTAAGTATGATTACAGATGCGCTGAAGCCTGTCGAATGGGTTGGTTCAAGCAGGGCTGACCTGAGAAAATTTCCAGCTGCTGAGCGGCGTCATACCGGCATTGCTCTGCATCAGGCGCAAATGGGACTCAAGCACCGCGATGCCAAACCGCTTAAGGGGCTGGGCGCAGGTGCCAACGTCTTGGAAATCGTCTCACGCGGAGCTGGTGACGCCTATCGGACCGTATACACGGTCCAGTTCAGGTCGGCCATCTATGTCCTGCATGCGTTCCAAAAGAAATCCAAACGGGGCATTGAAACACCGAAGCAGGAGATTGATCGCGTCAAACATAGACTGAAGACGGCGCAGCACCATTACACCAATGCCTATGGAGGAGGGCAGACCAATGAAGACAGACGAAACAATGGTTGAACGCGGCAGTGGAAACGTGTTTGCAGATTTGGGATTCCCCGACTCTGACACCCATTTGCTGAAGTCCGAGCTCGTCACCCGAATTGAACTGATCATTCGTCAGCGCGGGCTTAAGCAGGTCGAGGCGGCAAAATTGCTGGGTTTGTCGCAGCCCGATGTTTCACGCCTCCTGCGGGGACAATTTCAAGACTATTCCGTGGAGCGCCTGCTACGTTTGTTGATGGCGCTTGGACGTGACGTGAAGATCGTCATTCAAAAGTCCCGTTCCGAGCGGGAAGGAAGGCTCCGAGTCGAAGCGTGAATTGTCTCAAGCTCCTCGACTGGAGAACCAGTGCGGTTCCCGCTGGTGAGCTCGGATACACCGTCCGGTGGCGGAGAGTGTCTGAAGAAACTGCGAAAGAAACGGCCGAGCTCATTGCAAAGAAGCCTCCGACACAACTTCGTTCAAAGGACGGGTCTGAAGATTCAACATCGCTCAGACCTGAAACCGGAAATGTGGAATCGATTACCGTGGCCGGCCCTTCGGGTGGCAGTGTTACCGCGATTGAACCGAAGCGCCCCAACACTTCAACCTGCGCCGCGCAAATGGCGTAATTCGGAATTGGACAATAAGAGCAAATCAAAGACTCACCGCAGATTTTGGGTCGGAATAGCGCTTAGCCTTTTCGCAAGTGCGATATATGATCTACTACAATGAGCACGAAGCTCAAATCAAGTTCGTCCTGAATTTGAATCCCTGACCGCTCATCAGTTTCCAAAATTTCAAGCCACAGTGGCTACAGATTCAGAGATAATTTGCCTGTACTTGTCTAGCAGTTGAGATTGGGTTTCGGTGTTGTCCGGGTCGACAATGATGCATTCAACAGGACAGACTTCTACGCATTGCTCAGTGTCAAAGTGTCCGACGCACTCAGTACAGAGCAAAGGCGTGATTTCATAGATTTCAGGTCCCATGTAAATCGCGTCATTTGGACACTCTGGTTCGCAAACGTCGCAATTGATGCATTCATCCGTTATGAAAAGAGCCATATTAATTTCGGAGTCTATAGTTTAACCAATGTTAACTGAATCTGTAATTGGGTATCTGTCAAGCAGCATTTACATTTCACAGTGACTGTGTGGAAGTACACCATATATCAAGATTACAAAGAATATGACAACAGTACAACATATATGTGTTTAGTGGAGTTAATTCAACCGGGCAGACATGAAATATCTGATTGACATGCACAACACCACGGTATACCGGGGTCGATCGAAAGTTCTGGATCGTTTTTCATTGCAATTGCCTATAGATCGCAATATAGCAATATTGGGTCCCAATGGAGCCGGTAAAACAACGCTGTTGAAGGTGCTCATGCGAGAACTGTATCCTGTGCGCTGTGAAAATTCTTGGGTACGGATAATGGGTCAAGAAAAGTGGAATGTTTGGGAACTGCGCCGTAATTTGGGATTCATTTCTCAGGACCTGCAGAATCGGTATCTGGGTCATGTGAAGGGAATCGAAGTCATTCTGTCCGGATTTCACTCCAGTGTAGGGGTGTATAGTCATCAGGACTATGATTCTTCATCACTCGATCTGGCTAAACGGGTAATGATTGAACTGCATATCGATCATTTGAGTGATGCACTTTATTCTCGCATGTCTACTGGAGAACAGCGCAGGTTTCTGCTCGCTCGCGCATTAGTCAGCGAACCATCTACTCTGGTCTTGGACGAACCGACTAGTGGACTGGATCTGAATGCGACGTTTCTCTATTTGCGAATCATTCGTAATCTAATGCATTCTGGTAAACAGATAGTACTTGTTACTCACCACATCCATGAAATTCCGCCGGAAGTGACTTTCGTAGTGCTATTGAACAAGGGACGGATTGAAGAGATTGGAGAAAAACAAAATCTTCTGACGGATAGAAAATTGAGCAATCTTTATGGAACTGCTATGAAAGTGGTTTCGGAGAATGGATATTTTCAAGCGATACCGGACGATGAGTAGAATCTCTGACAGAACTTCCAGATCATCATCCAGACCCTGGTAACTCCTGAGGGTTCTTGTTTCAACCGCGGGAAGCGGTCGCATTTTTCTCAATTAAATTTCAAATCGTGTGCGCCGTGGAAAGGCGCTTTACTCTGGTGGGTGCAAATCCCACCCAACAACTGTCGCTCCGGTTGGTAGCGGCTAAAGCGGATCAAGGAGGTAACGAAATGGTTTGAAGCACTTTGGCTAGAAGGATTGCGTAAGGCAATTCAGCGAACATGCGGGCTGGAACGCGAGTGAACGTCGAACAGGCCTCGAAACATTTAATGCGGAAGTCGATTCTGTCGCGATTTGGAAGAAGACCGACGATACATGGGGAAGTGAGCGATACGAGCACCGATGTATTTCCGTCGGGGTAATGGCGCTGGCACGCATGGAAGATGAGTAAAGTGGCAACACGGGAAGCCCTGACAATGATGCAGCACACACCAAACCGGTAATCCGTGAGGACGAGACTGGGTTGTCAGGGTGGCGGATAGGCTCGTAGTACCGAAGATACAGGGTAATGCCTGTGTAGGAAAGGAGCCTTGAGTCGAAAGCAGTATGTAAAGGAAGAAAGGACATGACAACTGATATAAATCTAACAGGGTCAGATAAGGTTCAGAGGCTACAGCGCATACTACATGCCAAAGCGAAGGAAGAACCTGAGTTGAGGTTTCATGCATTGTATGACAAGTTGTATCGAGCAGATTTTCTTACAGAAGCGTATCGGCAGGTGCGCCGCAATGGCGGTGCAGCTGGCGTGGACGGTGAGACAATCAGCGACATCGAGGCATATGGCGTGGAGAGGTGGCTTGGGGAACTGGCGCGGGAACTCAAAGACAAGACCTATACACCGCGAGCGGTGCGAGAGGTATTAATTCCGAAGAAACAGAAAGGCAAGTTTCGTCCATTGGGCATTCCCTGCTTGCGCGATCGGGTGGTGCAAACCTCGGCGATGTTAGTTTTATCGCCGATCTTTGAAGCCGATCTGGGCGAGGAGCAATATGCCTATCGGGCGGGCAGGAGTGCGAATGATGCGGTTATTCGTGTTCATTCGCTGCTGAACAGCGGGCATCATGAAGTGGCAGATGCAGATTTATCCAACTATTTTGGTGAAATTCCCCATGCTGAACTGATGAAGAGTTTGGCGCGTCGCATCAGCGATGGCGCAATGCTCGGACTCATCAAGTCGTGGCTGGAAATGCCGGTAGAACAGGATGACGGCAAGGGTGGCAGACGTCGTACGAACCGGGCGAAGAAGCAGCGTAAGGGCATCCCGCAGGGTTGTCCAATTTCGCCGCTGATAAGCAATATCTACATGAGGCGCTTCATTCTGGGTTGGAAACAATTGGGCTTTGCCCGTAAGTTTCAGGCACAGATTGTCAATTATGCAGATGACATCTGTATCTTGGGCAAAGCGCCGGCGGCACAAATGCTGTCAGCGTTTACCCGAATCATGGAGCATCTGAAATTGCCAGTGAATATGCAAAAGACCCGATGCTTGCGTTGTCCGGATGAGGCTTTGGAATTTTTGGGCTACCGTATTGGAACGAATTATCGACACAACGGAAAAGGCGCTTACATCGGCACTCGTCCGAGCAAGTCGAGCGTTCAAGGTATATGCCGCAAAATCAGTGAGCAAACCGCGAGTTGTTATGGGACTGTGGAATCTGAACAAATGGTAAAGCGCCTCAACCAGATGTTAACTGGATGGGGGAATTATTTTTACCTGGGACAAGTTTTGCCAGCCTATACCGCAGTGGATATGCACACGATGCGACGGCTTCGTCAGTGGCTATGTCGTAAACACAAGGTGAGAAGCGGGAAATACGTGCTTTTTCCCGATGCTCGGCTGTACGAGCAGTACGGCTTGACTCGTCTTGCAAGTACGACTACGAGCTTTCCGTGGGCGAAGGCATGATTTCGTCTGAAAGCCGGATGCGGGAAAACCGCACGTCCGGTTTGATGAGCGGCTACTGGAAACGGGTAATATGGCGTGGAGTGAGGCACTGGCATTTGGTGAAAACCGCCAGCAACAGTTTCCCCCACTGTCCTAACTTACGCCGCGCCAGTAGTCGACTCTACTATCGCATCCACAACTCACTCAAGGGTATCGCTAAAATCCGTTTATCACCGAGTGGAACAATGCTGCTGCCGTTGTAAAGAACTACCCCTTGTTGGAAGTCTTTTCCACATTGATCTGCCAACCTTACAAGTCCTGAACTATCCTGTTTTCCCAGCGTTGTCGACGCTTTGACTTCAATACCCCATGTTTTTCTTCCGTGAGTAACGACAATATCAACCTCCACTTGATCTTTGTCTCGGTAGTGCCAGAATCGCAAATCCGGTTCTGTCCATCCGGCTTGCGCAACTATTTGCTGGATTACAAATGATTCCAGAATATGGCCCATGTATTCTCTATTCTCATACCAGTCGTCCAAAGCCAGTTCAGACAGCATGCCCGCAAGCCCACTATCAACGATATGTAGCTTTGGCGATTTGATCAATCGTTTAGATTTGTTAGAGTGCCAGGCTGGAAAGCGTCGAATCAAAAAAAGGCGTTCAAGCAACAAAATGTTCTGCTCAACTGTGTTCCGATGTATCCCAAGATTGTTTGCCAAGGCGTTAATGTTCAGCAGTCTCCCGCATTGCAGTGCACACAATTCCAACAAGCGCCGTAATTGGTAGATGTTTCTTTGTGTCGTAACACTATGAACATCCCGTTCAATAATGTTGTTGATGTAATGTTTATGCCACTGTCGAGCACGCTTGAGGCTGCGCGTAAGAACCTCTGGATATCCGCCGGTCAGGAGACGCTTGACAACAGCCAAATCTGCTGACGGTTGTTTATCATATTCAATTGGTGATTTCAATGTTCCGTTGACCAAGTCATACACAAATTGACCGGGTGCTTGTGATTTTTCGGCTTCGCTCAGCGGGTACAGTTGGATAATTTCCATACGCCCCGCCAGAGATTCTGTAACGTACGGAAGCAACAGCAAATTTGCCGAACCTGTCAATAGAAATCGTCCAGGTTTTCGATTTTGATCTACAGATAGCTTAATTGCGGTAAGCAATTCCGGAACTTTTTGAACTTCATCAATTGTCACCTGACCCGTGTATCTCTTTATGAATCCTTCAGGGTCTGTTGATGCCAGAAAGTATGCATTCTTCGAATCCAAACTCGTATACGGTCGATCTGGAAACTGATGCTGGACTAATGTTGTTTTCCCACTTTGCCTCGGTCCAAGGAGACAAACGACGGGCGTATCCGACAGTGCTTCCTGTATGGCAGATGTTATCAGCCTAGGAATATATTTGTCTTGTATTGCCATGATGCTTGTTGTGAGATGAATTAGTGATGAGCGTCCGTATGTACATTTTCTATGCGTTCACAATTAATTTACTCAGCGAATATATATACATGATGAACACGCCAACTGGTTCTGCATCACTTCCTTTGTTAATTCGACTCCAGGCCGCCCTGGAGAATTCTGTCGGTGCGTGACGCTCAGTTACCAACCGTACTTCGTAGGTTCAGTTCTGAAGGTCAATCTCTGACTTGCGGGTTCGGGCAAAAGATTGTCAATTTACCTTGCACAATTGGCTTTGAAGAGCAATAAGAAGCTACTAGTAGGAAAATTGTTGTAATAGATTGAAGATTCAAATTTTGCCGAACCTTGCTTCCAAACAGACTGTTCCGTGAACTGCTTGAGTTACCGAAATTCAGAATAGGTTCGACACGAGCCAAAGAAAAGAAGAAATCCTGATAATCGGCTTGTCATTAGGAGTAATCGGGGGAGATATTATCTACACACTGTCAAAATACCATCTCGGTCTTGAATTCGAATTGTTTTGGAGGATGGTCTTGACAAAAAGACTACTTCGTGACACCGATAAATAATAGGCTGAATAGAATTTCCGCGAAGGTTCGAACACATTGTGACCGTACTCACGAATTTTGACACTGGTTGGTAATTGACTGATGAATTGCTAAAAATTTTTGTCGAAACACTCGCAGATACATTAGGCACAGTGCTCTAGTGTCTATAATTTGCTATGAATCACCGTTTGGTGAACATCAACAACAGTTTAACCTAAACTCACGCATGTAACACTGAGCCAGTAGTTGCATACGCTGGTAAAGGAATATTTCAACAAAGGCATCTACACCAGAATGAAAATTAACACTGAAGTAATTATCGTTGGAGCAGGCCCATGCGGCTTGTTTCAGATATTTGAGCTGGGATTGCTCGGAATCAAATGTCATATTATTGACTCTCTCCCCAGAACTGGTGGACAGTGTTCAACCTTGTACGCAGATAAACCAATTTATGACATTCCGGCTTACCCCATAGTCGGTGGACAAGAGTTGGTTGATTTGCTGGAACAACAGGCTTCGCCATTCGATCCAGAGTATGTGCTTGGCCAACAGGTTACGGGGGTCAGTAAACGCGGAGACGGAAGATTTGATGTGACGACATCATCTGGAACTCAGTTTGATGCCGGTTCGATCGTGATTGCGGGTGGTTTGGGAGCTTTTGACGCTCGGCCGCTGCGAACACCTGGCGCTGCCAGCTACCAAGGTAAAAATCTGAATTATCACGTTGAGAACAAAGAGAAATATCGGGACAAGAGAGTCGCTATCCTTGGTGGCGGTGACTCGGCCTTGGATTGGGTACTCGAACTGCACGAAATTGCGCAAAGTGTCGTATTGGTGCATCGCCGCGAAGAGTTTCGCGCTCAGCCTGCATCTGTTGAGAAAATGAAGAAACTGGCAACTCGAAACGATGGTTCCATGGTATATCACATCGGGCGAATAGAAAAGATTATCGAAAACAATGACGCACTCGCAGGTATTCGGGTGATCACATTCGGCGATGCCCCGGAGACCATCGATATAGAGTTTGACGAGTTGCTTGCTTTCTATGGTTTATCTCCAAATCTTGGTCCTATCGCGCAGTGGGGTTTGCAGCTTGACCGCAAGACGATAACCGTAGAAACTTCCGACTGCCAGACCAGCGAGCCGGGAATATTCGCGATCGGAGATATAGTTTCCTATCCTGGGAAAAAGAAGCTCATTCTTTGTGGGTTCCACGAAGCGGCAATGGCTGCTTTTGGAGTGCAGCATTATCTGTATCCTGAACTCAAGCAAAGAGTTCAGTTCACCACAACCAGTCCGATCATGCACGAAAGACTAAAAGTGGATGGTACGCTGTAAGTTAGCCTATCGCTGGAATTCAAATTTTACCTTACAGACACTGACAAAATGCCAAAAGCACTGGTAGTTCACGAACTTGGCGTCGCGGAAAACATGTGCTGGCAGGATTGGTCAGTCGCAGATCCCCAGACCAATGAAGTTCGTTTGCGGCACACAGTGGTTGGGGTGAATTTTGCGGATACCTATCACCGAGGCGGCATACCGCATCCGTGGCCAGTTCCCCCTTGCCCTGTAGTGATCGGTTTTGAAGCTGTCGGAATTGTCGAAGACATAGGAACCGAGGTGAGCGGATTTCAAGCGGGTGACCGCGTCGCTTACGCAATTCCTCCACTTGGGAGTTATTCGGAAGTTCGAAACTATCCTGCTGATCAACTGGTGCATGTACCGGATGCACTGGAAGACCGGCAAGTAGCTGCCTTGCTGCTGAAAGGGATGACAGCACACTATCTTCTGCATCGGACCTATTGCGTACAGCCCGGTGACACGATTTTGGTGCATGCAGCTGCAGGTGCCATGGGGCTCCTTTTATGTCAGTGGGGGAAAGCACTGGGTGCAACTGTTATTGGCACTGTCAGCACGTTGGAGAAAGCGGAAGCAGCCCGTGCTGCAGGATGCGACTACCCGGTTGTAAGAGCAAATGAAGATTTTGTTGTGAAAGTTCGCGAAGTAACCGACGGTGAAGGGGTTGCCGTCGTATATGAGTCCATTGGCAGGGATACCCTGCAGAAATCGCTGGATAGTTTACGCCCCATGGGTGTTTGCGCAGCTTATGGGCATGTGTCGGGGCCACCCGAACCGGTTGACATAATCAAAGACTTGGGAAGTCGTGGCTCTTTATTCATTACGCGTCCTGCGATCATGCACTATGTTGAGAAACGGGTGGACCTGGTCAGTACTGCGGAAGGCTTGTTTGAAGCAATCGGCAAGGGTGTAATTCAAGCCCACATCAATTACGAATATGCATTGAAGGACGCGGCCAAGGCACATCAGGCGATTGAAAGCGGCAAGACCGTAGGTGCTACCGTACTGATCCCTTGAGTATCCAATTTGATGTCATTTTTTATGCGAAATGGCATCAAATAAAGAACTTTTTGAAGCTTTCGCTATTTGAATACAAACACTTTTCTAAATTACCGAGACTGAGGTTGTACATGAATTTCGATTAAGAATTTTCTCGACAAATAATTTAATATCGACGGCCGATTGTGATAAATTTTCAACTAGTGACGTCTGTTTGAAGGGAGTGAAATTGAGCGTTGAGATGAACAACCTGACTGCCGAAGATTTGCTTAAACGAAAAAGTGAAATCTTGGAAACGTTCCCTAAAGATGTCGCCCTTCGCGTTCACCGTTCGTTAAGTTGGCTTACTCGCGCAGAGGGACAACAAGACGATGATGATGCCGCATTTATCTTCTACTGGCTGGCGTTCAATGCTCTGTATGCGCGAGAAAAGGTTGAGTATTCAGAATCAATTGAGGGGGAAAGGGGAGCCTACAAGCTATTTTTTGAGAAAATCGCCAAATTGGATAAAAATCACAGAATTTATGATGAACTGTGGCATCAGTTTTCAGATCCGGTTCGAAACCTAATGCGCAACAAGTATGTCTATCAACCATTCTGGAATCACTACAATCAAATACCAGGCAATGAAAACTGGGAGGAAAGATTCGAGAAAACCAAGGAGATGAGTCTTCGAGCGCTTCAGAGGGAGGATACAGCAAGAATACTTGACTTGATTTTTGATCGCCTGTACGTATTGAGGAATCAGGTATTTCATGGTGCCGCTACCTGGCAGAGCAGTGTCAATCGGGAACAAATCAAGGATTCAAAAAATATTCTCGCTTTTATGGTTCCAATATTCGTTGACTTGATGATGAGTAATCCCGACACCTACTGGGGACGACCGTGTTATCTTGTTGTGGAACAAGCGTGAGCCGAAAGCCTCTTTGCGCGAATTGAAAGGTCGAGCAGCTCAGGCAATCCGATATTCGTTAATCCTGTCAGGTAAAATTTGGAGGATTGTCAATCAAAGCTGACAGGCAATAAATATTAGCAATTTTCTCTAAATGTAGGACAGTAAAAAATTCATGAACGATCCATATACGGGTAAACGTTTGAACCGGTCTGGGCGGCTTTGAAAGTAGATATTCCGAGTAGAGCAATGTATAAACCCCCAACCAGCAGCCCGAAAAAACTCCGCCGAGAATCGATAGACCGGCGAATTCAGCAACAGGAGAATCTAACTCCCCGGATCACCGATTTTGAACTGGACGATGTTGTTTCAATTCTTCAAGGCGTTAGACCTGAAAATTCAAATGATTCTTAAAGTCAAGAGAACTAGAGTAATTTTTCACTCACCAACTATTCTTGATAATTCCCATTTAAGTACCTTGTGAATTAAGGGCACTCAATCACTGCAATAGTATCTCCAAGCGGCAAAAACAACGGAACCGCTCATCCGTTGCGAATGAGCTATTCAGCACAGGCGTTTGCATTTACTGCCAACAGTCAATATGTATGCTACCGCAAATCAACTATTATTAGGACAGTCATACTGTGTAGTAGAGAATTTACTAATTGTTCTAGGAGATAAACATGAAAATGCAAAGAACACTGACAGCTACATTCGGCGCAGTTCTTATTCTTGTTTGCATGGGTGGTGTCAATGCTGACGAGCTGATTGTTGAATTTGCTGATTCAGCATGGGATGGTGTCACTATACCGAAAGGGCAGCACTGCAAGAAATTTGGCGGTGATGGTTCGACTCCTCCTCTACAGGTTTTCAACATACCGGCCGAGGCCAATGCAATCGTCGTTGAATTCAATGATCTGGAATTCAAACCGCTTTCAAAAAAGGGCGGACATGGAAAAATTGGCTTTGAGATTGAGATGGGCGTAGGGGTGGCTCAGTTAAAAGCTGTACCCGGCGGCACCAAAAAGATGCCAGAAGGGGTTTGGCTAGTGAAGAAGAACCGTGCCACCGGTGGTTGGTTCAGCCAGGGATATCTCCCGCCATGTTCCGGGGGGAATCGCCACACATATGTCGCTGATGTTCTGGCTGTCATAAAAACCAGCAAGAAGAAGTACGATGTACTTTCCACGACGCGCATTACTCTGGGTCGTTATTGAAAGATGTCATGATCTGCCTGTATTCAATTCCTTACTGCTGAAAAGATGTTCATGATTGAAATAGTGAAATAGTCGTAACCGACACTTGTTACTGTGCGGGTTGGTGAAGCCGACTTGCAAGCCTCTGAAAGGGAATTTGTCGAAATGTTTTCACTTTTTTGTCGCAGTATCGTGGCCTGTTATTCCGGTCGTCTCAGAATATTCTATGAATTTGATTGATCCAATGAAAATTGTGGCAGAAGTTATTTGCATTTATCTAAAATTCGATAGGAACCGACCTGTTTTTTATTAGTTTTCGGACGAGCTTACTGACGGCTGTATCTTTTGCATCGCCTTGCGCTGGCACCGATTCAGATCTATCTTTGGAATGGATTTAATTCATCAATTCTGGTGGGATGTCTCTTGGTGGTTAACGATTTCAGCAAATTTTCGCCTTGCCTTCCAGTTTAGTAGTTTTTTGGGAGATTTGACTTTTATTCGGCAAATGAACAATTAGTGCAACGGGCGGTAGTAATTCGCGGGTTTTAAGACTGTCCTACAAATAGAAAATATTGCAAATACTTATTGTTTGCCGACTATTCTTGATGATCTCGCAAATTTGCAGGCCGAATTTCCAGCAGGGTTGGACGATCGGCCTCTAATCCATTTTGCAGCTGTTGTGTAAACTCCTCAAGATTGCCCGCACGCTTGGCGTCGCAGCCAAATCCTTTAGCAACTGTCAAAAAATCAGGCATCTTAAGATCGACTCCGACCAGGGGAATGTTCAATCTACTGAAATTATCCCGTATCTCTCCGTACCCGTCGTTATGCCAGAGCACAATAACGATTGGTAGTCTGTGTTCAACTGCCGTGGCTAATTCCTGAATCGTAAAGAGTAAGCCGCCATCTCCAGCCACGCAAACTACAGGAACATCTGGTTTGCCCAGTTTTGCGCCGACCGCCGCGGGCAGCGCATAGCCAAGCGTTCCGAAACCGGTTGTGGAAGTGAGATAGGTTCTAGGTTGGTGTGCTGGATAGATATAGTTTCCGCTGTAGACGATCTGCGTGGAGTCCGCTGTGATGATGCCATCGTCTGGAAGAACTCCTCGAATAATATTCCAGATTTTCGCATGAATTGAGGTGTTTTCGTACCAGTGCGACGGCGTGCTGTCGAGTAAATTGCCTACCAGATGTTCCTGTTTGCTTCGACCCAGTTGAATACGACTGGATATAGAGGAAATCAGCTTGGACAACTCCTGTAATGCATGACGTGAATCACCAATGATGCCAATGCTGGGAATTGCATTCTGATAAATTTGCTCGGCATCTATGTCCACTCGAATCAAGTCGCCGTCAAATGCAATATCCCCTCCTCGACTCCAGATATCGGTTTCCGACAAGTGCGTGCCGACTGCAAGCACGACATCTGCTTGCTGCAGGAAATCCAGAATTGGGGGATGTAACAGGTTTGCGCCTAAACTGAGCGGATGATCCTCGGATATCACTCCCTTTCCAGCGAACGTAGTGACTGCAGGGGCATTCAGCAGGTCAATGAGTTGATTTGCCTCTGATGCAGCATGTTTACACCCGCCACCAAATATGACTGCGGGATTGTTTGCTGTAGACAGTCGCTTGGCGGCCCGTTCTAGAAGACTCTGTGAAGCATGCGGCGCTTGTACTCGCATAGCCTGTACAGGGTTCCAATCTACATTGCTGTCAATCAGATCAATTGGAATTTCGATGTGTACAGGGCGCGGACGCATTGCGTCGAATACAGAGTAAGCCCGAGCGACGACTTCCGGCACCGATTCAACGTCAAAAATCGTCTGGCTGAATGCGGTAAAGTGTTCAGTCAGTTTTTGCTGGGCCGGCAATTCGTGCAGATCACCCTGTCCTAATTCCAGGCTTCCAGTTTTATTCACACTCGAAATCGCCAGAACTGGAACTGAGTCGGAGTAGGATTGTGCAAGAGCCGTTGCCGCGTTGGTTACTCCAGGTCCCGTAATCAAGCAGCAGACTCCAACTTTGCCTGTTGCACGTGCATAACCATCTGCCATGAATCCGGCAGATTGCTCGTGCCGCGGTGTAATGTGTTGAATACCTGATTCTGCGATTCCCCGATACAGCTCAATTGTATGCACTCCGGGAATGCCGAAAACAAACTCAGTTCCATAACTCTTGAGCAGTTTCATGAGACTTATGCCACATGTATTTTGATTATTGGCCACGTCTTTTTCTACTTTCCTTGTTCAGCAGACACCTCGGACCGAAACCGTAGTGAAGAAGGTTTGATGGTGGTGAATATTGTTAGAATGGAGATGATGCCGGCCCCCCAGAAAATTGAGTATGGATCACCTAGATCCAGCAAATATCCGAACAGAGGCGGCCCCAATATTCCCCCAGCATTGAATCCGGTGGTAACTGTGCCAAAAACCTTTCCCATGTCTTTGGCAGGTGCCAAATTTGAGATTATGACGTCTCTGGATGGTGCAATGAATCCATAAAAGAATCCAGCGATGGTCATCGGTATGGAAAGTACCATCAGTGGCATAGGAACCAGCGTAATGAAAAACATGCAGGCAGCGACAATGATGAAACAGTTCATCACCACTAGTTGGTGACGGTTCCAGCGATGCGCATAGAATCCCGCGCAGAGGATTCCGACAGCGTCGGCGGCCAGGAACAGCCAGATTACGATTCCTGCTTGAGCAAGCGTTGAGTCGTAAATCTCGGTAAACGCAGAGACCGAAAAATCATACAAACCCGTACTGCTCATTGCGAAGCCGAGAAAGAATAGCCAGCCGAGAAGTACAGGCAGACTGAACAGCAGACGCAAGCTGCTTCCCCGTTTCTGAAACATTGAATCCGCTTCTTGAATGTCGGGCAATTCAATACCGCGAAATCCGACTACAAGACATGCGACCACAACCAGTCCGAGAGCGCCGCACAACATCAAGGCATAAGTCCAGTTGAGACCTGCAGTAATCAGCACAATGACTATAGGGGCAGCCACGGACCCCGATTGGCCACAGAACGTGTGAATCGAAAACGCTTTACCAAGGCTTCTGCTGTGGATGGAACGGGTAAGGATTGAATAGTCGCACGGATGATAAACTGCGTTTGCCATGCCGGCCAAACCCATCAAAATGAGGTAGGATGTGTAACTGTGAAAAACGCCGAACAATGCTAAAACCACCGATTCCACGGCGACACCTGCAATCAGGATGGATCGCGCGCCATATCGGTCGACAATAAATCCGATAGGTGCCTGGAACAGTGCGGTTGCAGCACTGAACACTGCATAGCCAATACCGAGTTCTGTATATCCGATTCCGTAAACATCATACAGAATCGGAAACATGAGCGGCAGCACCAAAAAATAGAAGTGTGAGTAGAAATGAGCTGCCCCGACTACGCCAACGATCTTTCGTTCGCGCAGTTCCATGATTCGTTTTTCGTTCACGAGATTTTCTTTTCCTGCTTACTTCACGTGAAGTTCGACCACATCCAAATCATGCAGTACGTGATCAGGGCCAACCTGCTGTCCGTCGAATACATGCTGCCCCCAGATTCTCGCAAATCGAAATGTTTCAGCGAAATCTTTATGAATCTGCCGTGCGACGTCGGACACCGTACCTCCTGAGATAATTGTGAAGGGGCGTTCGGTATCAGCTGGTTTTCCAGGAATTTTCGTATATACGCGCACGATGTTCATTTTGTCGAAAATCATGCGTGGTAAGAGATCAAGGTTCTCTCCCGTCATCGCAGATACTGCGATGGAAGGGAAATTGTTATTTACAAGATCGTTGAGGGCATCCAGTTCATCCGGGCTGTTTGCGAGATCGATTTTGTTTGCGACCAGTATGGTAGGAAGTCGAATCTGGAACGGATCTGCAAAATCATCCTGCTGGCTGATGATTTTACTACTATCTTCTTCGAACTGATTTGTCAGATTGATCTTTCTGCCTTCGAGTTGACCGACAGCCTGCTGAATGTGGTCAATACACTCCGGGTTGGTTATGTCAACTACAAGCAGAGCAGCATCAGCTGGTTGCAGAGCATTGACGATCCAAGGCTCAAAGTAGTCTTGGGAAATTGGCGGCAAATCGACGAGTTGAATGTGTACATCTTCAAACGGCATCATTCCCGGAATAGGAAGTTGTGTCGTGAACGGATAAGGGCCGATATCTGTTCGTGCCCCAGTCAAAGTATGGTGAAGTTGAGATTTTCCAGAATTAGGCGGCCCCAACAGTGCAATCTGCACCGCGCCTTCGGGTCGAACTGAGTACGACGGACCTGTACGGGCACCACCTTTTCGAGGTCCTGACAGTTCATCGGTCAGGAGTTTTATCCGGGTTTTAATGTCTCGTTGCAGATGCTCAGTACCTTTGTGCTTAGGGATGGTACGAAGCATTTCCTTGAGGCACTGGAGGCGGTCCGTTGGTTCTCTCGCTTCACGAAAAGCCTGTTCCGCTTTTTTATAGTCAGCTGTGACGTTAGTTGGCATAAGGCGGTTTACGGAGCAAATTCGTTGGTGTTAGCAACTCAGGAATATGAGGTCGAGATTGCTTTAGTCCAGTGTACGGTGAGGCTGACGATTCGAGGGGCAGCAATCCGTTATGTTGGCGATACAGGCAATGTATGAATAATTTCATCCGTATAAATTATAGAATCATCTTTACGCCTCAGAATTTTCGATGGGGTGAATCAGAGCGTGAACTCACAAATTGCCGACCGTGTCAACGCACATGTTCCGATTAACCATGCAATGAACTAAGAGATTTGGCATTTATAATAATCCGCTTGCAACTATTCTCAATGACTATCCTGGCTGGTGACAAGCAGACATGAACGAAAGAGTTTTTCTGATTACCGGAGCATCTAGCGGAATTGGCGCTGCTGTCGCACGTGAAGCTGTGAAAAGAGGTTTCAGGGTGGCTTTGGCAGCTCGCAGAAAAGATCGGCTTGATCAGCTTTCAGAAGAACTCGGTGGTTCCGAGCGTGCGCTTGCGATTCAGTGTGATGTCACTCAGTGGGGCGATCAGCAGGAAATGGTCGGTCGTACCATTGAAAACTTTGGCCGCATAGATGTAATCCTCGCAAACGCCGGAATTTATCATTCCGGCGGAGGTTTCACTGAAGGTGACCCTGAACGATGGAAGGAAATGATCATCACCAACATTTATGGTATTGGTTTGACTGTAAGAGCCGGACTTGTTGCTCTTAAGAAAACGAAAGGACACCTGCTGTTGCTGGGTTCAGCTGCCGGCAGAAGACCTATTGCTGGGTCCATGTATGGTGCGACCAAGTGGGCGATAACGGGCATGGGGCATAACCTGAGGGAGGAACTTCGAGGTTCTGGTGTTCGCGTGACGATCGTCGAACCTGGTGTCACAAACACAGAAATTTTCAGTGAGCGCCGGGCGATTGCAATGGAAGTTGAAGACGTTGCCGGCACGATTCTTTTTGCTGTTGAACAGCATCCCCGAGTGGACATGCATGAAATACTCATGTATCCGACGCCGGAAGTAGACTGAGTGTTGATCACAGAACCGAATAACGAAATTTGAAGGAGTAGTAATGGCAGAATGTCCGGTTTGTGCATGCCAGATCGAATTCGAGGAAGACACGATTGAAGGTGAATTGATTGAATGCCCTGAATGCGGCTCTGAACTGGAAGTCATCAGCATAGATCCTGATACGCTTGATTTAGCGCCGGATTTGGATGAGGATTGGGGACAGTAAGATTGGATTGAATTTGGTGGACAAAAGGACTTAAGTGAAGATCGGATTTCTACACTCCTTGCTGCGAGTCGAGGAGAAGCTTCTGCTTGAGGAATTTCGCCGGCGCAAAGGTGTGGAAGTAGTGGTTCTGGATGACAGGGCTTTGGTGTTTGATCTGGACTATGTTCCGGAATTTGATGTTGTCTTCGAGCGGTGCATCAATCATTCTCGTGCCCTCTACAGCCTGAGACTGTTAGAAAGTGCTGGGTTGCCATGCGTTAATCGAGCCGACGTCGCGCAGATGTGCGGCGACAAGATCGAGTCATCCATTGCACTCAGTACAAATCATGTTCCGCAACCCGAAATTCGTGTTGCCTATACTGAAGAGTCTGCACTCAATGCAATTGATGAACTCAGATATCCGGTTGTATTGAAACCAGTGGTTGGTTCTTGGGGACGGTTGCTGTCCAAAATCAATGATCGCCAAGCAGCAGAAGCGATTCTGGAGCACAAGAAAACACTGGGTTCCTACCAGCATTCGATTTTCTATATTCAAGAGTACGTTGAAAAACATGGACGCGATATTCGTTCTTTCGTAGTAGGGGATGAGTGTATTGCGGCAATCTATCGAGAATCCAAACACTGGATCACGAATACTGCACGAGGTGCTGTTGCTTCAAACTGTCCTGTAACAAGCGAAATTGCAGAGATTTCTCTTGCAGCCGCGCAAGCCGTTGGTGGAGGTGTTCTTGCTATTGACATCTTTGAGACGGACAGAGGATTTCTTGTCAATGAAATCAATTACACCATGGAATTTCGAAACAGCATCATGCCGACAAGTGTAAATAGGTAAGTGTTCAGTGTGGGTGTGATTGTAGCGGATTGCTGCCGGAATTGGAGTTCGAAACGCTGAGTGTTGCGACTGTTGCGCTTCAGACATTGAGGATTTCACGCCAGTTTTTCTGCAGCGGTCTTAACCAAACATCCTTGATCGGCAGTGCATGTTCTTTGAATCGGTCCATTTTTCCGCGGCCTTGGGTTTCACCCACCAGCGTCCAGTTGGCGGCACGGTAACAAATTCCGGCAAAACGCGGTTTCTCGCAAAATGTCTCAAGCAATACCGGCGTGATCGCATAGCGTTGCTGCCAGTCACCCGGCAGCCGTTTTTCGCATTGTGCAAGTAGGTGCGAAGCCAAATTGGGAATGCGCACCCACGGCAGGATCAAAAACCGCGCATTGTTGACCACCAGTGACAAGTTTTTCTGGCGCGTGTCAGCATCCCAGCCAATGAACAGATCCCTCGGTGCAGTCTTCCAGGCACAAGCGCCAAAGCCCATCAGCGCCAGCGGCTCACCGGCCGATGAACGGATCAGATAGCGCATCTGCGCACCCGGCAGTGGCTTATAGCCAAGATAGTGATAACGCTCGATGAATGAATTCCAGATACGGCTGTTGGGGCCTGCACAGATAATCTCCCACTGCAGCGGTCGCACTTGGTCCAGCTCGCTGGGCGGCAAAAGCCGTTGCGGAGGCTCATCGGTCTCAACGATGTTTTGCAAGTCAGCCGGCTTGCGCGGAACCCGGGCGGTAACAGCCGGCAATTCGATGACACCGTCTCGATGCATGCGCAACAGCGCGACTTTGGCACTCATTTGCTTGAACCCGCCATCAGGCTTTCGCCACCCCAGATGCTCGCACACGCGTTTGGCGTGTTGGCTGCGATTGACGCTTTCGGCAGCACAGCGCCGGATCCATCGAATCTCCTGTTCGGTGAAATCCCGCCCGCAGTAACGCATCAATCGGTCGCCGCTCACGGCGGTATTGACCAAGTACCCCAAGGCAGCCATGGCTCCAGGTCTGACGGCGCTCCACCAGCCTCGGCACACGCCAAAAGATAACCCTTCAGCCACTTGCGCTCGTCAATCCCATTCATCCGCAAGGTCGCAAACACCGACTCCATGCAACCGATCAGCGCCGCCGCCGCTTCGGTTTTCGAGCCATACGACATCTTGCGCACCGTCACCATCGGCCGCAGCGACCTTTCGATCAGATTGTTATCCATGCTCACCCAAGGACGATCTGCAAATACCCGCAAGCCTTTTTCAAACTTCACCAGCCTCGATAGCCCTTCATGTTTCGGTGAATCACAGCTCACAGCTTCAAGCTGACGCTTGGCCAAGGCGAAAAACTCATTCAGCTCATCCGCCAAGCGCTTGTCGGCTTTTTCATACAACCCATCTTGAGCGCTCAATTCCACATCGGAATCGTAATAACGCAAACGCCGTTTGTTCAACCAATACAACTTGCCGATGCGTCTGACCCAGGCCTCTGACCAGCGACCAAGTTTCTTGTCACCGCGCTGCGCATTCACGAAATCACGCCGCGCATGGACCCAACAATACGCCAGTTCAACACCCAGTGCACGGGAGATCGGCCCATAGGAACTGAACCGGTCACACACCAATACCTCGACCTTGTCAAAACCGCAAAGCAGCTTCAAACCCGCTGCCGCACTGCGCTTGGGATCAACTGAAAAACGCACCGAATCCTCAGTCGCACAGCCCCAGCACCAGTACTTGGAACTGGCGCTTTCCGAACTTGACAGCAGCCAGCCAGTCTCATCCACATGCACCGAACGAGCCAGTTTCTGATACTCCCCTATGGCTTGATAAATCGGACTGAACAATGCCAGAAACTTCGAGTCATGCTGCAACAGCGTACCTTTGGATATCGTCATCCCAACCGATGCAAACCACCGCGATATGCCGCATACCGTGTGATTCAACGAAAAACGCTGATACAGATAGTCCGACCATATCGAGGTCCCATACTCAGCACCGGCAATCAACTGCGCCGGCGCCTCGGCAGTCACTGACGCAGGCTGACTGTCACAGCCACAGCTCCGCTGCCACCGATCGCGTTTGATGGTCCGGGTGTACGCCTTGACTTCAATTTCTCGACGTTCGGTGTCTGCAGTTCCGTTGAAACAGTAGCATTCACCGCATTCGTCGCAACGCGGCACTTCCGGAAAACTTTGACGATCCTCAACTTTCGGCAAATCATCCCGTGCCGTGCGACTTCGACCACCGTGACCGGGCTGCGCACCGCGCTTTCGCTTGGGCTTGTCTGCGACGCTTCGCTTCTCAGAACTCTTGCCATACTGCTTTTGACGATCGCGCCGGGCACGAGACTTGAATTTCGACAACTCGGCTTCCAACTCAGCATTGCGACGGCTAATTTTCGCAATCTTCTCCGCCTGACGCCGTAAAGTGCTACTGACACCGCGGACACCTTGCAATACCTCTAGTCTTGCCTCTAGTCTTGCCTCTGTTTTGGCATGGCGACTGCTCAGCGCCGCCACCTGTTCAGCGTGCTCGCGGCGTATCTGAGCCTCGCGCTCACGCGACAATTCACAGCATTCGCAGCTGCATTGCTCTTTTCCTGGAATGGCCTTTGCTATCTGCATAGACCGTTATATATCAGATTTCGTTTATGGTATCCAGCCCCCAGTGAACTTTTTTTTATCCATAACCTCCTCAGCAATCGATATCCTCGACATCATTTACTGACCATGAACCCCAGTCCAGTTATCACTCCACTGCTACACTGAACAGATACGTAAATAGTGTCTGCCAGAAAACGTTTAACACATTGATAATAATGATTAATCATGTCATTCTATAAAGTGAAGATTTTGCTGGTTTGTGGTATTTGGCAACGAAATTCGCCTTTGAACCCGTTAATCCGCCAAAACCGAAATTTCTTCGTTTGAAAATATCGGATGATTGTTCTTTATTATCAATGTGATGTAGAGTTTTCTGACGAACACTAAATATTCCTGAAAAGATGGTTGACTACGTCATCTCACAGATTGAATAGTCCTGGACACGTTTTGATCAACCACAGTTGGAAATTGCGTTTTACGGAAACTTAAGGAGAGATTGAATTGGCTAACAATATTCGAGTGTCTATAGTCGGTGGCAGCGGTTACACAGGGGGTGAATTGATTCGCCTTTTGAGCAGTCATCCTCAAGTCGAGATCGGACAGATTGTGTCTCGAAGCAAAGCTGGCAAGTTTGTCCATTCAGTCAATCCAAATTTGCGCAAGTCAGTTCTGCTGAAATACTGTGCACCTGAAGAACTTACCGAGTGTGATGTGATGTTTCTATGTCTCCCGCATGGAGAGGCGATGAGCTCTATTCACAGATATCTTGACCTAAGTCCCAAAATTATTGATCTCAGTGCCGACTTTCGACTCAACAGCCCTCAGGAATATTCAAAGTGGTATGGTCGCCCGCACGGCAGCGCCGACCTGCTTGAGCAATTCGTTTACGGCATCCCAGAACTTCACAGAGACAAAATTGCAGGAACAAATTATGTTTCCTGCGCAGGCTGTAATGCAACGGCAGTCATTTTGGCAGTATTGCCTATCATGCGGGCGTTCGATGTGGATTCGATCATCGCGGAGGTGAAAGTTGGTTCCAGTGAAGCCGGCGCTCAAATCAGCGAGGGTAGTCATCATCCTGTCAGAGGCGGTGTAGTTCGATCTTACAAGCTTGTTGGTCACAGACATATCGGCGAGATGAAACAGGAACTCGAAATCGATCAGATATGCTTTTCAGCCACGTCCATCGATATGGTTCGCGGTATCGTTGCAACCTGTCATGTGTTTACACAACAGGAAGCTCCAGATGAAAAGGAGTTGTGGAAAGCGTATCGCCAGGCGTATGGGAATGAGCCGTTTATGAGAATCGTAAAGGAACGCTCTGGCATTCATAGATTACCGGAACCCAAGCATCTTTTCGGCACAAATTTTTGTGATGTTGGATTTGAACGAGATCCAAACGGATTTCGGATTGTTGCAGTCAGTGCATTGGACAATTTAATGAAAGGCGCTGCCGGGCAAGCTGTTCAGAATTTCAACATCATGCACGGACTGCCGGAACGAACAGGCCTTGAATTTACCGGTTTGTTTCCTGTTTGAATTCAATCAGGCTTCGATACTGCGACTGACTGTCAATGTGCAGACTGCTTTACGTACGTGCTATGGACGCTGTTGATGTTCGTTCGCATCTGAAGAGATTTGCCTTGACTGCCAGGAACAGTACAGAAGATCAGAGTCATGGATGGGGATGTGCGTGGATTGAGTCTGGAGACTGGGCTTTCTATCATAATCTCAAGCCTGTATGGGAAGATGATTTTGCTCGATTTGCAGATAGCCGAATTTTTCTCGCTCATGCGAGAAGTGCGTATCGGAATGAAGGAATTGAAATCGAAAACAACATGCCGTTCTTTGATGGCAGGAAAGTGTTCATTTTCAATGGGGAACTGCAAGGTGTTCGAATTAATGAGCAGGGGAGAATCGGTGCGGAAAAGGTGTTCAACTTTGTCAAGCGATTTGATCATGGTGATACTCTGAGTGCGATTCGGCAGGGAGTGCAATTGCTTGTGAAGAAATCTCAATACGTGCGAGCAATGAATTTCATTATTGCAGAACAGGGACAAGCCTGGATCAGTACCGCATTCAGCGAAAATTCCGGATACTTTCAAATGCATCAAAAGTATTCCGAAGGTGAGCATGTCATCAGCTCTGCACCTTACGAAAACGAATCCGGCTGGGTTCCGATAGAAAACCGTACCATTAGGATTATTGATTGATATGTCAGAAATCGAAGATGCACAACTTGAAGATCCGCCAATAATCATCAAGGTGGGGGGAGGAGAGAGCATCAATGTGGATGGCATAATTCGAGATCTTGCAACCGAACCTCAGCCCATCGTCGTTGTTCTTGGTGCGAATGCAGCACGAGATCGGTTGGCCAAAAAACTCGACATGCCGACGCAGATGATCCAGTCCGTCTCCGGTTATGACAGCGTATATACCGATCAGAATGCAGTTGATCTGATCATGATGACGTATGCAGGTGCAGTTAGAAACCGCTTCGTCGAGTGCTGTCAGTGTCATGGAATCAACGCAGTCGGTTTGAGCGGCCTTGACGGACGCTTGATTCAGGGAGAACGCAATCGCGGAATTCGAGTTCGCGAAAACGGCAAGACACTGATCAAGCGTGACTTTTCAGGTAAGCCGCGACAGATCAACGGTGATCTTCTGCGTTTGCTGTTGGGACAAGGTTATACGCCGATCTTGAGCATTCCTATTGTCGATGCGGACGGTTTCGCGATCAACGCAGACAACGACAATATCATTTCTGCATTGCATCGCGAGTTGGATGCAGATCGAATCTACCAGTTCATCGAAGCCCCGGGGCTGTTGGCGGACCCAGACCAACCTTCCAGTTTGATACGCAAGCTTTCGGTGTCCGATGTTCAAATGCGCGAAGATAGTGCGAGCGGTCGAATGAAACGAAAGCTTCTTGCCATCCGGCAATTGTTTGATGAAGGATACACGCAAGTGATCATATCGGATGGACGTACGGAAAACCCTTATTTGGAAGCAATTGGTGGAAACGGCACCGTGATCGGTTAAACAACAGTAAATGGAATATGAATAGCAGCGAACAGGAAAAGTTATTTGGTGTCGGTGTATATGCGAGCCGCGGCATTACGCTGGTTAGGGGTAGTGGAGCGACAGTCTGGGATGATCAGGGTCGGGAGTATGTTGATTGCACGGCAGGCATAGGCGTCGCCAGTGTTGGGCATGGAAATGTTAAGCTTGTTGAAGCCATTGAAAGACAGGCACGAAAACTGATGACGTGTGCAGGTGTGTTTCCGAACAATGCCCGTGGACAATGCATGGAAAAACTTGTTTCGATCAGTCCGGATGGTCTGCACCGGGTATTTCTATGCAATTCGGGAGCTGAAAGCATTGAGGGGGCGATCAAGTTCGCTCGGCAGTCCACCGGGCGAAGCAATGTCGTCAGTGCTATGCGCGCCTTTCATGGCAGGACATTTGGAGCGCTAAGTGCGACAGCGAAGAAGGATTATCAGGAGCCGTTTCAGCCTTTGGTGCCTGGATTTGTGCATGCTCCCTATAATCGAATCGATGCGTTTGATCAAGCGATCGATGAGAATACAGCTGCTGTCGTGCTGGAACTGGTTCAGGGAGAGGGTGGCGTTAGGCTGGCTGACAGGGAGTTTGTATCAGCCGTGGCCGAGTTTTGCAGCAGTCGTGAAGCGTTGCTGATCATCGATGAAATTCAGACCGGATTCTGTAGAACCGGCAGGGTGTTTGCATGCGAACACTACGGTGTGGCCCCCGACATTCTGTGTCTTGCCAAAGGGATGGCAGGAGGTGTGCCAATGGGTGCCATTCTGGTGAACGATAAGGTAAAGACGGCGATAGGCACACACGGTAGCACGTTCGGCGGAAATCCATTGGCATGTGCAGCATTCCTTGCTACGGTCAAGATTATGGAACAACAAGAGTTGGCGCAACGTGCTGCTGAGCTTGGCGATGAGTTTGTACGAAAGCTGATCGAAAATCAACCAAAGATCGTCCGGGAGGTCAGGCACCTGGGGCTTATGATTGGAATCGAACTTCGCAAAAAAGCAACTCCGCTCATCAAGCAAATGCAAGAACAGGGAATTCTGGTTCTTCCTGCAGGCTCAACTGTTATTCGATTGTTACCACCGCTTGTAATCGAGAAAAAGCAACTAGATGTCGTACTGGAAGCATTGGTTTCAGTTCTGCATACGACCTGAATTGAGACTTGAGACGAATTGGTGAATAGAATCTTGTAATTCTCCATGAATGGAGATATATTACTTCTGAAATGGATAAGATTTTACCTTTTAACACTGCATATCCTGCAACGCGTTACGAGACTGTGTCCGTAATTGATTTTTCTAGACAGGCTGATCGCGAGCGTCTGAGTTCAGATGCAATAAGAGTATTTTTTAATATTGCGGCTCATTGGAGAATTCGAGATATCGATGCACGATTGTTGCTTGGCGGTGTTTCGAATGGTGTCTATTACTCTTTGAAGAAGGGGCAGGAACGTCCCCTCAATGAAGATAAACTAACCCGAATTTCCTATCTTATTGGAATATTTAAAGCTTTGAACATCATTTACAGTGAAGAGTTGGCAGACCGTTGGATGCAACTTCCAAATAGAAACAGAATTTTCAGAGGCGCGACGCCGCTTGAATTTCTTATACAGGGTGGTATACCAGCATTTGCAATACTCCGAAAGCTCTTGGATGCGCGGCAAGGAGGCTATTGAAAATCCCGAATATTTCACAGATACTGCAACTAGATACACATCGGCTTATCCACTCAAAATTCAGCGAAAATGGTGAAATCGTTTTCGAGCGAATTTCGGACAATCACAATCACCTACGCGGAATTTCCGAGCTGGAACAAGTAACCAGTGAACGAAAGCATGCTGAGATCGATCAGCTCCCGGGAATTGGAATTAACGAATTGGTGTTCGGAATTTCATGCAGCCACATCATCAACAGTGCATTTACGTGTACTCATCCGTTCGGAAGTCGATTTAACGGTCCGGAACGAGGAGCATGGTATGCCGGGTTTCAAATAGAGACAGCACAAGCTGAAATTGCTTGGTACAAATCAGTCGAGTTTGGTGAAATTGACTGGTTCCATGACAGTGTAACCTACGATGACTATCTTGCAGATTTCAACGGAGCTTACCACGACATTCGAGATAACCCAGGATTTGAAAGATGCCTTAACCCACTTAGTTATGTAGATTCACAAAAACTCGCTGAGATTCTCTTGGCGAAGCATCCATCCGGAATTATTTATCCCAGTGTGCGTCGAAAGAATGGTGATTGTCTTGCATGCTTCCAACCCGCTTTGGTCGGAAACGTTCGTAAATTCGCGCGTTACCGATTTACTTGGACCGGAACCTCAGAGCCTGCAATCGAATTTGAAGATAGTTATGAATTTGATTTGGACTAAGTCTAAAATTTCATGTATGCGCAAGATTCTTCTTATATTTTTATTGTTCGCATGGTCTGTATATGCTTCAGACGGGTTAGACGACCCTATTGAATCTGTGGAACAGAGAAATTCAATTGCACAATTCTTTCTCGGCGTCATGTATGAATACGGCGAAGTGGTTACCGAAGATGATGTCGAAGCTCTCCGCTGGTATCGAAAATCTGCAGTGCAGGGAAATTCCGATGCGCAATGCATTCTCGGCGTTAAGTATGCCAACGGCGAAGGGGTTGCCGAGGATGATGTTGAAGCGATCCGCTGGTATCGAAAATCCGCGGAACAGGGGGATGCTGATGCGCAACACGATCTCGGCCGTATGCATGCCAACGGCGAAGGGGTTGCCAAGGACAACGTGCAAGCGTATGCCTGGTTTAGTGTTGCTTCTGAACAGGGACATGAGCAATCGAAGATTGTGAAAAAAAGAATTGCCACAGGCATGACTAACGCTGAGATCACCCAAGCACAGAAACTGTCACGCGAATTTTTGCAAGCATATGGTTCTGCCGATTGACTTGAGCTAACCTCAGACTTCCTGACCTCTATTTCCAATCCGATTTGCTTCAAGTTCACGCATGTTGATAATCTTATTTTCTTTTTTGTGAAAACCGAATGATATTCCCAGTGAATTTCTTTGCAATGCTGGCTAATTTAATATGTCACCTAATTCAGTTCGCAGGATTGCCGACATGCCCTATTGCGTCTCCAACAGCTCGATTCGAAAGCCATCTGCGAAGGATTTCCCAGTACCTGCCTTGCACTTTTCAACGAAAACCGCCCGGCAAACCGCTAGAATCAGACAGATTTAAGTGGTCGAGGTCAGGCAGACTGAAAGTGTTGCAGAATAACATATCCATCCCAGAGTTTCTTGATTCCTGAAAGCAACTGACGTCTTGACGGAATGAATCCTGCGAGTCGTGCCGCCTGTATGACGTATGTCCGGATGTCAGGTGCTCTGACAGGTGGGAATCTCGAACCAGAGCCGACTGCAATGGCATTCAATTTGAGTAAGTTTTTCCACAATGTTTCGGGGTTGTATATGCAGGCTTGATTAACAAAGCTGTCAGTCAGCGTTCACTCAAGCCGTGATGTTCCACACTGAACGTATTCGGTCTAATGAACTGTAGGTTGCATTCATGTTTCAGAGGGTGGCCAATTCCAACTGAAATCACGCTTTGGTAACATGATCAATGAAATTACAAAGACGCTGCCAAAGCACAAAGAAGACTGTTGCAGCGAGTGCATCAGATGCCACTTCGGCATCAATGGACATCGTTTTGCAGTTTGTTCACTTCATCCAAAGACAATCCGGTAAATTTGCAGATCGTTTTGATGTCAAGACCTTCACGAATCAAATTCAAAGCAATATTTCGTGTCGCATCACTGTAGCCTTGCTCAATTCCCTGCTCAATTCCCCGCTCCATTCCCTGCTTCATGTATTCCTGCTTTTCCAATTCCGCAAGCGTCATCACCTGTGCCATGATTCTCTTTTCCTCCGCTATCGTTTCTCGTTCAATCTGTTCCAGTCTCTGCCAGTCGTAACTTGATGATATGGACTCCCCCCACTTTACATCGGCGAAGAAATCAGCGATGCTGAGAGTTTTAACGCATACCCAAATGGGAGGAGCCCAATTATGAACAGAATGAATAATACAACGATAGGCCTGGATATCGCAAAGAGTGTGTTCCACTATGCGGAACTGAATCGAAATGGAACACTGACGGGCAAAGGCAATCTGAAGCGAAACAGGATGCTGTCACACTTTGCCGGACTGGAACCGACCAAGGTGGTGATGGAAGCGTGTGCAACTTCGCACTACTGGGGACGTCAGCTGCAGGAGTGCAATCATGAGGTGGTACTGCTTCCGGCCCACAAAGTGACGCCCTACGTACAGGGCAATAAAAATGACCAAAATGATGCGCTCGCGATTGCTGAAGCGGCCGGTCGTCCGGGCATCCGCACGGTTGCGGTGAAAACGGTGCAACAGCAGGATCTGATGATGCTGCATGGTCTGCGCCAGCAAGCGGTGCAGCAACGCACACAGAAGCGCAATGCGCTACGTGCGCATTTGTCAGAACGCGGATTGACAAGTGGACGCGGCAAGCGTGCTCTGTATGCTCTAATCGAATCGGTAATCACCGCGGATGAGGACGGCGTGATTGGCACCAGCAGTGAGATCAGCATGTTGTTTGTATCCACTGTGGACGGCGAATACAGGAAGCTTCAAAAGTTGGATCAGGAGGTAGATGGCTACGACACTCAAATCAAGGAGCTGGTGAACGGTTCAGAGCCGATGCGTCGGTTGATGGAGATACCCGGATTCGGACCGATCGTAGCGAGCAGTTTTGTGGCGGCACTCGGTGATGGCCAGGCATTCAAGTGCGGACGGATGGTGTCGGCGTGGCTGGGACTGACTCCGCGCCAGCACAGCACCGGTGGCAGACCGGTTCTGCTCGGCATCTCCAAGCGTGGCAACCGTTATATGCGCACCATGCTGATTCACGGCGCTCGCGCAGTACTGAGGGCAGCAGAGGAGAAGAGCAAAAACGACCCTTTCAGCCGTTGGGCGCAGGAGGTAGCGAAACGCCGTGGGCGCCACAAGGCGACTATCGCAATCGCCAACAAGATGGCACGGATCGGCTGGGTAGTGCTGACCAAAGACGTTCACTATGATCCGAAACTGTTGTGATGGCCTGAACAGAGCAAGGTGTGATGATGGTAATCAAAGCATACATTTTTGAGTTCAGATCAGAGCCTGTAAGCCGCAGTGCAACGGAAAAAGCAAACGAAGATATTCAGTCGCGAGACGAGACAGATTAAACCGGAAACCTGCCGAGGGATTGCATAGGTAAGAGAACAGATTGATGACAAAACAGGAGATGCCGACACAGGGAGAACCTGGTATACCCAAAGGTTGTAAGAAACCGATAACTTGATAAGGATCCTGTGTGCGAATTTCATCAAGGCTAGAGGGAAACAGAAAATCCCTCATTTGGAAAGCCGGATATATGACCGCAACCTAAATATGTCATCAATGTGTAATTAAACCTTGCAAAACGGGAGGAGTCCATATATGGGTATTTGCGTCGAATATACCGCGTCACAGATCTGATCATTTCAGTGCGTTCCTCATCCGATTCAATCGTCAGACCCATCCGAAACGCCTCTGCCACCCGTTCATCATCCAGTCGCCATATCTTGCTCAGTATATATAAGATCACTCGGCAACTCAAACCACCGGTTCGTTCAAGAACCGCATCATCACGCAGGTTCAACACCAGACAATCGGCACTGACGGCAAACAGATGATTGAGCAACGAGATGGATTCCGGATGCAGTTTCAAAAACACATCCTGAAATCCTGACCCCCCGTTCCACTCGCGTTCGCGACCGTGATAGACAATCGAAGAAATCACTGCACCACAATGTGAACGACGCGCCAGCAGCTGGTATTCAAACAACTGCGACAGGGTTGATTTGTCCTGATGACTTTTATGTTCCAACAACAGATACACGCGCTCCGTCGAGTGATGCTTGTTGAAGGTCACGGAACACAACAGGTCCGCCTGTCTCTTTCGCCCGCGCGCTTCAGTCAGAGCGGTGGATTCCAGACGAAAACTTGACCAGTCCAACAACACATTCGCGTTTTCTCCAAGCGCAAGCTGAGCCAGTTCGATGGCGTATTTATCTTTGCTGAACCACTCGCAAAAGAACGCATCGTGCGATTGATGCAGGGATTCATCGTTGGCGGCATACATCTCTTCCATCTTGCATCCTCCTGAATGGATGGGGGTTGAACCTGATCGTGTGGATTCAGCGGTTTGCCGGTCGCACCACCACAAAATAGATATGAAATTGAAAGAACTGTCAAGCGATAATCCAGAATTGAACCGGAAGGATTTGTTTTGAGGGGTCCACCCCCGCTTCAAAGAACTGCTGTCAGCAAACCATTCTCAGCAAATTTCTTTGCAATGCTGGCAAGTTTGATAGGCCATCTTGTTCAGTTCACAGAATTGCCGACATGCCCTATTGCGTCTCCAACAGCTCGACTCGAAAGCCATCTGCGAAGATTTTCCCAGTACCTGCCTCGCACTCTTCAACGAAAACCGCCCGGCAAACCGTCAGAATGATGACATTTTTGATTGGTCGAGGTCAGGAAGTCTGAACCTATTTCCCCCGAAATGCTACCGCGATTCATGGTATGATCTGTTTAATATAAATGATTGAATATTAAAGGTTATATCTATCAAACTCAATTCCCGAAAGGACTCAGGCTGAGCGAGTTTGTGAAGCACTACGGCACCGAAGATCGAGGCAGCTAGACGCTGTGGTGCTGGGTCGGGAAGATTGTAATGTCCGCATTGCGGGCACTACAGGGGTTGCTTGTTCAACACCCAGAAACTGATGCAGTGTTACTTCTGAATTTGCCGCTAGTACCGGAAATACTCCGGAAGTTCGGCTTGTCACAAGGGATGATGAGGAAGATTAATTTTTCCTGCAGTTCCATAAGACAATTTCTGCGCTCCTTTGAATGCCAAGTGCTATACCGTCAACGTTTTGCTGCAGTACACGAAAGGCATTGATCGTGAAGCATGACTACGACTTGATGACGCGCCTGGCTGAATCCTCTGCCAATTCATTCTTCAAATGGTATCCCAGGCCCAAACTTACTCCAGATGAATGGCAGTCATGCAGACTAATCGCGCATCGCGGATGCCATGATTCCGGAGCTTCAATTTATGAAAACACGCTTCCAGCTTTTGATGCAGCCTGCCAAGCTGGGATATGGGGGATTGAGTTCGATGTGCACTTTACACGTGACCGACTACCTGTAGTCATACATGATCCGAACACTGCCAATTTGCCCGGCGCTTCGCCAGTAGAAGTGGAGCGTACAGATTTCGATGAACTGAGAAAATTCACTCCCATGGTTCCACGACTTGAAGAAGTCGTTGAACGATATTCGGGAAAGATGCATCTGATGATTGAACTAAAAGGCACAACTCTCAATTCCAGCACTAATATGCGACTCTCCGACTGTCTGTCGAAACTGGAGCCGACTCTTGATTTTCATATCATGTCGCTAGATCCGAAAGAGCTGCAAGCAGTCAGGAAATTTCCAACGGAGGCTCTGTTACTGATTGCAACCACCAACACCCGGCAAATTCATAACGAGTTTCTGAAGGGTGAATTCGGTGGTTTGACAGGGCACTATCTTCTTTTGAACGGTAAAATACGCAAAGAACTTGCAATGAGAAATGTCCCGTGGGGAACCGGGTACATAAATTCCGTTAATCTGCTTGCGCGGGAAATTCGATCGGGCACCAAATGGATGTTCTCCAATGCAGCGGATAAGTTAGTGCATTTAATGAATCAATCAGACTAGAAATTTCCTGTCTTCAGGAAACTAATGTGAAGAACAATTGAGTGGGACATATCCTTTAAAGGGGAAACAATGAAAATAGGCTTTATCGGTCTGGGCAATGCCGGCGGCAAGCTCGCTGGAAGTTTGTTGAGAAACGGTTTTGAACTGGTTGTACGTGAGCTTGACAAGAGTATTGCACAGCCATTTCTTGACTCAGGTGCGCGCTGGACTGAAACTCCGAAGGAGTTGACTTCTATCGTGGACATGGTCATTACCTGTTTGCCAAGTCCACAAGCCTGTAGAACCGTGATGGAGGGGCCGGACGGTGTGCTATCAGGATTGAAGACGGGCAGTCTTTGGGCTGAAATGAGCACAACCGACGAAACGGAAGTTCTGCGTCTCGGAAAGCTCGTTCGCGGGAAGGGCGCAGAACCCTTGGATTGCCCGGTATCGGGAGGATGTCATCGGGCAGCTACTGGAAACATCTCAATATTCGTGGGAGCCGAGCGAAGTACGTTTGAACGTGCGTTCCCAGTGATTAAAACTATGGGGCGACTCATACTGCATACAGGCCCCCTTGGTACTGCTTCAGTATTGAAAGTACTCACCAACTATTTGGCAACTGCGAATCTTCTCACTTTATGCGAAGCGCTTACCACGGCCAAGAAAGCTGGACTGGATTTGAACACCGCTTATGAAGCAATTCGCATCTCCTCCGGTAATTCATTTGTTCACGAAACTGAAAGCCAGGTTATTCTCAATGGCAGTCGCAATATCAACTTCACAATGGATCTGGTAGTGAAGGATATTTCGCTTTTTCAAGGTGTTGCCGATCGAGCGGGAGTGCCTTTGGAAATCAATCCGTTGATGATCAAAATTTTCAAGGAAGGAATGGAGCTGTACGGGCCAAGAGAGTGGTCTCCCAATATTATCAAGCGATTGGAAGAAACATGCGATACGTCAATACTCGCTCCAGGGTTTCCAGCAGAGATTGAAGATAATGAAGAAGAAACTCCAGGTATGGAAGTTGTTGCATCTCGTGGCGAAAATGGAGTGACCTAGTGCTGTTTTCCAGAGTCACTATTGGTGTAATTTCAGGCTTTCCACAACACTCGCGGGAGACGCTGAAGAACGCCGCAATTGTGTTGACGGGTGAACTCGACTACGAGCGGGAAGAGACGTGGACCGTGGCAATTGGCAGGTCACTTTCCGGGATCGGAATGAGTGCTAAAATGGCTGCTTTGTATGCAAAGGGAAAACTTGCACTGAATAAAGATTTTCACCATGAAGGGATTCTCGGTACGAAATTTGAGGGCTGATTCGTTGATACATGTACTATCATCCCTATGACGCTGTTAATTCCACGATGAAGGGTAAGGCCTGGATTGCCGAATTTTCCGCTATGTTTTCAGCTCCGACGATCCATTTCCAGATAGCTTTACCGATGGCGACATTTGGGTGGGCGCTTCCGCGTAAAATTTTTTGACAACGAAAAAATTCAATGAAAAATGAATCCAGATAAGCCAATCAAAAAACTGTTAGTTGCCAACCGAAGCGAGATTGCAATTCGAGTTTTCCGTGCCGCTAGTGAGTTGGGAATCACGACGGTTGGCGTCTACGCTGAGCAGGACCAGTTTTCTCTACATCGGTTCAAAGCGGATGAAAGCTACAAAATTGGTGTAGGGCTTGGTCCCATTCAAGCTTACGGTGCCATCGCGGACATTTTGGATGTTGCTCAAAGCAGCAGAGTAGACGCGATTCATCCAGGCTATGGATTTCTTTCTGAGAATCCTGACTTTGCACAGGCATGTACTGATGCCAGAATTCAATTTATAGGTCCGACTCCAGAAATCATGCGCAGGCTCGGCAACAAGATCACTGCACGAGAGGAAGCGAAGAATGCTGATGTACAGGTTTTGCCTGCTACAGGCCCATTGCCTGAAGATACAAGCCAGCTTGAACAACTGGCTAAAGAAATTGGTTATCCCCTTATGCTGAAAGCCTCTTGGGGCGGAGGCGGTCGCGGAATGCGTGCTGTGGAGTCGGCAGGCGATCTGCAGGAAGCAGTATTACTTGGTCGCAGGGAGACGGAAGCTGCATTCGGCAATTCGGAAGTGTATCTTGAGAAGTTGATTCGGAACGCCCGACATGTCGAAGTGCAGTTGCTTGGCGACCGCTACGGAAACATTGTTCACCTGTATGAACGCGATTGTTCAATTCAGCGTAGAAATCAGAAAATCATTGAACGCGCCCCAGCACTTTTTCTATCCGAAGTTCAGCGTCACAGGCTGTGCGAGTCTGCCATTAAACTTGCACGCGCTGTAGGCTACGTCAATGCCGGCACAGCGGAGTTTCTGTATGACGACGACACTGGCGAGTGCTATTTCATTGAAGTAAACCCAAGAATTCAGGTGGAGCACACTGTTACCGAGGAAGTTACTGGCATTGACATCGTGAAGGCTCAGATTCGAATTGCTCAAGGCGGATTAATCGGAGATATTGAGAGCTCGGGAGTGCCAAGCCAGAGTGAAATCAAAACGAATGGTTATGCGCTTCAATGCCGGGTAACGACTGAAAATCCGGAAGAAAACTTTATCCCTGATTATGGTCGCATGACAGCGTATCGAGGCGCTGCTGGATTTGGAATTCGTTTGGATGGAGGAACAGCGTATTCAGGTGCAGTAATCACTCGATATTACGACAGTCTGCTTGAGAAGGTGACGGCATGGGCGCCAACCCCCGAGGAATCTGTCAGACGGATGAGCCGCGCCCTCAGGGAATTCCGAATTCGGGGGATCGCCACCAATCTGGAATTTCTTGAAAATCTGATTGAGCACAAAACGTTCATCGATGGCACTTACACCACTCGATTTGTCGATGAAACTCCGGAACTCCTGCACATTCCGAAGCGTCGTGACCGAGCAACCAGACTGCTGACCTATATCGCTGATGTAATAGTGAATGGCAATCCAGAAGTTGTGGGACGTCCGCCGCCAGGTGTAATCGGAGAACCGCCTATTCCTGAATTTGCATATGACTATCAACCCCCCGGAACGCGTCAAATTTTAGAAGCGCTGGGTCCTGAGAGGTTCGCAAAATGGATGCTGGAAGAGCAAAGAGCACTAGTGACTGATACTACTTTTCGTGATGCGCATCAGTCGCTGCTGGCTACGCGTTTCCGAACTTATGATCTGATTCAATCCGCTGAATCTTACGCTCGCAATCTGCCGGAGTTGTTCAGTCTTGAATGCTGGGGTGGTGCAACTTTTGATGTAGCGATGAGATTTCTGAAAGAATGTCCATGGCAACGGTTGCAGGAACTGCGTCAGCGTGTTCCAAACATTCTTCTTCAGATGCTGCTTCGAGGCGCTAACGGGGTAGGATACAAGAACTACCCCGACAATGTAGTTCGGGATTTCGTGTTCCAGAGCGCAGAATCGGGAGTGGACGTGTTTCGTGTCTTCGATTGTCTGAACTGGGTCGATAATATGCGTGTCGCTATGGACGCAGTACTTGAAACCGGCAAACTTCTGGAAGGAGCGATTTGCTACAGCGGCGATATCCTCAATCCTGAGCGGACGAAATACACTCTCGACTACTACGTAAAACTAGCCCGTGATCTGGCAGATTCTGGAATTCACGTTCTGTGCATCAAAGATATGGCTGGACTGCTGACGCCAGGTAGTGCGAAAATTCTGGTTGAGGCGCTGAAGAATGAAACCGGCCTGCCGATTCATTTTCATACACATGATACGAGCGGTATTGCTGCGGCGAGTGTCATAGCCGCAGTTGAAGCAGGAGCGGATGCAATTGATCTGGCTATGGATTCAGTTTCTGGCATGACTTCTCAACCCAACCTGGGATCAGTAGTCAGAGCACTGAAAGGTGGTGATTACGATACAGGCATCAGTGCCGATTCGGTGCTGGAATTTTCAGCCTATTGGGAAAATGTCAGAAAAAATTATGCGGCATTCGAGAGCGACGTGAGGTATGGAGCGTCTGAAGTGTATCTGCACGAAATGCCGGGCGGACAGTTCACAAATCTGAAAGAACAGGCTCGGTCACTAGGTTTGGAAAATCGTTGGCATGAAGTCGCAAATGCATATTCAATGGTGAATGAAATGTTCGGTGATGTGATCAAGGTGACGCCCACATCGAAAATGATCGGAGATATGGCTCTTTTCATGGTGAGTTCAGAACTCAGCCGAGAAGATATCGAAAGTCCGAACAAGGAAGTTGCTTTTCCTGATTCCGTCAAGTCATTTTTTAGCGGTGAGTTGGGACAGCCGCCGGGCGGATTTCCGGAGCATTTGCAAAAAAAGGTGTTGAAGGGGCAAGCCCCAATCACTAACCGGCCTGGAGAAAATTTGCCGCCTGCAGATTTTGATGTCTTGCGTGAAGAAGCTGAACATCGGGTCGCACGAAGAATTACGGATGAGGAATTTCAGTCCTATCTGATGTATCCCGCGGTATTCACAGACTACATGTCCCATCGTCGGCAATTTGGTCCTGTAAATATATTGCCAACCTCGGTATTTTTTTACGGCATGAAGCCTGAGCAGGAGATTTCAGTTGATCTGGCACCCGGTAAAACACTGGTTATTCAATGTCTGGCTATTGGAGATACGGGTGAGGATGGTAATGTACGGGTGTTCTTTGAACTCAATGGTCAGCCGCGTACGATTAGAGTTCCGAATACCAAAATTGCGAATATGCTTGAAAAACGCCGAAAGGGCGAGCAAGGCAACCCTAATCATGTTATCTCTCCAATGCCCGGAATGATCTCGTCTGTAAGTGTAGGGGTTGGACAGATGGTAGAAGCGGGAGATGTGTTATTGACCATTGAAGCAATGAAAATGGAGACTGCGATTCGGGTTGAGCGAGCTGCGGTTATCGATTCCATGTTGATTGCTGTCGGTGACAGTGTTGACGCTAAAGACTTGCTGATTGAATTGAAATTGGAGAGCTAGCACGCATTTCTAACAGTAATTCGAAAGAGAGTGTTTTCCAATTTAGAAATGTCTATGGATACCACACGTATTTGACAAAATAGACGATATTGACATCTATTGGCTACTAATTGTTGGAATTACTATGACTAGGACAAAAAGTTGGAACAATCGGAAGTTGGAAAGTGTGTTGCATCGCGCCGCCGACAATCTCAGTGCAACTGAGGTTGCCACGCTGGTTGAATTTCCCGATGCCGTTCGATTGGCACTGATTGTAGCGGCTAACGCGCTATCCTCGGAAGAGGCTGACAGTTCTCATATCGACAAATCCCCAATTGAGACTATTAGAGGTGAGACACCACATTACGTTAGCTCCGCGGATGCATACAGGCAAATGTCTAAAAGAACGAAACCGGGGAAAAGTGAAGACCTGCTGACTACCAGCGAATTGGCTGCACAGATTGGCCTTAAGACTCGTCAGTGTCGGTACACAATTGGTTGCGAAAGGGCAAAATTATCGGCTGGCGGGGCGCTAAACGCGGATATGTTTTTCCAGCATTACAGTTTGATAATCTCAGCAGACCACTAAAAGGACTTGAGAGGATTACACCGTGCTTCGACGATGGCTATGCGGCTTGGGTCTGGTTGACAACACCTCACCCTTCGTTTGATGAAGTGAAACCTCTCATACTATTGCGCAGAGGAGAAATAGACCAAGTAGTAGCTGCGGTACAAGGGTATATGCAGGGCGACTTTACCTGAGTCTGGGATATGATCCTGTCTGTATTCGAGGATGTCTTCAAACCGTCTGGCTTCAACGTATGTTCCGCTTGATTAATAGTGGTCACCAACACATGCTTGGCGCTGTTCCTGCACCGAGTCGGTTTAGCGATCCTATACGCATCCGAAACTGTAAGTTGTGGATTTTGTGAAGCCCTCGTTCGCAATCGATTTGTCCGCCGAAAACACCGGGAATTCCCAAGTACGGATGTTGAGTCAATGTTGGTGGTGTCGCTCTGCTCAATTGAGCAGCTTACTCTTGTTGACCTTCGAGGAGATAGTGCAACCCGCATTGCGGCTCCTGCAGCTGTAGTTCATGACTCCAACCACGCAGCGGTCACGCTTTATCGGCTACAACCTATATAAGTGTACCGGAGGCAGACGGCATCATGTTTCAATCGAGATTTACAGGTGACGCGTGTATAGCAATTTTCGATAGAGCTATTTGCAAACTGGCAGTACTCGAAGTAATGCCGCTCATCGAACATTCTGACTTTCTGCGTGCACTGACCGATTATGACACTACACTAACAACTTCACTGGATTAAGTTTAGATTCCCATTCAAGAGATGAGATTTCCATCTCCAACCGGCCGCTTAATTCGACGCACACACTCCCCCCAAAATTTACCCAACACTCATACTAACCTCTCTCAATCTTCGGTTGCAGGAGGCAATTTTCGTATGCAGAATTGTCGAGCCGGCATCAAAAGCTTGCGAGTGCGTAGATTAACCTTCAATCAATTCATTGCAGTGGACTGTTTCGCTTATAATTTTCCGTCATACAAAACACCAGTAAAAGAAAAATTGCAAGATTTTTGTTCTCTGAGACATTGAACGCTCAAATCTGGATTCAGGTTGCATGTCGAAGAAATTTCGAGACGTTGCCACAAACGCTGTGGTTGCTCGCCGTGCTTGATCCATTCCTTTCTCAAGTTTCCAGAGTTACCCCCTTTTACCTTTGCGTATCTGTAGAATCTATCCTTGTACTAGAGCCATGACAAATTCAAGCAAGACAATTGACGATACCGGATTTGCCGCCGGCAGTGCGGCTTACCTGGAGGATTTATACGGGCAGTACCATTCAAAACCGGAGTCGCTTTCCGAAGAATGGCGCGATACCTTTGAGGTATTTGAACAGACCAGTCGAAAGATGCCTCTTATTTCCGCAACCTCATACTCTGACGACTTTGTCAGTCAGGATGACATACGTCGTCAAGCCGCTGTGCAGCGCCTGATACGACGTTATCAGGTTTACGGTCATCTGAATGCAAAACTCGATCCACTCGGACTGAGTGATGACTTTTTTACCATCGATCTCAGTCTTGACGCAGTGGGATTAGAAGAAAGCGACTTGTTTGAAAAATTCAAGGTGGATGCGGTAGCAGATACCGAATCGATTCCACTATCTAAAATTCTCGAATTCTTCAAGCAGACCTATTGCGGTTCGATCGGCTACGAATACATGCATATAACCGATCCAAATCGGCTGGAGTGGATTCAGGACAGAATTGAGAAAACAGTTCTGCGTCCGGTGATTTCGGATGATGATCGCAAAAATATTTTGAAACTGTTGACCATGGCAGAGTGCATGGAAACTTATCTGCACATGAAATACGTCGGTCAAAAGAGATTCTCTCTGGAGGGTGGCGAATCACTGATACCGATGTTGCACGAACTCGTAGAAATGTCCGGAACGAGTGGCGGCAAGGAGGTCGTTATCGGAATGGCTCATCGAGGAAGGCTCAATGTGCTGGTTAACATTTTGGGAAAAGCACCGACCGAAGTGTTCGGAGAGTTTGAAGGGAATCTGTCGGCTAGCGGTTCGTGGCTGAAAGATCATGGCGATGTCAAATATCACCAGGGATTTTCGTCTGATATCAATACCGCTGGCGGAATCGTCCATGTGGCGCTCGCATTTAATCCATCACATCTTGAAATTATTGATCCCGTTGTGGAAGGTTCGGTGCGGGCGAGGCAACATCGTCGACGCGATGAAGCCAAAAACGAAGTGACGCCGATCCTTATACATGGTGACGCAGCCTTTGCCGGTCAGGGTATCGTAATGGAAACCTTGAACATGTCTCATACTCGCGGCTTCGAGATTGGCGGAACCATCCACGTAATCATCAACAATCAGATCGGATTCACAACCAGCAGCATACTGGATGCCCGCTCTACCGTTTACTGCACTGAAATCGCAAAAATGGTGCAGGCACCTATTTTTCATGTCAATGGAGATGATCCTGAAGCGGTTGTTTCCGTAGCGCGTCTTGCTCATGCCTATCGCCAGAAATTTCATACTGATGTCGTGATCGATATGGTGTGTTATCGAAGATATGGACACAACGAAGCGGACGAGCCGATGATGACTCAACCCGTCATGTATGATGCAATCAAGAAAATTGTTCCAGTAAGGCGTAAATATGCTGCCGAACTCAATGATCAAGGAGTTCTGCCGGATGAAGATGCTCAGAGAATGGTGCTTGAATATCGTGATAATCTCGATCGCGGTGAAGTGGTTGTCGGTCAGATTATAGATCCCGCAAAATTGGAGAAGATCGTTGACTGGTCTCGTTTTGACAAAGCAAGTTGGTCGGATCCGGTCGATACGACTCTGACGCTGAAAAAGATTCGAGAACTTACCACGAAGCTGAGTGAGTTGCCGGAAAATTTCACGCTACACAATCGGGTCAAGAAAGTTATGGCAGATCGAAGTAGCATGGCTGCTGGCAAACTGCCCGGCGATTGGGGATTTGCCGAAACCATGGCGTATGCGTCTCTAATTGATGACGGAATTCAGATTCGTTTGTCAGGGGAAGACATTGGACGTGGGACTTTTTCGCATCGTCATGCACTATTGCACGAGCAAAAAAGCCGAGAGGTTTACTGCCCTCTGAAGACGATTCGCAATCCAGAAGATTGCCAGATATTCAATTCTCTACTCTCTGAAGAAGCGGTTCTAGCATTCGAGTACGGTTATGCTACAACAGACCCGGATTCTTTGGTCGTATGGGAGGCACAATTTGGAGATTTTGCCAATGGAGCCCAGATTGTCATTGACCAGTTCATTAGCAGCGGTTTCGCGAAGTGGGCCAGATACTGTGGCTTGACGCTGTTGCTCCCGCATGGTTATGAAGGGCAAGGTCCCGAGCACTCATCTGCTCGCCTTGAGAGATTTCTTCAGCTTTGTGCCGGAGACAATATGCAGGTGTGCGTGCCCACGACTCCAGCACAAATGTTTCACATGCTGCGTAGACAGGCGATACGTCCTTATTGTCGGCCTCTGATTGTAATGTCTCCGAAGAGCCTGCTAAGGCACAAACGTTCAGTTTCGGATGTGCGTGATTTGACTCGATATGGATTTCAGACGATTATTGATGAAATTGACGAGAAAGTGGACCGAGATGCTGTGGTACGCGTAATTTTGTGCTCTGGAAAGGTTTATTATGATTTGCTTGAAATACGCGAGCATCTGGACCTAGACAATGTTGTGATCGTGCGAATTGAACAACTGCATCCGTTTCCGGTAACAGAGCTCGGTCATCTTCTGCAATCATATCCGAACGCAGAAGATGTTTTGTGGTGTCAGGAGGAACCGCAGAACCAAGGTGCGTGGTATCAGATTTGGTATCAGATTAGAGATTGTCTTAAAAAAAGCCAGAAACTGCTATGCAAATCCAGAGTAGCAGCACCATCCCCAGCGGTTGGAAATTACCGTGTGCATCTGGCTCAGCAACAACAGCTGATCACCGAAGCGCTCACGATTACCCGTAAGATTGTTTCCATCTCAGAGCCCAGGAGTGTGAGAGAAAATGTCAATTGAAATCAAGACTCCCATGTTGCCGGAATCGGTGAGTGAAGCCACAGTTCTTGCATGGCACAAGAACGTTGGTGATGGTTTCAGACGGGATGAGCTTTTGGTAGAGATTGAGACTGAAAAGATTGTGCTTGAAGTTCCTGCCCCCAGCGACGGAGTTGTAGATGAAATTCTCAAATCAGCCGGTGATACGATTTACGAAGACGATGTTCTTGCTGTTGTAAGTGCCTCTGCTCAAGAGTCTGAGGAGTTGCCTCTTGACATTCCTGCACAAAAAGCCACTCAAGATGAAAAAACTGAAGTCGAAGAGTCGTCTGCCGCAGTAAAAACCGAAGAAAAATTAAGCCCAGCGGTTCGTCGTTTGGCCGGTGAGCATGGCATTGATGTCAGCAAGGTCGCCGGTAGCGGCAAGGGAGGTCGTGTAACCAAAGCGGATTTAGTGAATTTTGTGGGACCGAAAGACGCTGAGGCTCCCCCAAAGCCCACTGATGATGTAGTAAAGGAAGCCGCGAAACCGGTGGCGGCAGAAGTGAGAGAGGTTCGCCGTCAGCCCATGAGCCGAATTCGCCGAACTATCGCAGACCGCCTTGTTCAGGCCCAGCATACTGCGGCACTGTTGACGACATTCAATGAAGTGGACATGAGTGCGGTGATGGCACTACGGAAGGAATATCGGGAAGTGTTCGAGAAAAAGCATGACGCACGACTCGGTTTCATGTCCTTTTTTGTCAAGGCCGCAGTTGAATCCTTGAAATCCATTCCGGCAGTGAACGCCACTATCGATGGCAACGACATTGTCTATCGCGATTACTATGACGTAGGAATTGCAGTATCTTCTCCACGTGGACTGGTTGTTCCGATTGTTCGGGATGCCCACTTGAAGGGTTTCGCACAGATTGAACAGCAGATTAGAGATTTCGGCGAGCGAGCCAAGTCAGGAACACTTTCACTTGATGAATTAAGCGGTGGCACATTCACCATCACCAACGGAGGCGTATTCGGTTCGCTTGTATCTACTCCGATCGTCAATCCTCCGCAAAGCGCTATTCTCGGCATGCATAAGATTCAGGAACGTCCTGTAGTTGTAAACGGAGCGATAGTCGCTCGGCCGATGATGTATCTGGCACTCACCTATGATCACAGGATAATCGACGGGCGTGAGGCGGTTACTTTTCTTATTGGAATCAAGGACGCGATTGAAGACCCTTCGCGATTGCTGCTGGAACTGTAGGGGGGTTCAATGAGTGAGTCTTACGATGTTGCCGTCATAGGAGCGGGACCGGCAGGATATGTTGCAGCCATTCGCTGTGCGCAGCTCGGACTGAACACCGTCTGCATTGATCGCTGGACCGGAGATAATGGCAAGCCCGCGCTCGGCGGCACGTGTTTGAATGTCGGGTGCATACCGTCCAAGGCGCTTCTTGACTCTACGGAAAGATACCACAATGTATTGACGAGTTACGCCACCCACGGCATTATTGTCGATAACGTCAAAATGGATGTTACGACGATGATGAAGCGCAAGATCAAGATCGTCAACAGTTTGACTCGAGGAATCGCAGCACTTCTGAAGGCGAACAAAATCAAGTCCATTCACGCTCACGGACGATATGCCGGTGGTGAAACCGTTGAGTTGCTGGATTCCGAAACCAACCTAAAATCCGGTGAAATTACTGCGACTCAGGTAATTCTTGCGAGTGGATCAACGCCGATTGAACTCCCGAGTATTCCATTCGACGGTAACCGAATCGTCGATTCTGCTGGTGCTCTTGCGTTTGAAAGCGTGCCGGAGAAACTAGGCATCGTGGGTGCTGGTGTAATCGGTCTCGAGCTCGGCAGCGTGTGGAACCGATTGGGTTCTGAGGTAACGGTGCTGGAAGCACTATACGACTTTCTGCCAACTGCAGACGATGAAATTTCTGCTGAAGCAGCCAAGCTATTCCAGAAGCAAGGACTGAACATTCAGTTGGGCGCTAGAGTGGAATCAGCGACACTTCTTGATGATTACATCGACGTAACTTACACAGTCGAAGGCGAAGAAGTACGACTATCCGTAGATCGACTGATTGTTTGTATCGGGCGTAGACCCTATACCGATCACCTCTTTACCGAAGACAGCGGTATCTTATTGGATGAACGCGGATTCATTCAGGTAGACGAACACTGCAAGACGAATGTGAATAACGTATATGCAATCGGTGACAGTGTTCGAGGACCTATGCTGGCACATAAAGGATCGGAAGAGGGAGTGGCTGTTGCTGAGAGAATCGCGACCAGTCACGGACATGTCAATTACGAAACTGTGCCTTGGGTAATCTATACGTCACCGGAAATCGCGTGGGTGGGATTGACTGAAAAAGAGGTTGTCGCAGCGGGCGGAGAGTGCAGGTCCGGCAAGTTTCCGTTTGCCGCAACGGGACGCGCCAAAGCGATGGAAGATACTTCAGGATTTGTGAAAGTGGTTGCGGATGCCCGCAGCGATCAAATTTTGGGTGTGCATATCATTGGGCCTCACGCATCCGAGCTGATCACTGAAGCGGTCGTCGCAATGGAGTTCCATGCCAGTGCGGAAGATTTGGCAAGAACCATTCATGCACATCCCACATTGTCCGAAGCGGTTCATGAAGCTGCATTGTCAGTAGACAGTCGAGGCATACATCGGATCAACTGACGTTTAATGTTTCGTTTTTTCAAGAAGAAAAAACAAGTTCCGCAACATATCTTCAAAATGTATGACATTCGAGGATTGGCAGATGAGGAACTGTCGAGCGACGTCATGCACAAGATTGGCCAGTCCTACGGCACCGTTTGCCTGATTGAGGATGTCCATCAACTTGTAGTCGCTTCCGATGCCAGGTTGTCCAGTCCCGAATTGAAGAATGCTTTGATTGAGGGAGTTCTGTCTACCGGATGTTCTGTAATTGATGTAGGAACGGTTCCAACGCCGGTGATGTATTTTGCCACACACTGTTTGGGTATCAATACCGGGCTGATGGTCACCGCAAGTCACAACCCGCCGCAGTACAACGGTGTCAAAATGGTTCTGTTAGGGCAATCCCTCTATGGTGAGAACATCCAAAAACTATGCAACCGCATAAACAGAGGGAATTTTCGGTATGGCCGCGGCAGATTGAAGAAAAACTCAGTGATTGCTGACTATTATGATGCCATTTGCTCGGATATTCGACTGAAGAGCCCATTGAAAGTGGTAATTGACTGTGCGAACGGAATTGCTGGCTCATTTGCTCCTCATATTCTGCGACAGATCGGATGTGAAGTTATCGAACTGTATTGCGAAGTCGATGGTACGTTTCCAAATCATGAGGCCGACCCGACTGTTTTAAAGAATTTGGCTGATCTCGTAGAAACGGTTAGAGATGAAAAGGCTGATGTAGGGCTAGCGCTGGATGGAGACGGTGACAGACTCGTTGCAGTTTCTCCGTATGGCGAAGTCATTTGGCCCGACAGACTGATGATACTGTTCGCAAAGGAAATACTGTCCAGGCACCCGGGGCAGAAGGTAGTGTTCGACGTAAAGTGTACGAGAGCGTTGCCTTCTGAAATTGAAAAAGCAGGCGGAGAACCAATCATGTGGATGACTGGGCACTCTCTGATGAAAGCAAAACTTCGGGAGTGTGATGGAATATTTGGTGGTGAGATGAGTGGTCATCTGTTTTTCCATGATCGCTGGCCTGGATTCGACGACGGAATTTATGCAGCGGCGAGGTTGTGTGAATTGCTTGTGAACAGTGATCAATCGGTATACGAAATTTTTGACAGTCTGCCGTCATTCGTCAGTACGCCGGAGATGCGGATTAAGTGTAGCCGTCCTCATCAGCTGATTGAAAATTTCAAACGTCATGTAAAGTTTTGTGATGCTAGGATCAGTTTTCTAGATGGCATTCGAGCTGATTATGAAGATGGGTTTGCTTTAATGCGTGCATCAAACACAGCGCAGGAAATCGTAATGAGATTTGAAGCAGACTCCAAGGAGAGTCTGGATCGAATTCAGAATGCGTGGGATGAAGAGATGAAAGGGATTGAAAGATTGAAATCTGATGATCTTGGATGAAACCGGCAGTCTTAATTGAGTTTCATGCCTGTGTACATATTTCAGTCTATGATCATAGTAGATTCGAACGTAAACCCAGACTTCCTGACCTCCGCCTGTCGTCCAGTACCGTTCAGAGCAGAGTAACCTGTTCATATTACAGGATTTTCTTCTGATTTTGTTGAATATTTCGAACTTTTCCGATTGAAAGTTGGCTATAATAATAAATCACATATATTCACGCGGAAAGCCGAAATTCATGACTGCTCAACTCCCAATCAATGTCCCCGAGGCAACTCCCATCGGCACCTTTTTCAGCATGGTCACTTGCGATGGAACCACCACTTACTTTCACTATCTGCTGCCGATCGACCAGCATCGCGCAGACGACAGGTCGGCGAGAAACCTGCGGATCGCGAAGTTCGCAGCAGCGGGTTGCGTCACGCATGCCGAGATCGCACAGGCCTATGGGATTCGCCGTGAAACCGTATCGCGCTTTGCGAAACAATACCGCACCGAAGGCGAACCGTCCTTCTATGCCCGGCGCCGCGGACGCGGGCGTGTGACAGTGGATGCACAGACCGTCCAACGCGCCAGCGAACTTCTGGTCGAAGGCTGCAGTGGACGCGCAACAGCCCGGCAACTGGGGATTGCGCCAAGCACTTTCAGCGAGCATCGCCGTGCCGGGATTATCACACCGCCCGCGAGCCGCACTGCGCTTGATGATCAACCGTCTGCAGCCGGACGAAAAGATTCCGATATTGCCGATGCGGTCGATCGTGCGGTACGAGACCGTCGTGACAAACAAGCGCCAATGGGACGTGCGGCTCACGATGTCGATACGCGCTTGGCAGCCAGTGCGGGACTGATCACCGAAGCGGCTCCGCAATTTACTGAATCAGCCAGTGCGGTGCGAAATGGCGGCGTTCTCACTGCGCTTCCAGCGTTGCTGAAACAAGGGCTGCTAGACAATGTCGGGCATTATTTTCAACTTTCAAACGGCTTCTACGGACTGAACACAGTGCTGGTGCTGATCGCCCTGATGATGCTGGCGAGAATCCGCAACCCGGAAGCATTGCGTTATCAGTGTCCCGGTGAATGGGGCATACTGCTTGGACTGGACCGCTGTCCGGAAGTCAAGACGCTGCGTGGCAAACTGCGCAAGATCAGTTGCGATGAAAGCCGGGTTCGAGCCTGGCAGGGGCACCTGGCACAGCGCTGGATAAATGAAAATCCGCACGACTGCGCCACCTTGTCGGTGGACGGTCACGTGAAAGTTTACAGCGGACGCAAGGGCAATCTGCCGAAGCATTTCGTGGCGCGCCAGAAGTTGTGCCTGCCGGCTGCCGCCAGCTATTGGATCAACGCACTCGGGGGGATGCCGTTGCTGTGCCTGCACCAGCAGATCGACCGCAAGATGGTTCATACGCTTGAACACGATATGCTGCCGGAACTGCGATGCATCGGTGCGATTCCGCAATCTGCGCCGGACCTGACGGCAGCCGAGGCGGAACCGGTTCTGACCCTGGTGTTTGACCGCGAGGGCTGGAGCCCGGATCTGTTTCAGCGACTGGCTCGGCAGGGCATCGCCTGCATTAGCTGGCATAAGAACCATCGCGGCGCCGATTGGCTGCAAAGTCGCTTCGAGCCGGTCGAGGTGTCGCTGCATGGCCCGGCGCATCACAGTGTCCGTTCGGTGCTGATTGCCGAAGACGAGGTTGAACTGGCCAATGGATACAAGGTGCGTCAGATCCGTCGTCTGATGGACAGCGGTCGCCAGGCTGCCTTGATCACCACCCATCCGAATTTGCCGATGCAACAGGTGGTTGCGGCGCTGTTCTCGCGCTGGGCACAGGAGAATTTCTTCAAGCAGATGCGTCAGGAGTTCAATCTTGATGCACTCAGTGTTCAGCAGTTAATTCCAGTGGACGAGAACGCCAAGGTGGTCAATCCTGATCGTCGCGAGCTGGAAAAGCGAATCAAGAACACCAACGCGAAGCGTAGTCGTGCAGTGGTGCAAATGATCCAATTCCGCAACCAGAACCGAGACGCCACACAATATGAGCGCACCGCACAGCAATATGAACTTGAACTGGTCAGACTCAAGGCACAGCGGTTGCAGATTCCTTCCCATATGCGCGCCGGCGATCTGCCGCAGCATCAGCGCTTGGACGCGCTGCCGAGTGCACCGCGCCATTTTCTTGACATCATCCGCATGATTGCCTACCGGGCGGAAACCCAAATGATGCCGGCGGTCAACGCCGCACAGGGTAAAAAACACAACGCTCGCAAACTGCTCGGCAAACTGTTCCAGTGCGAAGCGAATGTCATTCCGCAACCTGAACAGGGTCTGCTGCGCGTTCAGCTGCTCGGCCTTGCCAACGATGCCTCGGACCGTGCGTTGCTGCCGCTAATCAAGGAACTCAATGAGACCGCTGCCCAATATCCCGGAACCGACCTCACCCTTTTCTATGAAATCTCGCTTCGTAAACCGGTAGAATGAGACATGTTAAATTGGTCGAGATCAGGAAGTCTGAAACCATTAAATATATTGAAAAAACAAGTTAACTCATCATCATGCAACATAGCCCCACGAATTTTTGGCGCTAGAACTGACAATACGATTTGAAAGGACGAATGCTGACTCTAAGTAAAATCTATCTTTAGTTGAAATCCCGAATTTAGTGGGGTCGGTGTTGGGCGCTCTATATAATTTTCTGCATACTTGGCGTAACGCTGTGAGAATTGCAATAATTGTTACAGTCTTCACTTTGCTGTTATCCGCTTGTGGTGGTGGTGGCGGCGGTGGCGGTAGCCAAACCAGTGTTACTAACGGAGCTACTCAAGTATCCACCATCCAAACTTATGAATTCGGTGGCCTAACTCCCGGAGCATTCCGTCAAAAACGCGCAGAACTGGCGGCGGCTGTCAAGGTCGAAGAGAGCTTTGCAGAACAATGGGGTTTGGAAGCGATCAATGCGCACCAGGCTTATGCAAATCTTCGTCTTGCAAAAGGCCCCGACGGCCCCGACGCAAGTCCTGGATACGGAACTACTGTGAGTTTCATAGATACAGGTGTGAATGAGGACGACCCCTCGTTATCTAAATTTTTGGATGGCCAGACAAAACTGGAACTTCTATACGGCACAGATAATGAAGACGGTACAGCTCGTTCCCATGGCACGGCAGTCTTGAGTGTCGTCGGTGCCGCGCCGGATAGCTGGAACGATATGAATACCATGAACCAGGATATCATTGAGCGTAATTTTCAGGGTGTCGCCTGGGCAGCAAACTGGGTGATGGTTGCAATTCGCTTGGGGTCAAGTTCTCCACTAACACCCTACATTCCCATAAGTTTGAGTGACCTCTCAGCTAATGACCTTTATTTTAAAACAGTGATCAAAATTGCTTCCGGTCAAGATCCGGATCCGATGTTCTCAGATATCAGTAATATTGATGTCCTTAATTTAAGCTTTGGTTTTAATGGCATCATCGACAATTACACGGAAACTGATCTACGCGCCAACTTTTCAAACACGATTGAAGCTCTTGAACAAAAGAATGTTCGCGAAAAGACAATAGTTGTGATTGCTGGCGGTAACTCTAACAACCATTTGTGCACTACGGGAACTCCAAACTGTGTACAAGAGAAAATAGATGCCACGTCGGTGACAGTTCTTCCCGGGCTGCCAGTACGAATCCCGGAGCTTCGTGGGCATGTCATCTCAGTTGTCGCTACGGAGATAGATGGGAAAATTACGGATTTCTCCAATAGGTGCGGTATTGCTGCAAATTGGTGCATCGCAGCACCAGGAAAGGATGTTTCGGTTGCATACTTTGGACCACACCCGATTGAACCGAGTACTCCAGCACAGGGAATTTCCAAGCTGCCTGGAACATCGTTAGCGGCACCGTTCGTCTCCGGTGGAGTCGCGTTAATGAAGCAACTGTTTCGCGGCCAGTTGTCGAATATCGCACTGGTTACGCGTCTTTATAGTACCGCAAATAAAGCAGGAGAATACGCAGATAGAAGTATCTATGGACAAGGTTTGATGGATCTCGGTGCTGCAACTTCGCCAGTTGGCGTGGAGACTTTACAGCTTGGCGATGTTGTTGGGAAGAGCGGCAGTGATATCCGGTCAACCAGCATACGATTGGGTTCTGCTTTTGGTGACGGATTCGGACGTTCGCTAGCTGGAAGGGAAATTGTGACTTTCGATCAACTCGGTGCTCCGTTTTGGTTTAGCATGAATGGCTTGACGCAACGGGCAACTCCTGAGTCTATTCAGACACAACTTCGTCAATTATTATCACAGAGTCGAATTACTCGATACATTGCGGACCAAAGAGTAAGTTTCACTCCGGGCCGAGCTGGCGGAACAATAGAGCGTTTTTCTGGAATCCCGCAATTGCAACTTGGAGTTCTTGAGACTCTGAACGGGAATAAGAACGGGCACCTGAGTCTTGCCGAAAATTCGATAACACTTGGGTTCAGGGGAATAAACGGAACGGCTGTTACAGCATTTACAACTGAAGGAATTTCAGGGGCTAAACCGGTGTCTGGGATCACATTTTCGTGGCGCCCAAATGGCAGGTACTTGATTTTCAATGCAGGATGGCTTGCTGAGAAATCGTCCTTGCTTGGAACCGATGCAACCGGAGGGTTTGGAAGTTTTACCTCCAATTCGATCTTTAACGGCATTCGGACTGAGTTCGCGTTCAATGACTGGCAAATTACAGCCACAGCAGAAATGGGTATGGCGGTACCCAACTACCGAGAGTCAATAATCAGGCGTGTAACCCCACTTTTATCAAGTGCGTACAAGTTAAGAGGGACGCGTCAATTTGAGGATGGTAGTTCATTTTCAATTTCGTTATCCCAGCCTTTGCGGATCGAAAAAGGCAAGGCCTCTCTCAGCATTCCGGCCGGGCGAACCAAAGCGGGGGAAATATTGTTCTCTCAGGCAACAGCCGATTTGACTCCTTCTGGCAGGCAGTCAAATCTATCTTTTGAGTGGTATCAGTCTATGGCTCGAAATAATGAATTTTTACTAAACACCACATGGATTCACGAGCCGGGGCACATTAGAAGCGTAAATGATGAACTGCGGGTGATGGCCGGTTGGAGTTCCAAATTCTGAATTTAAATACAGGAAAGAAGAAACGCTTGAATGCGTACTGTCCAAAGGCACCTTAAGTTTTTACTTGAAGTGGTACTAGATTGATATTATTGGCTAACCGTTGGGGATGCTACAGCTAGTCGATTTGTAAGCATTTTGAAACCCAAAACTTGATGAGCTGTCAACTCTTAACTTCAACTTTGTGTACATTACGATAGCCCTTAGGCAAGTATGTACCTCTCAGTGTTCTCTCACCTAAATATCGCTCACGTTCGATACGTTTCAGCCGAAGATGTCGTCGTCCAGAATGAATGATCAGGTCTTGATTCGCTGAAAAGACTTTCACAAAACTGATTTCTTCCCCTTTTTGTCTGGCTGGTTTGGGAATGCTGATCATTCTTACTCCGCCACCTTTCATCTGAACTGGCAAATCTTTAATCGGATAGATTAACAAACGCGCGACGTTTGTGATTACTGCGACGCACTGAGAAAAATCATCTATTCGTTCGATAGGCAGGGGTTCGTATTCGTCTTTGATGGTGAGAATTGCTTTGCCGGAACGGTTCTTGGATACTGCATTCCTTAGCTTGCAAACAAATCCGTTTCCTTCACTTGAAGCCAGCAGGCAGTGACTGTTCTCGCTGCCAAGAAGCAGTCCTGTAAATCTAGCGTCTGCGGATGGATTGAGCATTTTCGTTAGAGGTTCACCGTAAGACCGTGCGGATGGGAGCTTATGAACCTGTAGGGTATACATTCGTCCAGTCGAATCCATGCAAATCAGAGACTCGTTCGATTTTCCAGTCGTGGATGCCAGGAATTCATCGCCTTCTCGATAGTTCAGTTGATCAGCATCTATGTCGTGTCCCTTGGCAGACCGGATCCAGCCGCTTTTGGACAGAACGATGGTAATCGGTTCCGATGGATTCAGTTCTTCAGAGGTAAATGCTCGTGCCGCCTCTTTTTCGCGAAGCGGTGAGCGTCGTTTATCGCCATACTTATCCGCCGCTGCCTCAATTTCCTGAATGACCAGCAGCTTCAATCTACTGTCCGAGTTGATTGTCGCGTCAAGTTCATCGCGCTCTTCTCGTAACAGAAATTGTTCCTCGCGAATTTTGATTTCTTCGAGTCTCGCCAACTGCCGGAGCCGAATTTCCAGAACTGCTTCTACTTGCTGCTGACTCAGCCCAAATCTATTCAGTATTTCAGTCTTCGGGTCATCTTCAGTTCGAATGATATGAATGACTTCGTCAATATTGAGAAATACGATGAACAGCCCATCCAGAATATGCAGACGGTCCAAGATAAATTCCAAGCGACTTTTAAGACGTCTGAGGATGGTATTCTTTCTGAATGTGAGCCAATCTGCAAGCAGTTTTTTCAGATCGTGAACCTGCGGTTTTCCATCGAGTCCGATTAGGTTCAGATTGACTCGGTAGCTTTTTTCAAGATCGGTTGTCGCGAAAAGATGACGCATCAGCGCGTCGCAATCGATTCGATTGCTGCGTAATTCGAGTACGAGACGGGTCGGGCTTGTTTCATCACCTTCGTCTCGTAAATCTACGACCATCGGCAGTTTTTTGGCAAGCATCTGAGTGGCGATCTGCTCCATGACTTTGGCGTCTGATACTTGATGCGGGATACCCTCAATAACGATGGAATTCCTTGCCTTTTTCCACACAGCTCGCTGCCGAACAGATCCTCCTCCAGTTTCATACATTTTCAGCAGTTCTGCAGCTGGGGTGATGATTTCAGCTTCAGTCGGGAAGTCGGGACCTTTGATGATTTCGCACAATTCCTTGATGCTAGAAGATGGTTTTCTAAGAAGAGTAATGCTGGCAGCGGCTACTTCTCGAATGTTGTGCGAAGGGATGTCTGTCGCCATGCCCACCGCGATGCCGGAAGTTCCGTTCAGCAATATATTCGGTAACTGAGCCGGCAGTCTTTTGGGTTCGTCTAGAGTACCGTCAAAGTTCGGTGTCCAGTCGACCGTTCCTTTTGAGATTTCTTCAAGCAGCACTTGGGCATAAGGCGTGAAGCGGCACTCCGTATATCGCATTGCTGCAAATGACTTTGGATCGCTTGCTGACCCCCAGTTTCCTTGACCGTCGATGATAGGATAACGGTAAGTAAACGCTTGCGCCATCAAGACCATTGCTTCATAGGCGGCACTGTCACCATGCGGGTGAAACTTACCAATGACGTCTCCGACTGTGCGTGCAGATTTTTTGTATTTCGCAGTGGCGTTCAACCCGAGTTCGGACATCGCGTAAATGATTCTTCTCTGAACCGGCTTGAGTCCGTCCGCAATGTGCGGAAGAGCACGGTCAAGAATGACATACATCGAGTAGTTGAGGTAGGCTTTTTCCGCAAATTCCTCCAGCGGAATGGATTCTTCCTGAGGGGATTGAGGGTTATCGAACAGGTTTAGATCAAGAGTCATGTCAGATCTGCGCCTGATTTCCAACGCTAGTTAGCCAGTCTTTTCGTTCCGTTACCTTCTTTTTTGCAAGCAGCATGTCGAGTGTGTCGTTGATTTTAGTCCAGGAATCGGCTTGCAGACGTATGAGTCGTCGAGTATCGGGGTTCATGGTGGTTTCTTTCAACTGAGAAGGATTCATTTCACCCAGACCCTTGAAACGCTGCACCGTTATCTTTGCTTTCGGTTTGACTTTCTTGATGTTTGAGGTCACGTGTTCGAGTTCATCGTCATCCAGTGCGTAATGGACATCCTTGCCTGCATCAATTCTGTAAAGAGGTGGCATGGCGACATGAACTCGACCCTCTTCGACTAGAATTCTAAAATGTTTTACGAACAACGCACACAGCAATGTAGCGATATGGGCACCATCGGAGTCAGCGTCTGCCAGAATGCATACCTTGCCATAGCGCAAACCATTGGTTTGGGTTGAGCCAGGATCGACACCTAACGCCACGGCAATGGAGTGAACTTCTGCTGAGGCGAGCACTTCTCCCGATGCGACTTCCCAAGTGTTCAAAATTTTTCCGCGTAACGGCAGGATTGCCTGAGTTACACGATCGCGTGCCTGTTTTGCGGAACCGCCTGCAGAATCGCCTTCGACCAAAAACAGTTCTGTATCGCTGATGTTTGCACTCGTACAATCAGAAAGTTTGCCGGGCAATGCGGGGCCGATTACGGTTTTCTGTCGTTCGACTTTTTTGCTGGATTTCTCACGCAGTCGTGCATGTTCGATGGATAGCTGAGCAACTCGTTCTGCCGCGGCGACATGTTGATTTAGCCATAGACTGAAGGCGCTTTTGGCAATAAAAGAAAGCGATTTCCCCACTCGTCTTGAAGACAGTCGTTCTTTGGTTTGGCCCGTGAACTGAGGATTTTCCATTCGAACTGAGAGAATATAACTACAGTAACGCCAGACATCCTCAACGGATATACGAAGCCCTCTGGGTAGCAGATTGCGAAACTCGCAAAATTCTCGAACAGCATCGGTTATGCCAGTCCTGAAACCATTTACGTGGGTCCCCCCCAGTTCTGTTGGAATCAAATTGACGTAACTCTCCGCCACGATCTCACTAGCATTCGGTGTCCAGGCAACCACGCAATCAACCTGTGTATCATCCGCCATTCGATGAACGACAATTGGTTCTTCCGGGATTCTTTCGCTGCCGTTCAGTTGGCCGATCAGGTAGTCTCCCAAGCCTTCTTCAAACTTCCAGCTCTCATTATTTTCTGGGTTGATTTCGTCAGAGAACACCAACTCCAGTCCAGGGCAGAGTACAGCTTTCGCGAGCATCAACCGTTTTAGATCCTTGACCTTGAATCGGACCGAGTCGAAAAACTGCCGGTCTGGCCAGAACTGAATTCTGGTGCCGGTTTTCTTTTTTGCTACAGTTCCGATTTTAGTGAGTTCCTGATCAACTTCGCCATCGGCAAATTCAATCCGATATAAGCCCCCATCACGATGAATTTCAACTGTGAGTTTGGTGGAAAGAGCGTTCACTACGGAAACTCCGACTCCGTGCAAGCCTCCGGAATGCATGTAGTTTTTTGATGAAAATTTAGCACCGGAATGTAGGTGTGTCATGATGACCTCAACCCCGGAAACACTTTCTCCCTGATGAATGTCGACGGGTATGCCTCTGCCGTCGTCTGCCACGCTGAGTGACTGGTCGGCGTGAAGAGTCACTTCAATTTTGGAGCCATAGCCCGTGATGACTTCATCAACACTGTTATCGATGACTTCCTGGGCGAGGTGATTGGGATTCTCGATCTGGGTGTACATCCCCGGTCGCTTGCGAACGGGTTCAAGCCCAACCAAGACTTCAATAGAGGAAGCGTCGTAGACAGCAGTCAAGTTACGTGTGAAACCTGAAGAACAAAACAGGAAAGATACAACCGATTATACCTATTCAGTAGAACGAATCTCAATACTCGTAGCACTCCTAATTTTGCCTTTGAGTGGCATCTTTGCAATTGTGAATCCTATCCAAGACAATTCAATTGCGAAAACTGAAATTTTCGAAATACTATCATATGAACTGAAATCTGCAATTTATATGAAAGTCAGTTGGGAGAATTTCTGATGCAAAAGGCAGGAGTGGGAGTCCAGAGTGGAAATCGGACGACGATTGACTGGAGAGCGAATGGAATGCCGCAGTTTGATCTTTCTAAAATCCCGCACTGGACAGGCGAGCAGGACTTGATTGAACGATATCAATCCGATGGCGTCGTGCTGATGCGCGGAGTTTTTCGCGACTGGGAGAAGAGTCTGCAACAGGGTTTGCAAAAAAATCTCGATGCCCCTGACGACTATGCATTCCCTTGTGAAAGCACTCCGGATGGCGCACCGGGACGCTTTTTTGACAGCTACTGTAACTGGCTGCTGATTCCAGAATATCTTGATTATGTGAGTCATTCCTGTGTGGCTTCAATGGCTGGCCAGTTGATGCAAGCCGATGAGACACAATTCTTTCACGAACATGCGTTTTGCAAAGAACCCGGCACTCAGCGAGCCACACCCTGGCATCAAGACATGCCTTACTATTGCGTCGATGGGAGACAGACAGTGAGTCTCTATGTGGCACTGGATGATATTCCAGCAGAAGTCGCAGTACGATTCGTTCGAGGCTCTCACCAATGGGGCAAGCTGTTTCATCCAGTTACTTTCTTGGATGGCTCTGGTTTTGAATCACAAGGCATGCCGATGGAGTTGGTACCGGATATAGACCACAGTCCTGAAGAGTATGACATTCTTGCCTGGGACTTGGAACCAGGAGACTGCATTGCATTTAATTTTTTAACTCTACATGGCACGACAGCGGGCGTAGTGAAATCTAGAAGACGAGCAGTATCTACCCGATGGTTGGGAGATGATGTGACATACTGCGAACGTCCAGTTGAAACTTCGCCACCCTTTCCGGATATTGGATTGCGTCCTGGAGATCGCATGAGAGAGGACTGGTTTCCAATATTGTGGCGCCACGCGGTCGATAGGCAATAGCCCCGTTTTACTATTGACTGGTTTTGACCTCTGACTTGGTTGAACACGAAAACTGGATGCGTCGGGCATTGCATTTGGCCCAATTCGCATATCAGAAGGATGAAGTACCCATCGGTGCCGTCGTCGTACTGGATGGAAGAATCATTGGCGAAGGTTACAATCTTACGGTGTCCAATTGTGATCCGAGTGCGCATGCGGAAATTATTGCATTGAGGTCAGCAGCTGCGGCAGTCAACAATCATCGACTTCCAGGAGCCAGAATGTACGTCACTGTCGAACCTTGTGCGATGTGTGCTGGTGCGGTCATTCAATCAAGACTGGATACCGTGATTTTTGGAGCGACTGACTCCAAGGCAGGTGCGGCAGGTTCAGTCCTGAATGTGTTGCAAAATAACACTCTGAATCACCAGTGCAAGGTGGTTGGAGATATTCTGAGCGATGAATGTGCGCAGTTGATTAAGGGATTTTTTGAGGCGAAGAGAAAATCCACTTTGTAGCGAAAATTACAGAATCTGAAGTAATTCGGACCATTCCAATTCTTATACAATACTGTGATCGCCCAGCCGGCAATCTGTGGAGGGGTACCGAAGTGGACATAACGGCGCGGACTCGAAATCCGTTGGGGGCGCAAGCTCCACGTGGGTTCGAATCCCACCTCCTCCGCCACACAGTCAAGTCGGGTGATGCGACGGTAAATTTCATTTGTCCTCCAGATCATCCATCTGCCGTTGGTAACTGCGACCCCGGGGATGGAAAGATGTTCGGTTCTAATTAAATTTGCAATCCAAATCTGTCAGATAATGACGGAAATACGAAAAGTATTATGTCTTCAAGAATTTCAGTGTGCTTATAATCCTTGAGTAAGTGATGTAAATTAGCTGTACTACGTTACGAATTGGAAAGTAGGGAAGAGGAAATATATTTTATCTTCAATAATACAATTTGAATGGAACTACAATATTGGTTACAAATTGCTCTCACAAATCAATTGGTGTTCCTGCCGTGCCGGAGAAGAGTATTCTTGTCCTTTCATAGTTACAAGTTGCGCAAAACATTGATAATTTCTCCGAAGTAGAATTTGCTCAACTCATTTTTTTATCTTCACTACAAATTTTTGGTACAAAAAAATTTTAGAACGTAATGCCTCAAGAATCCGAATTTAGTTACTCTGCTGACGAATCAGGTCCCCCACTATCCATACATGGAGAAATTCCGGTTGACCTCCGAATAAAAAACGGAGCACACTATCTGTTTGTGAGTAATGACCAGAGAGCTTACACGCATGGAATTCATAAATATCCCGCAAAATTCTTTCCTGAACTGCCTAGATGGATAATTTCACGTTACAGTAAAGTTGGCGACCTGATTCTTGACCCATTTATGGGCAGTGGAACAACCAACCTTGAGGCAATGTTGTTACATCGAAATAGCGTTGGAATTGACATTGATCCTTTTTCTCGTTTTCTGGCACGAGCGAAAACAACCCCTTTAGACAAAATTGAACTTCGAAATGCAGTGAGAAGTTTAGAAAGTCATATAGATTCATTTGATTCAACTCTTCGATTCGGTTCCATACCCGAATTCCCATATCGAGAAAATTGGTTTAAGTCGTACGTATTGAATGAATTGGCATTCATCAAATCTGGAATAGAGTGTATCGAATGTTCAAAAGCGACGAAGGATTTCCTCCTGGTAACGTTTTCCTCAATCATCCGCCAAGCATCGCAGGCCGACAACAATTGCACCCGTACAGTTGTGCGTCGAAGTTTAGGTAAAAAGGTTGACCAAGGATATGCAATTAGTTTGTTCCGTAAAAGGTTGGCAAACAACACAGAAAGCATGCTTGACTTGATTGGAAAAGACGTTGCCTATGTGGAAATTCCTACCGATTCGAGCGCAATTGACATGCGACGCTATTCAGATGAAACTTTTGATCTTGTGTTGACTTCACCGCCTTATATGAATGCTGTTGATTATCCTCGTACTCATCAGTTAGAGATGTATTGGCTAGGGCTCGCCAATGGTTCATTAAGGGATTTGAAGGTTAAACACGTTGGTACAGAAGTGGTTCTCGCAACGGACTATTCAACTCTACACAAAACTGGAAACAAAGAAGCGGACCAAGTGATTCAATCTATTTACTCGATAGACAGACGTCGCGCGTTTATTGCGTATAAGTACATTCAGGATATGTCTAAGAATTTACAGGAAGTGTTTAGAGTGCTTAAGACAGATGGAAGATATGTGATTGTTATTGGAAACAATTTAGTAAGAGGGCACGCATTTGAAAGTTGGCGCTACCTTAAGGAAATAGCGTCCACTATCGGTTTTACCGTAGAGTGTTACTTTATCTCTGCAATCATCAATCACTTTATTAAAATTCCTCGTAAGGAACGAATTAGTGATGACTACATTCTCGTTTTGCGGAAATGAATCATCTAAACGCCGTTAACGAAGGAAAACTTGCTTCCGCAAAAGGATTTGCAAATGAAAATAGACTGTTAGCTGCATTACTTGAGCGTGGCTACAATGCATCGAAAGTCGATTTGCCCCTTTCTGCATATGACATTATCGTTGAAATCGCACACAATGACACAATCCGCGTTCAAGTCAAAACGATATCTAAAAATGGCAGTATATCATTCACTGGCGGGTTAAGGGGAGGTGTTGACCGGGAGTACAAATCGGGCGTCAAGTCGTATGTTCAGAGCACCGCAACATCCGATATAGTTGTCGGCGTCAGCAGTAAAAAATGTAATGGTGATTCTGAAGTGAATTTCTATTTTGTTCCAACCCTTTACATTGAACACATTGGTCAGAAGAGCCTGTCTGTCAACAAGATTCGAAATGCTAAGAATAACTGGGAAATTCTTCGAAATTGCAAGATTCGGGAATCTGTTGCAATGCAATTTCAGTGTGATTTAGATAGTGTAAATATTTCTACCATTCAGTGACTATGTCTATGAATCAAACGAAATATTTCAGCCGTATTTTTTAAAAGAAGATGGTTTTGCTACGAGACTTGTGATTGTGTTTACTTGACAGGCAATTAGGAAAGCGTTGAACAGTTACCGCTTTCGAATTGCTTGATTGAGCCATTCAATGTCAAATCGTAGGAATGTCTGAGTCAATTTCCTTGAAAATTACAGGGTATTGCTTAAGTCGAAATAGTGAGTTCAAAATCAGTAAAAATTTATTACTTCCATTCGACAGCGAAAATCACTCGAATTACAAAACCTCCATCACCAACGCATAACATGCTATTTTTCAAATGCCGATAAAAACTGCTGCAACAGTCTCGGTTCATCAGCCGAAATTTAGTGATATCGTAACCGCCCGCATTAAGGCCCTGCGTTCAACCTACGAATGATAGAACTGAATTTGTTTAGAACCTGTCATCTCTGGCAGTCGCGTTAGTGACCTGAGTTTGAGATTCAATCAGCGAGATATTGGGTTAAATTAGAGATTTGTGCGACTCTGCGCTTCTTGAATCTCTAACGGCCAAGTACTTTTGATGAATGCAATAATAGCAATGATTTCCTGATCGCTCAAAACATCGCCATAGGTTGGCATATTTGTCGGGTAGTTTGGACCGGCTATTGCTGCCACTCCTAGTTTGGTCAAAGTGAAGAGTAATTTATCGGAATGATGCCAAGTATGTCCGGAAGCGTCATGCGGCGGTGCGGGCAGAATTCCATCGGAATTTCGTTTGGTCCAATTGGGCTGACCTTCAAGCTTTACTCCGTGACATTCTGCACAATGTTCCGCATACAGTTTCTTGCCTTGAGTCGTTAGTGCAGCATTGGTTGGATCGGCAAATACGTTTTGATCAGAGGCAACAGGAGTCCAGACAGACCATAGACTGCACAGACCTACCAGAACAAGGCTTGAAATTTGAAAGAATAGTGGTTGCTTCCGCTTGATCAAGTGCGAATTCTTTACTTCATATGCCATCAGTTTTCGATAACACATCAATTAGTAGAACCATGTTGTACAAATTCAGAACACGTGACATAGGTGAAGAGAATATCAATAAACATGCGGTTCGGCCTGTTTTTTTTGGAAAAATGCGGCATAAATCGAATAACAGCGATTGTCTCTCCAAAGCCGAACCTATGCCATGCTTCAATCGTGCCTGAACTTCCTCCCGGAACATGCCGAATTCATCAACGAGCACTGCGCCAAGGTATGCGAAAACGGCCGCATGGCGATTCACAACGCCAGTGGCGTGATGCTGTCGTATCTTGAATCCGATGATTATGGGCAGCGCATGGCGATTGGCCTGCTGCCGTGTAGACAACGCAAACGACTGGTGGTACGCTTTCACTGCATGGCTCAGCCACGCTTCAATAAAGCGTTGCATGATCTATGCGAGTGTGCGACTCTACAGTGAACAATTTACCCCGGAACTGATTTGAGTATGGTCTACGAAAGGCCAATTGTCGCATATCAATCCTGACTATGTCACGAGTTCTGAAATTACAAGAATCGGGCATATCAAATTTTATAAAGTTTAGTTCTTTGAAGGAACAGGATTTAAACTCTAGCCCTATTGACGCGCCTTTTGGTCTCCAAGCTATTGATTTCAAGCAACTTCGGCGATAGGCTGGAGCTGGCATCCAAATTGCTGCAGAAGTGTTCCTTCCGTGTATGCGGTGACGCAGTCCGCTGGAGGCTATATAGGTGTTAATTTTTCAAAATTCCCATTCAACGATGGCATTCACTCGAATTACAAAACCGCCATCACCAATGCATAGCGTGCTGTTTTTCCAATACCAATAAATACCGCTGCTGAAATCCAGTTCAAGCGAACCCAGCCCGCTGCGACGCACAGCGCATCTCCTACAAATGGAACCCATGCCAGCACTAGGATCGGAGCGCCATACTGACGTATTTTTATCAGAGCACGTTGTAAATTGGGTTTGCTGAGTCGATGGGCAGGTATGATTCGACCCATGGTGTAACTCACCATCCCGCCGAGAGTATTACCGACAGTTGCAGTGGCAAGCAAAGTCCAGATTCCATGTTGCGAAACGTGGTCGAGATAAACAAGCAATGCTTCCGACCCGCCGGGCAGGAGTGTGGCCGCCAAGAAAGCGCTGAAGAACAAAGCCGTCAGGTCCATTCTGGAACAATATTGTGTGGCTTAAATAAGGAAAGGTGCGTTATTGTCAATGGCGGAGAGGGAGGGATTCGAACCCTCGGTACGCTATTCACGCACACACGCTTTCCAGGCGTGCACCTTCGGCCGCTCGGTCACCTCTCCTAATTAATTCTGACTGGATCTGAGAAGTTTAGCAGTGCATCTAAACCGCAAACTCTTGAGTGTTTCGTCAGCGGTGCTGATTATAGTGACTTCGTACATTTCCGTGTTGAACAACTGCCACAGCAATCAGCATAGGCTTTGTACCTATGATGCAACCGGAAATTCAGGTACCCTAGAATTTTGCCACTCTGTCCATTGTTTCGGGATCTAGAAATCCTCGAACAGTTGCTTCGGTTTCAAGATTCATTGCCATTTCAATATTTGAAACTGCCACTTGGTGGAGAACTCGCTTCAGATCTTTCACTGCGTTTCGTGGAAGCGCTGCAATACGTTCAGCTGTGTCCTGTGCAATTTTGAATACGCTGTCGTTCGCTACGACTTTCCACGCAATTCCCAATTCCAAGGCCTCGTGTGCGCTGAATTGTTCTCCCAGCAACATCAATTCTTTGGTCTTCACCAGTCCGATCATTGAAGGCAGCAGTGAGGTTACACCTCCAGTCGGAAACATTCCCCATTTGAGCTCAGGAAAGAAACACTTCGTATTTTCTGCGAAAACCGCCAAATCACAGTTAATTGCCCACTCCAGTCCGCCACCGACAGCCCAGCCATGAATCGCACCAACCACAATCTTCTCACCTAGAACAATACGGCGAGTAACATCTTGGATGGCTTCAATAAATTTTTCTGCCTCCGCCCGGCTCTTCGACTGATTCTGAAAGTCTTTGAGATCGTCTCCAGCACAAAACGCGCGGTCAGCTCCTCTAAGCACAATTGCGCCAATTTGTGGATCTGTGTTTGCGGCATCCAGTTCCTGTCGAAGGTCGGACAGCAGTTTTGCATTGAGCGCATTCAGACGTTGTGGGCGATTCAGTGTCAGAGTGCGAACTTTATTGTGTGTAACGGACAATACTGTATCAGTCATTACGGGTCCTCCCGAATCAATCTTTGTGTTTTTCCTTCCGTACGCGGAAGATAGTAGGGCGGAACGAGATTTACGCGAGCAGAAGCTCTAACGTTGAATTTGATAGCGCGTTCAATATCTTCGACCAGACGTTCACTCGATGTAACATCTCCAAGCAGCTCTGCCTCAATTTCCAGTCTGTCGTATGGCACTTTCCCTCGCAGACGAATGCGAAACTCTCCAGACAATTCCGGAAAATTGTTGATTACGCCTCCCACTGCAGATGGGTAGACATTAACCCGAAGTTCCAGCCAGCAAATGACGATATGTCTCTGTTATCGTTGAAAAAACGAAAAAAACCTACTTCCGTTTACTGTCCACGTCCGGTTGGTTTTGCGAGCGCTCGCACGTTCAGTAATTCAAAAGCCTTCTCCTGCAGCGGATTGGGAACGGTGATCATGTCGAACTCGGGCGTGCCGGCAGCCTTCGGCTTCACCCGTTGCCGGGCCACGGTCGACAGCTCTTCAAGCAGGGTGCGGAAGCTGTGCACCGTCAAGGCGCCATCCGCGGTAGTCTTCGTGGCAGCCTTGTCAAGCGCCGCAGGCGAACGCACGGCGGGCTGCACCGGCGAGCTGCGCGCAGCCCCATAAGGGTCATCGAACAGGATCGGCGCCAAGGCCTTTCGCATGTGAAATTCAACGTAGTAGGCCAGCATGCAAAGCAGCACGTGGGCGCGCACCCGATGCGCCGAGTAGTGGTAAATCGGTCGCACTTTCAGATCGATGGTCTTCATGGTGCGAAAGGCACGTTCGACTGCACTGAGTCCCTTGTAGGCCTGCACCACCTCGGCGCGGTCCATGTCCGCTTCGGCGACATTGGTTCGCACCACGTAGAATCCGTCCAGCGCCGCTTCCTGGTCGATGCGCGCCTGGTTGCGCTGCCAGGTCAGGCTGTCGGCGCAGATGTCCACGGTGAAGTGTTTCGCCATCTTGTGAGAACCGAGCACCTGGGTAACGCGCCGGGTAATGGGGATCACTCCCTTGAGCCGGCGTTTTTCGCGGCCGGTGGCTTGCACGATCTGCTCCAGCTTGGCTTCGGTGGCCGCCAGCAGTTCCTGGCGCCGTATGGTGCGACGCTGTGCCAGAATCGGATTGCGGCACACCATCAGCCGTTCGCCCGGAAACAGCTCCTCGCAGGTGATTTCCGCCAAGTCGCGTTCATCGAACAGTGATGGCTGCAGCGCACCATCCTCCACCAGTGCGCGGATGGACGTGAAACGCAACGCGCTGATCCACTGCAAGCCGGCTGGCTTGAGATCCTCGCGGATGCGCGCCGAGGTGAGCATGCCGCGGTCGCCGACCAGCACCACCTGACGCAGTGCGAACAGCTGGCGCAACTGGTGGATTTTCGCCGCCACCGTGGACGGGTCGCCGACATTGCCGGCAAACACCTCCACCGACACCGGACAGCCGTCGCGCGCGCACAGCACGCCGAAGGTGATCTGCTTCTTGCCGCGTTTGCCGTCGCGGCTGTGTCCGTACGCCGCCAGCGGGCACCGCTCGCCCTCGAACCAGGTCGACGAGACGTCATACAGCACCAGCGACCCTTCCTGCAGGTGGCGCTTGGCCAAGCGCCGCTCGATGTCGCTGTGGCGCTTCCCGAGCCAGTCCAGAGCCTCATACAGGTCGTTTTCGTCCACCGCACCGAGCCCGAGCGTTTCGGACAGCGCACGCAGGGGGCTCGAGCTCAGCCCGCGGGCCGTGGCCAGCTTGGATTTCGGATTGAGGATGCGCGTCGCGATCAGGGCCACCGCCAGATCGCGCATGCGGCTGCGCTTGGTGGCGAGAACCGATTCCAGACCGCAGTTGTTCAGGCTGCCGAGCACCGCGGCGACATGGCCGTAGGGTTCGGTGCGCACGATGTCGAAGGCTTGGTGCAGGTGGCCGGAGTGGGGCGCTTCGTTCTTGAAGTGGCGGCGCAGCGCTTCAATCGCGTCTGGGGGGAGTCTGGAGAGGTTGGCGAGGGTTCTTTTTTTGTGCCTGCCGCGTTCGCGGTAGGATTCGCGCACGAGGATGGCGGGGGGCGAGTTGCGGTTGGGGATGGTGTCGATATACATGACCACTTATTTTAGACAATTGTATTCGCAATGTCAATATTATTATTGATGAATGAAAGGTTAATTACATGGGCACATTACGAAGTTGAAAAAATGCCAGGAACCCGCATGGGCTCTGGCATTTCAGGGCAAATCAGTCTGTTTTCTGCTGGAACTTCGGATTAACGCCCCGGACTACGATCATGTCGTCGGTGCGGCCCAGTACGCGAAACCTGGGTGTTGTTCGGCCGCATGCACATTTGTCGGTACCGGTGACAACAACTACGTCGTTTGTACGGAATCGAACCAGCGGTTGGGCTTGCCGTGCCAAGTGGGTCAGCACTAGTTCACCACTATTCCCTTCTTGCCAAGCGACAACGCTATCATCAATCGGATCAACAATTTCAGCATGCAGAACATCATGCCCAACAAAGTGAAGGTCATTATTTTTGTCACATTGTCCCGCAAAATTACTGAATACATCGGACACTCCGTAGTTTGCGTTTCTGACAGCATATCCCCAGGTCTCTTCAAGCCGTCGTCGAAAACCTGTATTGTCGAGGCCAGCTTCTCCTCCGAAAAGTCCCAATCGCAGTCCTAGGTTCTGCGGTTGTATTCCGGGAAAATTTTCACAGATCGTTTTTTCGAGAACTGCAGGATAGGAGGGTGTAGATTGAATTGCATCGACTTTCAGATCAAGAACGGTTTGAATCAGCAACTCACTGTTTCCGATGCCGAACGGAATGACCGTTGCTCCCGTTGCTTCAAGGGACAGATGATCCGTTACTCCACCCATCCACATCTGGTAATTCAGACAGTGGATCACTAGATCTCCAGGCCGAAGTCCTGAAGCCCGATAACTTCTAGCGCCTATCCGAGCAGTCTGCTCCGCGTCCGCACGGGTTAAAGCCACATTCATGGCTTGTCCAGTCGTTCCAGAAGTACGGTGAACTCGAATCAGTTTATTGGATTGAGCGGCAAGATAATTACCAAAAGGCGGATAGGCGACTTGAGACTCGCGAAGCATCTCCTTGTCGCAGAGCGGCAGATTCGAGACATCCTGAAGGTTTTGAGGAACTCGAATTCCATCCCAGAGGTGCTGATAGAAACCGGAGTTTCCAGCTACGTAGTGTCGTTGCAATCCCCACCTTCTGTGTTGCAGTTTTGCGATTTCCAAAGCAGGCAGGAAATCTTCGTTACCGAAATTCAGCATGTCAAAATTTTCTGATGAAATCCGTAGATCAGATTTAATTTCGGTATTCTACATGGATATTCTAACTACGCAAAGCTCGGCACCATCGCCACCTCAGCCAACTGCGAACTTGACAGGCAGGCGCGGGTAATTGAAATTGCGACTAATGAATTGGTCGGGGTGAGTGGATTCGAACCACCGGCCCCTGCCTCCCGAAGGCAGTGCTCTGCCAGGCTGAGCTACACCCCGATTGAATTCTGGATCAGTAGTTGCGGTTGCAAGCAAATTCCGCCAGATTGATAAGTGATTCTTGAAAGAGTGAATGAGGGAGAAAATCTATTTCCTCCGTTGCACGACGACTGTACTCACGGGCAAGCCCGACAGTATATTCAAGTGCACCGGAAGAGGCAACGATTTCGCATATTTCTTCGATATTGGCTTCGCTCGGATGTCGAACTGCAGTCTCAATGATCTTGCCTTGGGCGGCACTTCCGTTATCTCGTGCGTAGATTAATGGCAGAGTCAATTTCCCTTCAGCTAAATCATCCCCAACCTTCTTACCGATGGTTGTTGTATCACCTGCATAATCCAGATAATCGTCAATCAACTGAAACGACAAGCCAAGGTTGCTTCCATATTCAGCCATCTGCCGTTGAACCTTATCCGACTGATTGGCGATGATCGCACCCATTTTCGCAGCTGCCCAAAATAAAGACGCAGTTTTGCGCTCTATGGTCTCGAAGTACTGCTTCTCGGTTGTGTCGGCCGTCTGTAACTGTTCTAGCTGCATGACTTCACCTTCTGAGATTCTACGTGTCGTGCTCGCCATCACATCAAAAATCGGCAACTGGTTAACGATAACCAGCATCTCAAAGGATCTGGAGTAAAAGAAATCGCCGACCAGGACACTGGCGGGATTGCCCCATATCGAATTGGCGCTGGCACGGCCGCGCCGCAAGCTTGACTCGTCGACTACGTCATCATGAAGCAGTGTAGCCACGTGAATAAATTCCAATATCGTTGCTAGGGTGATGTGGTGCGGCCCGTCATACCCGAATGCGCGTGCACTCAGAGAGACCGTAATCGGGCGCAGTTTTTTCCCTCCGTATTCAATAATGTGTTTGCCAATCTCCTGAATCAGCGGAATTTTTGAATCCAGCGCTTCTAAGATGTATGCCTGTATCTGTTCGAGATCATCACGAATCACCGATTGAATTTCGGACAACAGAGGATCGGATGATGCCTGTTTCAAACTCACCTGGTTAACGTTGTACGTAGCCATCATACTTGGGTGCAGGTGATTTCATTTTCATATCGGGAGCGACTATCACCGGGAGAGATTCGCAGAATATGCGCTTTCAGGGTACCGGTCAATTTACCGACAAATTCAAATATAGTTACCAATCAGGCAGGAATGCGACGATGAAACGCCTCAATCAGAGTACCCTTGTCCATGTATTCGAGTTCCCCGCCGAGCGGCAGGCCACGTGCCAGTCGAGTGGCTGTAAACCCACGTTTGGCGAGCAAATCTGTAAGATAGTCTGCCGTTGCGTCGCCCTCCAGTGTGATGTTCGTCGCCAAAATGATTTCCTTGATTGGATGCTGGCTGAGCGTTTTGAGCAATTCTTCAATGCCTAAATCGTCGGGGCCAATGCCGTCCAGAGGTGAAATTCTGCCCATCAGCACGAAATACAGCCCCCGGTAGACGCCGGCATCCTCAAATGACGCCAAATCTGCGGGCGTTTCAACTATGCACAGCTGAGAATGGTCGCGGGAGACCGAAGAGCAAATGTTGCAGATTTCAGATTCACTGAAATTATTGCACTGTCGGCAATGGCGAACATTGTCCACTGCAACTCGCAATGTCGATGCGATTTCTGCGGCACCATGACGATCGCGAGCGAGTAACTGAAAAACGAATCTTTGCGCGGTTCGAGGTCCTACTCCAGGCAATCGACGAAATGCCTTCATCAAGTCTTCGACTGCCTTCGAGACGGTCATCTGGGTTGGGCACTAGACAATGTCAAGCAGGCCAGTTCGCGATCGGCAGTTTGACACCAGCTGTTAAGTTGGCCATTTTTTCATGGCTTGCGTCTTCGACTCTACGTACTGCATCATTGATGGCGCCGGCGACCAGGTCTTCCAGAGCTTCGCGATCATCCATCAGACACTCGTCAATGACGACGTTGGAGACATCATGCCGTCCATTCATTTCCACTTTAACCAGTCCGCCGCCTGATACGCCGACAATTCTCTGTTTGTCCAGGTCGGCCTGAACTTTCTTCATTTCCGCTTCGAATTCCGATGCTTTCTTCAGAAAATCCCCTAGTTCTTTCATTTGATTCCCTCATTCATGGGTTGATCTACTTTAATGGTTGCTGGCCGCACCGAGCCTTCTTCGATTCTTGCATTGAATTCTTCATGCAGTATTTTGGGTATTTCTTCCTGCTCAATTTGCTTTGTGGCTTCCGTTATGCGTTCTTCGTGTTCTTGGTTCAGGCGTATTTCCAGTGAATCGTTGCTGCTCGCTTCAGTTCGGACAATCAGCTCTATGTCCGTGCCGAAACTCTCACGCAATATTTTTTTGAGATTATCCGGATTCTGTGCTCGTATCATGGATGCAGGAGCATCTTCAGGTGCAACTAGAATTATTGTATTACCTGAACGATTCTGAAAAGAAAGTTTCCGTGCAAAAAGTCCAACTGGCCCATTCAGTTTATCGGAATTTCTCGCGAATTCAAGCCAGTCTTCCGAAGTTTCAATATCCTTGAATTGAGTCGAAGAGGATTGCGTTTGGGCGATATGCTCAGATGTTGCCGTAGCTGATTTGCTCTGCTGGGCTCTCGCCTCCTGCATGCGAGAAGTTGCACTGGCTGCTGCAGTTGGGCTCGCAGAAGATGCATGCGCGGCAGTGACTGGCGGGTGTGCATGCGGATCTTCCACATTCGGTTTAACCGCCTGCGATTGCGGATGAAATGCCAACATCCGCATCAACACCATCTCGAATCCAAGACGAGGCTCCGGTGCAAGTGCCAAGTCGCGTTTTCCAATGAGGCCAATCTGATAATACAACTGAATTTCTTCGGCTGAAAGCAACGGATCCAGTTCCATTAAATCCTTGATGTCATGTTCTTTGGCTTTCACCACAGATGGCGCGATTTTCAGCAGGGAAAGATCATGCAGCTTGAGCAGCATCTCGTCTATCGCACTTTCAAAATTTACCGAACGCTCGCACATATTTTCAATGGTACTGAGGATTGCATCGGCCTGCTGATTTGCGAGTGCCGTGAGAAGTGACTGCAGATATTCCTGCGAAATCATGCCGAGCATTTCGCGTACTGGTGCTTCGAGCAGATTGCCGTGGGTATAGGAGATGGCCTGGTCAAGAATGCTGAGACCGTCACGCATGCTGCCTCTGGACTGTCTGGCAATTCCGCTAAGTGCCGCTGGCTCGAATTCAATGTTTTCTTGCTGAAGAATTTTTTCAAGCTGATTACTGATTTCAGCGGTGTCCATGGCTCTGAGATTGAACTGGATGCAACGGGAGAGAACTGTTACGGGCAGTTTTTGAGGATCAGTTGTCGCCAACAGAAACTTCACGTGTTCGGGAGGTTCTTCCAGCGTTTTCAGCAGCGCATTGAAACTGTGCCCCGAAAGCATGTGAATTTCGTCGATCAGATAGATCTTATATCGACCAGAAGTCGCTCTGTAGGGAACACTCTCCAGAAGAGTGCGGGTATCTTCAACTTTGGTTTTGGATGCGGCATCGACTTCGATCAGATCAATGAATCTCCCCTCGTCTATCTCCATGCAGGTATTGCATTCGTTGCAGGGTTTGGAACTGACGCCCCGTTCACAGTTCAGTGCTTTCGCCAGTATGCGCGCCAGTGTCGTCTTGCCGACGCCGCGAGTTCCAGTGAACAGGTACGCGTGATGCAGCCTTTCATTATCGAGTGCGTGTGCGAGGGTGCGAACGACGTGATCCTGACCGACCACTTCTTCAAAGTCCTTTGGGCGCCATTTTCTGGCTAGAACAAGGTAGCTCAATCTCGAATTTCTCCGAATTACGGAAATCCCCTTTGTATGCAGGTTTGAATGGAGGCGGTTTCGACCCGCTAAATCGCAGTACCCGCATCAGCTGTTACGGCTGCTTCCTTCCGGACCTGACCGGGTTCACAACCTATCGTCACGGCAGTAGCGAACCGTCCCCGCCATTTTCAATTTCTGGAAAGCAATTTGCCATTCCCTTTCTGTTCCATTATAGGGAATATAACCAGCTCCGAAGTATTCTTGCCGATGAATTGTTAGAGGTAAATGAGTTCTTAGTATCCGCAATTCTTTGCCTGCTATACTGAATGCGGGCGAATTCTTCTAGTTGCTCAATTCTTTCCGGATTACATGCAAAATTTGCCTAAAAATATTGACGAAGCTGAATGAAATAAGTATCATTTTATGTTTCACATTTTTTACGTCTGAAATTCCTCTAAAGTAATATTGAAGTTCGCTATGTACGCAATCATTGAAACCGGTGGGAAACAAGTCCGAGTCGAACCGGGAACAAAAATCCGGGTGGAAAGACTCAAGGCTGAAGTCGGCGAAAACTTCCAGTTCGACAATGTTTTGCTTGTCGCAGGAGATAACGAAACACTAGTCGGTACTCCGCATGTCGAAAGCACGCCGGTAATCGGAAAAGTTCTGGATCACGGTCGAGGCGACAAAATTCGCGTGATCAAAATGAAACGTCGAAAGAATTATCGCAGAACCCAGGGACACAGGCAGGACTACACCGAGCTTCAGATTGTCAGTATAGGCGACATGTTGATAGAGGACACACCTGCTGCAGCCGAAAAAGAAGCGGTCACAACAGTAGAAGATACTGATTCAGACGAAAGCTAAGGGAACATATCATCGGGTTTGAGGTAGATCAGTCATGGCACACAAGAAAGCGGGCGGCAGTTCCAGAAATGGACGCGATTCAGTCTCCAAGCGATTAGGAGTCAAGCGCTACGGTGGTGAAGCAGTTCGATCCGGCAATATCATTGTTCGGCAGCGAGGCAGCACATTCCACCCGGGACCCAATGTCGGGATGGGCAACGACTACACATTGTTTGCGACAGCGGATGGACATGTGAAGTTTGAGGTGAAGGGCCCGATGCGCAAAAAAACCGTTACCGTGATATCTGTATAGCAATCCTTCAACGGCCGATTTAGTGTCGGTCGAATTCCAATTAAGAGCGGTTGTACGCGTCTTTCAATCAAAGGTGCGCGCACTTGTTTGTTGACGAAGCACAAATCAATGTTGCTGCTGGACACGGCGGAGCCGGATGTCTATCGTTCAGACGTGAAAAGAATGTCCCCCGCGGTGGCCCGGACGGTGGTGATGGTGGCAAGGGCGGCAGCATTTATCTGATTTCAGATCCTCATTTGAACACGCTGGTTGATTTTCAGTTTGAACGAATCTATCAGGCGGAAAACGGTCGCCCCGGCAGCGGTCGCGACAGTACTGGACGAGACGGAAAAGATTTGCAGATTTCGGTTCCGGTCGGCACCATGGTGTTTGATGCCGAAACGCGGGAGTTGATTGAGGATATCAAGAAACCGAACGAGTGTGTACTGGTCGCGAACGGCGGTGCCAATGGAGTGGGTAACGCCCGCTTCAAATCCAGCACCAACCGCACACCGCGTAAAACCACCCCCGGCAAGCCGGGTGAAACGAGAATGCTGCGACTTGAACTCCGGCTGCTGGCTGATGTCGGGCTGGTCGGTTTGCCAAACGCCGGCAAGTCTTCGTTTATTAGAAAAGTTACCAACGCGACGCCCAAAACTGCACCGTATCCATTTACCACGCTCAAGCCGTCGCTGGGCGTTGCATCGCTAGATCGCGGCCGAAGTTATACGATCGCGGATATTCCTGGATTGATTGAAGGGGCATCCTCCGGCAGTGGTTTGGGAATTCGGTTTCTGAAACATCTTCGACACACGAGATTGCTGTTTCACTTTGTAGATATCGCCGAATCGGACAATCTCGAAGCACTCGTGAATTCCATAACGACAATCGAAAATGAGTTGGGCGAATTCGATGAGTCACTGCGATCGAGACCTCGCTGGCTGGTTCTGAACAAGATTGATTTATTGTCCGTGCAAGAAGTTGAACAAAGAATGAAGAAAATCGTGGAACAAACTGGCTGGAATGGAGAATGTCTTGTCGTATCCGCAATTACCGGGGAGGGGTGCAAAAGGCTGACCGGCATGGCAATGACCTGGCTGGAGAACAATCCGGCTGAGGTGCAAGAATCGGAAACTGAGGAAGAGCGACTGACATGACCCAGCAATTTGACTGTAGTAAAGCAAGGCGCTGGGTTGTAAAAGTCGGTAGCTCACTGATCACCAATGTCGAGTCTGGAATCAATGCAGATCGAATTCACTCGTGGGCGAGTCAGATTGCATCGTTGAAAGACCAGGGCTTGGAAATTGTGCTGGTATCCTCGGGATCCATTGTGGAGGGCATGAAACGGCTCGGCTGGAAAGAGCGCCCTCATGAAGTTCATCTGCTTCAGGTAGCGGCTGCGGTAGGACAGATGGGTCTGGTTCGTACCTACGAGATCGCATTCGAACAGTATCACTACCAGACAGCGCAAGTGCTGCTGACCAATGCAGATCTTTCCAATCGCACCCGCTATCTCAATGCTCGCAACACGTTGCGGACGTTGTTGGGGATGAATATCGTTCCGATCGTGAATGAAAACGACACGGTAACTACAGACGAAATCAAGTTCGGAGACAACGACAATCTCGCAGGATTGGTGACTAATATCGTAGATGCCGACCTTCTGGTGATTTTGACGGATCAGGCGGGCCTGTATGACGAAGACCCTCGCATAAATCCTGCCGCCAACTTGATTCGCGAAGCGCAGACTCACGACGAGTCTCTTGATGCTGTAGTCGGACCCGGCAGTCAATATGGAAGAGGTGGCATGCTGACAAAACTCGAAGCGGCACGCAAAGCAGCGCGATCAGGAGCGGCAACGGTGATAGCTTCGGGACTGGAACGCAACCAACTTCAAAAAATCCATTCGAGTGAATTCGACGGCACGCTTTTGTTATCGAAGAGCGGGCGCATCACTTCACACAAGCAATGGCTTGCCGGTCGGCTACGCATTTCAGGCAAGCTGCATCTTGATCAGGGAGCAGTAAGTGCGTTGCTGGATCAGGGAGGAAGTCTTCTGCCAGTTGGTGTTCGACAGGTTGAGGGAAAATTCAAGAGAGGTGATCTGGTGGTGTGCCTGAATACCGAGTCAAGAGAGATTGCCAGGGGATTGATCAACTACGACTCCGACGAGGCGAATAATATCAAAGGGTGCCGCACTGATCGCATTGAAAACATACTCGGCTATGTTCGTGATCACGAACTAATCCACCGGGATAACATGGTGATCATGTGATTAGACGCAGATAATTTGTATATTAATTGTTGGATTTCCAATATCCTTCACGCTAGTTTTTCTCGGATTCGTTTTCGGCTATATCGGATTCGGCAAGGTAGTTTTCTATCTGATGACTTTCCAGTTCTATTCCGTTATGACCGAGCAGACGCTTGCGGCTGTACCCTTGTTCATATTTATGGGGATCATGATGGAACAGGCGGGATTGATGGAACGTCTGTTTTCCGCCGTTCAATTGATGCTTTCGCGTGTTCGTGGTTCTCTATTCGTCGCAGTATTTTTGTTTCGACGATTTTCGCAGCGGCAACAGGCATCGTAGGTGCCTCTGTCACGATTCTTGGCATCATGGCAGCCAAAACCATGAACCGCTTGAACTACGACGTTCGCCTTGCTGCAGGCACGATTACGGCTGGTGGGACACTGGGAATCTTGATTCCACCAAGCATCATGCTGGTTGTGATGGGGCCGGTTATGGAAATTCCGGTCACAGATCTTTTCGCTGCCGCTGTCATTCCCGGAATCATGCTTGCGTTGCTCTATACCGGTTATTCTCTAGTCCGTTGCTGGTTGAATCCGGAGTTGGGTCCAATTCTGCCGGAAGACCAACAACCCGACAGCATGGCGGAAGTGTGGAAAGAATTTTTTCTGGGGCTGGTTCCTCCGGCAGCACTCGTGTTTTCTGCACTCGGAAGCATCATGTTTGGTCTAGCCACTCCGACCGAAGGCGCAGCCTGCGGAGCTGGTGGAGCATTGCTGTTGTCTTTGGCCTATCGTCGACTAACATGGAAGAAACTGTTCAACGCACTTGTCAAGACGTTGGAGATAACCGCGTTGATTATGCTTCTTGTAGCGGCTTCAAACTTTTTCGGAGCAGTATTCTCAAGATTGGGCACTCCCTTGATGCTCACTGAGTTTCTGCTTGATCTGGAAGTTAATCGCTATGTGATTCTGATCATTGTTATGGCACTGATCTTTTTGCTTGGCTGGCCGTTGGAGTGGGTGCCAATCGTCCTGATCATCGTGCCGATCCTGATTCCGATGATTGACCAGCTTGGTTTCAATTTGACTTGGTTTGCGATACTGGTCGCGGTGAATTTACAGACTGCCTGGTTATCGCCGCCGGTTGCATTATCGGCTTATTTTCTCAAGGGCGTGGTCCCGGAATGGGACCTGAAAGACATTTATTTTGGCATGATGCAGTTCATGGGGCTGCAACTGATTGGTCTCACCTTGATCATTTCATTTCCACAAATTGCGTTGTGGCTGCCTACCTACATCTACGGCGGAGGAAACTAGTTCTCCGTAGTTTACCGAGAACTTCTGGGATACTGACTATCCTGTTGCGGATGCGTCGTCAGTTGCAAGTTCTTTCAATCTTGCATTCATTCGGCTTTTCAGTCGCGCTGCTTTGTTTTGATGCTGCAAGCCTTTTTGGGCACTGCGATCAATCTTGGAACAGGCTACTCGAAATGCTTCCTGGGATGCATCAAGATCTTTCGATTCGAGAGCTTTGTAAAATTTCTTGATATAGGTACGAACAGATGCGCGTTCACTCATGTTTCGAGCGCGCCGTTTTATATTTTGTCTGGCTCTTTTTCGAGCTTGGGGTGAGTTAGCCAACGGTCTTTATTCCTTCTAATGGTCGTGTGATTACAGATAAAGCGGCAAATATGCTATTTTATGCGTTCGTTGTCAATAGTGTACGGCAAATCTGTAAAAATATTTGCTCTCAAGGAACACTTAAAAAATAATTGTGCCGGGCATTCCGCAGTTTGACTCTCATTCTCTCAAGCGAGGTCGCAACGAAAGTGCGCCATCAGTGGAATCGTCGACCGCGGAACAGACCATGCTAATTTTCGGGAACCAGATCACCAATGAACAATCGGCCTTTGGTCCGGCACTTGCAATCTACTATACCAGAATTCCCTGCCAATGGCTTTGATGAAAACTCGGTATGTTCCTTTCGTGGTGGCGAGGACATCATGACCTTGGGGGCTAATTTGCAGAAAAATTTGGAAGTTAGGAGCTTCCAACAGTCGAGCAAGCCATTAATCCTCCTCATTTTCTGTAAAAGGTGCGTGACAGCTAATGTTGCACAATTGCTGTGGTCAGCCTGAGATGAATACGACGCCCAGCAAGTTTGTGAGAGAATTACAACACCTCAATTTCCCTAACAGCTTCAATCCTTACTCGGATCGCTGCGAAGTCCACGATTGTGATGATGCGCCGGCGCGCCGGAGTGCTTTACTGAACAAAATACTGGAAGCTGCAGTTGAGTCGGAGGTGGATTCCCTGTGGGTTGGACGCGATCTAGGATACCGAGGCGGAAGACGAACTGGACTTGCATTTACAGACGATGAACGACTGCCAGTTCATGCTGAACGATGGAACATCGCTGCTGAAAGGTCGACTGTAGGAGAGGCTGTTTCTGAAAGAACCGCAACAATCATCTGGAATATTTTGGATCAAATCAACACTAGAATCTTTCTCTGGAATGTTTTTCCTTTGCACCCGTACATCGTTGACAGGCCGTTCACCAATCGACCGCACAACTCACACGAACGAACAGCAGGCAGACAACTGCTTGTCCAACTTATTGATTTGTTGAAACCGCGAAGACTTATTCCAATCGGTAAAGATGCGGCTTCAGCTGCTGGAGATATTTGCGGAAATTTGGAACTGTGTCCGGTTCGACATCCTAGCTACGGGGGAGAGAAAGAGTTTTCCGCCAAAATGCGTGAACTATACGTACCCAACTGAAAACCCGGAAATTTGTGAACAGGTCAATTAATGCAGGTTCAGTTTTCTGCTGTGTTTGACTATGACCAGAAGTCAAGGAATAAATCGCGACAAGGTTTCATCGTGGGTTGGCTGGCTTCAATGTTATGGTAATGTCTGATCAATATGATTTTCCTTTCCTGACATATTGCTACATTTATTGACTGGACATCTTTCGGCGTGGATTCCCAAACTTGATGAACACCAAACTTGGTCCGCAACAACCCACTGAGGCGAAAGGCACAAAAGCACTGCTGAAATCGACAGCGGCTTTCAGTTCAGTCACCGTCGTATCGCGGATTACGGGTCTGATTCGCGACATCATTTTTGCGCAAATTATCGGCAGTACTATTGTTGCTGATGCATTTTTTGTTGCCTTCCGTATTCCGAATTTTTTTCGGCGAATATTTGGTGAAGGCGCATTCTCGGCTGCTTTTGTCCCAGTCTACACTCAGAAGAAAATTTCGGCACCTGCGGCCGAAGTTCGTGGTTTCGTTGATCTAGTAAGTGGCCGACTTGCACTGGCATTACTGACGCTTACGCTTATTGGCGTCATTTTTGCGCCGATTCTGGTTTCAGTGCTTGCACCAGGGTTTCGGGCCGATCCTATCAAATTCCAGACAACAGTAGACAGTTTGCGAATCACCTTTCCGTACGTGTTCTTCATCTGTCTCGTCGCGTTATGCGGCGCAATTTTAAACACCCATGGACGGTTTGCCACACCCGCCGCGACGCCAATACTGCTCAATGTGGCTTTAATTGCTGCTGCACTGTGGATTACAGGCTTGACCGAAAATGCGGCAGTTGCCCTGTCAATTGGTGTCTTTGTCGCTGGAGTTGTGCAACTGCTTTTTCAGATTCCATTTCTAGCGAAAATCAATACGGTTCCTAGGCCACGATTGAAACGAAAACAAAAAGGAGAAGCGGAAGAGGGTGCCAAAGAAGTTTACCGCCTCATGCTTCCATCCATTTTTGGAGCCTCTGTGGCACAGATCAATCTTATTATTAACACCTTTATCGCTTCCTTTCTTGTTACCGGCAGTGTGTCCTGGCTCTACTACTCGGACCGACTGATGGAATTTCCTCTTGGAGTATTCGGTGTTGCACTCGGTTCAGTTATTCTGCCTCGACTATCCAAGGAGCATGCTAAGGTCGCGAGTGCCGAGTTTTCAAGACTGCTGGATTGGGGATTGCGGTTGAGCCTATTGATTTCAATACCCGCAACCGTAGGATTGATTGCACTTTCAGACATAGTCATGGCCACGCTCTTCTTTCACGGAGCTTTCACGGAGAACGACGTAGTCATGTCTTCACGAGCGTTGATAGCATTTTCCGTCGGGTTAGTGGCTTTGGTAGCTGTCCGCGTGCTCTCGCCTGGATTTTTTGCCCGAAACGACACAAAAACTCCGGTTCGTGCAGGAGTGATTGCAATGGTTATCAATATCGGCCTCGCAATCGTGCTTGTTTTCCCGCTTAAGCATGTTGGCCTAGCACTGGCCATATCTGTGTCAGCCTTTGTGAATGCCGGCCTATTGCTGTATTGGTTGATTAGAGAAAAGACTTATTCACCTCAGTTCGGTTGGCTTGTGTTTCTTGCCCGTACCATCGGTGCCTCGCTTATAATGGGAGGCACTCTTGTATGGTTAACTCCAACATTGACAGAGTGGCATGCAATTGGTATTCAGGGGAGAATATTTTGGTTATTTTTATATATTTTCATGGGTGCAGTCATTTATAGTGTGTGGTTAGTGATTTTTGGAATGAAAATCAGGCAATTTGTAAATCAATGAGTATTGCAGAATCCAATGTCGTTCAGATCGGTTCCCCCGATTCCCCTCGATATTTCACCTTGACAGAAGCCAACGAAACCTTGCCTTTGGTTAAGAAAATTACCGCTGAAGCGTACGTCGAATTGCAGGTGGTGAAGAAAAAATTGCAAAACCTGTTGCCCAGCGATCCGCGAGTGGTTTCGGTTGAACAGAAATATGAAGCAATCGTGAGGAAGTGGATTTCCAAGATGGAACGACTGGGACTGGTTGCCAAAGGGTTGTGGCTGGTCGATTTTGATACCGGAGACGGTTATCTGTGCTGGAAATACCCCGAGCTTGAAATAGCCTACTTCCACTGCTATACCGGCGGCTTCGCCGCCCGTCAGCCAATTACCGAAGTTATCGAAGAAACAAGTCCAGACTGGGCTTGACTCACTTTCATTTTCGTTGCGTCGTTATCAGACTCAGGGTTTGAATTGATGGAATTCATTCGTGGAGAACACAATATCGCTCTGCACCATCACGGATGCGTTGCTTCTGTCGGCAATTACGATGGCGTGCATCCCGGTCATCGTCAAGTGATTCAGTCCCTGGCGAAGAAAGGCAGAGAGTTGAAGCTTCCCGTTACAATTGTCAGCTTCGAACCTCATCCGCTGGAGTTTTTCGTTCCCGATGCTGCACCGCCGCGGCTCATGTCAGTCCGAGAGAAACTGGAGGCACTGAGCAAACTGCATGTTGATCGATTCTGCTGTCTCCGCTTTAATCACACTCTGGCCAATACCGAACCGGAAGGTTTCGTTGAAAATCTGTTAGTTCAAAAACTTGGAGCTCGTCATATAGTCGTCGGAGATGATTTTCGATTCGGTAGAAATCGACGGGGAAATTTCGAGATGCTGCGTAAAATTGGCAAGCGCCACGGTTTGGAAGTGGTAAGAACAAAATCTTTCACAGTTGGCGATGAGCGAGTCAGCAGTACTCGAATTCGGGAGTGTCTTGCTGCTGGCAATCTCATTCAGGCAAGTCGATTGCTCGGGCGGGATTACTCGATGTCCGGGCGCGTGGTGCGTGGTGATGGAAACGGATCAAAGTGGGGATTTGCAACAGCAAATGTTCAAATGAAGATTCACAAACCTGCCTTGACCGGAGTTCTTGTAGTTGAAGTCGACCTGAGTGACGACAGCACTTGGCCGGCCGTTGCCAGTCTTGGCATGCGGCCGACGATTGGTGGAACAACAAACGTTCTTGAAGTGCATTTGCTGGATTTCAACTCAGATCTTTACGGTCATCGGATTCGGGTTCGTTTTCTGAAGAAACTACGTGACGAGGTGAAGTTTTCTTCGATCGAAACCATGTGTGAGCAGATACATCAGGACATTATGAGAACCCGGGAGTACTTCCGACACGAGCACTCTCGCTGTGCTTCGTGACTCCGCCCAACCGCAAATAAATCAGTCAATCAATTACAATACATGGAATTGGACACGTAGTTCCGTGAACTCAGGCAATTGGGCTGGATTGCTGTCTGAATCTGGCATTTCCATTCGTTTTTCTAAAAGGGCACATGTACCAATTTCGGCAAAATATGACGAACTATAAAGACACCATAAATCTCCCGAAAACGGACTTCCCCATGCGTGCGAACCTAGCAAAGCGGGAACCTGATATCCTCGATTTCTGGGATGAAATTGATATTTATCAAAATTTGCGAGAAGCAGGGCGGGGTAAAGAGAAGTGGGTATTGCACGACGGCCCCCCTTATGCAAACGGTGCTTTACACATTGGTCATGCAGTCAACAAGATTTTGAAGGATGTCATCGTCAAATCCAAGACTTTGGCAGGTTACGATTCGCCGTATGTTCCTGGCTGGGATTGTCACGGGCTTCCGATTGAGCACGAAGTTGAAAAGAAGTTAGGTCGAGACGTGTATCGTCAAAACCCCGGCGAATTCCGCAAGGCGTGCCGGAAATTTGCTTCCGAACAAATCGATGTACAGAGAACTGGTTTCATTCGTATGGGTGTAATTGGAGATTGGTTCAATCCGTATCTGACGATGAATTTCGAGACCGAGGCAAACGGCATTCGAGCTCTTGCAAGAATCATGAAGAATGGACATATGATGCACGACCTGATGACTGTTTACTGGTGTGCTGACTGTGCATCGGCACTTGCTGAAGCGGAGGTTGAGTATTTTGACAAGAAGTCCAAGTCGGTTGACGTTCGCATGGCAGCAATAAATCCGGATGCTGTGCTGGATGTCTTTGATCTGAACCCGGCTGTCGGGGATTTCGCCGTGAATGTCGCTATCTGGACTACGACCCCTTGGACTTTGCCAGCCAATCGGGCGATCGCAGTTCACTCGGAATTTGCTTACAGCCTTGTCAGGCATTCAATGAATGGCAAACAAGAAGAGTATCTAATCATTGCTGAAGAACTTGTCGAATCGTGCATGCTGCGTTATGGAATCGGGGAATACGAAGTAGTCGGAAAAGCCAGCGGACGAGAAATGCTTGGATTGTTATTTGGTCATCCGCTTCAAAAAGAAGACCTTGTGGTTCCGATGATTCCCAGCGAGCACGTTACACTAGATGCAGGAACGGGTTTGGTGCATATCGCACCCGGTCATGGACAGGAAGACTTTGAGCTAGGCAAAGAGCACGGTTTGGAGATTGTCAATCCAGTCGGTCCGAATGGTACGTTTGTGCAGGAGACTCCTCATGTTGGTGGACTTTTTGTCGACGAAGCGAGCGATGCGCTGATCAATTTGCTCCGTTCACGGGGAGACCTGCTCGGCAACGATGAAATTGAACACAGTTACGCGCATTGCTGGCGCCATAAATCCCCGATCATTTTTCGTGCCACTCCGCAATGGTTTGTGAGTATGGACCGTACTGGACTGCGAAAAACCGCGCTGGATGCAGTCAAGAAAGTTCAGTGGGTACCGGAGTGGGGTGAAGCAAGAATGGATGGAATGGTTAGAAACCGTCCTGACTGGTGCCTGTCTCGACAACGCGTCTGGGGGACTCCTCTTACACTTTACACACACAAAGAAACCGGGGAGCTGCACCCAGACACTCTGCCAATATTCGAACGGGTTGCAAAGAAAGTTGAACAAGGCGGAATAGATGCATGGTTTGAACTGGATGACTCTGAATTTATAGGCGACGACAGTACTAGCTATGACAAGGTCACGGATGTGCTGGACGTCTGGTTTGACTCCGGGGCGACGCACTACAGCGTTCTGAATCATCATTCCGAAATGATCAATCCGGCCAGTATGTATCTTGAAGGGTCAGACCAGCACAGAGGCTGGTTTCAGTCGAGTTTGCTCGTAAGCGCCGCGATCACGGGAACCGCTCCCTACAAATCCGTGCTGACACATGGATTTACAGTTGATGGAGAGGGTCGAAAGATGTCAAAGTCGGTAGGCAATATCATCGGCCCGCAGGAAATTATTGAAAAACTGGGTGCTGATGTTTTGCGGCTTTGGGTTGCATCAACAGAATATGAAGCCGAGATGAGTATTTCTCAGGAAATTCTGACACGAACGACAGATTCGTATCGACGCATCCGAAATACAGCTCGGTTTCTTGTTGGAAACCTACATGATTTTGAAGTTGGAGCTAGTGTTGCCTGGGATCAGATGCTTGATTTGGATCAATGGGCGGTTCGTACTGCAATGCAGCTTCAGCATGACATTAAAAGGGCTTACGAAAACTACAGATTTCATTTGATCTGCCAGAAAATACATCGATTTTGCATCGTGGAAATGGGGGGATTTTACTTGGATATTCTGAAGGACCGCCTCTATACCATGCCCCAATACAGTCTTGGCCGGTTGTCGGCACAGACCGCAATGTATTACATTTTGGAAGCTTTCGTACGTTGGTTGGCTCCTATTTTGAGTTTTACTGCTGAGGAAATCTGGAGACATGTTCCCGGCGAAAGAGAAAAATCGGTCCTGTTAGCGACTTGGTTTGAAAGTTGGCCGGAATCTGGTGACGATGAAAGATCAGTGGACTTGGATTTTTGGCAACGGGTTATCGCAGTTCGGGAGGAGGTGAATCGACATCTTGAAATCAGTCGCAATCAGAACGTGATTGGGTCGCCCCTCGCGGCGGAAGTCACGTTGTACTGTTCGGACGAATTGCTTTCAATCTTGAACCGGCTGGGCGATGAATTGAGATTTGTCACAATCACTTCCAGTGCATCGGTTCTGCCAGTAGACGAGATGAAGGATGAGATTAGCCAATCTGAAATCAAGGGATTGTTCATCCAGGTCCGAAAATCGGCAAGTGACAAGTGCATTCGATGCTGGCATCAAACCCCTGATGTTGGAAACGACCCCGGACATCCTGAAATCTGTTTACGTTGCGTAACGAATATTACGGGTGATGGTGAACAAAGGTTGTATGCCTAAATCAGATTCGTCGCAGAAAAGGATTGGCAATTCGCGGTAGTTAAACTATGTCCGATCCTAGTCAACAGTGGAGTGATTCCCAAGTTCTAAGGGTTCATATTTTGATCTCGTTGCTGGTTCTGGTGCTGGACCAGATTTGCAAGTGGATCGTTCTGACAACAATGGAGCCCTTCGATCCAGTAGCCATCACTGGCTTTTTCAATCTGATTCTCGTCTTCAACAAGGGCGCAGCATTCGGATTCCTTGCTGATTCCGAGCTGGATGCGAACAGTATATTCCTGTATTCCAATATCGCTATTCTGTTTCTATTGTTTTATACACTGTGGTTGTTAAGGCCCGGCCGTAGTCAATCAGTAACCGGGATCTGGTTGATCTTGGGTGGGGCACTAGGTAACATTGCTGATCGCATCGTGCATGGGCATGTTGTGGATTTTCTAGACTTTCACTATGGAGGGTGGCACTACAGTACCTTCAATATAGCTGATGCATGTATCAGTGTAGGTGCGGTACTAATTGTGTTGGAATTTTTCAATATCAAGGTGTTTTTTCGACCAGGCAAAAATCAAGTGTGATTACCAATCAACCGTGTTACTGCGTCTCAAAATGATAGTTGGTCAAACTTTATTCGTTCACTAATTGGGAAATGGTATGAATCTCGCAAGTTTAGAATCCTATTCAAAAACCGTAGTTCTTGATGGGTGGAAATTGCTGTCTTTGCTGACTAGATTCATCTAATTTTCTCCCTCATTGAGTTCCTGAAATGGAGAAATAATGCTTATGGCTGTAGACATCAATTGCGATATGGGTGAAGGCTTCGGCCTCTACAAAATGGGGGACGATGAAGGCCTCATGCCTTTTATCACGGAAGCGAACATTGCCTGCGGATTTCATGCTTCTGACCCAAATCACATGCGAAGAACGGTGGAACTCGCAAAACAGTACGGTGTAAAAATCGGTGCGCATTTTTCCTTACCTGACAGGACCGGATTCGGGCGCAGGGAAATGCGGATTGACCGGGACGAGTTGGCAAATATCGTTATCTACCAAATTGGCGCCTTAAGTGGTTTCCTAGCAGTGGCTGGGGTGACGTTAAATCATCTGAAACCCCATGGTGCGCTGTACAGTATGGCAGCGCACGAGGAGCATGTCGCACATGCGATTGCCGACGTTGGGGAGCATTTCCGTGTTCCCATATTTGGTTTGGCCGGAACACTCCATGAGGAAATTTATACCGCGCGCGGACTGGAGTTTCGAGCTGAATTCTTCGCCGACCTCGACTATGACGAATCAGGCAATTTACTTATTACGCGCGAACATGACGCGGTGCCGCCGGGTGTGGCGGCGGATAGAGCAATTCGAGCCGTCACCGAAGGATTGGCGCGTAGTAACGCTGGGGTGGACATCACGGTGCGCGCAGAGACCATTTGTGTTCATTCCGATACGCCAAATGCTGTTGCTATTGTTAGAGCCGTTCGTGAAGCGTTGTCGCCATATATTTCGACTCATTCGAGTGCGCGATACGAATGAGCTTAATGCAATGCCGAAGAAACTCCATGTTCTGATGGAGATTGAGAAGTAAATTCAGACTTCCTGACCTCTATTTCCAATCCGATTTGCTTCAAGTTCACGCATGTTGATAATCTTATTTTCTTTTTTGTGAAAACCGAATGATATTCCCAGTGAATTTCTTTGCAATGCTGGCTAATTTAATATGTCATCTAATTCAGTTCGCAGGATTGCCGACATGCCCTATTGCGTCTCCAACAGCTCGACTCGAATACCATCTGCGAAGGATTTCCCAGTGCCGACCTCGCACTTTTCAACGAAAACCGCCCGGTAAACCGTCAAAATGATGACATATTTGATTGGTCGAGGTCAGGCAGGCTGAAAGTGTTGCAGAATAACATATCCATCCCAGAGTTTCTTGATTCCTGAAAGCAGCTGACGTCTTGACGGAATGAATCCTGCGAATCGTGCCGCCTGTATGACGTATGTCCGGATGTCAGGCGCTCTGACAGGTGGGAATCTCGAACCAGAGCCGACTGCAATGGCATTCAATTTGAGTAAGTTTTTCCACAATGTTTCAGGGTTGTATATGCAGGCTTGATTAACAAAGCTGTCAGTCAGCGTTCACTCAAGCCGTGATGTTCCACACTGAACGTATTCGGTCTAATGAACTGTAGGTTGCATTCATGTTTCAGAGGGTGGCCAATTCCAACTGAAATCACGCTTTGGCAACATGATCAATGAAATTACAAAGACGCTGCCAAAGCACAAAGAAGACTGTTGCAGCGAGTGCATCAGATGCCACTTCGGCATCAATGGACATCGTTTTGCAGTTTGTCCACTTCATCCAAAGACAATCCGGTAAATTTGCAGACCGTTTTGATGTCAAGACCTTCACGAATCAAATTCAAAGCAATATTTCGTGTCGCATCACTGTAGCCTTGCTCAATTCCCTGCTTCATGTATTCCTGCTTTTCCAATTCCGCAAGCGTCATCACCTGTGCCATGATTCTCTTTTCCTCCGCTATCGTTTCTCGTTCAATCTGTTCCAGTCTCTGCCAGTCGTAACTTGGGTATTTGCGTCGAATATACCGCGTCACAGATCTGATCATTTCAGTGCGTTCCTCATCCGATTCAATCGTCAGACCAATCCGAAACGCCTCTGCCACCCGTTCATCATCCAGTTGCCATATCTTGCTCAGTATATATAAGATCACTCGGCAACTCAAACCACCGGTTCGTTCAAGAACCGCATCATCACGCAGGTTCAACACCAGACAATCGGCACTGACGGCAAACAGATGATTGAGCAACGAGATGGATTCCGGATGCAGTTTCAAAAACACATCCTGAAATCCTGACCCCCCGTTCCACTCGCGTTCGCGACCGTGATAGACAATCGAAGAAATCACTGCACCACAATGTGAACGACGCGCCAGCAGCTGGTATTCAAACAACTGCGACAGGGTTGATTTGTCCTGATGGCTTTTATGTTCCAACAACAAATACACGCGCCCCGTCGAGTGATGCTTGTTCAAGGTCACGGAACACAACAGGTCCGCCTGTCTCTTTCGCCCGCGCGCTTCAGTCAGAGCACTGGATTCCAGATGAAAACTTGACCAGTCCAACAACACATTCGCGTTTTCTCCAAGCGCAAGCTGAGCCAGTTCGATGGCGTATTTATCTTTGCTGAACCACTCGCAAAAGAACGCATCGTGCGATTGATGCAGGGATTCATCGTTGGCGGCATACATCTCTTCCATCTTGCATCCTCCTGAATGGATGGGGGTTGAACCTGATCGTGTGGATTCAGCGGTTTGCCGGTCGCACAGCCACTAAATAGGTAAGTGTTCAGTGTGGGTGTGATTGTAGCGGATTGCTGCCGGAATTGGAGTTCGAAACGCTGAGTGTTGCGACTGTTGCGCTTCAGACATTGAGGATTTCACGCCAGTTTTTCTGCAGCGGTCTTAACCAAACATCCTTGATCGGCAGTGCATGTTCTTTGAATCGATCCATTTTTCCGCGGCCTTGGGTTTCACCCACCAGCGTCCAGTTGGCGGCACGGTAACAAATTCCGGCAAAACGCGGTTTCTCGCAAAATGTCTCAAGCAATACCGGCGTGATCGCATAGCGTTGCTGCCAGTCACCCGGCAGCCGTTTTTCGCATTGTGCAAGTATGTGGGAAGCCAAATTGGGAATGCGCACCCACGGCAGGATCAAAAACCGCGCATTGTTGATCACCAGTGACAGGTTTTTCTGGCGCGTGTCAGCATCCCAGCCAATGAACAGATCCCTCGGTGCAGTCTTCCAGGCACAAGCGCCAAAGCCCATCAGCGCCAGCGGCTCACCGGCCGATGAACGGATCAGATAGCGCATCTGCGCACCCGGCAGTGGCTTATAGCCAAGATAGTGATAACGCTCGATGAATGAATTCCAGATGCGGCTGTTGGGGCCTGCACAGATAATCTCCCACTGCAGCGGTCGCACTTGTTCCAGTTCGCTGGGCGGCAAAAGCCGTTGCGGAGGCTCATCGGTCTCAACGATGTTTTGCAAGTCAGCCGGCTTGCGCGGAACCCGGGCGGTAACAGCCGGCAATTCGATGACACCGTCTCGATGCATGCGCAACAGCGCGACTTTGGCACTCATTTGCTTGAGCCCGCCATCAGGCTTTCGCCACCCCAGATGCTCGCACACGCGTTTGGCGTGTTGGCTGCGATTGACGCTTTCGGCAGCACAGCGCCGGATCCATCGAATCTCCTGTTCGGTGAAATCCCGCCCGCAGTAACGCATCAATCGGTCGCCGCTCACGGCGGTATTGACCAAGTACCCCAAGGCAGCCATGGCTCCAGGTCTGACGGCGCTCCACCAGCCTCGGCACACGCCAAAAGATAACCCTCCAGCCACTTGCGCTCGTCAATCCCATTCATCCGCAACGTCGCAAACACCGACTCCATACAACCGATCAGCGCCGCCGCCGCTTCGGTTTTCGAGCCATACGACATCTTGCGCACCGTCACCATCGGCCGCAGCGACCTTTCGATCAGATTGTTATCCATGCTCACCCAAGGACAATCTGCAAATACCCGCAAGCCTTTTTCAAACTTCACCAGCCTCGATAGCCCTTCATGTTTCGGTGAATCACAGCTCACAGCTTCAAGCTGACGCTTGGCCAAGGCGAAAAACTCATTCAACTCATCCGCCAAGCGCTGGTCGGCTTTTTCATACAACGCATCTTGAGCGCTCAATTCCACATCGGAATCGTAATAACGCAAACGCCGTTTGTTCAACCAATACAACTTGCCGATGCGTCTGACCCAGGCCTCTGACCAGCGACCAAGTTTCTTGTCACCGCGCTGCGCATTCACGAAATCACGCCGGGCATGGACCCAACAATACGCCAGCTCAACACCCAGTGCACGGGAGATCGGCCCATAGGAACTGAACCGATCACACACCAATACCTCGACCTTGTCAAAACCGCAAAGCAACTTCAAACCCGCTGCCGCACTGCGCTTGGGATCAACTGAAAAACGCACCGAATCCTCAGTCGCACAGCCCCAGCACCAGTACTTGGAACTGGCACTTTCCGAACTTGACAGCAACCAGCCAGTCTCATCCACATGCACCGAACGAGCCAGTTTCTGATACTCCCCTATGGCTTGATAAATCGGACTGAACAACGCCAGAAACTTCGAGTCATGCTGCAACAGCGTACCTTTGGATATCGTCATCCCGACCGATGCAAACCACCGCGATATGCCGCATACCGTGTGATTCAACGAAAATCGCTGATACAGATAGTCCGACCATATCGAGGTCCCATACTCAGCACCGGCAATCAACTGCGCCGGCGCCTTGGCAGTCACCGACGCAGGCTGACTGTCACAGCCACAGCAACGCTGCCACCGATCGCGTTTGATGGTCCGGGTGTACGCCTTAACTTCAATTTCCCGACGCTCGCTGTCTGCAGTTCCGTTGAAACGGTAGCATTCACCGCATTCGTTGCAACGCGGCACTTGCGGAAAACTTTGTCGATCCTCAACTTTCGGCAAATCATCCCGTGCCGTGCGACTTCGACCACCGTGACCGGGCTGCGCACCGCGCTTTCGCTTGGGCTTGTCTGTGACGCTTCGCTTCTCAGAACTTTTGCCATACTGCTTTTGACGATCCCGCCGGTCGCGAGCCTTGTATTTCGACAACTCGGCTTCCAACTCCGCAATTCTACCGGAAAGTTTCGCAATCTTCTGCGCCTGACGCCGTATAGTGCTGCCGACACCGCCGACACCTTGCAATGCCTCTAGCCTTGCCTCTGTTTTGGCATGACGACTGAGCAGCGCCGCCATCTGTTTGGCGTGCTCGCGGCGTATCCGAGCCTCGCGCTCACGCGACGATTCACAGCATTCGCAGCTGCATTGTTCTGATTCTGAAACGGCACTTTCACTTTGCATGGGCCGTTTTATATCAATTTTCGTTTTCTGTGTCCAGCTTCCAGTGAACTTTTTTTTACTTCATAACCTCCTCAGCAATCGATATCCTCGACATCATTTGACTGACCATGAACCCCAGTTCAGTTATCATTCCACTCCCACACTGAACAGATACCTAAATAGTGTTCGTCAGAAAACTCTACATCACATTGATAATAAAGAACAATCATCCGATATTTTCAAACGAAGAAATTTCGGTTTTGGCGGATTAACGGGTTCAAAGGCGAATTTCGTTGCCAAATACCACAAACCAGCAAAATCTTCACTTTATAGAATGACATGATTAATCATTATTATCAATGTGTTAAACGTTTTCTGGCAGACACTAAATAGATATGAAATTGAAAGAACTGTCAAGCGATAATCCAGAATTGAACCGGAAGGATTTATTTTGAGGGGTCCACTCCCGCTTCAAAGAACTGCTGTCAGCAAACCTTGAGAACTTCAGATACATGCATGGAAAGCACTCGCCCGGGATGTTGTGGCTTGTTGCACAGGTCAGCAGCCGATACTTGTGAACTGAGCCACACTTTGATCATTCTCAAGTAGCCCAAAGCCGCAATTATGAAATTTAATTCGGTGACCAGCAGCGAGATTTTAGCGATTTAACTGGATTCTGTTGCTTCGATTATCGAACACAGGTACAACAGGTTGGAATTGGTCTGGAATTGCAGGTGATTGCGAACCTGATGCATTGTCCGTTGGCATTTTTGCCACTGGGTTCAGGTGCGCAACTCTTCCGGAATGATCAACAACTTCAGACTTCCTGACCTCGACCAATCAAATATGTCATCATTCTGACGGTTTGCCGGGCGGTTTTCGTTGAAAAGTGCAAGGCAGGTACTGGGAAATCCTTCGCAGATGGCTTTCGAATCGAGCTGTTGGAGACGCAATAGGGCATGTCGGCAATCCTGCGACTGAATTAGGTGACATATTAATTTAGCCGGCATTGCAAAGAAATTTGCTGAGAGTATCATTCGGTTTTCACAAAAAAGAAAATAAGATTATCAACATGCGTGAACTTGAAGCAAATCGGATTGGAAATAGAGTTCAGGAAGTCTGAACTTAACAAATATCATCGTCGAACTCAAGAAAGCTTCAAAGCGAGTATGCACTGTCTCTGGATTGTGATTCAGATTTGCAGTTAAATTAACTGCTGCCCAACAATTTCCCTCCAGTTTCTGAGAGAGAATTTTCCAATTCTTCCTGGTAGGCGAACAGACTTGGAGTGCCTCCAGTGTGCAGAAACATCAAGCTGGAGTTTGAAGGTGCACTCTTTGCAAATTCAAGAAACGCCGACATCGTCTTGCCCGTGTAGGTTGGATCCAGTACTAGTCCTTCTTTCTGTGCGCTGAAATTCATGCTCTCCCAAACTTCTTGCCTCGCCATACCGTAGCCCGGTGCTAAGAAATTATCTGTTAGAACGATATCGTCATCATCTATTTTCAGATCAACATTCAAAAGCTCGCTGATCTCCCTGCAACGATCGCGAATCCGACTGAACTGCAATTCTTTCGGGCGTCGAACGCATACCCCAACAACTCTGATGACGCTATTGAGTGCTTGGAGTCCAAATAGAAGGCCAGCATGTGTGTTGCCACTCCCCGATGCGACAAAGATCTCGTCAATGGAAATCTGCCGGTCCTGAAGCTGTTTCATAATCTCAATTGCAGCCCGTACGTAACCCAGTGCACCAAGAGGCTTGTGTCCGGGAGCCAATGGAATTACATAAGGTTTGCGACCGGTTGACTTCAGTTCTTCTGCAATGGATCTAATCCTCGCGTCTGCTCCTTGCTCGTCCTCTCCATCCGGAAAGTAGTGCAATTTAGCACCGAACATTCGATTCAACAGAACATTGCCTGATGAATTGTAGTTATCTGAAGGATTCGGAACTCTCGATTCGAGTTGGACATGACATTCCATGCCGAGTTTGGCGGCGAGCGCAGCAGTGATTCTGGCGAAATTTGATTGAACCGCTCCTGTAATCAGAATCGTATCCGCTCCTGCATGAACTGCATCGCCAAAATAATACTCAACCTGACGGACTTTATTTCCGCCGAAAGCAAGGCCATTGCAGTCATCTCGTTTGATGAAAAGACGAGTGCCCCCGCACGCTTTCGACAAATTGTGAAGAAATTCAATCGGGGTATGCTCGTCGTATTCGGAAACGCGCGGAAATTCTGACAATCGTTTTTCCAGAGCGGAATTGTCATATACATTGTTCATGATTGCATACAACTCCAACTACGTACAGGCCTGTACGCAATCAGCAACCCCGCAAACAGAATCTCAGGCAGCAACAGTCTCGTGTTTTCTGCGTCTCGACTGGACCAAAATAATGCCAGCCAGTACGATGAGTGCCGGAATGTAGAACAACTCTTTCGGCATCCGTTCGCTTGGCTGCTTGATGTGATCAATGACCACCGGTGCGTCTGCATAGTAGTCGAACAGATCGCCAATCTTGATAAACAGGTCCGTTCCTACGAACGGCTCTTCAATTCGTATCTGGCCATCTTCATCAACAACCGTGAGTCCAGCCCCAGTCAGTCGTTTCTCTGCTTCGACCAAATTCCCAAGCGGTATCAGTACGGTGGTACTAGTAACCTCCCCGGAATCGAAATCGGGACCACTCACGACAATCGTCATCACGCCGTTCTGAGGAATATCCCTAACAATCTCATACACTTTAGTTGGTTCGACCCTCTCAAAAGGCGGTTGAATCTGATCCAGCCAGAATCCAGGCCTGAAGAGAGTGAAAGCGATCAGCAGCATAACAACGGATTCCCAAATTTTGTTCCTTACCAACAAAAATCCTTGAGTAGCTGAGGCGAACAGCATCATTGCAATGACCGCAACAATGAATACGAAGATTGCTTTAGTGGGTGATACATTGATCAACAGCAAATCTGTATTGAAAATAAACAGGAACGGCAATAATGCAGTACGAATGTCGTACGCAAATCCCTGAATGCCCGTTTTAATTGGATCACCTTTGGATATGGCTGCCGCCGCAAATGCCGCCAATCCAACTGGCGGCGTATCGTCGGCAAGAATTCCGAAGTAGAAAACAAACAAATGTACTGCGATCACTGGAACGACTAGCCCGTTCTGTGCGCCAAGCAACAAAATCACGGGCGCCATCAATGATGAGACAACGATGTAATTTGCTGTAGTTGGCAGCCCCATTCCAAGAATCAGGCTCATGACTGCAACCAGCAGCAACATCGCAATCAGACTCCCGCCGGACAGGAACTCCACAAATTCGCCAACAATCTGATGTGCACCGGTGAGAGAAACTGTACCGACAATTATTCCTGCAGCTCCCGTGGCTACCGCAATGGCGACCATGTTGGAGGAACCGGCGATCATGCCATCCTTCCATTCAACTAGCCCTCTCCTAAATGCTGCATCAAAATTTCCTGTATTCCTGAATAACGCCTTTATCGGATGTTGAGTCAATGCAACGATCGTAATCGCGATCATTGCCCAGAATGCTGAAAACGCAGGTGAAAGCCTTTCAATGACAATGCACCAAATCAGAATGACGATCGGCAATACATAGTAGAGTCCAATGATTGCGGTTTCTCCGGCTTTTGGAAGCTCTGTTATCGGTGCATCGGGATCATCAACTACAAGATCCGGCCGTTTTGAAGACACCCAAATCAACCCCAGGTAAAATCCAACACATAGAACTACAACAATTGAAAATGCAGCCGAAGGGAAGACAGTTTTGATCCAGCCAAGTCCAAAGTACACAATCAAGCCTAGCACAGCGATACCAATGAAACCGCTTAAAAATCCGATTACTTTCATCATTAATGTTAGCGATGAAGGTGGTTTTGGCAATCCTTTCAGATTCAGTTTCAGGGCTTCAAGATGTACGATGTAGACTAGCGCAATATACGAGACGAGTGCTGGAACCAAAGCGTGCTTGATTATTTCTGTATAACTGATTCCGGTGAATTCCGCGATGAGAAATGCAGCTGCCCCCATCACTGGAGGTGTTAGTTGCCCATTGGTAGACGATGCTACTTCAACCGCACCGGCTTTTTCAGCCGATAGCCCAGTACGTTTCATCAATGGAATTGTAAATGTGCCTGTCGTAACCGTATTTGCAATGGAAGAGCCTGAATACAGTCCGCTCATTGCTGATGCCAAGACTGCCGCTTTCGCTGGTCCACCGCGAAAATGTCCTAAAAGTGCAAACGCCACTTTAATGAAATAATTTCCTGCGCCGGATTTTTCCAAAATTGACCCGAACAATACGAACAGGAATATCAGCGATGCCGATACTCCCAAAGCAACACCGAAAACCCCTTCATTCTGCATCCAATAGTGCCACATTGCTTTTCCGAATGAAGCGCCTTTCCACTGCACTGTTTCTGGTAGAAATTGGGCGTCTCCGAAGAATACATAAAGTACGAATACAGTTGCGACAATCAATAGCGGGAATCCAAGTGCGCGAAAGACTGTAATTGCAAGCACGATCATCCCGATTGAGGAAATGACTAGATCTCCTGTAGTGGGCAAACCCGCTCTCACCGCAATTTCATTGCGCAATACTACGATGTAGAGGCAAGACAAAACACCAAGTGCCAACAAAATCCAGTCATACCAGGGTATGTGTCCTTTCGGACTCGACTTGAGCAGTGGGAACGACATCGTCGCCAACACGAAAGCGAATGCCAAATGAATCAATCTTGCATTCCCGCTGGTTACAACAAGCGGAATACCAGTGACTTCAGTAAGAAAATACGGAACATTGGACGAAATATAAATCTGGAACAGCGCCCATATAAATGCTATGACAAGGATTGTGGTTCCTTGCCAGCCAGTTGCTTTCCGGGAACCTGTGTCGGCGCCAGCTAGCAGTTCTTCAGCGGATTGTTCGGGGTGTTTGTCGCTCTTCATGCCAGCACCGAATCGTGTAGTAGATGGATTGCAGGAAAGGCAATCGAGGGAGAATCAATCTCCCTCGATTACATGAACTTGGAGATTACATCCAACCTCTTTCCTTGTAGTATTTAGCGGCACCGTCATGGAGAGGTGCGGACAAAGAATCGGAGATCATCTCTTCCGGTTTCAGATTGCCAAATGCCGGATGCAGTTTCTTGAAATTGTCGAAGTTGTCGAACACTGCTTTGACCACAACATAAACGACTTCTTCCGGTACATCAGCACTTGTCACGAATGTTGCGCCAACACCAAATGTTGTGACATCACTTTCATTGTTGTACATGCCAGCTGGAATAGTAGCCGTTCGGTAGAATGAATTGTCAGCGACCAGTTTGTCGATTGCATCACCTGTAGCATTGACCAGGTGGGCATCACAGGTAGACAAAGATTCCTGAGTCAGTGCGGACGGGTGTCCAACGAGCCAAAAATAAGCATCAATCTTGCGGTCACACACTGCTTGGCCGGTTTCTGCTGATTTCATTTCGGCTGCAAGTTTCAGGTCACTACGCTCCCAACCCAACGCGGCTTCGATGACTTCCCAAGTTCCACGGGTGCCAGAGCCAGGATTACCGATGTTTACACGCTTACCTTTGAAGTCAGTGATGTTCGAGATTCCAGAATCGTCATGAGCGATGATCGTAACCGGTTCAGGGTGTACAGAAAAAACAGCACGCAGGGCTTCGAATTTACCTTGATCCTCGAACTTGGATGTTCCATTGTAGGCGTGATACTGCCAGTCGGACTGTGCGACGCCAAACTCAAGTTCACCAGCACGAATTGTGTTGATGTTGTAAATTGAGCCTCCGGTAGACTCAGCAGAACAGCGGATTCCGTGTTCTTTACGGTCTTTGTTGACCAGTCTGCAAATGGCTCCGCCGGTCGGATAATAGACTCCTGTCACCCCGCCAGTTCCAATGCTGATGAACTGTTGCTGGCTTTGTACAGGTACGATGCCTACGGCTAGCATAGCCAACAACACCGAAGTCAATGCAATAACAAATTTCTTCATGGTTACTCCTATATAAGTTTATGAAAATAGATTGCTTGTATGATATAGAGTGCAATATAACTGAATTTGAAATTCGATGTTAGATTTAACAATCCCCTAATCCGCAATTAGAAATCTGAGATAAATAAAAAAGCCTTGTACAATAAGGCTTTGAACAAAAATCGGATTTTACCCAATGGGTGAAGCCCAAAATACATCTCAGAGGTACAAGGCTTTTGTCAATTCTACCCCATAAACTGGGAATCAGCAAACATATTTTGACCTCCCGTGTCGGTTTGATAGTCGTTGCACAGTTAATGCAGCGCCTTGGGCTGGCACAATTGGTCGATCAGCAGTTGCCTGCACCGGGCAGCAACCGTGGCTCCCGTCAAGGGTGTTCAACCGCAATTTTAGCGTGGGATACGTCGGTTCAAGTGTAACTACTGTGCAACCGACCAGTTTTCAACCCACAACGTGGTTGTGGAAGTGTTGCCTGTCGGCTCAATGCCTTTCAGCCATTTGGGAATAATGAATGGTTCGGAGCGATAGTAGAGTGGCAGAACCGGCAAGTCCTCAGCATAAATTTCGTATATTCTCGCCCAAATCTGTTTGCGCTCTACCGGGTCCAACGTGATTTCCACCGCATCAATCAATTCGTCCATTTCAGAATTTCGGTAACCCATGTAATTGGAACCAACCCAGTTGTTGTCTTCGTTAGGAATTTCGGTAGAGTGCAGTGTGGTTCGAGGGGTGCTTTCCGGGTCGCTGACCCAGGCAAACATGGCGAGTCCGGTAAATTGTCTCTTTGCCACGGTTTCGCCAAAGAAAACGCGTGCCGGCTGATTACGAATGCGTACATCGATTCCGACATCCCGCCACTGCCCCTGCAGAACCTGTTGAACGGTTTCCCTGACTCGGGACCCCGCTGTCGTTCCAAATTCCAGTCGCAGCGGTTCGTTGTCGGCATTATGCCGTATGCCATCAATCCAGTTCGTCCACCCTGCCTGATCAAGCAGGTCTCCCGCTTTTTCGGGTTCGAAGGCATATCTTGGGATGTCGGAATTGAAAGATGGGTCGAGAGGACTCGCGAAAACATCCGCTACCGGTTGTTGTCCACTGAACAATTGATCACTGATTGTCTGGCGGTCAATAGCGTAGATGAGTGCTTTGCGTACCCATATATCGGCGAGTATCGGATTGTCCAGGTTCAGATCTATGTGCTCATAGATGAGGCCGGGCCGAAAAATGAAGTCATAGTCGTTGCTGTGACGTTTCTGAATCGCCAATGCCTGATCTAATGTTACGCCCAAACTGCCCGACATGAAGTCTATCGAACCCGAAAGCAGGTTGGCTTCCAGTGCTGCAGTGTTTTCTATGGTACGGATGACAATTTTGTTGAAGTAAGGCGTCGGTCCATACCAAGTATCATTTCTAACAAACTCGACATATGATCCGGGATCGACTTTAGAAATCCGATATGGACCCAAATACAGTCCAGAATTGTAGGTATCAGTGTCATAAGAGTTTCGACTTCGATACTCGCTCGGCACTGCAAATCGGGCACGGTCAATGTGTTCAGGCAACAAATATAGCCCCAATTCGTTGTACTTGAAATCAACTCGATCCTGATAGAGTGTAAAGGTCTTTTCGTCAATGATTTCAACAGATAGAATTCGTCTATAGAATTCTGCGCCAAGCACACCACTCTGTGGATTTTTACCGACTTCGATCGTGTATTCAACATCTTTTGAAGATACCGGTTTACCATCACCCCAGTTAGCATCCGGGTGAAGGGTGTAGGTTGCTGCAATTCCTTGTTTGCCGTCGCCCAGGTCGGTCACGATTGCCCCGCCATTTTCGATTGTCGGCAAAGCAGTGCATAACAAGCAGATGAGATTCCAGTCCTTGTCATAAGCTGTAATAGGTCGCGTGGCCAAGTTCAAGGCGTAATACTTGGCCAGCATGGATTCGATATTGGGGTGAAACGAAGCTGGAAACTGTGTGATGCCGATGACGAGAGTATCTTTATCTTGTGCTGGTGCCGGGAATGCGAGAATCGACAGCAAGATCAGACCAAGAATCCGGCGGATCAATTGTGATGACATAATGAACTATTCCTACAATATGTGTCGTATGGGATTCGCTGCCATTTTCATTATATTCCTCGAATCTAGCTGTTAGTATTAAGCTTCGTTAATCGAGAGATATGTGCTGTACGCCTTTTTCAGCTATGTTTCAGTTTGAAGGAGTGAATTTCGATCAGGAAAGGCGCTCAATTATGAAAAAGTGTCGCTCAAGCTGGAATTTCACCGAAATAAGCCTACAGCACTACTAACAGGTTGCTTGATTTACAGACCAGAATCAGGCTAATATTCTTGGACATGTAATAACCTTGAAATGCTGTTGTGATTGTTTATCAAACACGGCCTGCAACTGAAAAATTATCTGCAAGGAAATGAAAGATGGCGACTGTTCTAGACGATGTAACCAGTGAAACGACTGATGCGAGTGATATACAGCGACGAATCTCGAACTGGGAAGAGCGCTTAAATGAACTCTACAAAAAGATCAACGATTGGCTGCCGGAAGATTGGCAAGGCCAAAAAGGAAGTCCTGTCAATATGCATGAGAAGCTAATGAAAAAATTCTGTATTGAACCGACGCAGATGCCAACTTTTGTTCTTTCTAACGGGTCGAATGAAACCGTAACGATTGAACCATACGGACTATGGATTATCGGAGTTAACGGTCGAGTTGACATGAAACGAGGCGACAATCACTACCTTCTAGTCGACGTTGCTGAAAATTTCAATCCCCCTGAATGGTACGTTGCCAAGATTGATCGGCGGGAACGTCGTGACCGGATAGCTCTTACCGAAAGTTGGCTGAGGCAAGTCCTCCAGTGAATGATTTGCAGTCCATTGCAGCGCCAATGGCATTCGTTTAGCAAAAAAAGCCATTCGTTTAACAGTTCGGTATTTCCCCAAGATTTGGACGGCCTGCAGCTGATCAATCGTTCAGTTTTTGTTTAGGCCGCTCTGGTTCTTCGGTTGGCATTCCTGAACCGCTCATCCGGACGCTTTGAGATGCGCGGATACGACCGTCCCGGACGTTCCTTTTGCAGACAATTGCCGATGCTGTGAAGAATGTTCGATACCGCACTCGAAGCCAGCTGCCAATGGCCCAGCATCAGCGCTTCAAAGTTTCTCGCCACCGTCACCAGCACATTCTTGAAATTCGCACGCATCTTGGGTTGATCGAACGCAACGCCCGCATTCAGGTCGTCTTCCAACTGATTGCCGAACGAGCGAGACAGCGCCAGCAGCACAAAATGAGCATACAGCTCCTGTTTCACGCCGCGCTCGGACTTGGCGTGAAATGGCTCGATTTCCACCAACCGCTTGGAGATTTTATACAACTCTTCTATTCCCCAGCGACCGTGATATGCATCCGACAGTGCGGCGAGCGGAAACTGGTTTTGATCCAACAGCGTGGTCGCAACACAGTACTCATTGCCACCGGCGCTGTATCTAACACAGCGCACCCGGACCGGGGGTGCAGGGTTTCACCCGGATGACGCCGACGCCAGTGCCGGGCGCGAGACTCGCTCGGCAAAACATCAATGACGCGTTCATCCTCGGCGCAGTCAATGAACTCATCAAAGGTGCCGGCACTGCCACGCTTGAGGCGAAAAATACAGTCGATGCCGCGTATCGCATGCTGGCGCAACAACTCGAACGAATAATAACCGCGGTCGTAGACCACCACTTCGCCAGCCCGGCACCATTTCAGATGCCCGAGCGCGGGCTGATGTTCGTCCAGGTGCGACCTACCTTTTATACATAAGTCTAGTCTGAACGCATTAACCGATAAATTCCGCCCTCCGGGCCAAGTCTGACCATCAGCTCATAGGCTTGTGCCATGGCGGACAGCCGAGTGTATCCCTCCCAGATCTTCTTGTATCCCGGCGGCGGGTCTTTGCGCCGGTTCAGATAGCCGCCCATGATCGCCATGGTTCGCACCGCCGTGCCCAGATCATCAGGCTCGGCCAGGCGATTGTCCCGGGCGAAATCTTCCAAGACGGCGATTTCAATGTCGCTGAACAGCACCTCAGGCGGCAGTTCCGGCGTTTCCCGGCCCATCAGCACCATCGCAGCCAGACGCCACGCAATCACCGCCTTGATGGTCACCGCACGCTCAATCCGGTCGCAGCTCCGATGGCTCAGGAATTCCACCTTGCAACCGCTTTTCAGAACCCGATGCCAGTCCTCTATCCGCCAGCGCAGCCGGTAGCGCTCAATCACCTGTTCCGCCTGCTCAAACGAATCCACCGGCAATGTGGTGAGCAGCAGCCACTCCACCGCCTCCAAGCCGGCCGGCGGCGAGGGCTCCAGCACATGCACCGCATTCAGCTTGACCGGCGACTCGCCTTTCAGATGTGTCGCCTTGACCGGCACCGGAAGCTCAAGCGGCATCCAGCGCAGCTCAACCGCCGCCGTGCGCTGTTCCCGCCTGACCTTGCCTGGCTGACCGCGGCTTGGACGCCGCGCCGACTGCTGCCCCATGTGAATCTCCAGCTCGCCGCCACAGGTCGCACCGCGCACCTTGTCGAACAGCTTCACGGCCTGCTTGACCCGCTTGCCATCACGCGGCGCCCACTCATGACCCAGCACCCGGTCTTTAGCCGCCCGAGTCAGCACCTCCACATTGCCCAGCTGCCGGGCCAGCGCATACAGCTCAAAACTGTCGCCCTCCCGATCCATGACCGAAACCACCCGAACCCCATCCAGCTGCGCCGCCAGCGCCGAACATTCCCGCAGCCCCGCACGCCAGCGACCCATCTTGTTCTCATCCGCCTCGCGCCGGTCGTCTTTCGGCAACGAATCATACTGGATGTGCGGCACCCCCAAAGGCACCCCAGCCTCGTTCAAAACCAGCTGCGAGTGCATGTGAATCCCCAGCGTGCCCATGGATGACTTGTTGCGGCTGATCAGCCCCATGCCCTTGCACTCGCCATGATCGGCGAAGTTCAAGTCGGTGCCATCCTGCACGCACAGCACCTCAGCACAGCCCTGCATGCGCGCCAGCGTGCGCTGGCGGTGCGGCGCCAGAATGTTGCACGGGGTCACCTCCGAGTCGGCCGGCTGATCAATCAAGCGGTAATGTCCATAGACCGCCGCCTTGTCGCCGACCGCCGCGGCCGGAAACGACGACATCGGCGCCGCCGCCTGCAGCGACGCGCTTTTCACCAGCCGCTTGCTCAAGCGCTTGTCCCCCAGCGGGGCCGCGCCCAATTCATGGTCTGCCCATTGTTCACTGTCCAAACCCTCACCTGCGCCGCGCGGCGCAATCCGAAACGGGTCCGCCACCCCCAGAAGGTCTCGCCAGCCACGCTCCACTTCATACAGATACACCGATTTCACCGCTGCCGCGGCACCCGCAGACGACATCCGCCCCCGCCCGGCGGTCTGGCCCACATGCGTCCAGTTCGAGGCCCGCAGCGAGGCCCCATCATAGCATACCGGGTTGATGAAAGTCTCCACCAGAAACGGCCGGTAGCCATAGCAGCGCTCGAAATCAGCCGGCAGACGCCGCAGCGCCATCCCCAGCGCCTTGGAAGCCAGGTTCGCACAGCGCACCTGCGGGCGAATCAAAAACCGGCTCAGCCCGACTACCCGGTGCAGATGCATCCCGCGCTGCGCCGCATCCCAGCCCATCCATTGGTCGCGCGCCCGCAACGTCAAGGCCGATGCCGCAAAGCCAAAGCCGCCCAGTATGCCATGGTCTGACTCAATGAAATAGCGTAGCTGACAGCCCGCATGAACCGCCGCGCCGCGCGGATGCTCGCGCGCCATCAGCTCATTCCACAGCTGGCGCTGCGGCCGGTCAGCGACCCGCGTCAAGCGTAGCCCCGACAGCTGATCAACCCGTCCCGGCACCTGCTGTGCAGGCGGCACCGGCTCGCCCGTTCCCCGAGCCTGACCGCGGCTGCCACCGCCGCGCGACTCGGGCAGCATCACCTGCCCCGAGTGTTCCAGTCGGCGCAGAGACTTCATGCAGCTGGCCTGCTGAAGCTGACCGCCGGCGTCCTTGAAGTCAAACAGCTCGCACACCGCACGCCCAACCGCGGTGCGGGTTTCGAAAGTCTCCGAGCTCAGTAGCGACTGGACCTGCTCAAGGCCCCGGGGAGACGACAGCTGGCTGTGAATCTGGCTTTGCACATACATAAAAATGAAGTGTAAAGCACAGACATATCATTTGTCAAGTCCAATTTGTGCCCTACAGGTAGGGTGCGACAGCAACTCGAAATCCACTGGCATCCGGTCGCCCAGCCGGTACAGACAACTCACCAGGCCTTGCGGATAGTAACAACCCTGGGAAGGCAGGGAATAGCCGGCTTCGAGCAGCGCCCGCGGCAAGTTGATTTTGCTGCCGTCTACCGCCAGCAGTCGCCGGCCGCGCCACTCGCGGCGGGCATCCTCACCCAAGTGCTCATCCAAACGCGCCAGCACCTGCCGATAGACTGTTTTGAACACCTGCTCATCGAGCTTGTGGCGGGCGGCACACATCGAGGACGCCACTGGCGGCTGCGGCTGCGGCAGCTCCACACCCAGCAGCCGACTCTGATCCCACAGCTCGTTGACCGTGATCTGATAGCCCTGATGATTCTTTGAAAACACCAGGCGGAACACAAACAGCATGATCAACAGCGTATTGAGCACCCGTCTTCGCTGCTGCCAGCGTCGATCGTATTGCTCTGCCACCGCGGCTGCAATGCCGACAAAATCACGCCACATGCGCACAAACCGGTCATCGGCAGAACCGACCGACGGGCGCCGCGGTGCAACTCGCCGGGGCTTTTTGGCCTCACCTTCAAGCAGAATGCGACGCGCATCGTCCGCCAATGGCATCACATACACATCCTTGATGGTCTTGTCAGAGCGCTTGATGGTCTCGCCAATCCGCTGCCAGCCCGCCGCACGATAACTGCTGGCGCTAAAACGCGCCGCTTCAACGAAGCTCTCCATCAGCACCGGCCGCACGCCCCATCTTGCCTGCCAATCGTCTGCCACGCACCGTGCCGCCAACGATAATGCTTTCGAGGCCAGGTTCGACACCTGCACCCAGGGCAAGATCAAAAACCGCGCATTTTGCACCACCTGCTTCAAACGCTTCTTGTAGCGCACCGGCTGCCAGCCGATCCATTCATCCCGGCACGGCAACTTCGCACTGGCCCGCTGAAACAGAAAACAACCCAGCCGCCGACGGTCTTTGTCAACGATGAAATAACGCAAGTGACATCCCATCGGCTGACGGTAGCCCAGGTAATGATAACGATCCACCAGCTCGTTCCACTGCGCCTTGTCCGCCTCGCTCTCCACCAACTGCAACGCAATCGGCGACAACTCCGACAAACTCGCCACCACCGCCGTACCCGGCTCACTTCGCTCGCTCCACTCCAGTCGCTTGCGGGCCCCTCGAACCATCGTCTCATCCTTGCCCGGCAAGCGCAGCACATCCGCAGCCTCCAATTCCTCCAGCATCTTCAAACACGCATAAGCGCTGTTGACGCCGCCATCCGTTCGCCAATCCAAATGCTCACAGATCGTCTGCGCCAACTCGTTGCGACTCAAGCGCGGAAAACTCTCAACCGTCTGCTGGACCTCGACCAATTGCTGGCGCGTAAAGCGCCGACCTGAAAAAGTCGTCCGATTCAATCGCTTGATGCTGTCGTCCATCGCGTGTTCTCCTGATGCGCTCAATGTTCACTGTCATTTTCGCAGAACCGGAGGGGGTTGTCAAGGGCTCAGGACGATTTTTTTACACTCAAAAATACATGATTGACATCAATGACTTGCAAAACTCAACCGACGACGTGTTCGGGATTATTCAAAACGAATGCCATTGATTGCAGCGCTGTATGAACAAGTTGATAGATTTCTCGAAACTTGGATTGCTCAGGATAATGTCACACGCGATCAAATCACACACAAACAGAGGATAAACGACCAAGCGTATTTCGTCCTTGCTTGGGGACAGTTTGAGGCGGACATAGAAGAGGTGTGTCGCAAAACCATCCGTAAAGCACAATTGCACAGGAGCTGGCAGCAACGTCGTGCTTGGTCATTGTACAATCCGGATGATCGAAGGTTATCAGGGTTAAGATTCGAGCAACGTTTGATGATCGTTCTCGAGAAAGATGGCGCCAGCTGGAAACAGACGATGCAGTTTTACCAAATCCGCAACCAGATTGCACACGGCACACTTCTCTCCAAGTGCATAGACATGTCATCCGTGATTGAAGAGTTTTATATCATTCAATCATCACTTACTCGATAATAATTCGCCAAATTCAGGACACGTAACATAGGTAAAGAGAATATCAATAAACATGCGGTTCGGCCTGCTTTTTTGGAAAAATGCGGCATAAATCGAATAACAGCGATTGTCTCTCCAAAGCCGAACCTATGCCATGCTTCAATCGTGCCTGAACTTCCTCCCGGAACATGCCGAATTCATCAACGAGCGCTGCGCCAAGGTATGCGAAAACGGCCGCGTGGCGATTCACAACGCCAGTGGCGTGATGCTGTCGTATCTTGAATCCGATGATTATGGACAGCGCATGGCGATTGGCCTGCTGCCGTGTAGACAACGCAAACGACTGGTGGTACGCTTTCACTGCATGGCTCAGCCGCGCTTCAATAAAGCGTTGCTTGATCTATGCGAGTGTGCGACTCTACAGTGAACAATTTACCCCGGAACTGATTTGAGAATGGTCTACGAAAGGCCAATTGTCGAATATCAATCCTGACTATGTCACGAGTTCTGAATTTACACAACTGAAGTGTAATTTGATGATTCTGTCGGTCGTCTTTACGGACTGGCCACTAGTTGCGGTCCTTATCCAATCGCAACTTTCGAAGCCACTGATGTCGATGGAATTCGGCGCGAGTTTCGCTGTTTCATTGACGAATGCCTTAAGTCCTGCCGGGAAGATGAGGTCAAGCTCAGGAAGTCGTATTCAGGCAAGCTGAATGTCCGCCATGGGCCGGACCTGCATCAACGTGTTGCGCACTCAGCGGCAGAAAGCTGTCTCAGTTTGAACAGTTGGATCATACAGGCTCTGGATCAAAGTGTATCTGACTGAGCAAAACCCAGTGCGATTCACTAGGTGTTCTGCGCGGTTATAAATCACCGACATCTAACACTATTTCGGACATAAGGTAAAGCGCATTTATTTCGACGAGGTGTTAATTAAGTTGATGAAATACAATACGTTAGCTTTACAGCAATTCCATTACTTGTGACCGTGTCCGATAGCATATGGGAAACTAACAGTTATGCGCTAGATGATTTCAGAGATACACCATGCCTTGCAAATCACCTGGGCATGGCCGCCTTGAATGTTTATTTTGTCACTGATTTTAGTTCTACAAATCGCTGGTGCGTGCATCTTCGCCACGCATGTTCGATGCTTTTGTTTCGGATGCTCTAAAAATTCCTACTGGGCCTGACCGAAATTCAGCAATAATTATGTGTCCACCGTTAGCATAAGTTTGCTCTCACAAGCATTCGGGTGCGATTGAAAGTGATGCGTAAATCAAATTAATTCGTCAGGCAGTTTTTCGGTTACCCCCTTCCCAGTAGGCTTCCCATTGCTCATTGGCCCGGCACAACCGAAGCGCGAGCATGTTATCCACGTTGTCGGCACTCCACCAAGCCCCCGGCCGCTTGAGCCGGGCTTGAATGACGTAACGATGTGCGCTCTCGATCTCTCCGGAGCCGATCGGCAAATCCTTCTCGGCGGCACCCTGATAGTCCACCTGATCCAGGCGCTTGCGCAAATACCGATGGGCTCTGCGCACCGGCGCATCCTCATCGGCAACCGAGGGCGCTTCAATATGCGCCATCAGCGCTTCAACCACCTGCACCGCCTGATTGGCTTTCAATCTTTGTTTCTGCTGCGACAGCCAGGCCGATACATCCGACGCACAACTCGGCGCCGCCGCCGACAGATATTCGCATAGATGCATGAAATCCACCAGATAGCTGCCATTACTGCCAAACTTCTCTTCCACCTGATTGCGAATCCAGACCGCACCGTCGCCGACCGCATGCAATTGCGTACCACGACCGAAATCAGCCCGCCTGGCACAATCATACAACTGCCGTCCGGTCTCTTCGACACCGCCTGAGAAATTCCCCCCATAATGAACCTTGAGACTCTGTTGCGCGTGCGCAATGGTAAGCCGAATCTCCTGCCAATTCAACACTTTATCTTTACGTTTGTCGGACACCTGTGAATCCACAGTCACCACCGGAACCATGCTCCCGTCGGTCTGTGCGATCACATGCCTGACCCCGTCAGTATCCGGCCATTCGCAATTCAACTCCTGCTGCTCATGCATCGCTTTGCCGTGCTGCTCCGTCACCTCTCGAATGCCACTCACCGGCACCTCAATGCCGTAATGCTCCCGCAACCTGAGCTGAGCCTGTGCGAATGGCAATTCCGCACCAAAGTCTGTCACCGCGCGCTGCAAAGGTTTCGACAAACCACGACACGATACTTGCGCCTGCTTTGAAAATCCTCGAAGCAAATGGCGGCCCTTGCGAAACAACCTTTCTTCTACTTCTATGACGTCGAACGTGCTGCGCCACCAGAGTTTTTTTCCTGCACTACGCACTTCCGAGTCCGTCTTCAGAAGCGCTTCTACATGTTGGCTCCGGCTTTCGGCCCAACTGCCAAGAGTCGCCTTGCCCAGTTCGCGGATCTTTTTAATAATCTTCTCCTCCGCTTCGTCTGCAATCTGAATGTTATCGTCTCGATCTGCTGCAATCTGCACCAACTCATCCACACAGGTACGCAATTCGGGGTTTGCATTGAGAAATTTCAGCAGATTTTCGTCTTTTTTTGCAGTCAATGAATTCATGTAAAATTACCTTCTACGTCAATACCAATGCTTCTATATTTTAAACTAACGCATCACTTCCAATCGCACCCCAAGCATTCTCACTGACGTGATCATCAGTATCAATCTGCTATAATTGGCAACATGAATTCTACAACTTTCAACACGCTAGCTGCATCCAAGAATCTGCAGAAAGCGGGTATGGACGCCGCGTTGGCCGAAGCCGTGGCAATGGAAATCGAAGCAGGCCAAGGGAATCTTGCGACCAAATCCGATATCCGCGGATTGCATTCCGATATTGAAAGGGCAAGAAACGACATTAACTGGCTGAAATGGGTAATCGGCTTTCATTTTGCAATCACGATCGCTGGCTTCTGGGCGATTCTAGCTGTGTTGATCAAGTAGATTAATTGGGGTAGGAATTCCATACAGTATGGAAGAATTCTACATTGTTCCTATACGGTAACAGTCAAATTTGGTAAATTTTCTTGGCTGTGAATTCCCAACTTCTCAGCGAAATCTGATCTTCAACAGCGCAATTCATCTTTGTCTTCCTAGTGTTGAGATACCAAATTCAGGACACGTGACATAGGTAAAGAGAATATCAATAAACATGCGGTTCGGCCTGCTTTTTTGGAAAAATGCGGCATAAATCGAATAACAGCGATTGTCTCTCCAAAGCCGAACCTATGCCATGCTTCAATCGTGCCTGAACTTCCTCCCGGAACATGCCGAATTCATCAACGAGCGCTGCGCCAAGGTATGCGAAAACGGCCGCGTGGCGATTCACAACGCCAGTGGCGTGATGCTGTCGTATCTTGAATCCGATGATTATGGACAGCGCATGGCGATTGGCCTGCTGCCGTGTAGACAACGCAAACGACTGGTGGTACGCTTTCACTGCATGGCTCAGCCGCGCTTCAATAAAGCGTTGCTTGATCTATGCGAGTGTGCGACTCTACAGTGAACAATTTACCCCGGAACTGATTTGAGAATGGTCTACGAAAGGCCAATTGTCGAATATCAATCCTGACTATGTCACGAGTTCTGAAATTGGTAATCTTACGATACCTCTAGTTACCTGCCTTGCAAACCGGAGCAGTTCAATGGCGGACACAAGTACAACTCGTTTATTCAAGTATCTATGCCAGAACTCGTAGATTTCATTCCCTAGTGTCCGGATGTTGAAATAGGAATGGGCATTCCAAGAGCTACTATCAATTTGGTCAAAACAGGACTCGGTATACGAGTGCTGTACAGCCATCAGTCGGTATAGGAGACTATACCGTTCAACTTCAAGAATTTGCCTGTAACCAATGAATGGCAGTTGGAATATCCAGTCGAAATACACAACTTTCTTGGATAGGTCTACCAGTTTCAGTGCTGATAGAATATCGGAAACATGACGCTTGATAGGTTAGGTGATTTTCACCGACAGCGTTACGTACACGATTTAGCTCGAAGTGAGCGTCTTGCAAATCAGTTTGTCGAGTTGCTGAGTAACGGTCGATTTGTTCACATTACTTCGACCGCAGATTCCTACATCAAGATGTCGATGAGCGGCTTGCCTGACAAACCTACCGCAGAGGGGCATGCCCCCGCACCATGCGAGACGAGATAGAAAGTGATTCCTTATGCCCATCAGTTAATATATTCGTAACAATTTGCTTGCTACTGTTTAAGATGTTCAAGATCGAGTTTCACGAACCGATCAGGCGGTTAGATGGAGAACAGGCACTTAGCATGCGGGCGTTTAGCTATCTATATCCCTATACCCAGAAACTATTAGACAACATGGGGAAATACTCTACAATTTAATAATGAGATGTTATGTTGGCGGCTTGAATTGCAGGAGTGGAGGTCTTTCCCCCGGTGAATGCCTTGCTAATGAATAGTGCATAATTGAGCAGCGGCCGTGCATGCTCAATTCGTTTGCTATGAACAATTCTTGAGCGCTAGTGCATTCAGCGTGATAAATGCCGAGCGACTATTTACGATTTAGACAATTTAGGAGAGTTTGGACAAATGCCTACTTATGTACGAACAGACAAATGCGATGGCTGCAAAGGTCAGGACAAGACTGCATGCATGTATATATGCCCGCACGACCTGATGATGCTGGACAAGGATGGTTCAATGACCGGTCACGCGATGAAAGCTTTCAATCAGGAACCGGAACAGTGCTGGGAGTGCTATTCCTGCGTCAAGATTTGTCCGCAACAGGCGATTGAAGTTCGGCACTATGCGGATGTCGTTCCACTGGGCGCTTCGGTTCAGCCTTTGCGCGGTTCGGAATCCATCATGTGGACAATCAAGTTTCGAAACGGAACCCGCAAGCGGTTCAAATTCCCCATTCGCACAACTCCAGAAGGTTCTGCCGAGCCTTATGTTGGCAAACCGGATGTTGATTTCAGCGAACTGACGGATCACTCTGTGCTTTTTACTAGGGGAACGCACTCCTGTGATATGGATCAATTTATCAACAATTAAATTTGGGACGGACCGATGGCAGAATTTGAATTCGGGAATCCTGAAATAGTTGAAGAGGAAGTTGACATCCTCATCATCGGCGGAGGTATGTCGGCTTGCGGCTGTGCCTTTGAAATCATGCGCTGGGCTGAAGGCAAGGATCTGAATATCAAGCTTGTCGACAAGGCGGCCATGGACCGTTCCGGTGCAGTAGCGCAAGGGTTGTCTGCTATCAACACTTACATGGGCGAAAATGATCCATCCGATTACGTTCGCTACGTACGCGGCGACCTCATGGGGATCATTCGCGAGGACCTCGTATACGATGTCGGGCGTCATGTCGATGACTCAGTGCACAACTTCGAAGAGTGGGGACTGCCCATATGGAAACAGGCTGGCGACGAAGGCAAGATGCTGACTGAAGGCGGCAAACCCGTTCGCTCTGGACGCTGGCAGATTATGATCAATGGAGAATCCTATAAATGGATTGTTGCAGAAGCAGCGAAAAAGGCACTCGGTATCGAAAATATCAATGAACGCGTGTTCATCGTTCGATTGATTACCGACGCAAATGACCCGAATCGGGTGGCCGGTGCTGCTGGATTCAGCGTTCGAGATCACAAAGTATACATCTATAAATTCAAGTGTTGCCTTTTGGCTGCTGGCGGAGCCGTCAATGTTTTCAGACCGCGCTCGGTAGGTGAGGGGACGGGTCGTGCTTGGTATCCTGTATGGAATGCAGGTTCCACCTATTCTATGGCGGCAGAGTGCGGAGCGCATCTCACGCTCATGGAGAATCGATTCGTACCAGCAAGGTTTAAAGATGGATATGGACCGGTCGGCGCCTGGTTCTTGCTGTTCAAGGCACAGGCGATGAATGCATTCGGCGAAGACTATCAAATCAAGAATGCCGAAATACTGGAGTATCACGGCTACGACAAGTATGCCAATGGCCCCAAAATGGGCACTTGCCTACGTAATCATCTGATGATGAAAGAGATGCGTGAAGGTCGCGGGCCGATATTCATGGATACACCGACAGCGATGGCGAAACTGGCTGAATCCATGACACCGCGTGAGATCAAGCATCTTGAAGCTGAAGCGTGGGAAGATTTTCTGGATATGACGATTGCCCAGTGCGGCGTTTGGGCAGGAGAAAACATTGAGCCGGACAAAGAAATGTCGGAGCTGATGCCTACCGAGCCATATTTGCTCGGATCGCATGCTGGTTGTGCTGGAATTTGGTGTTCAGGCCCTGACGATCTGCCTGGCACTCCAGACAGTTATCACTGGGGTTACAACCGAATGACTACGGTTAATGGACTGTTTACCTCCGGTGATGGTGTTGGTGCTTCCGGCCACAAGTTCTCATCCGGTTCTCATGCCGAAGGCAGAATCGCGGCCAAGGCGATGGTTCAGTTTGCTTTGGACAACAAGGACTGGAAACCGGAACTGAGCCGTAGCGTCGAAGACATTGTTGAAGAGATCTATCGTCCAGTAGTGACTTTTCTTGAGCATAAGGATTACACAACTGCAATTGATATAAACCCCCACTACATCACTCCCAAGATGTTCCAGTTTCGACTGCAGAAAATCATGGATGAGTATGTAGCAGGCGTTGGAACCTGGTACCAAACCAATGGAAAAATGCTTGAGATTGCAGAAAAGAAGCTTGAGATGCTGCGTGAAGATTCTCTCAAAATGCGAGCGAAAGATTTGCACGAACTGCTTCGCGCATGGGAGAATTACCATCGTTTGATTGCGGCTTACGCGCACATGAAGCATATCCAGTTTCGTGAAGAAACCCGATATCCGGGTTATTACTATCGTATGGACTATCTGCATATTGATGACGAAAACTGGAAGTGTTTCGTTAACTCGAAATTTGACCGAATCACCGGCGAGTGGACTGTCTGGAAAGAACCTTACGTTCAGATGATCAAATATCAGGATGATGAACCTGTTGGTATGTCAAATCAAGGCTGTCCCGTTTGAAATTGAGTTCAACAATCTGTTGTTGACCGGTCATTGATTGTCATCATTTGATTTGCAGTCTTTGGATGTTGTGAGTTTTCTGTTACCACTAATTGCAGGTGTAATTATTGGTGGATTAGCTGGCTACTTCATTGCTCGATATCGAAGTCGAGATACTGAAGTTAGTGCTCAGTTGGAAAAATTGCAGATTGAATACGACGAATACCGTGTCAACGTGCGTTCGCACTTCATAGATACAGTTTCACTGCTCAGTCAGATTGATGAAAATCAGAAAAAACTCTATCAGTCAGTTGCTGATGGAGTAGTTAATCTCTGCAGCTCCGAAAAAGATGAAAACGACTACTTTCTTGAGGAAAGTGCTCGAGCATTAGGCCAACTGGAAGATTCCGGAAAGTCTCGCCGTTACGAGAACACCGAATAGCAGTTGTTTTTCGGTTTGCCGACAGTTGAAGCTGAACGTGACTGTCAGTCGTTCGAAATTCCTTCAGACGGCTTGAACGGCATTGGGAAAGGTGTGACAACACCTTTCTCGCCAATTGGGTGCACCTTTGCTGATCCTTCTTTTTCCACTTCGTCAACTCGAACTACGGAGTGGATTGGTATATAGGTTCGACTAACACCGCCGAACTGGGATTTCAACTGTTCCTCGCCTGGATTGACAACCAGTTTGGATTGTTCACCAAAGACGATATCCCGCACTTCAAGGAAAGCAAACATGTCACTCTGAGAGATATGTCGGGCATAGAGTTCGTACACTTTCGACTGGTTGTTGAAAATGATCCGATACATCTTTTTTGTCTTTGCTGGCATGTTGTATATTTTAGTTTATTGGTGTTTGTAAATTCGTTTCATTAGTTGCAACCTTGCAGTTGATTTGTTGAATTTTAGCAGGTTAAGGCAATTGATGGAACACTCACTCGACTCGACTTTGAATTTTGCTGGAGTATCTTGCCACTACGTAAAATTTCCAGATCCGAGAACTTGATTCAAAGTATCGGCTACGCTTGCTTGATCTGTGATGCTTAGTTGACCAATTCGAGCAGTGATCATTGCTGCATCAAGAGTGAAAATTTTGAATCGCACTTTTGAGTTCGGTTTAAGATTAGAGAATTCATAATCAAGCAATTCGACATCGCTCACCCATGAACTGAAACGAGCGGTCGTAATCATCAAGAGAATGACTTGGTTATGCTGGCGATTGAATAATGAACTTGAAACGACTAGCGCCGGACGACGCTTCCTAACCGATATTTCGGTAAAAGGGAATGGTACGGCAACTACGTCAAATGGGTTATAGGTCACGCCATGCTTCCTCATCTTCGGGCGATGACCATTCGTTCAGGGTTTCAGAGATACTTTCGAGATACTCGTCAGTTCGCGGTTCAATTTTTTTCATAATCACGCGATCACCGTTCGCTATAAACATAAGAATATCACCTGGTTTGATTCCCACTGATTTACGAATCTTTGAAGGAATAGTGGTTTGTCCTCTAGATGTAACTCGGGATGTTTCCATAACCTGACCTCAATTTGCTATATTTAGGTATGTAAGAATATCAGAATATAAGTATTTCTGTAAATTTACACTTGCCTATTCTGTTTCCAGTTGGAAATTGATCTTTGACCGGGAAATCAATCTGTAATTTCAGATTGAATTTGATCCATCCGCAAGTTAAAATGTCAACTTACCCAAAGGCAATATATCGCCTTGAAATTCTATCGGAGGGCTGGAATGAAAAACCCACTTGATTCAATCACTGGCACTATCGTCGCTGGCGTAGTGCTGACTATCGTTCTGTACTTGTTTGCGAGCGGATTTATTTCCACGGGGCCAATGTAAGTTGGTTGCCAATTGAATTTAAATTGCTGAGTAAAGAGGTGAAAGAATGGATTTATTACTAGACCGGTGGTTACATATTCTAGCAGGTGTAACCTGGGTGGGATTGCTCTACTACTTTAATTTTGTACAGGTTCCGGGTCTTGCAAAGGCCAAGGCTGATGGCACCGCAGCCGGAATAACGAAACACATTGCTCCGACAGCATTGCTGTGGTTTCGATGGGCTGCAATCGCAACTTGGCTTACTGGAGCATATTATTTAGCGCGCTCTGGTACATTTGTCGACGCTTTTGTATTGCAAGGTCCACATGCTCATCTTGGAATCGGTGCCTGGCTTGGCACCATTATGCTGTTTAACGTCTGGGTACTGATCTGGCCAAACCAGAAGAAAGTGCTTGGATTGGTTGAAGCATCTGATGCAGATAAAGCCAAAGCAGGCAGAGTCGCTCTGCTGGCTTCTCGAACCAATACTATGTTGTCCATACCAATGCTGTTCTTCATGGTGACGGGGTCGCTTTCGCATATCGGTATGTTTTAGTCGAACAGTTTTTATAGAGAACTAAACCAAATAGTGCACAGACCGACTTTTTTCGGTCTGTGCGTTTTTTATTCATCTACTCTCTGTGTACGGAAGATCATGGTAAGGCATTTTCTCACTCTGAGCGATTTACAGCCAGCAGAAATCCTGTCGTTGATTGATCGGGCGATCGAGTTGAAGCAAATGTGGGGCAGTGATCGAGAGTGCCCGCAGGTTCTATGCAATCGAGCCATTGCACTGGTTTTCGAGAAATCCTCCACACGAACCCGGGTTTCATTTGAGATTGCTGCCTATCACTTAGGCGGCAACGCCTTGTTTATGGCGCCCTCTGATTCCCAACTAAAGCGAGGAGAATCCGATGCGGATACTGCAAGAGTTCTATCCGGCATGGTCGACCTGATCGTGACTCGGACCATTTCTCACAGTACTGTAGAAACTTATGCGAGAAATTCAAGTGTTCCCGTAGTCAACGGATTGAGTGATTCTTACCATCCATGCCAACTGCTAGCAGATTTGCAGACACTGCAGGAAGTCAAAGGATCGATAGGAAATACAGTTGTCGCATGGATAGGCGATGGCAATAATATGTGTGTTTCGTGGGCAATCGCGGCATCATTACTGGGATTTTCATTGCGGATTTCAACTCCTTCACAATACGCCCCAAACCCAACTCTAATGCAGGATTTCAATACTAACCGCATAGAAATGGTTTCCGACCCGTACGAAGCCGCACTTGATGCTGATGTTATTGTGACGGATACTTGGACGAGTATGGGGCAGGAAGAGGAAAAACAAGCGAAATTGAAAGCTTTCCAGTCTTATCAGGTGACTGAGTTAATCATGAGACAGGCAGCAGATGATGCGATATTCATGCACTGCCTTCCGGCATACAGAGGCGTGGAGGTTGAAGCTGGCGTCATTGACGGCCCTCAGAGTGTCGTTTGGCAGGAAGCAGAAAACAGACTGCATGCCCAGAAAGCACTGCTGGAAATGTTGCTAAGCTGAATCTTCAGTGAAACCGGACTTTGGACTCATCAAGTTCGGGTTTGATTTACTGTTTCTGAAGACTTTCAGTGATTCTATTGGAATTTGCCGTCAAGCGGTAAATCTGACAAAAATTTTGAACCCCAACCGTGAAGTAAAAATGCTGGGAAGCCGAGATAATTCAACTTAACTTAAGATTCTCCCTCGCCTAAAGGAGAGGGCATACCTTGACCTTGGTACTTCAAACACCTGCAGTGAGCTAAAGATCATAGCACCGGGAAAAGCAGTGCTAGGATAACGCCCTCACTGAATTAATGGAAGTGTTCATCTTCGCTAATTTCGCCTCGCATGGTTCGCATTGCCTTTTCTTCAATCTGGCGAATTCGCTCTGCACTGACTCCATACTTGTCAGCAAGGGCATGCAAGGTTGATTTTTCTTCACTGAGCCAGCGTTGGATAATGATGTCCCTGCTGCGTTCATCCAGTATTTCAAGAGCACTCTCAATCTGCTGGTGACGGTTGGTTTCGGCCCAATTGGCTTCGTAGTTGTCTTCTGGATTGAAACGTCTGTCTCCCAGGTATGCAGAAGGCGCAAAACTGATTTCCTCACTGTCTTCATCGTAGTTTCCATCAAAAGAAACATTGGTGCCGGTCATTCTGATTTCCATTTCGCGAACGGTTTCTGTGGGTACATCCAATGCGCCAGAAAGAGATTGAATTTCATTTTCGCTCATCGATTCCAGACTGGAACGATGCTTGCGCAGATTGAAAAACAGTTTTCTATGCGCTTTAGTTGTTGCGATTCGCACGATTTTCCAGTTGCGCAGAATGAAATCGTAAATTTCCGCTTTGATCCAGTGAACTGCAAAGGAGACGAGTCGAACGTTACGGTCCGGCTCGAATTTCTTGACGGCCTTCATCAATCCCACATTACCTTCCTGAACGAGGTCGCTGAGAGGGATTCCATAACCAACGAATCCTCTGGCGACTCGAACGACGAATCTCAAGTGGGAAAGAACTAACTGGCGCGCTGCGTCCAAGTCTTCGTTTTCATGATAGCGAATTGCCAATTCCCGTTCCTCTTCGGCAGTAAGAATGGGCTGCGCATAGACTGACCTGAGGTAGGAAGAAATCTCCCCACTTTGAAAATTTAATGGAACTGGAAAATTTTGACTCATATTGACTTTACCTGAGATTATCATCTTAACCGTATTCTAGCACTCATTATATGAGAGTGCTAATAATTTGTAAAGTTTCATCCACGTAAAAATAAATTTAGGTTCAGAAAATAAAAATACAAGAGAGCTCAGGGTTGTGAGGATTTAAGACGGCGCAGATAGATGTGAACAGTAGTTCTGGATGCAAGCCAGCTAAGAATAGATACCGTTGCAGCTGCTCCAAGCCAAGTGAGAGGAGAGAGTCCGGACAGTTGGTAGTCACTGCTATAAAGTGTAGCGAGTTCACCTATCGGTTCTCTCAAGAACATGCGAATTCCTTCAATGATGGCGAGTGCGACGGTAACGCTGAGCAGGCTGTGAATTATAGCAATGTAGACGAATGGCCTGCGAATGAATGCTCGGGTCCCGCCAATCTGGTCGATTACTTTGATTTCTTCGTAACGGCTGACGATTGAGAGCCGGGTGGTATTGCATATCAATAGTATTGCGGCCGCAATCAGCAAGACGGAAACGGTCGCAAAACCAATTCGTGCCAACTCGATGATATTGTACAGTCTCTTAACCCATTGCAGGTCGACTTCAACTGCATCAACCAGTTCGAACCCCCTCAGTTTGTCCGCGAGTTGCTGAAAATCAGTTGGATTGGCATATTTTTCGTAAGGTTGAACAATGATCACAGTCGGCAATGGATTGTCTGGAACGTACTGAATTATGGTGTCCAGGCCGGTAAGCTGCTTGAAATCTTCCAATGCTTCATCTGCAGAAACCAGACGTACATGATGGACTTGAGGCAAATTTCGAACTTGATCAAATAGTCTGGCACTCAAATCGTCGTTCGCATTTTTTGACAGGTACATTGTCAGTTCAGGGGTATTCTTCAATATGCCCGTGATGGGAAGCAAGTTTACCGACATCATGTACAAGCCTGCTGGCAGAGACAAAATAACACCCACGCAGGCAACTGTAAATATCGTCGGAAAAGGAGTTCGCCACATTCTACCCAGACATGAGACGAGTGTCTGGAGACGTAATAGCAAGAAACGACGCATTCCCATTCAGACGATGTTGCTAGGAGTCATGATGCCGTTTCGCAACTCAAATACGTTGAATCGCTGTCCCGAAAAGTGGTGCCTGTCGTGCGTAGCAACGATAATTGTGGTTTCGTACTGCACCAGCAGTTTGAATATGTCCATGATTTCATCACCGAGTTCCTCATCCAAGTTGCCAGTCGGTTCGTCTGCGATAATCAATTGCGGACGCCCTACTATTGCTCTTGCAATTCCTACCCGTTGCTGTTCTCCGCCCGAAAGATTTATGGGGTAAGCTTTCTCTTTGCCGTGTAGTCCGACCATTTCCAATACCACTGATATTCTCCGACGAATCTTCGACATTTCCATGTTTCGGACAATTAGCGGAAGTGCAACGTTATCCACAACAGTACGGTCAAATAGCAGTTTGTGGTCTTGCTGAACCACGCCGATAGAGCGGCGGTAATAGGCAATCTGATTGCCTGCCAGCGCTGAAAGGTTTCTGTCGTCGACGAAAATGTGACCATGTGTTGGCTTTTCCTGCAGCGTGATCAACTTGATCAGTGTTGATTTACCGGCACCGGAGTGCCCGGTTAGGAAGACCAGTTGATTAGGTTCAATTGCAAAGCTCACACTTCTGAGTGCAGCCTGTCCGCTTGGATACTGCTTAGTGACGTTGGAAAATCGAATCATTGTTAATTGACAGGGGATTCTGTAGTTTCGAGACCCAATAGTGAGTCTACGTAGTCTACTGCTTTGAACGGTGCGATATCACCAATGCCTTCTCCAACACCGATGAATGGCAAAGGTAGTGCGAATTGTTGGGTGAGCGCCACAACGATACCACCTCTCGCCGTTCCGTCAAGCTTGGAAACACAGATGCCGCTGAGTGCGGAATGCTTGTGAAACTGTTCTACTTGGGAGATGGCATTCTGACCTGTGCCAGCATCAATTGTGATCAGCGTTTCATGGGGTGCTGAGGGTTGAATTTTTGAAACTACTCGTCGAATTTTTCCAAGCTGTCTCATCAGGTCGTCGCGCGTTTGTTGTCGTCCCCCAGTATCGATTAGCAAAATAGACATGTCTCTAACAGTCGCCGCATGCAGAGCATCGTGTGCGACAGCAGCGGGGTCGGCTCCGGCAGACTGTGCGATGACCGGAACGTTTAGCCTTTCCCCCCAAGTCTGGAGCTGTTCAATTGCAGCCGGACGAAATGTATCACAAGCTGCCAGCATTACCGAATGACTGTGTTGTTGTAAATACCCCGCAATTTTTGCACTCGTTGTGGTTTTGCCTACTCCATTCACACCAACCATCATGATGATGACAGGCGGTGTATGTTTTTCCAAGTTGAAATTCATTTCTGCGGGTTCAAGAATTTGTATGAGTTTCCGACGTACGAGATTAGCGACTTGGGCGCCGGAAATATTCGACCGCTTCATTGAGGCGCTGACAGAGTGTATGATTGATTCGCTCACTGCATAACCGACATCACTGAGTATCAGTGCATCGTAAAGCTTGTCAATTTCACTCTGATCTACAGATGAAGCACTGGCAAACAAATTGGAAAATCCAGCGGAGACTGACTTGCGTGTTCTGGCGAGGACATCAAAGAAACTGAATTTCTTCTTTTGGCTGGATGTTGTCTGATTTTGCGGTTCGTTCATCCAAATAATCCGTAGGAGATGTTCCAAGAAAAAAATTTATGGCGTTGAGTTATTGCCCAGCAGGACGATACCGTCAGCAACTAGACGTTGGCGCAATTTTGGTTTAGTGTGAAGATGTAGTGCGTATGGCGAAACAATTAACAAATTATATTATGTTCGATACAGATGCGATTGAAGGCAAATCAGATTGCAAGGCAAACTCAGAATCATTTCGGGAAAGTGGAGGCGCAGAGTCATTCGGTTTGGCTCTTCACTAGACATACGACCTACGACTGATGCAGCGCGTGAGACGCTGTTCAACTGGCTGCAGTGGCGGATAGAAGGGGCGAAGTGTCTGGATTTGTATGCAGGCAGCGGTGCGCTGGGCTTTGAAGCGCTCTCCCGAGGTGCTGAATCCGCTGTTTTCGTGGATATTGATCGGAAGTGTATACGTAGCTTGCATCGAACCGCCGCTGAACTTTCCGCGAATCAATGTTTGGTTGTGTGTAGTGAGGCGTTGGCCTACTTGAGAACCATCGAAGAAAAGTTCGATGTTGTATTTGTAGATCCACCTTTTTATCGAGGCATGGCTTTGAGATCGGTTGAACTACTCGAATCAATCGGCTGCTTGAATTCGAATGCCCACGTCTATGTCGAAATGGAGCGAAGTGAAGGTTTGAATCAACTATCGGAGCAATGGAAAATTTTGAGGCATTATCAGTCAGGCTCCCGTACCCACTACCTGCTTCAATTCGTGCAAAATTGAAGTTGCAGGTTCAAGGTCTGGGTGCAACATGAAACTCTAACGTGCCATTCGTCGTTTTGACGGAACTCCAACCTCAGCAACTCGTAAAGAATTTCCGTTTTCTCTTTCTATATGCATACATAATGTATATTTTTACAATTTGGTTGCAGCTAGAAACATTCCAGAATCGGCGAAAACATGAACCATTCAGAACGAATCACACGAGCAATCTATCCGGGCAGCTTTGATCCGGTTACTAAGGGTCACAATGATCTGATTGAACGTGCAACAGAACTTTTCGATGAGTTGACAGTGGCTGTCGCATTCAGCAAGCATAAAAAGACGCTGTTCTCTCTAGAGGAACGTGTTCAGCTGATCAAAGAAACCACCGCTCACCTGCCTACTGTTAACGTTGTTGGATTTGCAGGGTTGCTGATTGATTTTGCCAAGGAAGTGAACTCAAAAATTGTGATTCGAGGGTTGAGGGCGGTTTCAGATTTCGAGTATGAGTTTCAGCTCTCGTGGATGAATCGACAACTCGATCCACATATCGAAACTCTGTTTTTCGCACCGGCTGAAGACTATGCCTTTGTTGCGGCTTCACTGGTTAAGGAAATTGCCCAGTTGGGAGGCGATGTCTCTCAATTTGTGCACCCCATAGTGAATCGCGCTCTGCTGGATAAATTGGCAAATGTGAAGGACTGACCCCATCGGTACGACACACAGTCTCTGCTAATTTAGATCATTTCCAAGCGAATTTCGGCTGGTCGAAATGGGCTACACGTGTGTGTCGACCAAACAGGGCAACTTCTCTGAACTGAAACAAAAAGGCTGCAGTCGGTGCAAACACCCGATGTCCGATTGAATCCAGTGGTACTGACAGCACTCGTGTTCCACTTTCCGCTAACTCTTCCAAAACTGGAATCTTCGGTGATTTCAAGTCTGCAAGCGGCACTCTGAAAACGGATGCAACTTCATTTGGATCAGGGTGAAGTTCTTTTCTTTCACCTGCCCATACAACGACTGGAGTAATAACGAATCCTGAACGAGTCTCGTAATCGTCTAGAAATCCAAGCACTTCATTCTCAGATACATCTATACCGATTTCCTCTTGCAGTTCACGCAGTGAGGCTTCAAGTGCTGATTCATCACCGTCCAATCTGCCACCTGGCAAAGCGTATTGACCTCCGTGACGTCTCAGATGTTTGGGTCGCCGGGTCAGAAGAAAACTAGCTGCACTTCCAGGGTCTCCATTCAAAATCGTAAATGCAACTGCGGCCTGTCTAAGTTCAGTTTTCTGGATCGATTTTCTGTCAAAATTTGAAAGTCTTTCGACGATACAATTTTTGAGAGATTCATCAAGAAGAATATTATTATCGGCGAATTGATTTGGACGTGAAGACATTGGAAGATTGGAAAAATTTTAAGTCTGCCAAGTAACAGGACGAACATAATATACTCTTTTGCTGAGCTTCACCCGCGAGAGAAAATCGGAAGGCAAACGCGAATGTACAGAATTGAAAGTGAGGATTATTCCATACAGGATGAGCCGTTTTACGCGCCTCAAGGATCCGAAGTTCACTTGTTTGAGAGTGCCCACGAGAATCGCATTCCTGTTCTATTGAAAGGGCCGACAGGTTGTGGAAAGACTCGATTCATGGAATACATGGCTTGGAAATTGCACCTGCCGCTGGTGACTGTGGCATGTCATGATGATCTTACCGCATCGGATTTGGTTGGCCGCTATCTAATCATGGGCGGTGAAACCAGGTGGGTTGACGGTCCACTCGCCAGAGCCGTTCGCGTTGGCGGGATTTGTTATCTTGATGAAATCGTTGAGGCGCGAAAGGATACCACGGTAGTCATTCATCCTCTCGCTGATGACCGACGAGTACTGCCCATCGAGAAAACCGGTGAACTGCTTCATGCTGCGTCGGCATTTAACCTGACGATATCCTACAATCCTGGCTATCAGAGCGTATTGAAAGACCTGAAACAAAGCACCCGCCAACGTTTCCTATCACTTGAATTTGACTATCCTGAAAAGGAACTTGAGCAATCCATCATCGTGCATGAATCGGGGATAGACAAAGATTCCGCCGGTTCCCTGGTTCGATTCGCCAGGATGACACGCAATCTCAAGGGGAGTGGCCTGGAAGAGGGAGCCAGCACCCGTCTTCTCGTACATGCAGCCAAACTGATTGTCTTTGGAATTGATCCGCTTGAAGCATGCAATGCCTCAATTTCTCAGACTTTGACGGATGATCCGGAAATATTGACTGCCATTCAGGAAATGGCTTCATCACTTTTCTAAATCAGTGACGGCATTTCACCATCGGAATCTATCCTGTGAAGAAGCCGCTTTCTGCGAATCGAATTGAGGAAAAGCTGGAAGAATTGCTCGGTGCAGTCCTGACTTCGCGTCGAACAGCTAGCGAACCGGCGCTAAAGCTTTCATTATTGGACAGGTCTTCGCAGGAATTCGCTTTGCACTGGGCCGGTGTCATCTCGAAGTCCAACTCGGAGATGGCGTTTCAGTTCGTAAGCCATGTCTCTCAGGCATTCAAGTTAATGGATTCGGACGGAGTAACCCAGTGGATCATTGAAGCGATGGACATCTATGACCGACAGGGCTTGTATCCAGGTAGTGCTTCATTCAGAGAAGCGAGAAGGTTTGCTGACAGACTTAGTCAGAAAAGACACTCAGTTTCATTTGGTGATGTTGTCGGAATTCTGAACAAATATGTAAAAGGCGTTTCCGGTCGTGAGCTTGAAATACGCGCTGATAACGAAGCTTGGACTGACACGGAAACTCTCTTTCTGCCGGAACTCGTAAATCAGTTTGATTCAGAACGGCTCAATTTTCAACTCTATAAGGCGACTGGAGCATTTTTATTGGCACAGACGCTATTTGGAACATTTCGCGTGGATGTACATACAGGCATTCCTGTCGTATGCACGGCGATCACTAAATTTCAAGATCAGGCAAGGGCACTTCGACTATTTGAGGTTGTTGAAGAAATTCGACTTCTTAGCCGCATGAAAGGCGAACTGCCTGGCCTTGTTCGACAAATGAATGAATTGAAAACTTTATCCGAGACATTGCCCGATATCGACGGCATCGACTCATTGCTGGAGCAGGTTCAAAAACCAGATTCGGATGTCCTGGATTCGCTTGCTGTCACACAGCAGCTGTATTACCAAAATTTCAGGTTATCAGACCCTGTCTGTTATCAGGGAATGATTGATTTGGAGCGCGTGAGGCAAGTTGCGAAACAGCGAGTGGAAATAGAGAAGGAGAAGTTTCGAACGGACCTTGCAACACTCGCCGAAAGAATCGTCAGCGAATCCGAAACTGAAGACGAACAGGCTGAAGACCAAGTTAATAGAGTGAGCATAACAACCCAGCCCGATTCGGATGAGGCTGGTGAATGGGAAATGACACTGACCATTGACGGTCAGCCTGTCGTTCCACCAGATGATGTGATTCAAACGGCTAAAAGCATTGTTCAGGATTTTGGTGAAATTCCCGAAGATTATCTCGTGCCCGCAGGAGACGGGCAATATAGACAGGACAGCCAAGTGGAAGAAGACCGTCACGAAAAGGCGAATTCAGGGGCGGAGGAGACGTATTTCTACGATGAATGGGATTATCGGCGTCGGCACTATAGAAAAAACTGGTGCGTTTTAAGGGAACTTGAAATGCACCCCAGCAGTGAGAGTGTTGTAGAGACAATCCTGGAGAAGTATTCGCATCTGGTACGGAACATTCGCAAGTCTTTTGAAGCGTTGCGAGGAGATGATCGAATGCTGCGTCGGCAGAAGAACGGTGACGATATTGATATTGATGCGGTTGTAGAAAGCTATGTTGATGTTTTCGAAGGCAATGAATTGACGGATCGACTGTTCATCAAATCTCGAAAACTGGAACGCAACCTGGCAGTGATATTTATGGTTGACGTCAGCGGATCGACTAAGGGGTGGATTAATGATGCCGAACGAGAAAGCTTGGTTCTGCTAAGCGAAGCGCTACAAACTCTGGGCGATCGTTACGCCATTTACGGATTTTCCGGGATGACGCGCAAGCGTTGCGAGTTATATCGAATCAAGACATTTGAGGAGTCGTACGACAGCAAAGTCAAAGCGCGAATTGCAGGCATTCGGCCACAGGACTACACACGTATGGGAGTCACCATCCGCCATTTAAGTGAAAAGTTATTGAATGTAGATGCGAAAACTCGGGTCTTGATTACAATTTCGGACGGCAAGCCCGACGACTATGATGGCTATCGAGGGGAATACGGGATTGAGGATACGCGGCAGGCTTTAATGGAAGCAAAACATGCCGGCATACATCCGTTCTGCATTACGATTGATTCGCAGGCACATGATTATCTTCCGCACATGTATGGACATGTAAACTACACGATGGTAAATGACGTTCGCAAGCTTCCAATTAAGGTATCTGATATTTATCGAAAGCTGACAACCTGAGTTTTGTTAAATATTGTTATTGTAAGGTGGATATAATGAAAAAAATATTAGTGATATATTACAAATTTTGATCTGTTGCTAATTTCCTTAATTCAATCACATTCTCCAAGAAATTTAACCTATGAGAAGAGAGATTGAGTAGTTCCAAGCTGAACAAACGGGCCGAAAATCACTGTCATTGGTTAGAACACGACACAGTTGCTCATAGAGAAAGCAAGCACCGACATAAGCCCAATTCCACTTTTTAATATTGCCGAGTGTCGATAAAACATATAAAACGAATTGCGGGAATTGTGCAGCAGTTGCTTAGGTTTACCTAGAGAAATTAGTAGCGGCAAATTCGATTGACACAGGAAGCAAGTGTTTCAAATACATATACATCAATTCAGATCAAGCTTGGTGGAGGAGTGAGGATGACGATGATTGGGTGGGGCGATTGATGGCGTCGCAGGGCAATCTGAAAATTACTCCGGAGCAGTTGCCTACATTTGAACTGCAAGAAGCTTCGCTTGATACTTGGGACCGCAAATACCGCCTTAAATCACAATCCGGAGAAATAATCGACCAGGACCTTGATGATACATATGCGAGAGTCGCACGTGCTCTAGCAGATGTAGAGCAGCCGCAAAACCGCGAGAAGTGGTACGAAAATTTTTTCTGGGCACTCCAGAACGGTGCAATTCCAGCGGGACGAATTGTTTCCAATGCAGGTGCTCGCGAACACAAACCCTCTACCAGCACCATCAACTGTACTGTTTCTGGGACCATATCGGATTCGATGAAAGGCATCCTGAATGCAGTATATGAAGCCGGTCTTACACTTAAAGCCGGATGTGGTATCGGCTACGAATTCTCAACGCTTCGTCCAAAAGGTGCGTTTGTGAGCGGAGCAGGCGCATACACTTCCGGCCCCTTGTCGTTCATGGACATTTTTGATGCTATGTGTTTCACGGTGTCGTCTGCGGGTGGCCGTCGCGGAGCTCAGATGGGAGTGTTCAGCGTTTCGCATCCAGATATTCTGGATTTCATTCGAGCTAAGAGAAAAGACGGTTGTCTGCGGCAGTTCAATCTGTCCTGTCTGATCACGGATGATTTCATTAGAGCAGTAAAGAACGATGATGAGTGGGAACTTGTGTTTCCAGCGACCAAAGATGAATTCAATAGCAAAGACTGCACTGTAGTTTGGAAGTATTGGCCTATTGGTGACAATAGCCAGACCTATATCATCGATGAACAGGGAAGAGTTGCTGTTCGCGTCTACAGGATAATTCAAGCGCGCCGGTTATGGGAGTCCATTATGGAACTCACATACGATTATGCGGAGCCAGGATTTATATTGATTGATCGAGTCAACGAGATGAACAATAACTGGTTCTGCGAAGATATTCGGGCCACAAATCCATGTGGTGAACAACCATTGCCGCCCTATGGAAGTTGCCTTCTGGGTTCAGTAAATTTGACGAAATTTGTTGAGAATCCGTTTACCGATAGTGTCGTGTTTGACTGGGAGAAATATCGAAAAGTAGTTTCGATCTTTACTCGAATGCTGGACAATGTTGTGGAAATTCACGGCCTGCCGTTATCAGACCAGCAAAAAGAAATTCTTCGAAAACGGCGTCATGGTATGGGATTCCTCGGACTTGGTTCGACCTTGGCTTTGATGAAAGTGAAATACGGGTCTCGGGAATCCCTTGAATTTACCGAACAAGTTGCCAAAGAGATGGCTATCACTGGATGGGATACAGGGATACAGCTCGCTCAAGAAAAAGGTCCGGCACCGATATTTGAAGAGAGATTTGAAGTCACGCCGAGTCTGCTGAACAAGCGACCGGAAATGGCTAAGGACGGGATCAGAGTTGGGCATAAAGTGAAGGGAGCGACACTTCTTGCGAAATACAGTCGATACATGCAGAATTTACCTCAGGAATTGACCGATTTCATCGTCGAGTATGGAGCGCGATTCACACATCACAGTTCGATTGCTCCAACGGGAACCATCAGTCTATCTCTTGGCAACAATGTCAGTAATGGAATTGAGCCTTCTTTCGCACATGAATACACACGAAATGTGATTCGAGAAGGCAAAAAGTCGAAAGAAAACGTGAAAGTTTATTCGTACGAGTTGCTCGCGTATCGTGAACTGGTCAATCCAAACGCTACCGCAGATGATGAATCTTCACTGCCAGACTATTTTGTGACTACGAATGACATTTCCCCTCAGGAACATGTTGCAGTTCAGGCAGCAGCACAGAAATGGGTGGACTCTTCCATATCCAAGACTGCGAATGTTCCAACGGAATATCCGTTTGGGAAATTCAAGGAAATTTATATGGATGCCTATGACAGTGGATTGAAAGGCTGTACAACATTTCGATTTAACCCAGAAGCTTTCCAAGGCGTACTAGTACGCGACAAGGATTTGGAGAAAACGAAATATCAATTTACGTTGAAAGATGGCAGCGTTGTTGAAGTAAGAGGAAATGAGGAAGTGGAGTACGACGGAGAAGCCCACACTGCAGCAAATTTGTTTGATGCTCTGAAAGAAGGGTATTACGGAAAATTCTAAGGCTTATGAAATGGCTATCAAAATCAATCAGCCCATAGTAGATTACAAGGTTGCTTCCAAAAGCGATGCGCCGGGGCCTCTTTTCACCTTGTCGGAAGAGCATCCTGTCTCACAAAGTGACGATGATTTAGTCGGCATCGTTGAAAAGAAGTCCAACGTGGTCCAGATGCACGAACGCGTTGAAAGACCGGAAATGCTGAGAGGGAGCACCTACAAGATTAAGACACCGCTTTCCGAACATGCACTATATGTAACCATCAATGACATGACATTGAATGCGGGAACGCCTTACGAGCGACAGCGTCCTTTTGAAATTTTCATTAATTCGAAAAATATGGACAATTTCCAGTGGACAGTTGCCCTTACGAGGATTATTTCGGCTGTTTTCAGAAAAGGTGGTGACAGCACGTTTCTTGTTGAGGAACTCCACGCAGTGTTCGATCCTCGCGGCGGATATTTCAAAAAGGGTGGCAAATTCACACCATCTCTGGTAGCCGAAATCGGCTCAGTCATAGAAATGCACATGAAGCGGATCGGAATGATCACGGATGAACCACTGTCCGAACATACCAAACGGATTCTTGAAGAAAAGAGGCTGGAATTTGAAAAGCGCATCAATGTTTCAATGGATGATAACGAGAACAGTTTTCCAGATGGCGCTGAATTGTGTAATGTTTGCAGTACTCGGGCAATGGTGTATCTGGACGGTTGCATGACCTGTCTAAACTGCGGCGAGTCCAAGTGCTCATAATTCCCCTACGTTGAGAATATTTCAAATGCTCAGCGCTTCATTTCACTGATTCTCATCGGAATATTCACCAAATTCATAAGTATTGAATACTTGTTGAGCAGGCTCAGCGCCAGTTGGAGCATTGGCCGAACTCATTCAGAAACCGCTTCGCAGGTGCTCAACGAACTGTTGCGTGACGAACGCATTACCAAGAACTGTAACGGATATCGTTGCGGTGCAACCGCATTACCCCTGTCTAGGCGTTGAAAGGAAACGGAAACCGGATATGTCAACGGTTTATCATCGAATGCGGGCGGAAATCAAAAATTCCCCGGGAATTTTGGTGTTCTATAGCTAATAGGGGTGGAGATCAAACTGTCACCCCAATTTTGCTACCGTAGCTCAATTGGATAGAGCAGAACGTTCGTTCAGGTTGCTGGTTCGAATCTAGTCGGACGCTCTACTAACTTAGCCGAAGTTTAACCCCTGCTGCCCTAAAACAGGCATTTTTCTCCACCCTGTGTTCCGTAAGCCATTGAAAATGCTTCTTTCGCCTTTCTCCAAAACGATTGTAGTGCCATTATATTCATGTTTCACCTTGACAACCTCCAGCGCTCCCCCTATAATGCCCCCATGTTCATCCGCAAAACCAAAACCGGCAGCCATGCCAACGGCAACGCCTATTACTCCTACCGCCTGGTCAGCAACCAACGCGTCGACAACCGCGTCAAACAGACCATCGAACTGAATCTAGGCGCCAATTTCGATCTGCCTCAACCTTTGTGGCGGGAGGCCTGCCAGCGCCTGGATGAACTCCTCAACGGCCACTCGCAACCGCTGTTTCCGATGCCCTTCGACGAGCAGGTCGAACAGGCGGCAAACCTGTTATACAAGCGCCTCATTGATCGCCATGGCGGCCCGCCCTATGAGCCGGTCTTGGCAAATGACCAAACCGAGGTCCGGCCCGGCGCGCGTTTGGCCGATGCGAAGTATCACAGCATTGATCCCGATTCGCTCGAGTTGCGCCAAGCGCGCTCGGCGGGAGTCGAAGCGCTGGGGCTGTGGGCGCTGCATGAATTGCAGCTGCCGCAACTGTTTCAAAGCGTCGGGTTCAACCGCCGGCAATGCGCTTCGGCCATTGCGGTGATTGTCGCGAGGCTGGCCGGATGCGGATCGGAACGTAGCGCCTGGCACTGGCTGGGCGAAAGCAGTGCACTGGGCGAACTGCTGGATGTGGATTTCGATTCGATGAGCTCGATGAGTCTGTACCGGGCCACTGATGGGTTGCTCAAACACCACGCTGCGATTGAACAGCACGTGTTCGGGCGGGTCCGCGAACTGTTCGATCTGCCGACCACAGTGACGCTGTATGATCTGACCAACACCTACCTGGAAGGCAATGCAGAGCAGATGCCCAAGGCCAAGTTTGGACGTTCGAAAGAAAAGCGTTCGGATTGCCGGCTTCTGACGCTGGCGGTGGTGTTGGACGGTAGCGGGTTCATCCGCCGCTCGCAAGTGTTCGACGGCAATGTGGTTGAGGGAACGACGCTGGAGGCGATGCTCGAAGCACTGGACGCACCCCCCGGTGCGATGGTGATCATGGATCGAGGCTTGGCGGAGCAGGACAATCTGGATTGGCTGCGCGAGCATGGATATCAGTATCTGGCGGTGAGCCGAGAGCGCAAGCGGTGCTTTGAGGAAATCGATGTGGTTACGATACGAAACGCAAAGCAAATGCAAGTGCAGTTGCAGCGGCTAGATGACGAATCGGGAACCGAGACCCGGCTGTATTGCCGTTCTGAGGAACGCCTGCACAAGGAGCTTGCGATGAGCGAACATTTTCAGCAGCTTTATGAAGACGGATTGAGGCAGCTCAACGAAGGTCTGTCGAAGCCGTATACCCATAAAACGCTGGGCTCTGTGGAACGGCGCCTGGGGCGTTTAGCGGAGAAAAGCAAGGGCATCTCACAACACTATCAGGTTGAGGTGATTGCCGATGGGGTCGGCAAAAAGGCGAGTCACATCCAATGGCAGCTCCAGGAAGTCGATGGCACGCGCCAGACGCATCCTGGAGTGTATTGTCTGCGCACCAACAAGATGGATTGGGATGAGGAGACGATGTGGCGCACTTATGTTCTGCTGACTGAAGTTGAATCGGTGTTTCGATGTTTGAAATCGGAACTGGGACTTCGTCCGGTGTTTCACCAGAAGCAGCACCGGGCTGACGCTCACCTGTTTATTACCACGTTGGCGTTTCAGCTGGTGCAGATGATTCGGCGTCGGCTCAAGGTTGGCGATTGCCATCACAGTTGGAGTCGAATCCGCAGGATCATGCAAAGCGTGCAGCGAATCACAGTCACATTCAAACGTGCGGATGGGCGAACGCTGCATGTGCGCAAAGCGACCCATGTGGAAATGGAACAGCCGGCGATCTGTCAGCTTCTGGGTATCGATACCGCATTCGGAGGCATCCGGAAAAAGATCTGCTGATCGCCGAGGTCAGTGCTGTGGCGGCACTCGCTACTTTTTTGCGTAGTGGGGGCGGAAATTCAGTTTGTAGTGCCAGAGCGTTTTTTTTACCCATCTAACTATCTGTTTTAGCACTACAATATTTTAACTATGTTAAACTTCGGTTAGGATGACGCATGGCTTCAAAGCAAATTCTGCTTTTCAGTTTTCGAGCACTCAGTGGATGAAATGATTGATGATTCACGACTGCCATGTATTTTACGGGAGCGCTCCACGGCTTCATTCGCTCGGCCGATATCCAGCCCGAATTCACGGCAACTTTCCAGATAGCCTTGCCGAGCTTCTTCAGTATCCAGATATTTGGCTTCGTCGTACGGAGTGACTTTCATTTCAATTCTCTTTCAATTTCCTTCGCTCTGTCAATGTCCCTTTGTTGCGAGTCCTTGTGACCTCCAGCAAGCAGTATTAACAACTATTTTCTTTCTTACCGTGAGGTAAATTCTATATCCATATCGTTGATCACGCAACTCGAATACCTGGTCGCCGACAGATTTCGTATTTTCAATCCCTCTTTCCCGAAGTCTGGCAATTAATGCCTGTAAATGATTTCTAACTTCGACATTTTTCAGTTTCTTCATCCACTTGCTGAAATGATCGGTTTCATTGATTTGGTATACGTACTTTTCTTCTTGTCCTTATTTGGTTTGTCACTCATTTGCTTGCTGTTTTTATATTTCGGTATTCTTTTGTCATTTAGCCTTGATCAACTTCTTGTAAGGCATGTTTTTTCGACCATACCCAATGTCAGCAGCGTCATCTGCATAACCGTGCCCTTGTTTCGGATTTTGTGCCGTCCTGTGAATTCGACAATTAGTGGTTGAAATGTTTCCTGCTGATTGCCGTGAAATCCGCGCTTCAGCATAGATAGATGATGTCATTTCCTCGCGCAGATACAAACGCTATTCTGTCACACGAAGGCTGACCAATTCAAAGCTCCATTGTTGAGTACCTTTTGGATCAGCGTTTCGGAAGGAAATGTTGTCACGGAAATCCCTCGCTTGCCGCGGAGGGACATTGATCGCGACGAAATCCACTTCTTCCCCAATCACTACACAAGCGTCTGTAATTTGTTGGGTCCCCTCTGGGCAGTCATGCAGAATTATCTTGATTTGCACATCAGTGACTGACTTGTCAGAGGAGTTGGAAATTCTCCCTGAATAGTCCCAGCTTTCGCCATATGATTCCGTTGCATGAGTTTCACTGAGAACGACAAATTCGCGAGGAACTGGAAATTCAGTTATTTCCGATTCGTTTAGATTTAGGTAGTACAGAGTAACCAGAATTGCTGCGAGTGCCCCTAATAGACTGAATCCAATCTTCGGGGAGTAATAACTGAGCGCTATCAATGCTATACAGACAACGGCAAGAGCAAGCCACTGCATCATTTGTTTCCTACGGTTACTTCACTATCAGTTAATCGTACAATAAATGATGCTCATAAGTTCTGAAAATTCAAGAATTTCGAGTTAGACAGCAGATTGCCCATTGTAGGTAGTACTCGCTCATGTATAACAAATCTCGAAAAATGATTAATTGACACCAATGAGAATCCAGTACGAAAATATACTCGCAACCGCCACACCACCAAAATTTCAATCGGAGCGGGATCGCTACAATTTCAATAAACTCCGCAAGCGGCTGCGACGAGATGTAGGAAGCGCGATTCGTGATTTTGAAATGATTGCAGACCGCGACCGCGTTATGGTGTGTCTGTCGGGTGGCAAGGACTCCTATACCATGCTGGACATACTTCTGGAACTCCAGCTTCGAACTCCCGTCCAGTTTGAATTGACCGTCGTCAATCTGGATCAAAAGCAGCCTGGCTTTCCAGAGCGTATTTTGCCGAATTACCTGCAATCGATCGGAGTGTCCTATCACATTCTCGAAGTGGATACCTATAGCGTTGTTCGTGACGTAATTGAGGAAGGCAAAACCATGTGTGGTCTTTGTTCCAGACTACGGCGCGGCGTGTTGTACAACTTCGCTTCAAATAACGGGTTCAACAAAATTGCTCTAGGTCACCATCGAGACGATATTATCGAAACGTTGTTCCTGAACATGTTTCATGGTGGCAAGATGAAAGCCATGCCGCCCAAACTCAAAAGTGACGACGGACAAAATATCGTAATACGACCATTGGCTTACTGCCGGGAATCGGATATTGAAAAGTATGCGGAAGCCAGAAATTTCCCTATCATTCCTTGCAATCTTTGTGGGTCACAGACCAACCTTGAGCGAGTGAAGATAAAGAATATGTTGCAGCAATGGCAAAAAGAATTTCCAGGTCGAATCGAAAATATCTTTAGAAGCGTGCAAAATGTAGCTCCGTCCCAATTGGCTGACCGAAATCTGTTTGACTTCGCTTCACTTGTCACAACCATAGAACCCTCGGACGACCAGCAGGCAAGTACGACATCATGAATACTTTTGTGCCAGCTGGAATGGGGCTTGAGGGTGGATCCTTGAATGATTTTCTGCTGAAGTCTCCAACCCCATATATGCATCCCGGAGTATTGCTGATGCACTGAACAGGGCCGGATTTATTCGTCTTGAAGAAGCCGACGAATGGAAAATCAAACTGGGAGAAAGTTACTACGTAACACGAAATGAAACCTCCATTGTAGCGTTCAGGAATGGGCAGAATTCTCCACTAAATTCAGGGTTGCGTTTGATAGGTGCGCACCCAATGGCATTCGTTTTGAAAAATTCCGAACACGTGGTCGGTTGTGATTTGCAAGTCATTGATGTCAATCATGTTTTTCAAGTGTAAAAATAATTGTCCTGAGCCCTTGACAACCCTCTCCGGTTGTGCGAAAATGACAGTGAACATTGAGCACATCAGGAGAACACGCGATGGACGACAGCATCAAGCGATTGCATCGGACGACCTTTTCAGGGCGGCGCGTCACGCGCCAGCAATTGGTCGAGGTGCAGCAGACGGTTGAGAGTTTTCCGCGCTTAAGTCGCAAGGAGTTGGCGCAGACGATCTGTGAGCATTTGGATTGGCGAACGGATGGCGGTGTCAACAGCACTTATGCGTGTTTGAAGATGCTGGAGGAATTGGAGGCTGCGGATGTGCTGCGCTTGCCGGGCAAGGATGAGACGATGGTTCGGGGGGCACGCAAACCACTGGAGTGGAGCGAGCGAAGTGAGCCGGGTGCGGCGGTGGTGGCGAGTTTGTCGGAACTGTCGCCGATTGCGTTGCAGTTGGTGGAGAGCGAGGCCGACAAGGCGCAGTGGAACGAGCTGGTGGATCGTTATCATTACCTGGGCTACCGTCAGCCGATGGGGTGTCATTTGCGTTATTTCATGGTTGACAAAGATAACCGGCGGCTGGGTTGTTTGCTGTTTCAGCGAGCCAGTGCGAAGTTGCCGTGCCGGGATGAATGGGTCGGCTGGCAGCCGGTGCGCTACAAGAAGCGTTTGAAGCAGGTGGTGCAAAATGCGCGGTTCTTGATCTTGCCCTGGGTGCAGGTGTCGAACCTGGCCTCGAAGGCATTATCGTTGGCGGCACGGCGGGTGGCAGACGACTGGCAGACAAGATGGGGCGTGCGGCCGGTGCTGATGGAGAGCTTCGTTGAAGCGGCGCGTTTTAGCGCCAGCAGTTATCGTGCGGCGGGCTGGCAGCGGATTGGCGAGACCGTCAAGCGCTCTGACAAGACCATCAAGGATGTGTATGTGATGCCATTGGCGGACGATGCGCGTCGCATGCTGCTCGAAGGTGAGACCAAAAAGCCCCGGCGAGTTGCACCGCAGGCGTTCATCGCTGGATGGCCGTCCGTTGAGCAGATAGTCGCGGATCGCCTCGCCTATTTCCCTAGTCAGTGGGTAAGTACTGCGAGTTGTACCTTTCAGTGTCACGGTCAGCGTCGCATTGGTCCAGTCAATATCATCCAGATTTAGAAATGCCACCTCCTTGCTACGCAGCCCCAGCCGTGCAAGCAGCAGTAAAATCGCATAGTCGCGCCGTCCCGTCGCTGTCTTGCGATCTACACTTGCCACAAGCCGTTCGACTTGGTCGGCCGCGATTGCACGTGGCACCGAGGTTTTAGCCCAGTCAGCCACAGCGGGAACCTGTGCAGCAAGGTCAGGCATCCTTTCGTCATGCACATGTACATAGCGTAAAAACGAACGCAAAGCGTTGGTGAGTGCCTTCATGCTGGCTTTGTTTTTTAACTGAGCCTGATTGCCTACAACCCCCACCACATCGACGAATTGCAACGCAGACAATTCCACTTTGTCGGGACCGAAGCAGTGTCGCAGAAATTCGCCAACGTAACGCGCATGATTTTTTGCCGTTGCGGTAGTAAGCCCCCGTTGTCTGCACAAGTATCGTTCGTAATCCAAGATACAGCGCCTTGCGGGCGTCAATTCAGCTACAGCCTGAGACGGCTCAATAATGCCTTGAGAACGTAAATAGTCAGTCAGATGCGCAAGCGATTTCCGTACACGCATGTACGCCCCGTCGCCGACAGTCTGTAAATATTGTTCGACTTGTGCAGCACAGAGTTGGTCAGACTCAACATTCTCCTGTTCAAGCCATGCGCTGAACCGCACAATATTCCGAAGATGAATTTGAATTGTCCCCTTCGCGTACTGGTGCTCGCACAGTGTCTCTGCAATACCTTTCAGCAAGGGTACCAACGGTCCGTTCGGTTGTTCGCTTAACCGAAGTTTAACCCCTGCTGCCCTAAAACAGGCATTTTTCTCCACCCTGTGTTCCGTAAGCCATTGAAAATGCTTCTTTCGCCTTTCTCCAAAACGATTGTAGTGCCATTATATTCATGTTTCACCTTGACAACCTCCAGCGCTCCCCCTATAATGCCCCCATGTTCATCCGCAAAACCAAAACCGGCAGCCATGCCAACGGCAACGCCTATTACTCCTACCGCCTGGTCAGCAACCAACGCGTCGACAACCGCGTCAAACAGACCATCGAACTGAATCTAGGCGCCAATTTCGATCTGCCTCAACCTTTGTGGCGGGAGGCCTGCCAGCGCCTGGATGAACTCCTCAACGGCCACTCGCAACCGCTGTTTCCGATGCCCTTCGACGAGCAGGTCGAACAGGCGGCAAACCTGTTATACAAGCGCCTCATTGATCGCCATGGCGGCCCGCCCTATGAGCCGGTCTTGGCAAATGACCAAACCGAGGTCCGGCCCGGCGCGCGTTTGGCCGATGCGAAGTATCACAGCATTGATCCCGATTCGCTCGAGTTGCGCCAAGCGCGCTCGGCGGGAGTCGAAGCGCTGGGGCTGTGGGCGCTGCATGAATTGCAGCTGCCGCAACTGTTTCAAAGCGTCGGGTTCAACCGCCGGCAATGCGCTTCGGCCATTGCGGTGATTGTCGCGAGGCTGGCCGGATGCGGATCGGAACGTAGCGCCTGGCACTGGCTGGGCGAAAGCAGTGCACTGGGCGAACTGCTGGATGTGGATTTCGATTCGATGAGCTCGATGAGTCTGTACCGGGCCACTGATGGGTTGCTCAAACACCACGCTGCGATTGAACAGCACGTGTTCGGGCGGGTCCGCGAACTGTTCGATCTGCCGACCACAGTGACGCTGTATGATCTGACCAACACCTACCTGGAAGGCAATGCAGAGCAGATGCCCAAGGCCAAGTTTGGACGTTCGAAAGAAAAGCGTTCGGATTGCCGGCTTCTGACGCTGGCGGTGGTGTTGGACGGTAGCGGGTTCATCCGCCGCTCGCAAGTGTTCGACGGCAATGTGGTTGAGGGAACGACGCTGGAGGCGATGCTCGAAGCACTGGACGCACCCCCCGGTGCGATGGTGATCATGGATCGAGGCTTGGCGGAGCAGGACAATCTGGATTGGCTGCGCGAGCATGGATATCAGTATCTGGCGGTGAGCCGAGAGCGCAAGCGGTGCTTTGAGGAAATCGATGTGGTTACGATACGAAACGCAAAGCAAATGCAAGTGCAGTTGCAGCGGCTAGATGACGAATCGGGAACCGAGACCCGGCTGTATTGCCGTTCTGAGGAACGCCTGCACAAGGAGCTTGCGATGAGCGAACATTTTCAGCAGCTTTATGAAGACGGATTGAGGCAGCTCAACGAAGGTCTGTCGAAGCCGTATACCCATAAAACGCTGGGCTCTGTGGAACGGCGCCTGGGGCGTTTAGCGGAGAAAAGCAAGGGCATCTCACAACACTATCAGGTTGAGGTGATTGCCGATGGGGTCGGCAAAAAGGCGAGTCACATCCAATGGCAGCTCCAGGAAGTCGATGGCACGCGCCAGACGCATCCTGGAGTGTATTGTCTGCGCACCAACAAGATGGATTGGGATGAGGAGACGATGTGGCGCACTTATGTTCTGCTGACTGAAGTTGAATCGGTGTTTCGATGTTTGAAATCGGAACTGGGACTTCGTCCGGTGTTTCACCAGAAGCAGCACCGGGCTGACGCTCACCTGTTTATTACCACGTTGGCGTTTCAGCTGGTGCAGATGATTCGGCGTCGGCTCAAGGTTGGCGATTGCCATCACAGTTGGAGTCGAATCCGCAGGATCATGCAAAGCGTGCAGCGAATCACAGTCACATTCAAACGTGCGGATGGGCGAACGCTGCATGTGCGCAAAGCGACCCATGTGGAAATGGAACAGCCGGCGATCTGTCAGCTTCTGGGTATCGATACCGCATTCGGAGGCATCCGGAAAAAGATCTGCTGATCGCCGAGGTCAGTGCTGTGGCGGCACTCGCTACTTTTTTGCGTAGTGGGGGCGGAAATTCAGTTTGTAGTGCCAGAGCGTTTTTTTTACCCATCTAACTATCTGTTTTAGCACTACAATATTTTAACTATGTTAAACTTCGGTTAAGGCGAACTGATTATCAATTCGATACCTCATAGTTAGACTCCTGCCCTTTTATGGGCTGTTAATGGAAGTCTAACTATGTCGCAAACTAAAGCAATTCATTACGGAAAAACAGTAATATATTCAAAATGCGCTACATAGTTCTGAGTGCTACATAGGACTCTACTGTACAAGTTGACTTAGAAATGAAAAACAGACAACTAGAGTTTCATTTTTACCAATAATACAGGCTCTGTGAGAATAGTTGCTTGTTAATCAGATTGCGAGAACAGTCAGCATGAAAAATCAATATCGAGTTGTTGTCATTGGGGGTGGTGTTATCGGAGCCAGCGTTCTGTATCACTTGGCCAAGCTGGGATGGTCGGATGTTGTGCTGATTGAAAGGAAGGAACTAACCGCGGGATCGACGTGGCATGCGGCAGGCGGGTTTCACCCGCTGAATAATGATCTGAATATCTCCAAGTTGCAGGCTTATACGATTAATCTGTACCAGCAAATTCAACGCGAGAGCGGTCAAGATATCGGTATGGTAAAAGGGGGCAGCATCATTCTTGCCGCCAGCGCCGAGCGCTGGGAGTATCTCAAATATATGAGGACTATCTTTCTCACGATGGGAATTGAATCTCAACTCGTAACGCCAGAAGAAATCCGTGAGATATGTCCATTGGTCGAAACGTCCGATCTCCACGGCGGGATGTTCGACCAACACGAAGGGTATCTTGATCCGCATAGTACTACAATCGCATATGCCAAGTCAGCACTGGGAAGAGGTGCTCAGATCATTCTACGCAATCGAATTGTCGAATTGAATCCAAGATCCGAAGGCGCTTGGGATGTGGTCACGGAACACGGAACAATTGTTGCAGAACATGTTGTGAATGCCGGAGGACTGTGGGCCCGAAAAGTGGGTCGAATGGCCGGCGTGAATCTTCCTGTTACACCCATGCAACACCATTATCTGGTGACTGAGGCAATTCCGCACCTAGCTGCACGTGAAGACCTCATCCCGTCTGTTTTAGACTTGGATGGCTATACCTATATGCGCCCGGAACGCAAAGGTATACTGATGGGCGTCTATGAAACTGATCCGAAAATTTGGCATCTGGAAGGTGCCCCTTGGGATTACGGAATGGATCTGATTCCGGAGGAAATTGATCGAATTGCACCACAGTTGAGCAAGGGATTTGAAAGATTTCCAGTGCTGGAAGAAGTCGGAATCAAACGCTGGGTCAATGGAGCTTTCACCTTCACACCTGACGGTAATCCGCTGGTTGGCCCGGTACCTGGTTTGAAAAACTACTGGGTTGCGTGTGGGGTCATGGCCGGGTTCAGCCAAGGTGGAGGAGTGGGCTTGGCACTGGCGCAGTGGATGATCGATGGCGAACCGGAATTCGATATTTTTGGAATGGATGTAGCCAGATATGGTGAATTTGCCAGTGAGGATCGGTATCTTTCGCAAACTGCCCGACAGTTCTACGCCAGGAGATTCGTGCTCACTTATCCGAATGAGGAACTGCCGGCAGGTCGTCCGTTGCATCTGTCACCAATTCATGAAGACATCAAACAGGAGGGAGCACAATTCGGTTGCATCTGGGGGCTTGAGGTGCCTTTGTTCTTTGCATCGAGTCAACCGGGATTCCAGGAAACTCCGACTCTCAGGCGTTCCAATGCGTTTGAACTGGTCGAACGAGAGGTATCCGCAGTTCGTAGCACTGTCGGAATGGTTGATATTACAGGATTTTCTCGTTATGAAATCTCAGGTCAAGGCAGTGAAAAATGGCTCGACTGCATGCTGGCATGTAGATTGCCGAAAGTTGGAGGGATTCGACTCGCTCCGATGTTGGCACCTAGCGGTCGGTTAGTTGGAGATTTGACAGTCATGCGCTTGGAGACTGATAGATTCTGGTTGATGGGGTCGTATTATTTGCAATCCTGGCACATGCGCTGGTTCAATGATCACCTGCCCGAAAAAGGCGTCGAAGTGAAGAACCTTTGCGGCAGCTGGGCAGGTGTATCGATTACAGGTCCAGATTGCAGAAAATTGCTGAAGGAGCTGGTTCAGGAAAATGTTTCGAATCAGGCATTTCCATTCATGAATCTGCGCAATTTGGATGTAGGTGATTGTATGGCGGTGGTAGGGCGATTGTCGGTAACTGGTGAATTGGGATACGAAATCAACGTACCGGTAGACTGCCTGAGGAGTCTGTACCAAAGACTCATGGAATTTGGTGAGAGATATAAGATGAGTTTATTCGGCTTTCGTGCCATGAACGGCCTGAGACTGGAAAAAGGATTCGGTTCCTGGTCGAGGGAATTCACGTCGGCTTATACTCCAGAAATGGCAGGACTTGATCGATTCATTGACTATGAAAAACACAATTTCATCGGTCGGGAAGCCGCACTTCGACAGCGCAGCAGTCCTTCTTCTCAAACACTCGCATTACTGGAAATAGATTCGGATGATGCGGATGTGTCAGGTTTTGAACCCGTGTGGTGCGCTGATCAAAGAGTAGGATTCATTACCTCCGGAGGCTATGGCCACTGGGTTGGAAGAAGTCTGGGTCTGGCTTATATTGAGCGTGATACACTGAAAAATTCAAATAAGTTGTTTGTTCATGTCGTCGGTTCAAAGTGCAGCGCGCAAGTATTGAACGAAGTCCCACATGATCCTACCGGCGCTCGTATGAGGAGCTGACGGACGAGGAATGGAAGTTGAAATCTTGGTTTGAGAAAAAAACGCTTTCGTGGGCATTGTATGACTGGGCAAATTCTGCATTCGCTACGACGGTGATTGCCGGATTCTTCCCGATTTTCTTCCGCGAATTCTGGTCTGTCGATGTTGGAAGCGTGGAAACAACATTCAGACTCGGTGTAGCTTCCTCAATTTCCAGTCTGATTATTGTCATTCTCGCTCCCATTCTGGGTGCGATTGCCGATCGTGCAGGAGCCAAAAAGAAATTCCTTATGGCTTTCGCCTTCATCGGAATTCTGTCGACTTTAGGCTTGTTTCTGGCCCAACAAGGCTACTGGTTGCCTGCAATCATATTGTTTACTTTGGGTGCTCTCGGATTTTCAGGCGCGAATGTTTTCTATGATGCGCTGCTCCTGGATGTAGCACCAACAAGTGATCGAATCCATTTTGTATCGGGCTTGGGCTTCGCGTTAGGCTATCTCGGAGGCGGAGTATTGTTCGCCGTCAATGTCTTTATGGTGCTCAAGCCAGAGTTCTTTGGTTTCACGGATTCTGGCCAGGCGGTTCGCGTGAGTTTTCTGAGCGTGGGTATTTGGTGGGCAGTATTTTCCATTCCCCTCATCTTGTTTGTGAAAGAAGCGCCTCCGCAAGCATCCAGTCCGGAAGGTGCCATCATCGCCGGCTTTCGGCAACTTCGGCGTACGTTTCAAGAACTTCAAACAAAACGAACGATACTCATATTTCTATTTGCGTACTGGTTTTACATTGATGGCGTCGACACTGTATTTCGGATGTCTGTCGACTATGGCCTTGCAATTGGTCTCAACTCCAATGACCTGATTTCCGCGTTGCTGGTGGTACAGTTCATAGGATTTCCGGCAGCAATTCTTTTCGGCAAACTGGGGCAGCGAATTGGGCCGAAGAAAGGAATTTATATCGGCATATTTGTATATATCATTGCGACAATTTGGGCTTACTTCATCACATCCGGCATTGAATTTTTTATTCTTGCCGCACTGATCGGACTTGTGATTGGAGGAATTCAGGCGCTAAGCCGTTCGTTATTGGGACAATTGATCCCGCATGAACAGGCAGGGGAATACTATGGATTTTTTAATCTTGTAGGCAAATCGGCAGCGGTGATCGGCCCCTTTCTAGTTGGCTGGTCTGCTGCGATGTTCGGCACTAGGAATTCAATCCTGTCAGTAATCTTTTTGTTCGCCATTGGGGCAATCCTCCTGAATTTCGTTAAGACAGCAGAATCGACGAATTAACTGATTGAGGATAACTAGAAGGTTGGCGTTCTGCTTTCTTGAGCTATTCGCAATCGGGTTCTTCGTCGTCAGCGGCCGTAATTTCCGGATCTGTAATGGTTACTAAGACAGTTTGTTTATCTTGCGAACCTGCAACCTCACCCTCTGTCTGCCCAGAAGTTGCCTCATCAGCCTGAGATACACCGGACAACATCAAAAATGCTGCAAATGACAGAATGATCCATTTGATCAACTGAGACATTGAAATTAACACGCCTCCTGCGTGAACTTTTCCAACAATGATACTCCATTAGACAGCAGTTCATTTGAATTGTTCTGGACGCCATTGGTAGATTTTTCTCCGAATCCATCAGGTACAATCTTTGTGGTTCAATATTTAATTTTCAATTACTGGTAAAGGCCTATGGCAAGGCGAAGGTCTCGTCGCGCAATTCAAGATCAGCCTCAATCAAGAGTGAAACAACTTCCACTCAGAAGAGTGTCAAACCGTTTTCCGCCGATTTGTGCTCTATCTGAAGACGAAGTCGAATTCATTCATGAATCTTCGCTTGATGTTCTAGAGCAGATTGGTGTTGAAGTGATGTCACCGGCTGGGCGCGAGTTGCTCTTGAAAGCCGGCGCGACAGCCGACAAGGATGATGGACAGATATTCATCGACAGGGGTCTAGTTGAAGAATGTTTGAAAACTGTCAGACCCAGTTTTCGAATACACGCACGTAATCCAGCACATGATATTGAGTTTGGAACAGACCAAATCTGCTTCGCAACTGTAGGAAGCGCGCCACACGCGTCTGACCTGGATGGTGGGCGACGCACTGGAAATCAGAAAGACTACCAGAACTTCCTGAGACTCGCCCAGCAATTGAATATCGTGCATCTGTTCGGTGGGTATCCAGTCGAAGCGGTGGATGTTCATGCCTCCATCCGGCATCTTGAATGTCTGCGTGACTGTGTGCTGCTGACAGACAAAGTGTTTCATGCGTATTCACTGGGGAGGCAGCGTAATCTGGATGCTCTCGAAATCGTGAAGATTGCCAGGCAATTGGACGACGAACAATTATGTGAGGAACCGAGTCTGCTCACCGTGATCAATTCCAATTCTCCATTGCGTCTGGATGCGAATATGGTGCAGGGAATAATTGAGATGTCGCTACGCAATCAGGTCGTCGTATTGACGCCATTTACACTGTCCGGCGCAATGGCACCTGTCACTCTGGCGGGGGCGCTTACGCAACAGAATGCTGAAGTTCTGTCAGGCCTGGTCATTTCCCAGTTGACTCGACCCGGCGCACCGTTCGTTTACGGCGGATTCACCTCCAACGTAGACATGCGTTCTGGTGCTCCGGCATTCGGTACTCCGGAATACATGAAAGCCGCACTGGCCAGTGGACAACTGGCACGGCGATATTGTCTGCCGTTTCGATCTTCCAATACAAATGCAGCGAATTCTGTCGATGCACAGTCTGCTTATGAGTCAGTTTTTTCATTGTGGGGAGTGATCAATGCTCATACGCATCTGGTTCTTCATGCCGCTGGATGGATGGAGGGTGGTTTGACGGCTTCATTCGAGAAGTTCGTCCTGGATGCTGATCTGCTACAGATGATTGCTGAGTACCTAATGCCGATTGTCGTTAATGAGGAAGAAATCGGACTTGGTGCGATGATGCAGGCGGGACACGGTGGGCATTTTTTTGGAACAGATCACACCCAGGCGCGCTATCGAGATGCATTCTATTCTCCTCTGATTTCCGATTGGAGAAATTTTGAGACCTGGAGCGAAGCAGGTTCTCCGCAGGCGATGCAACATGCCAATCGAGTCTACAAGGAGCTTCTCGCTGAGTATGAGGAGCCGCCGCTGGATCCAGCGATAAAAGAGCAGTTAGAAGATTTTGTTGTACGCCGGGTTGAAGAGGGAGGCGTGGCCACCGACTTCTAGAAAGCTACTCTGGCAGCCCGCTGGCGAATTCAGTCCGAACCAATTGCTTGCCCATGTTGGTCGAATGAAGCAGTTTCAGGAATGCAGCAGGCATATTTTCAATTCCATCCATGAAATCAGTTCTGAATTTCAGTTTACCGTCAGCAGTGAGTTGCACCAGAGCCGCTCTAGCTTCATCGTAGAACTCCAAGAAGTCGAACACGAGGAAGCCGCGAACTTCCGCCCTTGCGATCAGTATCTGCCGCAAAAATCTCTCTCCCATGTCCGGCTGATCGAACTTGTCCGACAGACTGATGGTGCCAACGATGATGACTCTTGCACCCAAAGCGAGATTCTGCATGGAAGCGTCGTGAATGGGGCCGGCGGTGTTGTCGAAGAACACGTTGATTCCTTGCGGACAAGCATTTGAGATGTCTGCCAGGAGATTTTCAGAGGTACGATAGTTGATGCCTTCATCGTAACCGAGTTGCAGGCACCAGTCCAGTTTGGATTGAGTGCTAGCGACCGCAACAGCGCGGCAACCCGCCGCTTTGGCAATCTGACCAGCCACCTGTCCGACTGCGCCTGAAGCGGCAGAAATGAGAACAGTGTCACCCGCTTTTGGTTTTCCGACCTTGTTGAGCGCACACCATGCTGTGATTCCTGGCATTCCGAGGTAACTTAGCCAGGCGTGTGGATGACCGAGTTTCGAGTCAACTCGGGTAACACCCTGTACATCCAGAGCTGCATATTCCTGCCAGCCAAAATTGAATGTTTCTACAAGATCACCAGCTTTCCAGTCTGGATGATTAGATTCGATCACTTCGGCAACAGCAGCGCCTGACATGAGCTCTCCTACTTCAACGCCTTTCGCGTACCCGCGCTTGGCACTGATTCTCCCGCGCATGTACGGATCAACTGACAGATACAAGGCACGGGCAAGAATCTGTTTGTCCGAAGGAGAGGGAATCAAAGTGTGTTCAAGGCGCCAGTCGTCTTCAACCGGCATGCCTGCGGGGTGTGAGGCAAGCACCCATCGTCGGTTCATTCTTTTCACGGTAAGGGTTTAGGCTCAGTAAGTGTTAACGTGTTCAGGAGTTTGACTTGCGAGATAATACTGAAAAGGATCGATTAAGTAACTCGTTCGGCAATTAAATTTCAATCGATGCTTTCGGTTGAATTATAAATTAGCGGTTAGAATTTCCCGATTGAATCACGATAGTTGGTGGAGAACAAAGAATGGAGTATGTCATTTCCAATTTCAACTGGCCGGATGTTGCCGTTCAAGGAACATCTTCCAGATTTCCTGTACGGAGAATTTATCTTGTCGGCAGGAACTACGCAGACCACGCTCGAGAAATGGGACACGACCCGAATCGGGAGAAGCCGTTCTTTTTTCAGAAACCTTCAGACGCGGTTCTTCCGAGCGGCAGTAAATTTCCTTACCCGCCTCAGTCTAGCAATGTTCATCACGAAATTGAGATGGTTGTCGCGCTGGCTTCTGGCGGCAGGGATATTGATGAAGCGAATGCATTGCAGCATGTATATGGGTATGCTGTTGGCATAGACATCACGCGCCGTGATCTTCAGCAGCAGATGAAACAGCAGGGGCGTCCTTGGGAAGCGGGTAAATCGTTCGATCGCTCGGCGCCAATCAGTGAAATTGTGCCGGTGGCGCTGTGTGGAAACCCACAAAGCGGGCGAATCTGGCTGACAGTGAATGGAGAAGTGCGCCAGGACGGAGACCTCAGTCAATTGATCTGGTCAGTACCTGAAATCATAGCCACTCTGTCTGCGTCATTTGAATTGGCAGGCGGCGACTTGATTTTTACCGGTACTCCAGCTGGTGTGGGTCCGATTGAACCTGGCGACAGATTATCAGGTGGAGTACAAAGCGTCGGCGAGATTGAAATCAACGTCGTTTGAATGTATGCAACAACTTTCATCATTCGCGATGCGCAAAGAGGTGGCTGACGATTCGATAGTTTCAAACACGGAACCCCACTTGTTTTGCTTCGCATAAATTTGTTGTGAGTGTTTAATGTGATATAAACCGAATTAGCAAGGGAGAAAATTTACGAATTAAATAATTGAACCCTTGAATTTCAATATGATGTCATGACTTGGCGCAAGCGTAGACGCTTGACGGGTTACAGCACAAAACAAGAGGTGAATTATATGAATCATAAAAACGAGCTTGAAAGAGCTTTCAAACTAGGCCGTATCAGCAGGCGGGAGTTCCTGCAGCGTTCAGCTGCGCTAGGTGCAGTAGTTGCAGCACCCGGCACTTTACTTTCCGGCATCGCACAAGCTGCTGAACCGAAAAGAGGTGGCAATTTGCGCTTGGGTATGGGTGGCGGTTCCACAACGGATACGCTGGACCCTGGAACTCATACAGACGCTGTGGGACAGTGTTTGGAGAAGCAACTCCGCAGTTATTTGACTGAAGTATCTGCATCCGGTGAATTGGTCGGTCAGCTTGCGGCTTCTTGGGAAGTGCAGCCTGGAGCCGTAGACTGGACGTTCGAACTTCGCAAAGGCGTCGAGTTCCACAATGGAAAATCCTTGACATCCGCTGACGTAGTCGCATCCATTCAGCATCATCTCAAAGTGGACTCCACTTCGGCTGTTGCCGGTCAAATGGGGCAAATCGCTGAAATGTCAGCAGATGGTGACCATGTTGTCAAGATCAAACTGAATGCTGGCAATGCGGACTTCCCATGGTTGTTGAGTGACTATCACGTATCGGTTTTCCCCGCTGACGAAGGTTGGGAAACCGGAGTGGGTACAGGCCCTTTTTCCCTAGTTTCTTATGAACCAGGAGTCCGATCCGAAGCTAAGCGCAATCCGAATTACTTCAAGGAGGGTCGTCCATACTTCGATGGTGTGACAATCACAGTAATACCAGATGATGCGGCTCGCGACAATGCCCTGAAAACTGGTCAAGTGGATGCCACGAATCGGGTTAGCCAGCGCACTGCGCATCTGTTGGATAAAGCCCCCGGCATTCAAGTGTTGAAATCCGTAGGAACCAAGCACTATACGGTGCCGATGCTTACAAACGTACCACCTTTTGATAATGTGACAGTCCGTCAAGCGCTTCGGCTTGCGATCGACAGAGATGCAATGCTGAAGACGGTATTGGGCGGTCATGGCGAGGTTGGCAATGATTTGCCAATCGGGCGTAACCAGGAGTTCTACAACACCGAACTTCCACAGCGGGAGTATGATCCGGATAAGGCTGCATTTCTTTTGAAAGAAGCGGGATTGGAAGGCTTGTCAGTCGAACTTTCCGCAGCGAACGCAGCATTTGACGGAGCTGTAGATGCTGCAGTTCTTTTTGCAGAACACGCGAAATCGGCAGGTATTTCGATCAATGTCATTCGAGAATCGAATGATGGCTATTGGTCGAATGTCTGGCAGAATAAGCCTTGGTGCATGTGCTACTGGTCTGGACGTCCTACGCAAGACTGGATGTGGACCATTGCTTATGAAAAAGGCGGTGCTTGGAATGACAATCACTGGGACAATGCTAGATTCCAGGAACTGTTGATTGTGGCTCGTGCTGAAGTTGACCAAGCGAAACGCAAGGACATGTATTGGGAAATGCAACGTCTGCATTGGGAAGAAGGTGGAACTGTGGTACCGCTGTTCGCAGCTGATTTAATGGGTGTTTCTGCAAAGATAGCGCTACCGGCAGACATTGGGTCTGATTGGGAGTTGGACGGCCTCAGATGCCATGAACGCTGGAGTTTCGCATAAAATGCGCTGCCATTAAGGAATGGTTTAGCGGTTGACTGATTAATGGGATTGTTTCAACTCGTAATTCGCCGTTTGGCATTCGGGTTAATTACTCTCCTAGTAATTACGATACTCATTTCATTAGCCCTTGAGGCGTTGCCCGGCGATTTCGCTGAGCAACGCCTTGGGCAAGCTGCTACACCTGAAACAGTTGCTGCAATTCGCGATCAGTTGGGTCTGAACAAACCCGTTCATGTTCGTTACATTCAGTGGCTCGGCAACTTTCTGCAGGGGGACATGGGTATCTCGCTGGGCAATAAACGGCCAGTGTCAGAGTTGTTGGCTACACGACTGGGCAACACACTGTTTCTTGCAGTAGCGTCGGCTATTGTAGCGGTGCCATTGGCACTTTTTCTTGGAATCCTTGCGGCTCTGTATCGCGAAACTTTGCTGGACAAAATGATATCGACTGCCACACTTGCTGCGATATCTTTGCCAGAATTCTTTATTGGGTACATGCTGGTTGCTTTATTCGCCGTCAACTGGCAGCTTTTTCCTGCTATTTCCAATATTTCCGACAGCATGAATTTCGGCGAGAAGGTTTATGCATCGCTGCTGCCGATTGCGACGCTGACAATGGTCATTGTGGCACATATGATGCGAATGACCAGAGCAGCGATCATCAATCTTATGCAGAGCCCGTTTATTGAAATGGCCAACCTGAAAGGACTGAAACGCTATCGAATCATCGTTCACCACGCGTTGCCAAACGCTTTATCGCCAATCATCAACGTGATTGTCCTCAATTTGGCATATTTGGTTGTTGGCGTAGTAGTTGTGGAAGTGGTTTTCGTTTTTCCAGGTCTGGGACTGCTGATGGTTGATTCAGTTACATCCCGAGATTTGCCGATTGTGCAAGCTTGCATTCTCATATTCGGCGCTACTTACATCACACTTAATATGCTTGCAGATATTCTGGCGATTGTCTGCAATCCAAGAATGCGGCATCCGCGCTGAGCGAGTCATGATCAAATTTTTGAATTCACTCAAGCGCGCTGGGTTGCCTGCACATATAGGCATCGTATTTATCTTGTTGTTCGCTTTTGCTGCAATTTTTGCCCCATGGCTTGCTCCCTATGGAGAAAGCGAAGTTGTCGATTCAATACCTTGGGGGTCTCCGGAGGAGAGCGGTACTTTGCTTGGGCTCGATCAACTGGGAAGGGATTTGTACTCCCGCGTGCTGTACGGAGCCAGAAACACGATTGCCTTGGCGCTTGGAATAACGTTTCTTGCTTTTTTTATGGGAATGACGGCCGGATTTTTTGCGGCTGCGGTGGGCCGATGGGCGGATATGCTGCTCAGTCGAATCGTCGATATCATCATGGCGTTTCCGACACTGTTTTTTGCATTGATTGTATTGTCAATTTTCGGAACATCCATTCTGGTAATGGTATTTGTAATTGCTATTCTCGACTCTACCCGAGTTTACAGAATTTCTCGAGCACTGGCGATGGACATAAATGTGATGGAGTATGTCGAAGTCGCTCGATTGCGCGGCGAAGGACTGCTATGGATAATGCGAAGAGAAATACTGCCAAACACGCTTACACCATTGCTGGCTGAATTCGGGTTGCGGTTCTGTTTCGTGTTTCTATTCATCAGTTCATTGAGTTTTCTTGGAATTGGAATTCAGCCTCCAGCAGCTGACTGGGGTGCAATGGTGCGAGAAAATGGAATTGCAATTTCCTATGGAATTTTTACACCGTTGGTGCCTGCTGCCTGCATAGCGATTCTGACAATTGCTGTCAATCTTGTTGTTGATTGGTTTCTGAGAAAGACCGCTGGGCTCCGTGAAGAGTACTAGAATGCTGGAAGTGCTCACAGAGAATTGTTGCTGAACCTCATACAGGAAACGGTCGCATGGGTGAAAAACTGTTAACCATACGGAATCTGCAGATTGAGGGATTTGCGGATGATCAATGGAAACCAATCGTCAATGGAGTTGATGTTGATCTGAACCGTGGTGAAGTTCTAGGGCTGATCGGGGAATCGGGAGCCGGAAAGTCCACGATTGGAATTGCCGCCATGGGTTATACACGACCGGGCTGTCGCATTGTCGGGGGTTCGATCGATTTCGATGGAATCCAGATTCTCGAACAGACGCCTGAACAGATACGAGAAGTTCGCGGCGTTCGCATGTCATACGTCGCACAGAGCGCTGCGGCATCGTTTAATCCTGCGCACAAGTTGATTGAGCAGTATGCAGAGACTCCTGTGCAGCACGGAGTGCTGAAATTTCAACAGGCAGCTAAAAATGCGCGCGCAATTTATGCTCGATTGGAATTGCCTGATCCAGACAAAATCGGCAATCGATATCCTCACCAGGTATCAGGGGGTCAGTTGCAGCGAGCGATGGTTGCGATGGCGATGTCGTGCGAACCCGACTTGATCGTGTTCGACGAACCGACGACTGCCTTGGATGTCACGACGCAGATTGAAGTTTTGGCGGCAATTAAGGACGTCGTAAAGCAGTTCAATACAGCTGCGATATATATCACTCACGATCTTGCGGTGGTTATTCAATTAGCCGACAGGATCATGGTATTGCGTTATGGCGATTTGGTTGAGGAATCCACCACGCGAGAATTGCTTGCAAATCCGAAACAACAATACACAAGAGATCTTCTTGCGGTACGCACTTTCGCGAAAAATACTGAAGACGCAGTGGAAACGGAAGTCCCGTTGATTGAAATATCTGACCTCCATGCTTCCTACGCAGGACAAGTGAAGGTTCTGGAGGACATCAACCTGAGCGTCGAACGCTGTCGAACCGTTGCGATTGTAGGCGAATCTGGAAGCGGGAAGAGTACTCTGGCGAGAGCGATTACCGGTTTGCTGCCTCCTTCCCAGGGATCAGTCAAGTATTCCGGCGAGTTATTGCCAGCTTCCTACAAAGAACGCAGCAAGGATCAGTTGCGTCAGTTGCAGATGATTTATCAGATGCCGGATGTTGCATTGAATCCCCGACAAAAGGTGCGAGATGTCATTGGACGTCCGCTCGGATTCTATTTCGGGATATCTGGTGCTGAGCGCGAGCAGCGAGTGAAGGATCTGCTTGAGATGATCGAGCTTCCAACGAATTACGTTGATCGATTTACGCCAGAGCTTTCCGGCGGACAGAAGCAACGCGTATGTATCGCCAGGGCCTTGGCTGCCGATCCTGTAGTCATAATCTGCGATGAAGTGACTTCAGCATTGGATCAGTTGGTCGCCGAAGAAATTTTAAAGCTGCTTGATCGCTTACAGAAAGAACTTCAGATGACGTATCTGTTTATTACCCATGACCTGGCAACTGTCAAGGCGATTGCAGATGAAATCGTCGTGATGTTGCGGGGGAGAATTGTGGAGCATGGGCTAAAAGAGGAAATCCTGACACCACCCCATCACGACTATACGGAACTGCTGTTAAGCTCAGTTCCGGAAATGGATCCAGACTGGCTAGACCAGCTTCTTGAATCGCGGACAGTTAGCACCGCCGCTTAGCTTCAATAATTTGCCACTTGTACGAGTGCATACGCGTGGTACTGAGCATTGAACACAAGCCATTAGTATTGGCAGTTCAACAAATAGCATGGCATTATTGATAACGAAACGATTTCTCCTTATGCTCCTCACCATGTTTGCGGTGTCGATCATTCTATTTCTGTTGCTGGAAATCAACATTGAATCTGTAGCAATCAAGGTGCTAGGTCCGTACAGCACGGAAGCACAACGATTGATCTGGCTGGAAAATAATGGCTACAACGAGCCTTTGGCAATCCGATACTTCATATGGCTTGGAAATTTTTTAACAGGTGATTTTGGAACATCGACGATTTACAAAATTCCGGTTTCCGAAATTCTCTGGCCGCGTCTTTGGAATACAACGATTCTTGCATTCTGGGTATTTGTGTTTCTGATCCCTGTTTCACTGGTGTTAGGCATATTGTCCGGCATGAGGGAAGGTTCCAAACTAGATCGATCAATATCTGTCATAAGCATTTTGACAACTTCGGTTCCAGAATTCGCAAGCACCGTATTCTTTTCTGGTGTTTTCGTATTTTCGTTACAGTGGTTGCCTGGTACGAGCAGCATGTTTGACGGATTCGACTGGAAGCAGTTGATTTTGCCAGTCTTAGTTCTTCTGGTTTACGATTTCGGTTACGTTACGCGAATGACTCGTGCCTCCATGGCCGAAGTCATGACAACTCATTATGTTCGAACAGCAATTTTGAAAGGTTTGCCATATCGACAGGTCATTTTAAAGCATGCGCTTCGCAATGCGCTTATTGCGCCTTTTACAGTGTTGATGCTGCAAATTAACTGGTTGTTGTCTGGAGTCATCGTGGTTGAATTTTTTTATGCCTACAAGGGATTCGGTGCGTTGCTGCTACAGGCTGCTTTGCGTCAGGATGTCTTCTTGATCGAAGCGTGTACCATGGTTGCAGTGTTTGTGGTGGTGCTGACGCAGGTGTTTTCTGATATTGCATATACCCTGCTGAATCCGCGTATTCGATTCAATTAACGGAATGCGAGATGGCAAATAACACTTTAGCTGCCACAGAAACGGTCACCCTGTTTACAGGGCTACGTAGGATCATATCTGCAATCGGACTCTTGCGAGAGAGTCCAGTCGGCGTTATTGGAGCGTGTCTGGTTGGTTTTTGGGTGACTATGGCAATTTTTGCCCCCTTGATTTCGCCCTATGAGCCAAATGCAACTATCCTGCCATTTATGAAGCCGGGTGCTGTCAACCCTGATGGCGGGACATTTTGGCTCGGTACCGATCACATTGGTCGAGATATTCTTTCAAGGATAATTTGGGGTTCCAGAACTGTTCTCTTTTACGCTCCAGTTGCGACTTTCTGTGCGTATGTGGTGGGCATTCTGATGGGACTGGTTGCCGGCTACTATCGTGGCTGGGTTGATGACGTACTATCGAGAATTGGGGACATGATTCTGTCATTTCCAGTACTGGTTCTATACATCATCATCATTTCGACTATTGGTGCTTCCGGCTTGAATATCGTTGTAGCAATTGTGTTTGCCAGCGGTCCGGCAATCATGCGAATCGTGCGCGGTCTGGTACTTGACCTTAGGAATCGAGATTATGTTGCGGCTGCGCAAACCCGAGGGGAATCGGTATGGAGAATCATGCTGGTAGAAATTCTGCCGAATGCGAGAGGTCCGCTGATTGTTGACGGATGTTTGAGAATGGGTTATGTGATCATCACCATCGGTGTGTTGGGATTTCTGGGCCTCGGTCTTCCACCACCCGACCCAGATTGGGGAGGCATGATCAATGAGACACGCCAGATGGCGTTGATATTCCCGCATATGACAGTTATACCGTGTATTGCAATCTCTACTCTGGTTCTAGGGTTCAACCTGCTCGCTGATGGCATGCGAGAGATTTCGTTAAAAGACTGATGAGAATTGTCTCCTCAAACAAACTGGTAAGTCGAAATGAACAGCAATACTGAACAGACAGTTCTGAATATTCAGAATCTGGATGTTTCGTACTATACCCGTGCCGGAGAAATACCGGCAGTTGTAGACTTCTCGCTTGAAGTCAAGCGGGGAGAAACCATTGGTCTAGTGGGAGAGTCCGGTTGCGGCAAGTCGACGGTCGCCATGGCGATTATGCAGTTTATGGGAAACAATGGATTGGTAAAAAGCGGTTCGATTGAATTCAAAGGTCGTGACATGACCAAACTCAGTGAAGAAGAGTTGCGGCAGATTCGAGGCAAGGAAATTTCAATGATTTACCAGGAGCCATTCTCTGCCTTAAATCCTAGCATGTCGGTCGGCAATCAGTTGATGGAAGTACCGCTTGCCCATGAAAACATCAGATCTGAAGAAGCTCTAGAGCGGGCTCGGCAGATTCTCGCAGACGTAAACATTCCCGATCCGGAGCGAGTCCTGGCCTCCTATCCGCATCAACTGTCTGGCGGCCAGCAGCAACGAGTTGTTATAGCAATGGGACTGTTGTCCAAACCCGACCTTCTGTTACTGGATGAGCCGACAACAGCTTTGGACGTCACTGTCGAAGCAGGAATCGTCAAGTTGATCGCGAATATCAGTAAGAAATTCGGAACATCGCAAATCTATATTTCACACAATCTGGGTTTGATCTTGGAAACCTGTGATCGAGTTTTTGTCATGTATTCCGGAGAAGTTGTTGAAGAAGGAACGATAAAACCTTTATTTAAAACGCCACGTCATCCATATACACATGGGCTTTTCGGTTGCATCGCGTTGCCGACTGCTGACAAGAATGTAGCTCCTCTGACACCGATTCGGGGACAGCTGCCGCTTCCACATGAACGTCCTCAAGGGTGTAATTTTGGTCCTCGATGTGATCATTTCGTTGGCGGCAATTGCGACAAGGAAGACATTCACATGGAAACCGTCGATGATGATGAGTCGGCACGTCATCGCGTCCGTTGCATTCGCTGGACTGAAATAAGTCAGCAAAGCGCTGAAAGTCAGTCTAGAAAGAAAGCCACTGGCATTGGCGACGAGATATTGAAAGTGACTGACATGCAAAAATACTACATGTTGCATGATCGATCTTTGAAAGCCTTGATGAGCGGGTCTAGCGTAAAACTCATCAAAGCCAATGAGAAACTGGATTTTGAGGCACATGAATCGGAAACTTTAGCAATTGTGGGAGAATCCGGTTGCGGAAAATCCACGCTCGCAAAAGTGCTTTTGGGTCTGGAGACGGCAACAGGTGGCGAGATTGAGCTGAATGGCGAAAAAATTCACGATGTCGCGGTCAATTCACGCAGTGCCAGTCAACTTGCTGCGATGCAGATGGTGTTTCAGAATCCAAGTGACACTCTCAATCCGAGTCATACAGTGGGTCAGCAGATTGGTAGAGCAATCAAGAAATTCGGAGTAGAATATGATCGCAACAAGGTCCGTCAAATAGTGATGTCGCTACTTGATACGGTTAAACTCCCGAGAGATTTTTACTATCGCAGGCCGCGTCAATTATCGGGTGGACAGAAGCAGCGAATTGGTATTGCTCGCGCTTTTGCAGGTCAGCCTTCAATGATTATTGCAGATGAACCGGTATCTGCATTGGATGTTTCGGTCGCTGCTGCGATTACAGAGCTCCTTATGGATTTGCAGCGAGAGCAAAAAATGACGTTGCTCTTCATCAGCCATGATTTGAGTATTGTCCGATATCTGTCTGACCGTATTCTGGTCATGTATTTGGGGCAGGTCATGGAGCAGGGGCTGACTCAGGATGTATTTCAACCGCCGTATCATCCATATACAGAGGCATTGCTATCCGCAGTTCCAATCGCGGACCCCGATATAAACAAGCGAGAAATCGTACTCGAAGGAAATCTACCCAGTGTATTGGATCCACCTGTAGGGTGTCCGTTTGAAACTAGATGCTTTCGAAAAATTGGCAAAATTTGTGAAGAAGAACGACCACCTGTTCAGTCAGTTACTGAAGATCACTACATTGCTTGCCACATCCCGCTTGATGAGTTATGCGAGGTTGAGCCTGTCATCCAAATTTCCAAGCCCAGTGCTGACCATGCAACTATACTTGAGCACTGAAAGCAGGAACAAGTAAGGGAATAAAAAAAGGGCTTTCCGGAACGGAAAGCCCTTTTTTCTGATAGTTTTGGAATTCGCTTATGCTTCCTTGACCGCAAGCTGACTTCCAAAAATATAACTGGTTGGATGATGTCTGAATCCAACCACTCTGTCACTCCATGCAGAGTAAACTGAACGCCAAAGCGGTTGTGTAATTGGCCCGTCTTCCTGCATGATGACCTCAAGTTGCCTGATCAACTCCCTACGTTTTTCAAGATCAAGAGTTCCTTCTGCTTGGGTCAAAATGGCATCAAATTCCGGATTCGCATAATGCGACTCGTTCCAAGGTACACCAGATCGATAAGCCAAACCCAGTACCATGAATCCAAGTGGACGATGCGTCCATGAAGTGAAGCCAAAAGGCACCTTGTCCCAGACATCCCAGAAATCCGACGATGGAAGCAGATTAATATTCACCCGAATATTGGCTTCTTTCCACTGTTCAACCATTGTTTGAACTGCTGCCAATTCCCAAGGTGGGTCGCCTTTGCAGGCGATTTCCAAATCCATGCCATCCGGCATACCAGCATCTGCCAGCAGTTGTTTTGCAGCTTCCGGATCTCTCTGCATCACTGGTAATACTGCATAGTCTGGATGCACTGGACTGACATGATGATGCTCGCCAGGTGCTCCGGAATTACTATGTGCAAGTTCCAAGCATCGCGCCGAATCGATAGAAATTCGCAAAGCTTTTCGAACTCTGGGATCGCTGAATTCCGGTCGGTCTACTTGTCCTCGTGCTACACCGGTTTTGGCTGTTACGGCCTCGTGAACAGTGACACCGGGCATGCCGCGATAAACATCAATTTGAGCGATGGTTCCTTCGTAAGAACCAAGAACCTGCCCTGAGGAGATTGCTGCCAGCGTTGCAGACGGATCGTCTCCGAGATCAACGAACTCGATTCGATCAAGGTTTGGCCCATCTCCATAGTAGCCATCTCTTGCAACCAGAACGGCCTTGGAGTTTTGGACATATTCGACAAGTTCAAAGGCGCCCTGTCCGTTTGAACCGACACCAAACACGCCGTTTTCCTCTGGATCGATCATTCCAAACGGATAGTGGAACAGGTGCTCCGGAATGGCAATCTGCGGTACCTTAATATTCAACCGAAGAGTTTTGCCGTCTACAATCTCGATTGCGTTTGCATCCCATAGGGCGGTTCCATCATCATTCATCATATAACCCTTCATGAGTCCGAGGACGGATGAGCCGGTATCAGGATTGAGTACTCGATTGATGTTCCATGCGACATCTTCCGCTACGAAATCTCGCCCATTGTGCCACTTGAGATCTTTGCGAATCCGTAAATCCCATGTCATCAGATCGTCACTGGCTTCCCAACCTTCAAGTAAAGCTGGATGGGTGATATTGTCGTGATCGGTGAGAGTCAGATATTCAGTTACCTGCCTAGAAATATTTGAGTCGTAGACCCATTGGTAGATATGAGGGTCAGCGATTGTTGGACATCGCATGGACACTCGAAGTACGCCACCTTTGGGCATCATTTCAGCCTTGGCTGTCGGGATTAGCCGAACGCCAGTAATATCACCTGCAAATTTATAGGCTGCCGCCGCTGACAATCCAAGCAAGGTCGAATATCGCAGAAAATCACGACGTGTGATTCTCCCTTCGGCTAACTCTTCTTTCAGCTTTGGTAAATGCCTGTGTGTTTTATCAGTCATAAATAACTCCTCAAGGTATAACAGATATAAATAGTTGCCCACATTTGATTAGCGCAGTAATTGCATCAAGCGGAAGCAAGTCTAATAGTTGAGTATATACAAACTAGTGGTTGACTCCATCAAAAATTTTTAGATAGTCGTTATTACAATTCAACGTCGTTGCATTGACAAGTAATGAGTCGATTGCAAATCTACTGAAATGAATTTTTTGGTGCAGCTGAAAGGTGTTTACAATGTAAGTTTGGCTGTGCATCCATCGATGTCCTGAATCACTTCCATCCTCTTTGTCAACGTTTAACTGGGTACACGGTATCCGGTACAACTGCACAGACAATGTCAGCAAGTCTATCTAGCAGTACTCTTCTTGGAAACGACTTGCGGAAAGCCAATGTGACGGACCGAAAAGCGCTTCCTGTCTTTTCTCGCCTAAGCGCAATGCCGGAATCCGTTACCCATGAACCAGATAAACTGATCGCAGGTACAAGAGTCACTCCTGCCCCGGCGCCAACCAACGCCAGAATGGTGGTGAGACTGGTATTCTGAGTCTTGAAGTTGGGCTGAGTACTCAGCACAGTTTTGCAGAAAGAGAGAATCTGATCTCGAAAACAGTGTCCATCTTCAAGCAGCAGAAATTCTTCCATGCTAATGTCATAAACGTCAATCATGTCGTGTTCAGCCAGCGGGTGCTTGTTTGGCAGTGCAATCCAGAACGGCTCATCATAAAGCGATATTTCAGTTAGGCGAGAATCATGGGTCGGGGTTGCAAGAAACGCTGCATCAATCTGCCCCTCAATCAATTCACGTTCAAGAATCGGAGTTATATCTTCCGAAAGTTTCAGTTCGAGTTGCGGCAGTCCGTGGGTGACTGCTGGAAGCAGGGCGGGCGTCAAATAAGGACCGATCGTTGGAATCATGCCTATTCTCATTAGGCCGGCAAACGGATCAGACAAGGCCTTTGCAGTCTCTTCAATCTGATCGACAAGATCAAGGATCGCTTTGGCATGAATGATGATCCGTTCTCCCGCTGGTGTGATCTTGACTGCGCGCTTGGTTCGCTCAAACAACCGGACATTCAACTGATCCTCCAGTTTTCCAATTTGCCCGCTAAGTGCAGGCTGACTGACAAAACACGCTTGAGCGGCCCTGCTGAAATGTTCTAGCTCGGCAACCGCGACGATGTATTTCAGGTCTCGAATATTCATTGTTTGATTAATAGGTATTAGTGATTAAAACGATAATAATAATCTATTTTACAAATTTATATGTTGGAATTAATCTATTGACAACATCATGCAACAACAGGAGAAAGACATGAAAAATTTAACAACGGCTGCCGGTGCACCAATCGCTGACAACCAAAACAGCCAGACGGCTGGTCCTCGCGGTCCAGTCCTCCTTCAGGACTATCAGTTGATTGAGAAACTGGCGTATCAGAATCGTGAGCGAATTCCGGAACGGGTTGTTCACGCAAAAGGATGGGGCGCTTATGGAACCTTGAAAATTACCAATGACATCTCGAAATATACTCGTGCGGTGATCTTTTCGGACATTGATAAGGAAACTCCGCTGCTGATTCGATTCTCGACGGTTGCCGGAGAACTTGGCGCCGCCGATGCCGAGCGCGATGTCCGCGGATTTGCAGTGAAGTTTTATACCGAGGAAGGCAACTGGGATCTAGTCGGTAACAATACTCCAGTATTCTTTATTCGAGACCCGTTGAAGTTTCCCGATTTCATCCGTACCCAGAAGCGTCACCCGAAGACCAATCTTCGGTCACCCAAAGCGATGTGGGATTTTTGGTCACTGTCTCCAGAATCTCTGCATCAGGTGACGATTCTAATGTCGGACAGAGGCTTGCCTGTTGCACCAATGTATATGAACGGGTATGGCTCCCATACTTTCAGTTTTTGGAACAACGATGGCGAAAGATTTTGGGTGAAGTTTCATTTCAAGACGCAGCAGGGCCATCGACACTATACGAATGCTGCAGCTGCCAAGGTTATTGGAACCTCGCGAGAGTCATATCAGGAAGAACTCTTTGGTTCGATCGAACGCAGCGAATTCCCACGCTGGACGCTGTATGTCCAAGTGATGCCTGAGGAGGAAGCCGAAAAGACTTCCTACAATCCTTTCGACCTCACCAAGGTATGGCCACATGCAGATTATCCCTTGATCGAAGTCGGAGTAGTAGAGCTGAATCGAAATCCTGACAATTATTTTGCAGAAATTGAGCAGGCAGCATTCAGCCCATCCAATGTCGTTCCAGGAATCGGTTTCAGTCCTGACAAAGTGCTACAGGCTCGGATTTTTTCTTACGCCGATGCACATCGTTATAGACTGGGAACACATTATGAAGCGCTTCCGGTCAATGCCCCCCAATGCCCGGTACATCATTACCACAAGGATGGAGCGATGCGTTTTTTCGATAACGATACCGGTGATTGGGATGCATACTATGAACCGAATTCGGTTGGTGGCCCATCTCAAAACGCTGATTTCCGTGAGCCTCCACTCAGCATCTCCGGTGATGCGGACCGATACGACCATCGAGACGGCAACGATGACTATTCGCAGCCTAGAGCATTGTTCGAGTCGTTTGACGAAGCCCAAAAGCAGCGACTGTTTTCTAACATTGCCGAAGCGATGCAAGACGTCCCATCTGATATAGTGCAGCGACAGCTAGGTCACTTCGGTCAGATTCATCCATATTATGCATTGGGTGTGGCAGATGCCTTGGGATTATCGATGGACCAATCTGCTGCCGCATAGCCGCGGAAATTCCAAATTCGGCAAAGGATTGCCGCAAAAGAACCGGACGGGCGATTGCAGAATGAATTCGCAATCGCCCGTTTCTGTTGCAAAAATTTGTTACACTGAAAAGCCAACAACTCAAGCGATGTGGTGTCTTTACATCCATGACTTTGCAGGGCATGCCTATAGTTGTTAGTTGGTTTGCAATCCAATTGTCTTGAAAAAAATTGTTTTCTCATTGTTTGCTGCCAAAGACATTGCTAATTTTAAAACAGAAATTCGATGATGTACTGAATGAATTTGAAAGACCAGAAAGTATCGGCACTACAAGCCAAGCACATGCTGCAGTGCTGGGCATCACAACGTGACTACAAACCAATTGAAGCCGTTTCAACCGATGGCTGCTGGATCTCTACTGCTGACGGGCGGAAAATTTTCGATCTTCGAAGTGCACATGAATCCATTAATCTAGGATTTCGACACCCGTCCGTTGTTCAGGCAATGAAAGAGCAAATGGAGAGTGTTATTTATGTAACAGACGACTTTGCTACTTCTCCCACGGGAAAATTAGCGCAACGGTTGGCCGAAATTACTCCCGGTGACCCAGAAAAGAAAGTTTATTTCAGTCAGAGTGGAGCGACTGCCATTGAAGCCGCGGTGAGAGGTGCAAGACTGTACAAATATAACCAGGTACTAGCGGATGATGAATACATTCCAGATGCACATCGTCAATATCCTTTTCCGTACAAGATCATCTGTCGATATCGATCTTGGCACGGCTCCACTGCTTCAGCCATCTCTGCAAGCGGTGATCCCAGAAGATGGTTTGCAGAACCCGCGACCGCACCGGGATTCATCTTCGGTCCAGACGCTGGGGGTCCGAGTTCTCCTTTCAAGGCAGAAGATGTGGATCAGAATATTGAGTATTTGGATTATTTGATTGAACAAGAAGGCGGCAACGGTAAAGTGGCAGCATTTCTCGTCGAACCGATAGTTGGCAGCAATGGCGTTCGATTGCCACCTCCAGATTATCTCGAAAAATTACAGAATCTATGCCGTAAATGGGATTTACTTCTGATTGTTGACGAAACCATGACGGGAATGGGCCGCACCGGTCGCATGTTTGCCTGCGAGCATTATGGAATAGTGCCCGACATTCTTGTGATGGGTAAGGCACTGGGTACTTATTGCCCGCTAGCGGCAACAGTTTTTTCTAGTCAGGTTGCTGCATCATTCGATGACAATATCTTTGGAATTGGCCAAAGTTTTTCTGGTCACGCTTTGGGGTCTGCTGCTGCGTTGGCGGCAATCGAAGTATTACAGACTGATGGATTTCTTCAACACGTACGAGAACAGGGGGAGTGGCTAAATGGGCGACTCCGAGAATTTCTAACTCGATACCCCATCATTTCTGAGATACAAGGAGTAGGGTTGTTCTATACCATCCACCTGGCTTCGTCGCAGTCGGGCAAACCAATCAGAAAAGCAACAGAAAAATATGAGGAATCACTGGTTTCAAAAATTGCACAATATCTGCTGGAAGAGCACGACATCTATACACCAAGTGATAAATTTGGAATCTGGGTTGTCCCTCCGCTCGTAGTCACGAGAGAAGAACTTGAATGGGTCGTCGAAAGCATAGACGACGCTTTAACGCAATTCACGTAAACAATGGAATCGTACAGAGTCTACATACAAACAGTAAAAAGGCGTTTGACCTCAGTAGAATTACGTCAATGTGAGAGAATCTGGCTCAGGAACAGTTTGGTTCTGTCATTCTGCGGATTATCGAAGAACTCATCCGGATTGTTCTGCTCTATGATTTCGCCTTCATCCATGAAAATCACACGGTTGGCGACGGTCTTCGCAAATCCCATTTCGTGCGTAACCACCAGCATTGTCATGCCGCTTTTCGCCAGTTGGATCATGACATCCAGCACTTCCTTGATCATTTCTGGATCAAGTGCTGATGTCGGTTCGTCAAACAGCATGATCTTTGGGTTCATGCACAGGCTTCTGGCAATCGCAACTCGCTGCTGCTGACCGCCGGACAGTTGACCCGGATATTTTCCTGCCTGTTCGGGAATTCGAACCCGCTCCAGGTATTTCATTGCATTTGCTTCTGCTTCTTCCCTGGGCAGCTTTCGAACCCAGATGGGAGCCAATGTGCAATTTTCCAGAACAGTTTTGTGCGGAAACAAGTTGAAGTGTTGAAAAACCATGCCGACTTCTCGACGGATTTCAGCAATATTTTTGAGATTGTTGGTCAGGGTAATACCGTCGACAGTAATATCTCCACGCTGATGTTCTTCCAGCCGATTGATACAGCGAATCAGCGTTGATTTTCCAGACCCGGACGGGCCGCAGATAACAATTCGCTCTCCTTTTGCTACAGTCAGATTGATGTTCTTCAATACATGAAACTCACCAAACCACTTGTGCATCTCATTGATTTCGATGGCATTTAGGTTGTTGCCATTTCGTTTGGAATCGGAGATTTGCATGTTTTCTTGATTTTCCATTGTAAATTTCCTTTATTTGTCCTTGTATCCAGTATCAAGCCTTCTTTCAAGATACAGCGAGTAGCGCGACATTGCGAAACAGGAGATAAAAAATCCAAGTGCGATGAATAAATAGAGTTCGGTGGATAAACCTTGCCATTTGGAATCGGCAAGCGTTGCTCGACTGATGCCAAGTGGATCAAGCAATCCTACGATTACTACCAGCGTCGTATCTTTGTATAAACCAATGAATGTGTTGACGATGCCCGGGATCGAAATCTTGAGTGCTTGGGGCAGTACAATCAAGCGCATTGCTTTCGCATAGTTCAGACCTAATGCGTCAGCTGCTTCAAATTGTCCACTCGGTATGGCTGCCAAACCACCTCGAATAACTTCGGCAATATACGCTGCGGCGAAGAGTATCACCATGATGATGACACGCAGAAGCAGATCGAAATGCGTTCCCGGCGGCAAAAAGAAATTTAGAAGCGTTGACGCTACGAACAACAGTGTAATCAACGGCACTCCGCGGAAAAACTCAATGTACCAGACACTTAGAACTTTGATGATAGGCATTGACGAATGACGCCCCAAAGACAGGGCAATTCCTAACGGTAGAGATATTACAATTCCCGTAACTCCGATCAGGACAGTCAGCAAGAATCCTCCCATTTTGGCAGATTCGACATCTTCAAATCCCAATCCGCCCCAAAGCATGAAGAAAGCAAGAATCGGATAAATCAGTGAAAACCAAAGCAGGTATTTTCGCCCCGGAACACGATCATAGAGAACGGGAACCAACGCTACGAACATCAGCACGAATGCGAGATTCACTCGCCAACGAAGATGTTCGGGATAAAACCCGTACATGAACTGCTCAAAGCGAACGCTCACAACGACCCAGCAAGCCCCATCGCCGAGTTCACGACATTCGTTTCGATGCTGCGCATCTGTAAATACGGCATCAAGGAATACCCAGTTCACTATGGGCGGAACAATTTTGTACAACAAATAGATGGACACTATCGTCAGAATGACGTTCGTTGGGGTTGAAAACAGATTTTTGTGCAGCCATCCGGCAACACCGACTTGCGTAACCGGCGGCGGAAGATCAGCGTGAGTGCCTGGAGTGTACTGTTCTTGTGCCATTTGCCTACCGCTCGACTAGTGAAATTCTTTTGTTGTACCAGTTCATAAATGCCGATATCAGCAGTGAGATGCAAAGGTAAATTGCCAGTACGATTGACATGCATTCCAGCGCTCGCCCCGTCTGATTCAAGGATATGCCTCCAATGGTTGCGACGACATCCATGTAACCAACTGCGATTGCCAATGATGAGTTCTTTGTCAGATTCAAATACTGGCTGATCATGGGTGGAACAATCACCCGCAGCGCCTGCGGTAAAATAATCAGCCGCATGGTCCAATTCGCTTTCAATCCCAGCGCGTATGCTGCTTCGGTCTGACCATGACTGACTGCTAGAATTCCCGCCCGCACAATTTCAGCAATGAACGCGCCCGTGTAAATCGACAATGCAAACGTCAATGCGATGAATTCCGGAGTCAATACCAAGCCGCCTTTGAAATTAAAACCTGAGAACACCGAATATTCCAGTTCAGCCGGCGACCCACTGATGAAATAAACAATGAACGGAACCAGTACCACGACTGCTGAGTTAATCCAGTATACCGGGTAGCGTTGGCCTGTCTGTTCCTGTTTCGCGCGAGCAAAGCGGGAAAACAGGACAGCTCCGATAACCGAAACCGTCAGTGCGATGATTACGATCCAAAAAGCAGGTTCCAGCAGTGGTTTTGGTACGTAGAACCCGCGATTGGTCAGGAAAAGCTTGTCTGCTAAAGATAGCGCCAGTTTTGGATGCGGCAGACTGTGAACAATAACTCCATGCCACAGAAGAATCCACAGCAGTACCGGTACATTGCGGGTGAATTCAATATATACGTAAGCGATTCGATTGACCAGGAAATTCGTTGATAAGCGAGCGACGCCTACTACGAATCCGATGACGGTCGCAAGCATGATTCCAAAAAATGCAACCAGCGCAGTGTTGATTAAACCGACTATTGTCGCTCTGAGATGGGAACTTCGCGAAGTGTAATCAATCAGGTGCTGATTGATATCGTAATTTGATGGTGTGAACAGAAAGCTGTAACCGGCTTCCCTGCCCAGCAGTTCAAGGTTGTTGAGAGTGTTGCGGACGAAGAACCCGACTAAAGAAAGAAGAATGATGATGACGACAATTTGAATGATTAATTGCCTGGACTTTTTTTCCGTCCAAAGATTGCCAAACACACTCAAATCCTAGCAATCAATGCAGTAGCCCTCAGCCATACCGGCATTGCGAATATTCCGGATAGAGAAGAAAACGGCGTGTGGGTATAGCACACACACGCCGTTTTCAAGAAACACTTACCGATATGGTGGCGCGTAAATTAGTCCTCCATCAGTCCAAAGCGCGTTCACTCCGCGTTCAAGTCCGATATCGGTATTAACACCAAGATACTGCTCAAATATCTCTCCGTAATTGCCCACTGCAGCGATTACGTTAACAACCCAGTCAGCACTTAGACCCAGCATGGCCCCGTACTCACCTTCAGTACCGAACATTCTGTTCATTTCCGCATCTTTTTGCGTTTCAGCAGCCATTGCACGAACGTTTTCTTTGGTTATGCCTTTTTCTTCAGCAATAATCAAAACATTCAGGGTCCATCGGACGACGTCGCCCCACTCGTCATCTCCGTGGCGAACCAATGGTCCCAAAGGTTCTTTTGAGATGATTTCTGGAAGCACAACATGATTTTCAGGATCATCTAAGCTTGCACGTGTGGCAGCCAATCCGGAGCGGTCTGTCGTATACACATCGCATCGCCCAGCCAGGTAATTCTGCCTTGCTTCAGCGTTGGTTTCGATTGGAACGGGCTCATAGTTCATATTGTTGCTGCGGAAGAAATCCGCAAGATTGAGCTCGGTTGTGGTACCGGTCTGGATACAAACCGATGCACCGTCGAGTTCGGTAGCACTGTTTACTCCAAGTGATGCCGGAACAATAAATCCCTGTCCGTCGTAGTAGTTCACGCCCACGAACGTGAGCTTAAGATCGACATCTCGGCTATAAGTCCAGGTCGTGTTGCGCGAAAGCATGTCGACTTCGCCCGCTTTTAGCGCTTCAAAACGTGTTTTACCAGTTAGATTGGTGTACTTCACATTTGAAGCATCCCCGAAAACCGCAGCAGCAACACCTTGGCACAGTGCAACGTCGAAGCCTTGCCAGTTGCCTTGATCATCAGTGAAAGCAAAGCCGGTCAAGCCCGTGTTAATACCACACTGGACATGTCCTTTTGCCCTTACGTCATCCAGTGTGCCTGCACTACTAATCCCTGTAAAAGACAGACCGAGTACAGCCAGAACAAGTGACAAATACTTTATACTTTTCATTAGTTTACCTCACGAATTTGTGATTCAGATAAGTTGATTTGTAACAGCAAGTCAATAACGCCAAATTGCATGGTTTGAATCGAATTTCAAAAATTTTGCAGTTGAATTTTGATAGAAATCCACGTAATTTGTCTACTCGCTATAATTTAATTATAGAACACAAGAACTAGAGTAAAGTGATCCATTAAAGTTTGTTTAAGTTAGTCGTCTTGGCTATCTCTCATCCCCATTAGCAGTCATATCCGATAAGAATCACTCGAAAAATTTTGAAGACTTATGTTGGTAGCATGTAAATCTAACTTCAGACTTCCTGACCTCGACCAATCAAATATGTCATCATTCTGACGGTTTGCCGGGCGGTTTTCGTTGAAGAGTGCGAGGCAGGTACTGGGAAAATCTTCGCAGATGGCTTTCGAGTCGAGCTGTTGGAGACGCAATAGGGCATGTCGGCAATTCTGTGAACTGAACAAGATGGCCTATCAAACTTGCCAGCATTGCAAAGAAATTTGCTGAGAATGGTTTGCTGACAGCAGTTCTTTGAAGCGGGGGTGGACCCCTCAAAACAAATCCTTCCGGTTCAATTCTGGATTATCGCTTGACAGTTCTTTCAATTTCATATCTATTTTGTGGTTGTGCGACCGGCAAACCGCTGAATCCACACGATCAGGTTCAACCCCCATCCATTCAGGAGGATGCAAGATGGAAGAGATGTATGCCGCCAACGATGAATCCCTGCATCAATCGCACGATGCGTTCTTTTGCGAGTGGTTCAGCAAAGATAAATACGCCATCGAACTGGCTCAGCTTGCGCTTGGAGAAAACGCGAATGTGTTGTTGGACTGGTCAAGTTTTCATCTGGAATCCACCGCTCTGACTGAAGCGCGCGGGCGAAAGAGACAGGCGGACCTGTTGTGTTCCGTGACCTTGAACAAGCATCACTCGACGGAGCGCGTGTATCTGTTGTTGGAACATAAAAGTCATCAGGACAAATCAACCCTGTCGCAGTTGTTTGAATACCAGCTGCTGGCGCGTCGTTCACATTGTGGTGCGGTGATTTCTTCGATTGTCTATCACGGTCGCGAACGCGAGTGGAACGGGGGGTCAGGATTTCAGGATGTGTTTTTGAAACTGCATCCGGAATCCATCTCGTTGCTCAATCATCTGTTTGCCGTCAGTGCCGATTGTCTGGTGTTGAACCTGCGTGATGATGCGGTTCTTGAACGAACCGGTGGTTTGAGTTGCCGAGTGATCTTATATATACTGAGCAAGATATGGCGACTGGATGATGAACGGGTGGCAGAGGCGTTTCGGATGGGTGTGACGATTGAATCGGATGAGGAACGCACTGAAATGATCAGATCTGTGACGCGGTATATTCGACGCAAATACCCATATATGGACTCCTCCCGTTTTGCAAGGTTTAATTACACATTGATGACATATTTAGGTTGCGGTCATATATCCGGCTTTCCAAATGAGGGATTTTCTGTTTCCCTCTAGCCTTGATGAAATTCGCACACAGGATCCTTATCAAGTTATCGGTTTCTTACAACCTTTGGGTATACCAGGTTCTCCCTGTGTCGGCATCTCCTGTTTTGTCATCAATCTGTTCTCTTACCTATGCAATCCCTCGGCAGGTTTCCGGTTTAATCTGTCTCGTCTCGCGACTGAATATCTTCGTTTGCTTTTTCCGTTGCACTGCGGCTTACAGGCTCTGATCTGAACTCAAAAATGTATGCTTTGATTACCATCATCACACCTTGGTCTGTTCAGGCCATCACAACAGTTTCGGATCATAGTGAACGTCTTTGGTCAGCACTACCCAGCCGATCCGTGCCATCTTGTTGGCGATTGCGATAGTCGCCTTGTGGCGCCCACGGCGTTTCGCTACCTCCTGCGCCCAACGGCTGAAAGGGTCGTTTTTGCTCTTCTCCTCTGCTGCCCTCAGTACTGCGCGAGCGCCGTGAATCAGCATGGTGCGCATATAACGGTTGCCACGCTTGGAGATGCCGAGCAGAACCGGTCTGCCACCGGTGCTGTGCTGGCGCGGAGTCAGTCCCAGCCACGCCGACACCATCCGTCCGCACTTGAAGGCCTGGCCATCACCGAGTGCCGCCACAAAACTGCTCGCTACGATCGGTCCGAATCCGGGTATCTCCATCAACCGACGCATCGGCTCTGAACCGTTCACCAGCTCCTTGATTTGAGTGTCGTAGCCATCTACCTCCTGATCCAACTTTTGAAGCTTCCTGTATTCGCCGTCCACAGTGGATACAAACAACATGCTGATCTCACTGCTGGTGCCAATCACGCCGTCCTCATCCGCGGTGATTACCGATTCGATTAGAGCATACAGAGCACGCTTGCCGCGTCCACTTGTCAATCCGCGTTCTGACAAATGCGCACGTAGCGCATTGCGCTTCTGTGTGCGTTGCTGCACCGCTTGCTGGCGCAGACCATGCAGCATCATCAGATCCTGCTGTTGCACCGTTTTCACCGCAACCGTGCGGATGCCCGGACGACCGGCCGCTTCAGCAATCGCGAGCGCATCATTTTGGTCATTTTTATTGCCCTGTACGTAGGGCGTCACTTTGTGGGCCGGAAGCAGTACCACCTCATGATTGCACTCCTGCAGCTGACGTCCCCAGTAGTGCGAAGTTGCACACGCTTCCATCACCACCTTGGTCGGTTCCAGTCCGGCAAAGTGTGACAGCATCCTGTTTCGCTTCAGATTGCCTTTGCCCGTCAGTGTTCCATTTCGATTCAGTTCCGCATAGTGGAACACACTCTTTGCGATATCCAGGCCTATCGTTGTATTATTCATTCTGTTCATAATTGGGCTCCTCCCATTTGGGTATGCGTTAAAACTCTCAGCATCGCTGATTTCTTCGCCGATGTAAAGTGGGGGGAGTCCATATCATCAAGTTACGACTGGCAGAGACTGGAACAGATTGAACGAGAAACGATAGCGGAGGAAAAGAGAATCATGGCACAGGTGATGACGCTTGCGGAATTGGAAAAGCAGGAATACATGAAGCAGGGAATGGAACAGGGAATTGAGCGGGGAATTGAGCAGGGAATTGAGCAGGGAATGGAACAGGGAATGGAGCGGGGAATTGAGCAGGGCTACAGTGATGCGACACGAAATATTGCTTTGAATTTGATTCGTGAAGGTCTTGACATCAAAACGATCTGCAAATTTACCGGATTGTCTTTGGATGAAGTGAACAAACTGCAAAACGATGTCCATTGATGCCGAAGTGGCATCTGATGCACTCGCTGCAACAGTCTTCTTTGTGCTTTGGCAGCGTCTTTGTATTTTCATTGATCATGTTTCCAAAGCGTGATTTCAGTTGGAATTGGCCACCCTCTGAAACATGAATGCAACCTACAGTTCATTAGACCGAATACGTTCAGTGTGGAACATCACGGCTTGAGTGAACGCTGACTGACAGCTTTGTTAATCAAGCCTGCATATACAACCCCGAAACATTGTGGAAAAACTTACTCAAATTGAATGCCATTGCAGTCGGCTCTGGTTCGAGAATCCCACCTGTCAGAGCACCTGACATCCGGACATACGTCATACAGGCGGCACGACTCGCAGGATTCATTCCGTCAAGACGTCAGCTGCTTTCAGGAATCAAGAAACTCTGGGATGGATATGTTATTCTGCAACACTTTCAGCCTGCCTGAGCTCGACCAATTAAATCTGTCTGATTCTAGCGGTTTGCCGGGCGGTTTTCGTTGAAAAGTGCAAGGCAGGTACTGAGAAATCCTTCGCAGATGGCTTTCGAATCGAGCTGTTGGAGACGCAATAGGGCATGTCGGCAATCCTGCGAACTGAATTAGGTGACATATCAAATTAGCCAGCATTGCAAAGAAATTCACTGGGAATATCATTCGGTTTTCACAAAAAAGAAAACAAGATTATCAACATGCGTGAACTTGAAGCAAATCGGATTGGAAATAGAGGTCAGGAAGTCTGAACTTACAGTGTAGTCTCCCAATTCTCGTTGATACAGGATAGGCAAAGCCATGAAATCCATTGAAAATTGTCGGCAACTGCTACAACAAATCTATGGATTTGACGGATTTCGATCAGGTCAGGAAGAAATCATCAGTTCGGCTCTTGAGGGCCGGGATTCGCTGGTTATCATGCCGACCGGCAGTGGTAAATCGTTATGCTATCAAATTCCAGCTTTGGTTAGACAGGGAGTCTGTGTTGTTATATCGCCGTTAATCGCACTCATGCAGGACCAAGTCTCGGCGCTATCACAATTAGGAGTGTCGGCGGCTTTCTTGAATTCGACGCTTGAGCCTCGTTTTCAAAGGGAGGTGCTCGACGATTTACGCAGCGGAAAGCTTGATCTGCTGTACATCGCACCGGAGAGATTGATGGAGCCAGCCACGTTTCAGCAATTTCAGAAACTAGAAATCAGTATGTTTGCAATCGACGAGGCGCATTGCGTATCGCAGTGGGGTCATGACTTTCGCAAAGAGTATTTTGAACTCAAGGCTCTAGCAGAGATTTTTCCCAATGTGCCTCGGATGGCTCTGACTGCTACGGCTACCGAGCGTACTCGTAATGAAATCATAGACCGGCTTGAATTACGTAATGTTGCAAAATTCGTTCATGGATTCGATCGACCTAACATTCGCTACAGCGTCGAGGTAAAGGGCAGTGGCAAATCGCAACTGCTAGACTTCCTTAATGTACACCGTGGTGAAAGCGGGATCGTTTATTGCCTGTCGAGAAGAGGAGCAGAGGATATGGCGCAAACTCTCTGTGACCTTGGTTACGATGCTCTGCCGTATCACGCTGGCATGGATTCCAACACGCGTGCGGAATTCCAAGCGCGGTTTCTACGTGATGCTAGCGTTGTCATGGTCGCAACTATTGCATTTGGCATGGGCATTGATAAGCCGGATGTGAGATTTATCGCACATGTTAATTTGCCGCAGAGCATTGAAGGCTACTATCAGGAAACTGGCCGAGCAGGACGGGATGGCTATCCCGCAGAGGCATTCATGACGTATGGATTGCAAGACATTTATCTTCGACTCAGTATGGTGGAACAGTCAGATGGCGACGAGCTTCACAAAAAAATACAGAAAGACAAGATCCATTCCCTGCTTGCCTGGTGCGAACTGGCAACTTGTCGTCGGGAGGGGCTGCTGAAATACTTTGGCGATAATTCAGTTTCAGGATGCGGAAACTGTGACAACTGCCTTGCTCCGCCGCGAACCAGAAATGCGACCGAAGATGCTAGAAAATTGCTGTCTTGCGTATACCGAGTTGGCGAGCGATTCGGTGTAATTCACATCATTGACGTTCTGCGCGGTCACAACACAGCCAAGGTGAATCAGCACGGTCATCAGAATTTGAGCACATTTGGCATTGGCGAAGATTTGAAAGTTGATGAGTGGCGCTCGGTTGCACGACAGTTGCTCGTTCGCGGTTTCATGAAAACGGATTTTGAAAACCATCAGGTGATCAAATTGACGCCGGAGGCTTGGCCGGTGTTGCGGGGCGAAGTTCCGCTGGAACTTCGATTTGATTCAAAGCAAAGACATAGACGGGAACGGGCAGCCGCAAAAACAGTCGATGAAGTGCCGATGACTCAAGGGCAGGCACTATTGTGGGAAGCTCTGCGAAAGTGTCGGCTCAGTCTCGCTCAAGATGCCGGCGTACCAGCCTATGTCATTTGTCATGATCGAACTTTGAGGGAAGTGATGCAGTTTCGCCCTCGGACGCACAGTGAAATGCGAAATCTGCATGGAATGGGAGAGAGAAAAGTCTCGCTTTATGCCGATGCTTTCATCAAGGTAATTGCCGGCCACGAATCCAGTTCACCTGTTAATTGCTAGGATGGTGGGCAACCAGAATTTTGATGGACATAGCAGAAATTCGCTACGGAAATTCCGCAGGGTGAGCATTCAGTTCAATTAAAGAGATAGATTGGACTTGACCATTCGACAGGCCCGTCCTCTAGTGTGACCCGCGCTTATGACGCATTGTCTCAACCTGCTGGTAGTTGGATGCAACGTTACAGTGTGACGCTGTGGCAGTCGCTGAAAGTAATTGCGCTACTGCTGAGGCTCATCCCAATTGATAGCATTTTTGGACAGAGATGTGCAAGTTGATGAAATAGAAGTTAAAATCGTTGAGAAATGATTTTCTGTTGTTATCAGCAAGAGGGAGATGAAAAATCTGTTGACAAAATTGGAAATTGCATTGAGGTAGATGTAGTGAAAATGAAAGTTTTTTTACATGTTTTCGCAGCGATTGTGATTGTTGTGGCGACTGCTGCCCATGCTGTGGGCGAACTTCACATATTCAACTGGGGAGGAGATTCCACCAATCCGGAATTGATCAAAAAGTTTTCCAAGGAATATGACGTCGAAGTGACTATCACTAACTACAATTCGAACGAAACGGCGTTGTCAACAATCAAACCGGGCGGGCACGGTTTCGATATTGTGTTTCCAACATCAAGTCATATGCCGATATGGATCAGCGAAGGCCTGCTGATGGAAACCCGGCCCGATCAGATGGAGAACTTCCAGAATGTGTCGAAAATGTGGCGTGACCCGATATGGGAGCCAGGCCGAAAATACTCTGTGCCATGGACTTGGGGAAGTACCGGAATTTCGGTAAACACTGCCATGTATAGTGGTGACGTTAACACGGCCAAACTGTTTCTGGATCCTCCCGAAGAGCTGGTTGGGAAAATCAATGTTCTTCCGGCAATGAACGATGTACTCAGTATGGCGATTCTATATGTCGGCGGCGAGCTGTGCACAGATGACAAAGACGTACTGAAAGAAGTCAGGTATCTTCTGGTTTCGGCCAAACCCAAGTGGAAATCCATCAACTACGTCACTAAAGAAAAAATTGTCAGCGGCGATGTAGCTGTAACGATGAACTGGAATGGATATAGTATGAGAGCGCGAAATGAGAACCCTTCAATTCAGTACGGTTACCCGGTGCATGGATTTCCTTTGTGGATGGACAACGTTGCAGTGCTGGCTGACGCCAAAAACGTCGAGAATGCAAAATTGTTTCAGAATTTTCTGATGGCGCCTGAAAATGCCGCCATGATTTCAACATTTGCGAAGTATGCAAACGGAATTGACGGTTCAGTCGAGTTCATGTCTGAAGAGCTTCGTACGGCACCGGAAATTGTGATTCCAGAGCCGTATGTTGCCTCAGGTGTATTCGCACCGGCCTGTCCTCCTGAGGTTCAATCGATGTATACAGCGATTTGGGATGAACTGCTGGAGTAGCCTGACAAGCGAAATTCACGCGGTATAGGCGAATATGAATTTGTCTTAATGCCTCTCGTCGAGCGAATGCTTAAGGGCTCTATCCCCCGGGTAGGTATGTCGAATGCGGCACAATTGGATTCCGATTCGAAGTACAAACACTCTTACGGTGCGGTACGTTTTGCGATTGCGCTTGGTGCATGCTGGTCGGCGCGATAGGAAGAACGCACCAAAGGGCCTGAAGCGACGTGGGAAAATCCAAGTTCCCTTCCAATATCCTTGTACTCCTCGAATTCTTCGAGTGGAGCATATCGCACTACCGGCAAATGAAATCGACTGGGTTGCAGATACTGGCCAATCGTCACAATGCTGACTGAATGATCTCGTAGATTCTGCAAAACTTGGATGATTTCAGCCTTCGTTTCTCCCACTCCAACCATGATTCCTGATTTGGTTTCTACACTAGGATGCTGCTCCCCTAGTCTCTTCAGAAGCATCAGTGAAATTTTGTAGTCTGCGCCGGGTCGAACCGCTTTGTACAGCCGAGGTACGGTCTCAAGATTGTGACTGAATACATCCGGGGGTGAGATTGCGATGTGCTCAAGTGCCTTGTCCATTCGTGTACGAAAATCAGGTGTCAGAATTTCCACCGCGGTGTTAGGGCAGACTTTACGCATTTCGCCAATGCAGTTTGCAAAATGCTCTGCGCCTCCGTCGCGTAAATCGTCTCGATTAACTGAAGTGACCACAACATAGCGAAGCTTCATGAGTTTGACAGTTTTTGCCAGATTTGCGGGTTCGTTGACATCCGGAGGATTGGGACGCCCATGAGCGACGTCGCAGAACGGACATCTTCGCGTGCAGATGTCCCCAAGAATCATGAATGTTGCTGTACCGTGGCTGAAACACTCGCCGATGTTGGGGCAGGAAGCTTCCTCACATACTGTGTTCAGGCGATTTTCCCGCAGAATTTTTTTAAGGCGAATGACTGCTGGGGTGCCGGGGAATTTAGCACGAATCCAAGGAGGTTTTCTCAGCTGTTCACTACGCTCTTGCGGCTGAATGCGCACAGGGATACGAGCCATTTTGTCGGAGCCTCGAAGCTTGACTCCAACTTGTACAACGCTTCGGTCAGTCATGAAAACTGACTAGCCTTCGAAACTTTAGAAGCCATTGCATTTTCTGCCAGATATTGAACTTGATGTGAATTCATAGTCATTATAGTAGAGTGCTTTTGTTCTTTTGACTGATCCGACCCCGGCTATAGCATCATCCTTGTGCTTGAACTAATCAGAAATTTGACACGACAGGACTATTCCGTCGATTTAGTAAGTAACGAATCACGCACTACAGAAAGCAGTAATATTGATGTGCTAGAATGAAAAGAATAAACCCGTTGATTGTGCTCGATATGCAACAGTTATCCGAATTTACCGCTAGCCAAATTAAGGACGCTGCTCGCTATGCCCGTTCGGCAGCAGGAATTGCGGCAGACCCGTATGAGAAAAAAGCGATCTATGATGAAGTCTCCGACCTCCTCATTCGCCGAAATGCAGTCCTGGTTGCACATTACTATGTTGATGGAGATATTCAGGACCTGGCCGAACAAACGGGTGGATGCGTCGCGGACTCACTGGAGATGGCTAGGTTCGGATATGAACACCCGGCCTCGACCGTCATTGTTGCCGGAGTTCGTTTTATGGCAGAGACGGCGAAAATACTAAGCCCCGAAAAGACTATATTCTCAGTTGATAACGATGCCAATTGTTCGCTTGACTTGGGATGCCCAGCGGACGAATTTAATCAGTTTTGCGATCAGCATCCCAACCGCACAGTCGTTGTATATGCAAATACCAGTGCTGCGGTGAAAGCACGAGCGGACTGGGTCGTTACATCCTCAATTGGATTGAAACTGATCCGGCATCTTCACGATAAAGGCGAAAAGATTCTCTGGGCGCCAGATAAATATCTTGGTGACTACATCCAGCGTGAATCGGGTGCCGACATGGTGTTGTGGAACGGGTCTTGCATCGTCCATGAAGAGTTCAAGGCAGTAGTTTTGCAGGGAGTAAAGAATCGATTTCCGCAGGCGAAAGTACTGGTTCACCCGGAATCACCTGCAAACGTCATAGCTAGAGCCGACGTAGTCGGGTCGACCAGCCAAATTATTCAAGCCGCACTATCCATGCCCGAAGATACATTCATCGTCGCAACAGAAGAGGGAATTCTGCATAAGATGAGGGCATTGGCGCCCCACAAAAAATTCATTACCGCTCCGACTGCCGGCGAAGGCGCAACTTGCGAGAGTTGTGCACACTGCCCTTGGATGAAAATGAACGATCTGCACCGTTTGAAACGGATTCTGATTGATTTGAATGGAGAAGTACTGCTCGACGAATCCATTCGAAAACAAGCTGAACGCTCAATTCACCGAATGGTGGAATTTGGCCGCCTGCATGCTGCACCAACACCTGTTGCCTGAATCTGCCATTAACAAATTTCATGGCGAAGTACATCGATAACTTCGTCCCAAATCCCGACCAGAATGTCTTTGGTGTGGTACTTGTCAATCTTGGCACCCCCGAATCACCGGAAAGATCTTCTGTTCGATTTTTTTTACGACAATTTCTGTCGGATTCTCGAGTCGTAGAATTGCCGAAGCCGATTTGGTGGCTTATACTCAACGGAATTATTTTGGTTATCCGCCCGGGCCGAAGTGCGTCTGCATACCGGGAAATTTGGACGAATGAAGGTTCGCCTCTTATGACGAACACACTGAATCAAGTTCGGGAATTTGAAAATTGCCTGAAGGCAAAAGGCGTTCACAACGCAAAGGTTCGCTGTGCCATGCGTTACGGCCAACCATCCATAAATAGGGTGCTGAAAGAATTCGGTGCCGCAGGAATCAACCGAGTACTTTTTTTGCCCTTGTATCCGCAATATTCTGGTTCAACTACAGGATCGGTGTTTGATGATGTCGGCAATATCGCACGTAAATTGCGCTATGTGCCTTCGATTCGATTCATCAATCAATATGCAGAGCGGGACGGCTATATCCACAGCCTTCAAGTTGCTGTTCGGGAGCACTGGGCAGTACACGGCAAAGCCGAGCGGCTGGTCATGTCGTTTCATGGAATACCACAGACATTTTGTGAAAAAGGCGATCCCTATTACGATCAGTGTGTTGCAACGGCAGTAGCACTGGCTACGAGGTTGGAGCTTGGAAACGAAGAATGGATTTTATGCTTTCAGTCGCGAATTGGTCGCCAACAGTGGCTCAATCCCTATACAGATGAAGTTCTTTCTCGATTGCCGGAGCAGGATGTACGCAGCATTGACGTAATTTGTCCTGGATTTTCTGTGGATTGTCTGGAAACTCTGGAAGAAGTGAACATCCGTTACAGAAAGTTGTTCATGGATTCCGGAGGGGAATCATTTCACTATATACCCTGTCTCAATGACCATCCAGAACATATCAACATGCTCACTCAGTTTGTCATGGATTCAGCTTCTGACTGGATTCGCAGCTGAACAGAACGCCAAATTCCATGCCGCAAATTGAAACGATTCAAACACTGCTAACGAGCACAATGGATGAAAGCGTTGCGCGTTTGCACTCAGGTGCGACCGTGGTTGTCGAAACTGAGCGTCTGAAGCATCTGATCGAAGATGGCTACAACCTGTCGATGCACGACGCTGGGAACACGGCTTGGCCGACTCCAGATGTTTGTACCTGGAATGTCTGGCTTAAGAATAGATGGCGTGACTATGAGGACCGATCGGGTGAAACGGTGCCGCAACTTCTCAGTGCCGGGCAGGCCAAGCAGGTCTGGGAGCGAACAATTGCGAAAGACGTCAGCAGTCAGTACAGCGATCAATTCGAATATTTGCTTTGGAACATTACCGCGACTGCAAGCCGGGCAAAGACGGCATACGGACTGATGTGCAGTTACATCATTCAGCCCTCTGATTTCGGCGATCAGATCAGTCAGGATGCCGAGCATTTTTTAAGTTGGCTTGAAGGCTATCGGCTTGAACTGCGCAAGCGAGACTGGATTGACCTTGAATCTCTGCCTGACAAGTTCATTGACGAGGCAGATGCAATATTCGAAAGTGAAGGAGCCAGAATCGTATTTGCAGGTTTTGACACTTGGGCTCCCCAGACCCAACTCCTAGTGAAGGTGCTGATAGAAAAAGGTTGTGACATCGAAATCCTCAACCATGCGACGGGACGCGGTCCAAGTCGCGTAGAAAAGTTTGAGTTTGAAAAAACAAATGATGAGATCGATACGTGCGCGCGCTGGGCCAGAGCTGTTGTTGAACTAAATCCGACTATTCATAAAGTCGGAATTGTTGTCGCACGACTGAGTGATGTCCATCAGAGACTCTACCAGATGTTTTCCGCAGTTCTGAATCCAGATTCAATTATGGAAAAACGCCAAACTCATGAACTTTCGTTTCACATCACGCTGGGTACTGCGCTCGGACAGACTCCGCTGGTTGTCGATGCGCTGAATCTGATTGAGCTAATTCGGCCCGAGGTAGATGTTTCGGTAATGTGTGCGGTGATTCAGTCAGACCGGATCAAAGGTTGGGATGAAGAGGCAGCGGTTCGATCTTCGCTGGCAGAAAAAATCGTCGGGATTGGGGGAACCCGGGTGTCCATTGAGAATGTCTTGACCATGATTCAGAATAACAACCTTAATTGCCGCTCCCTTGTCAGAGTGCTTGATTCTGCTCATAAATTGAGATCGCAGATGCCAGCGCACGCCGATTATGCCTACTGGGGACGTTTTTTTATGGACTGGATGAAGAACTTCCAGTCGGAAAAACGGCAAAACCGAAAATTTGGTGCAGACGAAATACAAGCTCACAAGTCGTGGGGTTCGGTACTCGAATCTTTGGCGGAACTGGGATTCGTTTCTTCAAGAGTTAACGTCCAAACTGTGATGGCAAAGTTGGGGCGACTTGTCTCGGAAGTCAGCATTCAGCCGCGCGCACGTCGTGTACCGGTTCAAATTGGCGAAATGATTACACTGGCGGGGCAGTCATTTACTCATTTGTGGATGATGGGCATGAACAACCAAGCGTTGCCGGGAACTCCGCGTCCAAATCCTTTTATTCCCATCAAGGTTCAAAAATCCAAGGAAATACCAGAGTGTTCTGCAGAGACTCTGAAAAAAACAATGACGGATAGGGTCGACAGACTATTGAGCGGCGCGGCAACTGTTGTTCAAAGCTACTCAGCCACAGATGGCAAAGATCATTTCCAGCCTAGCAGCGAACTGAGTGGCTTGCAGCCCTACGGAGCAACACAAGAGTTCAATCTTCCGGAATACATGGGTTACAAGACGTTGTTATCGAAACAGTCGAACCAGTGCGAGAGATTTGACGACTGGCGTGCGAAGCCACTGGAACTAGGTGCGGATGTTGAGAGATTTCGAGGCGGTGGATCCGCTCTGAGACTTCAGTCACTTTGTCCGTTTCGCGGATTTGCGGTGCATCGTCTGAAAGCTACGCAATTGGAGGACAGGAATATTGGTATTTCGCCAATGATACGCGGTAGTATTGTGCATCGGATGTTCGAAATGCTTTATGAGGAGTTTCCATCCAAGTCGGAGGCTATGGCGTGCGGTGGCCAACGTTATCTTGATGCAGCAGCTGTTTATGCAAGGACAGCAGTTGAGGAATACGATTCTCAGCGGGTGCGAAGACTCAGTCGTGAGGTTGCAGAAATCGAAGTGGAGCGATTGGTTGATCTTGCCCGCCAGTGGCAAGACGTGGAAAAAGGCAGACATGACGATTTTGTCGTCTACGAGCGCGAGCTGGCGGTCGACATGGAAGTGGCAGGGTTTCCGTTTAGATCAATAATTGATCGAATCGATAAAGTGGATGGTGGGTATCTTGTAATTGACTACAAGACTGGAAACTGCTCGGCGGGCGATGCTGTGGGAAGCCGCCCGAGAGACGCGCAACTTCTGATTTATGCGTATGGGCTGTACAAGCAGGAGGGGATACCTATAAGTGATGTCGCCTATGTCAAGGTAAAAAGAGGCGATGTCAGATTTGTGCAATTGCTTCCTTATGTACAGAGATATCGGCCTAGAGAGGAATATGAAGAAGCATCAAATCCAAATCAACGCATGGCGGTCTGGCAAGAGACACTGGAAACAATTGCAACGGGTTTCATGAGCGGAAACGCGGATGTAGATCCGCTGGTGCGGGCGTGTGAATATTGCCACTTAAAGCCACTATGCAGAATTGCCGACTAGCCGGAAGAGACTGAAACGCGAAAAATAGAATCTGGTGACATGAGCGACAAGCAGGTACGGATCGAAGCACTGGATACTGGGCGATCATTTATTGTTCAGGCACCGGCTGGATCAGGTAAAACCACTCTTCTCATCAGCAGGTTTATTCGATTGCTGGCCATAGTCGATCAGCCTGAAGAAATTCTCGCCATGACGTTCACCCGCAAGGCAACTGCTGAGATGCGTGAACGAATTTTAGAGGTGCTGGATCCGGATTCTGGAAAGGCATTGCCCGAAGAAATTGCCAATCAGGCAGTTGAAATTGTGAGAAAACGTTCAGTTGACTTGGGCTGGGATCTACTGAACCAGCCATCCAGGCTTCAGATTGTGACTATCGACGCGCTTGCCAGCGCACTGATTCGACAAATGCCATGGGCATCGCGGTTCGGTTCGGCACCGGGTTTAGCTGATAATGCGGATGATCTATACCGAACAGCAGCAGTAAACACGTTCGAGTTGGAAGAATCGGCTCCTCCCGAATTTCGCTCTGCATTGAGAACCCTCTACTCTCAGATTGATAACAACTCGGGCACTTTTCAGGAACTGATCATTGAGATGCTGAAAAAACGTGATCAGTGGCTTCGCATACTCGTAAAGAACAGTTTTTCTGAAGACGAGAAATTCCAAATGGAAGAAGTTTGGAAGAGACTGTTGACGATAAAGATGGCCGAAGTCAAGAAACTGCTTCCAGAATCGATGCACCAGATTTTGCGACTGAACGAACTCAGTGCGGGCGATCCGTCATCTTTAGATTTTTGGAGGACAATCGCAGGATTGCTACTGGTGAAAAACGCTCCTGAATGGCGTAAAAGGATATCACTGAGTGAACTGTCCCACGACTTTAATAAAGAGCGAATTAAAGCTTCCATTGACCAATGTGTAGCAGTGCCTCAACTGGCCGAGAAGTTATATGATCTGGGCCACAAGTTTCCCAATCCTGAGTACCGCGGGGGGCAGTGGAATGTTTTGCAGGCGATTTCCATCGTGTTGCAATATACAGTGGCGCAATTGAGATTGGAATTTCGAAAGCGCGGTGAAGTCGATTTTATTGAAATTGCCCAGCAGGCGGAATTGGCGCTCGGACCGCCGGATAATCCGACCGATCTATCACTTGTGTTGGACTATCAATATCGCCATATTCTGGTAGACGAGTTTCAGGACACATCGATATCCCAAAGAAACCTGCTGAAATCGCTGACGGGGGGTTGGCAGTCTAATGATCATCGTACTCTGTTTGTTGTCGGCGACCCCATGCAATCCATCTATGGGTTCCGCGAAGCCGATGTTGGAATTTATCTTTCGGTAGTCAAAAACGGGCTTGGAAATATCCGGCCGACGCCGTTGCGATTGAGTCGAAATTTTCGATCTAATGCAGACTTGGTGAAGTGGTTCAACACAGCTTTCGAAGCTTCATTTCCCGTCCAGTCGGATGTCACCAGCGGCCAGGTATCCTATGCCTCTTGCACATCAGATATCAAACCGAAAGAAGATCAATCCGTCAATATTTGGTTACAGCCCAAAGTTGATGAATTGGACAAGAAATTGAAAAGTGATCAATTGCCTCCGATTGAAGCCAGACAGGTAGTCGCAGACATCAAACTGTTTCTTGAGCGAAATATCGGCGAGGATATGCAGGCAGCTGTGATCGTTCGAAGTCGGAATCATGCGAATGAAATTCTGCCATTGTTGGATGAGGCACAGATTCGATATTATGCAGCTGATATTTTTCCCTTGAAGGGTCGACCGGTTGTGAAGGATCTTCTATCTCTTACCCGAGCTTTGCTGAATCTTGCAGACCGGACTTCTTGGTTTGCCATATTGCGTGCACCTTGGTGCGGTTTGACACTTGATGACTTGCTGGTAGTTGCAACTGACGACAGATCAACAATTTGGGATTGCTTGAATAAAGATGATGTGCTGAATGGCCTGACTTTAGACGGGCGTCAGCGAGCGGAAAGAGTATGTAATGTATTAAATCGAGCTTTTTCCATTCGCGGTCGATTTGACGTTCGACAGTGGATAGAGGATACCTGGGTTCTGTTGGGTGGACCGGCGTGCGTAGAAAATTATGATATTGAAAATGCGAAACTCTTTCTGGATCTTGTGGGAAGCTATTGCCATGGCACTGGAGTTGAGCACTTGGAAAATTTTGAAGATCAGATGAACAATTTATATGCAATTCCCGAGTACAAGCCTGAAGATGTTTCCGTTCACATCTCTACCATTCACGGTGTCAAAGGTCTTGAGTACGACGCCGTTTTCATTCCGGCATTTGATAAAGGCACGGGCCAATCTACCTTGCCCCTGCTTATCTGGTCAGAATTTTTACTGGATGAAACTGCTGAATCCAAGTTGTTAATTTCTCCGATCGCGAATAGAGCTGCAGAAGCAGATGATCAAATGTACAACTTTCTTAAACAGTGGAATAGAGAAAAGACTTTGACGGAGTTGACAAGGCTTGCCTATGTTGCTTGTACTAGAGCGAAAAGTGAACTCTACATTTATGGAGCGAAGACTAATGATGATAAATTCCCCGATTACCCCGACACTCTGTTATCTCGTTTGTGGCCAGGTATCTCGGCAAGTGAATTCAAGCATGTAGTTTGGACTGATCCGATAGCAGCGGAAGACATCGAAGATGATTCAGAAATAAAGCCATCTCAAGCACCCATCCTTACCAGACTGCCGATGAACTGGAGTCTTCCTGATACACCCGATTCTCTAAAGTTGCTGGACCGGAAGTTCGAAACACCAGGAGATTACGAGTCTATTGATTTTGACTGGGCCGGCAGCGTTGCACTCTGGATTGGTTCTATCGTTCACAAATGGCTGGAACGTATCGTACGAAGTGGAATTGAGAACTGGAGCCCGGAGCGGCTGAAACAGGAGCGGCCCAAATGGAAAACCGCATTACTGTCCATGGGCATGAGTCAGGGGGAGGAGGAGTTAAATTCTGCACTTATGCGAATTGAGACAGCCTTGGAGAATGTTTTCAAAGATCCAACAGGATTATGGCTACTTCGTAGTGGTCACCGGCAAGCAGAGGCAGAGCTGAGGTTAACCGGGTATATTGACGGAGGATTCAGGAACGTCATACTGGACCGCACCTTTGTAGATAATCACGGAATACGATGGATCGTAGACTACAAGGCGGGATCCACTGACGGTAATGTCCAGGAATTTTTAGACAACGAAGAACAGCGTTATCGCGATCAGTTGCAAATGTACAAAAGAATCGTTTCGGGGTTTGAGGAAAGGCCGATTCGATTGGGCTTGTATTTTCCGATGTTTCCAGAGTGGCGGGAATTGCAATAAACGTTCTGACAGTTTCACAAATTCGAGCGACAATCCAATTCAACGCTGTCATGGAAATTTATAGTTCAGCTAGTGTCATGTCTAACTATGTAATGTTGTATCACTTCCAATCGATTCTCGTTGTTGCTAGATAGAACGACGACGATTTACAAATGAACAAACGTTACTTGGCAGCACGACAGAAATCGGAACGCAATCAACATGGAGAGATTGTACGCAAAGGCTTGCATTCATCACAGAAAGTGATCAATGCGTTGGTTTTGCTGGACTGCGACGAGGGTCAGATCAATGAACCACCAAGGTTTGGTGAAACCATTGCCGGTATGGTGCAGATTTGCCAGCGTAAGATGGAGCGGGTGAAATAGCACTCGGCGGTCAGCAGGGCAAGTGGTGTTGTTACGAGCGCAAGGCGAACGGTGAATTTGAAGCCCTCATGGCTGCCCTCCGCAGCAGTACGTATTCACAATGGTCGTTGCGGCTGTTGGTGCAACGTGCGGTTGAGTTCGACTATATCAACAAGATTTCTTACCAGACGCTGCGGAGGGACTTAATAAAATGAAAGCAAGCCTTGGCAGTGCATTGCGAGGTTGATGCCTGCGCCCAGCAATGAAATCCTCACAACATCCTCATCAGACGAAGCTCTCCGAATCAATCACTGCGATCAGCTTCCAAATTCATATCGGGAATTTTTCAGTCTCTAGCCAATCGACTTCAGGAACTGTTTGAAGTCTACCGGACATTGTTGGACCCGCGTAGCGGTATGGAAGTACGGGCACAAAAAAACTCATCACGAGCAATTTCGAGTTTTCGCTTGACTTTTCATGTGAATGGGTTAAGTTAGTCCGAGAATTCGCAACCCCGACCCACACGGCCTGTGCAGTCGATGAATTCAGATAAGTCGTTCGAATCGCAAAGCGGCTCGAGACACTTGATCAACATGTGCAACGTATCCCCGGAGTGGCAACTATGGCCAAGCAGACATCCCAATCACCCCCAGACCTTTCTATCGAACCGACTCACGACAATCTATTCAAGTTCACCTATCATCGTGAGGATGGGGTGGGCGACTTGAGCCGGGAACTGTTCGCAATCGCCTTTGACGAGGCCACTAACAACGAGTTCAACTGGCAGACCCTGGATATGGAATCCAGCTCTCTGATCGATCAAGCCGGGCGCGAGAGGTTCGCCGACTTGATCTTTTCGGTCCACACCAAGGAGGATAACTCCTCCACCAAGTTCATTTTTCTGCTGGAGCACAAAAGCGTCTCGGACTCCAACGCGCTGATGCAACTGCTGGGCTATCAGACGTCGCTGTATTTACGAGAAGGCAAACAATGCCGGGTGCTGCCGATGATTATCTACAACGGTAAAAAGTCCCATTGGTCAGCACCCTTGGAGTTCCAACAGAGCTTGCAGCCGGTATCCGATCATCTGCAACGTGAATGGGGCGGGTATTTTTTGAATTTCAGGTGCAAGATGGTGAATTTGCATGAGGTCATTGCACAAGGACGCGCCACCGGCATGGATTCTGAGGTGGTGCTGTACGCGCTGTCGAAGGTGTGGGATGCCGATGAGGGAACGTTTGAAAAGGTGTTTCGGCTGGCAAAAGGCTTGAGCGATGAAAAACGGAATCGGCTGCTGCCAATGGTGGTAAACTATTTGCAGTCCCACTTGACACATAGCAAGCGCATTAGCTACGAAACCATAGTTCAAATTGAAGAGCAAACACTACCGAAGAGGAAACGATCAATGTTGTCTTATTTTGACGAAATTAAAAATGAGAGCTTGGAACAAGGTTTGGAACAAGGTTTGGAACAAGGCATGGAACAAGGTTTGGAACAAGGCATGGAACAAGGTTTGGAACAAGGGCTGAAAAAAGGCGTGAAAGAGGGCGAGAAAAAAGCTTTGGAAAAAATCGCCGAAAATTTGATTCGCGATGGGATGGAAATCCGTAAGATTTGTCAATATACCGGAATGAGTCGCAAACAAGTCGAGCAGATTCAGAACAATCTACAGCGACATTGAATAAGAATTCTGATCCAGACCGTATCTCTTGCCGGTTGAGGATTCGCAATCGAATCGATTGAGTCACCAGTACTTCGTGGTGGTACTCACTTCTGGCCAACTGCGTCTCAATGATCCAGCGACAGTCCGATGCGAGGGTCGGAAGAATTTCCATGATAGCGACGTCAAACCACTTCGCCTCGTGCAACTCTAAACAGCACACCTGAACTTCGCTTGAATTTTTGTGGAGATGTTTAGTTTGGCTACGAAACCATATCTATGGACGGCAGTTGGCTCAATGTTGCGGAGGTTGAGATTTGAGTCATGCCCCAGCGGTGCCGGAATCGGAGAATCGATGCAACGGTCAGCATGAGTCGGGAAGTTGTTGCGTGGCAGTCGCAAAGAGACGGATTGGAGGCAAAGTTGGCTGGCAATTCACCTCCGATGATGCGCGTATCAAACTGAAATGTCTTGATCCGACACTTGACGAATGACAAGACACTAGGTGTATGGAGATTTCTCCCCTTTGTGCGCTGCTTTCGGCCATTCCTTGCCTGAAATACTTGCTAGTCTTTGCTATTCAGTGTGACTTGTTTAGGCCTATTCGTGAAACCTTCTGAGCTGAGAGAGGTCGCGTTTTGCATTCGGATGTCCGGAGTTTAGTAGTGCAATTGATGTTGTTGAGTCATCGAATACGATTCTCGGTAGCGTTTGTCGTTTTCCTCTGTTTTGTCTTGGTCGTCCCATCCATTGCCGATGAGAAGCAATTTGAAGAACAGTGGGCGGATACGATCAGTTGGATACGCGAAGAATTTCCAAGCGTTCAACACATCTCGACGGACCAACTGACGCAGTTGCTTGCTGAACGGGATAACATCACTCTGCTAGACACTCGTGAACAGGAAGAATACGAAGTGAGTCATATTCAAGACGCGGCTCTCGCAACCGACGCGAACGACGCACTTGAAATACTGGGCAAACACGATAAGGATCGAATCGTCGTGTTGTATTGTTCAGTCGGATATCGTTCTTCCGAGCTTGCCGAAATACTCGCTCGACGCGGTGTGCCGAACGTGTTCAATTTGGAAGGTTCATTGTTTCAATGGGCGAATGAGGGACGACCGTTGTATCAGGGTGCAAGTCGTGTCAATCGCGTTCACCCATTCGATGATGAATGGGGCAAACTGCTTGATCAGCAGTATTGGCCATAGTTGGCCGCTGCCACAATAGCCGAGAACTCCACATCAATTTTCATTTATCGCGCACCCGTTCGGCACTCCCACAAAAGCCAGCATCAATTTGCGCCACTTAATCTCCAGATAGATGGAAAGTATTGTTTTCGCCGGATTGATCGGTATACGACGATCCTACGAATGAAATCGTTTTTCAGTCATATCCCCGACCGGGTGATTGACACAGACGAACAACATTGGGTGATTTTTCCGTGTACGGCTGGTCGGAGTCGAATCCGCGCTACTTCTTTCTGTCTATTGCTGGAATCGGGCGTGGACCACCGGAATGTTTCAGAGCACTGCTTCAAACCTTTTGCTCGCAGGTTACCAGTGGATGATCCGGTCAACGGAATGGCGGTTTTTGTCAAGCAACGGTGCCGATCGAAGCGAGGATTGATGAGGAATTAGTATGTGTAAATACCGCCTCAATGCGTGACAACAAAGCCCAAACCAATTACTGGTACCGTAGCGGTTTACAAATTTTCGACACCAGCTGTATGCCACGGTATACCTGAATCTGATTCGATACATGACCGCATTCTGTCGTACTGAGGCGTGGTGCAGAGAGTCCGTTTGCGGTCGTAAACGGACATTTCACGTTCCTTTCGAAACGCTAATATTTAGCGTAACAATTTTTTCTATATGTAATATTATCAGTGATTTACTGTATTGAACCGCCGAAGTCAAGTGACGGGATGGACTGCATACAACACCGCCGACAGTTGCGCAAGAGCCGCAAACGCGGCTACGATAGCGAATACAGCATTCTGACCGACTATCTGCGAACCATACGCCCGTAGCCAGTTCGCGTACCGAACAGCCATTTCGATATTCCGTCAATATCTGAATTTGCAATTATTCCAATAACATCATGCAATTGAGAGAAGCCCTACCGAAGTTTGCAGTTGCAGCGGTGCTAATCGCTCTGATTGGTGTCGTTGCGTATTTTCTGAACTGGCCCCTGATCCTGTCTCTCGATTTTTCAGTGGTATGGGAGTACCGGCAGGTGCTACTACGCGGCTTGTCGCTCACTATAATTCTGACTGCATGTGCTGCTGTACTCGGGCTGTTGTCTGGAACGGTTCTCGCGATTGCCAGTCAATCTGCCTTCGCCCCTCTTCGCTGGGTGGTCGCTGCATTCGTTGAAATTTGGCGCAACACCCCGCTGCTTGTTCAGTTGATTTGGATTCATTTTGCCCTGCCGCTTGTTACTGGAATCAGCACCACCGCGCTTCAAAGCGGAGTAATCGGGATCACACTGCAGGCCAGCGCCTATTTTACGGAAATTGTCCGCGCCGGCATCGAATCGGTTCCCAAAGGTCAATGGGAGGCGGCTCACTCACTCGCGTTGCCGGCGCGAATTCGATGGACACACGTGATTCTCCCACCGGCGATTCGTACGATGATCCCGCCGCTTGTCAATCTCACCATCAGTTTTTTCAAAGGCACCGCCATCCTGTCGATTCTGCACGTAAGCGAGCTGATGACGGTGACCAATCGAATCAGCAATGTAACTTTCAAGCCGGTCGAGTTGTTCAGTTCCATTGCCATCATTTACTTCGTTGTCGGTTACATAATGAGCAGATCCACACTGCGGCTTGAATACTTTTTTCAGAAAAGGGAGCGCTGATGCGATTCGAGTGGGATCAACTGATCCGATACGGTCCTGATTTGCTGCAGGCTTTCGGTGTGACGATCATCATATCGGCGATCTCGCTGGCGATTGGAATCGCACTTGGGTTGATTGCATGCCTGGGCAAACTCATGCAGCGTGGAATTGCCTTTCGGCTGTCAAACGCATTCATTGATTTCTTTCGAACGATTCCGGAAGTTGTGCTGATATTCTGGGTATATTCCTGCCTGCCGTTGCTGTTGTCAGTGCGAATTTCCAGCGAAGCGTGCGGTGTCATCGCACTTTCTCTTTTCAGTGGCGCTTATCTCGCAGAAATTTTTCGGGCAGGGGTGCTGGCAGTGCCCCGAGGACAGGTCGACGCTGCATACGCGCTGGCCATACCGAGGCTGCACATCTGGCGGAAAATCATCATTCCACCAGCAGTTCGGCGGATGATGCCCGCGTTCGTCAATTTTCTAACCGAACTGCTCAAGGCGACCAGTCTACTTTCTGCTATCGCAGTCGGTGAAATGGCATATACAGCCAGTATTCTGGGTGCGAAAACGCTGAGTTATTTTGAGTTTCTCAGCGCGATCGCAGTGCTGTATTTCGTACTGATTTTTCCATTCAGTCTGCTGGCCAGGCGTTCCGAGAAGAAGCTGCTCCAGCGTACCGGGCACTGAGTTTTGAGTTCTGCCGATCAAAATACAGATCAGGAATTTGCGGATGCGTTCATTGCCTGTGACAGTATTTCGAAAATGTTTGGAGAATTCACCGCGTTGGACAACATTAGCGTGGAAATCGCTTCGGGAGAAATCGTCTGCATTGTTGGGCCGTCGGGTGGCGGAAAGTCGACGTTTCTGCGCGTCTTGAATGCACTGGAACCCATTGATCGCGGCCAGATTGTGATTGATGGGATTCGATTGCCGGGAAGCCGGGAAGACGTCGAGAATGTGCGTCGGGAAGTAGGCATGGTTTTCCAACAGTTCAACCTGTTTGAACACATGTCCATCCGCGAGAATGTCACCTTTGCGCCTCGAATGTCTCGCGGGATGAGCACGGAGGAAGCTGACGAACTAGCGGAAAATCTTCTCCGGCGCGTCGGTATCGTCGAACAGATTGAAAAGTTTCCAAACCATCTTTCAGGCGGCCAGCAGCAGCGTGTTGCGATTGCAAGAGCTTTGGCAATGCAGCCGAAGGCGATGCTGTTTGATGAACCCACCTCGGCACTTGATCCGGAAATGGTTGCTGAAGTGCTGGACGTAATGCGCGAGTTGGCGAAATCAGGCATGACCATGATTATCGTTACCCACGAAATGGGATTTGCCAAAGAAGCGGCCAACCGCATAATGTTCATGTCGCATGGGCGCATCCAAGTGGATGTGAATGCCGAATTGTTCTTCAGCCAAACCGAGAATTCGGAACTTCAGCGATTTTTACTGAACATTCTCTGAAGGCGACAATCACACGGGCTCGAATTCGATGCGATCAGCACTTTGTGCTGGCAACCGGTAACTTCACTCCATCTTCCAATCGGATTTGTAATAAACTCTCATTTCACTGAAATTAGAATACCAACAAAGTAGAGGTAAGTGATTATGAAGAAATTGTTGACTTAGCTGACTGCAGTTACATGTATGTTGGCATTTGTTGCGGGGACTGCCTATTCAGCGGATGATCGTATCGGCGCGATCAAGGAACGCGGTCAACTTCTGGTTTGTCACGCGGAAGCGCTCCCATGGGGTGCCAAGGATCCCAAAACCGGGGATTGGGTGGGAACCGACATTGAAGCTGCAAAACATCTCGCCGGCATCATGGGTGTTGAATATAAGCCCGTAGATTCGCAGTGGGGGACACTCATTCCCAGTCTTGAGACCGGAAAGTGTGACATTGTGATGTCTCCGATGTTTAGAACCGCCGAGCGGGCGATGCGAGTGCTCTTTTCCAATCCATCGGGCTACGAAACCCAAGGCACTGCGGTGCACATGGATTCGGATGCCCAGTCGCACAAAGAGCTGGACAAGGACGGGATGATCATTGCGGTCGGTTCTGGAACGGCGGATGAAGCGTTTGCCAATCGCTTCTTCATGAATGCAGAAGTAAAACCTTTGGTCAGCGACAAGCTTTCAACTTACTTTCTGGAAGTGGCAAGCAGACGTGCTGATGCAGTGTTGACCGACAGTTCATCACTGCGCAATTTCATAAAACAGAATCCAGGCATGAATTTGCGCATCATTGATGACGCGCCTTTGAATCCGCAGGGGTACGCCTATGCGGTTCTGCCAGGCCAATATCACTTTGTCAATTTCATCAACGTATGGCTTGAGACGATTGAGCAGCAGGGACTCAAAGACCAGTGGTACGAGATGATTACACAGGAGTGACATCCTTGCACATCCGTTTATGTCTTTTGGATACTGGATGTAGTCGAGACAGATTTTGACTCTGACTGCAGAGCAGATTTTCGCGCAGCAGGCGTCCATCGCCGGAGGTGTGATGTCGCTTAATCGGGCGATCGATCCGATACGTGTTTTCGTGCGCGCTAAAGGGGCGTACATGTGGGATCACACGGGCAAGAAATACATTGATTACCATGCCGCATTCGCCCCTTATCTGCTCGGTCATGGAGATGAAGACGTAGATCGCGCGGTCGTTGAATCGATTCAGCGCAGTGAGTCCCTGATGGGTGCGGGCACAACGCCTTGGGAGCGGGAAATTGCCGATCTGCTAGTCGAATCCGTACCCTATCTGGAACAGGTGCAACTGACATGCAGCGGCACCGAAGCTGTTGCATTCGCCCTTCGAATCGCACGTGCGGCGACACAGCAGAACGATATCGTGTTCATGCAGGGTGGGTATAACGGATGGATGGATTCGGTGGCATTCAACCTGATGGATCCCGCATCCGAATTCGAATCGCATCGAAAGGGTGGCGAGCATGTGCTACGACCGATTTCCGCGGGTATGGAGGCGTCCGTTGGCGACGGCGCTCGGGTTGTGGAATTCAACGACATTCAGGCGCTGGAAAGAGTGCTCAAAGATGGCACGGCTGCGGCAGTGATACTTGAGCCAATTCTTCAGAATGTCGGAATTGTCAAACCATTGCCCGGATACCTCGAATCGGTGCGCAGATTGTGCACTCAGTACGGTGCGTTGCTGATTTTCGACGAGGTTAAAACCGGATTTCGGCAGGCGCTCGGCGGATACCAGTCAATTTGCGGAATCGAGCCGGATCTCAGTGTTTTTGGAAAAGCCGCGGCGAATGGATATCCGCTTGGAGTCGTCGGCGGAAAAGCCGAGTACATGTCGACTGTCTTCCATCCGACTCCCTCTAAACGAGTCTTGGTCGCCGGCACTTACAATGCGCATCCATTCGTAGTGGCGGCAGCCATTGCGACGATTCGCAAGCTCAGAGACCGAGGTGCAGAAATATACAGCCATCTTGAGAACCTCGGATCTCGAATGGAAAAGGGATTGAGAAAACTTTTTGCGGACCGGGATTATTCGACTGAAGTTGTCAGGCAAGGCTCCGCATTCGCAGTTTATTTCATGGACCATGAACCGACATCATGGGCCGATATTGCGCGCAATAATAATGGGCAACGGGATGTTCGCTACAGAAAACTGCTAATCGAAAACGGCGTTTTTCATTTTCCCGTTGCAACAAAGCAGGGAAGCATTTCATTCGCTCACACAGAGGACGACATTGACCAGACACTTTCGATCACGGAGCGTGTGCTCGACGTCTTGAACTGATTTTGCGTTTTGAGATCAGTCGGCCGCTTCGACGTATAAGCGCTCGCCGATGAATCCGGATTTCCAGACGTGCAGACAGGACTGTGCGAACCTTTCAAGTTCTTCAATATCGGCTGCTGTGGCGAAAATGTTGCCGGTATTTCCACCGCTCGGACCGTACAGATTGTTGCCGCGGTCGTAGAACAAGGCGATATCAACGATTCTGTGATCGCTTTCAGGGCTCCATACTTCGGGAGGCAAAAGTCCATCTGGATGGAAGATGTACATCAGGTCGCCTGGCGCGGGAAACATGCACAGCCATTCTTTGGGTGGGTCTTTTCCGAATATTTCCTCAACAGGCAACAAGGTATAAATTTCGTGATTTGCGTACTTGGCATGCCACATGTCACCTTCAAAAGGCAGAGCATCACATATGATCCTGCAGGTTGTCGGAGAATTGTCCCAGCGAAGTTTCAATCGGACGCTTGCACCGTTGTTCCGCATCCCGACGCGTACATGTTTCAGTTGGCTGTTCATCTCCGACTGTTAAATATTTCGGTGTTGAAACGGGTATTCTTCACTGTAAAAACTCAATTACCGATGGTTGCGGATGCACAGAATTCAGTAGCCAGCGCTTCACAATCCACGGTACTGAAACAGCGTTGCTGGTGAGCAGTTTCTGGATGGGACATGTCTCTGCTAAGAATTTTCTCATCACATCAATGTGTGCAGTATAACTGTCGAAATATTGTAACTGTTTCCGGGAACAGCTTGCTGAAACATTACCGATAAAATTCAAACAACGCAACCGAATCAGTGAAACCGCGGATCGCCATTGGAGGGATTTGGCACGAAACCAATACGTTCGCCTCCGGCATAACAGCATATCAGGATTTTAAGAACTACCAGTTCACTCGCGCAGACGAGATGATTCCTCACTATCTCGGTACCAATACGGAGCTGGGAGGAGTCATCGGCAAAGCCCGTACGGGCAGTTTTACCGCAGTTCCCACGCTCTATGCGGCAGCGGTACCTTCGGCAACCATTGAGAGAAAAGCGGCACAGAGACTGTGTGACGAACTCATCGATTCAATCAAGAGTGCAACCCCGCTTGATGCCGTTATTCTCACTCTGCATGGTGCTGCAGTAGCAGAAGGCGTTGAGGACTTCGACGCCCTCATCTTGGAACGCACCCGACATGCAGTAGGTTCCGATGTTCCGATTGTTGCCACATTCGACTATCACGCAAATCTGAGTGAGCAAATGGTAGATTACGCATCGGTGCTGATCGGCTATGATACATATCCTCATGTGGACATGGAACAGCGGGGTGCTGAAGCAGCGGCAGTTGCGGTGAACATCCTCGAAAGTGGTTCGATTCCCAGATCGGCGTTCAGGCGAATTCCATTGCTTACGGTACCGCTGAAGCAACAAACCAACGTGCAGCCTATGCGCAATGTGATGCAGCAGCTTCATATACTGGAGAAGGAACTGGATATTGTTTGTGGTTCGGTTGCGATGGGATTTCCATACTGCGACGTACCGCATCTGGGAGCATCGGTACTTGTTTACGGAGACCATGATTCGGCAGCGCATCTAGCAGCTGACTCCGTTGCGCTTCAACTGTGGGCGGCAAGAGAGTTGTTTGCAGCCGATGCCATGTCGGCAATTCAAGGCGTTGAGCAAGCAGTAGAATGTAGCGAGCGACCGGTTGTGATCGTAGAGGCAGCCGACAATGTTGGTGGTGGAAGTTCTGGAGACGGCACTGCTGTTCTGAAAGAACTGCTGGCGCAGAAAGCCGCTAGTTCCGTAATTGTGCTGGCTGATCCGGAGGCGGTTCAAACAGCGAAAACAGCTGGTGTAGGAAACGAATTTAGAGTTCGGGTCGGAGGCAAGATGGATGATCGTCATGCAGCGACGCTGGAATTCACGGCCTCGGTCAAGTCAATTTCGGACGGAACGTTCATTCATAAGGGTTCTTACATGACCGGGTTTAAAACTTCGATGGGTGAAACAGCGGTTATTGAATCAGAAGGCATTCAGATTGTCCTGACATCGTTGCGCACCATGCCATTCGATGCCGAGCATTTGCGTTGCGTTGGCATCGAACCTGCGTCGTTGGAAATTATTGTAGTCAAATCGGCGATTGCGTGGAAAGCAGCGTTCGGCGACATCGCCCGGAAAGCCATTGTGGTGGACACCCCGGGAGCCTGTGCGATCGAACTTGGGCGGCTGAACTATCGCCTGTGTCCTCGGCCGCTTTACCCATTGGATACCAACACCCAATATTCACTTTGAGGAAGCAAGATGAACATACCGCGCGAGGATGTTTTCGATCTGCAGGAATTTGAATCACGTCGCGAGAACGTACGGCGTCAGATGGTTCTGCAAGGCATCGATACACTGATTTTGCACTCTGCTCCGAACATACTGTATCTGAGCGGCCACCATACATTGAACATTTGGGACTATCAGTGCTTTGTGATTCCTGCGGAAAAGCCGCCTTTTATGGTGCTTTGGCAATTCGAAAGAGGACGATTCGAAGCGTCTGCGGTGCAAACGGAACTGGAGCTGTATCCAACGCATGCCGACCCGATTGAGGAGACATGCAACGCATTGCGAAGACGCGGATTGGATCACGGTACAATCTCTTTGGAAGCACAGTCGCGCTACCTGGTTCCGAAAATGCATGACTCTTTGCGAGATGCCTTGCATGGAGCGCGGACAGTGAATGGTTCGGGGATTGTCGATAGTGTTCGCAACATCAAATCCGCCAGGGAAATCGAAGTGATGCGCCTTCAATGGCATTCGTTTTGAAAAATTCCGAACACGTGGTCGGTTGTGATTTGCAAGTCATTGATGTCAATCATGTTTTTCAAGTGTAAAAATAATTGTCCTGAGCCCTTGACAAACATCTCCGGTTGTGCGAAAATGACAGTGAACATTGAGCGCATCAGGAGAACACGCGATGGACGACAGCATTAAGCGATTGCATCGGACGACCTTTTCAGGGCGGCGCTTCACGCGCCAGCAATTGGTCGAGGTCCAGCAGACGGTTGAGAGTTTTCCGCGCTTGAGTCGCAACGAGTTGGCGCAGACGATCTGTGAGCATTTGGATTGGCGAACGGATGGTGGCGTCAACAGCGCTTATGCGTGTTTGAAGATGCTGGAGGAATTGGAGGCTGCGGATGTGCTGCGCTTGCCGGACAAGGATGAGACGATGGTTCGAGGGGCACGCAAACCACTGGAGTGGAGCGAGCGAAGTGAGCCGGGTGTGGCGGTGGTGGCGAGTTTGTCGGAGCTGTCGCCGATTGTGTTGCAGTTGGTGGAGAGCGAGGCCGACAAGGCGCAGTGGAACGAGCTGGTGGATCGTTATCATTACCTGGGCTACCGTCAGCCGATGGGGTGTCACTTGCGTTATTTCATGGTTGACAAAGACAACCGGCGGCTGGGTTGTTTGCTGTTTCAGCGGGCCAGTGCGAAGTTGCCGTGCCGGGATGAATGGGTCGGCTGGCAGCCGGTGCGCTACAAGAAGCGTTTGAAGCAGGTGGTGCAAAATGCGCGGTTCTTGATCTTGCCCTGGGTGCAGGTGTCGAACCTGGCCTCGAAGGCATTGTCGCTGGCGGCGCGGTGCGTGGCAGACGACTGGCAGGCAAGATGGGGCGTGCGGCCGGTGCTGCTGGAGAGCTTCGTTGACCCGGCGCGTTTTAGCGCCAGCAGTTACCGTGCGGCAGGCTGGCAGCGGATTGGCGAGACCGTCAAGCGCTCTGACAAGACCCTCAAGGATGTGTATGTGATGCCATTGGCGGCCGATGCGCGTCGCATTCTGCTCGAAGGTGAGACCAAAAAGCCCCGGCGAGTTGCACCGCGACAGCCGTCGGTCGGTTCTGCCGATGACCGGTTTGTGCGCATGTGGCGTGATTTTGTCGGCATTGCAGCCGCGGTGGCTGAGCAATACGATCGACGCTGGCAGCAGCGAACACGGGTGCTCAATACGCTGTTGATCATGCTGTTTGTGTTCCGCCTGGTGTTTTCAAAGAATCATCAGGGCTATCAGACCACGGTCAACGAGCTGTGGGAGCAGAGTCGGCTGCTGGGTGTGGAGCTGCCACAGCCACAGCCGCCAGTGGCGTCCTCGATGTGTGTCGCCCGCCACAAGCTCGATGAGCAGGTGTTCAAAACAGTCTATCGGCAGGTGCTGGCGCGTTTGGATGAACACTTGGGTGAGGATGCCCGTCGCGAGTGGTGCGGCCGGCGACTGCTGGCGGTAGATGGCAGCAAAATCAACTTGCCACGGGCGCTGCTCGAAGCCGGCTATTCCCTGCCTTCCCAGGGTAGTTACTATCCGCAAGGCCTGGTGAGTTGTCTGTACCGGCTGGGCGACCGGATGCCAGTGGATTTCGAGTTGCTGTCGCACCTGGACGAACATCAGCCGGCGCTCGGGCATCTGAAATGGTGCCGGGCTGGCGAAGTGGTGGTCTACGACCGCGGTTATTATTCGTTCGAGTTGTTGCGTCAGCATGCCATACGCGGCATCGACTGTATTTTTCGCCTCAAGCGTGGCAGTGCCGGCGCCTTTGATGAGTTCATTGACGGCTGCGAGGATGAACGCGTCATTGAGGTTTTGCCGAGCGCGTCTCGCGCCCGGCACTGGCGTCGGCGTCATCCGGGTGAAATCCTGCACCCGGTGCGGGTGCGCTGTGTCAGATACAGTGCCGGTGGCAATGAGTACTGTCTTGCGACCACGCTGTTGGATCAAAACCAGTTTCCGCTCGCCGCACTGTCGGATGCATATCACGGTCGCTGGGGTATTGAAGAATTGTATAAAATCTCGAAGCGGTTGTTGGAAATCGAGCAATTTCACGCCAAGTCCGAGCGCGGCGTGAAACAGGAGCTGTATGCTCATTTTGTGTTGCTGGCGCTGTCTCGCTCGTTCGGCAACCAGTTGGAAGACGACCTGAATGCGGGCGTTGCGGTCGATCAACCCAAGATGCGTGCGAATTTCAAGAATGTGCTGGTGACGGTGGCGAGAAACTTTGAAGCGCTGATGCTGGGCAACTGGCAGCTGGCTTCGAGCGCGGTCTCGAACATTCTTCACAGCATCGGCAATTGTCTGCAAAAGGAACGTCCCGGACGGTCGTATCCGCGCATCTCAAAGCGTCCGGATGAGCGGTTCAGGAATGCCAACCGAAGAACTGGAGCGGCCTAAAAAAACTGAACGATTGATCAGTTGCAGGTCGTCCAAATCTTGGGGAAATACCGAACTGTTAAACGAATGGCTTTTTTTGCTAAACGAATGCCATTGGATGCGCCTTGCAGCGGGCATCACCGATCGGGCTGTCACCGCAGGGTATTCCTGCATTCGAGATGGAATTTCGGATTCTGAAATTGCCGCTCAGGTTGCTGCTGAACTGATTCGTGGGGACAGTCTGGGTTTTTCCGTGTACCCCATCGTGTCGGCCGGATATCGTGCTGGGATGCCACACAACAGCAACAACGGTCACATCATATCTAACGGAGAGACAATTTTCATTGAATGCTCTCCAAGCCTCCACTGGTATCATGCACCATTGATGCGCACAGCTGCTTTGGGAACTGTCTCCCAAGAAGCAGAGCAGTTTGCAACACTTGCGGCAGAAACTGTCGAGGCGATGCTCGAAGTGGTCCGTCCCGGCGAAACGGCATCTGACATTGCGCGAGTTGCAGAAGCGAAAATCGCTCCGATTCGAGACCGAATACTGTTTCACGAAGTATACGGCTATCCGGTTGGAATCGGGTTTCCGCCGACTTGGGGAGAAGAATCCGGGTTTGCGATTGTCGTCAACAATCATCGTCCTTTGGCTGCGGGTATGGTGTTTCACATCCCCATGACACTTCGCATCAATGGAATGATGGGAGTTGGATTGAGCCAGACTTTCGTTGTTACCGACGATGGTTGCGAAACACTAAGTGAACTGCCGCTTGAATTGCACAGGATTGAAGCATGAATTCCCGGTTCGAGAGATCAAAACAGCTGTTTGAGTTCGGAAGCCGATACCTGTCAGGCGGAGTCAGCAGCAATTTTCGGTATGCGGGTTACGGAGAAAGCCCAGTTCCACTATATTACGCGAAAGGCGAAGGGTCGCGCCCTACCTGTAGGGCACAAATTGGACTTGACAAATGATATGTCTGTGCTTTACACTTCATTTTTATGTATGTGCAAAGCCAGATTCACAGCCAGCTGTCGTCTCCCCGGGGCCTTGAGCAGGTCCAGTCGCTACTGAGCTCGGAGACTTTCGAAACCCGCACCGCGGTTGGGCGTGCGGTGTGCGAGCTGTTTGACTTCAAGGACGCCGGCGGTCAGCTTCAGCAGGCCAGCTGCATGAAGTCTCTGCGCCGACTGGAACACTCGGGGCAGGTGATGCTGCCCGAGTCGCGCGGCGGTGGCAGCCGCGGTCAGGCTCGGGGAACGGGCGAGCCGGTGCCGCCTGCACAGCAGGTGCCGGGACGGGTTGATCAGCTGTCGGGGCTACGCTTGACGCGGGTCGCTGACCGGCCGCAGCGCCAGCTGTGGAATGAGCTGATGGCGCGCGAGCATCCGCGCGGCGCGGCGGTTCATGCGGGCTGTCAGCTGCGCTATTTCATTGAGTCAGACCATGGCATACTGGGCGGCTTTGGCTTTGCGGCATCGGCCTTGACGTTGCGGGCGCGCGACCAATGGATGGGCTGGGATGCGGCGCAGCGCGGGATGCATCTGCACCGGGTAGTCGGGCTGAGCCGGTTTTTGATTCGCCCGCAGGTGCGCTGTGCGAACCTGGCTTCCAAGGCGCTGGGGATGGCGCTGCGGCGTCTGCCGGCTGATTTCGAGCGCTGCTATGGCTACCGGCCGTTTCTGGTGGAGACTTTCATCAACCCGGTATGCTATGATGGGGCCTCGCTGCGGGCCTCGAACTGGACGCATGTGGGCCAGACCGCCGGGCGGGGGCGGATGTCGTCTGCGGGTGCCGCGGCAGCGGTGAAATCGGTGTATCTGTATGAAGTGGAGCGTGGCTGGCGAGACCTTCTGGGGGTGGCGGACCCGTTTCGGATTGCGCCGCGCGGCGCAGGTGAGGGTTTGGACAGTGAACAATGGGCAGACCATGAATTGGGCGCGGCCCCGCTGGGGGACAAGCGCTTGAGCAAGCGGCTGGTGAAAAGCGCGTCGCTGCAGGCGGCGGCGCCGATGTCGTCGTTTCCGGCCGCGGCGGTCGGCGACAAGGCGGCGGTCTATGGACATTACCGCTTGATTGATCAGCCGGCCGACTCGGAGGTGACCCCGTGCAACATTCTGGCGCCGCACCGCCAGCGCACGCTGGCGCGCATGCAGGGCTGTGCTGAGGTGCTGTGCGTGCAGGATGGCACCGACTTGAACTTCGCCGATCATGGCGAGTGCAAGGGCATGGGGCTGATCAGCCGCAACAAGTCATCCATGGGCACGCTGGGGATTCACATGCACTCGCAGCTGGTTTTGAACGAGGCTGGGGTGCCTTTGGGGGTGCCGCACATCCAGTATGATTCGTTGCCGAAAGACGGCCGGCGCGAGGCGGATGAGAACAAGATGGGTCGCTGGCGTGCGGGGCTGCGGGAATGTTCGGCGCTGGCGGCGCAGCTGGATGGGGTTCGGGTGGTTTCGGTCATGGATCGGGAGGGCGACAGTTTTGAGCTGTATGCGCTGGCCCGGCAGCTGGGCAATGTGGAGGTGCTGACTCGGGCGGCTAAAGACCGGGTGCTGGGTCATGAGTGGGCGCCGCGTGATGGCAAGCGGGTCAAGCAGGCCGTGAAGCTGTTCGACAAGGTGCGCGGTGCGACCTGTGGCGGCGAGCTGGAGATTCACATGGGGCAGCAGTCGGCGCGGCGTCCAAGCCGCGGTCAGCCAGGCAAGGTCAGGCGGGAACAGCGCACGGCGGCGGTTGAGCTGCGCTGGATGCCGCTTGAGCTTCCGGTGCCGGTCAAGGCGACACATCTGAAAGGCGAGTCGCCGGTCAAGCTGAATGCGGTGCATGTGCTGGAGCCCTCGCCGCCGGCCGGCTTGGAGGCGGTGGAGTGGCTGCTGCTCACCACATTGCCGGTGGATTCGTTTGAGCAGGCGGAACAGGTGATTGAGCGCTACCGGCTGCGCTGGCGGATAGAGGACTGGCATCGGGTTCTGAAAAGCGGTTGCAAGGTGGAATTCCTGAGCCATCGGAGCTGCGACCGGATTGAGCGTGCGGTGACCATCAAGGCGGTGATTGCGTGGCGTCTGGCTGCGATGGTGCTGATGGGCCGGGAAACGCCGGAACTGCCGCCTGAGGTGCTGTTCAGCGACATTGAAATCGCCGTCTTGGAAGATTTCGCCCGGGACAATCGCCTGGCCGAGCCTGATGATCTGGGCACGGCGGTGCGAACCATGGCGATCATGGGCGGCTATCTGAACCGGCGCAAAGACCCGCCGCCGGGATACAAGAAGATCTGGGAGGGATACACTCGGCTGTCCGCCATGGCACAAGCCTATGAGCTGATGGTCAGACTTGGCCCGGAGGGCGGAATTTATCGGTTAATGCGTCCAGACTAGACTTATGTATAAAAGGTAGGTCGCGCCTCATGGATGCCGATGGAAACGTCTATATCGACTACGCGCTTGCCAACGGACCGATCATTCTGGGACACGCTCCGAAACCCGTTTTGGCTGCCGTCATTGGCACGATTTCGGACGGGCAGTTATTTGCCGGCCAGACAGAACTCGAAGCGCAATTGGCGAAAAAACTGGTGGAGATCGTTCCCTGTGCGGAGCTGACGCGATTTGCGTCAAGCGGCACTGAGGCGATTCAGGCAGCTATAAGGCTTGCACGTGCTTTTACCGGGCGCTCAAAGATCATCAAATTCGAGGGACATTATCACGGCTGGACCGATAACGTATTTATCAGTGTGCAGCCGTCGTTGGACCAGGCAGGTGACGAACGTAGTCCGGCGAGCGTCGCGCAGACACCAGGCCAGTCAATTCGTGCACTGGATGATGTAATTACGTTGCCTTGGAACGACTTGGATCTTCTGGTTCAGGTGCTGAGGGCAAGACGTAACGAAATTGCCGGTGTCGTTATGGAACCGATTAACTGTAATACCGGTGCGATAATGCCGCTGCCGGGATATCTGGAAGGTGTCCGTGAAGCGACTTACGAAAGTGGGACTGTATTGATTTTCGATGAAGTGATAACCGGTTTCAGAGTCGCGCTGGCCGGTGCGCAAGGTCTGCTCGGGGTCACACCGGACCTTGCGATATTTGCAAAAGCCTTGGCGGGGGGATTCCCGCTGGCAGCTTTGGCGGGCAAACGCGAAATAATGGACCTTTTACATACCGGGCCGGTCATGCACGGTGGCACTTACAATGCGAATGTCGTAGTGGTTGCTGCTGGTCTGGCGACGCTGGCCGAACTTGAGCGGAATGATGGAGCGGCGTATCACCACATGAATCGTCTCGGCAACCAGTTGATGGAGGGCCTTCAGAAGATATCTTACAGGTACGACCAGCAATTGCGAGTTCCGGGTTTGGGTACTGTTTTTCATCCTCTGTTCGATACTTCCGACAGTATCAGCAACTATCGGCAATTCGCAAGTCTTGATATATCGAAAAAGAATCGGTTTTACGCTAAACTACAATCAGCGGGAACCCGTGTCACTGCGCGCGGAACATGGTTTCTCTCTACTGCGCACAGTGAAAATGACATCGAGGAGACATTGGAACAAGCTGAAAAGGCGATGAGGAGCACAGTCAATGAATGAAAGACAGTCCCGCCTTGGATTCGTGTGGCCGGGCGGCGGCTCTGAGCACGACTATTACAGGTTTCTTGAGGAAGCCGGCGACCACGCCAGAATTTACATGACTTGTACGAGGATTGGTGGAGACGGAGACAATGATCATGATATTGACGCACTAGAGCAGACGGCTCGCCTTGACTGGCTGGTGGAAGCAGCGCAGCGTCTTGTACTACTGAATGTTGATTGTGTCTACTGGCCCTGCACAAGTGGGAGTTTTGTTCTCGGGCGTAGCCATGCGGAGCGCCAGGTCGATATTCTCAGAGAAACTGTGGGAGTTCCGGCTGGGAGCACTTCGCTGGCGTTCATTGAAGCGCTGAATCGTTTTGGCATCACGAAAGTAAGTGTGCTTTCGACCTATCCGGAACCAGCATCAAGAACGTTCGTGTCGTTTCTGGAAGAATTCGGCATTGAGGTGCTTCGGATGAAGTGGCTGGGAGCGGCGAGTGGTTGGGATGCGGCGCTGTTTGAGCCGGATTTCATCATTGATAACATACCCAATGCAGTACACAAGGATGCGCAAGCGTTGCTGATGCCTGACACTGCCATGCCCACTTTGTTTTCGGTCAGTGATTACGAAGCTACGGCCGGGCTGGCGGTTTTAACGGCAAATGGAGTTACCATGTGGAATGCGATGGAAATAATGCAGGGGGAATTCAGAGTTTCCGGTTTCGGATCGCTGATGTCCGGTGAATTGAAGTGCGGTTAAGCATTCGAGTATGGTTCAATTGCCGCCTGCAAAAATTGAAATGCACGCATTCAGTGACAATTCCGAATTCGGACTGGGTCGTGATTCTACAAGTGAAGTCATTCGACATTTGGACATTGATCACATGGCAGTTGGTTGAAAGCAGTCAGACTATGAAAGTTGCTATCAAAAGCGGAATTTGTTGACGGATCATTGTCTGTTGGGTATAACTCATTCATCGTACGATTTTAGTGCTTGCACCTGCATTTTGTAGAATTTGTCTAGGTCGAGGACACACATATCAACCTAATATTTCGTTGGAAAAATGACAAGAAAGTTTACAGTTTTGCTCGTGCTGTCAATGCTAGTTGGTGTATTGGGAAATTCCCATGCAGTTGCAACTGCTCTGCCGTCGATGGTGGATGGAAACAAGCTTCCGACGCTGGCGAATGTAGTCGACAAAGTCGAACGTGGAATCGTAAATATTTCCACTAGGGGGGCTCGTGCAAATTCGGTCGAGAATTTTTTTGAAGGAGATGATTTTTTTCGACGATTTTTCCTATTCGATGACAATCAGCCGCGAGGAAATCCACAAAATCTGAATCTTGGATCTGGCGTGATCATTGACGCTGAAAAAGGCTATGTGCTGACTAATCATCATTTGTTGGCTAGTGCATCACAGATTCAAGTGACCTTGTCGGATGGCCGAGTTTCCGCTGCGGAGGTTGTCGGAACGGACTCCGCAATGGATTTGGCACTGCTGAAAATTCCCGCGGAAAATCTGCAAGAAGTGATCATTGGCGATTCCGATGAACTTCGCGTCGGGGATTTCGTTTTGGCGCTAGGCAATAATTACGGATTAGAAGCTACGGTTACTTCCGGCATCATTAGTGCGTTGGGGCGAAGTGGACTAGCACTGGACCAGTATCAGGAGTTCATTCAGACAGATGCTGCCATTAATCCCGGCAGTTCTGGCGGTGCATTGGTTAACTTAAGAGGTGAGGTGATTGGCATCAATACCGCAATTTTAGCGCCGACTGGCGGTAATATTGGTATCGGATTTGCTATTCCCATTAATACGGCTTCTAGTATCGTTCATCAAATCACCGAGTTCGGTCGAGTCAAAAGAGGAGTGTTGGGAATTCACTATCAGGAGTTGAATGAAGAATTGGCTGAAGCTTTCAATCTTGATAAGATCGAAGGTGTTCTGGTTGTTAGGATCATAAAAAATTCTGCAGCTGAACAAGTGGGGCTTCAGGATGGAGATGTTCTTACTCATGTCAACGGTGAACGAATAATTGACGGTTCTCAGTTGCGAACCCTGATCGCATTGATCAGGGTTGGTCAAACCGTGAACGTCAAATTCATCAGAGATAGTACTATTCTTGAAGGTTCCGGCATCATTGGAGATTCTGGAATGCAAACTGTTAGCGGTGCGGATTTGAATGATCGCCTTGATGGTGCAGAGTTCCAGAATGCTGACAGTTCGGCAACATCCAAGAGTAAAGGAATTGTGGTTTCCTCTGTACGTGAAGGGAGTTCAGCTTGGCATTCCGGAATACGTGAAGAGGACATCATTCTAGAAGTCAACAGATTGCCAGTGAACAACGTAGACGAATTTAAAACAGTCGTGCAAGAACAACGAAGTATGCTGATGTTGAAAGTCAGGCGTCAAGGCGAATCCCGATACATGGTCATCGGTTAAAACAAATTGCGGTATTCATGGAAGCTGTAATAGCTCCCTCAATTCTTTCGGCTGATTTTGCCCGTCTGGGGGAGGAAGTCGATTCGGTATTGGAAGCTGGTGCTGACTGGGTGCATGTTGATGTCATGGACAATCACTATGTCCCCAATCTGACAGTAGGTCCATTGGTCTGCACTGCACTTCGCAATCACGGCGTTACAGCTCCGTTGGATGTCCACCTAATGGTACGTCCGGTTGACCGCATCATCGGAGATTTCATTCAAGCCGGTGCATCATCCATTACTTTTCATCCGGAAGCATCCGGCCATGTCGACAGGACTATCAGTCTGATTCGGGATAATGACTGTCTCGCGGGTCTGGCGATAAATCCTGCGACCTCCCTAACCTGTTTGGATCACGTTCTGGACAGCATTGATATGGTGCTGTTGATGTCAGTGAACCCTGGCTTTGGAGGTCAAAAGTTCATCCCCTATGTCCTGGAAAAGATAAAAAAAGCGAAAGCTCGAATATTGCGACAGTCTCGGGAAATTCGCATTGAAGTTGATGGCGGCATCACAGTAGATAATATCGGCACAGTTGCCGAAGCGGGGGCAGATACTTTTGTCGCCGGATCTGCAATTTTCGGGTCGCAGAGTTACGCAACTACGATTGAAGTCATGCGACGCCGAATCAATCGTACAAGATAATAGTCTACATCCGCGGAATTCGACCAACAGCCAGTCGAAGTACCGGTTTTACTCTTCACTAATCTGCAAGGCCGGAATGGTTTTCATTAAAAGTTTCAATTTGTCGATGAGATTTCCAGGATGACTGAGAACGGGAAGAGCAATGCTGACTAGAGAAGAATTCAAGGAACTCAAAGAGCAGGGTTACACGCACATTCCTTTTGTTAGAGAGGTGCTTGCGGACTTCGACACACCGCTCAGCACTTACCACAAACTCGCCCGACAACCCTATTCCTATCTGTTTGAGTCGGTTCAGGGTGGTGAAAAATGGGGTAGATTCTCTACTATCGGATTGCCAAATTCAACTCGACTCGAAGTGCATGAAGACCGAGTCACGATTTGGAAATCTGGTTCAATTGCAGAACAGTGGGTAAGTGAGGATCCATTGACAGATATTAAGGATTTTCATGCTCGTTTCAAGATTCCAGTTATTACTGGATTGCCTAAATTTACGGGTGGGCTTGTTGGATTCTTTGGTTACGATACTGTGCGGTATATCGAGCCAACGTTGGCAGCCGGAAGAAAACCCAGTGATTTTGACGTACCAGACATCTGCTTGATGGTTTCGGATGAAGTTGTCGTTTTCGATAATCTGTCCGGTCGCCTTTTTATCGTCGTATATGTTGACGTCGAGGCAGGAGAAGACTGGGATACAGGTATCAATCGACTGAATGAGTTGTCCGAGAATTTGCGCGCTCCGGATGAGTCTAGACCGGCACTGTCGCTTCATCAGCAAGCTAACGAGGCCGAATTTGAATCAACCTTCGGCCAGGAAGGATTTGAAAAAGCGGTTGAAAAATCCAGGGAATACATACTTGCGGGTGATGTTTTTCAGGTTGTGATTTCCCAGCGACTGTCGGCTGAATACAAGGGAGACCCGATTGACTTGTATCGGGCCTTGCGAACGCTCAATCCTTCTCCGTATATGTACTATTTGAACTTCGATTCATACCACATCGTGGGGGCTTCACCGGAGATTCTGGTTCGCTCTGAGGATGGAGTTGTTACGGTTCGCCCGTTGGCGGGTACTCGCCCGAGAGGGGCGAATGATGAGGAAGACAGAAGGCTCGCAGAGAATCTACTGGCTGATGAGAAAGAAAGAGCTGAACACATTATGCTTGTAGACCTTGGCAGAAACGATGTTGGGCGTGTGTCAAAACTTGGTACGGTACGGGTGAATGACATGATGGAAATCGAACGATATTCGCACGTAATGCATATCGTTTCCAATGTAACTGGTGAGTTGAACGAGGAACTAGACGCCATTGATGTCTTGCGTGCGACTCTCCCAGCAGGAACCGTAAGCGGGGCGCCTAAAGTAAGGGCGATGGAAATCATCGATGAACTGGAACCACACAAGCGTGGAATTTATTCAGGTGCCGTTGGCTATATCGGGTGGAATGGAAATTTGGACACTGCGATCGCAATTCGTACTGCCGTTCTGATCGGCGATCACGTTTATGTTCAGGCTGGTGCTGGGTTGGTTGCTGATTCCGTTCCCAATACAGAGTGGCGCGAAACCATGCACAAGGCCCGGGCGATATTGCGAGCAGTGGCGATCGCCAAATTACCGGAGTAGTGGAATTGGTTCAAGTTTGCCGAAAAATTGTTGAGTGGTATTGGTTTGAGAAAATCATTATCGGGCTGATAATTGTCAATGCCATCGTTCTAGGTATAGAAACTTATCCAGTTATCGCGGATCCCTACGAACCCGTGCTGCTGGCCTTCAACAACTTTGTACTGATAGTCTTTGTTATTGAAGCTTTGTTGAAAATCATCGCCACCACGCCGGTATTCAGCCGATACTTTGGCGACGGGTGGAATCTGTTTGATTTTTCAGTCGTTGTATTTTCACTGATTCCGTCAACAGGGCAGTATGCACTAATCGCCAGAACGATAAGGCTGCTACGGATACTCCGCTTGATTACGGCTGTTCCCGAACTCCGATTGATTATTTCAACCCTGATCAAATCACTGCCTGGTTTAGGCAATGTCATACTGCTTCTCTCCATTGTGTTCTATATCTATGCGATTGCCGGGTACCATCTGTTCCATGAGCATGATCCGTTTCACTGGAATTCCTTGGGCATTTCGTTAATAACCTTGTTCAGGGTGTTGACGCTGGAAGATTGGACCGACGTGATGTATACCGCAATGGAACTTTATCCGTACGCATGGATTTTCTTTGTCAGCTTTGTGGTTGTGGCGGCTTTCATTGTGATCAACATGTTTATTGCAGTCGTAATCAACAATCTGCATAAAGCACAACAGGAAAGCGAAATCGTGCAAGGTGCAAATCTGCACGGAGAAATTTTGCATGAACTAGTCCAGTCGAGAAAGACGCTCGAACGGGTTGAAAAAGCACTGGCAGTACACGAGCAAAAATCGAATTTGCCTGGCAGCCAATAATTGACAAGTCAAGTTTTGTCGTCAATGTTGGTGGACGCATGCTGGAGAGCGCAATCGTTTCGGCATCTTTTGTAATTTCAAGAACGCTACATCGACCGATTAATCGATATGAAGGTACTAGGAATAGAGACGTCCTGTGATGACACGGGAGTCGCAATCTATGATTCAGAAAAAGGATTATTGATCAATCGGTTTTCTTCCCAGATTGATATTCACAAAATTTACGGAGGTGTTGTGCCTGAACTGGCGGCGCGCGACCACATCCGCAAAGTACTGCCATTGGTAAAGGTGGCGCTAAATGAAACCGGTCTGGCAAGTCGATCCATAGACGCAATCGCATACACCGCAGGTCCGGGACTGGTTGGCGCTTTGCTTGTGGGCGCTACCATCGGTAGAAGCTTGTCCATGGGATTGGAGGTTCCGTCGATTGGCGTACACCACATGGAAGGACATCTTCTGTCACCGATGTTGGAGAACGAAGTACCTGAGTATCCATTTCTTTCTTTGCTGGTATCCGGTGGGCACACGATGCTTGTCGATGTGCGTTCCCCAGGATGTTATCGGTTGCTAGGACAGACTCGGGACGATGCAGTCGGGGAGGCATTTGACAAATTCGCTAAAGTGCTCGGACTCCCCTACCCGGGGGGTCCGAATATACAAAGCACAGCAAAGCTCGGAACCCCGGATCGTTTTCGTTTTCCGCGACCAATGGTGGACCATGCGTCGCTAGAATTCAGTTTTTCTGGCCTAAAAACTCATGCAGTGCTGGAAGCTGCCAAGCATGAATTGAATGAACAGACGCGTTATGACCTCGCTTATGCATTTCAAGATGCAGCCATCGATGCATTGGTGAATAAATGCGAACGTGCACTTCAGATGACTAATTACAAGGATCTGATCGTTGCAGGCGGCGTTGGCGCAAATGAATTGCTTCGTGAACGAATCAGAAAATTGGGGGATAGAAGCAATGTTCGTGTCTACTATCCATCACTTGAAATGTGTACGGATAACGGAGCGATGATCGCTTATGCTGGCTGTCTCAGATTGATGTCCGGCGAGCACCAGGGTTTGAGTTACGAGGTTCATCCTCGCTGGTCACTTGAGAGTCTCCAACCAATCCATAAAAATTAGATACATTCAGGATTTAGAGAGATTGATCCGGCTTTCTTCTCCAGCGAGCAGTCGTTTGATGTTGGCAATATGACGGGAAACGATAAATACGAATATCACGACTGCAGTGCCGATAATCCACTCATCATATCCAAAGTACCAAACAAAAAATGGAGCGGACAGCATAGCGAGTATGGATGACAGCGACGCATAGCGGCTTATCAGTGCAATTGTAAGCCATACACCAACCACGCCAAGGCAGACTGGCAGGCTCAACCCGAGATACGCGCCGATAGCAGTTGCAACTCCCTTGCCACCAGCAAATCGGAAATAGACTGGATACAAGTGTCCGAGAAACGCCGCCAGTGCCGCTATGGCAACGGATACGGGGTCCTGAGTAATGGCGCTTGCCGCAACAACTGGCAGCGTACCTTTTGCAACATCTCCAAGCAGGGTAAGCGCAGCCGGAATTTTCCCACTGAGACGTAGAACGTTTGTTGTTCCAGGATTTCCAGAGCCTGCATCTCGTGGGTCCTGCAGACGAAGGAGCTTAGAAACTAAAATTGCACTGGAAACTGAACCCACTAGGTACGCAATTGTTGCAGTTAACAGAATTTGCATGATGAAATATAAGCGGATATTGAATCAGCGGTAATCAGAATTCGATTTCAGTAGGCAAGAGTTTCATCCGAACTCAGAATACAATGAATTCGGACTCTATATTTTCGACACTATCTGCAATTTTATAGAACATACAACATGGTGACTCAACTAAACTGATTGAATTCAGTATCGTTAGATCAAATTGGACAAAGGAAAATAAATGGATATTGTATTCATTGAAAAACTGAAGATTCCAGCAACTATTGGCGTCTGGGAGTGGGAACAGCGCATCAAGCAAAATTTGATAATCGATCTGGAACTGGGAACTGATAATCGCAATCCCGCAGCAACCGACAATTTGGAAGACGCAGTGAGTTATAAGGATGTCGCAATCAGAGTATCCGAATTTGTATCCGGTTCAAGTCATAAACTCATTGAGGCAGTTGCGGAAAATATTGCCAACATTATTCTTACCGAATTTCCGATTTCGTGGTGCAGAGTAAAAGTCAGCAAACCGCGTGCGGTTGAAAATAGCCAGAGTGTTGGAATCGTCATTGAACGGGGTGAGAAATTTTAGCTGAGTATCGGAAACAACTGCTCCAGTTCAAGGTTTGTTTATGGTACGTCCGCCGTCAATCGTTAGTATTTGGCCGGTAGTAAACGTAGCGTCGAACACAAGATATTCGATGGCTTTGGCAACATCATCAATGTTTCCCAGACGTTTGAGCGGTGTTCTGCCAAGAATTTCTTTTTCGGCAGGCTCTTCTTTCGGCCATAGAATGGCTCCGGGCGCAACCGCATTAACCCTTACGTCTGGCGCAAATTCTAGTGCCATTGATTTTGTCAAAGATTCCAAGGCGGCTTTCGTTGCGCTGTAAAGTGCGAGATGTTTTTTCGGTCGCTGTGCATATATGTCAGTGACGTTTACAACACAGCCTTTGGATTTTCTTAACTCCGGCAATACAGACAACGTAAGAGTATACGGAGCTAGAATGTGGATTCCCGCAAGCTCTTCAAAGTTCTCAATTGATGATAATTTGCTAGTTTCGCTACGAAACAATGAAGCGTTGTTGACTAGTGCATCAAGTCGGCCAAGCTCATTGACAACTCTCTCACCTAGTTGGAAGACCGATTTTTTGTCTAACAAATCCGCCTGAAAAACAGTGGCGGAGTTGGGTCGTATTTTGTTCAGTTTCTGCTGAAGCGATAGTGCTTCACTTTTTGAGTTTCGATAGTGAATGGCAACTTTCATCCCTCGAGAATGCAAGCCCTGAACGATTGCCGCACCGATTCGTTGACCGCTTCCAGTAACCAGGGCAACTTTTTCTGATGTCGTCATCTTACGCGCAATCGGCGATTACTTTTTCAATCGCTTGCCGAAGGTCAGCCATGCCGCACCGAGCGGCGATTTGCTTGAGTTTCGACAATCCGATGCTCTTCTGATTGGCGGAATATCCCTTTCCGCCACGACAAAGAAACTCCACTGCCCGGCGTCGCGGTGGTCAGTATGTCCGTCCCGGTGCTCGTGTCAAGCAAAGACGTAAATGTCCGCGTGCTGGCGGCCGGGATCGATCCATGTGCTTCCGTCCTTCTCATAGTAGCCTTTAAGGGGAGCAATGTCGAAGCGCGCAGATTGGTTTTTCGCAAGGTGCCCTCCTGGTGCCATGGATGTTTTGTTGCCGACCGCTTGGTTTCCAGCTTGGTATACGAAGTGTGTTTACAGTCAAACGGTGCCCAATCCCAGCCATCCTCCCAAGTGAGCTTCCAATGAGAGAATTTTTTTGCTCGCAAACTCGCGTAGGGTCTACACGAAACAGCAAACGTAAAATATCGATTCCACAAAGAAGCCCGATATTCGAGCATTATGTAGCATTCAGGAGCGTTTTACCTGAATTACTCAATTCTCTCCACGGGGTGTGATTAAAAGTGATGCGTCGAATTTTCGAAATTCATCATGTTGCTTTTTTGCAGCTCCCTTCCACTAGCTAACCTAGCTTTAGGAATGTAGATGTATCTCTGTTCAGTGATGTGCGGTACGGAATCAAGCAGCGTCTGCCATTGTTTCCGTTGTGCACGATGGTTGCATCCACTTTTCACAACTCAGCCCGGATTCTTTCTTCACTCAAGCTTTCACCGCCATGCTGGTGTTCATAGCGCCAGCGCAGAATACGAAGCAGCGCCAGAGTTGAAACGCAGATGCGGATGTGGGCGCGAACCCGCCGCTCGGGTCAGTGAAATATCGACTACACCTCGATCAATACCGTAACACGGGTATCGTGTTCGCCCGCGTCAAAAATCAGGCCTGATTTTCGAGGATGATCAACCCCGCGGCAGTGCTGGACGCGGGTACGTGATAGTGCCGGTAGACTTCGGTGATCTCACCCTTGAGTGCACCCAGCATGATCAGCCACATGACCATCTCGATACCCTCTGCACCGGATTCGCGAACGTACTCGATGTGAGGCAGATCGATTAAGCGCTGAGGGTTTCGAGTGAGATCGTCCAGGAAACACTTGTCGAATTCCTGATTGATAATGCCAGCCCGTTCACCGTGGAGTTGGTGAGACATCCCACCGGTTCCGAACACCACCACCTTGAGGTCCTCCTCGTACGCCTCCACGGCCTTGCCGATTGCATGTCCTAGGTTGAAACACCGTTTTCCGGTGGGTGGTGGATACTGGACCACGTTGACTGCCAATGGGACCACCGAAAAAGGCCACTCCTCAGGCTCACCGCAGGTGATGGAAAGTGGCACAGTCAACCCATGATCCACATCCATCTCGTTGACGATGGTCATGTCGAACTCATCCAGGATCAACGACTCAGCTAAGTGCCACGCCAGACTTGGATTACCTTTCACAACCGGTACCGGGCGTGGTCCCCAGCCTTCGTCCGCTGGCGCAAATTCGGCTGCCACACCGATGGCGAATGTGGGAATCACTTCCAGCGAAAATGTCGTCGCGTGATCGTTGTAGGCCAGCACGACAACGTCAGGATCGACCGCGGCCAACCATTCCCGCACGGGAACATAACCGTCGAATAACTGCTTCCAGTAGGGTTCGTTCGTCGTACCCTGATCGATTGCTGTGCCGATCGCTGGCACGTGGGAAGTTGCGAGTCCCGCCACAATGCGCGCCATTAATTCTTCTCCGACTTACTTCGGTTGCCGTCTATCAACCGACCACCCGCCACCATCATGTCACGGTACTCCTCTTGGGTCATGCCCGACATAGCGCCCGCCAGGTATTGAAACGACCGTCCGTCGGTCGCACCCAGCTTCGAGATGTAATAGATGTTACCTCCGACGTGAATCATGCCGAGCCAATCCCGCTCTAGCACACATCTCCGCTGCTCCTCCGTCAATGGGAATTTGTCGAGGTAGGCTCCCTCGTCCGCACGGAAAGATTCACGGTTATCGGGCTTTTTCAACGACATGCAGAACATGTTCAGATAGTATCCCTCATGACACCGATCCTTGTTAAAAAGATAGGTGCCGGGAATGTCCTCGAATTCTCTCGTGTTCGTCACAATGTCACTACGCAGATTCAACTCTTGAGACTCTGCTCCAAACGATCCAATGTCTGCATAGTGTGTAAACACTGTGCGAAGCTCGCGTTTGGCTCGCGACCCTCTCTGATTGCCGCCAGGAACTCTCGGTCCTGGAGCTCAATACCGTCTGTGGAAACGTCGACGTTCGAGACGTCGATGGGATTCTCCTTCCCATCGAACAGATCATCATACCGGGCGATAAACGTTCCGTTGTCGCAAATGTAACGGAAGAAAGTACCTAGAGGTCCATCGTTGTTGAAAGACAGAGAAAGCGTGCAGATCGCCCCCGAGGGCACTTTCAGGCCGATGCTCATGTCCATAGCAATCCCCAATTCTCGATGCATGGGGCCTTGCAGGGCATACGCTTCCGAGGCCACTTCCCCCGTTTGATACTGGAAGAGATCCACGGTGTGGCAGGCGTGATGCCAGAGCAGATGGTCGGTCCAGCTTCTAGGCTGGCCCGCCGCGTTGATATTGGCACGTCGAAAAAAATAGGTCCGCACATCCATCTGCTGGATCGTCAATTCTCCCGACTGAATTCTCCGATGTATCCACTGGTGGCTGGGATTGAAGCGTCGGGTGTGTCCGACCATCGCGACTAGCCCGGTCTCTTCCTGTACCCGAACCAGGCGCTCGGAGTCGGCGAGCCCATCGGCCATCGGAATCTCGACCTCAACGTGCTTGCCAGCCCGCATGCACTTTTCCGCCTGCTCGGCATGAATCTGTGTCGGCGTGGTCAGGATTGCGGCCTCAACACCAGGCTGCTCCAGACTCTCCGCCAAATCCGTGCTCCAGTGAGGAATACCGAACTTTTTGGCCACAGCCTTCGTCGTAGCGGGCGACCCACCGGCCAAAGATACTACTTCCACCCCATCGATCCGCGCCAGCCCCTGAAGATGCTTCTGTCCAAAAGCACCTTGACCGGCAACACATAATTTCAATTCCGAAACACCTCTACTTTGTGATTTCGTGGAAATATTTTAACAGCAAATCCTGTGTGTGACCGTCGTCCTCGAAGAATTTACAGCAATCACCATCGACTTGGATGGAAGCGATTGGAAACGGCACATGGCTGTATTGTTGGTTTCACATATTGCAAAATCTGCAACAGAAAGTTCCGCCCAAACATTGGTCTGAGTTTCGAGCCTTGGTGGTTGACAGGCGGGATACACCGACGATCAAAGTGGCGAATCGTCGTCTTGATCGGTTGATCAAAAGGTATCGGACTCAGTTTCCAGAGGCCTATCGTTGTTTGAGTGATGATCAAGATGCATCGCTAAATCATCTTGTGGTTCCACCGCGTCATCGTCGGCAGGTGCGCACAAAGAATCTGGTGGAGCGCAGTTTCGTTGAAGAGCGTCGACGAACCAAGGTGGGCCTGCACCTGCAGCAGAAAACGCAGCTGACGAAACTGGTGATCGCGGTGCAGATCTGGCTTATTGATTTCTGGAGCCGTCATCAGTTCAGTGAAATCGAGTGCCAGTAGATTCAACAACTGCGTCTGGAAATGTATCCGACTGAACCAAACAATGAACAACCCAAGAAACCGGTCAAGAAACGCCGAAGTGCAACCAAGCTTGGTGGATCGTATGTTTCCCGTCGAACTGGTGTAGAATAAATTTCACAAATTCGAGGTAATCACTGATGTACCGCGTTTCCGCATTTACAGGAATTCTAGGACTTGACCACCACCAATATAGTGTTGATGGGTGTCACATGTGCACCTCCAAGTTTGGTTGGGCGTGCCCTCAACGCGGCACGAAACATGATCGGGACAGGGATGCTGCGATCAACCTAGAGAATTGCACCGTAAGTTCCACGGTTTCTGCCTGTGGAGCGGAAGTAACTGTTTTGGGTCACAAGATCAGAAAGAAGCCAGCCCCGGTGAAGCAGAAAGTTCGCTTAAACCTGATTAGACAGGTTTGAGTTAGTTTAACGGAACGGAGTGAGTCATGCGCACCGGTATCGCCACCGTCTCAATTTCTGGCAACCTGAACGAAAAACTTGAAGCCATCACCGCCGCCGGTTTTGATGGGATTGAGATTTTCGAACAGGATTTTCTCGCCGATGCAGGCTCACCACGCGAGGTCGGTCAACGGGTTCGAGACTATGGGTTAGAGATCATACTGTTCCAGCCGTTCCGAGATTTCGAAGGTCTACCGACCGCGCTAAGACGGAAAGCCTTTGACCGTGCCGAGCGCAAATTTGACCTCATGCAGGAACTTGGTACTGATCTTCTTCTGGTTTGTTCTTCGATAAACCCAGACGCCTATGGCGGGATAGATCGTGCTGCCGATGACTTCGCCGAGTTTGGAGAGCGGGCTGCCGCACGTAAGTTGCGCGTAGGTTACGAGGCGCTAGCCTGGGGTCGGCACGTCAATGATCATCGTGACGCGTGGGAGGTGGTGCGTCGTGCCAATCATCCCAATATCGGTCTAGCCCTCGACAGTTTTCATACACTTGCCCGCCGAATTGACCCGGAAACGATCCGTCGCATTCCAGACGACCGGATCTTCTGCGTTCAACTGGCTGACGCCCCTGCAATCGAGATGGATCTGCTGTACTGTTCAAGCCATTTCAGATGCATGCCCGGAGAGGGCAACCTGCCTGTACTTGATTTCATGCGTGCGGTTGCTGCGACGGGATACAACGGCCCGATCAGTCTTGAGATCTTCTACGATCAGATTCGCGGTGGCAGACCAAAGAGCCTGTACCGGGACGGGCATCGATCGCTCATGTACGTGATGGATCAAGTTCGTCGGGCAGAGCCTAAGGCACCGCTCGGGTTCCCTGACATCCCGTCCAGAATTGATATTGAAGGTGTTGAATACGTCGAGTTCACAAGCACCACCGAGAAAGCGCATCAGATGACGAAAATCCTTGGGACCATGGGTTTTGCTCATGTCGGCACACATAAGTCAAAGTCTATGGAGCTCTGGCAGCAGAACGCCATTAATATCGTCGTAAATACTGAAACTTCCGGCTTTGCCCATTCCGTCTATTTGATCCATGGCACGAGCGTGTGTGATATTGGTTTTCGTGTTGCTGACACGACTGCGACGGTCACCCGTGCGGACGCAATGGAAGCCTACCCGTTCGCTCAGCCTATTGGTCCTGGCGAGTTGGAAATCCCTGCCTTCCGCAGCGTCGGAGGTTCTGTCATGCATTTCATTGACAACTCCCGTGAACTTTCCGATATCTGGAAAAACGAGTTTGTCCAGATAGATCTACCGAGTGATAAAGGCGCGACGCTGGTCCGGATTGATCATCTTGGCGCAACCATGGACTACGACGAAATGATGAGCTGGTCACTTTTCTATTCGTCCATTTTCAATGTGAAAAAAACTCCCATTGTCGAAGTGATTGGTCTTGATGGACTGTACCAGTCTCAGGCGATTGAGACTTATGACAAGAATCTGCGTTGGAGCCTGTCGAGCGCGGCGTCACAACGAACTATTGAAACGCAATCTCTGGCCGACAGATTAGGCTCAACAACCCAACATATCGCGTTTGTAACCAACGACATCTTCGCCAGTGCAGAGTGCATGGCTGCCAACGGGTTTGTACCTCTGTCGATTTCGCTGAACTATTACGAAGACCTTGCAGCCCGCTACGACCTTTCGGCCGATCTGCTGAACCGAATGAAAGCGGCGAACGTGCTTTATGACAAGAGTGAAAACGGCGAATTTTTCCACTACTACAGCTTACCCTATGGCGATGCAATGTTTTTTGAGATCGTTGAAAGGAAAAACGGTTACGATGGATATGATATCGCAAATGCCCCTTTCCGGATCGCGGCTCAGAAACGATTTATTAGATCGAAGGGTAACTTCGGGAAATAGCGGCTAGTGGAATTCCTCAAACCAGAATTTCATCGAATTTCCCCCAAATCTGGCGCCATGTCGGCGATATAGGGAAAATCCACCTGCAGTTGTACTGAAAACAAGCATGAAGAGATCAGTTTTCGGTAGCTCAAACGTCTATTGTTGCAAATCCATCGACTTTGCAGACATTGTAATAAGTGTTCGGGATATCCTTGCAGGTTCACCTTGGTCAGTCAAAGGGTGGGAAATTACCGAGTACAGTCGCGAAACTGTGGACACCGAATCCGTACGCGATTTTGTAGAATTTGCGATTTGCCTGGCGTTTTTGGAGCCCCGTTCTTGTTGCCCCGCAGAGCTTTGCACGACCTGAAGCTTTTCGGGTCTGCAGTCTTGGAACAAATTCGCCAACGATCGTCTTCACAAGTGCCATGCTACGTAATAGGCGAGTACGCAAAAGAGCATATGTCCCCTCATACGACCTGCTTGTAGATGAAAACTCGGCTGACTTGGAGTTACACCATTTACAAGGATCGAAGTTCGCTTTTGACCCATGACAGGCTCTTGTTGGCATAAGCGTCAGACCGGCCCGAATTAATTGAAAAGGTACAGCACACAATGAATAGGCTCTTATTGATCGTGCGCCAGCATGTTCGATAAGATCATTGAGCTAAGCTGCGAGCCGCCCGGGTCGATGAGAGCCGATCAAAATTGCTATGGGGAAAGTATAGGCTGAATCGGAGCTAATCAACAAAAAATGCGATCAGCAGCCATGCCTGACAACGTGGTGCGGGCGTGAATTCGAGATTTCCGAACGGATGTGCTACGGCTCAAAGCACTGCAATCGGCATTTTTACAGGGGTGAGCAGCGTCCAGGCAACAGGCTCCCTGTAACACCCCATTAGGCGTGTTCGGCTGGCGAATCATGGATTGGGTGAAGTTGATCATGGTGGTGCGCGGACCCTGGGTATGGACACACGAGGCAGCGGGTTGAGGGTGTCAATTCGCACCAGAGTTCCTTGTTTGCAACACGGGCACATGGTGATATCGATGCCGGTCAGGCGCAGCATCATGATTGTTGGCGTTTCTGGCGGTGGCGGTTGGGTTGGGTCTTGACCCAGCAAGGCTCGACAGGCGGCGAGTTTCTGGTTGCGGTCTCGATTGCTGAGCAGGCCATAATGGCGGATGCGGGTGAATCGGAACGGCAAGACATGCAACAGGAAGCGGCGGATGAACTCATCGGCGTGCAGTCGCATGGTCTTTTTGCGATTGCGGTCGGCGTAATCGCGCCAGTGAAAGCGCACGTATTGTCGGTCGAAATCAACCAGGCGGTGGTTGGAGATGGCAACCTTGTGGGTGTAGCGTCCGAGGTAGGCCAGCACCTTTGTGGCGCCGGCGAACGGGGGTTTGGCATAGACCACCCAGTCGTTGGTGCGGAGTGCAGTTTCGAGACGGGCGAAGGCATCGGCCTCCCCTGGCAGTTGCAGCTCACCGTCTCGGTGGGCTGTTGCGAGCAACTCGAGGTATTTGCCGCGGAATACTGTGGACAGGGCTCGGGTGGGGAACAAAAAGCCATTTCGAGCGGGTAGCCAGCGTTTGCGGTCGGCACTGAGTGCGCCGCCGGTGACCACCGCGTGGACATGAATATGCTGATTGAGATTCTGTCCCCAGGTGTGCAGCACCATGGTGACACCGATTTCGCCACCGAGCCAGCGCGGATTGCGGCCGAACTCGAGCAGGGTCTGCGAGGCGGCTTTGAACAGCAGGTTGTAGATGAGTCGGGGGTGGCACTGGGCGAGCGGATTGAGGTCATGCGGGAGTGTGAAAACGAGGTGCCAGTAGTCGATGTCGAGGAGTCTGCTGCGTTGTTGCTCGACCCAGCGGGTTTGTTTGAGAGTTTGGCACTTGGGGCAATGGCGGTTGCGACACGAGGCATACTGAACGATCGTGGTTGCGCAATGGTCACAGCGCGCGACAAAGCCGCCGAGTGCGGCGGTACGGCAATTGACCAGAGCGTTGGCGACTTTCAGACGCAGTGGTGTGAGCCAACTGAATTGGCTGTGCTGCCTGAGGCGCGCGCGTACAATATCAGCAATCTCCAGTGCCGGTCGCACGACCGGCACTGGAGGACAGTTGCCGTGCATTAGATCAAGAGTGCGTTACATCGATCGATTCCAACAGATCTAGCGGCGACACGGTGTCGCCGGCCGTATCCATCGCCAGATGCAGGTAACGCATGGTGGAACGGATGGAGGCATGTCCGAGTCGCCGCTGGATGATGTGCAGGCCGACGCCGGCGTCAAGCAGCGCGGTAGCATAGCAGTGTCGAAGCGTATGGATGCCACCTGCATTGTGGATACCGGCCTTGGTCTTGGCCTTTGTGTAGATATGGGTGATGCTGTGACGGCTGATGTGGCGGCCGGCGCGCTGACCCGGAAACAGCCAGTGCGAAGGTCGCCGTATTCGCCAATAGGTGCGAAGTTCGTCCAACAGCCGGGGCGACAGTGGTACGTAGCGGTCTTTGTTGCCCTTGCCCTGGTTCACACGTATGGTCATGCGACCGGAATCGATGTCGCAAACCCGCAAGCAGGTCAGTTCGCTGGCGCGTAGTCCGGCCGCGTAGGCCGTCATTAGGATGACTCGATGCTTGGGGTTGGTGACCGCAGCAAACAAGCGCACCAGTTGTTCGGGGTTGAGGATTTCGGGCAGCTTTGACGGCAGTTTGGCCGCGGGCACGTAAAAGTGTGGCTCCGGCCGTTGCAGTGTGATTCGGTAGAAAAACCGGATGCCATAAAGACAGGTGTTGCAGGTACTCCAGCTCAGGCCTCGCTCCTCATGCAGAAACAGCAGGTAGTCTTGAACCTGCTGGGCTTCAAGGGTGTCGGGGCGGCGGCCATAGTGTCGCACCAGGCCGGTGACGGCGTTGATATAGATATTCTTGGTGCTGTCGGACAGACCGCGAACGGTCATGTCGTCGAGCATTTTCTTGCGAAGCGGACTCATGATAGGTCTCCTGTAAGTGTTTAAGACAAAGTTGGGCACGTCGCAGTGGCGAGCCCTTCGGTGTCAAGATAAACACACTTCGCAGACCGAAGCAATAAAATGTGGAAAATGCAGGGAGGATGGAGTTGATTCGCTGACCGTGCGATACGAACTGGCGCGGTTGTGCTATGTTCGAGTTGGAATAAGGCTTGCAGATGACGCCAGCACAGAAATCCGCTGCGGAACGCAGCTTAGTTCAATGGTCATTTCGGCCGTATGGTTCACCGCGAAACAATATTAGCAATAGAGTCCCAAATCTCGGTAAATACACGTGTTGATGCGCCACGAGGTCAAGAACCTTTGCGGAGCAAGCGGCTGTAGCCATCACCGCACGTTCACAACATTTGGAGTTGGGTACAATTCGGGGCACTCCACCAGCCGTTTCGGCCAGTTTGAGTTCAGGGGAAATATCATCTTTTTCACCAATAATTGATCGGTCACAGTTTCGTCTGCGCTACTACTTTAGCTTGTTCAACGTTTTATGAAAACGTAAAAAACTGGCTGGTGAATAAAAGAAGATAAGCGATTTGAGCGTGACGCCTGTTTCATGCTTTCGGAGTGACTAATAGCCTGGTCATGGGTGTTTGATACCAACACTTGAGATCAAAATCAATGACAAAATGATTACTATGCGGAAGCCTTAATTTAACCTCATCAAGGTTGACCCTCGTAAATAGACTCCGAAGCTTTTATGCGGACGGTCACGATATCCGTATCATGGTATTTCTGATGTTTGACTGAGGACGCAAAGTGCCGCAATAGCCGAAGTGAAACTTCTCGATTAATCAGATCTTCGGTGTTGCACTCGCCAAGCAGCGCAATTCTGTCCTGAAGGTTCTCCTCGTCGGTAGAGACGACGAACTCAAGCACCGCCTCGCCGTCTTCCTTGTGCACTATCAGAAGCAGACGGCGGCGTTGGTGTTTTCCGTTCCCCTCATCTTGCTGCAAGAGCGTCAACAAAGTCTCCTCCGCGGCGGCATTAAGGCGGAAAGCCATCGTTGCATCCCAATCACCACGGGATACGAACTCCTCAAGAAACTCCCTGATTTTCGGTAGGGTAGAGAGATCGAATTCCGTTTCGATGCGCCTGCGACGGGGCTTCGCCGTCTCGACGAACAGGGTCATGAGGATGGCAACGAGCCCGCCAGTGGTCATTCCATTGCGTAGAATACCGCCTGCGAACTCCGAGAAAATTTCGGGGAATATCACACCGCTCTGGAAACCGACCCCGACCCAGAACGCAACACCAGCGACAAGGCCTTTGCGATAGTCGATCCCGTCCCGAACGACTATCTTGATACCAAGTACGAAAAGCATTGCCAACAGCACGGTGAGGTAGGCTGCTGCGACCGGACCCGGAATCGCCAAGACTACAACAAGTGCCTTGGGGAGAAACGACAAGGCAATGAACACCGCCCCAGCGGCAATTCCAACACCGCGAGCGGCGACCCCGGTCAACTCGACCACCGATACGCTCGTCGAATGGGTCGTATTCGGCACTGTCCCGGCGAAAGCAGACAGCATGTTTCCCATTCCGGCGGCGGCCACCGCACCCTGCACTGCCTGGAAATCCACCGCTCGAGGCATGCGCCAAGACACGCGTTGAATGGCAATGGCAGCGCTCATCGATTGAACGGTGCAGATGAGGGCTACTAGTACGAACCCAGGAAGAAGCGTCCAGAAAACCGGCCCAAAGCCGAGATCGAGGCCAGGCCATCCGCCCTCTGGAAGACCGAACCATGGAGCCTCAGCAACGCGGCCGATGTCGTAGAGCCCATAAAATCCGGCAACCACGGAGCCGACGACGACACCGATAACCGGCGCCCAGAGACGCATCACCCCAGTCGCTCTCAGCGCTATGCCGGTTATGGCAAGCAAGGTCGCAAGAGCGCTCAGCGGAGCGGCTGGCACCGGGCTCCCGTCCGGCACGTCTGTCAGCATGCCGAAGACGATCGGAATGACCGTTACCGGTATCAGCATAATTACCGTTCCTGAGACGGTCGGGGTCAGGATTCGTCGGAATAGAGCGAGACGCGAAGAAAACACGATCGGGACAAATGACGAGACCAGAAGAAGGGTGGCGAGCATCGCCGGACCTCCCTCGGCAATCGCTGCTACAGAGACCGCGATGGAAGCTCCTGAGGCATTCGTTATGAGTACATAACCCGCACCGATCCGACCGATCCGGATTGCTTGTAACATAGTGGTTACGCCGCAGACCGCAACTGCGGCGATCAATGCCCATGACAGATAGGCTTCGGACCCGCCACCGGCCCGGATCACAATTGTTGGGATCAACACCATGCCGGCCACACTGAGAACGGCGAGTTGCAGGCCGAGACCGAAAGCGAGCGCCGCAGGAGGCTTTTCGACGGGCTGATAGCTAACGCCCATACGTCCTTCGGAATTGTCACGATTCATGCTGGAATCCGAACTTTGAGGATGGATTGCCAATACCAAATCCCATTTTGTAGTGGACCGCTACGATTGCGGGCGTCGTTCATCGTTGTCGCCAAACTCCAGCTCTGGGTGAACTTCGACTTCGCAAACCTAGTTTTGACCGGTTCTGTACGGCGTAAACATGACCAACCCATCATCGGAGAGAAGGACGTGTGCGGTGGGTTGGTATTGGAGACCGTGCTGCGCCTGTCCAGATTCGGCGCCGTTTGCCGAGCAATAAGGTTTCCTGACTACCATTTAACGTAAGCCAGAAACCAACGCCTTGTCGGGCATGGGCGGCGTTCTGAGTGCGACGTATGCCAACCGAGGAATGATCTCAGGCGTCCTGTAGCAGCGATTGATCCGATATTCGAATTCCGCTAGGTAACGTTGTGCGTATTTCGGACTGAACGAATGATAAGAACTTCGCAGTGCGCTCTTGGGATTTCCAAGAACCGTGTTCACCCAGTAAAACTCCGGCTTTTCAACCGCTGCCCGACCCCCACCACTGACAATGCCTTGGTGACGGCATCCGGCAGCTTCAACCGCCTTGAAGCAGTTCACACCATCCGACACCACTTCACTTCCGTGTGTCAGATGCTGTTTCGCCCGTGATTCAATCTCCTGCTTGCGAAATCCTTTGACCATACTCAGTTTGACCCGCTCGGGATGCCCTTTTTGATTGGTCTGTGCCGCCGTCACGAATGCGGTTTTGCCGGCGCGCCACGACCGCACTTGCCGCCGCTCCTCTCGCCGCCGAGATAGGCATCATCGACTTGAACCAAGCCCGACAGCGGCTTGCCCTAGCCTCGTTCCAGAATCACCTGCATCAGTTTGTACTTGATTATGTAGCATTCTGGAGCGTTTTGCCCGAATAACTCAATTCTCCCCCACGGGGCGTGATTAAAAGTGATGCGTCGAATTTTCGAAATTCATCATGTTGCTTTTTTGCAGCTCCTTTCCACTAGCTGTTCAACCTAGCTTTAGGAATCGCTACGGTGGACATAGGCGCGCCGGGACGTTATTTGGGCTGATTTCTGGGCTCCTGCGCCAGACCGTGACGAGCCATGGCTGTTCCGCCCGCGGCCGGCCTGTCGGGCGGTAGTAGTGGTGCAGCTCCCGAAAGCCTGCGCCGGTAACGTAGGTGCACCACGTTTCTAAATCATGGAAACAGCCGTAGCGCCCATCGGCCCAGCCTTCCTCATTGTGGCCCCGCGGATTCGAGCACAACAGGACGCCGCCGGGCTTGAGGGTCGCGGCTAGGTCGCCGAGGACCCGGGCGAGCTGGCTGATTGGCACGTGGAACAGCGAGGCGTTCGCGAAAATCCCGTCGAAGTGGGCGAATGGCAGGTCAAGCGTGAGGAAGTTTTGATGCAGCACCTCACAATCCGTTTTAGTGCGCGCGATACCGGCGAGCTCGCCCGAACCGTCCAAACCTACCGCCTCGTGGCCGAGTGCTTTGAACCGGCACAGATCCCGGCCCGGCCCACAGCCTAGATCGAGAATGACGTGGGGAGCCTCGCCCTTGATCGCCTTGAGTAAGGCCGAGATGTTCTGGCTGACGTCATGATTTGCCGTGCCGTGACAGTAAGCAACCGCCATGCGATTATAGTTCGCAATCGTTATGGCCGAGACCTCTTGCGCGTGTGCCGCGTCTTGTTTCGGGGTGGTGTTGTTTTTCACATTAAATCGTTAAGATTTCCCACAATAGTTTGTTCACACCGCTGAAATAATGCGGAAACTGAACGTTTAAATGAGCGCTCGCCGCCCCTGCGGCAAAACGTTGATTCTGCATGAATTTAAGGCAAATAGCACCATGTTCTGAGTGAGCCAGGCATGGTACTTTGTCACAATTAATCGACGTAAACCGGGAAATCCTGACTTCAGGCAACCAATTAATCTGGGAAATCTGTTCCATTTAATGTGAAAATCAACAGTGGGTTCACTCATGGTGCGAGGCGCCACCGTGCATTGGTGAGTACCACCGAAGTCTCGATCTGGCGCTCGGGTATGGTCCAGTACCGTCGTAGCAATGTTGACTTCTCTGGCGCTGATACCGGCTTGAACCCATGCCGACGGTAGAAAGCAATCGCCCAATCGGCGGCAGCCCAGGTACCGACCAGGACCGGACGATCCAGGCGCGCGCACAGCTCGGTGAGCAGTGCCGATCCAATCCCCGAACGCTGATGTCCAGGTACCACATAGGCGTGGCGAATCAGTGTGACGTCCTCGACCGTTTGGACACCCATCAAGCCGATCAGCCCGGTCCCGGCGATCTCATACCCGTCGAAAGCGACGCCAGCGGCAATCTCGTCGGCTAGCTCCTCGGGGACCATGTAGGGGTCCTTCCACCGATCATCCGGAATAATGCCCCTATAGGCCTGCGCAGCCTCGTTGATGATCGCAAGTATGCGGTTGAAATCGTTTTGCGTGCAGTGCCTGATCATAGCCATGTGAAGAATGCGCCGAACAGGGCTGTCAACTCCGCCGACCGCTCGAACTCGATGCCGTGGCCGCCAGCCCCAATCTCCCACTTCAGCCAGTTGAAGTCGTTTCTTACGCTTCGAATATCGGATTTCGTTGCAAGCTCGCACTGGCCTGCTTCGATCTTCATTGCCACGGATTTGGCCAACGTGGCATCCATGCCTGCTTTCTGCAGGTTCTTGGATGCAGCCGGCGTGTTGAACGTTGTAGAACTCATGCCGCCAATGATAGTACTTCTGGATTGAATACTTTTGATAACTCCACTCCCCCTCTTTCGGTTCCTTCCAACACTTCACCTCCCTGACCTCCTATGTGCAATCCAAACCTTTCATCTACCCACAGTTGACTCGGCAAGTGACGTCGTATTAGTCTGATCATTTCTGTGCATGTATTCCTCGGTGATAAATTAACGCCGGGGTGAACAATGCATAGGCTTGCCACAATTTACGAGTTCCCGGCAAAGGCTGACTTTTTCTCGACTCAAACCCGGCGATGCTCGCAAGGTCAATGACGAATGTCCGGATATTTGGATTGTGATTCGGGGGGCCGCGCGAACGGTGGATGCCGCGATAGTACAAATAATCATACAGACATTCGACCTGCTCGTCCCCCACCACCTGCTTTGCTGCAACCTGCGGATCGTTGCGTGCCATATAATTCAGATCATGAATGTAACAGGCGGTGATCGCATCGAACACCAGGCACTTGCGCAGATCATCCGCATGATCGAACTGGCGCGTGCCGATGCGCGTGCCGTTTTTCAACACGCTGAACCAGGTCTCAATGTGCCAGCGCAACTCATACCACCGAACCACCTTGCGCGCCTGTTCGGCACTCGCCTCGCCCTCAGTGGTCAATAGCAGCCAGTGCAGTGGCTTTTCACCTCGCGGTGCATGAATCTCGTCAACACTCACCGCCAGCATCTGCGTCGGCGTCTGATCTTCGGCCAATACCGGCGCCCCGAGCGTCACCATACAGGCCCGCAAATCCAACCGCGCCTTGCGCGCCTTGCGCTTTCGCTTGCCACCACAGGCCTCAATCTGAATCGTCTTGTGCGCAATCACCGGCTGCTTTGACAGATGCAACGGCAACTTCTCAGCAGTGCCGTCTTCCAGTATCACCTTACGTTTGCGCGCACCATTGGAACGCACCAGCAAACTGTCACCTGATACCACCGCCTGGCGAAGCATCGACCACAAATCCGCCTCCCGATCACACACCGTAATGACCCGTGTGTTCGGACAGGCCTCGGACAGTTCATGCGCACGTGTCAGCCCTGCAAGCCAACGCTCGCTTTCCTTCCCGCCTTCTTCGTCGCATTCACTCGCTTTGCTGCTCACCTTGCGAAATCCCGCATCCAGCGCATACACCCCCAGCGGACGTCCCACCTCGCTGATCGCAACTCCAAAATGCGCCAATATCCCTTTCGCTCCCGCACCACGACCGCCAATGCCCACCAATCCTTCGCTGCTGCGCAGACCGTGATAGTTCAATGACGTCGTGTCCTGCACCGCAAGCACCACCGACTCCGTCGCACAACGCTCCGCAACACTCGCCTGATGAGGCTCCAAGATATGTTCCATACTCACCTGTTGGTTCGATAACAGCCGATACGCACCCTTGCGTTCCGCCCGTCTCGGAAATAGCACCGGTATCGATGCGCCCTGATGCTCAACCCACGCCTGTCCCATTTGCACAATCCGTTCCCGAACCCGACCGTCCGGATGACTCGAACGCGCATACTCGCGCGCCGCCCAGTGCGCATCTTCGCTCAAATACACCGACTTGGGCCTGACAATCGGCCGATGCGCAGGGGTGCATAAACGCTCCTGCCAATTCTCCGACAATGGCTTCATCCATACCGCCTTTTTCGTGCCCGGCTGCGCTCGGCGCTGCGCATGACCGCTGCTCAACCGCTGGCACCGACGCCAACCCGACGCCTCATAACTCATACCGCTATAGCACTGATCCACATGCGTATAAGCCAGTACCGGCAATACTCCGTAGCACGCCTCCCAGTCCACTGCCACTCGCTCGCAAACCTCTCCCAAAACCTTCGATGCCAGACCATACACCCGAGCAATCAGCAAAAAACGATGATTGCATATCAGCGCTGCCAAATTCACAGCTCGCGCATCACTGCTCCATCCAATCCATTCATCGCGCGCCTTCTGATGCCAGCTCGCAGCCGCAAAACCTACCCCGCCAATCACCCCATACCGAGAACTGATCACCCAATACCGCATCTGACCTCCGGGCGCTCGCTTGAATCCCAATGGATGCCAAGCTTCCATCATCGCATCCCAACTGCGGCGTTGCTGACTGTCAGATACCACTGCCACACTCATCTCACCCATATCCGATAACCGCACCCGCATCCCCGACAACGCATCCAATCCCGCAGGCGGCGAAACCGCTTTCACCGACTGCGGAACCCCGGCGCACGCCTGTGGCAACTCAAAGCCCGCCTTGTGCGCTAATTTCACCAACGCCTTGCGTGCCGAACTTACCGCAGGGCGACCTTTGCTGTCATACCAATGGTCAAGTTCGCACAAAAGCCGTGCAAGTTCACCGCGGGTCACAGATGGCTTGCTGGATTCCTCGATCACCCGCGTGACAGTTTCGGCACTGAATTGTCGCATTCCGACTTGCATGCCAATATGATGGCATAATCTTCGACCAAAGTCAACTGTGGGCAGATGAAAGAATCCAAACCCAACGCAAATTACTGCAATATACTCAGACTTCCTGACCTCCGCCTGTCGTCCAGTACCGTTCAGAGCAGAGTAACCTGTTCATATTACAGGATTTTCTTCTGATTTTGTTGAATATTTCGAACTTTTCCGGTTGAAAGTTGGCTATAATAATAAATCACATATATTCACGCCGAAACCCGAAATTCATGACTGCTCAACTCCCAATCAATGTCCCCGAGGCAACTCCCATCGGCACCTTTTTCAGCATGGTCACTTGCGATGGAACCACCACTTACTTTCACTATCTGCTGCCGATCGACCAGCATCGCGCAGACGACAGGTCGGCGAGAAACCTGCGGATCGCGAAGTTCGCAGCAGCGGGTTGCGTCACGCATGCCGAGATCGCACAGGCCTATGGGATTCGCCGTGAAACCGTATCGCGCTTTGCGAAACAATACCGCACCGAAGGCGAACCGTCCTTCTATGCCCGGCGCCGCGGACGCGGGCGTGTGACAGTGGATGCACAGACCGTCCAACGCGCCAGCGAACTTCTGGTCGAAGGCTGCAGTGGACGCGCAACAGCCCGGCAACTGGGGATTGCGCCAAGCACTTTCAGCGAGCATCGCCGTGCCGGGATTATCACACCGCCCGCGAGCCGCACTGCGCTTGATGATCAACCGTCTGCAGCCGGACGAAAAGATTCCGATATTGCCGATGCGGTCGATCGTGCGGTACGAGACCGTCGTGACAAACAAGCGCCAATGGGACGTGCGGCTCACGATGTCGATACGCGCTTGGCAGCCAGTGCGGGACGGATCACCGAAGCGGCTCCGCAATTCACTGAATCAGCCAGTGCGGTGCGAAATGGCGGCGTTCTCACTGCGCTTCCAGCGTTGCTGAAACAAGGGCTGCTAGACAATGTCGGGCATTATTTTCAACTTTCAAACAGCTTCTACGGACTGAACACAGTGCTGGTGCTGATCGCCCTGATGATGCTGGCGAGAATCCGCAACCCGGAAGCATTGCGTTATCAGTGTCCCGGTGAATGGGGCATACTGCTTGGACTGGACCGCTGTCCGGAAGTCAAGACGCTGCGTGGCAAACTGCGCAAGATCAGTTGCGATGAAAGCCGGGTTCGAGCCTGGCAGGGGCAACTGGCACAGCGCTGGATAAATGAAAATCCGCACGACTGCGCCACCTTGTCGGTGGACGGTCACGTGAAAGTTTACAGCGGACGCAAGGGCAATCTGCCGAAGCATTTCGTGGCGCGCCAGAAGTTGTGCCTGCCGGCTGCCGCCAGCTATTGGATCAACGCACTCGGGGGGATGCCGTTGCTGTGCCTGCACCAGCAGATCGACCGCAAGATGGTTCATACGCTTGAACACGATATGCTGCCGGAACTGCGATGCATCGGTGCGATTCCGCAATCTGCGCCGGACCTGACGGCAGCCGAGGCGGAACCGGTTCTGACCCTGGTGTTTGACCGCGAGGGCTGGAGCCCGGATCTGTTTCAGCGACTGGCTCGGCAGGGCATCGCCTGCATTAGCTGGCATAAGAACCATCGCGGCGCCGATTGGCTGCAAAGTCGCTTCGAGCCGGTCGAGGTGTCGCTGCATGGCCCGGCGCATCACAGTGTCCGTTCGGTGCTGATTGCCGAAGACGAGGTTGAACTGGCCAATGGATACAAGGTGCGTCAGATCCGTCGTCTGATGGACAGCGGTCGCCAGGCTGCCTTGATCACCACCCATCCGAATTTGCCGATGCAACAGGTGGTTGCGGCGCTGTTCTCGCGCTGGGCACAGGAGAATTTCTTCAAGCAGATGCGTCAGGAGTTCAATCTTGATGCACTCAGTGTTCAGCAGTTGATTCCCGTGGACGAGAACGCCAAGGTGGTCAATCCTGATCGGCGCGAGTTGGAAAAGCGAATCAAGAACACCAACGCCAAGCGTAGTCGTGCAGGGGGACAAATAATCCAATTCCGCAACCAGAACCGAGACGCCACACAATATGAGCGCACCGCACAGCAATATGAACTTGAACTGGCCAGACTCAAGGCACAGCGGTTGCAGATTCCTTCCCATGTGCGCGCCGGCGATCTGCCGCAGCATCAGCGCTTGGACGCGCTGCCGAGTGCACCGCGCCATTTTCTTGACATCATCCGCATGATTGCCTACCGGGCGGAAACCCAAATGATGCCGGCGGTCAACGCTGTTGATTTTCACATTAAATGGAACAGATTTCCCAGATTAATTGGTTGCCTGAAGTCAGGATTTCCCGGTTTACGTCGATTAATTGTGACAAAGTACCATGCCTGGCTCACTCAGAACATGGTGCTATTTGCCTTAAATTCATGCAGAATCAACGTTTTGCCGCAGGGGCGGCGAGCGCTCATTTAAACGTTCAGTTTCCGCATTATTTCAGCGGTGTGAACAAACTATTGTGGGAAATCTTAACGATTTAATGTGAAAAACAACAAACGCCGCACAGGGTAAAAAAACACAACGCTCGCAAACTGCTCGGCAAACTGTTCCAGTGCGAAGCGAATGTCATTCCGCAACCTGAACAGGGTCTGCTGCGCGTTCAGCTGCTCGGCCTTGCCAACGATGCCTCGCACCGTGCGTTGCTGCCGCTAATCAAGGAACTCAATGACACCGCTACCCAATATCCCGGAACCGACCTCACCCTTTTCTATGAAATCTCGCTTCGTAAACCGGTAGAATGAGACATGTTAAATTGGTCGAGGTTAGGAAGTCTGATACTATGAACCCATACTAGTTGGAGACGAGCGCCAAATAGTTTAATGAAACTTCTTCGCAACCTTTTTGAATTCGCTTGCTGTAGCGTCGGGTTAATCTGTCCAATCGCTTTCGCACATATTGAATTGTAATTGTCTATCCACGCATCACTTTCAACTGCACCTCTTCGATTCCTTCCATCCCAGTTCTCTTGCAGCCCCATGCTAGATCTCAGCTTAACCCCAGAAGAAATCATACGCAGCAAACACTTAACTCAAAAAATATTAAACGCTGCTCGAAACACCCATAGACAGGCACTGACGTTTGGCCAGTTCATGGATCTCGCCTTATATGATAGTGAGTTTGGCTATTACACAGCAGGCACTAGAACCGTCGGGCCAGGAGGGGATTTTATTACTGCACCAGAAATGGGTAATTTATTTGGCCGAACCTTGGCATCAAAACTGGCTGAGTCTCTTTCAGGGTTTGACGGCCCCTTGAATCTGTACGAATTTGGAGCGGGAAGTGGCAGGCTCGCCGTTCAGATTTTGCATGAATTAGACAAATTGGAATGCAGAATATCTGAATACGTAATTATTGAATTGAGTCCGGTTTTAAGAAACGTCCAACAAAATACCGTTCGCCAAGCCGAAAAACATCTTGGTGAGAAAGTTAAGTGGTATGACCACTTGCCACTGCAGGGAATGAAAGGAATCGTGATTGCAAACGAAGTTCTGGACGCGATGCCGGTTGAATTGTTCTGCGTGGAAAAAAATGAACTCTTGCAGGGATATGTGGTGGAATCGGATACAGGATTTGCGCTTGAATTTCGCGATGAATGTGAAGCGGATTTCGAGGCTTCTTTCGCTGCCTTGGATTTGCCAGAAGTTACACAACCCTATATTTCCGAGTTGCACTGTCGCGCTGAAGCATGGTTGAGAACCATTGCCAATCATTTAGACTGCGGATCAATCCTGATCACTGACTATGGGTTTCCGGCGCATGAGTATTACCACAGTGAGAGAAGTCAGGGCACTCTAATTTGTCATCGTCGCCATCACGTGCTTTACGATCCATTGAGCTACATCGGATGTCAAGACATTACCGCTCATATCAACTTTTCGAATCTGGCTCGAATTGCTGTTGAATCAGAAATGGAAGTGAATGGATTTACAAGTTTTGCCGCTTTTCTTGTTGATGCAGGAATAGAATGTGGAGAATTGAGAAATAGATCAGAAATAGAGAAAACGCAAATGCTAAATGAGTTTATTGCTCTAGTCACTCCGTCTGAAATGGGAGAGATTTTCAAGGTGATAGAATTTACGAAGAATTTTGATTCGACTATAACTGGATTCGCAACGACTGATCGGTCGCACTCCCTTTTCAGTAATAAATTTGTTCCTGAACATTCGGTCTGATGCAGCCTGCTGATTTATTGGTAACGGAATGGCAGATTATTTGAATTCAGGTATTCTTGCTCTCATTCAGGGAGCTACCGAGTTTCTGCCAATCTCAAGTTCTGCACATCTGATAATCATCCCTCACTTATTCGGTTGGCGCGATCAAGGGCTTGCATTTGATATAGCTGTTCACTTGGGTACTTTGATTGCTTCCGTCTCATATTTTCGGCTTGAATTAATCAGAATTTTACGAGGATGGTTCCAATCCTTTACAGGAGAAGGCCCCACGGATGAGTCAAAATTGTGTTGGTTTATTATCGTCGCGAGCATTCCGGTCGCGATTACTGGTGCCCTCGCTCACGAACTTGTAGAAAAAGAGCTTCGGAGCGTTGAGGTAATCGCAATGGCAACATTGGCTTTTGGAGTGTTACTTTGGTATGCAGACTGGTTTAGACGTGGAGAGCGACAACTGAACACCTTGAGATTCAGGGATGCAATTCTGATAGGGTTGGGTCAGGCTGTCGCGATTATTCCGGGAACTTCAAGATCTGGGATTACAATCACCGTCGCCCTCATGCTAGGGTTAACAAGACAAGACGCGGCAAAATTTGCTTTCTTGCTCGCAATTCCAGTCATTGCAATGGCTGGCGGCTGGCAATTTCTGAGTTTGACTACATCCAACCAGGAGACCAACTGGCTGATATTTGGATATGCTACGACGGTATCTGCAGTAGTAGCTTATCTGTGTATCCACTACTTTTTGAGATTCATCGAAAAGATTGGAATGCTGCCGTTCGTCATCTATCGCGTTGTTCTCGCACTCGCAATCTTCACATTGATGTAGTTTGTCGGATTCAACTATCGAATCGGTATTGTCAGCTTGCAATAAGCTGACCAACCAATTCCAGTGCATCAAAGAACGTGCGCGGAGCCAAGTTCGCTCAGTTATTGAAATTTGCAAACAGATATAGACTCAGCGGATTCCATTCATTGGATCGTACAAGTGAATTCATATTTCATAACCTCATTGGTCATGTATAGTCACACATTCATGCCATCATGAATTTCATCTACACAACAAAATGGGAATGCACTATAATTTTTCGAATCCTTGAATAACTCTTATTCTTGGTTTGTTGCAACTCTGAAATATTTCGAGTTCCCATTTCAGCCAACCCCCTGAGTCCAACAGACTCCCATGCACTTCCAAAGCTACAGAAACAAAGCTGTCTTAATTTCGGAACAGATAAATCATCCCATTGGTCGATACGGCACCGTGAATCAATGCCTGTAGTGCGAGTCGACATAAAACCAGAACTGTTGCAATGGGCTTGTAAGCGGGCCGATGTTGGTATTGATGGCCTACTAAGGAAATTTCCAAAGTTCCATGATTGGGAGAACGGTATCGTCCGTCCCACTCTGAAACAACTGGAAAAATTTGCAAATTTCACCCACACGCCTGTTGGATATTTTTTTCTTTCGACTCCTCCCAACGAATCTGTTCCCATAGCAGATTTTCGCACAATTGGAAACTTCCCCGTTACAAACCCGAGTCCGAATCTTCTTGACACTATATATCTCTGTCTACAGCAACAGGATTGGTACCGCAACTACGCGCTGATGAACGGTGAAAAACCAATTCCCTTCGTTGCCTCGGAAACTGTACAAAGAAACCCTTTGACTGTTGCCGCGAGTATTAGAACGATGCTCAAATTTGATTTAGTGAGAAGACGTGAGTTAGCCTCGTGGACCGATGCCCTAAGAAAATTCATCAAGGCAGCTGATGAGTTGGGAATTCTAGTTATGGTAAATGGTGTTGTCGGCGGCAATACAAGTCGTAAATTGGATACTCAGGAATTCAGAGGCTTTGTACTTGCCGATGATATAGCGCCACTTGTATTTATCAATGGTGCTGACACAAAGGCAGCTCAGATATTTACTCTGGCTCATGAATTGGCACATTTGGCACTAGGCGAATCCGGTCTTCCAGATGTTGGATTTTTCAGCACCACGTCCGATCAAACTGAATATTGGTGCAATCAAGTCGCAGCAGAAATTCTTGTGCCCTTGGCCACTCTGCAAGAGGAATACGTAATCGTCAAAAATCAAGAGTTGCAGCAGATTCTCAAGCTGCTTGCATCACGATTCAAAGTAAGTTCTTTGGTCATTCTGTATAGACTCTATGATGCCGGCTATCTATCGAAAATGCAATTTAGGGAGATATTTGAAAACGAAACCATGGGATTAATACCCGCTAAATCTGATACAGGAGGTGATTTCTATGCGAATTTGTTTGCTCGAAACAGCAAACGATTTACTCATGCGATCGTAGCAAGCACGGTGGAAGGTCACTCCTCATTTACAGAAGCATTCCAATTTCTCGGATTTAAAAAAATGTCGACGTTCAGAGCTCTTTCTAAAAAATTGGGGATTCGTTTCTGATGACCTATCTCTTGGATGCAAATATCTTTATCGACGCAAAAAATCGTTACTATGGGTTTGATATTTGTCCAGCTTTTTGGGAATGGCTGACCAAACTAAACAAATCCGAAATTGTATTCAGTATTGAGAAAGTTGGCGACGAGTTGAAGATTATCGACGATCAACTCTCGACGTGGGCAGCAAAACATGGATCGAATTTCTTTCTGTCACCTGATTCAAGCATACAACCAGCAATGGACCGTGTTAGCAATTGGGCAATCAATCGCTACGATATGCCTCCTGTGAATATTTTTCTCCGTAGTGCTGATTATTATCTTGTAGCACATGCTTTGGCTCACGGTCACACAGTGGTAACCAATGAAGTTCCCGCAAATACCCCTCGGAAAATAAAAATTCCGAACGCTTGCATCGGACTCAATATAAAGTGCATGACACCGTTTGAAATGCTACGGAGTGAGCGGGCGCGATTTATTCTTGAGACGACTTAGCAGTTACGAAACTAGCATTCACGAGCACATTTGATATTTCTAAACCTGCTGTAGTCGGAAATTCCAAAATCAGGAAAATTCCAGATAATCAGCGTGAGAAAATATTTTAGTGTGTTAGTTTATCCTTGAAGTGAGATGATTCCCGGCCGAGCGTTGTAGATGTGAAGTTGGTATACCGAATCATTTGGAAAAGCCCAGCACAACTGAATTTCTCAAATTCATGTACTGTTGGCATTTATCTTTTCTCTATATTAGTTGGTTCCGGATCAAGCAATTATCACACAATGAAATTTTAACAATCCAAATTTGCATTGCATTTAGTTGGTGGAATACAGAAACCACTCGCATCAAAGCAAACGTGTTTCTGTTTATATGTTTTTTTTTGCCTCTGCTACGAGGGATATCTGAGCTTTTCGGATTTTCTTTCCTAATTTATTGCCAGAGTACTTCGCAGAAATTTTATGAGCATCGACTCTTGCCATGCTGTCTCGGCACTGCTGCAACAAGTCGACTGCCTTGTCTGCATAATTTGAGTCTTCGCATACAACTTTCAGTAAAATCCAACAGGCTTGCAGAAAATTCTTAAACTGCCCGAGGTTGCGAACGCCATTCAACACTCGAATCATGTCTACTACTTCTGTAGGCGACATTTGGTTTAGCAGCCGGATGTTTTCTGCAAAACGGGCAATTCGTATGGACTGATCTCTAAAACTCGCAGGTGTCTTGAGGCGTCGACACAATCGTCGCACTTCGATTGATCCATCAACTAGTGTGTTTAAGTCTTTTGCGGTTGATAGCTCATGTGCCGCGCTGACAGTGTATCGGCTGATCGCATAAGCAATTACGGAAAATCGGTGCTCTGCATTGTTGGTAAGTTCCACCGTTTGGTCAAGTTGTTCCATGGCAGAAGTTTTACACTCGTTGCCTTCACCATCAAATAGACGGTCGATTTCAGGAAATAGTCTACGCAGCGCATCGCAGCATCGCAGCGTAGTGAAAAAGACGGCTGGGTTACTTTCAAGGATGGCATTTTGAAATTCCTGCCAGATGCGTTCCGCTGCAAGATCGTCAAGTTCTCCGCTGTTTGAAAGCTGTTTCATCAAATCCAGAGTTGAATCCTCCACAACAAAGCCTCTGGAATAAAATCTCGCTGCAAATCGAGATACTCTTAATACCCGTAATGGATCTTCGGCAAAGTGATCAGATACATGACGCAAAAGTCCGTTTTCCAGATCCTGCTTGCCGCCAAAAGGGTCAACCAGATTCCCGTCAATCGAAAGCGCCATGGCGTTAATTGTAAGATCCCGCCGATACAGATCTTGTTCCAAAGTGATTTCCTCAGAGACATCAACTACAAATCCCTTGTATCCCTTGCCTGATTTAAGTTCCTTACGTGCGAGAGCGTATTCTTCATGAGTTTCAGGGTGTAAATAGACCGGAAAGTCTTTGCCGATGGCTTTGAAATCGAGTGACAGCATGATCTCGGGACTAGCTCCGACAACAACCCAGTCTCGATCGGCTCGCTCGATTCCCAGAAACTTGTCGCGAACCGCTCCGCCAACGAGATAGCATTCGAGATCTTCGATCTTTGTGATTGGACGAACTGATGCCATCGGATAGTGGCTAGTTTGTAATGTCAGCGTCCGGCTTGGGTTCGATATGCGTCAAGTCGATCGGCTTGCGGACCAAGCCATTCTTTTGCGGCATCTTCAAATCTTGCTGACTGAATACCGAATGGCTTTGGATTTTCACCGAGAATGACGTTCGGAACCTGCAGAGATAGAAGATTGTCAGGCGTAAGCGGTTTGCCTGGGAGAAACTGAGCAAGGGTCGCGACCGCTAGCGAAAGCGTACGGTTCAAGCCAACAATTTTGTGCCGCCCGCCGCACATTCTGTCGATTAGACTGACAAGTTCGTAAAGGGTGAAAATCTCCGGACCGGCGACATCACAGGTATTGCAAACCAGTTTCTGTTGACTGGCCGCATGAACGATGCAATTTACTACGTCGCCGACGTATACAGGCTGCATTTGTGAATTGGGGGATATCAGCATGAAGAATCCTTTCGCCATTTTCAGAAGTTTCTCGAACTGGCGCGTAAACGAGTCATCGGCTCCGAAAATCACTGACGGGCGTATGACTATGCAGTCCAGTCCTTGCTCGAATGCGGCAGATACTGCCTGCTCGCCACGACCTTTGGATTGTAGATATCCGCTAGGAGCATCAACATGAGCGCCAAGAGAGCTGATGTGTATCAATCGTCTGACTTTCTTTACAAGACAAGCCTCTGCTATGTCTTTTGGCAGGCGCGCATGCACCGTATCAAAGGAATTTTTTCCGGATTCATTCAGAATTCCAACTAGATTCACAACTGTGTCAGCTTCGTGCAACTGACCTGCGATAAATTTGCTCGACAGGTTGTCTGCCTCAACCAGCTTTACGGTTGGAATGACCAACAGATCCCGATGGCGATGCAGGCGTCTGGTAATTATGGTGATTTTCCAATTCAGCCGGACTAGCGCCGTGACCAGATTGCGCCCGACAAATCCGCTACCGCCGAAAATCACTGCATGTTTTGGGTGTGTTGTTCGCATACTCGAAATTGTACGATTTTAATAAGTTGTACTTCAATTTGCGACGTATGTGTCCATATAGCTCTTCATTGACGCTGCATGGTGTTGCAGATTGTCTGTGCTCTTTACGTACTCTAGTAAATCACATACCGTAGCAATCGCAAACACGTCAATTCCGTGCGTTTGTCGCACCAGTTCTACGGCTGACACTCTTGAATCAACTGCTCGCTCCATCCTGTCGAGACAAATTATGACAGCAACAGGCTCGGCTCCCTGCCTACGTATGATGTCAACGGCCGTGTTAATTGAAATTCCAGATGTAACTACATCTTCAACAATCACAACTTGACCACGCAACGGTGATCCGACAATCCAGCCTTGATCGCCGTGGTCCTTGGCTTCTTTTCTGTTGAAAGCATAGGGTACGGAAAGCCCATGTTCCCGATGCAGCGCGACTGCAGTTGATGCAGCCAGCGGAATGCCCTTGTATGCTGGCCCGTACAGCATGAAGTCGACGAAAATGTTCTGTGTGATCGTTGCAGCATAAAAACTGGCTAGTGTCGACAAGCCTGCGCCGCGTGAGAATGAACCCGTATTGATGAAATACGGACTAGTGCGCCCCGAGTTGAGAACGAATTCTCCGAATTGAAGAGCACCTTGCTCAAATGCGAATGAAACAAATTTCTGTTGGTGTAAGGTCATACTCCTCCAGGTAAGAATCACGAACAATAAGAGCACTCGAAGCAGTAAGCGCAACTTGAGTACTTATAACATTGTGAACACTTTATAATGAAAATTAACCCGATAAACCACGTTTGCACCAAAGTGGACACGAATTGTATTCACAACAATTGAATTTGCCATGCCCCCTGTTGAAATAAGTCGCGGAAAGTTGCCCATCGTGCTTGCGATGCCACATACAAGCTGCTACGTTCCGGATGAAATTCTTGAAACATTTACAGATTCTGCCAAGCAACTGGCCGACACGGATTGGAATATTCACCAGTTGTATGACGAGCTATTGCCAAATGCAACTATAGTAAGAGCTATGTTTCATCGCTATGTCATCGATGCGAACCGCAGTTCCGAGGATTCCTCATTGAATGCCGAATACCCATCCACTGCACTTTGTCCGTTGACTACATTTGAAGGTGGTGCGCTGTACCTTCCGGGCTTTGAGCCCGATAAGAATGATATCCGTCGTCGTCTGGAGCGATATTATGTTCCGTATCACAATGCGCTGAAAGAAGCCCTACGCCGCGCGCATGCGAAACATGGAATTGCGATGCTTTTCGACTGCCATTCAGTTCGCTCGACATTGTCGTATCTCAATTCTTCAAATTTTGCAGATTTGAATATTGGTACTAATCACGGAACATCTTGTGCACTAGCTGTTCAGAATACTGTGCTAGGAGTATGTCGGCGCAATCGCGATTACACAGTCGTTTTGAACGGAAGATTCAAAGGCGGATTTACAACTCAGCACTATGGCAATCCGTCCGAAGGAATTCACGCAATTCAAATGGAACTGGCACAATCCACCTATATGCAGGAAAGGTCGCCTTGGACCTATGATATTGAAAAAGCCGAAAGACTAAGGGTAATTCTCGCGCGTGCTCTAAATGCTCTTAGAGTCCTGGCAAAAAAATTGTAAACAAGGTGTAAGATGATGCTCTTTCTGAGCTCAAGAATTATCATCCTGCAATTCGATGCTGTAGTCTTAAACCGAAATTCAATTGAGAATCTATCGCATGCTGCTGATTATCGACAACTATGATTCTTTTACTTACAACCTAGTTCAGTACTTAGGTGAGTTAGGACAGTGCTCTGACGTTGTTCGGAATGACCAAATCGCCACAAGTGGAATTGAGAAGAAGAATCCTGCTGCCATAGTCATTTCACCCGGTCCGTGCACTCCCAAAGAAGCCGGCATTTCGGTTCAAAGCGTAACGGAATTTTCGGGCAAGATACCCATTCTAGGAGTCTGTCTCGGCCATCAGAGCATTTGCCATGCTTTCGGCGGCAGTATTGTCAGGGCAAAGAAAGTTATGCATGGCAAGGTTGCCGAGATTTATCACAATGGCAGCGAAATCTTTGAAGGGATTGATAATCCTTTTACGGCAACTCGGTACCATTCACTGATCGCAGAGAAAAGCACTTTGCCGGATTGCCTGGAAGTCACCGCATGGACGAATGACGGTATCATAATGGGAGTCAGACATCGCGAACAAGACGTGTATGGTGTTCAATTTCATCCAGAATCGTTTCTGACGTCCAGCGGACATACCTTGTTAAAAAATTTTCTAACGGCAAGCGGAATTACGACCTGATTCGAACACAACCAACACAATGAATATTCAGGCAGCGTTAAAGAAAATTACCGATGGTCAGAATTTGACCGGTGATGAGATGTTGGGCGTCATGCGGCAGATCATGACGGGTCAACTCACAGCCTCCCAAATTGGCGGCTTCCTGATCGCTCTTCAGATGAAAGGCGAGTCCGTCGAAGAAATCACAGCAGCCGCTACGGTGATGAGAGAACTCGTAACGAGTGTAAAGGTTTCAGCTCCAAATTTGCTGGATGTAGTGGGAACCGGAGGCGACGGTACTTCATCATTCAATGTTTCTACAGCTGCGGCTTTTGTCGCAGTCGCTGCCGGTGCTCATGTTGCCAAGCATGGCAATCGCGCTGCCTCTGGAAAATGCGGCAGTGCCGATTTGCTGGAAAGAGCCGGGGCGCGGATTGACCTTGATCCGGAACAGATCGCGCAGTGCGTGCTCAACACAGGGTTCGGTTTCATGCTGGCTCCAGCACATCACACTGCGATGAAGCACGCGATTGGCGCAAGAAAGGAATTGGGCGTTCGCACAATTTTCAATGTCCTTGGACCGCTCACGAATCCCGCCCATGTTTCCAGGGAAATGATGGGCGTGTTCGGTGCCGACCTGGTCGAACCTCTTGCACATGTTCTTGGAAAATTGGGGTCCGAGCATGTCATGGTCGTTCATTCCGAAGACGGTATGGACGAAATCAGCACCGGTGCGCCGACCAGAGTGGCTGAATTGAACAATGGGGAAGTCAAAACATACTCGATTGAACCTGCAGAATTCGGTATTAAATCAGCCGCTCGCGAACATCTCGTAGTCTCTAACCCGGATGAGAGCCTGGCAGTGGTTCGTTCAGTATTTTCAGGCAAGCATTCGGCCGCTTCGGACATTACGGCGATGAATGCCGGAGCCGCCATCTATGTTGCTGGACTTGCCAACAACCTCTCGGAAGGTGTCGAGCGAGCTCAGAGCCTCATTCAATCCGGAGCAGTTGAGGATAAGTTTGACTTCTATGTGGAATTCACAAACAGATTTTGAAATGTCAAGTCAACCGGATATTCTGAGAGCCATCATTCAGAATAAACGACTCGAAATTGACACTGCAAAGTCGGCGGTTGCCATTGCAGAACTGAGAGATCGAGTCGCGGATACTGCCACAGCCAGAGGCTTTGAAAGACACATACGGGAACGTTTGGCAGTCAGCCAGGCGGCGGTAGTTGCAGAGTGCAAGAAAGCCTCTCCCAGCAAGGGCGTGATTCGCGAGAATTATGACGTTCAGAAGCTAGCAAAAAGTTATGAAAAGGGCGGTGCGACCTGCCTGTCAGTCCTGACGGATGAGAAATTCTTTCGGGGGTCACTGCGCGATCTGGAGACAGCAGCCAGTTCATGTTCGTTGCCGCTGCTCCGCAAGGACTTCATTGTCGATGCATATCAGATTTATCAGTCTCGGGCCAGCCGTGCGGACTGTATCTTGTTGATCGTGTCGGCACTCGATTTAGCCGAATTGATTGATCTCGGCGCATTGGCGAAAGAACTCGGCATGGATGTGCTTGTAGAAGTGCACTCGCACGCAGAGCTTGAGAAGGCGCTTGAATTGACACATGGCATGATCGGCATCAATAATAGAAATCTGCGCACTTTCGAGACCAGACTCGAAACATCCATACAACTTTGTCAGCACGTACCTGACGACCGAATCATTGTTTCCGAAAGCGGAATTCATACCGCTGACGATGTGAACAGACTCAGAAATGCAGGAATTGAAACCTACCTCATCGGCGAATCCTTGATGAAAGCACCCGATCCAGGAACTCAATTGGCTGAACTGTTTCATCGAGATCAGAAGGAATTGACTGAGCTCTGATGAACGGTTTAGTTCAGCTTGTGGATGGTGTCAGTTTCCGGGTGACTTCTGGAAGTGGACACAGTACCTTTACTGATGGTCCACCCGATCACGGCGGGCAAAATGCCGGCATGCGTCCGATGGAGATGATGCTTCTCGGTATGGGTGGATGCACTGCATACGATGTTGCGCAAATTTTACGCAAACGAAAACATGAGCCACAGATGCTTGAAGTTGAACTTGAGGCGGAACGGGCCGATGAAATTCCTCAGGTATTTACGCACATCCATCTAAAATATCGCGTACGAGGAACCGACATCACCGAACGAGAAGTGCAACGTGCCATTGATCTCTCAATTGAAAAGTACTGTTCTGCAACACGCATGCTTTCTGCCACCGCCGCCGTGACTTACGAATTTGAAATCCTGAATTGAGCATCATAAATTAGATACAGTTCTCAACAGCCAATTAGGTCAACACCGTGGAAAATTTAGTCAACTGGTTCAAGCGTCAGATCAGTAATCCCCAAATCATCATTCTGGGGGTAATTCTGATCATCGTTTTTGCCTTGATCGTCTACGCGGGGGAGATGATGGCCCCGGTGATCGCGGGTATTGTGATTGCCTATATTCTGGAAGGTGGCGTCAAGAATTTTGAAGCGATCAAAATTCCTCGACTCGGCGCGGTAATCATCGTACTACTGTTATTCCTGATTCTGGTGCTGGCATTGGTGTTCGGCATTCTACCGCTAGTCAGTCAGCAGGCGCTTCAAATCGTGGCGCAGATTCCGTCGTGGATTGCTGATGTCCAAGCAGCATTGCTCCAGTTGCCTGATAAATATCCGGAAATTTTGTCGGAACAACAGATTCGAGACTTCATCAAAGCTACAGCCGGATTCTTGACGGAACTAGGGCAGCAGATTGTTGTCACTTTGTCAACTTCTTCCGTGTTGGGAATCATTACGCTCGTGATTTACCTTATTCTGGTGCCGATTCTGGTATTCTTCTTCTTGAAAGACAAAGACAAGCTAACCCACTGGTTTCAAGGGTTTTTCCCGAATGAGGATCATGGATTGACGGCAGCGGTTTGGGAGGAAGTCAACCGTCAGATGTCGAATTACATCCGCGGCAAATTCTGGGAAATTCTGATCGTTGGCGGAGTGACTTTCATCACATTCTCCATTTTCGGATTGCAGTATGCCGCACTGCTCAGTGTCATCGTCGGTCTTTCCGTGCTGATTCCGTTTGTCGGTGCAGCCGTAGTTACGATTCCAGTTGTTGTGATTGCTGCTGTGCAGTGGGGTTTTGAGCCCGAGTTTTTTTATCTTGTGGGCGCTTACTTGATTATTCAGATGTTGGATGGAAATGTGCTGGTACCGCTAATTTTTTCCGAAGTGGTTAATCTTCATCCAATTGCCATTGTCGTTGCAGTTCTGGTTTTTGGGGGTCTATGGGGAGTCTGGGGCATATTCTTTGCAATTCCTCTCGCCACATTAGTGCAGGCGATCCTAATTTCCTGGCCACGCAGCGTGGAAAAAGTTCAGGAGTAAACCAAAGAGGTCATGCAACCGAAAGTCAAAGGGCGTGGAACAAGTTCAAACGAGACTGGTCGATATGAAGACTGGACCAGGACTCTGGTTGACGATGGATGGTACAACGAACCGCTGCCAGCTCTCAAAACATCGGTGGAATTTGATAGTTCCAGGACGGCGGTTGCATACAATCAATCTCCTGATTTGCCATTTGATCGTTCGATCAACATGTACCGAGGCTGCGAACACGGCTGCACCTATTGCTACGCTCGCCCGAGTCACACCTATCTCGGCTATTCGGCAGGTCTGGATTTCGAGACCAGACTCTTTGCCAAACCAGATGTAGCTGAAAGACTCCGTAAAGAAATCAGCGCACACAAGTACCAATGTCGAATGATTGCACTCGGTGCCAACACTGACCCCTATCAGCCCATCGAGCGAAAATTTGGGTTGACCCGTCAAATTCTCGAAGTTCTGCTGGAACATCGTCATCCCGTACAGATCACGACAAAGTCAGCTTCTGTCGTGAGTGATATCGACATCTTGTCGGAGATGGCAGGTCTGAATTTAGCAAGTGTCAACTTTTCAGTTACAACCCTTGATTCCAAGCTTTCTCGAACGATGGAACCCCGCGCAAGTGCTCCGCACAGTCGGATAAAGGCAATCTCTCAACTCGCGCAGAGCGGTATTCCAGTTACAATATTCTTTGCGCCTGTGATTCCGGGGCTGAACGAACATGAAATGGAGTCGATTCTAAAAACCTGTGCTGATGCGGGTGCGCGCCGTGCAGAGTGGACGATGATTCGCCTACCTCAGGAAGTGCGAGAATTGTTTCAAGAGTGGCTGGCGACCAGTTATCCGGACAAGGCATCGCACGTAATGAGTCTGATTCGTCAGGTTAGAGGAGGCAAGGACAACAGTTCTCACTTCTTTGAGAGAATGCGAGGCACCGGTCCGGTTGCCGACTTGATCGCAAAACGATTTTTGATTGCTGTCAAGAAGTATGGGCTGGATAATCCTCCAACCGAGTACGACAGTACGCAATTTCGTAAGGATGTGACAGAAAGCGTCCAGACAACACTGTTTTGACTGAAACAGGAGCGCTAAAAATTCATGAAGTCTGGATGCAAATTTATTAACCTTCAAATTCAAGCAGAGATGTTGATATATGGATATCGAACGACAAAGTACGCCGTCAGCGATGGATTCAGTTAAGCCCAGAAAAGCGCCACCGTCTTCGGTGCCGACCGCGATTGACCGTTTTCTCGTCAAGACACTGCTCAAGATCAGTGGTATCCCGCGTGTCGAAATTCAACTTTGGGATGGCTCAAATTATTCAGTCTGCGAAGAGCCGCCCGTCGCGGTGTTGCGATTCAACAATCGTGCGGCTTTTATGAAAACCCTAATGAGCAGAGAAATTGGATTTGGTGATGGGTATTCTGAAGGGCATATCGAAATTGAAGGCGATCTGCTGGATATTCTCTGTGAAATTTACTTGGCGAATAAGCATGCAGAATCCGAAAAGCGATGGTTCGCAAAGCAGGTGGCCCTGTTTGGCCAAAAGAAAGCCAAAAATAATACTCTGAGGGATTCAAAGTCCAATATCCATCACCACTACGATTTAGGTAATGATTTCTATTCGTTGTGGCTGGATAAGGAAGCAATGCAATATACCTGTGCATATTTCCCGAAAAATGATTTGTCAATTGAGCAGGCGCAGATCGCAAAAATGGAGCACGTCTGCCGAAAGCTGATGTTGCGGCCGGGACAGACGGTCGTGGAAGCGGGTTGTGGTTGGGGTGGACTCGCACTCTACATGGCGAAGAATTATGGAGTGAAAGTCAGGTCATACAATATTTCCCACGAACAGATCGTCTATGCGACTGAGCGTGCCAAATCCAACGGAGTGCAGAATCAGGTAGAGTACGTCGAAGATGACTATAGGAACATCAAAGGCACATATGATGTGTTTATTTCAGTCGGAATGCTGGAGCATGTTGGGAAGCGAAATTATTCCGTGTTGGGTTCGACGATCGACCGATGCCTGACTGCCAATGGCCGTGCGCTGATACATTCAATTGGTCGTAATGTTCCCAATCTGATGAGTACATGGACTGAAAAACGCATCTTCCCGGGAGCGTATCCTCCAACCATTCGTGAAATGATGGACACTATCGAACCGTATGACTTCTCAGTTCTCGATATCGAAAATCTACGCCTTCACTATGCAGAGACGCTAAGGCACTGGCTGGATCGGTTCAATGAAAACGAAGAAGTTGTGACAAAGATGTTCGACGAACGGTTCGTGCGTGCCTGGAGGCTGTACCTTACGGGTTCGATTGCTGCGTTTCTGGTAGGTTCGCTGCAACTGTTTCAGATGGTATTCGCGCGCGGTGTGGACAACAGTGTTGCCATGACTCGGGAGCACCTGTATCCCACTCTGGATCGATAATGCAAGAATCCGAAAATCCTTGCCGTCCAGAATTAGATGAATTAATTCGAAAAATTCGAAACTTTGTGGAAGAAAGAGATTGGGATCAGTTTCATTCTCCGAAGAATTTGGCGATGGCACTGGCGGTCGAAGCATCAGAACTGGTTGAAATTTTTCAGTGGATGACGGAAGAAGAAAGCCAGCAGCTAGATCCGAAGCGGAAACAATATGCCGAAGAAGAGATTGCAGACGTGATGACTTATCTGATTCGAATATCTGACCGACTGGATATTGACCTGCTGGCGGCTGTTGAAAGAAAGCTAGCCGTCAATCAGAAAAAATATCCTGCGAATCTGGTACGCGGAAACTCAAAAAAGTACACTGAATATAAATTTTGATTCGAGTCTATATCGCCGAGCATCTGGCTGACGCCCATCTTGTATGCAATCGCATGCGAGACAATGGCATTCCTGCCCAAGTATTCAATGAATTTTCACACGGCGCGGTTGGTGAATTGCCATTTACCCACACTTATCCAGAAGTATGGGTGGAAAATGATCGCGACGAGGCGAATGCAAAATTGATTGTCGAGAGTTTTGAATCCAGAGTTGCGGGCAGCAAGGAAATCATCTGCCCGGATTGCAATCAGCCAAATCCCGCCAATTTTGAAATCTGCTGGAACTGTTCAACAATTTTGTCTGCCGATTGAAAGCAACTGACTCTTACAACTATGGCACGGCGCTCAGGGACTCGATCTAAAGGAGCCAAGCGCCGCCGTCGTAAATCAGGCATATTGCGGAGCCTGTTGCTCCGATTTGTGGTCTGGAGCATTGTTTTGGTATCGCTTGGAGTCGTAGTCGGATTCCTTTGGGTAGACAATATTGTTCGTGATCGTTTTGATCGTCAGCTATGGGAAATTCCGGTACATATCTACAGTCGATCATTTGAACTCTATCCTGGGCTAACGATAACGCGAGATCGACTGGAAAGCCGGTTACAGGGATTGGGATATCGTCATGTCTCGACGGTTGAAGGCGCGGGTGAATTCAGATTGAACAGTAAATCCATCGATCTCGTTACAAGGGAATTCACTTTTTGGGATGGACCGCAAAAATCCCGTTCCGTGCGAGTGAAGCTCAATGGCAGCACCATCGGCTCGATTGCCGATCGTCGTTCAGGTCAGTCGATTCCAGTGTTGCGGCTGAAGCCGCATCTGATCGGAAGCCTGTCCCAGATTCAGCACGAAGACCGTTACCTGGTTCGATTGGGCGATACGCCGCAACTGTTGCTGGCCACCTTGATCGCGGTGGAAGATCGACGATTTATGAAGCATCACGGGGTGGACCTGCGCGCAATTCTTAGAGCCAGTTGGGCAAATCTGATGGCAGGACGAATCGTTGAAGGGGGCAGTACCCTCACTCAGCAGTTGATCAAGAATGTCTATGGCAGAGATGAACGGACGTATCGACGCAAACTTCTAGAAGTTGCTATGGCGCTCGTAGTGGAATACAGACTCCAAAAGCATGAAATTCTGGAAGCATACTGCAATGAAGTATTTTTAGGACAAGATGGCAAACGTGCGATACATGGATTCGGACTTGGAAGCCAGTACCTGTTCGGGCGGCCGGTTTCAGAGTTGAATGTCGCAGAAGTTGCCCAGATGGTTGGTATGATCAAAGCACCTTCCAGCTATGATCCGCTACGTAATCCGGAACGAGCGAAGCAGAGGCGCAAGGTTGTGCTGAACATCATGAGGAGCGATGGACTGATAAGCGATCAAGACTATCAAAAGTTCGTGAATTCTTCGCTTGATGTCATCCCCGCACACAAACGCAAAAAACGGGATTTCGCATCTTTCGTTGATGTCGTACTTCACCGATTGTCTGACAAAGTTAACTCATCCGACTTGACTCGTGGCGACTTTTCCGTATTTACGACAATGGACATAGAAGTGCAGCGTGCGGCGGAACGTGTACTGTCAACTGAACTGACTGCAATCGAAAAAAATCACGGCATACCGGATGGTACGCTGCAGGGAGGAATTGTAGTTGTGCGTCCGGACGATGGCGAATTGCTGGCGGTAGCGGGCGGCAGGAATTCTTATGTCGGCGCATTCAACCGCGCCATCGACATTCGTCGTCCGATAGGGTCGCTAGTCAAGCCGTTCATTTATCTGACTGCGTTCATGCAGGGTAAGAAGTGGACACTGAGTACGCTGGTATCTGACAAACCCGTCACATTCAAGTTGAAAGATGGTCAGAAATGGTCTCCCAAAAATTTCGACGAAGAGTTTCAGGGTGAAATCACGGTCCTTGAGGCGCTGGTGAAATCCCGTAATGTGCCTGCTGTTCGGGTAGGCATGAAGGTTGGCGTACAGTCAGTTGCAGACAATTTGCATAGACTCGGAGCTGATCTTAAAGGCACAATCTACCCCTCCATGCTGTTGGGTGCTGTGGAATTCTCACCGCTGCAAGTCGCTCAGATCTACCAAACACTGGCGAACTATGGTTACAGGATTGGATTGAAGGCCATATCGACCATGTCCGCCAATGCTCGTGAATTAACCAGTGCTTCGAGCGTTCAAGCAATACCCGCGGTGCCTGCTGATCCGACCTATCTGACTATGTTTGCGATGCAGGAGGCGGTTGCTCGCGGCACCGGACGACGATTGTTGAATTCTTTCAGTGCTGATTTGAAGATCGCGGGCAAGACTGGAACGACGGACGATTTTCGCGATAGCTGGTTTGTGGGCATTTCCGGAAATTTTCTTGCGGTAGTATGGGTCGGACGGGATGACAACAAATCCACAGGATTGACTGGGTCGTCGGGTGCGCTGCGCGTTTGGGCTTCCATGATGAAAAAGTTGAATCTTCAAACACTGAACTTGAGTTCGGTACGCGAAATTGACTATGTCGACATTGATCTGAATTCAGGATTGATCGCTGCAACGGGCTGTACGAATGTTCGGAGTATTCCCTTCTTGCATGGAACCGCTCCTCGAAGACGTTCCAACTGCGAAGCCAAATCCAGAAAATGAATCCGATCAATGGCACGGTTGCTAGACCCTGGCACAATTCAACCAACACAACAAGTATGATCAACGGCTTGCTAAAGTTAATACTGATAAAATAATCATCCGTTATGACTGACGAATACAAACCTTCAGAAGTAGAAGCTTCGGCCCAGGATTATTGGGATCAGAATCAAAGTTTCAAGGTCATGGAAGATCTGGACAGAGAGAAATTCTACTGCTTGTCAATGTTTCCTTACCCGTCCGGTGCGCTGCATATGGGGCATGTGCGTAACTATTCTATCGGCGATGCGATGAGTCGCTATCAGAGAATGCTGGGCAAGAACGTACTGCAGCCCATGGGTTGGGATGCATTCGGATTGCCAGCAGAAAACGCCGCCATTGCAAAAGGTGTTCCTGCAGCGAAGTGGACTTACGAGAATATCGCTTACATGAAGCGCCAGTTGAAGCGACTCGGCTTCGCATATGACTGGTCGCGTGAACTGGCAACTTGTACTCCCGAATACTACAAGTGGGAGCAGTGGTTTTTCACGCGTCTGATTGAAAAGAATCTGGCTTATCGCAAAATGGGAACCGTCAACTGGGACCCAGTAGAACAGACGGTGCTTGCAAATGAACAAGTGGATAGCAACGGAAGAGGGTGGCGCTCTGGAGCAGTCGTTGAAAGACGGGAAATTCCACAGTGGTTCATTAGCACTACCGCTTACGCGGACGAACTGCTGGATGAATTAAACAACCTTCCGGGCTGGCCGGAATCTGTCAAAACCATGCAAAGGAACTGGATCGGAAGATCTGAAGGGGTGAACTTTGATATTCCAGTGGAACAAGGCCATCCGCCTTTGCGAGTTTTTACGACGCGCCCGGATACTGTCATGGGAATCACCTATGCCGCGGTTGCACCCGAATACCCTCTGGTCCAGCACTATGCAAAGTCCTTCCCCGAAATTGCCGAATTCGTAGAATCGTGCAAAAATATAAACACCTCGGAAGCTGCCATGGAAACCGTGGAAAAAATAGGCGTTCGGTTGCCTGTTCGTGCAATACATCCGATTAGTGGAGAGAAAATTCCGATTTTCGTGGCGAATTTTGTGCTGGTTTCTTATGGAACTGGAGCCATCATGGCAGTTCCGGGGCATGATCAGCGGGATTGGGAGTTCGCTCGACAGTATGACATTGAAATTCGTAAAGTCGTCCGACCTGTTGATGGAGATGTTGATCTCGATCAGGGAGCGTATGTCGATAAGACAAATACACAGTCGTGCAATTCCGGAGAGTTCGACGGTCTCAACTTCCAGGAGTGTTTCGACACTACCGCGGAGTATCTCGTTCGTAACGCAAATGGAGAAAGAACGACAAATTATCGACTACGTGACTGGGGTGTCTCTCGACAACGCTATTGGGGGTGCCCAGTTCCAGTCATCTATGATGAAGATAATCAGGTTCATCCTGTGCCCGATGAATCACTGCCAGTAATTCTGCCCGAGGATGTTGAATTTCAAGGTGTTCAGTCACCCATTCGAGATGACCCCAATTTCCTGAACGTAGAGGTTCCAGGAAAGCAACAGCCTGGAAGAAGAGAAACCGACACCTTTGACACTTTTGTCGAGTCTGCATGGTATTTTGCGCGATTCTGCTGTCCGGATGCCGATGCAAAAGTGGATGAACGCGCCAATTACTGGCTTCCCGTAGATCACTATATTGGCGGGATTGAGCACGCGGTGTTACACCTCCTGTATGCGAGGCTATATCACAAGCTTATGCGTGACCTGGGACTGATTGATTCCGACGAACCTTTTACAAATCTACTCACGCAGGGAATGGTTTTAAAAGATGGAACGAAAATGTCTAAATCGGTAGGAAATGTTGTCGACCCTCAGGAGATGATCGATCAATATGGCGCGGATACCGTTCGGCTGTTCATTCTGTTTGCTTCACCGCCACAACAGACTCTAGAGTGGAAAGACGAAGCACTGGCAGGCGCTCATCGTTTTCTTAATCGGCTTTGGAATCTCGTTCATCGTTACAGAGACTCGATTCGCCAGCGGTGCACCGCGAATGGGGAGTTTACACTCGACAATTTCAATAGTCAGTTTGAAGATTCAGATAGCGATGTAAAGGAATTAAGACTGCTTGCACACACTTTGTTGCAGAGAATTTCTAATGACTTCGAGCGCAATCAGTTCAACACTGCCATAGCTGCATGCATGGAACTGGTGAACGGCGTTTCAACATTCGAGGCAAATTCCAGTGTCATTGATTCCCCCGACAGACTGAATGCAGTGGCAGAAGCAGTTTTCATACTGGTTAGAGTGCTTGCACCGATCGTACCTCACATTTGTCATGAATTGTGGATTCGGCTCGGCATGCACGAGCAGGTGATTGACGCATCTTGGCCAACTGTTGACGAATCTGCGCTGGTACAGGAAAAGAAAGTGATGCCGGTACAGGTCAATGGGCGTCTTCGAGGACAGATCGAGGTAGCTGTTGATGCGGGCCGTGACGAGATTACCAATGCCGCGCTGGAAAACCCAGGAGTTCTGCGCCATGTAGAAGGAAAGCCGATCAAGAAAACAATCATCGTGCCAGAAAAACTGGTCAACATTGTCACATGAAACGAGTACTGACAGTTCAGAGCCTTACGCTAGTTTTGGCGTTGATGTTTATGCTCAGCGGATGCGGTTTCAAATTGCGCAGTACTGATCCATACTTGTCGGAGTCCGGCAAATATGGGTACACCGTACAGATCAAGAGCTCGGAGCCGGATCTACGGTTCAAGCTTGCGGCAAGTTTGCGCGCACAGGGATATGGAGTTGTGTCAAGTGATTCCGATATTGTGATTCAAATCTTCAAGCAAAGTATCAATGATGACGAACTCGAACTCAACTCCGATTACGGGCTACTGCCCAAAACACTGAACTATCAACTTCAATACGCCATATTTCACGACCACAGTACCAGTGAATATGCTCCGAAGATACTCGAAGTGTCGATGACCTATACTGAAATCGGCGGCAGTGAGGTTGCACGTACTACTGCAAAATTAGCAGCAAGGGAAAGAATCAGACAGGAGGCAGCAAATCAGCTGGTCGAGCGTCTGGCCCTCGTCATTTCGAAGGAGATGAAAAATTCCCCGTCTGAGTAGATGATACTAACTAGAAAAGCGTTATCTCAGCGGTTGGCAAGGGAATTGGACTATCGATACCTGGTCTATGGAAAAGAACTGTTTTTGGTTGAGCGCTGTTGTGATGTTATTCGAGAACGGGCGCGAAGCCTAGATTATCTTGAACGTGTTTCGCTGACGGCCTCGCCCGATTTCAATTGGAGTTCTCTCCATGATGAGATCAACACACAATCCCTTTTTTCCTCAAAAAAGATAATTGAACTCCGACTGCCGCCGAGCGGACGACCCGGAACTCAGGGTGCGGAAGCGTTGATGGACTGTCTGCTGTCGCAAGACGAGAGTTCCATAGTTGTGGTTATTGCTGGAGCGTTAGAGACGGGTGTGCGCCGATCGAAGTGGTTCAAGACTTGGGGAGATGGTAAAAATGCACTTGTCATCAACAATCCTGAATTGAATTCCAAGCAGTTTCAAGAATGGATTAAGAATTCCCTTGATCGCCATCAAATTCTGCATGAACCGGAAGTAGTCGATCGACTGGCGTACTATTTTGAAGGAAACATGCTCGCTGCGGCAAATGAGATTCGTAAACTGATGATGAGTTATGACGGCAATACCCTGACCGTTGAGGAAATAGAGCGAATCGTAGTCGACCAGGCGCGATTTAATGTATACGCGCTGACAGATGCCTGCCTAGCTGGAAATTCAAGTCGTGCGGTACGTCTTTTAAAGGTACTGAGAAACGAAGGGACCGACCCAATTTTGATTTTGTGGGCATTGGCCAGAGAGATCAGAATTGTCTACAAAGTGGCATTTGCTGCGACCAATGGCAAATCCACTAATCAAGTCTATAGGCAGTCGGGAGTATGGCAGGCGCGTCAAGACTTGATTACGCGGGCATCGCACAGACTTGGCTTCAATGGCAGTCAAAAACTGCTGCGCTGGATCGCTAGGGCGGATCGAATTCTGAAAGGGAGAGACGAAGTTTCAGCCGGAGGTTCAATCTGGAATGAGTATGAACGTATTGTGCTTGGAATCTGTTCAGTTAAATAGATTCTTTCACAATCATCGTCGTAATTTCATTGAATTTTGTAATGATCACATCTTTTCCAGAGATTCTTCCCACCCTCGCATCGCTCCAACAGCAAAATTCGTTTGAACGCCATCTCCTTAATCGGGATTTCAGTCACTGTCATGCCACCGCCAAAACTGCTTGGAGTTTTCAAGCCTGTGACACCCTATAACCAGCAATTATTTTGTAAAAATAATACATTAGAAGAAATTTTCAAACCAGCGTTGGGACAGTAGTGTAATTCGATATTGATTTCACAATTAAATTTGCTGATTTAGCATATATCAGTTTTGACTTTACTAATCTATGCTGGCAAAATAAGTGGAAGAACTCTGGTTTATTGCGTTGGCAGTTCTTCGGAATTTCTTGAAATCTACACATTGAGCGTCCGACATTAAATGAATATTCAGACACAACCGAAATTCGATATTGAATCTCACGTGAGAGAGATTGCTCTAGCCGCGCGAGAAGCTTCTCGCACAGTCGCGCGTTCCTTCACAAAAAAGAGAAACAAAGCTTTGCTATCGGCAGCCGAATCGATTGAATCTTCAGCACAAGCCATTCAGAGCAGCAATCGGATTGATCTCGAGGCTGGTCGTCGCTCTGGTCTTTCTGCAGCCATGCTGGATCGTCTTGAATTGACGGATGCACGCATCCGATTGATGTCAGACGGCTTGAGGCAGATTGCACAGTTGCCTGATCCCGTTGGTGAAATATCCGACATTACCAGCCGTCCGTCTGGAATTCGTGTTGGTCGCATGCGTGTGCCCCTCGGTGTGATCGGCATTATTTATGAATCAAGACCCAATGTGACGTCTGAAGCTGGTGGTCTGTGCCTGAAGTCCGGTAATGCGGTCATTCTTAGAGGGGGGTCCGAGGCTTTTTATTCAAATCAGGCTATCGTCAATTGTCTGCTTGCCGGCCTGGAGTCTGTCGGATTGCCAAGGCAAGTGATACAGATTATTGAAACTACGGATCGTTCGGCAATTGATGCGTTGATTTCAATGCAAGAGCATGTTGATGTCATTGTTCCCCGCGGCGGCAAAGGACTAATTGAAAGAATTTCTTCACAATCCAGAATTCCCGTAATCAAGCATCTGCACGGCGTATGTCATGTTTATGTCGACGACAGTGCCGATATCGATAAGGCGGTTCCTATCGTGATGAATTCCAAGACACACCGTTATGGTGTTTGCAATGCAGCAGAAACCCTGCTGGTTGCCCGCAGCGTTGCACGGAAAGTACTGTCCCGCGTAGTGCCGATGCTTATTGACAAAGGCGTTGAGCTGAGAGGATGTGAAGAAAGTTGCAGTATGTTTTCGAATATGTCATCCGCAACCGAGGACGATTGGCATGAAGAATATCTTGCGCCAATTCTGTCGATACGGATCGTTGACGGGCCCGATCAGGCGATGGATCATATCCGTCAATACGGTTCCGAACACACGGACTGTATTGTTACGGACAATATCGATCATGCCAACAGATTTCTGAGAGAGGTGAATTCGAGTTCGGTCATGGTTAACGCTTCAACGCGATTTGCGGACGGATTTGAATACGGTCTTGGTGCCGAAATAGGTATCAGTACCAACAAACTGCACGCTCGAGGTCCTGTTGGACTAGAGGGTTTGACAATGCAGAAGTTTGTTGTATATGGAGATGGCAACATCAGAGAATAGAATTTGGCTGTAGACAGAATCTTTACTAACCACTCAGGTTTTCTCAGGCTTCCATTTGCCATATCCGGTCGCAAGACCGCCATTGCTTAGGTTGCATGAATCCGATTGGAGTATTCGGCGGAACTTTTGATCCGATTCATTTTGGACACATCAATCCAGTGTTGGATGTCTGTAGGCAGACCGGTATTTCTGAAGTTCGTTACATTCCCAACTCACGTCCCGGTCATCGTGGGTTGCCGAAGACTGACGCATTACACCGTTGGAACATGACGCAATTGGCACTCGAAGGATATTCGGAGCTGATTGCAGATGATCGGGAGATCAGGCGCCCCGGCACCTCCTACATGGTACCGACTCTTCGTTCGATGCGTAGCGAATACGCATTGCGCCCCTTGAGTTTGATCTTGGGAATTGACGCATTTCTGCAGATCCATCGGTGGTATTGGTGGGCATGTGTATTACAGCTTGCAAATATCATCGTGATGAGTCGTCCTGGTTTTCATTTCCCACATCAGCTCCCCGGCTGGTGGTCGCGGGCTGTTCAAGACAAACCTCGTGCGCTATTCGAGAAAATGTCGGGCAGCATCTTTCATGCTGTTGTACCACCAATTGATATATCGGCATCAGATTTGAGGAGAAAGCTTTTTCGTAGAGAGAATGTGGCCGGCTTGCTGCCTGAAAACGTGACTCGATATGCCGAAGAACACCACATTTATACTGATTCAGGAGGTAACACCTAGTTGGAATCCAACCATATACTTGAGCCGATCATGGAAGCGATCGGAAATGCAAAAGGCATGAACATCAACGTTTTGGACGTTAGGGACATGACAGACGTTACAGATTACATGGTAATTGTTACTGGCTCTTCGAATCGTCATGTGAAATCCATCATGAAAACTGTCATTCAGGAGCTGAGAGACGCAGGTCGAAAACCCATTGGCGTTGAAGGCGAGCTGTATGCACAGTGGATTCTGCTGGACTACAGTGATGTCGTACTGCACATTATGATCACAGAAGCACGTGAATTTTACGACTTGGAGCGACTCTGGCAGGAAACTCTCAAAATCCCCACGACGGCAACAGGCAATTTATCGTCTGACTGATTCCCCTTCGGCCATAATCCCTTCGACCAAGTAGTAGAGTAGCTTTCGTGTGCCTGAGTCTTTATCTGGCATCTGGTTCGCCCCAGAGATATCGACTGCTGCGGGCTTTGGGGCTCGAATTCGAGGTAATCCATTCGCAGATCGATGAGTCCGCTGTCGATAATGAAGCGGCCTCTGAATACGTATCGAGACTCGCTGTGCAGAAGTCGATAACAGGTTCTTCCCTTGTAAAAAACATGATTGATGATTTCGTGGTTGTGGGTGCAGATACCTGCGTGGTAATCGATGACGTCAAACTAGGTAAGCCGACAAATCGAGCAGATGCCTTTTGTATGCTCAGAACATTGTCGGGCCGAATGCATGAGGTGTATTCGGCGATAGCGGTGACGGACAAGCAGACTACTCATTGTGCGGCAGTATTGACTCAGGTTGAATTTGCCACGCTCACGCAGACGCAGATTGACAAGTTTCTGGATAGTGGAGAATCCGACAAAAGAGCAGGTGCTTACGGAATCCAGGGTAAGGCAGCAGAATTTGTGACACGACTTGAAGGTTCTTGGAGTTCGGTGATTGGATTGCCGATACGGGAGACAGTCAGTCTTCTGCGGGATGCAGGAGTTCTGGTGCCGAACTATGATCAAGCGGCGCAACGAGTGAAGAATGAGTTTACCGAACCGCCGGTCTGGGATGGGCAGTACTACATCTGAGTTAGTATATATACTTACTGATATCTACAGGCAGAATCTGTGGCAGTTCGGATGAAGAAACTAACACCCCGCAGCAAAGAAATTCTCAACAGAATTCTCAAATTCTCCTTGAGAATTATTGCACTGGCAAGCAGTGTGGTGGTTTTATTCGGTTTGCTTGCTGCTTTGCTGATAGTGAATTTCAATGTATTCACGCCTTGGCTGCTAAGCGAAATCGCTGAGAGATTCGAAGGCAATTTCTCCTTTGACAGTATTGAGCTGGGGTGGCACGAGTCGTTTCCAACCTTAGAAATTCATAATCTTTCGGTAAAGCGAAATTTTGACAGTGACTGGCTTGAGTTTTCTGCTGAAAGCGCGGAACTTCGACTTGCTCAGCCATTTTTCTCACGTGACGGCTGGCAAATAGCGTACGTCGGTGTCGTCAAGCCGCGGTTTTTAGGGCAGTGGTCGCTTGTAAAGGAAAAAGAAAAACCTGCACCGGTTCAGAAACGTGGTGCAAGCGTACTAATCTGGAGCTACCTTCCTTCACTTCTGCGCATTCAGCAAATTTCAATTCAGGAAGGAGAGTATGACGTAGTTTTGAAGTCGGATAAATTTGACGTGAATGCCTTGGGTCAATTTAACGTTGCAAGCGATCATGGAAACAATGCCAATTCAATTACGGGTTCACTAGTAACTACTTTGCACAATGAATCTGAAGTTAAATTCAGATTCGATCTTACAGATTCGACAGACGATATCAACACCGTCAGGCTGCACATCAATGCCGAATCTGTCGATGCGGCATGGCTGGCGGTCATGAGTGGCGGCCTATTGAAGGAAAGAAATGTTGACATTGCAAACGTTACTACGGTGATTGATGCAGACATTAATGGGTTGTGGCGAGCGGGATCATTGGAGTCGGTAGATTGGGCCGTGAAAGCACATGACTTAGAGTTAGACGGCACGATTTCCAACTCAAAGGAAACACTTGTTGCGAGTGCAGGTAGCTGGTGGTTAAACCCAGATAAATCTAGTCAAATCGAAACCACTTTTGAGTTGGCCTCACTCGATTTTGTGGCACTATTGAAGCAGCACCCGGGCGTGTTTCCGCCTCGTTTTCACGATTACGTGTCGGAACGACTCTATTCTTTGTGGGTATCTCGTGCTGTAGGCAGTTTTTCAGGCGATCCCATTCAATTGATCAAACAGGAGAGGATGGATAATCTTCTGGTAGAAGGGGATTTCGAAAACCTGTCTCTGAAATATGGCAAGAAATGGCCTCCACTATTCGATGGAAAAGGCACATTCGAATTTCGTGGTAGGCGATTTGACGCGATCTTGGCAGAAGGCACTATCCACGAGCAACCGTTAGAACATACACTGGTCTATGTGGAGGACTTTACTCTGCCAGATCCCTTGCTCACCGTAAATACTCAACTCCCGGCCCCAATACCACTCGTTTTTGTGCTCTTTGGACCTGAAGGTATTGTCAATCCGGGTAAAACGGAAGGCATTGTCAGTGGTTCGGGTACCAGCGAAATTTCATTAATTATTGAAATTCCCCTAAAAAGAGGAAAGGAATTTAGCTTAAACGGCACTGTTACACCAGTAGATGATGTTTCGGTAGTTACTTTTCTAGGACCTCAAGTTTCTGATATCGAAGGCAAAGTGTATTTCAATCGGGCAGGCTTAACGACAGGTGAATTGAGTGGGAATTTTCTAGGCGGAACAGTCAAAGCCAATTTCAAAGGATCCGGGCCCTTAGGAAATGTCGTAATAACAGGGAGTGTTATTGGTAGTTCAGACGCGCAAGATCTTGAACCAATAATCGGTGCGGCGCTTACTTCCCGTTTGAGTGGATTTTTCCCATGGAACGTCGACTTCGAGGTTTGGTCGGAAAAGAAGAACATTGTATTTACGACATCATTTGATGGTGTTGAGTCGCAACTGCCTTTCCCTATGCGGAAGGAAGCGGATTCGGAAATGCGGTTAAAGTCTATTATTCGAGCCATTGGCCAATCTGAGCGGAGATTTGAATTCGAGATGGATAAACGGATTGGTGGTCAAGTGCAATCGCTGATCAGTGGGAACTTTCTGGTAAAGCGCGAAAACCGAGAGTGGAGAATAGATTCCGGGGTGCTTGGTGTTGGCAATGCCAAACCTCCGAAAAAGGATGAATCAGGAGTTTTCATTGCTGTCGATTTCCCAGTCTTTGATTTTGAAGAATGGGTGAATCTGATCAGGCAAAACGAAGGAACAAGCGAGCTGGGCTTTGCCAGACTGAAATCGGTACAAGCAAATTTTGATAAAGTGTGGTTAGCAGGAAAGCGCGAGTTGACCGGTGTTGACCTGTCGGCAGAAAAGTTGGCAGAACACTGGGGAGTCACAATCAACTCTGATGAACTTAAGGGTCAGGCCACCTATCGAACTTCCGAATTTCTACGCGAAGGCGAAACTCCGCTGATTGTCGTTCAACTTTCAAAATGTCATATGGACGAATCTCAAACCGGTTCTTCGAAGCGATCTATGGACCCGCGTGTTTTGCCAGCGATGGATCTCACATGTTCAGATACAAAGTATGGTCAGTATAGTGTTGGAGAAAGTAAAATTATTGCGACACCAACCGAAGACAGCTGGAAAATCACCTCCGCAAATTTCAATTCGATGACGTTTAATGTGTCAGCCACTGCAGATTGGAAGTATTCGAATTCTTCGGTTATCGACTTCAAATTTAACTCCGTAGATTTTGGTCAATCAATGGAACAACTTGGCTACCCCGGCACGTTTGATGGAGGGACTGCCAAGGCGTCAGGCCATCTTGAATGGGATGATGCTTTTACTAAATGGTTGCCAGAATTGACATCGGGCAGTGTCAATTACAGTGCGCGGAGCGGCGTAGTGACTTCCGGATCATGGACAGACACGGCGGGCGGTGCTACACAAAAATTTGTTGGAGCTTTAAATTACGAAACTTTATTGAATCGTCTGTCAGTAGACGTGTCTGATACCTTAAAATCTGGCATTGCTTTTGATCGCCTTGGAGGAAGAGCAAGCATTAAAAATGGTATTATCGAGGTGCAGGGGGCGGTTCTCATCGGTCCAGCTGCCGACATCGCTATTCGGGGAACAACTGACTGGACTACCAAACAGCACCATTTGAAGGCAGGTGTCGATCCCCAAATTGGTAATACCTTAACGACGATCGCTACTTTATTTATAAATCCAGCTACAGGATTGCTAACTTATCTTGGAAAGAAAGTTTTTGAATCTCTGGAAATTGACGTTTTCCCGCTTCAGTACGAGATAACTGGATCGTGGGCAGAACCTGACATCAAGCTGGTCAACGCTAAATTATTAGCACCGAGTGATTCCAATTGAGTCTGATGAAATTATTTGCTCAGTATATTTTGCTAGGAGCTTTGTTTGCATCGACTGCAAGTCAAGCTCAAACTGATTTCGAAGTCCAAGTCGCTCGCTACGAATGGCCTCAGCAAAACTCAGCAGATGCCATACTCCAGATTCCACAGTTAAGAAGAGCGATTGCTCGATTCATTGAAGCAGAAAATTCACAATTGATTGTCCGTTATCCTGGTGGTGACGCAGGCAATGAATGGGCGATCCAGCTACACGATAATCTTGTAAGCCTTGGCATTGAATCGAGTCGTATTTCATTGGAACCTGGGTCAGGCGTGGAAGAAACCATCTTGGTAATTGTTTCCAGCGACGAGTATTGATAATGCCTCGAGTCGCTGCAATTCAGATGAATTCCAGCGACGATGTTGAACAAAATCTTCGATTGACATCTGAGCTGGTAAAGGAGGCGAAAAAACAATCCGCAGTGCTAGCCGTATTGCCGGAGTGTTTTGCAATGATGCCAAAAGACCATGGCCAGCGGCTTGGGTGTGCCGAATCTGCGGATGGTGAAGGTCCCATTGTAGGCTTTCTTTCGCAACTCGCGATTGAGAATCAGATGTGGATTCTAGCTGCCGGAGTTTTCGTAAAATCCGAGCTACCTGAAATGGTTCGAAACACTTCATATTTGTTTGATGAGCAGGGCCGTCAGGTTGCTCGCTACGACAAGATAAACCTCTTCGATATCGTTTTGTCGAGTGGCGAACGATATGCGGAATCAAGTTACACAACGCCAGGTGATCAGCTAGTAGTTCAGTCTACACCGGTCGGGGTCGCCGGGCTTACCGTGTGCTATGATGTCAGGTTTCCGCAGCTTTACAGGAAGCTGGTATCAAAAGGAGCAATCTGGTTTGCGGTGCCGTCGGCATTTGCATACACCACCGGGAGAGATCATTGGGAGATTCTACTCAGAGCCCGTGCTATTGAAAATCGAGCATACGTAGTGGCGCCTGCACAGTGGGGAATACACCCCAGTGGGCGAAGAACGTATGGGAATTCAATGATCGTAGACCCTTGGGGTGACTTTGTGGTTTACAACAGAGATGAAAATGGGGTATTGGTCACGGAAATTTCTTCCAGCCGTGTGGAAGAGATTCGGAGCAGATTTACTGCATTAAGTGAGTACTGAAACCTTTAGTTTGTAAGTCTGTCTTGAGACAGTTTCGATCGTTGTAAACGATTTTCAGCATTGAGGAAATTCGAGGGTCGGAAAATATTTTCCTCCAAGAATCAGCCAGAAAAGCCCAAAAATCTGGATTTCCACGCCAATTCCTTAAATATCCCCCACTGCATGGCATCGCCGCCAGACCCTCGTAAATATGTACAACATATTGATTTAATTCACAAATAAGTGTCACAACGATTCCTTTTGTACTATAATCAATGATTAACCAATCTACATCAATCGTCCCAAGGAGATTCGTTTATGACACCTGAAAATCATACTCTATTTGACTGGAACACGCTGGATGAATACAGCGACCTGCAACGCTTTCAGAGCCATGCCCAGATACGGCAGTCAGGGCCAAACTGCAGTATCTGGGCCCCGTAGAATAAATCTATGTGTAAATCTGTGCAAAAAACTAACGAAAAACGTAAGTGACGCAAGCGTCTTTTCCGTTTCGCTAAAGCGAGCGTTTTTAACACAGATTTCCCCACAGATTTATTTCCACTCAGTGCCAACTGACAAAAACCCAATCCCTGGAATTGGGAAATACTGCAACACTGTCACGGTTGTGTCAGCGGTGGTTTTTGAATTTGACACGAACGCAAATTTTGAGGTAAAAAGGAGTCCACACAAACGCCGGAATAGCTCCGGATTCATTTTGACTGCGACAAAAACCGATTTTGTATCACTGAAAGTGTTCATTTTCATTGGAATCATCAAATTGTCGGAATCATTGTTCAAATTATTGGAATCAGTGTTCATTTAAATCGGAATACGCAGGTCGCCAATCGAAACACACACCACAGCAGTGCACAGAGATTGTGTAGGATAGTTGAGACCGTGAATTTCTAAGTTGGAAATATGTAGGCCTTCTTGTTCTTGCGCAATACTCGTTCTTGTCTTTTTGCCTCTTCTTCATTTGAACAGGCTTTTGTACGGTATTCGATGTCATCAAGTTTTCTATCAACAATTTCCTTTTTGACGAATTGTTACGATTACCACAACCATAGGGGGAGGGTAAGAGGGAACTCATTCTATTCGCAACGTTCTTGCTCATCCCCAATAGCATTAATTCTGTGGTACTCCTGTTACGTAACTCGTATACACCTGGTCCGACTGGTGCAATCAATTAACCCCCTGACTAGGGATCAGGAAAAATCCGGCTATGGCGTCAATATTTACAAAATTTTTTCCGTCAATTTGTGCCTTCTAATACGCTTGCCATCATCGACAAACAGATTAACTCGGAAGTCTTCCAAATGGGTTCGGATACGTTGTGATGGTGGATGCGGCAAGTCAGGTGCTTCTTCAACAGATTTTGACACCGGTGATTCGCGAAGTTTGCGAGTGCGTGCCGGAGTTGAGGTTCGTTGCTACATCTGTCTGACCCAGGGCCGGAACAAGTTTTGTTCCGGTTCAAAGGACTGTGGGTAGTAGCGTCACAGCAATTGACGAATCCGGTTCACTAGACTCACCACAACCGAACATCGGAGATCGCAGTTTTTACGCGCTCGAATCGAAAACAGCGGGAAAATCGAATGGCCAATGATGAAAATCAGAATTCAACCGGTCCCGCGTAGTAAGGCAATTTATCGACTCTCGGGACATAGCTTCCGTCTTCGATGCATTGGTAGACGTGTGCAGCAATATCTTCCATTCGCGCAAACCACACATCACACTTTCCCTTCATGTAGTCAATGAGTTCGACGACTTTCTCCCATCTCGCAAGCCTCCCTGAAGCAAAGGGATGCCAAACAGTGACCCATAAGCCGCCGTGCTTGTACATTGCATCAAATTCTTCTTTAAACACGTCCATGCCGCGACTTGGAGATTGCAAAGGCATCATGTAGTCCAAGTCGACTGAGTGGACAAACTGGGGCCAATCATCCATTCCCCAGTAAGACGGCAATTCCATCACCTTACCCTTGTCCGTGGAAAGCAAATAGGGAATATCGTCACCCATCAGTGAAGCGTCGTAGCTAAATCCCTCGTCTATGAGGAAATCAACAGACGCGTCAGAAAAGTTGTAAAGCGGGGCGCGCCATCCGCGAGGACGCTGCCCCGTAACGTTGTTGATGATATCGATTCCGCGTATCAACCAATACAATTCCTTCTCTGGAGAAAGAGTATTCGGATTTTCGTGGATATAGCCATGATGAGCGACCTCGTGTCCGCCATCCACCATCGCTTTGACCGATTCCGTGTACTGCTCTATGCACCATGCCGGTACATAAAAGGTTTGCTGAATGTCGAATTCCCGATAAGTCTGCAGGATTCTTTTTACAGCCACTTCCGGACCATATCGCAACATCGATATGGCTGACACCCGCCGATGGCCGGTCTCCGGATGCTCAAGATGAATAAGGCTGTCGGCGTCCATGTCGAATGTAAAGGCAACAGCACAACGTTTGCCGTCTGGCCACGGTACGGGGTTTTCTATCATATCAAGCACGCCTCCACTAAAATTCAACCGTTGACATTTGCGCGGCGGCTACACTTTCCCTAGCGCTCGGATCAAACGTTCCGGTGTCATGGGCAAATCGACCCAAGCACCTATCGCGTTGTAGACCGCTTGCGATACTGCCGAGATCGAAGCAGCGATTGGCGCCTCGCCAGCCCCGCGAGCACCGAACGGCCCAACCGGATCGTAGGAATCACCGAACAGCACTTCAGCTTTGTGCGGAAAGTCTGCCGCTCTTAGTACTTTGTAGTCGAGCAGGTTTGCATTTTTTATCGCACCGGTTTTCTCGTCGAAGATCAAGTGCTCATAAATAGCAAACCCTGCTCCGCATATCGCACCGCCGATCACTTGGTTCTTTAAAACCTGAGGATTGACCACCGTGCCACTGTCCTGGCATGCCAGGTAATCGAGCAATACAATTTTCCCGGTATCGACATCGACTTCCACCTCGACGAACTGAGCACCGAAGTGCCTTGCGAACGTTGTTGAAGGAGGCATGGGAACTGTAGGCCTACCCGTGATGGAAGAAGTCTGTCCCAAAGTGTCGGACCGAACCAGATTCAGGACTTCCGAAATAGAAACCGCGTCAGACATCGATCCTTCAAGGTGGACGTAACCGTCAGTTATAGCCAAGTCGGACGCTTCCGCATTGTCGAATATATCCCTAGCCGCAATCTCAAGTAACTGCCGCTTTGCGTCCCGGGTCGCTTCCCGCGTCGCCCAGCCTACCCTGAACATGGTGTTGCTTGCCAAAGAACCGTGACTCCAAGGGCAGGAATCCGTATCGCCAGTCTCGACTTCGACCATCGACAACGGCAACCCCATCTCTTCCGCAGCCACCTGGGCCTGAGTCGTTTCACTACCTTGGCCTTGTCTGCCCACGCTGCAATGCACTTTCAGACTACCGTCGGGATTTAACCTAACCATAGCCGACGCATTGCCTTCGAACTCGACGCCGCATACGTGAGCCCCGGTACCTACGCCTACCGCCCGATGTATGGACCCATCGACACTGGATGCTTTCCCCCACCCATTCCATCGCTCGGCCCACCGAAAGGATTCGGCGCCTTCTCGCAATATCTCCTCCGTCGATCCGCTGGAAAGATGAAACGGTTTTGGCCAGTTTTCGCGATATTCCTCGGGTAAGGCAGCGAGATATTCTTCCACACTGTCATGATGCAGATTATCCCTGGAGTGCTGCATTCTCAGCTCGTCTCCAGGCTTAATCTGATTCTTGATACGGAATTCAACTGGGTCCATGTCAATCTTTTCGGCAAGTTGGTTACACATCCGTTCGACACTGGCGCCTAGTGTGCAGTCACCAACCCCGCGCATACAGCCGGCGGTAAGCAAATTTGTATTGACTCCGTGAATTGCGTAGTGGCCATGCAAAGCCTTGCCCCACATATCCACGCAGAAGAACCCGACATCGTCTTTAAAGCCATATCCGCCGTTGTCGATCAGGTGATCGAATTTTGCAACCGTTAGCTGTCCATCTGCGGTACAACCCATCAAACCGCGGGTTCTTTCAAGGTGGCGGCGTTTTACGGCACTCATGCATTCTTCGTTATCAAGCTCAATCTTCACCGGTCGCCGAACCTTCCTTGCCAGCAATACGGTAATCATCATGAAGTTGTTGGTCCACCACTGTCCGAATGAACTCCCGGCAGGAAGCGCCATAACGCGAATCTTGCTTAACGGAATTCCAAGCGCCTCGTGTATGCCGTCCCGGGTTTCTGTCGGCGTTTGTGAAGAAGTCCAAAGCGTAACCTTGTCCCCCATCCACTCTGCGATTGCCGCGTTGCGGCCAATGGAGGCATACTGCTGACTGTGGTAAAAAATATCACACTCTACCGTATGGTCAGCTAACGCCATGCCCTCGTGCGTATCGCCCCATTTGACGATATAGGGATCTCGTTCGTTACCTTCTACACGTATTTGTGGTGCATCCGAATTTCTTGCTTCTTCCATATCGAAGACTGCGTCAAGAATCTCGTATTCCACCTCAATTAGTTCCACGGCCCTTTGGGCGACAGCCTCGCTCACCGCGGCAACCGCGGCAAGATCGTCACCGACGAACCGGCCGACTCCATCCAAGACCTTTCCACGATAGTTGAACCAGGCTGCTTCCCAATCGTTTTGGGGCACATCCTGATGCGTCAAAACGCCGATTACACCGGCAAGCGCTTCGGCCTTGGATGTGTCGATATTTGTGATCCGGGCATGCGCATGGGGGCAGCGCAGTATCTTCCCATGCACCATGTTCTGTACGGTCATATCGACTGCATATTTCAAGGAACCGGTCACTTTTTCTACAGCATCCTTTACAGGAAATCCACGACCGACTATCTTCATATCGTTTACCTGAGTCTGCGCGTCTCCATGCACACCCGGCACCGCTTCGGCTATATCGTTCGATTCAATTTCAAATTCTCTGTACATCTCGTCCTCACTAATTTGTCGTTATCTTGATGACCCCGCCTGAAGCTTCTCCGCAGCAGTCAGTACCGACTTGACAATATACGGATACGCACCGCAACGACAGATGTTTCCACTCATTGCGAATGCAACTTCATCTTCGGTCGGATTCGGGTTTTCTTCCAAGAACGCCTTGGCGCTCAAAATAAATCCAGGGGTGCAAAACGCACATTGAAACCCCTGCTCTTCGATAAATGCCACCTGGATGGGGTGTAAGTCTTCCGGAGTTCCCAACCCTTCAATCGTCAGGATTTCCTTGCCCTCCCCCTGGTTCGCCAGCATCATGCACGATGTCATGGGCAACCCGTCGGCCAAAATGGTACAAGACCCGCATTCGCCTTCGGAACACGAAACCCGCACTCCGATCAGCCCCAGGTCATCGCGCAACACGTCTGCAAGCGTACGGTCTGCAGCGCTTTCCAATTCAATTGCATTGCCATTGACATTCAGTCTTATTCTCATGAAATCGTACCTCCCAATTCTTCAATGCAATCCTTAATGCACCTGGCCGTCATGACTTTGATCATGGCTCGCCTGTAGTCCGCGCTGGCGCGCACGTCCGAAATCGGTTTCGCGTCTTCCGAGGCAATTTCTCCAACTTTCTCGAGATCGCTTGCCGATACCAAATCAATAGACTTACCTTCCAATAATCGTTCTGCCGCCGGGGACCGAATGACAATCGGTGCGACCGCGCCTAACGCCACCCCAACCCGCGTGATTGTTTTCGAGCGATCTGCCGATAGTGATGTCGACGTATTAACCAGCGCAATATCTACAATAGTTCGATCAATCCGATGATATTTAGCAACTTTATGCTGACTTTCAGGCAGCGGAATTTTAATCGCGCTCAAAAGATCATCCCCGACGACAGTCCTGTTGACGCTTTCAAAAAATTGATCCATCGGAACTGTTCGAATGCCATCCTCGGTCGTAATTTCTGCCAGGGCATCCATGGCAATGAACGGTGGAGTTAAATCCGCGGCCGGAGACGCGTTGCTCAAATTTCCTCCCACTGTAGCCAACGTTCGAGTCTGTGGCGTACACATCAGCTTGGTGACATCGCTCAACGTCTTGAGAAGATGATGCCTTTTGTCTGCCCGTTCCAGTGCTGACAAGGAAACCAGTGCCCCGATTCGTATGCAGTCTTCCTCGACTTCAATATCATCAAGCCCTGTCAGGTACGTGATGTCGATGCAGTGCGAAAATCTGTCGATCTCACGGCGCCAGCGAAGCGTCATATCTGTGCCGCCAGCCCAATACTTTGCCCGCTGACCGAATTCGATCTTCATCTGTACCGCTTCTTTAGTCGAACTCGGCCTTAAGTATTCGAAATGTGATTGCATTGCCTTACTTTACCATCAAATTGATTTTGTCATTCTCACTATTGTTCACCGGGACCGGGTCGAAAGTCACTCGGGTGTCGAGGCGAATCAAGATCGGTACTCAACGGTCTTCCGACCCATCCGGCATTCCCAATGCTTAGGGTTCTAGACGCCCAATCCAGAGATTGGAACTCATCTCCTCGTGAGCGCCAGCCGCGTACAGTGCGTCAATGATTGTGTTGTCAATGCCGTCTTCAGCAGAAATCGTGCTATCGATCACATTGGCGTCCTTGTAGACTTCATTGAACAAATCCCAAGTTGCACCCAGATACCCGGCTTCACAATCGCTGTCGCTCCCAACAAGAGCACCCCAGCCACTGTCTTCTTCAGGCGGCTGAGGCACACCTTCGGGAAGATTGTTGCAAACCGGCTGCCCGTCTCCTATTCCCAGGGCGCCAAGGTTCTGGTTCAAGTTGAGCATCACCGCGCCCGCCTGAGTCAGCCGGACATCGGCTTCCGGCCAATCGAGCCCTTTGGCGACAATCGCATTTCCTTCGGCGGGGTTTTGTTTCCACCAGTCCACCGCCTGGAACCATGCACGAATCAATTCCTGGGCAACCTCTGGAGATTCGTCCAAGAATTTATTGTTGCAGGCAATCGAATCAGATATCAAGCCGCGTTCCCAGGTTTTGTCAGTCAAACTTGTCTTAAGGACGTGGGAGCCCGCGAGCTGCAGTGACTGTTCAGTGAACGGCACAAAATTCACATCCACGTCAAGATTGCCACTGACGAAGGCTGCCGCAGCATCCTGGGGCAGCATGATATTGTGCGTCGCGTCGTCGTAAGCCAGCCCGGCGCGTTTTAAGGTCAGCAGCATCCACATATGGTTAAGAAACCCATAGTCAGCCGCATAGGACCGGCCCTTCAAATCAGCGTCCGACTTCAAATCAGCGACCGCAATCATTTGATCAAGTCCGTATGACATCAAGGGCACGGCAACGTGCCTAACCGGAACACCGGCAGCCGCGGTTACCACAGTCGAGTCCATGGTCGTCATAATGCACTGGATATCGCCGCTGGAAATGCCCGCATTTCGCGCGGTAAGGTCTTCAATAATCTGTACATCGACATCAATATTGTCTGCAAACCCCTTTTCATTAACGATATACCAGGCACCGTAGACCGATACCGATATGATCGATACAACGACGTTCTCCCTTGCATTTGCAACTTGGGACATCAATAACATCATTAATGCAGCTCCGGCGCAGCCTGTCAGCCTGAAAATCGCTTTCATTTTTTTCATTTTTTTCACCTCATATTTTTGATATGTAATTTTTAATCTTCACACGAATCGACGTTCTTTATCCAGTCTTTTGAATTTCCTCTCTCATCCAGACAAACAACTGTGCCTCGACATCTGCATAGTCGCGCTGTTTGAGCATCTCTTCCTTGCGAGCGAATCTGTGTCCATTTTTAAACTCAAGAACAATGTCGTGTTTAACCCGACCGGGATTGCTGCTAAAAAATACGATTCTGTCTGCAAGATAGATTGCTTCCTGTATGTCGTGGGTGACTAGAATCACCGTCTTGTCCTCTCTGGACAGTATCTCAATCATCATTTCCTGCATTTCCCACCGAACTTGTGCGTCCAGCGCCCCAAAGGGTTCGTCCATCAATAAAACCGCAGGGTTCTGGGCCAGAGTTCTGGCAATCGCGACGCGCTGTTTCATGCCCCCCGACAACTCCGCAGGATAAGCGTCAGCAAAATTAGCGAGATGAAGAGTCTCAAGCCACTGCATTGCCCGCTCTCGCGCCTCGTCTTTTGGAACTTTCAGGATGTTCATTCCATATTCGACATTACCCAGCGCAGTAAGCCACGGAAAGGAAGTGTAGGCCTGAAAGATCATTCCTCTGTCCGGCCCTGGTCCTTCGATGAGTTTACCTCCGGCAAAAATCTGACCCTCCGTTGGCTCCTCAAGTCCCGAGATAAGCCGCAGCACAGTGGTCTTCCCGCAGCCGGATGGGCCCACGAGCGCGGTCACCTGACTTTTCATAAAATCTAAGGAAACATGCTCTATGGCAGTGAACATTCCACCCAGATACCGCCGGGTCGCATCAACCGAACGTATTACGGCGCTCTGGGATGAATGGGAATGGGTTTGAGTGCCGGCGTTCATGTGATTTCTCAGCTAGTTGGACCGTTTTCGATTCCAAGGAACGGCATAGTGTGAAATTAAACGAAACGCAATGTCTGTCATCACACCGAGAAAGCCGATTGTCAATATGCCGGCCATGATCACGTCTGCCTTTAAAAATCGGCCTGCCCTCATCATTACCGCACCTATCCCGTCCTGCGCTGCCACGATTTCGGCAATGACCAGGTAGGTCCAGCCCACTGCAATCATGTTACGCATGGAATCCAAAATAGCAGGGGTTGCCGCACGGGCAACGACACCAAAAACAATTTGTTTCCTGGATGCTCCCATTGTTAATGCAGCTTCAATCAGTTCTTTCTGCACAGCCCTGGTATTGTCTAGAATCAAGGCGACCAGAAAAAATACTACGCCCAGAAAAAGAAGCGCCATCTTCTGTGTGTCGGTCGGCCCGAACCAGACAAGCAATAAGGGGATGAATGAAGCAGCCGGGAGATACCGGGCACCGGAGACAACGGGATTGATTAGCGCACGCATGTTGTCGAAACACCCCATGAAAATCCCAAGGGGAACAGCAACAAGGCAAACTGCCGTAAAACTACCGATGATTCGGAACAGACTGATTCCAATATCCGACAGAAATCCCTTTTCGGTCAGAAGTGTATACAGTGTGGACAGAACGTGCTGGGGAGATGGAAGAAATCGCTTGCTTTCCTCCGGAGTCATATAGTGGCCGATTTCCCAAATCAGGAAAAATACAATACCACCGATGATCCCGAGTATGATGGCCTGTCGCGGACTGACCGGCGACAGCAAATTAAGGGCTGGCTTCCTTTTCATCTTCTCGGCACTCGTTGAGCCATTGGCCGCGTGTTCAGTTGACAATGTATTTTCCACAATTCTAACCAATTGTGTTCAAGCGTTATTTTGAACTCGTTTAACATGGTAGCAAATCAGTTCACGCTAATACATATCCGATATTCCATGCTAACATGGGAAAATTGACGGTTGGATTTCGTGAACACGAAAGCACGCTTTTTGATGGAATACGTTAGAAATTGGCATGATTCCGGGGGCAGTGGTCTGAGCACTGCAGCCAAATTATTCCGACAAGGATCCTGCCAGGTGACAGCCCTGCGGTCAGCACAAGGTTAAAACGATTTTTGCCCTGTCCGTTCGGCAATAGCGGAATCGAGATCGGCCGTGAATGCGTCGATAATCCTGGATTTTCTGGGCGAATTACGAGTCACAACGTAGAATGGAGATTTGTAGGTAATCTCATCGGGAACAATTGCCTGCATCCCTTTTTGTTTGACCCATTCGAGCGTGTAGTGAATTGGCAGAAACCCTATATGGCTGCCACTCAGGATAAGTATTGCCTGGGCCTCCAGAGATTGGGCAACACCAATGGCAATCTCCGGGTCGTGATCCAGCATGCTGATGTCTTCGTTATTCAGGTAGCCTCGCGTTACCTTGCGAGACTTCTTGATGGCGAGTTTAATTTGAGCCGAATCGTTCAACTGTGCAATAGGGTGACCGGAACCGCACATCAGATTGTTGGTTTCCAAATAGATCTTTCTATAGGTCAATCCGGGGAGTTTTCTCTCGAATGTTCCGATCGCTATGTCTGTAGCAGAATCGAGAAGCAAGCGCTCAATATCTCCCGGCAACGCGGTCTCAAGGGAAATCGTGACGTTATGATCGCGATTGTTGAATTTGTTCAATGCTGAGACAATCGGGCATTCCGGGTCCGTTACCACACTGTCAATCAATACGATATTCAGGTAGCCGCTCAATTTGCCTTTCAACTCGCCCGTGGCATATTGAAACCTTTCGTGAGCCTTGAACAACTGCAATGTTTCCTCGTACACCATCCTGCCTTTTTCAGTCAGCCTGAAACCCGCGCGGCCGCGCTCACACAAATTAATTCCTAAACGGGCTTCCAAATTACTCATCTGGTGGCTGATCGTGGATTGGCTGATATTCAGAATTACCTCGGCGTTGGTAAATCCATTGCTTTCGACCACAGCACGAAATATCTTCAGTTGCCGAATATCGATGTCTGATAGCTGGATCGTCATCTGTATGCCAATTTCAAATTTCGTTCAATGCCAGCTGATCTTTGAGATTATTCCCGCCGCTTGGAGCGGCGTAACGCTGAACTAATCACGCAAATAGGAGGCATTTTTGATCTTGAAAAACTGTTGGTACCACTCGCGAAATTGAAGGCCTGATATTTACTTACCCCACAATATTGCCCGAAAACAAGGAATCTGATGGTTTTCGAATGAAAACTCCGAATTTCCACCGCACCTGCCAGTGGCGATGATACAGGCCGTAGAACGATCCTTCAAAATTCTCAAAGGCAGTTGTTCATGGCACATATCAATTGTGATTTATTCTGGTAAATTTATCAGTGCTGGTTCACTACAAGTGAAACTAATCAAGTAGCGAGTTCGAGATTTTGTGTTTCAAATTATAGTGTTCCATCAGCGTTAGCGGCAATTCAAAATTTTGCCTCATTGTTTCCAAATTGATTTCAATCGGCGAATCACAAGAAATCCCCACTGAGTTGTCATCATTGCGCCCTCATGCGATTTTGCACTATCAACAATATCCCTTTTGACGAATTGTTACGATTACCACAACCAGCAATTCTGATATGGATTGACTTGTCAAATTTATTTATCATTGTAAACAGCATTTCCTGATCCAGAACACGAAAGCAGAAGGCAGCGGCTTATGACGACGGTGGATCCTACTGATATCCGCGGGTTGGTTACCGCCTGACTTCACTTCGTCGTGGAGCTGCCTCACTCTAATTACGCGGTTTGCTCGACCCAATGGGTCGAGCCCTCTAGAATTGCTCGAGGGTTCTCCGGACCGGCCGCTGACCTTCTGCATTTCGTGTTTGGAAACCATGGGTGTAACGGATCAGGTGCTGACCTGAGCATGTTGTGGCGGTGTCGCAGGCATGACTTCACGGGCGATCGCCCACACAAAGCCTACCAGTTCACGGGCTACGGCCGTGGTCACTTTGCATTTTTCCTTGCCACCAAGGTTCAAGTGTCGATAACGGCTGCACAGCCGTTTCTGCGCCTTCCAGGCGATGGCCTGTACAGCTGGCGAAGCGCGTTCCGCGCGGCGCTGCAGCACCGCGGTTTTGCGAGCCGGGAAGCGATAACTCCAAGCGGCTTCCACCAACACCCGCCGGACATGCGCATTGCCGGTTTTCGTGATGCCGGTCTGACGACGCTTGGAACCCGAAGAACGCTCCCCGGGAACCAGTCCCACAAAACACATCAGCTGCCGGGCATTATCAAAACGGCTGATATCTCCCAACTCCGCCAGCACGGTCACGGCCGTGATCATCCCCACGCCCCGAAGCGACATTAGACCTTCGGCCACCGCACGCAACGGCCAGTTCTCCAAAGCCACCCGCATTTCAGACTCCAAAGCCGCCACCCGACGCTGTGCATCGATGACCGCGTCGACATATTCCTGAAATACGCGCTGATGAATTTCCAGTTCAAACCGCTGCCGCTCCAGCCAGCGAAAATGCTGTTGCGTCCAGCGACTTCGACCTTCCCGGTAAACTCGGTCGTAACGCAGCAAAAAGGCGCCCAAGCGCTGCCGACTCTTCAACTCGATTGCTTTCATGTCTTCACGCGCACGACTCAGGTCACGCATCGCCTCCTGGTGTTCGTCCGGCACCCACACCGCCGACAGATCGCCGCTGCGATGTTGCCGCGCCAGCATCAAAGCATCCCGAGTGTCGTTCTTGATTCGCTCACCGGGCTTGCGCAATATCAACCCCGGCGCCACCACCTCGCAGGGCTCGCCCAACGCCGTCAGCTGACGATACACTGCGTAACCGCACGGACCCGCTTCGTAACACCATGTCAAAGCGCCCATTTCCCGGCGCAGCTGCCGCACCAATCGAACCACTGCAGCTGGATCGTTGCGAATCTCGCCATAATACAGCGGTTGACTGCGTCCCGCACGCGCAATGCCGACCGCAATCGTCTCCTTGTGTACATCAAGACCTACATATGCACTATACTTTTCCATGACCTGTCCTCCTCCAAGGGCTTGTTTGATTTACTGATCCCAAAGCATATCCTATGCGTTGTGAGTCAGGGCAGGTCAATCCATGATGTCTAATTATGGTATCGTCTAATTATGGTATCGTCTTTTCTTCATTGATTTGTTCACTCTAGAAAAATTTGTTTCTGTGGGTCTGGGAGTAATCGGCATCCTCTACGGTGGTGCGCGCATTTTTGCAATCGGGAGCTGCAAAGTGGATCTACAAAAAGCACACCGGCTACACTCCGATGGTCGGACATATTGCCGAGACGGAACAGGTGGTATCGGTTGATTTTCGGGACGGCAATGAGCCGCCGAACAAGGATAATTATGAATTCATCCGGCAGTGTGAGGAAGAGTTGCCGCACGGAGTTTCGGTGATCAAGGTTCGAATTGATGCTGCCGGTTACCAAGCGAGTATCATCAAATACCTGATGGAAACGGGCAAGCGGTTTGCGATTCGTGCGAAGATGGACACGACCTTGAAAGAGTCGATCAGCAGCATCAAGGCGGATCAGTGGGAAACGTTGGTGTATGCCGATGGCACGGTATCGGAGACCGAACAGGTGGCTCGTACGGTGCATGTGATGGGCAACACGGATGCGTTCACTTTGGTGGTTCAGAGAAAGTGCATTCACAAGGGCGACAATGTAAATCTGGAAACGTTGATTGAAGCGGAAGATAACAGTGCCACCCAGGGGGAGCACATTTACCGTGCGATTGCGACCAACTTCGATGAGAAGACGGATCATGAGATCGTGCAGTGGTATAACCTTCGCGGCGAGACCAGCGAGAACAAGATCAAGCAACTTCGAAGCGACTTTGCTGGTGCCCACTTGCCGTGTGGAGATTTCGCTGCCAATGCGGTGTGGTTGAAACTCAATGCGTTGGCGTATAACCTTTTATGCCAGATGCGTGTGATGTTGCCGTCGCGGTGGATCACGGCACGGGCACCGAGAATACGATTTCACATTTATGCGGTTGGCGCAAAGGTGGTGCATCATGCTCGGCAATTGACAGTGAAGATCTCGGAGGCACACTGGCGGGTCATTGACGAAGCGTTGCGTTCGATACGGGCTTATCCGCTTCTCGCCTGAGTTGGCCGCCTTGGGGGCGGCTTCATTGCAGAATTCACTACGGTTGTCGATTCAGGCAAGGGTTTTGCACGAGCATTCAACGGGAATAACACTCTCGGGGCACTACAATTGCTGAAGATTCCGGTAGACGGTGCGGTTATCGGCGGAGGTGGCGGGAATCCGCCGGCGAGAGTGAGCCAGATATTGGATTTCGGGGCCTCGGTAGCCGATTTAATTCTCCAATTGCGGATTTGGGTCTTACGATTTACGCCTTGCCTGTTTTGCGAGTTGCTATAATTTGCTAGCCGGTCTTGCATTTATTAGGCTGACTTCAGTCAGTTTCGAAATCATCAGCTTTGACTACTCAGATCCTGAAACCTCGGGTTCTTCACTTTGCCATGACGGTAGAAGGTAATTTAGCTACTGTTAAGCATGAAAATTGAGTGTTATGAAAAATTATATCGACACAGCTCGAACCGCCCTGCTTGAACCCGCCGAAGTAGGCGAACGAGAACTGGAAGTGTTGCTCGGGAAAATGGTGGGCAAACACATTGATCACGCTGATCTTTATTTTCAGTATGCCCGGCAGGAAAGCTGGAGCCTTGAAGAGGGAGTCGTCAAATCAGGCGCTTTCAGCATCGACAAAGGCGTCGGTCTGCGGGCGATTAGTGGCGATAAAACCGGATTTTCCTGTTCTGACGACTTGAGCTTGCCAGCATTGATTCAGGCTGCAGTGTCGGCTCGCGGCATTGCGCACGGCCTTGGCTCGGATGCACGCGCGGTTACACAACGGCAATCGGCAGAAGTACCGATACTTTACCAGCCTGACGACCCTCTAAACAGTTTATCTGATTCCGAAAAGGTGCGGCTGCTTGAGCGAGTTGAACAGGACGCCAGAAAACAAGATCCAAGAGTCAAGGAGGTTATGGTGAACCTGTCTGGTTCGCAGGAGATTGTTCTAGTTGTACGTAGCGACGGAAAGATTTGTGCAGATGTGCGTCCATTGGTAAGGCTGAACGTTAGTGTGGTAGCAGAGCAAAACGGTCGTCGGGAACAGGGTTCATTCGGCGGCGGTTCCCGCGAATCTTATGATTTTCTAATACAACAGGAACGTGCTCTTGAATATGGTCGCGAAGCTGTGCGGCAAGCATTGATAAACTTGGAGGCCATTGATGCGCCGGCCGGTACAATGGTAGTCGTTCTCGGTCCCGGATGGCCGGGGATACTTCTTCACGAAGCAATCGGACACGGACTTGAAGGTGATTTCAATCGAAAAGGGACTTCCGCCTTTGCAGGCCGTATCGGCGACCAAGTGGCATCAAAACTCTGTACCATCGTTGATGACGGAACTATACAGAATCGAAGAGGCTCACTCAGCATAGATGACGAGGGAACGCAATCACAAAATACCGTTCTCATTGAAAATGGCATTCTTGCTGGCTATATGCAGGATCTGACAAATGCGAGATTGATGAATCAGACGCCAACCGGCAATGGCCGTCGTGAATCTTATGCCCATTTGCCAATGCCGAGAATGACCAATACCTACATGCTGCCGGGAGCGTCGAGTCATGAGGAAATCATTGAGTCTGTAGACAGCGGTATATACGCAGTGAGTTTTGGCGGAGGACAGGTCGACATTACTTCCGGTAAATTTGTATTTTCTGCTACGGAAGCATATCTCATTGAAAAGGGAAAAATAACCAGACCCGTAAAGGGTGCGACTTTGATTGGCAACGGTCCGGACGTTCTCACTAAAGTCACAATGGTGGGCAACAACCTGCAACTTGACTCCGGCATTGGTACCTGTGGCAAAGAGGGGCAAAGCGTTCCGGTTGGAGTGGGACAGCCAACACTACGCGTCGATGGCCTAACCGTCGGCGGCGTTCAGATGTGACATAACGATGACTGCAAAGAGTATCCAATCTACCGTAGAACGCGGTGATGCAATTGATTTATCAAATATTGTCGCACAGGCACTGGATTGTGCCTCGCGGTTTGGTGTGGATGCGGCATCTGTGGGAGTCGGACAGACACGGGGTTACGAACTGGGTGTTCGCATGGGCGAACTGGAGACGGTTGAGCATCATAACGGCGGAAATTTGACTGTTACGGTGTACTTGGGAAATAAAAAAGGAATTTCCACAACGAACGACTTTAGCGATACCGCAATTGAAGATACGGTGCGGGCTGCCCGTACGATTGCGAAATTTACCGCAGACGACCCCTGTAACGGGTTGCCGCCAACTGATCGTTTGGTCCGTCAGATTCCTGAATTGGAGTTGTATCTGCCGTGGAATGTCGATCGCGACCAGGCACTTGAAATGGCTCTTGCCTGCGAAAATTCTGCTCTATCCAGTGATTCCAGGATCATTAATTCAGAAGGAGCAACATTTGGAACTTCTATAAGTGAGTCAGCGTTTGGCAACAGTGATGATTTTCTTATCCATCAACGCACGACTCGCCATGATATGAGTTGCTCTGTTGTCGGAAAATCTGTTGCTGGCATGCAGGGCGATTATTGGTTTGACGCTGTACGCGACCCAGCATTGCTGGATTCACCGCAATCCATTGGATTGATGGCGGCGAAAAGAACTTTACGCAGACTTGATGCAAGACAAATCAGTACTTGCAGAGTACCGGTACTGTTTGAAGCGCCCATAGCGTCCAATCTTCTCTCATGCTTAGTCAGAGCCATCACCGGCCCCGCGCTCTATCGAAAGGCAAGTTTCTTGCTGGATAGCATTGGACAGCAGATTTTCCCGCCATGGGTACGAATTCACGAACAACCGCATTTGAAGCGAACCTTGGGTAGCGCGGTAGCCGATGCTGAGGGCGTTGCAACGCAGCCGCGCGATATTGTTTCAGATGGCGTGTTGCAGGGCTATGTTCTCGGATCATACTCGGCGCGCAAGCTTGGACTTGAAACAACCGGAAATGCCGGTGGTGTTTTCAACCTGACCATTGATTCAGGAAAGCGCAATTTCAACGAAATTTTGAAATTGATGAATCGTGGAATTCTGGTTACCGAAACTATGGGTTTCGGGATCAATACGGTTACAGGAGATTATTCACAGGGAGCACGAGGCTTTTGGGTTGATAACGGCGAAATGCAATATCCGGTTGAGGAACTGACAATCGCGGGAAATCTTCGAGACATGTTTCGATCATTTGTTGATGTTGGAACTGATGTAGATTTGCGCGGCAACACGAGAACCGGTTCGATTTTGATCGAAAACATGGTAGTTGCTGGCAAATGAATCGATGCTTTGTTAGTAGATGAAATGACTTGCTAATAGTTTAAAATCTACTGTTTGCCCTTATGTATCCAGTAATTCATTTTTATCCAGAAACTAGTATGCCGATTTACGAATACGTTTGTAAAGCTTGTAGTCACGAGTTTGAGATGATTCAGAGTATAAAGGAGAGCCCGCTTACTGACTGTCCGTCCTGTAGCAAAAGTACTTTGCGCAAAAAGCTTTCTGTAGCTGCCTTTCATCTGAAAGGTAGAGGATGGTATGAAACGGACTTCAAAAACAAGGCAGACAAGAAAAAAGATAAATCAGATCAACCTACTGCCGATGCGTCTTCCGAGAAGAGCGAGTCGGGTTCTGACAAGAAGTCTTCAGATAGCAAAACGACCACTGCAGAAAGCGCCTCAAGTTCCGGTGCAACTGCAACCTGAGTCATCGTATACCTTGAACAGTTCCATGCGCACGCACCTCTGTGCGTCAATTCTTGAGTCCGATATTGGCAGTGAAGTTCAGGTCTGCGGATGGGTAAACAGTCGTCGTGATCATGGCGGTGTGATATTCATTGACCTGCGAGATTCCAGCGGCATCGTTCAGGTCGTTGTGAATCCAGAGCAAACTGAGAGTTTTTTGCATGCAGAATCGGTTAGAAACGAATTTGTACTGCAGGTTTGCGGGACACTACGCATGCGTCCTGACGGAACCGAGAATCTTTCCCTTCCAACCGGCAAAATTGAGGTTGTAGCGGACTCAATCGTCATATTGAATAAAGCGGAAAATCTACCTTTTCAGGTTGATGAAGTAGATGCCAATGAGGCGTTGCGTCTGAAATATCGATACATTGATCTAAGGCGCGAAAAAATGCAGCGCAACATACGGCTTCGACATTCACTCATCCGTGAAATTCGTTCATTCTTGGATCAACGCTCATTTACGGAAATTGAAACGCCGATGTTGACGCGTTCCACTCCGGAAGGCGCTCGCGACTATCTCGTTCCGAGTCGTGTGCACACCGGATCGTTCTACGCACTGCCGCAATCCCCTCAGATGTTCAAGCAGATGCTGGTAATTTCAGGTTTCGAGCGATACTACCAGATTGCCAGGTGTTTTCGGGATGAAGATTTGAGATCAGATCGACAGCCTGAATTTACACAGCTTGACGTTGAAATGGCTTTCATCAGCGAGTCAGACGTGATGAATCTGATGGAAGAAATGTATATTCGGATTTTCGATTCCGTAGGCAAAATTACCCTGCCTGCCAAGTTTCCGGTACTGACTTACTCTGAATCCATGCTTCGGTATGGAACCGACCGTCCTGATCTTCGAATTAATCTGGAACTCATCGATTTGACAGATCTGATGGCGAGCGAGGAGTTTCAAGTATTTCAGCGTGCCGCAAATATGCAGGGCGGGCGGGTCGCCGCTCTGAATGTGCCTGACGGCAGCGTTTTATCTCGCCAACAAATTGACGAGTATACCCGTTATGTTGGTGAATTCGACGCCAAGGGCCTTGCTTACATCAAGGTAAATGATCCGTCGCAGGGAACGGAAGGATTGCAGTCTCCCATTCTCAAGTTCTTGTCCGATGCGACTGTTGCTCAGACTGTGAAGCAATGCGCAAGCCAGGCCGGAGACATCATCTTCTTCGGAGCGGATGCCGAAAGTGTTGTCAATGCAGCTCTCGGAGCATTGCGGATTCGCATCGCAGAAGATTTAGGGTTAATAGAGCCAGGCTGGCAGCCGATTTGGATTGTGGATTTTCCACTCGTGGAATTCGATAGCGATAATCAACGTTGGCATTCGCTGCATCACCCGTTTACTGCACCCAAAGAGGAGTACGTTGACTTGCTTGGAGAAGACCCAGGCGCCATACTGTCCCGTGCTTATGATCTGGTTTTGAACGGCGTCGAAATAGGTGGAGGGTCAATTCGAAACCATCGGCTGGACATTCAGCGCAGGATATTTGAGATGTTGGGGCTTTCTCCAGAAAGCATCGAAGCCAAGTTTGGATTTTTGCTAAATGCGCTGACGAGCGGAGCGCCGCCCCATGGGGGCATTGCCTTTGGACTGGACCGGATTTCGGCGCTTCTGTCAGGCGAGAGCTCAATTCGCGATGTGATAGCATTCCCCAAAACGCAAAGGGCTTACTGTCCTGTTACCGATGCACCGAACGAAATCGGCAGCGAGCAGTTGAATGAACTGGAACTTCGCATCAAATCAACGGCAGCGATTATGAATCAAGTGCCTGGCGAAGGGGGTTGATTACACAGGAGCTGGGAATTTGTCACAGAGTTCAGAATCCTTGTACCGTCGGCCTGAGTCGGTATTGCTAGTGGTGTATACCCCGCAGAGACAAACTCTTCTGCTCAAAAGAACTCCACCCCGTAGTTTCTGGCAGTCTGTTACCGGCTCTATGAATTGGAGCGGTGAAACCCCAGTTCAGACAGCACTGCGAGAACTCAGGGAAGAAACCGGCATCAAAGTCGGTGAAGACGAAATCCACGATTGGCAGCGCCGGTTCAGATTTCTGATACCAAGAGAGTATCAGAATCGATACAGACGAGAAGATCGGATGAACATGGAACATGTACTGTCGGTCTGTCTGCCGAATGTTGTAAGCGTAACATTGCAGTTGTCAGAACACACCGAATACCAGTGGCTGAGCATGGAAGCCGCGCAGGATGTTGTCTGGTCCTGGTCGAATCGAGAAGCATTGCTGATGGTGAGCGAATCCTTGCCTGACGGATGATATTGCATCGACTGCTCTTGCTCCCCAATCCAAAGATTGGAACCCAGGTAAAAGAAGAAGTCCTACAAGTATATTCTGTTATACATTTTAGCTATTTCACCCCCGCCTGAGTTGGCAGTTTATCAGACAAACTTACTCAGCGAAGCAATTGAGGAATGCTCGGCGTGAAGTCTTTGTCACCGAGCATTCAGTTGGTATCTGCAGGTATTGGAGTTGTTGAACTCTGTCGCTCTTTTTTTGGCGAAAAAGGATGCTTGAGACATTGAATTCTCATGACAGCTCGTGAAACTACCAAGCGTTTCCCACGCAGTCAATTTTGAATTGGTTCACTTCAGATCTGTGAATCGACATTCAGTTTTTGCCAACAGAGAATGGCAGATAATCACCAGTTGTTATGACTTTCTAGGTTTATGCTAAAAACCTAGAATGTTAAGAGCGTGGGATCGTTTGAATAATTCCGTCATCAGTACGTGCATCAGTTTGAAGAATTCGTTTCACTCGGCGGCGGTTCATTGAACACCAATCCTTTCGACAGTGCCTCATCCCGTCGTTTAATCCAATCAAGCCAGAGTCTGTTGGCTTCAGCGATGCCTTCGGACCTGCCGTCAGCTTTGCCTTGGATGTAACGTCTGAGTTTATATTTTTCTGCAATCATTTCAGACAACATGCGATATACCTCCGTGAGAAAAAATGCAAATGCCACATTGAACACAGTGACCACCGACAGTCCTGTTTCGATATTGATTATACTTTCAATCAACCTGGGCGGTGTTCCAGTGCAGGTCAATCCCACGCTTAGATTTCGATGTCAAGAGGCTCTGACAGGCGGTAACTGAAGCAATTACTCCACTGCGGCCATTACGCTCATTATCGAACAATTTCGGTAATTGACGTACAATTTTGCTTCCGCACGGGTCGATTGGTGTAGTCTCGTCAATTGTAGCCAATCGCATCCACAAGCGGATCGAGACGCCTGTATTTTTCAATTCAATCTGGGAGTTGAAGCGACGCTTCAGGTCGGTGAGAGCAGTGCCGTGAACGCCTCTTTGCGATTCAGGTTGAAATGGCGCAGTGCCCGTGGCACTGACTCAAAACGACTCTGATGAAAGATCAGTGCCAGCGCAATGTTGTTGCACATTGCGTGATTACCAGGGCCATTGTTCGTGCGCGCCAGACAGTCGTCTTCTTTCAAGCTGCGGTCCCGAATATGGTGATTCAGATTTTCGACGTGCCAATGTCCCCGGTTCCATTCCAACAACTGCTTGGCATCAGCCCGGTCTGCTGCAACCGAAGTAATACCATACACGGTTTCTCGGCTCGCACTGCCACTTTCCTTGATCACTTCCCGGTCGCGGTCAATCCGATACGCCTGGCGCACCTGCTTGAAACCGAACCGCTTCGGGTTTTTGACTTCCAGCACCGCAATATGACGTTGTTCAATACGCCCGTGCTGTTTGGCCACCTTCTGTGAATAACGCCTCACCCGCTGACTGTGCCAATCGAGCGTTTGCGCCTTTTTCAACTGCAAAGAAGTATTATCCTTCAGCGTCAGCAGATAGTCGGCTTTCTCGTGCAAAATCAACTCGACAGTTTCAAAAGTGGTGTGCAACGCATCCAGTGTGATCACCCGACCGGCAATGTCAGCCTCGCTCAGCAACTGCTGGGTTGCCGCAATCTCCTCGCCTTTGCGGTAGTAGGTGCGACTCGCCTTCGGCATTGCGCTGCCATGCTCGATGAGCGTTACTGTCTCATAATAGCTCTCGCCGTTGCGATTGGCACCGTTGATCCGCTTGCCATCGGCCGCTAGTGCCGGTAACTGTTTGATTCGACTCCGTGTATATCGGGTCAATACTTCTTCCAACTGAACCGGATCGGTATACTCAGACTTCCTGACATAGACCAATTAAATATGACTCATTCTAACGGTTTGCCGGGCGGTTTCGTTGAAATGTTCGAGGTTGGAGGTTGGTACCGGGAAACCCTTCGCAGAAGGCTTTCGAATCGACCTGCTGGAGCCGCAATAGGGCATGTCGGCGATCCTGGGAACTGAAAAGGGTGGCATTTTAAATTAGCCAGCATGGCAAAGGAATTGACTGAGACTATCATTTGGTCTTCACAAAAAAGAATGTAAGATCATCAACATGCGTGAACTTGAAGCAAATCGAATTAGAAACATAGGTCAGGAAGTCTGATACTGTATCACCCGGTGCAGTGTCGATTTGGAAACCGGCTCGTAACGACCGGTCTTCGGATTGCGCCAGCCACCAATCGCTTTGAGCTCTTTCTCAGACAGGGCTTTGGCAAATTGTGCGGCCGCCATCGAACCATTAAATCCAGACAATTGCGCCAGAATCAATATCGAAAACGCACACCCGAGCGTGTGCTTGCGACCCTGACCACGACGGAAATCCCGCATCTGTGACAGATCCTCATACAAACTGCGCAACTCCGACAACGAATGACCACTGACTTTGCCCTTTTGCTGCCAGTGCGACTCCAACTCGCCTTCCTGACACAGTATCCGCCTGGCATCACGACGCAATCGCCTGACCAGCAACCGCTTTTTCTCGTTATGCGCTTCGGTGTATTTTCCCCCCTTGCGTGAATAGCCCGCACTTTCTCCCACTGTCTGCCAGCCCGCTGCATCATACATCTTCCCGAGATGGCGCGCCGGGTCTACATACGTCTCAGCCAGCAATAAACCGTGACCATACGCAACATGCCAGTCATCACTTAAGCGCGCACAGATCAACTTCAGCACATGGGAGCCGAGATTCGGATACCGACCCGGGGCGCCAAGCATCGCAAAACGGGTATTGTTCGCAATTAAGTGGAGCCTGCGCCACTGCTGCTCACAACGCCAACCGATCCATTGCTCGCGCGCCGCTGATTTGAAAGAACCGGTTTGCCAACCCGATAGACATACCCAGTGCCCCTTATACTCAGCCACGTAGCGCAGACCGCGACCGGCAAATCGCTTGAATTCAAGATCATGATGCTCGCACATCAATCGATCCCACTTCGCAAATTCGCTGGTCCGTGCAAGACGAACCTCTACCTCGCCAGTACGAATCGAATTGCTGGTTTTTCGGTCTTCACGGCTCATCACCACATATATACTAAATCGGAGTGGAAAAAGCCAGTCCTGCCTGCAATTTAATGTAACCGTTGCGGTTTTAACGCGATTTCGTTAGCGTGGGAACGCCCTGGTTCCAGTGTACGACCATGTCATACAAATGGACATCATTCCCATGTTTATGAAGAAAATCGTGAAGAAGGTTGCACGCCAAGCCTCGGTGACACTCCATATGGCAGTACGACCGACATTGTCGGATGTCTGTTTGTCCATAACTTAATAATCCTCCATGTCCGTTTGTTCGCCATACCGGGTTTCAGTACCGTTATGACGAGTTTGTGATGAAAGTATTCAGTTTGCGAAAAGAATTTATAAATGCAACGAAAAATTCAATATCAAATTGGGCGGATTTATTTTTTGAGCCGTTTCAATGTCAAACTTTCCATTGAACATCTGGAAGAAACTGATTGTTGATGGTGGAATTGGGTGCCTGTCCGCTCCTCATCATGCGTGTTTTATAAGTCACGAATGAAGCTTCGAAGTGGATACTGATTGATCAATTTCTTGACTGAATCGAAGCAGCCAGAACAATTTCACTTTCGCTTGTCCAAGTTCCAGACCACCAGATCAAGTGGATTGGCAGCTGCGCTCGCAATATGCGCTTTCAAAGAGGATCGATAGGTGCGCCAAAATGGTACACAAGGGGAGATGTGGACTAAGGATAGGTGTGATTGGTGAGCCAAGGTTTGATTGAAAGTTAATATTTTCTTGCAGATAACCCTGTACGGTGAAAACAATCGGTATGAACGGGAACAATCAGTGGAATGTCGCAGTTTAACAGAACACTTACTTATCTCCCAGTCTTGAAAATAAAGGCGCTATTGTCCTTAAGTAGCGAATTGAGCAGGATTCGCCGTGATAAATCTCACCGCAGTCTATCATGCTGGACAACCGTGAGTGCTTCAATTCCAGGACAATTTACTGACTGATAAAAATGATTGATTCAATAAATGACAGACTAAATCTACACTTGGTCAACTCACTACTTGAGCTTTTGCCCGGTTGCGGTCGTTCGTTTCAGCGAATCACTACAGTTTCTCCCTTTTCCAGGCCAGATATGACCCCAAATCGGTTACCTAGTGTCTGGCAGAAAACTCTCAATATGCTGAATGTTGGGTAATAATTCAAGGAGTTTTTTTCATTTTTCGCAGTGGAGGCTGGGCAAACACCCGAATCGAGGGGAAATGACGTTGTGATTTGAATTTTCTCTGCAAATTCCACTAGTCAAGCACGCTGGGGGGCACTGGGCAAACCGTAAAATATCGTCCAACGCAAAATTCTCATGAATTCTCATTTCGGATTTTTTTTTGGGTGAAAAGTTATGTTATGCTAATATCAGTTGCGGATGGCTTGTATGCTAGCCGTTTTCAGTTATGAGAATCAGCAAACTTGATGAATTAAAAGGTTGTTTCACGTCGCTTTTTTTCGGCGTGGATGAATTAACACAAGCACTCCCCCCCCCCCCCCAATGGCATTCATTTTGCTGAAACCGGATTCTGAGATCTCAGGTTCGATTTCTAATTGATTGATTATCTGGAAATAAGCATCGCTTTGTCGCAGCAAGAAATCAGCACTTGACAAATCCGTTGGTTTGGTGCATCATATCCATTGCATAGTTTGATTTTGGAGAAACAACGATGGATGCGAGCATTGCAAATCTGAAAACAACGACCTTTTGCGGGCGTCGTCTCACCCGCAAGCAAATATCCGAGCTCCAGCAGACGGTGCGCAGTTTTCCGGCTTTGAGCCGTCATGAGCTTGCGCAGACGGTGTGTGAGCATCTGCGGTGGCAGACGCCGAAAGGCGTCAATCAGTTCAATTCCGGCTTGAGCCTGCTGGAGAGTCTGGAGCAGGCGGGGGTGGTGCAGTTGCCTGAGAAGGTCATCTACAAGCAGCGAGGTGCGCACAAACCGATCGAGTGGACCGATCGGTCGGCGCCGCAGGCCGCCATCGAGTGCGAGCTGGAGCAGCTGATGCCGCTGTCGCTGCAGTTGGTGACCGAGCAGCAGGACATGCAGGAATTCAACGAGCTGGTGGACCGGCATCATTATCTGGGTTATCGTCGTCCGATCGGTCCGCAGCTGCGATATTTGATCGTCGATGGTCAGGGGCGTCGGTTGGGGGCTTTGCTGTTCAGCTATGCAGTGAAGTCGCTGCCGTGCCGCGATGAGTGGGTCGGCTGGCAGGACCGAAAGCACAAGAAGCACTTGAATCTGGTGGTGAGCAACAACCGTTTCCTGATCCTGCCGTGGGTGCGGGTGAAAAACCTGGCCTCCAAGTCGCTGTCGATGGCGTGTCGGCGGCTGGCTGACGACTGGCATCAGCAGCATGGTTACCGGCCGGTTCTGATTGAGAGCTTTGTCGACGCGGACCGCTTCGAGGGCAGCAGTTACCGCGCCGCCAACTGGCAATTGATCGGGCGCACTGCCGGACGCGGCAAATCGCCCAAGCAGGTGTACATCTATCCGCTGGTTGAGGATGCCAGGGAAGTCTTGCTGCACCGGCCGCGGCCGGTGACGAGAAAAACTGCGGGTCCGAAAATCCTCAATTCGTCTGATCCCTTTGTGCAGTTGTGGCAGAACCTCATCGGCATTGTCACGCAAGTGGCCGAGGACTTCGACGATCAGTGGCAGCAGCGCCGGCGGGTGCTGAACTCGCTGCTGATCATGCTGTTCATCTTCCGGCTGGTGTTCTCAACCAACCGGCAAGGCTATGGGATCACGCTTGCGCAACTTTGGGAGCAGTGCCGGATGATGGATATCCCGTTGCCGCAGAAGCATCCGGTTGCGCCCTCGGCGATGTGCCAGGCACGCGCCAAGCTGGACGAGAGCATCTTCAAGACCTTGCAGACGCAGATTCTGCGATGCACCTCTCAGCACGATGCGGATGCAAGGTGGAAAGGGCATCGGATTCATGCGGTGGACGGCTCAAAGATCAATTTGCCGCGGGGCTTGCTCAAAGCCGGCTATCGCTGTCCGTCGGACAACGCCTATTATCCGCAAGGCTTGGTGAGTTGCCTGTATCAGTTGAAGACCCAGATTCCGGTGGACTTCGATGTGGTTTCGCATGGCGATGAGCGGCGTCTGGCGCGCAGCCATCTGTGCGCTTTGAAGGCATCGGATGTGGTGGTGTATGACCGCGGTTATTATTCGTACGAGATGCTGCATGAGCATGCAGTGCGCGGCTTGCATCCGGTGTTTCGCATCAAGCGTCAGGCGGCGGCTGCATTTGATCGTTTCATCGGCGGCGACGAGACCGATGCCGCGGTCGAACTGCGCCCCAGTGCGGAGCAGTGCGCCGGCATCCGCAGCCGCGATGCGAATGCCGAATGTGCGCCAATCACAGTGCGCCTGGTCAAATACAGCGTGGCTGGAACCGACTATGTGGTCGCGACCACGCTGCTGGACCGGCACCGATACCCGATCTCGGACCTGTCGGATCTGTATCATGCCCGCTGGGGGATCGAGGAGCTGTACAAGGTGTCGAAGAACCTGATGTCGATCGAGGACTTCCACTCCGCCTCGGAACGCGGCGTGCGCCAGGAGCTGTTCGCTCATTTCGTATTGATCACGCTGACTCGGCTGTTCTCAAATCACAGTGAAATGCAGTTGAACGCCGATGGCTGCGATAACAAGCGGGCTTTCAAGGCCAACTTCAAGAACGCGCTGACGGTGATCGGCAAGAATCTTGAGACGCTGCTGCTGAAACAGGCAGACATGGTGAGCGAGGTTCTCAATCAGATCATCGCCGGCATCAGTTCGTGCCGGCAGCGCAAGCGCCCGAATCGCTCCTGTCCGCGACGTTCGAGGAAACCGGTCGGAAAATGGAGACCCGGCAAATCAGCCAAGACGAATTCAAGCTGACAACTCAAGCCATACGCTGGTCCAGCTCAGCTCGGCTGTCGCCGCGGTACGGATCCTTAAGTGAATGGACTTATTTCCTTAAGTGAATGCCATTGCCCCCCCCCCCTTGCTGGCGGCGTATCCTTGGGACCTGTCGTCCCGCCGGCGGCCGTAACGGGCCGCACCTCTGCCGCCGTCTGACTGACAGTCCCCGCTGCCCGGCGGGATCCGCATCCGCCGATTCGTTCCTCTCCCGCGTCCTGCGCCCGGCCGCCCTGGCGGCGGTGCTCGCAGCGCTGGTCGGCCTCACCGCCCCGGCGCAGGCCCAGACGGAGACGGTGCAGACACTCGTCAGCAATCTCGACCAGATGTCGGACCAGCAGTTTGACTCGACGGAGCCCAATAACGCCGTATCGTTCACCACCGGCACGAACACCGCGGGATACACGATCAGCTCCGTCGATCTGGACCTCGCCGCCGCCACCAGCTCGGAGTTCACCATCGAAATCTGGTCGGCCACCGACAAGCCCGTTCCCAACGCCAAGCTCCACGGCTTCGCCAACCCGGACTCCGAGAGCGGCGTGGTGAATTTCACCGTCCAGGCCAACACGGAGCTGACGGCGAACACGACCTACTTCCTGATGATCGTGACGAGCTCAAAAGTAACGTTTAACGGCACCACGGGCAACTCCGAGAGCAGCTCCTTCGGCTGGAGCATCGGCGACGTGATGCAGTATAAGAGCGATGGTGATCGTACATGGAGGAATCAAACGCCAAACGTCCCGCGGTTCGCGATCAAGGGCTCCGAGGTCGCCAACGCCCCGCCGGCGGTGGCGACCGCGATCCCGGACCAGACGGCGACGGTGGGCACGGCGTTCAGCTACGCGTTCCCGGCCGCCACGTTCAGCGACGTGGACGGCGACACGCTGACTTACATGGCGGCGCAGGGCGACGGGCAGGCGCTGCCGGGCTGGCTGACCTTCACGGCGTCGACGCGGAACTTTGCCGGGACGCCGACGGCGGCGGGCACGGTGACGGTCAAGGTGACGGCGAGTGACGGGAACCTGAACGCCGAGGACAGCTTCGACATCGTGGTGAGCGCCGCGGCCAACACCGCGCCGACGGCGGCCAACAACACGGTGACGACGAACGAGGACACGGCGTACACGTTCGCGGCGTCCGACTTCAACTTCTCGGACACCGATACCGGCGACACGCTGGCGAGCGTGAAGATAGTGACCCGGCCCGACGCGGGGAGCCTGACGCACGACGGCAGCGCGGTGACGATGAACCGGGTGGTGAGCAAGGCCGACCTCGACGCGGGCAAGCTCAAGCTCGCGCCGGCGGCGGACGCCAGCGGCGATCCCTACACGACTTTCACCTTCAAGGTGAGCGACGGCACCGACGAGAGCGCGTCGGCCTACACCATGACGGTCGACGTGACGGCGGTGAACGACGCACCGGCGGTGGCGACCGCGATCCCGGACCAGACGGCGACGGTGGGCACGGCGTTCAGCTACGCGTTCCCGGCCGCCACGTTCAGCGACGTGGACGGCGACACGCTGACTTACACGGCGACGCAGGGCGACGGGCTGGCGCTGCCGGGCTGGCTGACCTTCACGACGGCGACGCGGAGCTTTGCCGGGACGCCGGCGGCGGCGGGCACGGTGACGGTGAAGGTGACGGCGAGCGACGGGAACCTGAACGCCGAGGACAGCTTCGACATCGTGGTGAGCGCCGCGGCCAACACCGCGCCGACGGCGGCCAACAACACGGTGACGACGAACGAGGACACGGCGTACACGTTCGCGGCGTCCGACTTCAACTTCTCGGACACCGATACCGGCGACACGCTGGCGAGCGTGAAGATAGTGACCCGGCCCGACGCGGGGAGCCTGACGCACGACGGCAGCGCGGTGACGATGAACCGGGTGGTGAGCAAGGCCGACCTCGACGCGGGCAAGCTCAAGCTCGCGCCGGCGGCGGACGCCAGCGGCGATCCCTACACGACTTTCACCTTCAAGGTGAGCGACGGCACCGACGAGAGCGCGTCGGCCTACACCATGACGGTCGACGTGACGGCGGTGAACGACGCACCGGCGGTGGCGACCGCGATCCCGAACCAGACGGCGACGGTGGGCACGGCGTTCAGCTACGCGTTCCCGGCCGCCACGTTCAGCGACGTGGACGGCGACACGCTGACTTACATGGCGGCGCAGGGCGACGGGCAGGCGCTGCCGGGCTGGCTGACCTTCACGGCGTCGACGCGGAACTTTGCCGGGACGCCGACGGCGGCGGGCACGGTGACGGTCAAGGTGACGGCGAGTGACGGGAACCTGAACGCCGAGGACAGCTTCGACATCGTGGTGAGCGCCGCGGCCAACACCGCGCCGACGGCGGCCAACAACACGGTGACGACGAACGAGGACACGGCGTACACGTTCGCGGCGTCCGACTTCAACTTCTCGGACACCGATACCGGCGACACGCTGGCGAGCGTGAAGATAGTGACCCGGCCCGACGCGGGGAGCCTGACGCACGACGGCAGCGCGGTGACGATGAACCGGGTGGTGAGCAAGGCCGACCTCGACGCGGGCAAGCTCAAGCTCGCGCCGCCGGCGGACGCCAGCGGCGATCCCTACACGACTTTCACCTTCAAGGTGAGCGACGGCACCGACGAGAGCGCGTCGGCCTACACCATGACGGTCGACGTGACGGCGGTGAACGACGCACCGGCGGTGGCGACCGCGATCCCGGACCAGACGGCGACGGTGGGCACGGCGTTCAGCTACGCGTTCCCGGCCGCCACGTTCAGCGACGTGGACGGCGACACGCTGACTTACATGGCGGCGCAGGGCGACGGGCAGGCGCTGCCGGGCTGGCTGACCTTCACGGCGTCGACGCGGAACTTTGCCGGGACGCCGACGGCGGCGGGCACGGTGACGGTCAAGGTGACGGCGAGTGACGGGAACCTGAACGCCGAGGACAGCTTCGACATCGTGGTGAGCGCCGCGGCCAACACCGCGCCGACGGCGGCCAACAACACGGTGACGACGAACGAGGACACGGCGTACACGTTCGCGGCGTCCGACTTCAACTTCTCGGACACCGATACCGGCGACACGCTGGCGAGCGTGAAGATAGTGACCCGGCCCGACGCGGGGAGCCTGACGCACGACGGCAGCGCGGTGACGATGAACCGGGTGGTGAGCAAGGCCGACCTCGACGCGGGCAAGCTCAAGCTCGCGCCGGCGGCGGACGCCAGCGGCGATCCCTACACGACTTTCACCTTCAAGGTGAGCGACGGCACCGACGAGAGCGCGTCGGCCTACACCATGACGGTCGACGTGACGGCGGTGAACGACGCACCGGCGGTGGCGACCGCGATCCCGGACCAGACGGCGACGGTGGGCACGGCGTTCAGCTACGCGTTCCCGGCCGCCACGTTCAGCGACGTGGACGGCGACACGCTGACTTACATGGCGGCGCAGGGCGACGGGCAGGCGCTGCCGGGCTGGCTGACCTTCACGGCGTCGACGCGGAACTTTGCCGGGACGCCGACGGCGGCGGGCACGGTGACGGTCAAGGTGACGGCGAGTGACGGGAACCTGAACGCCGAGGACAGCTTCGACATCGTGGTGAGCGCCGCGGCCAACACCGCGCCGACGGCGGCCAACAACACGGTGACGACGAACGAGGACACGGCGTACACGTTCGCGGCGTCCGACTTCAACTTCTCGGACACCGATACCGGCGACACGCTGGCGAGCGTGAAGATAGTGACCCGGCCCGACGCGGGGAGCCTGACGCACGACGGCAGCGCGGTGACGATGAACCGGGTGGTGAGCAAGGCCGACCTCGACGCGGGCAAGCTCAAGCTCGCGCCGCCGGCGGACGCCAGCGGCGATCCCTACACGACTTTCACCTTCAAGGTGAGCGACGGCACCGACGAGAGCGCGTCGGCCTACACCATGACGGTCGACGTGACGGCGGTGAACGACGCACCGGCGGTGGCGACCGCGATCCCGGACCAGACGGCGACGGTGGGCACGGCGTTCAGCTACGCGTTCCCGGCCGCCACGTTCAGCGACGTGGACGGCGACACGCTGACTTACATGGCGGCGCAGGGCGACGGGCAGGCGCTGCCGGGCTGGCTGACCTTCACGGCGTCGACGCGGAACTTTGCCGGGACGCCGACGGCGGCGGGCACGGTGACGGTCAAGGTGACGGCGAGTGACGGGAACCTGAACGCCGAGGACAGCTTCGACATCGTGGTGAGCGCCGCGGCCAACACCGCGCCGACGGCGGCCAACAACACGGTGACGACGAACGAGGACACGGCGTACACGTTCGCGGCGTCCGACTTCAACTTCTCGGACACCGATACCGGCGACACGCTGGCGAGCGTGAAGATAGTGACCCGGCCCGACGCGGGGAGCCTGACGCACGACGGCAGCGCGGTGACGATGAACCGGGTGGTGAGCAAGGCCGACCTCGACGCGGGCAAGCTCAAGCTCGCGCCGGCGGCGGACGCCAGCGGCGATCCCTACACGACTTTCACCTTCAAGGTGAGCGACGGCACCGACGAGAGCGCGTCGGCCTACACCATGACGGTCGACGTGACGGCGGTGAACGACGCACCGGCGGTGGCGACCGCGATCCCGGACCAGACGGCGACGGTGGGCACGGCGTTCAGCTACGCGTTCCCGGCCGCCACGTTCAGCGACGTGGACGGCGACACGCTGACCTACACGGCGACGCAGGGCGACGGGCTGGCGCTGCCGGGCTGGCTGACCTTCACGACGGCGACGCGGAGCTTTGCCGGGACGCCGGCGGCGGCGGGCACGGTGACGGTGAAGGTGACGGCGAGCGACGGGAACCTGAACGCCGAGGACAGCTTCGACATCGTGGTGAGCGCCGCGGCCAACACCGCGCCGACGGCGGCCAACAACACGGTGACGACGAACGAGGACACGGCGTACACGTTCGCGGCGTCCGACTTCAACTTCTCGGACACCGATACCGGCGACACGCTGGCGAGCGTGAAGATAGTGACCCGGCCCGACGCGGGGAGCCTGACGCACGACGGCAGCGCGGTGACGATGAACCGGGTGGTGAGCAAGGCCGACCTCGACGCGGGCAAGCTCAAGCTCGCGCCGGCGGCGGACGCCAGCGGCGATCCCTACACGACTTTCACCTTCAAGGTGAGCGACGGCACCGACGAGAGCGCGTCGGCCTACACCATGACGGTCGACGTGACGGCGGTGAACGACGCACCGGCGGTGGCGACCGCGATCCCGGACCAGACGGCGACGGTGGGCACGGCGTTCAGCTACGCGTTCCCGGCCGCCACGTTCAGCGACGTGGACGGCGACACGCTGACTTACATGGCGGCGCAGGGCGACGGGCAGGCGCTGCCGGGCTGGCTGACCTTCACGGCGTCGACGCGGAACTTTGCCGGGACGCCGACGGCGGCGGGCACGGTGACGGTCAAGGTGACGGCGAGTGACGGGAACCTGAACGCCGAGGACAGCTTCGACATCGTGGTGAGCGCCGCGGCCAACACCGCGCCGACGGCGGCCAACAACACGGTGACGACGAACGAGGACACGGCGTACACGTTCGCGGCGTCCGACTTCAACTTCTCGGACACCGATACCGGCGACACGCTGGCGAGCGTGAAGATAGTGACCCGGCCCGACGCGGGGAGCCTGACGCACGACGGCAGCGCGGTGACGATGAACCGGGTGGTGAGCAAGGCCGACCTCGACGCGGGCAAGCTCAAGCTCGCGCCGGCGGCGGACGCCAGCGGCGATCCCTACACGACTTTCACCTTCAAGGTGAGCGACGGCACCGACGAGAGCGCGTCGGCCTACACCATGACGGTCGACGTGACGGCGGTGAACGACGCACCGGCGGTGGCGACCGCGATCCCGGACCAGACGGCGACGGTGGGCACGGCGTTCAGCTACGCGTTCCCGGCCGCCACGTTCAGCGACGTGGACGGCGACACGCTGACTTACATGGCGGCGCAGGGCGACGGGCAGGCGCTGCCGGGCTGGCTGACCTTCACGGCGTCGACGCGGAACTTTGCCGGGACGCCGACGGCGGCGGGCACGGTGACGGTCAAGGTGACGGCGAGTGACGGGAACCTGAACGCCGAGGACAGCTTCGACATCGTGGTGAGCGCCGCGGCCAACACCGCGCCGACGGCGGCCAACAACACGGTGACGACGAACGAGGACACGGCGTACACGTTCGCGGCGTCCGACTTCAACTTCTCGGACACCGATACCGGCGACACGCTGGCGAGCGTGAAGATAGTGACCCGGCCCGACGCGGGGAGCCTGACGCACGACGGCAGCGCGGTGACGATGAACCGGGTGGTGAGCAAGGCCGACCTCGACGCGGGCAAGCTCAAGCTCGCGCCGGCGGCGGACGCCAGCGGCGATCCCTACACGACTTTCACCTTCAAGGTGAGCGACGGCACCGACGAGAGCGCGTCGGCCTACACCATGACGGTCGACGTGACGGCGGTGAACGACGCACCGGCGGTGGCGACCGCGATCCCGGACCAGACGGCGACGGTGGGCACGGCGTTCAGCTACGCGTTCCCGGCCGCCACGTTCAGCGACGTGGACGGCGACACGCTGACTTACATGGCGGCGCAGGGCGACGGGCAGGCGCTGCCGGGCTGGCTGACCTTCACGGCGTCGACGCGGAACTTTGCCGGGACGCCGACGGCGGCGGGCACGGTGACGGTCAAGGTGACGGCGAGTGACGGGAACCTGAACGCCGAGGACAGCTTCGACATCGTGGTGAGCGCCGCGGCCAACACCGCGCCGACGGCGGCCAACAACACGGTGACGACGAACGAGGACACGGCGTACACGTTCGCGGCGTCCGACTTCAACTTCTCGGACACCGATACCGGCGACACGCTGGCGAGCGTGAAGATAGTGACCCGGCCCGACGCGGGGAGCCTGACGCACGACGGCAGCGCGGTGACGATGAACCGGGTGGTGAGCAAGGCCGACCTCGACGCGGGCAAGCTCAAGCTCGCGCCGGCGGCGGACGCCAGCGGCGATCCCTACACGACTTTCACCTTCAAGGTGAGCGACGGCACCGACGAGAGCGCGTCGGCCTACACCATGACGGTCGACGTGACGGCGGTGAACGACGCACCGGCGGTGGCGACCGCGATCCCGGACCAGACGGCGACGGTGGGCACGGCGTTCAGCTACGCGTTCCCGGCCGCCACGTTCAGCGACGTGGACGGCGACACGCTGACTTACATGGCGGCGCAGGGCGACGGGCAGGCGCTGCCGGGCTGGCTGACCTTCACGGCGTCGACGCGGAACTTTGCCGGGACGCCGACGGCGGCGGGCACGGTGACGGTCAAGGTGACGGCGAGTGACGGGAACCTGAACGCCGAGGACAGCTTCGACATCGTGGTGAGCGCCGCGGCCAACACCGCGCCGACGGCGGCCAACAACACGGTGACGACGAACGAGGACACGGCGTACACGTTCGCGGCGTCCGACTTCAACTTCTCGGACACCGATACCGGCGACACGCTGGCGAGCGTGAAGATAGTGACCCGGCCCGACGCGGGGAGCCTGACGCACGACGGCAGCGCGGTGACGATGAACCGGGTGGTGAGCAAGGCCGACCTCGACGCGGGCAAGCTCAAGCTCGCGCCGGCGGCGGACGCCAGCGGCGATCCCTACACGACTTTCACCTTCAAGGTGAGCGACGGCACCGACGAGAGCGCGTCGGCCTACACCATGACGGTCGACGTGACGGCGGTGAACGACGCACCGGCGGTGGCGACCGCGATCCCGGACCAGACGGCGACGGTGGGCACGGCGTTCAGCTACGCGTTCCCGGCCGCCACGTTCAGCGACGTGGACGGCGACACGCTGACTTACATGGCGGCGCAGGGCGACGGGCAGGCGCTGCCGGGCTGGCTGACCTTCACGGCGTCGACGCGGAACTTTGCCGGGACGCCGACGGCGGCGGGCACGGTGACGGTCAAGGTGACGGCGAGTGACGGGAACCTGAACGCCGAGGACAGCTTCGACATCGTGGTGAGCGCCGCGGCCAACACCGCGCCGACGGCGGCCAACAACACGGTGACGACGAACGAGGACACGGCGTACACGTTCGCGGCGTCCGACTTCAACTTCTCGGACACCGATACCGGCGACACGCTGGCGAGCGTGAAGATAGTGACCCGGCCCGACGCGGGGAGCCTGACGCACGACGGCAGCGCGGTGACGATGAACCGGGTGGTGAGCAAGGCCGACCTCGACGCGGGCAAGCTCAAGCTCGCGCCGGCGGCGGACGCCAGCGGCGATCCCTACACGACTTTCACCTTCAAGGTGAGCGACGGCACCGACGAGAGCGCGTCGGCCTACACCATGACGGTCGACGTGACGGCGGTGAACGACGCACCGGCGGTGGCGACCGCGATCCCGGACCAGACGGCGACGGTGGGCACGGCGTTCAGCTACGCGTTCCCGGCCGCCACGTTCAGCGACGTGGACGGCGACACGCTGACTTACATGGCGGCGCAGGGCGACGGGCAGGCGCTGCCGGGCTGGCTGACCTTCACGGCGTCGACGCGGAACTTTGCCGGGACGCCGACGGCGGCGGGCACGGTGACGGTCAAGGTGACGGCGAGTGACGGGAACCTGAACGCCGAGGACAGCTTCGACATCGTGGTGAGCGCCGCGGCCAACACCGCGCCGACGGCGGCCAACAACACGGTGACGACGAACGAGGACACGGCGTACACGTTCGCGGCGTCCGACTTCAACTTCTCGGACACCGATACCGGCGACACGCTGGCGAGCGTGAAGATAGTGACCCGGCCCGACGCGGGGAGCCTGACGCACGACGGCAGCGCGGTGACGATGAACCGGGTGGTGAGCAAGGCCGACCTCGACGCGGGCAAGCTCAAGCTCGCGCCGGCGGCGGACGCCAGCGGCGATCCCTACACGACTTTCACCTTCAAGGTGAGCGACGGCACCGACGAGAGCGCGTCGGCCTACACCATGACGGTCGACGTGACGGCGGTGAACGACGCACCGGCGGTGGCGACCGCGATCCCGGACCAGACGGCGACGGTGGGCACGGCGTTCAGCTACGCGTTCCCGGCCGCCACGTTCAGCGACGTGGACGGCGACACGCTGACTTACATGGCGGCGCAGGGCGACGGGCAGGCGCTGCCGGGCTGGCTGACCTTCACGGCGTCGACGCGGAACTTTGCCGGGACGCCGACGGCGGCGGGCACGGTGACGGTCAAGGTGACGGCGAGTGACGGGAACCTGAACGCCGAGGACAGCTTCGACATCGTGGTGAGCGCCGCGGCCAACACCGCGCCGACGGCGGCCAACAACACGGTGACGACGAACGAGGACACGGCGTACACGTTCGCGGCGTCCGACTTCAACTTCTCGGACACCGATACCGGCGACACGCTGGCGAGCGTGAAGATAGTGACCCGGCCCGACGCGGGGAGCCTGACGCACGACGGCAGCGCGGTGACGATGAACCGGGTGGTGAGCAAGGCCGACCTCGACGCGGGCAAGCTCAAGCTCGCGCCGGCGGCGGACGCCAGCGGCGATCCCTACACGACTTTCACCTTCAAGGTGAGCGACGGCACCGACGAGAGCGCGTCGGCCTACACCATGACGGTCGACGTGACGGCGGTGAACGACGCACCGGCGGTGGCGACCGCGATCCCGGACCAGACGGCGACGGTGGGCACGGCGTTCAGCTACGCGTTCCCGGCCGCCACGTTCAGCGACGTGGACGGCGACACGCTGACTTACATGGCGGCGCAGGGCGACGGGCAGGCGCTGCCGGGCTGGCTGACCTTCACGGCGTCGACGCGGAACTTTGCCGGGACGCCGACGGCGGCGGGCACGGTGACGGTCAAGGTGACGGCGAGTGACGGGAACCTGAACGCCGAGGACAGCTTCGACATCGTGGTGAGCGCCGCGGCCAACACCGCGCCGACGGCGGCCAACAACACGGTGACGACGAACGAGGACACGGCGTACACGTTCGCGGCGTCCGACTTCAACTTCTCGGACACCGATACCGGCGACACGCTGGCGAGCGTGAAGATAGTGACCCGGCCCGACGCGGGGAGCCTGACGCACGACGGCAGCGCGGTGACGATGAACCGGGTGGTGAGCAAGGCCGACCTCGACGCGGGCAAACTCAAGTTCGCGCCGGCGGCGGACGCCAGCGGCGATCCCTACACGACTTTCACCTTCAAGGTGAGCGACGGCACCGACGAGAGCGCGTCGGCCTACACCATGACGGTCGACGTGACGGCGGCCGACGCCGGAATCGAACGGATGAACCGGCTTTCGGATGTCAACGACAACGTTCTGCCGCAGGTCGCCCGGACGATTGTGGCGGACACGGTTGCGGCCGTGTCCGGCCGCATCGGGGCGGTGATGTCGGGATCGGGTTTGACCGCCACCTACAGCTTGGAAACGCTGCGGTCGCTGGCGCAGGCCGATTCCGAACAAACGGAGGCGGACGATGCTGCGCTGAAACGGTTGCTCGACGGCGCGACGTTCACGCTGCCGCTGGACGTGGCGGACAATGGACAAGCAGCGGACGGCAGCCAGACGATCTGGGGCGGTGGCGAATTTCGCAATCTTTCCAGCGAAGGCGAGGTTGAATGGGAAGGTGAAATGTCGAGCATTACCCTCGGCACCGACAGGCGCTTGGAGTCCGGCATTCTAGCGGGTGTTGCGGCGATCTGGTCCAAAGGCTCCTTCGACTACCGCCAGCAAAGCCGCGGCGAAGGCGCGTACCGCATTCGAATGACGAGCGCTTACCCCTATTGGGGCTGGTCCACGCAGGATGGGTTGAACCTGTGGGCGACGCTGGGCTACGGCAAAGGCGAAATCCAAATCGACGAACGCGGCGAAGCGCTCGAATCGAGCGATGCTTCGATGAAGGCGGCGGCTGTCGGCATCAGCAGCGAACTGCTTTCCACTGAAGGCCCTGCCCCGGGCGGTGCGGCAACGCTACGGCTCAAGGGCGAAGCCTTTCTGACCAAGGTTTCCGTGAAAGGCAACGGCGGTGCGATTGATTCAACGGCGTCGAATGCCGGACGGCTGCGGTTCACCTTGGAGGGCTCGCAGGATTACGCGCTGGCTTCCGGCGCACGGCTGACGCCTTCAGCAGAGCTGGGCGTTCGGCATGATTGGGGTGGCGGACTCGAGGGTTCCGGGCTGGAGGTCGGTGCCGCGTTTCTCTACGTCGACTCGGATATCGGTATGGCGCTCGAAGGCCGCGCCCGCGGGCTGGTGGCGTACCGGGCGCAGGACGAACGCCAGGAATACCGGGAATGGGGCGTGTCGGGCTCGATGCGGTTGCTGCCCAAAGCCTACGGGCTCGGCATGTCTTTCGGATTGAATTTGAGCCATGGCGCCGCATCAAGCGGCATTGAAAACCTCTGGTCGCGTCTGGACACGGCACGCACGACGAGCGGCGGTAAATCAACCAGCCGCATCGACACCGAGCTCGGCTACGGATTGAGCGCACCGAGGATGCAAGGCGTCCTGACCCCGTTCGCCGGTGTCGCACTCGATGACGGCACACGGACCTACCGCCTCGGCGGACGCATGAGATTCGACGCGCCCTTCGGCTTGAGCCTAAAAGTAGAGGGCGAACATCGCGAAAGCGGCGGCGGAGACGCCGAACAAAGCCTGATGTTGCGCGGCAGCATGCACTGGTAGGAGCGCCGGCGGGCGGCAAGTGCTCCGCAAAAGCGTGATCCGGCATGGTTGCGCCAGCCTGCCGGATTGACACGCAGAACCGTTGGATTGGGGGCCGGCATTGTTTCTGGATTTCACAGCATCCTCAGGCTTCTTCGCGCAATGCTTCACATTATTCAGATATTTTCCCAATGCAAACACCAGGCGAATCAAAACGATTCAAGCCCGCCAAGTCGATCTCATTGCAGAGGACGGCAGGCAAATTGAGGCAGATTTCCGCGCGTGATATGGGTTGGATTCTATTGGAGTAAATTTTATCGATCTGCCATTGTGTGCCGCATCTATAATTGTCAGAACTCTCCATCCGTAAAAATTTCTAGCTGGATTCAGCGATTGTCCTCTTGATATTGCAGCAATCGCTGCTAGATCGCGGCATGGCAGGGTTGCCCGTGTCGTGAATATCCAACGCTTGGTGAATCGGGCGCAATTGTTGCTGAATTGACGCCGCTCAGGGGGGGGGCATTGCCCGCCCACGGTGTCGGTCACAGAGCTCATGCAGACCTCAATTGACAGCAAATCAGGACAGATCCTGTCTGCTTTTCTGCCGCTTCACCGACAAAGAATTAGAAAAAATTTGCCGTGGCAATCTGGATTAGAACTTTGCCAGATACCGCAGGAGTTGGACAGTCCTTACCCTAAAATACAGAACTTAGTGGTTGTCTGGCCTCTGCTGTACCCCACTACCCGTAGACTCTCTGAGTCAAGCGGGAGTCGCACTTTGGGACATGGCACATGCCAGACAACCACTAAGTTCTGCGCATTTATTTTTTCCTCTTTGGTTTCTTGTTCCGTTTGACTGGCTTTAACAAGGCTCTTGCTAACGCCTTTAGCGTAGCGCTTTTAAACTCTTTGTTCTGTGCTTTCATCGTATCCTCATTACGTCATCTCTAACGATGCGTGCATAACTAACGTCTAGTGCCGTATCACAAGACACAGACTAAAAAACTCTTCAGCGGCATGGCTCTTGGATAGACCGTATTTCCGAATAGCTGGTGTCTGGCAGAAAACACCCAATATGCTGGATGTTCGGTAATAATTCCAGACTTCCTGACCTCTATTTCCAATCCGATTTGCTTCAAGTTCACGCATGTTGATAATCTTATATTCTTTTTGTGAGAACCGAATGACATTCTCAGTGTATTTTCTTTGCAATGCCGGCTAATTTGAAATGTCACCTTATTCAGTTCGCAGGATTGCCGACATGCCCTATTGCGGCCTGCCTATTACACACAAGTCTAATCAGAACTTAATCTCTCATACAGCCAGCCGTCTTTTGACCTGCGCATTGCCAACTCGTAGGCCTGCGACATGTTGACCAGTCGAATATAAACTTCCCATATTTTTTCATAACCGGGCGGCGGATCGTTTTTACGGTTCAGATAGCCGGCAGTTATCGCCACGGTCACCACCGCAGCACCGAGATTGTCCGGCACCGCCAGCTTGTTATCCTTCGCAAAATCCTGCAATACGCCAATCTCCACGTCCGTGAACATCACTTCCATGGGCAGCTCCGGTGTTTCGCGTCCCAGCAATGTCATCGCCGCTAGCCGCCAGGCGATGACCGCGTTGATCGTCACCGCACGCTCTATCCGGTCTCCGCTTTGGTGCTTGAGAATCCTGTGCCAGTGTTCGATTCGCCAGCGCAGACGGTAACGCTCGACCACCCGCTCGGCCTCGCGACGCGAGTTCACCGGCAGCGTCGTCAGCAGAAACCATTCGATTGACTTGACCCGCCGGTGCATCAATCTCCTGAACATGCACCAGACTCAATGGCATCGGCGACTCGTCTTTGAGCTCACTTCTGACCGGCACCGGCAGCTGCACTTCCCGCCAGCGCAGCGACACTTGGGCAACCCTCGCATCCTGTTTGGATACCGCTTTCTGACTGCGACTGCTGCGACGTGCCGAACGATGTCCAACAAACACCTCCAGCCGACCCTGCTCGGACTGCCTGCGAACCGCGTCAAACAGCTTCGCAACACCTTTGCCTAAACTGCGATTGTGTTTGGCACGAACCAACAGTTCCACATTGCCCAGACGACGACGCTCAACGAACAACTCAAAACAGTCGCCCTCGCGATCCATCACCGACACCAGTGTCACACCTTCCAGTTCGGTAGCCAGCGCCGAGCATTCCTTTAGACCGAAGTTCCAGCAGAAAACAGACTGATTTGCCCTGAAATGCCAGAGCCCATGCGGGTTCCTGGCATTTTTTCAACTTCGTAATGTGCCCATGTAATTAACCTTTCATTCATCAATAATAATATTGACATTGCGAATACAATTGTCTAAAATAAGTGGTCATGTATATCGACACCATCCCCAACCGCAACTCGCCCCCCGCCATCCTCGTGCGCGAATCCTACCGCGAACGCGGCAGGCACAAAAAAAGAACCCTCGCCAACCTCTCCAGACTCCCCCCAGACGCGATTGAAGCGCTGCGCCGCCACTTCAAGAACGAAGCGCCCCACTCCGGCCACCTGCACCAAGCCTTCGACATCGTGCGCACCGAACCCTACGGCCATGTCGCCGCGGTGCTCGGCAGCCTGAACAACTGCGGTCTGGAATCGGTTCTCGCCACCAAGCGCAGCCGCATGCGCGATCTGGCGGTGGCCCTGATCGCGACGCGCATCCTCAATCCGAAATCCAAGCTGGCCACGGCCCGCGGGCTGAGCTCGAGCCCCCTGCGTGCGCTGTCCGAAACGCTCGGGCTCGGTGCGGTGGACGAAAACGACCTGTATGAGGCTCTGGACTGGCTCGGGAAGCGCCACAGCGACATCGAGCGCTTGGCCAAGCGCCACCTGCAGGAAGGGTCGCTGGTGCTGTATGACGTCTCGTCGACCTGGTTCGAGGGCGAGCGGTGCCCGCTGGCGGCGTACGGACACAGCCGCGACGGCAAACGCGGCAAGAAGCAGATCACCTTCGGCGTGCTGTGCGCGCGCGACGGCTGTCCGGTGTCGGTGGAGGTGTTTGCCGGCAATGTCGGCGACCCGTCCACGGTGGCGGCGAAAATCCACCAGTTGCGCCCTACCTGTAGGGCACAAATTGGACTTGACAAATGATATGTCTGTGCTTTACACTTCATTTTTATGTATGTGCAAAGCCAGATTCACAGCCAGCTGTCGTCTCCCCGGGGCCTTGAGCAGGTCCAGTCGCTACTGAGCTCGGAGACTTTCGAAACCCGCACCGCGGTTGGGCGTGCGGTGTGCGAGCTGTTTGACTTCAAGGACGCCGGCGGTCAGCTTCAGCAGGCCAGCTGCATGAAGTCTCTGCGCCGACTGGAACACTCGGGGCAGGTGATGCTGCCCGAGTCGCGCGGCGGTGGCAGCCGCGGTCAGGCTCGGGGAACGGGCGAGCCGGTGCCGCCTGCACAGCAGGTGCCGGGACGGGTTGATCAGCTGTCGGGGCTACGCTTGACGCGGGTCGCTGACCGGCCGCAGCGCCAGCTGTGGAATGAGCTGATGGCGCGCGAGCATCCGCGCGGCGCGGCGGTTCATGCGGGCTGTCAGCTACGCTATTTCATTGAGTCAGACCATGGCATACTGGGCGGCTTTGGCTTTGCGGCATCGGCCTTGACGTTGCGGGCGCGCGACCAATGGATGGGCTGGGATGCGGCGCAGCGCGGGATGCATCTGCACCGGGTAGTCGGGCTGAGCCGGTTTTTGATTCGCCCGCAGGTGCGCTGTGCGAACCTGGCTTCCAAGGCGCTGGGGATGGCGCTGCGGCGTCTGCCGGCTGATTTCGAGCGCTGCTATGGCTACCGGCCGTTTCTGGTGGAGACTTTCATCAACCCGGTATGCTATGATGGGGCCTCGCTGCGGGCCTCGAACTGGACGCATGTGGGCCAGACCGCCGGGCGGGGGCGGATGTCGTCTGCGGGTGCCGCGGCAGCGGTGAAATCGGTGTATCTGTATGAAGTGGAGCGTGGCTGGCGAGACCTTCTGGGGGTGGCGGACCCGTTTCGGATTGCGCCGCGCGGCGCAGGTGAGGGTTTGGACAGTGAACAATGGGCAGACCATGAATTGGGCGCGGCCCCGCTGGGGGACAAGCGCTTGAGCAAGCGGCTGGTGAAAAGCGCGTCGCTGCAGGCGGCGGCGCCGATGTCGTCGTTTCCGGCCGCGGCGGTCGGCGACAAGGCGGCGGTCTATGGACATTACCGCTTGATTGATCAGCCGGCCGACTCGGAGGTGACCCCGTGCAACATTCTGGCGCCGCACCGCCAGCGCACGCTGGCGCGCATGCAGGGCTGTGCTGAGGTGCTGTGCGTGCAGGATGGCACCGACTTGAACTTCGCCGATCATGGCGAGTGCAAGGGCATGGGGCTGATCAGCCGCAACAAGTCATCCATGGGCACGCTGGGGATTCACATGCACTCGCAGCTGGTTTTGAACGAGGCTGGGGTGCCTTTGGGGGTGCCGCACATCCAGTATGATTCGTTGCCGAAAGACGGCCGGCGCGAGGCGGATGAGAACAAGATGGGTCGCTGGCGTGCGGGGCTGCGGGAATGTTCGGCGCTGGCGGCGCAGCTGGATGGGGTTCGGGTGGTTTCGGTCATGGATCGGGAGGGCGACAGTTTTGAGCTGTATGCGCTGGCCCGGCAGCTGGGCAATGTGGAGGTGCTGACTCGGGCGGCTAAAGACCGGGTGCTGGGTCATGAGTGGGCGCCGCGTGATGGCAAGCGGGTCAAGCAGGCCGTGAAGCTGTTCGACAAGGTGCGCGGTGCGACCTGTGGCGGCGAGCTGGAGATTCACATGGGGCAGCAGTCGGCGCGGCGTCCAAGCCGCGGTCAGCCAGGCAAGGTCAGGCGGGAACAGCGCACGGCGGCGGTTGAGCTGCGCTGGATGCCGCTTGAGCTTCCGGTGCCGGTCAAGGCGACACATCTGAAAGGCGAGTCGCCGGTCAAGCTGAATGCGGTGCATGTGCTGGAGCCCTCGCCGCCGGCCGGCTTGGAGGCGGTGGAGTGGCTGCTGCTCACCACATTGCCGGTGGATTCGTTTGAGCAGGCGGAACAGGTGATTGAGCGCTACCGGCTGCGCTGGCGGATAGAGGACTGGCATCGGGTTCTGAAAAGCGGTTGCAAGGTGGAATTCCTGAGCCATCGGAGCTGCGACCGGATTGAGCGTGCGGTGACCATCAAGGCGGTGATTGCGTGGCGTCTGGCTGCGATGGTGCTGATGGGCCGGGAAACGCCGGAACTGCCGCCTGAGGTGCTGTTCAGCGACATTGAAATCGCCGTCTTGGAAGATTTCGCCCGGGACAATCGCCTGGCCGAGCCTGATGATCTGGGCACGGCGGTGCGAACCATGGCGATCATGGGCGGCTATCTGAACCGGCGCAAAGACCCGCCGCCGGGATACAAGAAGATCTGGGAGGGATACACTCGGCTGTCCGCCATGGCACAAGCCTATGAGCTGATGGTCAGACTTGGCCCGGAGGGCGGAATTTATCGGTTAATGCGTCCAGACTAGACTTATGTATAAAAGGTAGGTTGCGCCAGCTGTTCGCACTGCGTCAGGTGGTGCTGGTCGGCGACCGCGGCATGCTCACCTCGGCGCGCATCCGCGAGGATCTCAAGCCAGCCGGCTTGCAGTGGATCAGCGCGTTGCGTTTCACGTCCATCCGCGCACTGGTGGAGGATGGTGCGCTGCAGCCATCACTGTTCGATGAACGCGACTTGGCGGAAATCACCTGCGAGGAGCTGTTTCCGGGCGAACGGCTGATGGTGTGCCGCAATCCGATTCTGGCACAGCGTCGCACCATACGGCGCCAGGAACTGCTGGCGGCCACCGAAGCCAAGCTGGAGCAGATCGTGCAAGCCACCGGCCGCGAAAAACGCCGGCTCAAGGGAGTGATCCCCATTACCCGGCGCGTTACCCAGGTGCTCGGTTCTCACAAGATGGCGAAACACTTCACCGTGGACATCTGCGCCGACAGCCTGACCTGGCAGCGCAACCAGGCGCGCATCGACCAGGAAGCGGCGCTGGACGGATTCTACGTGGTGCGAACCAATGTCGCCGAAGCGGACATGGACCGCGCCGAGGTGGTGCAGGCCTACAAGGGACTCAGTGCAGTCGAACGTGCCTTTCGCACCATGAAGACCATCGATCTGAAAGTGCGACCGATTTACCACTACTCGGCGCATCGGGTGCGCGCCCACGTGCTGCTTTGCATGCTGGCCTACTACGTTGAATTTCACATGCGAAAGGCCTTGGCGCCGATCCTGTTCGATGACCCTTATGGGGCTGCGCGCAGCTCGCCGGTGCAGCCCGCCGTGCGTTCGCCTGCGGCGCTTGACAAGGCTGCCACGAAGACTACCGCGGATGGCGCCTTGACGGTGCACAGCTTCCGCACCCTGCTTGAAGAGCTGTCGACCGTGGCCCGGCAACGGGTGAAGCCGAAGGCTGCCGGCACGCCCGAGTTCGACATGATCACCGTTCCCAATCCGCTGCAGGAGAAGGCTTTTGAATTACTGAACGTGCGAGCGCTCGCAAAACCAACCGGACGTGGACAGTAAACGGAAGTAGGTTTTTTTCGTTTTTTCAACGATAACAGAGACATATCGTCATTTGCTGGCTGGAACTTCGGTTTAGACCGCGTGACCAGCGCAGCATCTTTTCATCCTCAATCGAGCCATACTCGATGTGTGGCACACCCAGCGGCACGCGGCCTTGTTCATCCAACGCAAGCATCGAATGCATATGAATCCCCAGAGTGCCTCCAGAAGCCTTGTTTTTGCTGATCAGACCCAGTCCCCTGCACGCGCCGTGATCCGCAAAGTTCAGATCGGTTCCGTCCTGCACGCACAGCACTTCCGTTTGATTCTGCATCCGCTGCAGCGTGCGTGCCCGATGCGGTGCCAGAATGTTGCGCGGCGTCACTTCCGAGTCCGCCGGCTGGTCAATCATCCGGTAATAACCAAACACTGCCGCACGCTCCGCACCCGCCGCCGATGGGAAAGACGCCATCGGCTGGCGGGCCTGCAGCGACGCGCTTTTCACCAATCGCCTGCTCAACCTCAAATCCCCAAGCGGGGCGCCGTCAAATTCATGGTCTGCCCAGACTCCAATATCCAAACCCTCACCGGTCTGCCGTGGCACCACCCGCTGCGGTAAAACCCCAAGCCGTTTGCGCCAGTCACGCGTCAACTCATACATATACACCGACTTGACCGTCGTGCAGGCCTCGTTCCCAGACATCCGACCGCGCCCCGAAGTCTCGCCTACATGCGTCCAGTTCGACGCACGCAGCGATACTCCGCGCCACAAACGTCTCAACCAAATACGGACGATACCCGTAGCGATGCTCGAAATCCGAACTCAACCGACGCAGGCACAGGCCCAGTGACCTGGATGCGAGATTTGCATCCAGGGTGATAACACCTTCGCAACGCAAATGGTCGTCCATCAGATACCCTCAAGGAAGCCGGCGCTTTCAAGTAGCCACTCTGCTCATTTGTGCGCAAATATTGGGCTACATCTGCGCAACACAGGCTCGACAGTTCAATTTCCTGCTGATTGAGCCATTCGCTGAATAGAACTATCCGCCGCAACCGTTGAGAAATCGTGCGAAGCGAATATTGCTGAGCGTGCAAATCCTCAGCAATCGCACCCAGCCGCGGTACCAGTGGACCCGTTGGGGGATGGCGCAAAAAATTTGATCGTCAATGCGATACGTCATAGTAGACTCCTGTCCCTTCAGGGACTGTTGTTAAAGTCTTTACTATGTCGCTATTGAAATCGTTTTTGTCAGGAAAATTAAAGGATTGTAAAAATTACACTACATAGTCGGCATGCTATATAGTGTTGCCTATCTTGCACGAAACATAGTCTACATAAAGCATTCATTTTTATCGGAATACGCAACACGGGCTTTGCGGCTGCGCCGCGGAGATTCAATGCATCCGCGGCGCAGTTGGCGCCTGCAATTCTACCAGCTCAGGAAGCCGCGCAGCATGATGCTGCGCAACGGTCGCTCTTCGTCGCTTTCCCGCTGCTGGCCCTCCAGGCTGATGGCGACCGATTTTTCGATCTCAAAGCGTCCGCCCAGACTCAGCGTGAGTGCTCCGTCGCCGCTCTTTGAAACGCCCCCGTAAGGGGTCAGCACGCCGTTCCAGCCGAGCACCGGCAGTCCGTAGCCGAGTTCCGCGTCGAAGTGCCGTTCGGCTTTGAATTCAGGCACTGCCGAAGCTGCGGCACCGTTCTCCCACAGCTGCCGGATGCCGCTGTCGGCTATTCCTACAGTCGGCCGGATACTGAGCGACAGTCCCAGTCCGCCGGCATCCGGATCAAGCCGCGCCAAGCCGCCTACACCCCATTCCCGGTAATCGCCGCCACGGCTACGCAACAGGCGTCCGTGCGCCTCCAAGGTCAGCCCCCGGGGCGGGTCGAAATAGCGCACGCCGGCCCCGGTCTCGACGCCAGTTGTTGCGGTTGTGTCACCCCCATCCCGATGCAGCCCGAGCTCCGCCCAGCGCGTGAAGCGCCCCCCGGAAGCCAACTCGCGCGAATGGCCGACCTCGACGGCGGCGCGCAAGCGGCTGACTTCAGCTTTCAGTTCCTTGAGCTTCTTCGTACCGTCCGCCGTGGCCTGGGACAGCCAGCCTTCGGCCTTGAGCCGCACTGTGATCGGGCCGCCTTTGTGCCATTTATCGCTCGAATATGCGGTGCCGCTGATTCCGAATCCGGCCGAGCTTTGGCTGATGTCGCTTGCCTCATCGTCTTCGATTTCGATTTTGCCTTCCCCGTAGCCCAGCGATACCCAGGCACGCAAGCCGTTCGGCATTCTCCATGCCGCGTATGGATTGACGGAACTCAGGCTGATCCGGTATTTGCCCGAAGAGACGCCGTCGGTGTAGTCGAACCGGCCTTTCGATCCCGACACGGCGAGGCCCGCTACAAGGTCGTCGCGAATCCGCGTGTCGGCTCCGACGTGCATGCCGGCGATGCCGCCGTCCCATTCCAGCGCGCCTTCGCCTTCACTGGAAACATCGCGGTAGTCGATACCACACCAAATCGCGGTGAGGCGCGGGGAGTCGCCCTCGGCGGCGTCCAGCGGCATTGTGAAGGACGAGCCGCCGAGCGCCCGCCCGGCCTCGAAGACGCCGGCCTCCAGTGCCTCATCGCCGACCCGCAGGAATTCGAGCAGGCCTGACTGTCCGCCGAAGCCGGGCGGCGTTTCGTTCAAAAACGCCTGTCCGACGCGCCCGCTTACTGCTTCAAACACACCCGCCGTCAGCACCTGCAGCGCCTCCGGCAGCAGCGCTTCATTCACGCGGTCGGCCGCGGGCGGGTTGTTGGCCGGCTCGGCGGTGCTGCCCGAGCCCGGCGTGGACCACGCGCTCGGCGTCTCCCCGTTGAGCGCCCGCACCCGCGCCTGGTAGGACGTGCCCGCGGCGAGCCCCGTGATCGTCGTGCTCGTGCCCGTACCGCTGTGCGACTTGTCCAACCAGGCGCCGTCCGTGCCCTGGCGGTACTGCACCTCGTAGCCGGTCAGCGCCGGGCCGCCGTTCCTGGCCGGTGCCGTCCAGCTCACGTTCAGGCTCGTGGTCGAGCCCGAGGTCGCCCGCACCGTCGGCGCCGCCGGCTTCGCCGGCTGCTCGGCCGCGTCGGTCACGTTGATCGTCACCGTGATGCTGTCCGTCCCGCCACTGCCGTCCGACACCTGGACCGTCACCGTGTAGCTCGACTTCGTCTCGTGGTCGTAGATCACACCGGTCTTCGTGCGCAGCTGACCGCTCGTCGACACGATGTCGAACGAGGCCGCGTCCGTTCCCGTGAGCGTGTACTCAAGGGTGTCGCCTGTGTCCGTATCGGTGGCCGCCACCGCGCTACCGACGTTCGTCCCCGGCGCGTTGTTCTCCGCCACCGAGCGGGTCGCGCTCGCGCCTTCGGTGAACGTCGGCGCGCTGTTGCTCGGATCGGCGGTGCTGCCCGAGCCCGGCGTGGACCACGCGCTCGGCGTCTCCCCGTTGAGCGCCCGCACCCGCGCCTGGTAGGACGTGCCCGCGGCGAGCCCCGTGATCGTCGTGCTCGTGCCCGTACCGCTGTGCGACTTGTCCAACCAGGCGCCGTCCGTGCCCTGGCGGTACTGCACCTCGTAGCCGGTCAGCGCCGGGCCGCCGTTCCTGGCCGGTGCCGTCCAGCTCACGTTCAGGCTCGTGGTCGAGCCCGAGGTCGCCCGCACCGTCGGCGCCGCCGGCTTCGCCGGCTGCTCGGCCGCGTCGGTCACGTTGATCGTCACCGTGATGCTGTCCGTCCCGCCACTGCCGTCCGACACCTGGACCGTCACCGTGTAGCTCGACTTCGTCTCGTGGTCGTAGATCACACCGGTCTTCGTGCGCAGCTGACCGCTCGTCGACACGATGTCGAACGAGGCCGCGTCCGTTCCCGTGAGCGTGTACTCAAGGGTGTCGCCTGTGTCCGTATCGGTGGCCGCCACCGCGCTACCGACGTTCGTCCCCGGCGCGTTGTTCTCCGCCACCGAGCGGGTCGCGCTCGCGCCTTCGGTGAACGTCGGCGCGCTGTTGCTCGGATCGGCGGTGCTGCCCGAGCCCGGCGTGGACCACGCGCTCGGCGTCTCCCCGTTGAGCGCCCGCACCCGCGCCTGGTAGGACGTGCCCGCGGCGAGCCCCGTGATCGTCGTGCTCGTGCCCGTACCGCTGTGCGACTTGTCCAACCAGGCGCCGTCCGTGCCCTGGCGGTACTGCACCTCGTAGCCGGTCAGCGCCGGGCCGCCGTTCCTGGCCGGTGCCGTCCAGCTCACGTTCAGGCTCGTGGTCGAGCCCGAGGTCGCCCGCACCGTCGGCGCCGCCGGCTTCGCCGGCTGCTCGGCCGCGTCGGTCACGTTGATCGTCACCGTGATGCTGTCCGTCCCGCCACTGCCGTCCGACACCTGGACCGTCACCGTGTAGCTCGACTTCGTCTCGTGGTCGTAGATCACACCGGTCTTCGTGCGCAGCTGACCGCTCGTCGACACGATGTCGAACGAGGCCGCGTCCGTTCCCGTGAGCGTGTACTCAAGGGTGTCGCCTGTGTCCGTATCGGTGGCCGCCACCGCGCTACCGACGTTCGTCCCCGGCGCGTTGTTCTCCGCCACCGAGCGGGTCGCGCTCGCGCCTTCGGTGAACGTCGGCGCGTTGTTGGCGGCGGCGACCTTGGAGCCCTTGATCGCGAACCGCGGGACGGCGTCGGGGACATTAGCATTCGCTCCCCATTGACTGGTGGTCGTATTGTAACTGTACATTATGTTGCCGATGCTCCAGCCGAAGGAGCTGGTCTCGGAGTCACTCTTGGTGCCGTTAAACTCCAACTTTGATGACGACTCGACGTAGATCAGGAAGTAGGTCGTGCTCGCCGTCAGCACCGTGTTGGCCGGGGCGGTGAAATTCACCACGCCGCTCTGTTGCCCGGAGCCCGGGTTGGCGAGGCCGTGGAGCTTGGCGTTGGGCGTGGTGGCGTTGGTGGCCGACCAGATTGCGAGGGTGAAATGCGTGCTGGTGGCGGCGGCGAGGTCCAGATCGACGGAGCTGATCGTGTATCCCGCGGCGTTCGTGCCGGTGGTGAACGATACGCCGCTCGTGAACCACGACGATTCAAACACGGACAACGTCTGGCCGGTATTGCTGACGAGCGTCTGCGGCTCCGTCTGGGCGGCGGCTAAGCCGGCCAGCGCTGCGACCGCGAGCACCGCCGCCAGGGCGGCCGGGCGCAGGACGCGGGAGAGGAACGAATCGGCGAATGCGGATCCCGCCGGGCGGCGGGGACGGTCAGTCAGGCGGCGGCAGAGGCGCGGCCCGTTACGGCCGTCGGCGGGACGACAGGTCCCAAGGATACGCCGCGAGCAAGGGGGGGGGGGAGTGCTTGCCTTAATTCATCCACGCCGAAAAAAAGCGGCGTGAAACAACCTTTAAATTCATCAAGTTTGCTGATTCTCATAACTGACAAACGGCGAGCATACAAGCCATCCGCGACCAATAATAGCATAACATAAACTTTTACCAATAAAAAAATCCGAAAAAAGCCCCGTCCGATGGCACCTTGTAGTGGACAAACGGCTCCCGGTCGCAGTCCGCAACCGGCTTGAGCTCAAAACCCAGCGCGATCATCAAAGTCGGGTTTCTTTTCAGTTCCCGGCGAAATGAGGCAACACTTCGATGCTGCAGGACAATCATTGCGAAAAGCGCTTGCAGCATGGCTTCGATGGGCCAGTCCTGACGTCCTTTGCGGTTTCGGTGAATGCGAATTTGGCAGATGATCTCAGAAAAGTCGAGCTGTGTGAAGATGCCTTGAAGTCTTTCTAGTTCGCAATGGTCCAGATAATTTTCCCAGAACAGATCATAATGGACGAAAGCCATGAGCACAACCTCTTGGTTGAATGATTTTTAACTGAATTATATCATGAAGCCGTTGCTTGTTGCTTTATTTATTAATTAAAACAATAGGATAATCAGGATCAGGCTGCTCAGGAACCGGCCGCTGAGAGGGCTTTGGAATTGGGGTGAAATTTTCCCTTTACCGCGTGAAAACGCCGAAAAGGCGGTATTTCAGGCTGTTTTGTGGGGTAAACGAATTTTCAAGCTCGGCGATTCGCGCGAAAAATCAATAACTTACCGATTTCGAAAAGGTCTCCGAAAATGAGACTTTTGCGTTGGACGATATTTTACGGTTTGCCGAGTGCCCCCCCCCCAACGTGCTTGACTAGTGGAATTTGCAGAGAAAATTCAAATCACAACGTCATTTCCCCTCGATTCGGGTGTTTGCCCAGCCTCCACTGCGAAAAATGAAAAAAACTCCTTGAATTATTACCGAACATTCAGCATATTGGGAGTTTTCTGCCAGACACTAGATAAGTTTTGGACTTCACCCATTGGGTGAAATCCGGTTTTTCTTAAAAACCTTGTTGTACAAGGCTTTTCTATTAATATCAGATTTCTAATTGCGGATTAGGGTAGTATGTCTAACGTTGAACTGGATAATGAACGATGCGGAATACTGACAATCAGGACCGGCAGGCTATTGATGATCCACAAACCATTTTCTGGCAGCTCTCTCACTGCAGAGCCTGTCTGTCAGTTTAATAACCGTTAGGCCTTTTCGGTATTTTTCCATGGTCTCCTTCTCGTCGACGACGGCCTGGTCGGTGGTGAGCAACTCTCCGCGCGCCGACAGGCCGCTGGCTTGCAGCGTGACAGCCTCCGCCCCCGGGACCGGTAGCGTGCTCGCTGCCAGCTTGGCCAAGGCTTACCCTGAACTGCCGAGCCTGGGTTCGCCGAGCTCGGTGTCCAAGACAGTCCCGAACCCGCGCTTATCGTATGTAACCGAAGCTTTCGAGCCTTGCGAATATGCGCTCGGCAGCAAGGTTCGGACGGATACCGGCGGTGTTGATCGCGATGTCGGGGTTCACCGGCACCTCGTAGGGGTCATCGATGCCGGTGAAGCCCTCGATGAGACCCGCCCGGACCTTTGCGTAGAGGCCCTTGGGGTCGCGGGCCTCGCAAATCTCTAGGGGAGTCGAAACGTACACTTCGACTAATCCTCCGACCGCCTCGACAGTCTCTCGCAACTCGCGGCGGGCGGACGCGTAGGGCGCGATCATGGCACAGACCGCTATTCCGCCGTCGCGCGCGATCTCGGTGGCGACTAAGCCGATGCGCCGCAGGTTGATCTCTCGGTGCTCGCGTGAGAACCCGAGCTCGCTGGAAAGATTCTTGCGCACGACATCCCCGTCGAGCAGCGTCACCGGTCGGTTGTCGCTCTCCCGCAGCATCGCCGCGAGCGCATTGGCGAGTGTCGACTTGCCGGCGCCGGACAGACCGGTAAACAGCACCGTAAAGCCCTGTAGGTGGCGCAGTGTGTAGGCGTGGCGCATGTAGGATCCCAAATTAAATTGGAGAACACCCCGGCGAATTTCTTACAATAATTCGCAGCCGAAACGAGAAATTCTCGAAATAAAGCGAAAAAGCAGCAGGTTCATTTTCGTGGCAGCGAACACAGACAAAGAGCGACTTTCATATCGGGTAGGAGGCAGGGTTACCCCTGCCGTCCTCCCACACCACCGTACATGCGGTTCCGCATACGGCGGTTCAATGACGACACTGGAGATGCAATACCGTATCCAGTATTGACATGTCCGCTTTCGTCCGCGTTTCAATCGCTGAACCCGCTTTCGCAATCTTCCCAGCGTCTTGCGAAACCCGTTCGCCGCCATCTGAGAGCTCCCCGCGGTTGCGGGCTTCTGCTGAATTCAGTGGGTTCATTATCAAACCGCCTACTCACGTTCGTCATTGTTCAGTCCTTCACTTTGCGGCAACAAAGCTACTATGACGTCGGCTGACTTCTGCCACCCCATCCCGATACCTCTCGGCATCGGTAGCCCAAAATCAGGCACAATGACAGACCTCCCAAGGTAAGACGCGTAACCTTCACACTTATACCTGCCACATATACGTCCACCGTTTCCGTGCAAGTATCGGGCTTCAAATCTATTTGCCTTCTTACCCACGGTGTTCGCCTCGTATGTGATTCTTGTTCATCAGGTCAGTGCTTTGCCTTCGGCTTCCTTCAGATTCCACCTCGCAGTGGACACCCTTGCCGTTCGGCTAGCTGTTCCCCTTGCCGGGCCAGCAGCGGACTTTCGCCGCCAAGTTATCCGATCACCACCATGTGTTATCGGAACAGCGCCAATCAAGGCGCTACGCGCCATGCTTGGCGCACAAAAAGAACCGCACCGTGTGCGAACACGGTGCGATCCCATAACACAACCGAACAAAACGGGTAACCGCCCGCAAGTACGCCGGAGCGGAACAATGCAAATTCCTCATCCAACGACTTTGAACGATCATAATTATGTTATCAAAAAAGGGCACAAGGAAGCAACACTATCGTCGTGTCCGAATCATCCTGACGAGAGTTGTGCATTCCATCGTCACGGCACTTATTCCCGCAAGACCGCCTACGGCGAGGCACTGATTGTGCGCTATTACTGCCGTGAAAGTCATCAGACATTCAGCCTTTTGCCGACATTTTTTGCGGCACGCATGCCGGGCACCTTGGCACAGATGGAAGGCGCCGTTGCAGCACTCGAAAGGAATGGCGCAGATTTGCAGGAAGTGAGGAAGGTGCACGGCAATGGTTACATAGACGATTCGAGTGTACGACGCTGGGCACAGCGCCGTCTGCTTCATGTGCAAGAGTTTCTGACTTTGGTGATTGGTCTTTTCCCGCAGCAATTCGAGGGTTGTCAGCCAACGCTTGGAAGCGTACGCGGCCGGTCACCGCCCGAGAACCAATCGACGGGAAAGTAGCTGGACCGGTTCGCGACATAGCCGAAGTTTAACATAGTTAAAATATTGTAGTGCTAAAACAGATAGTTAGATGGGTAAAAAAAACGCTCTGGCACTACAAACTGAATTTCCGCCCCCACTACGCAAAAAAGTAGCGAGTGCCGCCACAGCACTGACCTCGGCGATCAGCAGATCTTTTTCCGGATGCCTCCGAATGCGGTATCGATACCCAGAAGCTGACAGATCGCCGGCTGTTCCATTTCCACATGGGTCGCTTTGCGCACATGCAGCGTTCGCCCATCCGCACGTTTGAATGTGACTGTGATTCGCTGCACGCTTTGCATGATCCTGCGGATTCGACTCCAACTGTGATGGCAATCGCCAACCTTGAGCCGACGCCGAATCATCTGCACCAGCTGAAACGCCAACGTGGTAATAAACAGGTGAGCGTCAGCCCGGTGCTGCTTCTGGTGAAACACCGGACGAAGTCCCAGTTCCGATTTCAAACATCGAAACACCGATTCAACTTCAGTCAGCAGAACATAAGTGCGCCACATCGTCTCCTCATCCCAATCCATCTTGTTGGTGCGCAGACAATACACTCCAGGATGCGTCTGGCGCGTGCCATCGACTTCCTGGAGCTGCCATTGGATGTGACTCGCCTTTTTGCCGACCCCATCGGCAATCACCTCAACCTGATAGTGTTGTGAGATGCCCTTGCTTTTCTCCGCTAAACGCCCCAGGCGCCGTTCCACAGAGCCCAGCGTTTTATGGGTATACGGCTTCGACAGACCTTCGTTGAGCTGCCTCAATCCGTCTTCATAAAGCTGCTGAAAATGTTCGCTCATCGCAAGCTCCTTGTGCAGGCGTTCCTCAGAACGGCAATACAGCCGGGTCTCGGTTCCCGATTCGTCATCTAGCCGCTGCAACTGCACTTGCATTTGCTTTGCGTTTCGTATCGTAACCACATCGATTTCCTCAAAGCACCGCTTGCGCTCTCGGCTCACCGCCAGATACTGATATCCATGCTCGCGCAGCCAATCCAGATTGTCCTGCTCCGCCAAGCCTCGATCCATGATCACCATCGCACCGGGGGGTGCGTCCAGTGCTTCGAGCATCGCCTCCAGCGTCGTTCCCTCAACCACATTGCCGTCGAACACTTGCGAGCGGCGGATGAACCCGCTACCGTCCAACACCACCGCCAGCGTCAGAAGCCGGCAATCCGAACGCTTTTCTTTCGAACGTCCAAACTTGGCCTTGGGCATCTGCTCTGCATTGCCTTCCAGGTAGGTGTTGGTCAGATCATACAGCGTCACTGTGGTCGGCAGATCGAACAGTTCGCGGACCCGCCCGAACACGTGCTGTTCAATCGCAGCGTGGTGTTTGAGCAACCCATCAGTGGCCCGGTACAGACTCATCGAGCTCATCGAATCGAAATCCACATCCAGCAGTTCGCCCAGTGCACTGCTTTCGCCCAGCCAGTGCCAGGCGCTACGTTCCGATCCGCATCCGGCCAGCCTCGCGACAATCACCGCAATGGCCGAAGCGCATTGCCGGCGGTTGAACCCGACGCTTTGAAACAGTTGCGGCAGCTGCAATTCATGCAGCGCCCACAGCCCCAGCGCTTCGACTCCCGCCGAGCGCGCTTGGCGCAACTCGAGCGAATCGGGATCAATGCTGTGATACTTCGCATCGGCCAAACGCGCGCCGGGCCGGACCTCGGTTTGGTCATTTGCCAAGACCGGCTCATAGGGCGGGCCGCCATGGCGATCAATGAGGCGCTTGTATAACAGGTTTGCCGCCTGTTCGACCTGCTCGTCGAAGGGCATCGGAAACAGCGGTTGCGAGTGGCCGTTGAGGAGTTCATCCAGGCGCTGGCAGGCCTCCCGCCACAAAGGTTGAGGCAGATCGAAATTGGCGCCTAGATTCAGTTCGATGGTCTGTTTGACGCGGTTGTCGACGCGTTGGTTGCTGACCAGGCGGTAGGAGTAATAGGCGTTGCCGTTGGCATGGCTGCCGGTTTTGGTTTTGCGGATGAACATGGGGGCATTATAGGGGGAGCGCTGGAGGTTGTCAAGGTGAAACATGAATATAATGGCACTACAATCGTTTTGGAGAAAGGCGAAAGAAGCATTTTCAATGGCTTACGGAACACAGGGTGGAGAAAAATGCCTGTTTTAGGGCAGCAGGGGTTAAACTTCGGATAGGCCACTTCCTGGAACGGTACCATGACGATGCCGAGTTCGTGCTCGGCAATCAGCGCCTGCGCGTCATAGGGCGCGTAGAATCCACGACCGTTTCCATCAGCGCAGGGTGCGGCATGGTCGCGGACGACGATGAAGTGCGTGCAGCGGTAGTTCCTGCGAACGATCGTGTGCCAGACGGCCTCGCGCGCGACCCGGCCATACGCATCGCGAGATTGAACAGGCTCAGGGGCGCGGTCACGCGGGTGAAACGCCCGAGGATGCGTTGGTCGTAACGCACCCTGGTGAAGCAATCGATATCGTTGGTTGCGCGGTGCAGTGGATTGCGGGTCTGGAAGGCGACATCGCGCTGCCAGCCGAACTTGCGGAAACATTCGCGCAGCGCGGCCGGGGATTGGCGGAGCGCGCTTTGGTCGTAGTGCGGAATCGGCTCCAGGGCGACGACGCGCCCGCTCACATAGACCGAATTCGTGCGATGCAGAAGGTAAAGCCTGGATAATCGTCGTTGCCTGTGCAATAGACGGTTCGGGCCTCCTCGTCTTTTTCGGGCCGCCACGTCCCACCGACTTCCATGATAGCGACCCGGCAGTCCCTCGGCGTCGCGAAGCGCAATCGTATCCCCGGGCTGGAGCCCTGCTGCGGCGAAGGCCTCGTTCACGTCGAGCGTCACCGGGATCGGCCAGCACAACCTCGAAGGCAGACGCACAACCCCCTCGTACTCGGCGGGCTCATGAAATCCTCGAACGGCGTGAAGGCACCGTTCAGCAACACCTCTAAATCGCTGAGCTGACACGGAGTGAGGTCCCAGTTCTTCGCATCGCCGAGCACGGTTTCGGCGAACCTTGCTTCGTGGAGCGTCCGGCCTCGGGGCTCAGACATCGGCCAAAGCCTTGCATGCGCGGGCTCTCTCCCAAGAGAGCGCACTTCGCATGATCGCGCGGAGGACGTCGTGTCGCGGCGCTCGACGTAGGACCGTGCGCAGGTGTGCGGTATCGGCGACCAGGACCGGGAGGTCTCCGGGACGACGCGGGCCGGTGCGGACGCAGAAGGCGACGCCGGCTTCCGCCCGCACCGCAGCAAGCACCTCGTGGACTGAGACCCCGCGGCCAGAGCCGCAGTTGAGCACCCGAGACGGCGCACCGTTCTCGAGGCAGCGCAACACCGAAACATGGATGGCGGCAAGATCGGAGACGTGGATATAGTCACGCATGCAGGTCCCATCCAGCGTCGGGTAGTCGGTACCGAACACGGTAACGCCATCCCGTAGGCCAAGCGCGGCCCGGCAGGCGGCTGTGATCAGATGCATGGCGCCCGAGCCGGACGGGCCCGCCCGTCCGAGTGGGTCGGCGCCCGCAACATTGAAGTAGCGCAGTACGGCGTAGCGCAGCCCGTGGTGATGCGCAACGTCTCCCAGCAACCGCTCGGTCGCGAACTTGGAGCGCCCGTACGGGTGGACGGGCGCCGCTGGCGCGTCCTCGCCCACCGGCGCCGCGCCCGCCGCGCCATAGACTGCGGCGCTTGAGGCGAATAGGAAGCGCCTCACCCCGCCGGCGATACAGGCCCGGATCAGGTTGGCGCTGACGCGGCAGTTGTTGCGGTCGTACTTGAGCGGATCAGCTAGAGATTCGGCGATGTCGATGCTGGCGGCGAGGTGCAGGACCGCGCTGACGCCGTGGCCAGCGATGGCCGCGGCGGCGGTTCCGTAATCGCCGGCGTCGCCTTCGACAAAAGCGGCGCTGGGTGGCACGGCCGCCCGCTGGCCGGTCGAGAGATCGTCGAGCACGACCACCTGGTAACCAGCCGCCCGGAGCGCTAGCACCACGTGGCTGCCGACATAGCCGGCGCCGCCGGTGACCAGCACCGAGCCGGTCGCGGCCCCGAGAATGTCGCATTTTCGCCTGTCGGAATTCATGCCTGTCTTCCCGGGTTATTTCCGGTATATACACCGAGCCTAAAATCTTCGGCATAGCGCCGCAGCAGCACTGCAACCGTGTCCGTATCGGGGAGTGGTTCCCCGTATCCCTCCGGCCGGGAATTCAGCCGGGGCAGGACTCGGAACGGTATGCCCAGCCTCTCGCAGACCGTGCGCCAATCGGCGTCAAGCCGCTCATAGCACCCCAGGAAATCCGGCAGGCGCCCGTCCGCGTCCCGGATTTGGCGATGCTGCGAGAGCCAGTGCCTGTCGGCGAAGGCATCGGACCCGAAAGGCGTCTCCAGCCAGCGACAGAACGCCCCGAACCCCATGTCCGCACTCACGCCGTAATAGGGCTCAATGAACCACCGGTAGGCGTCACGGTCCCAGAGCGCCCGCGTGTGCTTGTCCGCATGGAAGGAGCGCGTGCGATGGACGGGATGGCGCAGGAAGGCGAAGCGGAAATACTCCCGGGCCTCGGGACGTGCCACGAGGACTTGGTCAAGGGTCCTGTCTCGGATCAGCTCGGCGCCAGGGTCGACCGCGCGCAGGGCGGCGATGATGCTGCGTGACGCCACTTTTGGGACGCAGATCCAGAGATAGCGGTGCTTCGGCGACAGGAGCTTCTCGGCCCGGAGGTCGGGCCGGCATCCGGCCATGAACACCAAGGCTCGCGCGGCTTCGTCGTCCCTGGCTTCGATAGCGGCGACCAACGCCGACGCGATCGTCTGGTGCTCTGGCGTTGCCGAGCGCGCGAGTCGTTTTGCCAGCGACCCAAACGCCCGGTTCCGGATCAGCGTGCGGATGCCGCCAGGCAACCGAGAACGGTCGTGCATCAACCGTCCGGCGCCGGTCGCGATCAGGGTCCGGGCGAGCAGGCGTGCGGCATTCTGTGCGTCCGGCCTCATCGTCGGCGCGCCCGAACCGTCGTTGCTGACCGGCGGGTAAGCGGACCGTTCACGGCAGGATAACCGCCCGGCGTCATCGCGCGTACCGCCGCGCCAGCTGCAGGAGCGGGAACTGCAGCCATCGCCCAGGCGGACCCATGGTGTCGAAGGGCAACTGCACGAGCACCCAACCGGGGAACAGGGGGCGCGCGAACCGCGGCGCGTGCCAGACGGCTAGCGCCGCGGCGCAGCCACACGCCAACGACTCTGCCGCCAGTGCCAATACGGCAGGCAGTTCCGCATCCCGCACCAGCACCACCGTCAGGCACAGCGCAGGCGCAGCCCAGACGCCAGCCCACAGCGCAGGCACGAGGCGGCCGAGAAGGCGTCGCCAGCCCACCCCGAGCAGCGACAGAGTCAGCTGAGTCATCGCCACCTGGGAGAGGATGAACGCGGCGACGGCCGCCACCGCCACGCCATCCAGTCCCCAGCGGCTGCCCGCCGCGACCCCGAGCAGGAGGAGGCCGCCATAAAGCGCCAGCCGCCACGCCACCCTCTTGAGCGCCCCCATTGCCCGCGTAACGGGCGTGTTGAGTATACCGGCGAGCCGGAATGCGGTCCCGACTGCGAGGATCTGCAGGACCGGCACCACCGCGTCCCACTGCGCACCAAGGATGAGTGTCACGATCTCTGGCGCGCAGACCCCCAGCATCAGTCCTGCGAGCAGGCCCAGCAGCGCCATGGCCTCGACGCCGTGAAGATAGACGGCACCGAGCCGGTCGGTGCGTTTCTGCCGCTGCGCCATGGCCGGGAACAGGGCCCCCGACACGACCCTGCCGAAATAGCCCGACAGCGAGGCCAGCGCCGTCGCGCGCGTGAAGTAGCCGAGCGAGGTCGTTCCCAGCCCATGGCCGACGATCAGGCGGCTGCCCTGTTGCGTCACCAGGTTGCAGAGCGCGATCGTGGTGAACCCGGTGCCGGCGTGCAGCAACTCGCCCGCCTCCCGCCGTGCTAGGCCGGGCCGTGGTAGGCGCGGCCCGGTTGCGAGGACCGCCGCAGTAAAGACAGCGTGGCGAGCAACCGTGCCCCAGACCAGTGCCCAGACGCCGTGGCCCAGCGCCGCAATCGTGATCGCGACCAGCCCGTAGCCCAGCGCCTGCGATAGCAGCTCCGCCCCCGTCAGCGCCCTGAACCGCAGCTCGCGCCGCCAGAGGGCCTCCGGGACGGTACCGAGACCGCCGATGACGATTGCGAACGACAGCGTGGCGAGCACCGGCTTCACCGTGGGTTCGTCGAAAAACCGCCCGACGGCCGGTGCGGCTCCCCACACGGCGGCCGCCAGTACTACGCCAGCGGTGGCCGACAGCGTCAGCCCTGCGGCGATATGCCGGTCGGTCAGATTGTGACGCTGGATGATCGCAGACCCGATATTGCGGTGCCCGAGTACATGCGCCGTGGTTACGAAGATGAGCGCAATGGCGAGCAACCCGAAATCCTCGGGCTTGAGCAGGCGCGACAGCGTCGCCAGGAACGCGAGCGAGAGCACCATCTGGACGACAGCCGAGACGCTGGCCCATTTGAGCCCGACGATCGTGCACCCGGTCAGGCCGCCCCCACCCGTTCCGCCTCCGTCGTGATCGGCCCCGATAGCCAGCCGTTTCATGGCGTCGAGCTCCGGTTAGCGCCTTCAGCTGGCACCACGATGGGAGGCCACAGGGTCTTGTTGCTGCACGCCCCGGGAAACAGGCACGCCTTGACGCGATAGCGCCAGATGCCGGGGGTGTCCGACCCCGTGGGGACGAACGATGTCCGGGCGGGATCGTAGACATGCAAGATGTGGCGCCATGGACCGTGGTTCTGCGACTCTGAGACCGTCACGTATCCAGCGCCTTCGGACCAGCGCCAGCGCAGCTCGTGGCGACCATCCTCGAGCCGGCGCACGGTGAGCTCACCCGGCGGCTGGGGGACGCGCGTGTAGGCCGGCCGGTTCGGGGCGAGTGCCCGGCCGCGCTCCAGATGGCTCCGCGCCTTCGCCGCGTGCCCGGGGTCCGTCTTGGTCGCCGCGTCGTACATTCGCGTCAAGCTGTGATGAATCTGCCAGTTGGTGGGCTCCGCACGCAGCGCGTCGGCGGCCTCCCGCTCCACCCATTCCAACAACTGCAGCGAGCGGGCACCGTCCCGGTCCCGGATCCGCGGCCAGTGCTGCCCAACCTCGTTGAACAGCAACCTACGCCAAGTGTTCGCGAGCGGCTCGAAGCCGTCGATACCACCTTCCATGCGCTGCCACGGCCAGTCTCCCAACGGGATATGGTTCCGGTCGGCGGCGCTGTGGATGGCATGGTTCACCGTGAGACCGGATGCCGCAAGCGCGACGGCTACCACGGCGGCCGCGAGTCGCGCCTTGGCGCCGCGAAGCAGTGACGGCATCCGCGGGCGACGGTGCTCGGGCACCGCCGTCGCTTCCAAACTCACAGCAAAGCCGAGCAGCAGCATTGACTGGAGCATGCCGACTACAGTGTCGAACAGCAACAGGCTCTGCACCAGACCACCGAACAGTGCCGCGCCGGCGAACACCGCCAACGCCCGCTCGCGCGCCTCCAGCACCCGGACCGCGCGCCACAGCACCAAGAACGCCGATACCCAGAGTGCCAGCCAGGCCAGGAGACCCAGGGCGCCGGTGGTCGCGACGACCTCGACGAGTTTACTGTGGGCGTAGTCATGGGGCTCGATGACAGTGCCGTAACCAGAGGCGTACCGACCGAACACCGTACCGAAGTTCTCCGGGCCCCAGCCCAACACGGGACGCGCCAAGAAGCCCTCGAGGCCTGCCTTCCAGGCCTCGAGGCGGCTCTGCACGCCAGGCCGCTGAATGTGGACGGAGATCACATATTCGGCGATCGGATTGCCGATGTCTGGTCCGGCCGTGCGGTCGGCGTTGACGACACGCAGGCCGATCCCGACGGCCGACAGGCCGAGCACCGCGAGCACGGCGAACGCGATCCATCGCCTGCGGCCGCGGGTGAGGGTCGCGTAACCCAGCGCGACGAAGGCGATAGCCGCAAACAGCCCGACGAAGCCGCCGACGGATCCAGCCAGCGACAGCCCCCAGAGCAGCAGTGCCGCGGCCGCTAGCCAGGGCAATGCACCGATCCAGCGCAGTCGGGGCCACGCCAGCGCTTTGCGGTGTTGGTGCCGATCCCGGCGCCGCGGCGTAGGTCCTGCAGCAGGCGCGGCGTGGGGCAGCCAGGCCAGCACCGCGAACCCGAACGCCAGCACCAGGTTGAAGAGCATGTAGACGGCGAGATAGGTCGGATTGCCGAACGGGCCACTCATGCGCGGCAAATGGGACTCCAGAATTGCACCGTAGAAGGGGATGTCGAGCTGGTAATGCCGGGCGATAATCAGGCAGGCCATCGACGTACCCACCCCGGCGTTGAGCCCGAGCAGCGTTTTCCATGCGGTGAAACTGCGCAGCATCGAGGCCAGCACCAATACGAGCGCAGCCCAGTGCGCGGCATCGAGCACGCCCTGCATGCGTTCGTAACTCGACCACAGGCTGCGCTGGAGGCTGACTCCGGTACCGGCGGCGAGCAACGACACGGCGAGGCCGACGGCGAGCAGCAGCAGGAGCCACGACCGGGGCGTGCGATACGCCGGCCGCGCCAACGCCAGCACCACCCATAGCGCGAACACAATCTCGATGAGCGACCGCGACCAAAGCGCCTTGCCAACCACGAACGGGTAGATCGTGCCGGGCGTGATGACAAACGGAGTGGCGAGCAGCAGGGCGAATCCGGCGAAGATTCCCCAGCGTAACGCTTTCTCCGGCACAATCAGCCCGGTCATCGCCGCGCTTTCCCGCGGGCAAGTGTAGGCGCGCTGGCGAAGAAGCCAGCAGCCCAGGCGAGATGGATTACCACTGCCGCTACCGGAACCAGCACCGCCTCCGGTCGGCGGCGGGCAAGCCCGACCGCCGCGGCGCCCGCGAGCAGAAGTAGCCCGTAGCCCGCCGGTACCGCAGCCGCCAGTACCATCAGCACACTCCCGGTTTGCAGCGCCGCCACGCCCGTGAGGCAACCGGCGACGATGGCGGCGCCTGTCGCTGCCATCGCCGCTGAGATGACAAGCGCCGCCAGCAACAGCGGTGGGGCGAGCTGGCGCAACCGCAACGAGCGCGGGTTGCGGGCGAGCATGACTCGCTTCCAGCGCCCATAATCGAAATACTGACGCGTCAGCGCGCCGGGGCTGGCGCGCGACCGATAGTCCACGACCAGGGCCGGGTCGAACCACACCGTACCGCCGCGTTCGCGCAACCGCCAGTTCAACTCATAGTCCTCGTTGCGCCCGAGCGTCTCATCGAAGCCGCCCGCAGCGTCCAACGCCTCGCGCCGGAAAACCCCCGGGAACACCGTATCGACCGGCCCCTCGGCGCCGCCGATTCGGTAGCGGGCATCGCCCGCACCGAGCGGACTTGATGTCGCCAGTGCCACCGCCCGCCCGAAGAAAGTGGTCCCCACCGGGTTCACGCGCCCGCCCACATTCGCCGCCCCGGTGCGCTGCAGGGTGTCGACCGCCCGCGCAAGGTATCTCGCCGGCAGCACCGCCCCTGCGTCGCAACGCGCGACGATCAGGTACCTCGCCGCCCCCAGGGCACGATTCAGTCCGCTCGCGATCTCCCCCGCCGGGTTGTCGACAATACGAACCTCGGGAAAGTGCCGGCGGACGAGGTCCCGCGTCGCTGACGTCTTCGACCCGTCCGCGACGATCACTTCAAGCTCACCGCCATAGTCCTGGGACAACACCGATTCGAGCGCAGCCGACAGCGTCGCCTCCGCGTCCCGCACGGGGAGTATAACCGACACTGCCGGTGGATCTTCCGGGGTCGGCCCGCCGGTCGCTGGCGTGCTCGGACGGCAGTGCGCCAGCAAAGCCCGCTCCCTGGTTTCCAGACGCGCTGTCATGTCGGCAGACCGCGCAGCCGCTTCAACGGGCGAAGCATACGCCTGAGCGTCGCCGAGCCCCGAATACGCTCCTCCAGGCGAATCTCGAGCGCCCACAGGTGCCGGAACACGCGCGCCGGCCAGGTGCGCAGGCGGTGCTGTACCCGACGGTTCGACTCGGCCGGGCGGGCGGGCGCCGCAACCAGCACCGTACTGCATCCGTCGTTGAAGCTACAGCCGGTGAATGCCAGATCGGCGGCATAGATCTCCTCCACTAGGCCGCGCGTCGCCTTGTCGTAGTGGGACATCCAAGGTCGGTCGCGCCCAGATGCCGCCGCGGAGACGTTGCGACGCTCGAGAGCGAACCCGGGCAGACCCAACTCGTGCCGTACACGGTCGAAGTCCGCCTCCATGTTCTCAACCCTGCCGACGAACGAGAGCGGAAAGCTGTTCGTGCGCGCTAGGCCGAACAGGTGCTCGGGATTGCAGTCCGGCAGGAACGCGGTCTGCGGCCGGGCATGGCCGATCACCCAGCCCAGTTGCCGAAGCCTGATCCTGCCAGGTCCGTACTCCCGTTCGGCGTTTTCGCGGAAGAACTCGCGCGCGTCCCTGCCCCACCGGGGCCCGAAGTCGTCAAGCACCTCCCGGCACAGCTCGGCGAACTCCCGCAAGGTCGGGCAACCCGCCAGACCGTCCGGCAGCTCTGAGAATCGCGGATCCTTGATTAAGAACGTACTCTGCCACAGCGACAGGAATCTCCGATACGGATTTCGCACGAAAGAGAAGGTGTAGTAGTCGGGATAGAGGTTCAAGGTCCGCGTCACACCCTGAATGCGTTCCGACATCAACCCCCCGTACCAGTATGGCCTGAAGCTGTGTCGGCCGCCGCTGTGCTTGAGGAACCACTCCAGCACCGTCGTGCTGCCACACTTCGGCACCTTTACGTATATGCAGCGATGTCTGTGCGAGATCATCGAGCCATCCCCATGCCGGCTACTCCCACAGCGGTCGAGTCTGCACCGCTCGCCCCCGGGCAAGCACCTGCCCGGATTCCGATGTATTGGGCAGCGGCGGCTGCACGTCCCCGATTCCAGCCAGACTCGGATGCCAACCCAGTCGCACGATCTCGGCCTGGGCCAGAAAGACGGCATCGTCGGCCTCCCAGGTATGGCTCTCGCCGTGTCGGACCATGATGTAGCCAGCGTCATGGGTGCGGTAGACCCCGCCGCCGGCACGGGCCACGTCGTCCGCTAGCGCCGCGTCCACATGGCGTCGCAGCGGCCGCCAGCCGCCAGCGCGCTCCAGGTCCGCCCGAGCAATCAGCATGGTGCCGCCGGTGATCGATCTCGACCAGGTCTCGCTCCGCACCTGGCGGCGGCGCACAGTTCGGTCGCGTCTCGCCAGGTAGACTGTCGCCGGGAACTTACCGACCAGCGCCGCCCCGGAATACTCATGCGCCAGCACCAGGTCCCAGAGATGCTCGGCGCCGTAGACGTCGTCGTCGTCCATTTTGGCCAGTAGCGGACCGGCGGCAGCGGCCGTGGCAACGTTCAGCACCGCACCCAAGGGGTGTTCTTCCTCAAGCCGCAGCACCGTCACCGGATGCGCGAGGCTGGCACAGGCGCGGGCCACCGCGTCCTCCTCGAAGCCCGGGCCGTGCAGGGCCAACACCAGTTCCAGTCGCGGGTAGCGCTGTCGCTCGACATTAGCCACTGCCATCGCCAGTTGCCCGGGACGGCGGGTCGCGAGCAACACCGAAACAAGGGGGAGCTCAGGAGGGTCGACGCCCGCGGCCGCACAGGACTGCCGGGTTCGGGCGCCGAGCGAGTGGCAGCGTAGCGCCGTACGCCGCATGCCTATGCTGAGCGCCTCTCGCGCCGCCCCACCAGCAAAAGGGATCGGATCGAGCATGAGCGCGTGGAGCTCGGCCCCTAGAAGCGCTTCCAGCTTCGTGTCGCGGTCCGCCAGGTGCACCGGCACACCGAGGGCCGCAAGCCGGGCCAGGATACCGACCCGTTCGGTCGCATCCCCATGGAATGCCGCCACGTCCTCGACATGGTGGCAGTGCCGGAGCGCGTCCAGATCATCCACCCCCACCATCCGCCGCACCCGGATGACCTTCGGAAGCAACCGCGGTGGCCCGAGCGAGACGGACCTTTGCTCGACCTCCCGCACCCAGCCGACCGGGTTGTGCACCGCCGGGTCGAAAGCCGGAACCGACAGAGCCGGAACCCGGCCGAGAACCACCGCTGGCACGCCGATCCCTGCCGCTTCGGTCGCTGTGTCCGCCAGCGCAACGTCGAGGTGGCGCCCGTCGAGAGCATGCGAGACCCGCGAGGAGGCCCGAAACACGGCCTGCGCACGCGTACCCAGCGCGGCGATCTCCACCCCAAGCGTCGGGTCGGCATGGGCCGGCCCGGGCACAGGTTCGGGCGGGGCCGTGGCCGGCTCCGCCGTGCCACCACTGGCCTGGGCGAGCCGCCAGCGCACCCCGACCGCCAGCCATGCGAGGAAGCGCCAAGCTGTGTACGGCCCCCTGACGTGCCGCACCTCGGCCCAGAGCCGTGCCACGACGGCGCCAGACTTGCGAGGGCGCCACGGGGACCGGTTCCGCCGCGCGATACGTTGGACTCCCTGGTGGAGATGACCCGACGCAGCGCAGCGCTCGATCGCCGCCACCGGTATCGTACGCACCTCGCCAAGCTCCGAGACCGCGAGCTCCGTGCGCCGGGCACGATGCAACGCCCACGACCGGGTGATCGATATAAGCGATCCGTCCGGCAGCGTCGCCGCCGCCATCGCCGCTTCACCCAAAGCCCGCCGCAGTGCGTTCACTAAGCCGGGCCGGATGGACGCGCCGGCGGGAAGCGCGATGTGGAACGGCGACACCGGAAACGCGTCGAGCGCCGCGTCGCAAACCGGCAGGGACGCAGGGCATTCAGGCGCGATCCGCACCCTCGAGTTCCCCCCAAAACGCTCCTCCAGCGAGGTAAACGTGTCCTCGCTTTGTCCCGACGGTGCCTTGACCCACACCACCAGGTCGCCTGCCGGGTCGGCCAGCAGAACCTCGACAGTGGCGGCGACGAGTGAGGCAGGAGCATCCCTCACCTCGACGGTGACGACATGGCACGGCACCGTAAACACGCGGTCTGGGGCGGTCCGGCGGAAGCCGGGATCCGCGATCAGCTGGGCGAGGCTGGCGTACTGCAATGTCTGGTCGCGCGCCTTCGCCTCCCGGCCCGCGGCGTAGAGGCCCTGGTGCCAGGCGAACGCTTCGCGCACCGGCACCAGCAGCCCGCCCCGCATCTGCACACGGTAGCCGAACTCGGTGTCCTCCCCGCCATAGCGGGTAAAGGTCTCGTCGAAACCGCCCAACTCCTCGAAGAATGCCCGGGAAATCCCGAGATTGTGCCCCGTCACGGCGCGGAACAGGTCATCATGCCCCGAGGTCAGGTCGCCGGTCCGGACCATGTGGCGCTCCAGCCATGGGCGATCGCAGGTCCGACCCGCGAACAGCGCACGCAACGATTCCGGCTGGCCATGGACCGCCGCGACATCGATGCCCGACGCCGACACATACGCGCAGAATCCCAATGTCAACGCGTCGTTGACCGCGTGGTGCCAGCGCGCATGGGCCGACAGCAGACCCGACTCGGCGATTACGTCGCCATCGAGGAAGACCAGGATGTTGTGCGCCGCCGCCCGTACCCCGGCATTGCGCGCCCGCGCCAGCCCGAAGCCGTGCCGTTCCTGGCGCACCACCCGCACATTGAGCGGTGTCCGTTCCGGGCGACGCAACGGCGGCTCCGAGCCATCGTCTACGATGATGGCCTCGAACAGTTCCCGTGGATAGTTCTGCCGCTCCAGCCCTGCCAGAGTCAGCGCCAGCGCGCCGGGCGACTCGAAGCAGGGCACGATGACGCTGACCGGGAGCGTCGGTGTAAATCTTGTGCCCTCGGGCAACCGCACCCACTGCCAGTCGTTACCGCGCACTGCTGCCGGCCGCGGCCCCGGCGCGGGCTCAGGAACCCGCTTCGTTGCTGTCCGCATGGAACCGTCGACCCCGTGCGACCGAGCCCGTCGGGCAAGGACCCGAGCCGGGGCGCAGCGCTTTCCGGGCACACCGCACGCACAGCTTGAGGTCCAGCCACGGGTTCATCGCCTCGATGTATTTCAGGTCGTAGCGCAACTTGTCCCGCGGGTGGATGCGAAACCCACCCTTCGCCTGGGCCAGCCCCGCGATGCCCGGGCGCACCCGAAGGCGCGATGCGAAGCCGGGGACCTTGCGCTCGATCCGCGCCGCCAGCGCTGGGCGTTCGGGGCGCGGCCCGACCAAGCTCATCTCCCCCCGGACCACGTTCACCAATTGCGGAAGCTCGTCGAGATGAAAACGGCGCAGCACCCGCCCCACCGGCGTCGCGCGCTGGTCGTTCCACTTCGCCCATACAGGACCCGAGCGGGCCTCCTCATCCTCGGCCATGGTGCGGAACTTGAGGATGTCGAACGTGCGTCCGCCGAGGCCGAGGCGCGACTGACGATATAGCACCGGGCCGGGGCTCGAAAGCCGGACCGCCAGCGCGATGGCGAGCCCCAGCACTAGCCACGCCGGGAAAAGCGCCAAGAGGGCGAGGGCGACCACGGCGAGGTCGAAGGGGCGCTTGTAGCGGGGATCTGCACCCATCCGGCTTTCTTCCCGGCGTTGCCCGCGGGACCACGTCCGGCGCATCTACGAGGTTACCTGGGTTGCGAAGCCGACCGCGAGCTCGGACACGGTGTCGTTGGCGCTCTTGCGCCACATCGCTTCAAGCCCGAGCTCGAACGACACGCCACCCCCTAACCCATGTTTATCAAGCTTGAAATTCATCTTAAATATATCAATAGCTTATAAGCGAAAAAATTCCTTGCAGGTACTACATTTATGTTACTGTGTGGATTATAGAGCAAATCAGATGATTGTTCTTTTGGTGCCGCCAGGTCTGGGATCAGCCTCCAAATGCCGGTAAATCTCTTCCTGCAGTCCTTCTGGCTTTGAGGCTTTGCGAATATGCAGAACGCGTTGATCAGCACGGTTGAAATGGAATGACACCCGAACTTGGCGCTGCAGGTCTTCGCGCAACGTTGTCCAGCTGGCTGAGATTCCGTGCCCGGCGAGTCGCTCGCGGACTAGTTTCACGCATTGGTAAGCCAGCACTGTGATGAACAGATGTCGGTCCGAACGCAGTGGCTTTCGATGGTAGATCGGTCGCAGTCCGAGTTCTGATTTGAGCGAGCGGAACACCGACTCAAGATCGGTCAGCGTCATGTAGGTACGCCACAGGGTGGATTCGTCCCAGTCGGTTTCAGTGCTGCGCAGACAATACACTCCCGGATTGGTCTGCAGCGTGCCCGGCAAAGGATTGAAGCGCCAACTGACTGACTCGGCCTGGTCGCCGCGCTTATTTGGCGTCACGGTGACCTGGTAATGCTGCGCCGCACCGCGGCTGCGTTCCTGAATGCGGCCGACACGATGATGTATCAGGTCGAGACGTTTGACGGTGCCCTTTCGGGACAGTCCGGCCGACAGCTGTTCAAGTTCCTTCTCGAACCTGTTTGAGAATCGCTCGGACATTGCGCACTCTTTTTTGGCGCGCATCTGTGAATAGCAATACAGACGCACTTCATCGCCGGATGGGTCAAGCTCCTTGTGCAAATACACATTGTGGTGCCAGGCGGTGCGCAGTTGCACAGCCTGTGTCAGATCAAATTCGGGACGCTTGGTTTCGCGCGAGACCACCACATAGCGGTAACCGCTGTCCCGCAGCGATTGCAGGTTTTCAGCCGTTGCCAGCCCGCGGTCCATGACTACCAATGCGCCCTGCGGGGCTTTCAGGCGCCGCAGCATCTCCTGCAGGGTCTGGTGTTCGACCACGTTGCCGTCCATCACCTGCGAGCGCCGTACAAAACCGCTTGCATCCAGCACCAGTCCGAGAGTCAGAAGCTTGCAGTCGCGGCGCTTGTCTTTTGAGCGCCCGTATTTGGCCTTCGGCGGTTCAACCGCCGCGCCTTCAAAGTAGGTGTTGGTCAAATCATACAAAGTAAAGGTGCATGAAAGATCAAACAAACACTGTACGTGGCCGAATAAATCATTCTCGATGCGCTCCTTGTTTCTTATCAGCTGATCCGAGGTACGATAAAGATTGCTCAGCCCGAAATGCTCGAAATCCACTTCCAGCAGTTCGCCCAGGGCGCTGCTATTGCTCAGCCATGCAAAGGTCGCCAATTCCGAGCCCGGCTTTGCCAGCCGCCCGATAATCAGTGCCAGCGCGGTGGCGCGCTCGCGGCCATTGAAACCGAGACTCTCGAACAATTGCGGCAGTTGCAGAGTCTGACAGGCCCACAGTCCAACGTTCTCAACCCCCACGGTGCGCGGCCGAAAACTGTCGAACGATTCGATGTCTACCTGATGCAGTGAAGTGCCCGGCTGGCTGCCACAATCGGACTCGCTGTGTTTGCTGATTTTCGCACCGCTCGCCAGCAGCTGTGCGGCAATCCGCTGGGCTTCATTCTCAAGCCTGTCATCCAAGCGGGTCGCAAACATCGTGTCGATGGGAGACAAAATCTCCTGGATGCGGGCGCAGAGAGATTTCCAGTGATCTTTGGGAACTGAAAAGCGGCTGCCGAGATTCAGCAGGGTCACGCTCCTGACTTTTTTACCGTTTCGCTCGGAGCGCACCAGTCGGTGGGTAAAGTAGGATTTGCCGCGGGCGCCGGTATGGGTTTTGCTGGCTGAGATATACATGATGGCGGGAAGAATAAGGCAAGTTTCCCGGAAAGTCAACCAAATCATATCATTTTATGGTACTACATTTTACTTTTCAGAATCAGATATTATTGATATCAACAACTTACATTTTCATATTTGCCAAAAATAGGCCGAAATAGCGAAAAATCGAGGAATTTTGATAAAGATGGGTTAATAGCATCGGCAATTGTCTGCAAAAGGAACGTCCGGGACGGTCGTATCCGCGGGTCTCAAAGCGTCCGGATGAACGGTTCAGGAATGCCAACCGAAAAACCAGAGCGGCCTAAACAAAAACTGAACGATTGATCAGCTGCAGGTCGTCCAAATCTTGGGGAAATACCGAACTGTTAAACGAATGCCATTGGGTGTGCTCGGCTCCAGCCGACCCACTCATCGCGTGCCGCACACTTGAGCGCCGGCGCCGAAAAACTCAACACCCCCAGCCACTGACCATCCACCGCCGCCACGTAGCGAATCGTATTGCCGATCTTGCGCAACGCACCAAGATAGTGATGCTCCTGCATCAGTTCACTTTGAATCAGAACGGGTGTTCACTTTGAATCAGAATATGCAGGAAATACCGAACTGTTAAACGAATGGCTTTTTTTGCTAAACGAATGCCATTGCCCGAGCGTCATCATACAGGCCCGCAAATCCAACCACGCCTTGCGCTTTCGCTTGCCACCACAGGCCTCAACCTGAATCGTCTTGTGCACAATTACCGGCTGCTTTGACAGATGCAACGGCAACTTCTCAGCAGTGCCGTCTTCCAGTATCACCTTACGTTTGCGCGCACCATTGGAACGCACCAGCAAACTGTCACCTGATACCACCGCTTGGCGAAGCATCGACCACAAATCCGCCTCCCAATCACACACCGTAATGACCCGCGTGTCCGGATAGGCCTCGGACAGCTCATGCGCACGTGTCAGCCCTGCAAGCCAACGCTCGCTTTCCTTCCCGCCTTCTTCGTCGCATTCACTCGCTTTGCTGCTCACCTTGCGAAATCCCGCATCCAGCGCATACACCCCCAGCGGACGTCCCACCTCGCTGATCGCTCGCTCTACAGTCCAGCGTCCAGTGAACTTTTTTTTATCCATAACCTCCTCAGCAATCGATGTCCTCGACATCATTTAACCGACCATGAACCCCAGTCCAGTTATCACTCCACTGCTACACTGAACAGATACACCTACAGTTTTTCCGACCGAAACGGTTCGAGGTTTCGCTGTTTCCTCCTCAACTACATATACTACATGACCGCTGTCGCTGATCGTACCCGCATCCTTGTGAACCGTCAATGATTCACGCTAACTTGAAGATGGAATATTGATCGTATGACTTTCGAGAGTTTAGCATCAATCTACATCAAGCATTCCAACGAATAAATTAATATTATTCACTATATGAATGAATATCATCCATAACACGAATCAATACATCTACAGTATCAACAAAGTGAAACAATCAAGTGTCCCAAACTCCCTTGCCGCGATTAATTACAAAAATTCTGAATTTCCATCTCAATACTATACCCGCAGTTATTCCTTCTGGTGCAAGACAGACGGGCAAGAGTACTCTTGTAAAGGTTATTATTGAAGCAGGCGGACGGGTTTTGCCGACCGAAGTCAAAGCGAGTAAACGACCGCATATCGGTGGTACAGCCAAACTGTGAATTTTTCGACGGGAATATGGCAATCTCGCCCGTTCCGGATTGCTGTTGCACACCGGTGACGAAATGTCATGGCTTACCGATGATGTGTTGGCAGTGCCGTGGTGGCGAGTAATATGAATGAAGAATCATCACCGATTTCAGATCGGTTTCCTTGAATTCTGCTGAAAATCTAAGCCAGTTCCACATCTGTTTCTTGAATTTGTAACTGACAGTTTGAAACCTTTCATCTGCCCACTGTTAACTTCGGAAGATAATTATGCCATCATATCGGCATGCAAGTCGGAATGCGACAATTCAGTGCCGAAACTGTCACGCGGGTGATCGAGGAGTCTTGCAGGCCATCTGCTACCCGGGGTGATCTTGCACGGCTTTTGTGCGAACTTGACCATTGGTATGATAGCAAAGGTCGAGCTGCGGTGAGTTCAGCCCGCAAGGCGTTGGTCAAAATAGCGCAGAAGGCGGACTTTGAGTTGCCGCAGGCGTGCGTCGGGGTTCCGCAGTCGGTGAATGAAGTTTCACCGCCTGCGGGATTGGAAGCGTTGTCGGGGATGTGCGCTCGGTTATCGGATATGGGTGAGATTACTTTGTCAGTGGTCTGTGATCGGCAGCAGCGGCGCAGTTGGGATGCGATGATGGAAGCTTGGCATCCCTTGGGATTCAAGCGTGCGCCTGGAGGTCAGATGCGGTACTGGGTATGCAGTTCACGGCATGGAGTCATTGGCGGGATTGGATTTTCGGCAGCGAGTTGGCATCAGAAGGCGCGCGATGAATGGATTGGATGGAGTGGTGATGCGCGGGCTTTGAATTTGGCAGCGGTGATATGCAATCATCGTTTTTTACTGATTCCCCGGGTGTATGGTCTGGCATCGAAAGTTTTGGCGCAGGCTTGCGAGCGAGTGGCTGTTGACTGGGAGGCGTCATACAAAGTTTTGCCGGTACTGGCCTATACGTATGTGGATCAATGCTATCGCGGCACGAGTTACGAGGCGGCGGGGTGGAGTCGGTGTTCTCGGTTAAGCAGCGGGCATGCGCAGCGGCGCGCCCAGCCGGGCACGAAAAAAGCGATATGGATGAAGCCGTTGTCGGATCATTGGCAGGTGCGATTATGCACGCTTGAGCCTCGAGCGATTGTCAAGCCCAAGGCGGTGTATTTGAGCGAAGATGCGCACTGGGCGGAGCGCGAGTATGCGCGTTCGAGTCATCCTGACGGACGGGTTCGGCAACGGATTGTGCAAATGGGGCAGGCGTGGGTTGAGCATCTCGGTGAATCGATCCCGGTGATCTTTCCGAATCGGGCGGAGCGCAAGGGGGCGTATCGGCTATTATCGAACGAACAGGTGAATATGGAACATATCTTGGCGCCTCATCAGGCGAGTGTTGCGGAGCGTTGTGCGACAGAATCGGTGGTGCTTGCGGTACAGGACACCACCGCGTTGAACTATCACGGTCTGAGTGGCAGCGAAGGGTTGGTGGGCATTGGCGGTCGTGGTGCGGGTGCGAAGGGGATGTTGGCGCATTTTGGACTTGCGATCAACGAGGTGGGTCGTCCGCTGGGGGTGTATACGCTGGATGCGGGATTTCGCAAGGTGGATAAAAAGGCGAATGAATGCGACGAACAAACTGAGAAGGAAAGCGAGCGTTGGCTTGCGGGGCTTTCACGGGCGCATGAATTGTCGCAGGCGTGCGCGGACACGCAGGTCATTACGGTGTGTGATCGGGAGGCAGATTTGTGGTCGATGCTTCGTCAGGCAGTGGTATCAGGCGACGGTTTGCTGGTGCGTTCGAATGGCGCACGCAAGCGTAAGGTGATCCTGCAAGACGGTAGCACTGAGAAGTTGGTGTTGCATCTGGCAAAGCAGCCGGTGATTGCGTACAAGACGATTCAGATTGAGGCCTGTGGTGGCAAGCGAAAGCGCAAGGCGCGCCAGGCGAGATTGGCTTTGCGGGCGGCCATGGTAACGCTCAAGGCGCCGGTGTTGGCCGAAGATCAGACACCGACGCAGATGCTGGCGGTGAGTGTTGAGGAGATAAATGCACCGAAAAGAGAAAAGCCGCTGCACTGGCTGTTGCTCACAACGGAGGGCGAGGCGAGTGCTGAACAGGCTCGCGAGGTGGTTCGGTGGTATGAGTTACGCTGGCACATTGAGACCTGGTTCAGCGTATTGAAAAACGGCACACGCATCGGCACGCGCCAATTCGATCATGCGGATGATCTGCGCAAGTGCCTGGCGTTCGATGCGATCACCGCCTGTTACATTCATGACCTGAATTACATGGCGCGTAACCACCCGGAGGCCTTGGCGAAGGAAGTGGTGGGAGACGAGCAGGTCGAATGTCTGTATGATTATTTGCACTTTCGTGGCATCCGTCGTTCACGAGGCCCGCCGAATCACAATCCAAATATCCGGACATTCGTCATTGACCTTGCGAGCATCGCCGGGTTCGAGTCGAGAAAAAGTCAGCCTTTGCTGCCGGGAACGCGTAAATTGTGGCAAGCCTATGCACTGTTCACCCCGGCATTAATTTATCACCGAGGAATACATGCACAGAAAGTATCAGACTAATACGACATCACACGCGGAGTTAACTGTGTACAGATGAAAGGTTTGAAACTTGTGTTTCACAGTTGCCAAGATGCGCGACAGCAGCACCAAGATCGGCGGTTGTGTTGTGGTGTAGCGAAAGTTTATCTTGTGATTCCCTTGGCAACTATCTGAACTAGCTTTGACCGGAGCGAAATCCTCACGCAATATCCAGATTCACCTGCCAATTTAAGCTCAATTAATTTCTAACGTGGATTTTGGGTTGCTGATTTGCAATATTCACCCCAATCGAAAGTGATAGAATAGAACGAATAAAGTCAAATCACTTTTCTTCTTATGGCCGGACATAGTAAATGGGCGAATATCCGGTTTCGAAAAGCCGCACAGGATAGCCGTCGCGGGAAGCTTTTCTCGAAACTTATCAGAGAGGTCACTGTAGCTGCAAAGTCAGGGACGCCCGACCCTGAGGGTAATCCTCGTCTTCGTTCTGCCATTGACAAAGCGCTTGCCGCCAATATGGGTCGAGAAGTGATCAATCGAGCGGTGCAACGCGGCTCAGGAGATTCCGGTGGAGATGGATATCAGGATGTGGTATATGAGGGATACGGGCCTGGCGGAGTTGCCTTGTTAATTGAGTGCTCGACCGATAATCGAAATCGTACCGTCAGCGAAGTTCGTCATGCCTTGTCAAAACACGGCGGAAATCTCGGTAACGAGGGGTCGGTATCCTATTTGTTCAATCGGGCGGGTTCCGTTCAGTTTGCTGCTGGAAGCGACGAAGAACAGATAATGGATGTGGCTGTGTCGGCTGGTGCAGATGATATCGATACTCTGGACGATGGTTCGATCATGGTGTCAACGCCAATAGATTCGTTTTATGAGGTTGTTGAGGCAGTCGAAAAAGCCGGACTGGAGTACGAAGAGGCGAACATTGAGCAGCGTCCGACTACTTCTCTTGAAATAGGAGATCAATTAATGGAGCGTGTTGTCAATCTGATCGATGTAATTGAGGAGCTTGACGATGTCCAGGATGTCTATACCAATGCAACATTTACTGCAGATTGATGGATGATAAGAATTCTGGGAATTGATCCAGGCTCTCGGGTAACCGGTTACGGAGTGATTGAGTGCAGATCCGACCGTATTCAGTACGTCTGTAGCGGTAGTATCAAGCTGCCAACCGGTGATTTGTCGGAACGCTTAAGTGAAATCTATCACCAAATTACAGATGTTATCTGTAAGTATGAGCCTCAATTTGCAGTAGTTGAACAAGTGTTTGTTTCTGTTAATCCTCAATCTGCGCTGCTACTGGGGCATGCACGTGGAAGTGCAATCGTTGCGTGTGCTGCAAGCGAACTCGAAATTTATGAATATGCTGCGAGACAGATCAAGAAATCAATTACCGGCAGTGGTTCAGCTGCGAAAGAACAAATTCAGTACATGGTGCAGATGTTGCTGTGTTTAAAAAAGATGCCCGACCAAGATGAAGCAGATGCGCTGGCTGGTGCCATTACGCACTATCAACATATGCCGATATTGGATCCGGCACTGAGATCGCGTCGCTGTAAAACGCCCTTGCAGCGGATTGCGTCAGTTACTTGATCAAACAGCGAGCGCGTTGTGATTGGATATCTGCGTGGCGCCATCCGGCAAAAGCGGGCTTCATATGTCTTGCTGGATGTGGATGGGGTGGGCTATGAAGTCAACGTTCCTGCAACCATAGTAGAGGAAATGGCTGATATTGATGGACAGGCGGAACTTCATATACATACGCATGTACGAGAAGATGCTCATACACTGTTTGGATTTACAGGTCAAGCTGACCGAGACTTATTTCGTGTGCTGATTAATGTCAGTAAAATCGGACCGCGAACGGCGCTCGGAATTCTATCCGAAATGAAAGTGTCCGAACTGGTGGCATGCGTCCAACTTGAAGATCCTAGATCACTTGAGAAGGTGCCAGGAATCGGTAAAAAAACTGCCACAAGACTGCTGCTGGAACTACGGGATAAAGTCGGTCAATTTCCGGTGGACAATTTCGATGCTCGGGACCCGTCAACCGCGGCTAGTGACATCGTACTTGAAGCGACTGAGGCACTGATCGAACTGGGGTATTCTCACCGGGAATCAAGACGCGCGGTACTGTCAATTCGAGATAATGCCGATAGCACCGAACAGGCAGTCGTACTCGCGCTTGCTTCTCTGACTACAGTTTCACAGTGAAAGATAGCATTCGACCAATCTCACCGGCGCAGATGGATGAGGCCGAGGGAGAATTTGATAGAAGTCTTCGACCGAAAGTGCTTGGTGAATTCATTGGGCAGATCAAAACCAGAAAACAGCTGAAGATTTTCGTCAAGGCTACTCTCCAACGTGGAGAAGCACTGGATCACGTCCTGATTTTCGGGCCGCCAGGTCTTGGCAAGACAACCCTCGCGTACATTATTGCGAACGAATTAAAGGTTGATTTAGTACAGACTTCAGGACCTGTGCTGGAACGTCAAGGTGACGTTGCTGCGATGCTTACCCGGTTGCAGTCCGGGGCTGTGCTGTTCGTCGATGAGATTCATCGGCTGAACCCGGTTGTAGAGGAAGTGCTGTATCCGGCAATGGAAGATTACAGAATCGATATTATGATCGGCCAAGGACCAGCGGCGAAATCGATTCAGCTCGATTTGCAGCCATTTACGTTGGTAGGTGCTACAACAAGAACCGGCCTTCTTACTTCTCCGTTGCGCGACCGATTCGGTATCGTGCAGCGTCTTGACTACTACAGTACCGATGACATCGCAAACATCATTATGCGTTCTTCAAGAATTTTATCCATCGATACCGACTCTGATGGTGTTGAGGCGATAGCGGAACGCTCTCGCGGCACGCCACGCGTCGCCAATCGGCTTTTGCGTCGAGTACGCGACTATGCACAGATTGAAGGGAGTGGGAAGATTGATCGATCAACAGCCCAGTATGCGCTGGAAATGTTGGAGGTGGACACCTGCGGGCTGGACGTGCTGGACCGAAAATACTTACAGATTCTAGTTGAGAACTATCAGGGCGGGCCGACTGGCGTGGAAACGCTTTCGGCTGCTATCAGCGAAGAGAGAGGAACGATCGAAGATACGATCGAACCTTATCTGCTGCAACAGGGCTTCATTCAACGTACACCGAGAGGCAGAACAGCCACGCCAAAGGCGTGGAAGCACCTTGGAGTCTCTCGCGGACATCATACACTTCTGTAAATGAACAAACTGCCATTTAGTACAATTGGACCAACGGAACTGGAATCTGTTTAATTGAATGTTGTCTGAAGAATTTTTCTCGAATTTTCGAGTGTACTACGAAGATACGGATGCCGCTGGAGTGGTCTATCACGCAAATTATTTGAATTTCATGGAACGTGCCAGAACGGATTGGCTTGCCAGTCTAGGCTGCAGACCGCAACAGCCTAAGGATTTATTCGGCATAATATTTGCCGTGCGCTCGGCTTGCCTGGATTTCATCAAACCAGCGAAGTTGGGAGATTTATTGAAAGTCTCCGTTACTCCTGATTCAATTCGTGGTGCCAGTATGACTATATCGCAAACCATCTCGGGTGAACGAGGTTTGCTCGTTCGGGGAAGGTTTCGCATTGCATCACTAGATGCTGTTCGATTGACTGTTTGTAGAATTCCCGCAGAGCTCAAGCAAAGGTTAACTTAATGGAAGATTCACTCGAACTTGTTCCAACAGGAAATACTCTCTCTTTTATTGAACTGATTACGAATGCAAGCGTTCTGGTTCAATTTGTCATGGCGATTCTGATATTGGCGTCATTGGTGTCTTGGTCGATGATTTTCTATAAGTGGTTTACGTTGAAATACTGGACACAATCAGCCGATGAGTTTGAGGGGAAGTTTTGGTCAGTTGGCGATCTCAGTTCTTTGTACTATGACTGGGAAGGTCGCAACAAAGATGCCGGTTCAATCGCCGAAGTATTTATGGAAGGCTATCGGGAACTTAGTAGGCTGTTGACACGTCAAAATATAGATAGAACGGAAATTGTCGACGGCGTACATCGTTCAATGCGGGTTGCGCTGAACAGAGCCGAGGACAGCGTTAATTCAAATTTGTCGTTTCTCGCCACGGTTGGTTCCACTAGCCCGTATATCGGACTGTTTGGTACAGTTTGGGGTATTATGAATTCATTCAGGGCACTTGGTTCATTACAGACGACTACCATTGCGGCAGTCGCCCCGGGAATTGCAGAAGCCTTGATTGCAACTGCAATGGGGCTTTTTGCCGCAATTCCAGCAGTGATTGCTTATAACCGGTTTTCCTATCAGGCGGATCGACTGCTCAGTCGATACGAAACCTTTACCGAGGAATTCCTAAGTATCGTCAATCGCCAGTACGCGATGAGGTAGGGCAAGACATGAGAACGGTTGTACGACAGCGCAGACACAAGCAGATGAACGAGATAAATGTCGTTCCATATATTGACGTTATGCTGGTTTTACTGGTAATTTTTATGGTAACAGCGCCTTTGCTTACGGAGGGCGTGAAAGTTGATTTGCCTCAAGCACAGGCGAAACCGATCATATCAGACGAAAATATCCCGTTTGTGGTTCATGTCAATAAAGACGGCGCCTACTATGTGAATCAGGACGTTGACAACACAGTTACACTACGGCAGATACAATTGAAAGCGACTGCCGTAAAGCGTGCAAATCCAGACACGGCATTTTTTGTGCGCGGAGATGCAAACGTAGATTTCAATTCGGTCATTCAGGCGATGGTTGCTCTGCAGATTGCGGGTGTAGATGATGTTGGACTTGTAACCAAGAATCCGATAGGTAAATAACTCTGAAGTGAAAAATCGGAATCCAAAAAAATTTGGCACTAAGTCAGTATTTTTGGCGCTATGCGTTCATGCCGCCATTGTTCTTGCAGTTGGGGTAAATATTTATTTTGAACAAATCATTCCCACAAATTGGCAGGGCAGCAAGCCCACCGAAGCGTCAATTCAGGCGCATGCGATCTCCGAACAGGCAATCGAGCAGGAACTTGAACAAATTCGCTTGAAAGAAGAGCAGGAGCGACAGAAGGTATTAAACCAGAAAAGGGAACTGGAAGCGGCACGTCAGGAACAGGAGCAGATTGAGCAACGGCGCGAGTTGGAAGAACAACAGCTGGCGATGATTGAGTCTCGCAAACTAGAGGAAGAGAAACGCGTACGCGAAATGGAGGAGCAACGTCTTGAGCGGGAACAAGAACTGCGTGAGATTGAAAATGCCCGTCAACAGGAAGCTAAAAAATTGGCTGAACTGAATAAGCAGCGCGAAGAACAATTAGAGAATCAGAGGCGCGAGCAAGAGTTGGCTGAAATCCAGAAAAAAGAGCAGGAGAAACTGATTGAGCAAAAACGACTGGCTGAAGAGGCAAAGAGGCAGGAAGAAACCCGGCAGTTGGCACTGTTGGAAGAACAGAAACAGAAACTGCAGTCCGAGCTTGAGGCCATGAATCAGGAGCAATCGAACAAGGAGACTCTGCTAAAAGAATTGAAAAAGCAGGAGCAGGAACGCTTGCAGAAACAAGAGCGTGAGCGGAAACTGTCGGAAAAGCAGCTAAATGGTCAGGAAAAACTCGCGCAGGCCCAGGAAGAAGAGAACAGTCGCAGAGCCGAAGAAGCTGAAAGAAAAAGACTGGCTGATGAACGTAAGAAGAAACAAGAAGAGGAGCGATTGCAGCAGGCTGGCCTAGAACGCGAAAAATTAGCGAAAGCAGCGCAGGAGCAGATTAGAGAGGAGACAAGACGAAAAAAGCAGCTTGAAAATGATGCACTAGTAGCATTTTCCGAATATGCACCGCTAATAAAAAGGAAAGTTACCAACAATTGGATACGAGAAGCTGCTACGCCGGATATTGAAACGGGTGTGATCGTCGAAATTGATCGTAGCGGTGCTGTTCTGTCTATTACTGTAACTGAATCTAGTGGCTCCAGTGAATTTGATCGTTCTGTGTTACTAGCCATTAGAAAGGCTTCACCACTACCGATTCCTGACAATCCAGATTACTATGATTATTTACGAAAGTTTCGTTTTGTGTTCAGTTCTCCAGAAACTTCTAGCTAGCCATGTTGAATCTCTGGCCTAAACTCCTGATCACAATCGGATTGCTTGCCGTATGCGCAAATTCGCATGCATTGGTAACAATCGAAATCAATAAGGGCGTAGAGCGTGGTGTTCCAATTGCGGTCGTTCCTTTTGGAGTAGATGAAGGAATTGAACTGGAACATATCGTGGATGACGTGATTCGCAACGATCTTGCTCGAACCGGGCGATTCGATCCGATCCATCCACTTGGATTCTTGAGTTTGCCAACTGCTGTTGAGCAAATCAGGTTCGATGACTGGCGACTGATCAAAGTTGACTATGTGGTAATTGGTTCTGTGAGTTACATGGGTGATGGCAGTTATAAAGTGATTTCTCGCCTATTTGACGCCTATGATGAAAAGCAGATTTTTGGTAGCCAGTACATGGCCAAGGCGTCGCAATTGCGTAGTATTGCCCATCAGATCGCGAACAACGTGTACGAAAGCGTGACTGGCAGCAAGAGTTCCTTTCACAGCAAAATTGCCTTCACGACTACGCTCCAATCTTCACAAAGACAACCTGAGCATAGGCTTTACATTGCTGATTACGATGGACATAATTCGCAGATTCTGTTGAAGACGAACGATCCGATTCTTTCCCCGACATGGTCACCTGATTCCAAGCAGATTGCATATTCCATTCTGGACGAGCATCAGACAAAGATTTATATTCAAACCGTGGCTACAGGCGACCGGCATGTCGTGGCAGAATTTGAGGGGCAGAACAGATCTCCGAGCTGGTCCCCCGACGGGCAAAAGCTTGCTTTTGCAAATTCAAATAAAGGCAACTCGGATATCTTTATTCTCACTCTTGAAGACAGCAAGGTTACGCGACTTACCAATCATCGCCAAATTGACACTGAGCCTGCTTGGTCGCCAGACGGGAAATATATCGTTTTCACATCGAACCGAGGCAAGAATGCTCAGATTTACAGAATTCGGGCGAGGAATAACGCTAAGGCCAAGCGAATTACGCTTGAAGGTGAATCTAATTCAGGCGCCCGCTATTCTCCCTCTGGCAAGCAATTGATACTGATTTCCAATCAAGGCAATGGCAATCAAGTAGCGATTTACGATTTCAAGGCGCAAACAATTAGAATCGTTTCATCAACAACCATTGATGATTCAGCAATTTTTTCGCCAAATGGAGATATGTTGATGTATATAGTGGAAGGCGGGGATAGACACATTAGTATTCTCTCCCCAAACGGCAAGATACAATCACGTATTGAGATTGCTGCAGGGTCGGTTAAGCAGGTTGCTTGGGAAAGTAAGAAATAAATCAGTATATTTAGAAAGAATCACAGGAGCAAAATTCAGCATGCAACGATACACAGTATTGATTGGAACGTTATTATTTTCACTAGCAATTTTAGTCGGTTGTGCCAAAACAGGTGTTGACGCAATGGAAGTCGGCGTTGATGGCACGGATGCGGGCGTGGCGGAGACCTCCAGTGTCGACGATTCTGGCAGCGTGATTGAGTCCGAAATTGGTGATGCGGCAGATGCCTCAGATTCGGATGCAAATTTGGATAACTTTCTGGGCCAGAAGACAATATACTTTGATTTTGATGATGCCAAAGTCAGCGAGGATTCGCAGCGTATTATTCGTGCCCATGCAGAAGTCTTAAGCGATTATCCTGATGCCAGCGTGGCTATTTCAGGGCACGCAGATGAGCGTGGTACCCGCGAGTACAATTTAGCATTAGGCGATCAGCGAGGAGAAGCTGTAAGCGCCTTTTTTCAGGAATTCGGAATTGACAGTTCCAGAATTTCAGTTGCATCGTTCGGTGAGGAAAAACCTGCTGTTGTTGGTTTTGACGAAACGGCTTGGAGCCTGAATCGAAGAGCTGAGTTTGAATACGAACTGGCCTATTGAAACTAATTCAGTAAACGCGTCTGCGTAGTGCTAAATTCTTTTTTCTTATGAATTTATCAGAAAATTTTGATTCCCGTTGGACAGCAGTGGTACTAGCGATGGTGTTCATGTTCACTGGGTGTGCACCGACACAAACTTCTTCAGATGTAGTTGCGACTGTAGAGACCGTAACAGTTGCGGATGGCGGTGTTGCCTCGACACCATCTGCTTTGATGCTTGCACAGGTACAGGAAATGTCTGATGAAATTGGCACCTTGAGAGACAGAGTGGAAATTCTCGAGTTTGAACTGGATAAGTCCAGCCAGAGGCAGAAACAGCTTTATGACGACTTGGATCAGAGACTTCGCAAATTTGAACGTCGTGATAATTCGCTAGATTCAACTCCATCCCAACCTCAGACAGGTTCCGGTACACAGCCGGATTCCACTGACGAAAGTTCTCCAGATGCCACTGATGGCGTAGAACCGGTGGCAGTCGAACTTCCTGCTTCAGATGTGAACCCCCAAGTCATACGCGAAGTCTATGACAATGCCTTCCGGGCGCTTCGACAGGGCAAGTATGAAGATTCAATTATTGAATTTCAAGCGTTGATTGATACTTATCCGAACAGCGAACTTGTAGATGATGCCTTGTACTGGATTGCCGAAGCGAATTATGTCACTCAGAAGTATGACTTGGCATTGCCAGTATTCGAGCGCGTAATCAGGGAATTTCCAGAAAATCAGCGGGCGGCCGAAGCAATGTTGAAAATTGGATACATTTACTATGATCAGCAACATTACGAAGAAGCAAAAATTTATCTGATGGAAGTAATTGACAGGTTTCCTGCCAGTCGGTCCGCTTTTTCCGCTAGGCGACGGCTTGACAAAATGGGACGAGATGGGGTGCTGTAGCGGACGACTATAGGCCGATGTATTTTTGTTGCAGTTCATCGCTGGACGCTAGTTCACTAGAACTGCCTGACCAGACAACATGCCCCTTTTCCACAATATAGTGCCTATCACCGATTTTCATCAAAGATTCAAGATTTTTGTCAATCAACAGAATGGACTGATGATTGTCTTTCAACTGGATGATACTGTTCCAGATTTGTTTTCTTAATAGCGGAGAAAGCCCTTCCGTCGCTTCATCCAGCAGTAGCAGTTTGGGGTTCGTCATCAACGCTCTCCCAATCGACAGCATCTGCTGTTCACCTCCTGATATTCGGTTGCCCTTTATTTTGATGCGAGGTTCCAAGCCAGGAAACAACGCAAGCACTTTTTCTACGGTCCAAGGGTCGGAATATTGGTATTTGTTATTCGATGTCGCAACCAGATTTTCCATCACAGTCAGGTTCGGGAATATATGTCTCCCTTCAGGTGCGAGTCCAAGACCGGCATTGGCAATTCGAAACGCCGGCCAATCCGTAATGTTCTGACCCTGAAACCAAATGCTGCCAGCACGTGATTTGATCAGCCCCATGATCGATCGAATGGTTGTCGTTTTGCCCATACCGTTTCGTCCGAGCAGTGTAATGATTTCGCCCTCATTGACTTCAATGCTCATTCCGAACAGCGCTTGAGTGGTTCCGTAAAAAGAATCTATTTCGCGAACAGACAACATAAGCTAATCGTCTAGTCCTAAGTAAGCATTACGCACAAAATCGTCATTTCGCACTTCGTCAGGGCTGCCACTTGCGATGACCCGCCCATAAACCATGACGGAAATTCGGTCTGCAAGTGCAAAAACTGCATCCATGTCATGTTCAACGAGCAAAATGGTGTAACGGTCTTTCAAGCTCTGAAGGAATTTCACCATCTGGGACGAATCTGATCTTCCCATTCCGGCCAGAGGTTCATCAAGAACGAGTAGTTTCGGATTCATCGCCAATGCAATTGCGATCTCAAGGTGACGTTGTTCGCCATGAGCAAGTTGGCCAGCAATTGTACCAAGGTGATTTTCCATTCCGACCGACTGTAGAACGCTGATCGCACGATTCTGGATTTCGCTCTCGGCAGACACCGGACGCCAAAGATTGAAGCTATGTCCGTAGTGAGCTTGAACTGCAAGTGCCACGTTTTCCTGACATGTGAATTCTTTCAAAATCGATGTTACCTGAAATGAGCGAGCGAGTCCCATCAACGATCGTGACGGTGCGTTCATTCTTGTAATTGAACTGCCGTCAAATTCAATCTCTCCTGAATCACACTGCAGAATACCTGAAATCAATGAAATCAGTGTAGTCTTGCCTGCTCCGTTAGGTCCGATCAAAGCATGGATTTCGCCGGCTTCAATCTCCAGATTTACATTGTCTGCGGCGTTGACTCCGCCAAAGTGCTTGTTCAAGTTTCGAATGCAGAGCAGAGTGTTATTCACTTGAGGATCTCTTTAGAGCAAGCAAACCGTCAATTCCTCTAGGCGAGAGAAGTACTACGAGTATAAGAAATGGTCCAAAAATAATGTGCCAGTGCTCAGTGATTCTGGACAGCACTTCCGACAGCAGCCAAAAAACAAGTGCACCCGTAATTGGGCCCAGAATGCTGGCCATGCCACCCAGAACAACCATGAATATCAACTCTCCTGAACGCGTCCAATGCATTACATCCGGACTGACAAATTTTTCGACATTCGCGCTCAACACTCCCGCCAGCGTACACATTACACCGGCAATGATGAAGCACACTAGTCGATATCGAAACGTTGGAAAACCGAGTACTTCCATTCGAGTTTCATTGGATTTTGCTCCTCGAATGACATAGCCGAATCGAGACTGTATGAGTCGATGCGAAAAGTACAGGCAGGCGATCATTACCGTGAAAATCAAATAATATCGATGAAACGGATTATCGAGATTAAGCAGATCGGTGCCAAAGTCACTTCGGTCGTAAATAATCAAACCATCATCGCTGCCAAATTTTTCTATGCTGATGGCCAGAAAATATACCATCTGTGTAAGTGCCATCGTAATCATGATGAAATACACACCGCGCGTACGCAGGCTGATTCCGCCAAATATGAGTGACACTAGAACAGCGGCACCGATAGCCGTGGAAATCTGTATGAATGCACTATTGATGTTGTAATAAGCGCAAATTCCAACTACGTATGCACCAATACCGAGATAGAGTGCATGACCGAAACTGATCATTCCACCGTAGCCTAGAATCAGGTTCAGGCTGATCGCCGCAATTGCCCAAATCATCAGTCGTGCGAACAGATTGATATAGTATGGCTCTTCGAAAACGGTTGCGGCCAAAGGCACGATAGCACAGGTGCCGATTACCAGCGCACCAAGCAGTCTGCGTCGTGAGGACAGGCTGTTCAGATTAATCACAAGGCTTCGAGTGTCATCAGGTTGTTTGTGCACCAAACAACCCTTTGGGTTTGAAGAAGAGGATACTAGCCATAAAGATGTAAATTAGCATGGAAGAGATTGCTGGGGCTGCCGCTTCGGCGGCAGTAGGTGGCACGAAAAGTGCCAGTATGACATCTAGGAATGATCGCCCAAGCGTGTCAATCAACCCGGTGATCAGGGCTGCAATCAAACTGCCGCGCACCGAGCCAATTCCACCGATGACGATCACCACGAATGCAACGATGATGATTTGCTCACCCATCCCGGAGTTGGCACCTAGGATCGGTGCCATCAACACGCCAGCGAGTGCTCCAAGTGCGGTACCCAAACCGAATACCAGTGTAAACAGAAGGCGGATATTGGTGCCGAGGGCATAGATCATTTCCTGATCGGATGCCCCCGCACGAATCAGCATCCCCAGTTTAGTTTTAGCAACCAGCATCCACATGCCCACTGCCACAACAATGCCCGCCCCGATGATCATCAGTCTATATACAGGATATTCAATACCGAGAATGAGTGGTACCGCTGACGACAGGTATTTTGGAAAGGGTACTGTCAGGCCATCCAGCGGCCAGACAATCTGTACGAGCTGGTTGAAAAACAGTATGAGCCCGAAAGTTGCAAGCACCTGATCGAGATGGTGGCGCTGATACAGAGTTCTGAGTGTTGTAACCTCAGTTAGAATTCCAATACCTGCAACGATTGGCACTGCAAGCAATAGTGCAGCGATGAATGAGCCGGTCCACAGAAAGATGGTTGCCCCTACAAATGCCCCTAGCATATACATGGACCCGTGTGCGAGATTCACGAGATCCATGATTCCGAACGTCAGTGTCAGCCCTGCAGCGAGGAGAAACAGCAGAACGCCAAATTGCATTCCATTAAGAATCTGTTCGACTAGAAGCGCCCATTCCAATGTGGTTTACTCGATATTCGCTTGTGGCAAAACATGATAATCATTGCAAATACGGGAAGGATTGATGTTATTTGGTCCATTGTTCGTACAGTGCAATCGTACAACACAAACTGCAAGGCTTGGAAGACAAGCCTTGCAGAATTGCATATTGCTCGAACTGTTGTTTATGGGTAATTCAACAGTTCAATATTTAATTTACACGAGACAGTGCAAATGCCGGTGATCGGCTGATTACATACTGCACTCGCCTGCATAAACGTCCTGATGCATAGTTAATACGGTTTCACGGACTGAAGTTGTCCAAACGCCGTCCGCATCTTGAACGACTTCACGACTATAGAAGTTCTGGATCGGAAAGTGATTCGGTCCCATGCTGAATTTTCCTCGAACTGAATCATAATTCGCTTTCTCCAGGGCTGCACGCATACCATCAGTATTGCTGATATCGCCGTCTACCGCTTCGACCGCACTTTTGATGAACATAACTGCGTCGTAACTCTGAGCAGCATAGAAACTTGGATACTTTCCGTATTTCGCCTTGAATCCTTCTACAAACTTCTTATTTGCCGCATTATCCAAATCTGGTGCCCAGAATTGAGTCATGGTTGTACCTACTACGCCATCCATTCCTGCAGCTTGGAATCTCGGCAAGCTGATCGAATCGATGGTAAAAACTGTATATAAATCAGTTTTACCTGCGAGACCGGATTGCTGATACTGTTTGATGAATGCTGGTCCATGCTTGCCTGGATAGAAAATAAACACTCCATCCGGATTGGCAGCCTTGGCTTTTGCCAACTCTGCTGCCCAGTCAATCTGGTCCGGCCATTTTGTCATGTCCTCACCGACGATTTCGCCTTTGAAGGTTCTTTTGACGCCGGTTACCATGTTTTTCCCAGCAGCATAGAGTGGTGCGATGACATAGAGACTCTTAACACCTCGCTGATTCAGAACTTCTCCCATCGCCATTGGCGTCTGGTCATTCTGCCAAGAGATATTAAAAAAGTTTTTATGGCATCCTTTGCCAGCGAGAGGCGAGGGGCCGGCATTTGCGCTGATCAGGATCTTTCCAGCATCCAGTACCGTTGAAGCGGACGCAAGAAGTACATGCGACCAAATATAGCCGAAGACCAAATCAACTTTGTCTTGTGAAAGCACGCGCTCTGTGGCTTGTTTCCCCTTTTGTGGGTTAAATTCGTCATCGGCGTAAACGACTTCAACGTCAGCCGCCCCCATTTTGTGGTTGATATGTTCCAATGCGAGCTCTACCGCATCTCTCATATCATTTCCGATTACCGCGGCAGGTGTACTGAGAGTGGTAACGAATCCAAGCTTTACCGTTGCCGAATGTGCGTTTGCTGTAATAAGCAGTAAACCGACTGCAACAGCTGTGACAATTTTTTTGATCATTGTAATTTCCCGTTTATTGAAGCTATATAAATTCATTTCTAATCCGATCATCCCTAATTCCCAATTGGCTACGTTGCTTGTAACCGTTTGAATGACAGAAGATCTGTGATGTTATTATTTTACTTTTAGTTGAACGATTCAAGTTTACACAATCTGGATACCGCGAATCTGTAATTTCAACCGCATCGGCAGGGTGTTTTTCAGAAAAATCATCAAGCATGCTCATCAAGCGCCCAATCAACATGCTCGCGAACCAAGTCTGAAGAGTCATTCTGTCGAGACTTGAGTGCATCAATCACATCTGGAGTTGGATCTGCATTTCCTAATGCGATAGCAATATTTCTGAGCCAAAGTTCATAGCTCAGCCGTCGGATTGCAGAGCCTTCAGTGTTGCGTAGAAATTCCTCTTCGGTCCAGCCAAAAACCTCGCTTAACTCGATCGAATCCAGTCGATTTCTCACGTGAAAACCAGGCTCTTCCGTGTTGCTTGCAAATCGGTTCCAAGGGCATACCAATTGACAGTCGTCGCATCCGAAAATTCGATTGCCGATTAAGGGTCGGAATTCCAGGGGAATGGATCCTCTGTATTCAATTGTCCAATACGAAATGCATTTGCGTGCATCAACCACATAAGGTGCAACAATGGCATCAGTGGGACAGGCGGATATGCAAGACGTGCAATTTCCGCAGTGGTCTGTTTCTGGAGAGTCTGCCGGAAGCGGCAGGTCGGTATACAGTTCTCCCAGAAAGAACCAGGAGCCAGCACGTCGGTTCAGCAGATTAGAATGTTTCCCGATCCAGCCTAAACCGGCTTTCTGAGCCAAAGGCTTCTCCATGACTGGCGCACTGTCGGTGAATGCCCTGTAGTTGAACCGGCCTATCTCACTCTGCACTTTGCGCGCTAGTTTTTCAAGACGTTTTCGAATTAGCTTGTGATAGTCTCGTCCGGTTGCGTAGCGAGAAACAAACGCGAGAGTGGAATCTTCAAGGTTATCTGCAATATCTCTTGAACTTGGTGGAAAGTAATCCATGCGAACAGAGATGATTCGAAGCGTACCGGGTATCAGTTCGATTGGCCGTGTTCTCTTTGTGCCATGGCGTTCCATGTACTGCATCTCGCCATGCATTCCTTGCATCAGCCAGTCCTTTAAAAAATTTTCGGCATGCGTCAACTCCGTGTCCGCAATTCCTACTTGCTGAAATCCGAGTTCCTGTCCCCAGTCTTTGATCTTGATTGCCAGGCCTTTTAACTCTGATTCAGTGAGCGACATGGCATTGTCTAGCGTCTGTTGTTCCAGTTGCCCAAAGCAGGTATTGTCGGGTGGAGAGCAGTACGGGCAGTCAAGAATGGATGGAGATTGTGAATTACTCCGGTTCTACTGCAGCAGACTCAATTTCAACTCGAATTTCTTTTTCGTGTTCATTAATATCTGGCGGCGGACGACGGATCGGCAGGTCTCGCCCGGCATGCAATATCGGATGGGCAAATGTTTTCGTGACTGTACCGCCAGGCAGTTCAAGCTGCTGCACCCATCCTTGATCTTCAACCTGGGCATCACCTAAGACATCGCCATAGTGATTAATCGGAGCGGTTGGCACTCCAGCGTCTCTAAATTGCTGGTACCAGTAATCTGCAGAATTGGCAGCAAATTCCTGCTCCAAAATTTGTGCAAGTTCACTTTGATTTTCGGCTCGATTGGCAGTACTTGTAAATCGCGGGTCGCCAGCCAGGTCCGGGCGTTGAACTACGTTACATACGATTTCAAACAATCGTTGATTGCCGGCTGCCATGACAAAATAGCCATCCGATGCTTTGAATGCCTGGTAAGGGGCATTTCTAGGATGGCGCGACCCCAATCGTTGCGGATTTTTTCCTCTACCGAAATATTCGCTCACCTGCAAAGGCGCAATTCCCAGACTGGAGCCCAGCATGGAAGCATCGATGTGAACACCTTTGCCAGTAGACTGGCGCTCATACAGCGCTGCCGATATATGAAACGCTGCATACAGCCCAGTGGCAAAATCACTGAGCGGCACTCCACACTTCACCGGAGGTTCTCCTTCTTCGCCAGTGACGCTCATAATTCCTGAAATTGCTTGCATGGTCACGTCAAACGCTCCTTCCTGAGAACGCGGGCCTGTTTGGCCGAAGGCTGATATTGAACAGTAAATCAATTCTGGACGGATAGTTGAAACTGTCTCGTATCCGAGTCCGAGGCGATCCATTACACCGGGACGATTGTTTTCGAGCAGAACATCTGCTTGTCCGACAAGTTCTAAAGCTGTTTGGAGTTGTTCCGGAGATTTCAGATCCAGTGCGATGGAGCGCTTGTTTCGATTGACAGAAGCAAAGTTCTCGCTAAATCCTCCCGAGATTGGTGGCCATTGCCGCATGGCATCGCCGTTCGGAGGCTCAATCTTGATTACATCGGCGCCGAGGTCTCCCAACATCATTCCACAGAAAGGTCCTGCCGCAATTTGACAGATTTCGATAACTTTTACACCGGAGAGCGGAAGCTCGACTCCATTCGTGGAATATGCACGACTTCCGAGTCTATTTGAATTGCGGGGTTGCATAGACTCAATATTTTCTGAGAGAATCAAGCCTCGGCACAATCGTCTCAAATCGTGCCGAGGCAGGACGATTGTGTACTAGGATGGGAAACTGTAAGGCAAGCTTCGGGCTCGCAGAAATTCTCCTTCCGTAGTATCGCTGTAAGCAATTTGCTCGTTGCGGAACTTTGACATATTGGCGAAAATTTTCGCGCTAGAAGCGTCACTCGCAACCTGGTCAGCTATGATTTCGCCGACTGCGTTGCCGATTTTGACCAGGGCTTCATCCGGTATAACCTTGATGATGACCCCCTCGTTCTGAACCAGATTTTGCAACTGAGGCGCCGAATACGCAGTGAATTCTGCCAGAATGTTGTGCGTGGTAGAATATGCACATTGTCTGACTATTGCCTGCAGGTCACTGGACAAACTATCCCACGCAGTCGGATTGATAAACAGATCCAGTGAAGTATTGGGCTCATGGAATCCCGGAGTGTAATAGTACTTGCCATATCGGTGAAAACCCATTGAGGCCTCTCCATATGGATTATTCCATTCAACCCAGTCCACTGTACCGGAAGCAAATGCTTGTGCGACTTCACTTCCAGGCAAATTGATAACTGTGGCTCCCACAGCAGACATGGCGGCACCGCCAATGCCTGGCATACGCATTTTCAAGCCCTGGAAATCTTCAAGCGTGTTGAGATCCTTGCTGCTGTAGCCCGGATGCTGAACACCGGTGTTACCACACAGAATGAATCGACAGCCAAGTTCCTCCTGATACAGTTCGTCGCATAGTTGCGCACCTCCGCCGTACTGATACCAGGCGTTGTATTCCTGAGCAGTCAAACCGAACGGAAAGTTGCTCACCAACTGGGAGGCGATTGACTTTCCTTTCCAGTAATATGGGGCGCCGTGTCCCATTTCAACGGTACCGGCACTCACAGTGTCAATGGACTCAAAAGCTGGAACAACTTCGCCTGAAGCGTAAAGTTTTACTTCCAGTCGGCCATCGCTGCAAGCGGTAACCTGATCCGCAAAATATTGGGCACCTGTGCCCAAACCCGGCAGATTTTTAGGCCAGGTTGTTATCAAGCGCCACTGTTTGCGGTCTTGCGAGATTGCAGGAGCGGCAAGTGCAACGGAGGCCGCACCTGCTGCAACTGCACCTGATTTCTTGAGAAAATCTCTTCTTTTCATATCTGTCTCCAATTTAATTCTTCAGTGCCAACAATTTTGGCAATCTTACATCGGCAACCGACGATTAGGGCGATTTGCCTGAATACACAACATCCCTGTTCGTATATTTAATATATACATACAAATGGAACGAATAAGCAAATAATTTTTGAATTAATCGATGACAGAGAATTCGATAAATACTCTGAATTCCGGTCATCCGTGCCAATCACTCGTGCATTTGGTGCTGCGTTGGACTCAGCAAGGATGTAATGGCAAGAATATCTAGCCGAATAAAACTTTGGGCAGCCAGGTTGCGAGACCTGGGAAATAGGCAACAATACCAAGTGCAACGAGTTGCAGGACAACAAATGGAATGACTCCCCGATAGATTTGGCTTGTCTTGATTCTTGAGGGTGCCACTCCACGCAGGTAAAAGAGCGCCCATCCAAACGGTGGTGTCATGAAACTTGTTTGAAGGTTTATACCGATCATGATGCCAAGCCATACGGGGTTAACGTCCGCTTTGAGCAGTGCAGGGGCAATAATCGGTACGACAATGAAGACAATCTCGATGAACTCGAGAATGAAACCAAGCAGGAAAATAAGCACCATTACGAACACCAGTGCAGTGGCTGACCCGCCGGGTAGTGAAAACAAGAACTCTTCAACGACTTCATCGCCTCCAAGTCCTCGAAAGGTGAGCGAAAATATGGACGCGCCAATTAGAATTCCGAAAACCATGCAAGAGATGCGAGTCGTACTACGCACCACCTCGCCAAGAATCTTCCAGTTGATCATCCTGCGCGTCGCAGCAAGCAGCATGGCACCGACGGCGCCAAATGACGCGGCTTCGGTTGGAGTTGCCAGACCCCCTAGAATGGAACCAAGTACTGCCAGAATCAGAAACAAGGGAGGAATCAAAACTTTCACGATCTGCTGAAAGAGGTGACTTCGATCCATGTTCGAATCATAGTAAGCCGGGGATGAATTCGGACGATAGGCTGCGACTGTGAGCTGCCACAAAATATAAAGAACAACAAGCACCAGTCCAGGCAGAACCGCTCCGGCGAACAGGTCGATGACCGAAAAAGGCTGAATGATGAAATTCCCCATCGCCAGTTGGGCTTCGCTATAGATTCCCGACAGAACATCTCCCAACAAAACCAGTACAACAGATGGTGGAATGATTTGCCCTAAAGTTCCTGCAGCGCAGATGGTTCCGCAGGCGAGTTTGGGGTCATAGCGTGCCTGAAGCATTGTCGGCAGGCTCAGCAGTCCCATCGTCACCACGGTAGCTCCCACGATTCCAGTGGTTGCCGCGAGTAGCATTCCCACCATAGTGACAGATATTCCAAGCCCTCCACGCACCGCACCAAAACACTGTCCCATGGTTGTCAACAATTCTTCGGCGATTTTGGACTTTTCAAGCATGACGCCCATAAAGACAAACAACGGCACAGCAACCAGAATTTCGTTAGTCATGACGCCAAAAAAACGAGAGGGCAGTGCATTAAAAAAGAGCATGTCGAAAGCGCCCATCGACTGTCCGAGAAAAGCGAACAGCACTCCGACACCGGCCAGCGTAAATGCCACCTGATAGCCGGCCAGCATTGCACCGCATACCGTGACCAGCATCACCATGCTAAGTACCTGACCGTTATCCACCGTTTACCTCGTCGAAAGCATTTTCAGGCGGTGCTGTAGATTGGCCACTGATCAACGCTTGGGAACTGCGTATGAGAATTGCGACGGCTTGCAGGAAAAGCAGAATGAAGAACAGCAGCATTGTCGTTTTGAATAAAAACAATCCCGGCATCCCACCGGCTTCGCGGGAAACTTCCAACCGCTCCCACGACAGTAGAACGTACGGAATCGTATATTTTCCGATTACGTATAAAGATGGCAGCAACAGGAATAAGGTTCCAAGAGTATCAACCAAAGCCTTATAGCGAATGCTGGCTGCTCGATAAATGATGTCTACGCGCACATGCCCGCCAGTCATCAGTGTGTATGCCATGGCAACCATAATGATGGTTCCATGCATCCACACATAGGTTTCCTGAAACCACACCCATCCTAAGCTGAATCCATAGCGTAGCGTTGCGACCGAGAATGTGACAATCGCCATGGAAAGCGCAAGCCACGAAACCGCGTGTCCAATCCTTCGATTTATGGAATCAATCGTATCGGCGATACGATTCAGAGCGGGAAGTAATGCAGACATAAAGCAGTATTCGCTGTCGGAAACAAACAGTTATTGTTAATGATTTCCGAACTGCTGGAGCAATGCCTTTGTCAGGCGATCTGTCGGATTTTGCCCTTGGCTTGCTTTTTCTGTTGAATTTCCACCTGTTCGCTCTGCTGCATTCGCGAAAACAGTTGGCGAATACGCCTCAGGGCTTTGTCCGGTTTCAGAAACACCTCAAAGTACCCATTGTCCTCGAAGTCGAACATTTCCTGCTGTTTTTCCAGTGCCCACAAATCTTGTGCTACTACTTCAGGAAACATTTCGGCCACGCGCTTGGCAGCAGAAATGTTTGGATCGCCTTTGGACATGTGATGCGACTTGCAATTGACACACCAGCGCCAGATGTGGTGAGTATCGTCGACTGGTGTGTGTGTGTGAAAAAGGGTATAGCCTCGAATCATGTCGGCATTCCCAAGTTGACCGGGAGGGGCTACGCGCATCTCCACCCGCGTAAAGCCGGGGCTGGTCATGCAGTGAGTGTGTTCGCGGTCTACAATGTCGTAGTTGAACCAGTCTTCCAGAAACGGCGGCTGTTTATACCCAGAGGTTTCTCGAATCGTCTTGACGAATCTGTTGCCTTTCTCTTCTCCTTCGACCAGTTGTATCGGAATGCGACTGTTGTCAATATCGCCAATATTGCCGTCGTGCAATGGGTAGAAGTGCGAAATATCCATCAGGTTTTCAATCAGCAGCAGATAATTCGCTTTGACGTGCATTGGGTCTGAATGAATCGACTCCCATTCTTCGGATGTAATTTCAGGCGTCGGTGGTGGGCTGACATGCGCGGATTTCTCAGGCTCTCCCGGCCAGACCCACACCAAGCCTTCCTGTTCTCGGATCGGATAAGATCTCAGCTGTAGCTGTGCTGGAATATTTCCGTCGGGATGGGAAGGTACGGCAACGCATTTTCCTCTGGAATTGTAACAAAGTCCGTGATAGGCGCACTCAAGAGTTCCGTCAGGCATGATTTTCCCTTCTGACAACGGCATCCGTTTGTGCATGCATCGGTTGTCAAAGGCAACTACTGTTCCGTCCTCAGTGCGCCAGGTGAGAATGGGTTGGTCACAGATCTTATGACCTTTTAACTGATTCGTTTTGAACTCATCCGAGAATCCAGCGACGTACCAAGCATTCAGTATGTAGTGATAAGGAATCATTGCTTAACCCCAGTCTAGTTTTGATTTTTGTTGGATTCTCCAATAAAGGTCAGCGAATTTGGAGTCCCCGTGCAATTAGGCGTCTACTTATTATTCCGCCCACCCGTTATTGTTCTTCATGTAGAGTGCTGTATTTTAAAAAGATACTTATACAATATTGTGCATTCGATTATTGTTACCAGCTTTGTACATCCAGTAAAATTTTAAATCCGTGGCAGATTTCCCCTTAGGCAGTCTGTGTCTAGAGCAATGTCTCTTTTACCTATTCAAGAATCATCATCTCCTGGGTAGTATTCCGGAACGAACGTTTGATCGGACATTGGCGGCCGAACATAACCTACACCTTCCTTTCGCTCTGGCAATTCTATCGGTTCTGGCGTTAGATCTTCGTACGGAATCATGCTTAAAAAATGACGAATACAGTTGAGTCGCGCATGCCGTTTATCATCTGCATTGACTACATACCAAGGAGCTTGTTTGATATCGGTGTGTGCGAACATTTGATCCTTCGCCTTTGAATATTCCAACCACCGAGTCCGCGATTCAAGGTCCATCGGTGAAAGTTTCCAACGCTTGTGCGGTTCAAGCAAACGGCTCTGAAACCGCTTTTCCTGCTCTTCGTCAGCAACTGAAAACCAATACTTGATCAAAGTAATTCCTGACCTCACCAGCATTCGTTCAAATTCGGGACAGGTACGCATGAATTCGCGATAGTCCTCCTCAGTACAAAACCCCATTACGCGCTCAACGCCAGCTCGGTTGTACCAGCTTCGATCGAACAGTACAATTTCACCAGCAGCTGGGAGATGGGCGCAATACCGCTGGAAGTACCATTGTGTCTTCTCGCGTTCTGTCGGTGCGGGCAATGCAGCGACCCGACAAATCCTGGGACTCAAATGCTGTGTCATTCGTTTAATAACTCCGCCTTTCCCAGCAGCGTCACGGCCTTCAAATATAACAACTACTTTCAGACCATTGTTTTTCACCCATTCCTGCATTTTTACAAGTTCAAGTTGCATTCGAAAGAGTTCTTTTTCGTAAATCGATTTCTTGACACGCTTACCTGAAGAGGTATTCGGAGTCGAGGCGTCTTTATCTAGTGAGCTCATACAAAATTCCAGAGTGTAATTAGATTTAATTCAGTTCAGTATAGCATTTTTGCTACGATATCACGTTGACTCGGCATAGCCGCAGCAACTCTCATTATGAGTTCGTCATTGAATATACACCTTGTTGTATTGTTTGGATTATCGGTTCTGAAACAGGCCCTGGGACTGGTGATGTGAGTGGTCAGGGTAGCGGTCGTGGTGGACGGGTGAATGCGACTGTACAAAGAATACGAAAAAAGCCGCCATGCCGATGTAACCTGAGTAAAATTGCGTGTTGGCACCGGTGCGAAGTTCTGGAATCTGTTGAAACACCCTCAGTAATTGGTCGATTAGTGAATTGACCATGAGTTTCATGGTCGGGGTGTATATCAGAATTGGCATTAAAGTAATAAGTGTTTATAATCAATCACTTACAATCGATTCAATCTATGGGCGCGTAATATATCTACAAAATGAGAATTACTGCTGATTGTCTGCTGCATTTGCCGTTGTCAAGACTTGCTTGCTTCTTCAACAGATGACATTGAATTCTAATCATCCGTATCCTTTCAAAAGCTTTGTTCCTTCCTAATTTGTAATACCATAATTGGAGAGTTTAGCAATAAACGACCAGAACAAGTTGGAACAAAGGGATCAATTTCAACAACCAATTCGCGAAGTGATAATATGGCAAGAGTAAAAGACATTGAACTCCATGAAGTACCGGATGAACTGAAGGGCATCTATACGAAATTTTCCTCTGACTACGGACCATTTTCCAATCAGGTTAAAGTATTCGCACATCGTCCGCCAGCGCTGAGGCATATTATGGGATTGCTGTTGGAGCTTGCCGACGATGCATTGCTGCCGAAACGTTACCTTGAAATTGCGTTGGTTGTTGTATCCAAACTGAATGAATGCGATTACTGTGTTACTCATCATGCTCCTAAACTGGTCGGCGAAGGCTTTTCTACAGAAACCGCTGACAGAATTCTCGAATCGAACTGTCCAGGTTTGAATCAAGTTGAACGATTGGTAAGAGACTACTCGATTCAGGTAACACAAAATGCCAATCGGGTTACCGAATCCACGCACGTCAAGTTGCGAGAACATTTCAGTGATGCACAAATAGTCGAACTTACACTGCGGATTGCACTCTGTGGATTTTTTAATCGCTTTAACGATGCCATGGGTATTGAGACTGAAGACGATGCAATTTCCATAATGATGGCAGCTCAATCCTGAAATAGATTCTACTGACAAAATCAGGACGCGAATACATGTCGGCACTCAGAAAATTCAAGGTTCGAGTCAGGACAATTCACCATGAAGCGGAAGATATTCGTAGTTATGTGCTGATGGACCCTGATGGGGCGCAGTTGCCTGAATTTAAAGCGGGAGCGCATATCGACCTGCATCTCGAAAATGGATTGATTCGCCAGTACTCGCTTTGTAACCCGTCATGGGAAAGACGCTTCTACCTGATCGGCGTGCTGCTGGAACATTCAGGAACAGGCGGATCGGAGTATATCTTCAACAATGTTCAAGTAGGTGATATGCTGGAAATTTCAGAGCCCAAGCACTTGTTCAAATTGAGTCCGAATGCGCAGCGACATCTGCTGATCGCCGGTGGTATTGGAATTACTCCTATATTGTCAATGGCATATACGCTTGAACAGGAAAAAGCAGATTACGTATTTCACTACTGCACCAGAGCGCCGGAGAAAACCGCCTATAGAGAAGAAGTTGAGAAACTGGTCCGGCACGGCAGTCTGCAGTTTCATTTTGATGGCGGTAACCCGGAGAATGGACTCGATCTGAAGGCGACGTTGCAAGCGTACCAGGATGGTACACATTTATATTACTGCGGCCCTGTTCCCATGATGAAAGCTGCCAGCGAGGCATCTGCACACTGGCCATCTGGAACCGTTCATTATGAATATTTTTCAGCCGAAGGATTGGAGGCGGCTACCCTCGATTCTCGAGAACCCGACGCGGAATTCCAGATCAGAATCGCCAGTAGCGGCAGTGTGTACACAGTGCCGGCCCACAAGACAATTGTTGATGTTCTGATGGAGAACGGCATCTTCGTAGATACCTCCTGCGAAGATGGTTTTTGCGGTACCTGTTTGACGCGATATCTAGAGGGGGAACCCGAACACAGGGATGAAATTCTAGATGATGAAGATCATGAAGAATACGTACTGATTTGTTGTGCCCGTTCTCATTCACCCGAGTTGCTGTTGGACCTGTAGCAGTTTGGTCTGTGCACAGCGTTCGTATCTGAACTCTGCCTGTTATCCCAGTTTTTCCGAAGAACATGTGATGTTGTTTACGACTCTGTGAACGTACCGCTAAGTTGAAGAAGCCCAATCATCCTGATCAAAACAAACGCATATTCAAACTGTTGCCAACCGGTGTTCGATGCCGATGTGGATTTTGATCAGTGAGCGCATATTCTGTGGTGATATAATTCATCAAGCTTTCCAGCATTGCAAATGAGCAGTCGATAAATGGTTTTTAGCACCTGAATTCGTGGTTCCGCAGCCAATTCATACTGGTTCTCAATCGAAGTCTCTCGACCGTATTGTCATACGGAAATTTGGACTGTCTGGTTATGAACTCATGCGTCGTGCAGGGGAAGGGGCATTTGGTGTTTTTCACCATAACTGGCCGCAGTGCCAAACAATCGCACTGCTGTGCGGCTCAGGCAATAACGGGGGAGATGGCTACGTCTTTGCGGCTGCTGCTGTCAGATCCGGATTAAAGGTGCATGTGTATCGGACGTCCGCACCGGAGTCGGCTGAATCCAAACGTGCCCTCGATGAATACTGCGCTCATGGCGGTGAATTCAACGCAGTATCTGGTGGTATTGATTTCGACCAATACGATGCTTTTGTGGATGCATTGTTTGGTATTGGGCTTTCACGAGATATTGACGGGCAATTGGGAGAAATTATCGAGTCTGTAAACATGTCAGGTAAACCGGTAATGTCCTTGGACATACCATCGGGACTCTGTAGTGATACAGGTTCAGTTCGAGGTTGCGCGGTGCGCTCTGACATGACCGTAACGTTTATTTCAGTCAAGCTGGGTTTGCTGATCGGTCACGCCAAGAACTATGTAGGGGCACTCGAACTGGATACGCTTGGAATACCACCTGCTGCTTACGATCTTGTAGAAGCCGCTGCAACAAGAGTAAATGAGCAAGAACTTGCCGGGATCGTTCCACAGCGCAAAGCAGATGCTCATAAAGGATCGGCAGGCAGGGTACTGATCGTCGGTGGCAGCCTAACAATGCAGGGTGCCGCTTTGATGGCAGGCCGAGCCGCCTATCGAACCGGGGCGGGTCTGGTTTCAATCGCGATGCAAACTGAGAGCACTGCAATTTTCGCGTCCAGTGCACCGGAAATTCGAGTGTTTGATTTAAATCATGCTGAACAATTATTGCACTTGTTTGACGATGCGGATGTCGCTGGTATCGGACCGGGCCTTGGACAGGGAAAATTGGCAGGTGAAATGTGGGATGTTGCCAAGGAAAAATTTCCACGATTGGTTGTTGATGCAGATGCCTTGAACCTTCTGGCGAAACTGCCTGTTAAAAGACAGAATTGGATTTTGACGCCACATCCAGGCGAAGCTGGTCGATTGCTTGGAGTAACGACAGAAGATGTACAGAGCAACCGATTCGCTGCGGCAAATGAAATTGTTGAAAAATTTGGTGGTGTGTGTGTTTTGAAAGGTTCAGGGACGTTAATTGCATCAGATTCAGGAATCTGGCTGTGTGACCGAGGCAATCCAGGGATGGCGACGGGTGGAATGGGGGATATTCTCACCGGTACAATCTGTGCACTCTGGGCACAGGGAATGACAGCCGGCCAGGCGGCCAGAACCGGCGTTTGGCTGCACGCATCGGCTGGAGATGACTGCGCAGCCGAGTGCGGTGAAATTGGAATGATGGCAACGGATTTATTGCCGGGAATTCGAACCAATCTCAATCGTTTGATCAATAGAGCGACAAGTGAAAGAGCCAATTGAAAATTCATCTGTTGAATACTGGGTCAATTCTCCTCGGGAGATGGCGAAACTAGGCAGAAACTGGGCGCAATATGTTCAGCGGGGTTGCTGCATGCACTTTGAAGGCGACTTGGGTGCTGGGAAAACGACATTGATACAGGAAATTTTTAACGGATTGAATGTTGCGGGTCCGGTTCTGAGCCCCACTTTTTCGATTATGGAAACCTATATGACTGATCTCGGCCTGGAATTACTGCACATCGATTTATATCGAATCGAAGATCCGGATGAACTGCTGCTTATTGGGTTAGATGAACTTGATAAACGCGACTATGCATGGTTCATCGAATGGCCGCAGCGCGGAGAGGGCATTGTTCCAAGTGCTGACATGAGAATCAATATCAGTTACGCTGAAAACGCTAGGAAAGTGGCGATGGAATTCAACTCGGCTGTGCCCAGTGCGTCATGCAGTTAGCGATTCGTCATAAATTGTCAATTACTGCCATTGCGATATGGCTAGTGCTTTATGCCGCCAATGTATTGGCCGCAAACATCAGTGACATCCGTGTTTGGAATGCGCCTGATCACACCAGAATCGTATTTGATATCAGCAGTCCGGTGGAGTACGAACTGATTCCACTGAAAAATCCAGATAAGATCGTTGTCGATATCAAAAATGGCAAATTCACCGGTACGCTGCCAAAGAAGTCTGCTTTAGGAAAACTCGTAAGCGAAATCCGAGTGGGTAAGCATTCAGACAAGATTCGATTCGTAATCGACCTCAAAGTGGAAGCCAAACAAGAACATTTTTCGCTGCGGCCAAACAAGCTGTACGGTGACCGGCTTGTTATCGATATTTTTCCGCATAGCGCCAAAGACCAGCCGCGCAAAAAGATCACAGAATCAAGGGATCGTAACAAAGATTTCCTGATCATCGTTGATGCCGGCCATGGCGGTGAAGACCCCGGAGCCATTGGCGCAAAACGAACTTATGAGAAGAAAGTTGTGCTGGAGGTCTCTAAGCGACTGCAGAAGGTGCTGGATGCAGAACCGGGAATTCGCGCCGAGCTCACACGCAAAAGCGACTACTATATTTCACTGCGCAGAAGAACGAAGATTGCGATTGAGAAGCGTGCTGATCTTTTCATATCAGTTCATGCAGACGCAGCTAAACGTCGAAGCGCAAACGGAATTTCTGTTTTTGCACTGTCCGATAGTGGTGAAACGAGTGAGCGCGCCAGAGTGCTTGCGAATAAAGAGAATTCCTCAGACATTTTTGCAGGTGAAAATCTTGCAGATATGGATGACGTGTCGGTATTGAGAACGATTGTGGATTTGACGCAGGACGGTACTATCGTGCGCAGTCTTGATTTCGGTGAAATGGTACGCCGAAAATTGTCGAGAGTTGGTAAGTTGCATGGTCATGCAGTGGAACAGGCTGGCTTTGTCGTGCTGAAAACTGCCGGAATTCCTTCCATATTGGTGGAAATTGGATTCATCTCGAACCCGCGAGAGGAACAGAAACTGCTTAGTAGCAGCTATCAGAAGAAGATTGTGAAAGGCATCAAGGATGCGGTCGTACAATATGCTCGTAAGTACCCGTGGGGCCAGGATTCTTGGAGAACCGCGAGCAATTGAAGGAAATTATGGAGTCAACTCAACCCGTGCAGATAGGATCCGGGGCGCCTGAACGCATCCGCAAGCTAGACGACAAGATTATCAACAAGATTGCTGCAGGCGAGGTAGTCGAACGCCCCTCATCCGTACTGAAAGAACTGATCGAGAACAGCATTGACGCGGGTTCGCGTAAGATTGAAATCGAAGTGCAAGCCGGCGGAACACAGAGCATGCTTGTTCGCGATGACGGAACCGGTATACGTCACAACGAGATCAGTCTGGCACTGTCTCGGCATGCCACTAGCAAAGTGGATGACTTCGACAGTATTGAAGGGATTCGGACTCTGGGGTTTCGCGGTGAAGCACTACCGAGTATCGCCTCGGTTTCCCGTGCAGTCCTGTCAACCAGAACCATTGAAGATGCCCACGGCTGGTGCGTACGATGCGAGGGCGGTGGACCGCTCAGTAACCCTGAGCCTGTTCAACATGCCGTCGGCACGACAGTAGAAGTGTACGATCTTTTTTACAACGTTCCCGCTCGTCGCAAATTTCTCCGCACTGCTGCAACTGAGTTTTCGAAAATCGACAAAATTGTGAAACAGATGGCACTGAGTCGAAGCGAAGTCGAAATCCTGTTCAGCCACAATAGCCGAAGAGCCGTTCGATATCGAGCAGCATTGGACAACTCGGGTCTGAAACAGCGGCTCGCGACCATATTCGGTGAGGAATTTGCAGAAAACTGCATTCGTGTTGAATTGGAGTGGGGTGATATGCGTGTCAGCGGATGGGTGAGTCGACCGGACTATACGCGTTCGCAACCAGATCAGCAGTATCTATTTGTCAATGGAAGGGGGATTCGGGATCGAAGCATCATGCATGCAGTTCGCCAGGCGTACATCGATGTGCTGTTTGATCCATCAAGATATCCGGTATGCGCACTATACCTGGATATTGGCGCTGATCTGGTTGATGTGAACGTACATCCTGCGAAAACGGAAGTCCGCTTCAGGCAGCAACGCGAGGTATACAGATTTGTAATGCGCGCGGTCAATGGTGCACTTTCGGGGGAAAGGCCTGGCAGCACCCACCAATCTGCGACGACTACTGCCACCCAGTCCACGGCACTTCACGACCATTCCAGCGGATTCGTTCCACAGAGAAACATTTCTCTGCCACTCGGCAGTTGGACTGATTTTGCTGAAGGTAAAGTTGACGACACACAATCCGCGAGTCGCCCAGCGGATTTAGATGAGGATGCAGAACTACCACCGCTTGGATTCGCTTTAGCGCAACTTGGGGGAGCCTATGTGCTTGCTGAGAACAAAGAAGGATTGATAATTGTTGACATGCACGCATCTCATGAGCGAATCACCTATGAAAAGCTGAAACAGGATTACGAAGCCTCCTCACTTACATCTCAGATGCTCCTGGTTCCTGTTATCATCAAAGTTTCATCCGAGGAAGCAGATGCTGCTGTTGCCAATTCTGAAGTGCTATCCAACCTTGGATTTGATGTTTCCCTTGCTGGGGATAATGTGATTTCGATTCGGTCGATACCGGATATCCTAAGTAAAACCAACATTGAGGAACTCATTCGGGACGTAATATCCGATTTGATCCAACACGAGAATTCCAATCGTGTGGAACACATCCGGAACGAGCTCTTGGCCACAATGTCCTGTCACAGCGCCATTAGAGCCAACCAGCAGTTGAGCATTCCAGAAATGAACGCTCTACTGAGACAAATGGAATTAACTGAACATTCAGGTTACTGCAGTCATGGGCGTCCAACCTGGAAACAAATAACCATGAAAGAACTTGATCGCCTGTTCTATCGAGGTCGTTGAACCTGATTCAGTCAGTTTCCACCTCCAGCAATGAAACCCAGCGCGCACCGGTTGTCTTTGTTTTGGGACCAACCGCGGCAGGCAAGACCTCTTTGGCTGTTGAACTGGCCTCACAATTCCCGTTTGAGGTGATCAGTGTTGATGCCGCTCAGGTGTATCGGGGCATGAACATTGGCACGGCTAAGCCATCTGCTCGTGTATTGGAGCGCGTTCCCCATAGGCTGATCGACATCTGTGATCCTTGGGAGCGCTATTCAGCCGGCAGATTTCGCAGTGATGCACTGAAGGAAATCAGGCGAATATTTCTAAGCGAACGTATTCCCTTGCTGGTTGGAGGGGCAATGTTCTATTTTCGAGCGCTAGAAGGAGGACTGTCAGATTTACCTGTGTCTTCCAAAGCGTTCAGTACGCAATTGCGTCAAAGGGCTGCTGTCGAGGGTTGGTCCACTCTGCATCAGGAACTAATGAACATTGATCCGAAATCAGGCGGCAAAATTTCGCCGAACGATTCCCAGCGAATTGGACGTCTTCTCGAAATGTACTATGTCGATGGACGGATGCCTAGCCGGATAATGCAAGAAAACGGTGCCAAACCATTTCCATTCAAAATCGTGAAAATTGCAATCGTCAGAAGTGACAGAAAAAGTCAGAAAGCAGTCATTGAGCAACGCTTTCACGAAATGCTGGATCAAGGATTTGTGCAGGAGGCGGAAAAATTATTTACATCCGCGGAATTTGATATTACTTTGCCTGCCATGCGATCTGTCGGCTACAAACAGATTTGGCAATATTTGCTGGACAATGTCAGTTATGAGGAAATGGTGAAAAGTGCGGTTCGCGCCACCTGCGGTATCGCCAAGCGACAACTTACTTGGATTCGAAATTCCTCCGGGGTGATTTGGACAGTCGGGGATTCTTCCAAGTCAAAGGATCGAGTTCACAGAATGTTAGAATGCATATTGAATCGTTGAATCAAACATGAGCTGGGATTTATCGATAAATTCGCTTGTGCAATGCAAAATTGGGATTGTGCTGTTGGTATATCATTAAATCGTCCCTATATTAGTACTAAATCAGCAATAACATGGAATTTATATGAATAATCAACAAAAGGGATCATTGCTTCAGGAACCGTTTTTAAATGAACTGCGCAAGCAGAAAATTCCAGTCGCTATTTATTTGATTAATGGCATAAAACTTCAAGGGCAGATTGAATCATTCGACAGATTTGTGGTTCAATTGAAAGCAGGCGTAACTCAGATTGTCTACAAACACGCGATATCGACTATCGTGCCTGCCCGGCCCGTGACTCTCGAAGGAGAGTAGCATTTTTTTGCAGTGTCAGGCATTAATTTTTTGTCGAACGTTGACGTAGAAATTTCGTCATCCCGAATGTTCGATTGCATGCACAGGTAGAGTGGCGAAATTTCAGCTTAGCGGCGAGGTGCCGTCTACCGCTGCCGACAAGGAGTTTGCCATACTTGTTCGGCAGGAGCCTTCGGCTAGCAGTCATGGCGTCAACTGCTTTGAAGAAATTCAATTGCTTGCTGAGTCTGCCGGAGCCGAGGTAGTCGGCGCAGTTCTCTCAAAGCGAAGACATCCAAGCAGCGCAACTTTCATTGGCAAAGGTAAGGTTGATGAACTGCGCACACAGGTATTGGCTACAAGCGCGACGATGGTCATCGTCGACCATGCCATCTCGCCAATCCAGGAGCGAAATCTGGAAAAATCAGTCCAGTGTCGCGTAGTGGACCGAACCCGTTTGATTCTGGATATATTTGCCAGCAGAGCTTCCAGCCGGGAAGGTAAACTTCAGGTCGAACTGGCACAGCTCAAACATTTGTCTACGCGACTGGTGCGGGGCTGGACGCATCTGGAGAGGCAAAAAGGTGGAATCGGACTGCGCGGTCCTGGTGAAACTCAGCTTGAAACCGATCGACGTCTCATCGGGCATCGAATCAAAACGCTCACCAGAAGATTGGGAAAACTTCGCACTCAACGGGAAATTCGACGCAACAGTAGAAATAAGGTTCCGATTTCGACTGTTGCCCTGGTCGGCTATACCAATGCTGGTAAATCTTCGCTGTTCAATTGCCTTAGCGGCGCTGGTGTACAGGTCGAGGATAGGCTATTCTCGACTCTGGATACAACTATGCGCAGACTCCAACTGCCCAGTTATGGAGCGGTTATTCTCTCGGATACGGTCGGCTTTATCCGAGACCTTCCACATGGATTGATTTCCGCGTTTCATGCTACATTGGAAGAAGTATCGAGTGCGAGCGTATTACTGCATGTCGTAGACGCTTCCCGCGAAGATCTTGATGAAAGGATTTCCAATGTTGAAAGTGTGCTGGATGAAATCGGCGCCACGAGTGTTCCACGTATTTTGGTGTATAACAAAATAGATTTGATTGATGTAGGTGCGGGACGGCGTACAGATTCGAATGGCGAGACCAATCGCGTCTGGCTGTCCGCACACACTGGCGATGGCGTTGGCGACTTAATTGAAGCGCTCAGCCAATTTTTTCGTTGCGATTTTGTATTCGGGCGTATTTGCATACCACCATGTGCTGGGAAGCTTCGTTCATCAATCTATCTGAGAATGGGCATCGTTAGCGAACATGTCATGGATTCGGGTGATACAGTATTAGACTTGGAATTATCTCCGAATGATGTCAACTGGCTTAGTTCGAATCGAGAATTCAAAGATGAATACTGGCAGGTTCGACCGAATTCGGAATCGAGAAATTGAAGGAGGTTGGCAATTGTTGTGTAGTTGCCGAATCCAAGTGTTTTTTTAATTATGCTCGTATAATGAATTGAAATGCGGTGATTACACCCAAATTGAATATTCTGATGGTACGCTTTGCGCTGACAGGCAGTCGAGTGCAGCCATAAACAGTCAGTGATATAGTTTAATCAAGAGGTAAAAATTTATGCCATGGGATGATTCCGGCCCCGGTCGCAGAGACCGGAATTCCGGGGATAGTGGCGGGCGCTCAGGCCCGCCCGAAATCGATGAAATCGTAAACGACGTTCGCCAGAAATTTTCCCGAATGTTTTCCGGAATCGGAGGGGGAAATTCAGGCAAGTCAGGTGATTCGTCCTCAGGCTCAGGCCGTGGACCTATGAAACTGTCTGGTGGCCGTCGGGTGCTGATACTGATTGGTGTCATTGTCGCAGCAGGTTTATGGATTTCAAGCGGGCTCTACGTTGTCGAACAAGGTGAGCAAGGCGTCGAGTTGAGATTTGGCGAGTACACTCAGACGACTGGTGCAGGATTGCGCTGGCATATGCCGTATCCGATTGAAGAAGTTCTTATCGTCAACGTGCAAAAAGTCAATACAGTTGAAGTCGGATATAGGGTAAGCGAGCGCAATCGTACGTTTACACCCGTTACGCGTGAAGCATTGATGCTGACCGCAGATGAAAACATCATTGACATCCAGTTTGCGGTGCAATATGACATAAAGGACCCGAAAGATTTTCTATTTTACGTCAGTGACCCACTCCACTTAGTTGTGAGACAGGCAACGGAAAGTGCAGTTCGTGAAATCGTAGGCAGCAGCACGATGGATTTTGCCATTACTGAGGGTCGAGCCCAGATTGCTCAGGGTACCAAAGTACTCTTGCAGAATATTCTCGACCGTTACAAAACTGGTGTTAATGTCCGTGCTGTCGAAATGCAGAATGCACAGCCTCCGGCCGAAGTAAAGCCAGCATTCGACGATGCTGTAAAGGCACGTGAAGATGAGGAGCGGCTGAAAAACGAGGCGGAGGCATACTCAAATGACATCATTCCGAGAGCCAGAGGGACGGCAGCCCGACTTGTTCAAGAAGCGGAAGCCTACAGGGCGAGCACAATTGCACGTGCAGAAGGTGAGGCATCTCGTTTCGAGCAAATTCTCGACGAGTATCGCAAAGCCCCGCAGATTACCCGCGATCGATTGTACTTGGAGGCGGTCGAGGAGGTACTCAACAACTCTACCAAACTGGTGATTGATCAGGAAAATGGCAATAACATCATTTATCTGCCGCTTGACCAAATCATTCAACGGAGAAACAATGACGACACTGGTGCCAACAACGGACGTATCGGCCAGTTTGACGGCCAAACGGGATTTATCGATGGTTCGGGCCGTTCGAGTCGATCAAACAACCGCAACAGTCGTATTCAGGGATAAACGGAACAAGGAATAGAGGAAACATTAAATGTCGGTTAAAGCAATATTACTCAGTGTCGTTGCAATCATTGCAGGCGTGCTGATCTACGAAACAGTTTATTTTGTAGATGAACGGGAAAAAGCGATCATCTTCCAGTTTGGGCGGATCGTCCAGTCGTACGATCAGCCTGGAATTCATTTCAAGAAACCATTCATTAACAGCGTACAATTTTTTGATGGCCGAATTCAGACGATGGATGCGGACCCAGAGCTGTACCTGACCGGTGAAAAGAAAAATCTGGTTGTGGATTCATTCGCCAAGTGGCGAATTCGAGATGTTGCAAAATACTACGTCACGGTTAGCGGATTGCAGTCAAATGTTCGTGCTCGGCTTGCGCAGCGAGTAAATGACAGTCTGCGTCAGGAGTTTGGTAAGCGAGCGGTAAAGACAGTTATTTCCGGCGACCGGGCTGAAATTATGGAATTGGTTCGACTCGATGTGGACAAAGAAGCGTCTGAATTCGGTGTGGAAGTTTTGGATGTCCGATTGAAACGTGTCGATTTGGACCCCGAAGTCAGTGAGAGAGTGTATAGCAGAATGGAAGCTGAGCGTTCTCGAGTTGCCAAAGAGTTACGAGCACAAGGGGCGGAAGCCGCAGAAATTATTCGCGCAGATGCTGACCGACAACGTGAGATTACGGTTGCCAATGCTTATCGGGAAGCCGAGCAGCTTCGTGGAGAAGGCGATGCTGTAGCGACACTGACTTATGCCAATGCCTTTGGTCGAGATCCGGAATTCTACAGACTATATCGAAGCTTGAATGCGTATCGAGCTACGTTTCGGTCCAAAGAAGATCTGCTGATTCTTGAGCCCAATTCAGAATTCTTCCAATACTTCAAGAGCAGTTCCCCGAATACCGATCCATCGGAGGTTGTTGAATCCGGCGGATAGGGAGTATTGAACAGCAGTGTTCACCTGGAAAATTATTGTTGCCGCAATAGGCTTGGTACTTATCATTGAAGGTGCTGTATATTTTGCCCTTCCCGATGTATCCAGAAAACTGCTCCAGTCTGTACTCGAATCCAAAGCTCATGTCATACGGTGGATAGGGCTTGGATGCATCATACTTGGGTTGGCAGTTCTCTGGTCCGCAAGTTCAATATAGAATCCGAAAATTTCTCCGTTTACGGAAATTCTATTGCTTGATGGAAACACTGCCAATTGCTTAGGTAGTTTGAAATTGTATTGAGTGAGTCTATGAACGCTTCTTGGAATCAACTGGATGGTGTTGAGCAGATTCTTCCATACGACGGTTGGGAATTAGAACTGCTTCGACGCAGACTGTTGGACTGTCTCTACCAAAACGGCTACGAGCTAGTTGTTCCGCCGCTGGCTGACTTTGTCGAATCTCTATTGGGTGGGACAAATGAAGATCTGGACCTGCTTACCGTCAAAACACCGGACTACGTGAGCGGTAAGCTATTCGGAATTCGCGCCGACATGACACCACAGGTTGCGCAGATGGCAGCGCTGCACCTGCCGGTTCAGGATACAGTCGTACGCCTGTGTTATTTCGGACCTACTTTGCTCGCTCGCGCACCGAATATTGGTGGAAGCCGAGAATTGCTGCAATTTGGTGCTGAATTGTTTGGTTCTTCATCTCGGGAGTCCGACTGTGAAATTGTTCGTTTGATGGTGGAGTGTCTGAACATCGCAGGCATTGAATCTCTGTCTATTTCACTTGGACACGTAGGCATTATTGAGGAGATCAATCGAGCTTTGCAGCTTGAAGGGCAGATAGAAAGTGAAATTTTGAACGCACTGCAGAAAAAATCGAAACCTAGACTTCGAGAATTGGCAACGCAATATGGTTTGCAACAGAACGGAGTTGAAATTTTCTGTGACCTTACAGAGTTGAATGGAGACATTGGCGTCATTGATTCAGCAAACGAAAGATTGTCTGGTATCAGCATGCAGTTGGATTTACTGCTTGGTGAATTCGAACAGGTTGTACGGCAGCTTTCAAGAGAAATGAGTCACGTTGAGTTTCATGTCGACTATGCCCAGACTGGTGGCTATAAGTATCACACCGGAGTCATATTCGCTGCTTATGGTTTGGGTTATGGACACGCTCTTGCAAAAGGGGGTCGCTATGATCACGTACTTGCTGCATACGGCACGCCCTGTCCAGCAACCGGCTTCAGTGGAGATTTAAGGTTACTTCGGCGAGCGATTCGAGGGGAGTGTCGAAAGGGGATATTAATTGCTGCCGGAGCAGAAGTTTCTGCAGACAAGATAGCCGAGGCTGTCAGTCGAGGCGCCAGAATAATTCGTCAGCTTCCGGATCAGAGTTGTGACAGGCTGGCCATGATTTGCGATCAAGAATTTGTCAAACAAGACGGAGACTGGCAAATAGTTCCGTTCGGCGTCAAGGAGGAAGCAGAATAATGGAACGAACGCTTGCCATTATCGGTGGGCAATGGGGTGATGAAGGGAAAGGAAAAATCGTCGACTGTCTAAGTACCGATGCGGATGCAGTTGTTCGATTTCAAGGCGGACACAATGCTGGACATACACTGGTTGTGGGAAATGAGAAGGTCATTGTGCACTTGATACCGGCAGGTATTCTGCATCAACAGGTAACGGCATTCATTGGCAATGGTGTGGTACTTTCAGCGGAAGCACTTCAAAAGGAAATGGCAAATGTAGAAAGTCATATAGAGGGGGTTGCTAGTCGACTCCGAATTAGTGAAGACTGCTCATTACTGCTTTCAAGTCATGCGGCTTTGGATCAAGCCCGAGAACAAAAAAAAGGTAGAAACGCGATTGGGACGACCAGTCGTGGAATCGGACCTGCATATGAAGACAAGATCGCACGACGCGGACTCAAGGTGCATGACTTGAAAGAATTTAGTATTGCGCGTGAGAAAGTCAGGGAATTGCTGGAGTATCACAATTTTTTACTAACTCAGTATTTTGCTGCTGATCCGGTAGATTGTCAGCAGATGATCGATTATTTGGAACAAACTTCAGAATGGTTGATTCCCATGATGGCGGATGTCGGCTCCGAGGTGAGTAATTTAATTGATAGCGGGAAGAAGGTTCTATTCGAAGGTGCGCAGGGGGCGATGCTCGATATTGATCACGGTACCTACCCATTCGTGACATCCTCGAATACGGGGTCTGGGGCGATTGCTACCGGTGCCGGGATTGCGCTTTCAAAGGTGAATCACATTGTGGCGATCGTGAAGGCTTATGCAACGCGGGTTGGCGCTGGACCATTTCCCACTGAACTGCATAATGCAACGGGTAAGCATTTAGCCGAAAAAGGGGCGGAGTTCGGTGCGACAACAGGACGTCCTCGTCGTTGTGGCTGGTTTGATGCAGTTTTGGTTCGTCGCGCTCATCAACTGAATCATTTTGACGGGCTTTGCATTACTAAACTTGATGTGCTTGATGGACTCCAGTCCATCAATTTCTGCACGGAATATCGTAGTGATGGTGAGGTATATCAGAATTTACCTTCCAATGCACTGAGCTTGCAGCAATGCCATCCAGTCTATGAGAAAATGCCTGGCTGGCAGGAATCGACTTATGGCACAACAAATTATGACCAGTTGCCACAAAATGCGAAGAATTACTTACGTAGAATTACAGAACTAACCGGTGTGCCGGTTGACATCATTTCAACAGGTCCGGATCGTACACATACCATCTATAGAGGATCCCTCAACGGTTGGCGTCAATCGTAATCTGTCCGTGGTGACAAGGACAAACGAGCTTGTCGGTTAGGTGATGATTGAATCACCGACGCTGATTTTTCCACTTCTCACAATGTGCGCTCGCAGTCCGGCTCGGTGAAGCCATTGTTTGACGAGTTTCGGATTGTTGGTCAATCCGCTTAAATATGTGCATGGCTCGCACAGTCGCATTCCTGTGAGCGTCACATCTCCCACTTCAAATGTTCTTCCAACCAGATTGTTCAGATCTACATCACGGGTAATGATATTTCTTCGAGATTGTGCATAATTCAATGTGATGCCGTGTTTTTCCTTCAATTCTTCAAAGGCTTCTGATTCGATCAGAGTGATTTCCTGATCGGGTTCAATTTCAGTTTTTGAGTAGGTTCCATTTAGCGAATAGTATCGGTCTCCCATGAGTCCACGATTTTCAACCGCACTGACAGGGTTGACTGAATTCATTGGGGCACCTGGTTCGGGTGTGATAAACATTTCAATTACTACGCCATTCGACATTGAATACTGATCCATTTTTGGGATGAAATAATATTAGAGAGAATAAGTATACCGGTTCAAAAAGATGAGGTTGCGAGAAACCAGCATAGATTGCGTACCAGAGTATTGTACCAGTTACTAATTGACATCGATTGCTCGATAAGGCTTGACAGAGTACGAAAGAATTTCGGGATTCTGTATTGATAAAGAGTAACATTGATGGGCATGTGAATGAGAAAGATTCCAAATTTTCGTGATGATCCCGCTCAATAGAATCATACAGCTGTGCTGCAGATATCTGTTGCATCAGGGTTATTGGTTAGTACAGCTGTATTCACGCCGAAAAGGTTCGGAAAATTCTGCCAACCAGAGTGTCAGGCGGATTCATTATATGGATGAAAATCTGCCTGAGGATATAGAAGATGTACTTGAGCTGTCGGCGATTTTGGAAATCAGAGAATTTGATTTATTCGGTCTCGCGTATCATTGGTGGTTTGGACGTGTCCCCAGCCACGAGGTTCTGGAATCCCACTTTTGCAGATACATGTTCAACAAGATCGTCCCTCACTGGGTTAGACACTATAGCCGAATGGTTTTTGATCTTAAATTACAGGGCGAATTGGACAGGGAAGCGCTAGGAATCAGCAGGCTCCCCGATGCGACGCCGCAATCCATACGAGCTGGACTTCGTTATGCGGTTATTGTGTTTTCGTGTTTGGCAGTATTGATTCTGATTGCGGAATTAGCCGTTCAGTATTCTGTTCTGCCTTGCATGTTTCCACCGTGTTATTGAATTAGCGAACCAGTCAATCTGAATGGACATAATTTTTCTGATTGTTACGGCAGTAGTAGCATATCACGCACTTACATATCGTAATAAAGAAGGCGAAAGAGATACTGTTCGTCTTCTATTTGGTTGCATTGCACTGCTATTTTTCTTTCGGGTATTGTTTGTAGATGTCTTGGAAGTGTGGAACTGATTCGTGACGGACACTGCTTGATTTCTCATCACTGAAATCAAGTGAATTTCCAATAATCCAATTCGAGTTGTGGATACAGGCGCACATATTGTCTGCAATCTTGTAGTTCAGAGCCGCCCTTCGCAGCCTCGAATATTTGCAGCTATCATTTTTGGCGCTGCGCTCCCTGACTTGCCGATCGTTTTTTTCTACGCTTGGGAATCACTGGTTATCGGCAATTCTGAAGCGGTAATCTGGGATTCTCGATATTTCCTTCCAAGCTGGCAGAACTTCATTGACTGTTTCAATTCAATTCCGATTATTGCCACAGTACTTTTGATTTCTGTACTGTTTCGGCTGAAATGGCTCTCTGTCATCATGATTGGAATGCTGTTGCACATCTTGTTTGATTTACCACTTCATCATGACGATGCGCATCGCCATTTGTTTCCCTTTTCGGACTGGCGCTTCGTTAGCCCAGTATCTTACTGGGACCCCCGATTTCATGGCGATCTAATGAAGATGATTCAGATTGTTTTGGTGGCAGTTGGTCTGGTCTGGCTGTGGATGCGTCATCCAGGAACAATGGAGAAATTAGTGACCGTTGTAATAGGGATGGGATACGTAGCGTTTCAAATTTTTGTATTGCAGGTTTGGATTAATTGAAAAAAAATAAAGCAATATTATTTTTTGTAACTTCTTTGTTGCTGATCAATTCCAGGGACATTTAGCAAGCGCTCGGATTCCGGCTTCTCAAGTTCACGCAAGATGTGACCGGCCCGATCTGCAATGCTTGGTGGCTTATCCGCCTGTTTACGAAGAAATCGGGTTAGCCAGTGAGGGCCTTCCGAGATTTCTGGGTCCAGTTGCAGAGCTTTTAGGTAGTCATTCAAAGCAAGTTCATACTGCCCCATACGGTCATAAAGAATGCCTCGGTTGGCATAGGTTCCCCCGAAATTGGGTTCCAGCGCTATTGCTTTATTGAATATAGCCAGCGCCTCATCGTGTTGATCCAGCTGCATCACTGTTCGGGCTTTTCCACGCATTGCATGAATATGAGCGGGGTCTTCAGTAAGTGCAAGGTCGTACGATTCCAGGGCGCGATCGTAGGCCTCGTCCTCAAACAGTCGGTTTCCAGCGTGATAGAAGGAGTCACCAGGATTGCGGTGTTGAAAAAAGCTGTCATAGATGCCCCAGCCGAGCCAGCCGACGGCCATTATGATAGCGGTGTATTTCAGAAACTGATAAAGACGCGGGTCCAAAGCGCCGACATCAATTCAAGATGCGATAGTTAAAAAGCAAAGAAAATGCTAGGCAGACTACGACAGCAATAATGTAAGCTCGTGTTTTCTGTCCTTGAAGTTCTTCTGATTCTAGTTTTTTCTGCAATTTCTTCTGTAATCTCCTGACGCTTATCACCCAAATCAGTTGTCCGACAGGATAAAGCAAGGCAAGAGTTAACGCAATTACCCAGAGCCAGTAATTTGTAAGTTGTGACATGTTTGCGTCAGTTGCTTCGGAATAGATATATCGAACATTCACAGATTATAAAAAAGGGAGGGTTGCCCCTCCCTTTTTTGAAGCATGAATGCTTGTCAGGCAATTGTTTCCTGAGTGTCTCCGATATCTTCTTGAAGCACTTCGATTTCGGTATCTTGCAGGGTAGACATTTGCATCTTGTAAGCAAGAAACCACATCATGAATACTCCAAGAGCCCACCACAAAATCTGCCATGCCCAGATGGACGGCATTCCGAATATCCAAGTTGCAGCATCATTCGGGTTTCCGAAAATCTGGTTGCCGATCACGGCACCAGGGCCAATTCCAAAGAAGAACCAAACCAGCGTGATGATCCAAGCCAGAGGAATCATTCCTCGTTTGGATTCCGGCAGTGAAGCATGCTCAGCAAGGAAACTGTGGTATTTCATCTTGTGCTCATATTCTGCTTTGCTCTGAGTAACTGCAGAAATGAGGATCGCAATTCCAAGGTTGAATATGATTCCCCAACCGGCAGAATGTATCGTCAGTGGCCATCTTCCCCAAGCGGTAATGCCTAGATTTTGGCCAACTGTTTCCGTGCATACGACAACAATCAAACCGACCGCTAATCCTATCGTAATTCCCGCTCTTGTCAGCCATGGAAAGTAACAGACAGCCAGCAAGGCGGGCCACATCTGAAATCCAAATGCTACTGCCAGTCCTCCAAGAAGAACCAGAGCGTCGGTGGAGGTCGTTGCAACGACCAGAGCGGCGAGTACGATGAGTCCAACGCCGATTCGTCCGAACAGCTTTTGCTGTGCGTGCGAGACATTTGGCATGATGAAATGCTTCAACAGGTCACGGGTCAGCATCGCACCGGCAGTCGACATATATGCCGCACCAGTTGACTGCATGGCCGCTAGAGCACAGACTGACAGCAGTCCCACCAGCCAGGGCGCTACATCCTGCATCACGTGGATCAACTGTGGAACAAGCATCCCTTGTTTACCGGCTGACTGCATCAGGTCCTTGCCTTCTAGTCCTTGTCCTAGTGCGTTATTTACTGCATCAGGATATGCTGCTAGATATGCTAGATCGGCTCCAATCATATGCCCGCCCATTCCCTGCATTGCAGTGAAGAAGAACAGGATAAAACCAATTCCAAGAGAAGAAGCCCATACCTGCTGAGGTGCAAATGGCTTCGGAGAGTGGTTGGAGAATGCCCACATGGAAAACGCCGGTGACGACTGAATGCCCATGAGTGCGAACATGTAGCTCAATATCATAATGCCGGTCCAAGCTCCGCCAACAGCTGAGGGGCCATTTGAAACCCATTGAATGACTCCAGGTATGGCAATGTAGTGACTAAAGCCATCGGGCGTTCGCTTCGTATCGATTGCAGCTAGGTTTGCGATACCTTCATTCAATGCAGTCCAGCCGCCTACCAGATTCAGAGTAATGATTCCGATGACGACAATACCGAGCGCCAACAGAACGCATTGCAAAGTATCCACATAAGCCACAGCCCTTAATCCGCCTGATGCGACGTAGATAAACACGATCGCAGAAAGAAGCCACATTCCAACATTAATGCCCAGTGCACCGTCAGTCAGCACATTGAACAGAAATCCAGAGGCGCGTAATTGAATACCGAGATATGGAATTGAAAAACACAGTGCCACTAGTACGACAAGAACTCGAATAAAGTCGGATTTAAAATAATGGGACAACATCTCGCCAGGCGTAACAAATCCGAAGCGTTTACCCAGCATCCACTGACGTTTCAGAAATAGGACACCGGTAAACGGAATTGTTATCGCATAGAAAGACGCGTAAGCGTACTGAAATCCATCACGATATAACAGGCCGGGGTGTCCCATAAAAGTCCAACCCGAAAAAGATGTGGCAGTTGCAGCAAGTACGAATACCCACAGAGACAAACGACGGCCGGCAATGAAGTAATCGCTTGCCGTATGTGCAGTCATCGCACCTCTAACGCCCCAGTAAATACAGTAGGCCCAATAAAGAACTACAAATACAAATAACCAAACAATCTTAGCATCCAATTTAACTACCCCGCTCTCATAAAATTACAATCGAAGCATTCCGACTGAAATGATCCTCCTTTGAGGAGGAAATTTTAAACTCTCAATTATAGAATAATAAATATACAAAATATATTAATTCTTGGGATGAGAGTTTCCCGTTGCGCATAATTTTGTTCCTGCTAGTAAGATTCTCACTTCAAATTTCCAAATTTCTGCTACCGATGCCCATTCAAACTGTTTTGGCAGCTCCCACCGTCGCATAGCTGTATCAATTGTGTTGATGGCTGCGATTGAGTGAATTCAGGTCGCGCAGGAACCTGCCGCCAGGCATTACCGAGTGGATGGTTTGACAGCCCTCAGGCTGCCAGTGGCAAAATCAGCGATCTGATTCGCTGTGGCTGACCCTGGTGGATCGAGGTACAGGCCATCGCCAGCATCACTGACAGACTCAGGGCAACGCGCATCTGCATGGTTTCAAGTCCTCGCATATAGTGGCACTCCAACTGAAAGTCGCGACCGACCCGGGCATTGATGCGCTCCAGTGCACTGCGTCTTTTGTAATGCCTCTTCCATAGATAGGTGTGCTTTGGCAACGCCGCAAAGGTACGAAGCTTGTTCTCGTTGATCTTGATGCGTACGATGCGCCGTTTTGCATCCTGGCGAACACCGCCGAGCCGATGGCACTGATCACGCCCGGCACACACCTCATCAATGCCGGACACCGGACAGTGAAACTTCTGTGTGCCGCGTTTTCTCTCCAGACCGTAATACGACATCTGCCGAACTTTGCCGGATTTCGGGCATTTGCAGTACAGCGTGCCCACTTCATCGTGAAACATCGTGTCAATACGACCCTCATACAGCGACCGGGTGGGATGTCTGAACCCTTCTTCAACCGCCGCTTCCTGCCACATGCGCCGAACATCTATCGCCGTTGTCACCCCATGTCGGTAAAATATCTTGCGCAACTCATCGGTGTCCAGGCCCTTGTCGGCGACGAAACTTTTGCAGCGCTCTCCGAGTTCACTTTCGAGCATGTTGCACGCCAGTTCCTTGCATTCCTTGATTTCGCTCTCGTTCGCCGGTTTCAGGGAAAAACCAATCGGCAGTTCATAACTCACATCAGCCTGTAAATGCAGCTTATAGCCATGCCAAGATTTCACCTTTTTCTGCGGCCGGCCTTTGTGATCGGTGTAGTGATACTCGTGCTTGCCCCAACGGGCGTCCGGGTCTGAGGTCCTGCCCTTGCCGGGAATATCGTTGCCGGTTGAATGCGATTCCAGCGCCTTGCCGTCAAACCCCTGATGCGTCCCAAAGTCCGGCAACAGCTGCGAGACCTGCTTGACCAGCGAATCAAACATGTCGCTGAGTGCGCCAAATTCTCGTTCGGCCCGATTCATCAGCCGGTTGAATCTTGAAAACGCGCTCTTGGACGGCACCCGATAGTGCTGTCGGTCGTTGTGGCAAGCCATCAGTTTGAATCCACACGCCAGCATCAGCGAAGGATTGCGCTGCAGTTCGCGGCGAAACGACTCCACCGACGGATGCTGGTAGACGATCCTTGCAATACAGGCTTTGAGCATGGGTTCCAGCGGCCAGTCATTTCGCCCGCCGCCACTGCGCATGTGACAAAGCGCATCAAGCAGACCACTGGCTGGCAACGAGGCGAATACCATTTGCAGGCGTTGAAGGTCGCTGAATTCATCCAGCGTATTCCAGTCAAATAGAGTATGATTTTCAGGTGTCATAAACGAATCTCCTTGGGCGATTGGTGTATTTCGATTTTCATTGATTATAGCCCGTAAGGAATCGTTTATGACACTTATTTGTGAATTAAATCAACGCGTTGTACATATTTATGGGGAAACTGCTGGCACTGCCGTGCACGTGCAGTGGGGGGATATTTCAGGAATTCGCGTGAAAATCCAGATTATTGGGTTATTCTGGCTGATTCTTGGGGGAAAATATTTTCCGACCCTCGATAGTCCTTAGTGATGGCAATCGTTTACAGCGGTCGAAACTGTCTCGGGATTGTTGAAATTGGTCGACTGAACGCGGTTTCTCACAAAATTGGTAGAGATTATCAAGACAGCATGTCGACAGAAAGTTTTTCGTCAAGCCAATTATTCCAGGCAACGTTTGCACATGAACAATTTATAATTGTTTGAAAGCCACAGCCAGTTGAACTTTTCTCAGGGTAGCAATACAGTCGAAGTTATCCAAATTCGGAAATTCCAAGTTATGGCGATAGCCTGCTCAACTGTGTGGAATATAGAATTTAGGTTTATTGAGCCGAGGTGGCGAAATTGGCAGACGCGCTAGCTTCAGGTGCTAGTGGGGGCAACCCCGTGGAGGTTCAAGTCCTCTCCTCGGCACCAGTCATATACTGGTATGACCAAAAATCCATTGACCGGAATGCCAATTCTCAGCGGTTGCCAGAACAAATTCCGCACCAAACGGATGGAACATGAAAGTGGCACGCCCGGAGGGATTCGAACCCCCGACAACCAGGTTCGAAGCCTGGTACTCTATCCAGCTGAGCTACGGGCGCTTAATTGAAAGTCTACTGTGTGTCCTAAACAGTAGCAACTAGTTTAACTGAAATTCTGCGTCAGCTGCAGTCTAAATTCACTGTACACCTCTAACAGAATGACAATTTGCACATTACAAGTTTGGTCTTCGGCGTTGGGCTAGTTGGCATATGAAATCCATCATCAAACTTGCTCCAGCCAATGCAGTGATTTCCCCAATATCATAGGCAGGCGCAACTTCAACAAGATCCATGCCTACAAAGTCGATATCGACTAAACCTCGAATAATGCTCTGTGCCTGCCAAGTTGAAAGTCCGCCGCACACCGGCGTTCCCGTTCCCGGGGCAAATGACGGGTCCAGGCAGTCAATGTCAAAAGTCAGATATGCACAATTGTCACCTACAATGGCGAGCGTTTCCTGAACTACCGCGTCAATGCCATTTTTGTGTACGAAATTGGCGTCCATGATATTGAATCCATGAGTATCCGTATTCCAGGTTCTCAATCCAATTTGCACTGATCGTTCTGGTGCAACCAGACCGAGTCGAGCAGCATGAAAAAACATTGTGCCGTGATCAATGCGTTCATCGTCTTCTGCCCATGTGTCTGAATGTGCGTCAAAGTGGATGAGCGATACCGATCCGTGTTTTTCATTAACCGCTTTCAGGATGGGGTAGGTGATGAAATGATCTCCTCCCATTGTCAAAATCTTTGCTCCCCCCGACAGCAGATGGCGGGTATGCGCCTCAATCTGTGCGGGAACCTGATCAGGATACCCATGGTCGATACCACAATCACCGTAGTCTGTCGTGATTAGCTGTCTGAACGGGTCAAAATTCCAAGGCCAGGTTGATCCGAACCATGCAAGTTGTGAGGACGCCGCACGGATGCCGCGCGGTCCGAATCTGGCTCCCGGTCGATTGGTTACAGCGAGATCGTACGGAACACCGCTTATGATGAGGTCGGATTGGGTGACGTCTTTTGAGTAGGATCTCCGAAACGCGCTGATTGCACCGGCATAGGTGGATTCATAGCCGATAGAATTGTTTTTTTCTCTAGTAAAGGCGTTATCACCGGAATAACTGTTCATAGCAGTTCATTCTCCTAGATGTTTGGAAACAGCCATCTTATGACATGGCCTACATTAATCCGAGTTTATTTCGCAAAATTCGACTTACAGTTTTTGGATTTGCCTTGCCTTGCGACAGTTTCATGATTTGGCCGACAAAAAAGCCGAGCAGTTTTTGATTGCCACTACGCAGTTGCTGAACCTGTTCCGGGTAATCCTGCAGTACCTGATCAATATATTCCGAAATTTCGTCGATGCTGTCCAACTGTTTCAATCCTAGAGTTTCTATGGTTGCATCAACGCTTTGTCCTGGATTATCCCAAAGCGCAGCGAGAAGCTCCTTGCCGCCCCGCCCTGATATGATTCCTTGATCAATTCGAGCGACAATTTGCCCCAGAGTTTCAGCACCGACTTTGGATTCGTCAATACTCAGATTGGACTTGTTCAAATAACTGGCGAGTTCGACATTTATCCAGTTTGCAATGCCTTTTTGGTTGCCTGGCGCCTGTTTGAGAGCTGCCTCAAAATAATCTGCTGTAGTCCGAGACTGGGTGAGTTGTGCGGCATCGGCTTCCGTTAGTTTCAGTTGGCTAATGAAACGCTGCCTTCTTTCGTACGGTAATTCCGGAAGCGTTTTCTGTACATTGCTGATGAACTCTTTTGACAATACCAGTGGTGGAAGATCCGGGTCCGGGAAATAACGATAATCCTGTGCATCCTCCTTGCTTCGCATTGGACGAGTGACGTTCTTCTGCGGATCGTACAACCTCGTCTCTTGAGCAATACTACCGCCGTTTTCGAGAATTTCGATTTGACGTTTGCTTTCAGCGATGATTCCTTTTTCGACGAACCGAAAGGAGTTGATGTTTTTTAATTCCGTACGAGTTCCAAGCTTCGTTTGTCCACGAGGGCGAATCGACACATTGGCATCACAGCGAAGCGATCCTTCCTGCATATTCCCGTCGCATATCTCCAGATAGGTAACCAGGCTGTGCAGCTTTCGCATATAGTCAGCTGCTTGTGCTGCGGAGCGAATGTCGGGTTCAGACACAATTTCCAGCAACGGCGTCCCAGCTCTGTTCAAATCGATTCCGGTCGAGTCCGAGAATTCCTCGTGTAAAGATTTTCCTGCATCTTCTTCCAAATGTGCCCGGGTGATGCCGACAGTTTGGATTTCGCCGTCAACCGAGGTTTGAATACAGCCGCCAACTACCACCGGTATTTCGTATTGGCTAATCTGATACCCTTTTGGCAAATCCGGATAGAAATAATTCTTTCGGGCAAAAATGGACTTGCGATTGATCGTTGCACCGATTGCGAGCCCAAATTTAACCGCCATACGCACTGCTTCAGCATTACAAACTGGCAACACTCCAGGCAATGCCACATCGATCAAACAGGCTTGTGCGTTGGGCTCGGCGCCGAACTCAGTCGACGCCCCCGAGAATATTTTGCTGTTGGTTGCCAGTTGAATATGCACTTCCAGTCCAATGACACATTCCCAGTCATTCACGAATTGTCCCCCGGTGCTCTTAAGTGATAATCGGTAATTTTCTGATATCGGTGAGCGGCACGAAGCAGAAAGGCTTCCTGCAAATAAGGTGCAATGATGTGTAGTCCAACCGGCATTCCCGACGGGTCGAATCCGACAGGTATTGAAAGAGCGGGCAGTCCAGCAAGATTGACTGAAGCGGTATAGATGTCATTTAGGTACATCAGCACAGGATCGGACGTTTTTTCACCGATGGGGAACGCTGTGGTGGGTGTCGTCGGTCCCATGATCAAGTCGCATTTCTCAAAAGCGTTTTTGTAGTCTCCTGAAATGAGTCGGCGAATTTTCTGCGCTTGCAGATAGTAAGCATCGTAGTAGCCGTGTGAAAGAACATAAGTACCGATCAGGATTCTTCTATGCACTTCCGGCCCAAAACCTTCGCCGCGTGTTTTACGGTACATACCCGCAATACCTTCGCCGGATTCGCTGCGATAACCATAACGCACACCGTCAAATCTGGACAGATTTGACGATGCTTCTGCCGGTGCGATCACATAGTAGCAGGGGATGGCTGCTTTGCTGTTCGGCAAATTCAGATCAACCAGGCGAGCGCCGAGAGATTCGAACTCGGAGAGTGCCCGTTGAACGATTTCACCGACCGACGAATCAAGTCCTGCGGTAAAGTATTCCTCCGGCACTCCGATAGTCAGCTTTTCAAGCGGCTTTTCTAAATGTTTCATGCAATCGGGCGGCGGAATCTCCAGGGAGGTCGAGTCTTTCGGATCAAAACCGCAAATTACATCCAGCAACAATGCAGCGTCTTGTGCGCTGCGAGTGAGCACGCCGGCCTGGTCCAAGGATGAAGCGAAAGCAATCATTCCGAAACGCGAGGCTCGCCCATAGCTTGGCTTGACGCCTGTAATTCCACACATTGCTGCGGGTTGCCTAACTGACCCGCCTGTATCGGTTCCGGTAGCGGCAGCAGCCAATCCAGCTGCAACTGCAACTGCCGAGCCGCCCGAACTGCCACCTGGCACCCGCGACAGGTCCCATGGGTTCTTGACTGGATCATAGTCGGAATGTTCGCTGGATGAACCCATGGCGAATTCATCCATGTTCGTCTTGCCTAGCGAAATGACATTCGCCTCGTTCAGTCGCGAAACGACGGTTGCATCATACGGTGGCACGAAATTGCCGAGAATTTTGGAGGCACAGGTAGTGCGCACCCCCTTGGTGCAGAAAATGTCTTTGTGGGCAATTGGGATGCCAGCGAGAGGACCGACCTCTGAGCGTGTTCTCGCCTCGTCAATTTTTTCCGCTTTACTTACAGCCGCTTCCTGGTCAAGCGTGATGAAGGCATTTAATTCACCACTGTTGCCAATTCGTCGAAAATACTCATTACAAAGTTCTACACTCGAAATTTCACGATTTTGCAGTGACTGGGCGATTTGTGCAAGTTCCGGTCCAAGCTGTCTCATCTAGCTTTCCATGGAGAATCGGGACAATATTGGGTTTGCAAAATCACTGAATGACTTCGGTTGTCGATGAGCTTTCCTGAATTCATTATTACTGGCTGAGAATAGAGTTTAATCATATAATTGGAAGCATGAATTTCAGTTAAATCTGAGCAGTGCGGTGCCGAAAGCATCGTCAGTGATGTGGAGTATTCGATAAAATTATGGCCCAAAGTTCGGTAAAGACGCTCAATCAAGTACTTTTGGAACTAGATATAATCCGTTTTTTGCAGCAGGAGCGATTGATTGCAGTTCAGAGCGCTGATCAGGTTCGGTAATCTCGTCCAGTCTAAGTCTTAGCTTAATATCCTGCGGATGCGGCATTGGCTTGATTTCTGATGTGTCAATTTCTTGCATTTGACGAATCATGGACAGAATATCTTCCATTTCCTGAACGAATGAATCTATCACGCTATCTTCAACATCAAGCTGGGCAAGAGTTGCAATGGTTTCAATATCTGATTTTGAGATGTTCATGATCCTGAATTCTGTTGCAAATAGGGATGAAATTATAGTAATTCCCCCACCTTTCATTACGAAAACCTTGAAAAATTGAAGTGCTTGCCGGTTCACCTGTATGATGATTTACAGCCCGCAGACGAGATGAATTGAATGCGACGTATTTTCAATTATTTTTCTCAAGACTTGGCGATAGATCTAGGAACCGCCAATACCCTAATCTATGATAGGATCAGAGGAGAAATCATCCTCAACGAACCGTCAGTAGTCGCTGTATACGTTCCGGAATTTCACGGGCAGCAACGCTACAGGAATCTGTCCGATTCGATTCTGGCAGTGGGTAAAGATGCGAAAAATATGCTCGGTAAAACGCCAGCCAATATACAGGCAATCCGCCCCTTGAGAGACGGTGTAATTGCTGATTTTGCAGTGACGGAAATGATGCTTAGGCATTTCATTGGTAAAGCCCAGTCGCACCGTCTGTTCATACGTCCGCGTACCGTCATCAGCGTACCATGCGGATCCACGCCGGTAGAACGACGCGCGATCCGCGAGTCCTGCCTCAGCGCAGGTGCACGAGAAGTCTATCTAATGGACGAACCTATGGCGGTGGCTGTCGGAATGAACCTGCCGGTTTCGGACCCGGTCGGATCGATGGTCGTTGACGTCGGTGGAGGCACGACTGAAATCGGTGTGATTTCTCTTGGCGGGCTTGTTTATTCAAGCACGCTACGTTGCGCTGGAGACCTCTTTGATTTGAAAATAAAAAATTACGTCGAAGACAAGTACGGTTTGCAGATCGGAATGCCGACTTCGGAAAAAATCAAGCAGCTGATCGGCACTGCATGGAGAGGGTCGGAAGAAACCATGATGGAAATTCGTGGGCGAGATTACAAAGGTGCCATGCAAAAGCACGTTCTGCGCAGCAGCGAAATATACGAAGTGCTTCAGGGTTCCTTGGGCGAGATCATCAGTGAAGTACGCCAGGCACTGGAAAAATCTCCACCGGAGTTGTCGGGTGACATCTTTGAGCGCGGCATTCTGTTGGCGGGCGGTGGTGCGTTGCTGAGAGACATCGACAAACGGTTCAACGAAGAATTGAAAATTCCGACGATAATTGCTGAAGAACCTTTGACGTGCGTGGCTAGAGGCTGCGGACGCGCTCTGGAGCAGGCCGAGCTTCTGCACAAGGTAGTGTCAGCCTATTGATTAATATGACGTGCGATACACAAAATATTGAGGAATTCTGAATGAATCTAGGCGCATCAGGATTGAAGCAGGAGCTGCACTTCTTTTTGTTGGCCGCACTGTCAATCGTTCTTATCATCCTGGAGTCTCATTCTGCAATGTTGCAGAGTACTCGCTCAGTGATGTTCGTTACAGTCAAGCCGCTGATTGAGGTGGCTCAACTCCCCACAAAAGCCACCAATAGCATTCGACAGATTCTTGAAGAGCGAGAACAGCTCCGAGAGCGTAACCGAATTGTCAATCAGGAGAACGCAGAACTACGGGAGCGAATCATCCGGCTTAAGAATGAAGAACTCCGAAGCAAATGGCTGGCGGAACTGCTCGATGCGAAAGAGAAATTGCAGTACCCAGTGCTATCTGCAAACCTGAAATCGATTCAATTGCAGCCTTTGTCACAAAAGATTGTGCTGAATCGCGGCACCGACGACAGAGTATTTATAGGGCAACCGGTTATCGACCATAGAGGTGTGATTGGCCAAGTGTCTTCAACCACGCTGACAGAGAGTGCGGTTACGCTGATTACGGACGCAAATCACTCAATTCCGGTACGCATTCAGAGAAATGGCATTCGAGCTGTTGTGCACGGGTTGGGAGTGCCGAATCAGTTGCTTGTGTCGGAGTTGCAAGTAAACCAGGACGTTCGGCCGGGCGACATATTGGTAACTTCGGGTCTGGGCGAGAGATTTCCACTGGGTTATCCTGTTGCTGAAGTGACGAGCGTCGTGCGTAACAAAAATGTTCCTTTTGCGGAAATTACTGCGATTCCCCTGGCCGCGCTGGACCCAAGTTTTGAAGTGTTGATGGTTTGGAACAACGCCCCTGTGGAATCCGGCAATACACCTGTTGTAACGATGAATGATTCCGGAGAGAAGTAATTTATCGAAGATCACGGACTTTGCTCAAATCGTAGCTTCGTTCGCGACCGCCATGATTCTGTCTGTTGTTTCTCTGCCAGAATCAGTTGCAGTATTTCGTCCTGATTTCGTGGCGTTGGTGCTTATTTTCTGGTGCCTGTACAAACCGCAGTCGGTAGGCATTTTCACGGCATTCGCAGTTGGATTGCTTGCCGATACAATGCTTTTTGGCGTGCTGGGCCAAAATGCGATTGCAAAGGTTACGGTAGCTTATATTGTCCTTAGATTGATGAGTACAGCAGTCGCAGCAACCCTTTGGAAGCAAACATCAGCGGTTCTGGCACTGCTCTACTTAAACGCATGGATCATTAGTATTGTCAATGAATTTACGCACGACCACGCAGGTTCCATTTCGCTCTGGTTAGGGCCATTAACCGGTGCACTAATCTGGTGTCTGTTCGTGTTTTTCTGGCGCACAAGAGAAAAACTGCATGGCTTTATTGATTGACCCTGTACATCACCAAATGCCGGCTGGTCTACGCAGGATAAGTCGGCATCGCGTTCTGCTATCGCTGATTGGCATGGTTTTTCTGCTGCTGATTCTAATTGCTAGATTAGCTTATCTTCAGATCATTGCATATTCCAACTATGCAGCACTTTCGACCAACAATCGAGTGGAAATTGTTCCGATACCACCGGTTCGAGGACAGATTCTGGATCGAAATGGAAGTCTGCTGGCAGGCAATATGACCGTCTATACGCTGGGAATTATTCCAGCACACGCAGCCGATCTCGACAAGCTGCTCGACGATATTAAAAACATCATTCCAGTCAGTGAATCTGAACTGAAGGATTTCCGGAAATCCTTAAAACGATCAAGTAGATTCGAACTACAAACTCTAAAAGACTACCTGACTGACGAGCAGATCGGACATCTGGCAGTGGATCGATACCGATTGCCAGGAGCCTACATCAGTGCCGAGTTGCATCGCAACTATTATTCAGGCGAATATGCGGCACACGTGATTGGTAGAGTGAGTCGAATTGATGAACAGGATTTGAAGAGAATCAATCGTGTTCGATACCGAGGCATCCAGTATATCGGCAAATATGGGACCGAACAATCCAGTGAAGAAAGCCTAGTGGGTTGGCCGGGTTATGAGCGGGTGGAGACAAATGCCCACGGTCAGAAATTACGAACTTTGTCTCAGGTGCTGCCAACTTCCGGACTGGATATTTATCTGACGATTGATTTGGGCTTGCAAAAGGTCGCATATGACGCGATCGGTGACAACAAAGGGGCGTTAGTAGCACTTGAACCAGCAACCGGCAGAATTCTGGCGATGGTTAGCAGACCGTCATTTGATGCCAACGATTTCGGAATTTTCGCAGCACCGGAAAGGCTTGTTCAATTGCTGGAAGGAGAACAAAGCCCATTGCTCAATCGAGGGATTCAAGGACTGTATTCACCGGGCTCTACGATCAAGCCATTTTTGGCCATTGCGGCAAATGAGACTCAATTTAGTTCTGCACATGTTCATTGTCCAGGCTGGTATAAGCTACCAGGAGTGACGAAAAAGTATCGATGCTGGAAAAAGGAAGGTCATGGTAATGTTGATTTGCGAGAAGCAGTAGCAGAATCCTGCGATGTGTATTTTTATACCCTAGCTAGAGAACTTGGCATTGATGAGATGTATTTCCAGCTGTCTAAATTCGGCTTTGGACATCGCACTGGGGTCGAGCTGAAGAACGAGGTTAATGGCCTTCTTCCGTCCCAGGAATGGAAACGCAAGACGCTGAAGGAGAACTGGTATGAGGGAGAGACGTTGATTGCGGGAATCGGACAGGGTGCCTTTTCAGTAACCATGCTGCAATTAGCTCATGCAGTATCGATAATTGCGAATCGAGGTGACAAATTCACTCCGCAAATTATTCTGAAATCTGTGGATATCAATACCGGAGCGGAAGACTACCGAAAACCCGATTTGAGGGGGACAATAGATGTAGCCACCCAAAATTTCGAGAAAATTATTGATTACATGATAGATGTGGTTCACGGCAATAAGGGGACAGCGAGAGGAATCAGCGAGGGACTGCAATACAAGATTGCCGGCAAAACCGGGACAGTGCAGGTGATTCAGCGTGCGAGTGATGTGGAGTGGGATGCTGAGGCTGTTCCCAAGAAATTTCATCCTCATGGAATTTTCACGGCATTTGCTCCGGCCGCGAAGCCTGAGATTGTAATTGCTGTGATCATTGAGAACGGTGAGTCTGGCAGTTCGGTTGCCCCGATCGCAAGAACAGTGATGGATTACTATTTACTCAATCCGAAAGCTAAACCGCAAGGTGATAAGATTGCATTTAAATCAATCCAATAATATCAGGGGAGTGGTTCCGATTCTCTCGCGAATCGATCTTCCGATTCTTTTGGCGCTAATAATTCTGTGCGGTATTGGGCTAGTAGCTCAGTTCAGTGCCGGTGGGGAGGATGTCGATCAGGTATGGCGTCAGACGATTCGCATTTCAATTGCAGTTTTGTTCATGGTAGGTTTGGCTGCCATGTCATTGGAGACCTTGCGCAAGTACACGCCGCATCTCTACACAGGCGGTTTTTTGCTGCTTGTCCTCGTCCTGATCGTAGGTACAGTGGGGCGAGGCGCACAACGCTGGCTGGATTTAGGCGTCATTAGTTTTCAGCCCGCGGAACTCATGAAAATCGCCGTTCCCATGATGGTTGCGTGGCTTCTTACTCGTTCTCAGATGTTCAATCGAAAGCTGGGTTTTGTGGTCTGTGGATTTCTTGTTCTGTTACCGGCACTTTTGGTTTACATGCAGCCGGATTTGGGGACAGCTATTCTCATTGCATCAGTCGGCGGATTCGCAATTTTTTTGGGCGGTCTTTCGTGGCGCTGGATTACTTCGATCGGGATTGTCACCTTGGCTTCCTTTCCGCTTATTTGGCCACTGTTGCATGAGTATCAGCGGCAAAGGGTGATTACAATGTTTGATCCGTGGAAAGACCCGTTCGGACAGGGATATCATAGCGTTCAGTCCATGATTGCGATCGGCTCTGGGGGAGTGTATGGTAAAGGTTGGCTGAATGGCAGCCAGTCTCAGTTGGAGTTCATACCCGAAAGAAGCACCGACTTCATTTTCTCGGTTTTCGCTGAGGAATTCGGTCTGATCGGCAGTGTCATTTTGGTTGTTGTCTTTCTTTTCTTGATCAGTCGTTGTTTTTTTATTGCCTACAAGAGCAAGAGTGATTATGGAAGAATTGTTGCAAGCAGCATCGCAATTATGATTTTCGTTCATATTTTCGTAAACATCGGAATGGTGGCGGGTATTTTGCCTGTAGTCGGTATTCCGTTGCCGATAATTAGTTATGGAGGTACATCCATGGTAACAGTTCTGGTTGGTATCGGAATCGTAATGGGAGTTCGACATGCGAAGGACTAGGCCTAGAGACGTAGTTCAGAAAACGATTCAGCTTGTCGCGCAAGCCTTGATTGTCTTATTCGTCGCGTCGACACTTGCTCAAGCGGTGGATTTCGAGGAATATCCGGAAGCGGCCGAGCTCATTAAGGAAATCGTGAGTGAACACGGATTCAAAGAAGCATGGGTTGAGGCGATTGTTCGTGACGCGGTTTTTCAAAAAGACATCATTGAGGCGATTTCCCGCCCAGCAGAAAAAAAGTTTCCCTGGTATCGCTATAAATCAATATTCGTCACTCAGTCGAGAGCCGATTTTGGCGCCGCTTTCTGGGAGCGTAACGAGGAGGTAGTAGCGAAAGCGGAGAAAGTCTACGGTGTGGATGGCGCAGTGATTGTCGCCATAATTGGAGTCGAGACCCACTATGGCAGAATCACTGGACGGCATCGAGTGATAGACAGCCTGGTAACGCTTACGCTGGGTTTTCCTCGCAGAAGTGAATTTTTTAAGAAAGAGTTCATTGCGTTTCTGAAATTGGTGGATGAGGAAGGACTTGATCCCATGATCGTAAAAGGATCTTATGCTGGAGCCATGGGGATTCCTCAGTTCATCTCCAGCAGTTACCGTCATTATGCGGTTGATTTCAATGAAAATGGGCAGCGAGACCTGCTTGCTGAACCGCATGATGCAATCGGCAGTGTGGCAAATTATTTGAAGAAACATGGTTGGAAAACGAATCAACAAATCTACGCAGATTTGCATGCCACCAGCACAGACGCATTGGATAAAGTCGTAACCAAAGGTCTCAACAACGATAGAACTTACGGTGAACTGATAGATTCTGACATTACTCTGATTCCTGAAGTCGAGGTAGATGCCAATCTGAATGTTGGGGTGATCAAGTTTGAGACGAAAGCAGGTGTTTTCATCTATCGCGCGGGTTTTCCAAATTTCTATGTAATTACTAAGTACAACAGAAGTTCACTCTATGCCATGGCTGTAGCAGAGCTTGCAAATCTGATTGATTCCAGACGAGCGAGTAACTAGGGTTGCGAAAAGTGATTGCTTTGATTTTCCCGTTGCTAGTGTTCGGCTGTACCGAGATTTCCAGCAAAATTCCACAAAAGGTATTCGACGTTCCGAATGCGGTTCCCAAAATTGAACCCTACAGCCGCTACGGAAACGACCCATACACCGTATATGGCAGAACATATGTGCCATTGCGTACCGCAGAAGGCTACAGGAAAAAAGGCATTGCCTCTTGGTATGGAAAGAAATTTCATGGCAAGCGAACATCAAGTGGGGAAACTTATGACATGCACCAAATGACTGCTGCCCACAAAACGCTTCCACTGCCGTCTTATGTAAGAGTCACCAATCTGAATAACAACAAGCAAATTGTGGTTCGTGTGAATGATCGAGGTCCCTTTATCGATGACCGAATCATTGACTTGTCCTATGTAGCCGCTCGCCAGTTGGATTTAGTAAGACCGGGAACCGGACCGGTACTGGTTGAAGCTGTACTGACATCCAGTGGGTCGTACCCGAGATTGCCGAATGACAATTACTATCTGCAAGCTGGTGTTTTTGGAAACAAGGATAATGCGGTGAGGCTGAGTAAAGTATTGCAAAATTCGGGGGTCAAAGACGTGCATGTGAAGAAAAAAGTCATTTCAGGCTCCACCTTCTTTCGGGTTCTGGTGGGTCCCATAAATGTGACTGAAAATGTCGATCATTTGATCGAAAGGGTCGTTCGATATCTTCCCGAAGAACCAATCATCGTCGTTGAATAGCGGTTGATGAGAGCAGGCGTATTGCAGATCCTTGGGAGAGTTGATTGATAAGCGACAAAGTTGTCGTTCGCAGGCTGGGGCTAGTCAATTATCAAGACGCATTCGATCGAATGCGCCTGTTTTCATCCAAACGAGATGCCGATACTGTAGACGAATTCTGGTTGCTGCAGCACCAGCCGGTCTATACTCAGGGCTATTCGTGCAAGCACGTTCCGGTCGGTTCAACCGACATTCCAGTCATTTCAACGGATCGTGGAGGGCAGATTACCTACCATGGTCCGGGTCAGATAATCGTATATCTTTTACTTGATATGAGACGCCGCAATCAGGGCATTCGGAATCTGGTTCATTTGGTTGAATCAGCAATCATTGCCATTCTGGATTCGTATGGTGTTGAAGGTGAAACTCGACCTGACGCGCCTGGGGTCTATGTACTGGGTCAGAAGATTGCTTCACTCGGAATTCGCATAGCTCGAGGATGCAGTTATCACGGGATTAGTTTGAATGTAGACATGGATACAGCCCCATTCATGCTAATTGACGTCTGCGGTATTCGCGGGCTCGAAGTGACGACCTTTCGTCAACTTGGCATTCATGCAGACATCAATGAAGTAGAGGAAAATTGCATTTCAAGCCTTTCAGACAAACTCGGATACCGCAAGATCGTTTATTCGTAGTCTAGGGCAATATAGAGCAATAAACAATGCGCATCATGCTTCTTCGTATAAGAATTATTACTCAGAAGCCGATTTCAGATTCTCGTTGTCAAGCATAGTGATTACTTGCTCGAGTCTCTCAGGACTGCCAACATCATGCCAAATTCCTTTGTAGTATCTACCGGAAAGTTTATCTCTTTCAATAGAATTGCTGAATAAGCTGTATAAAGGAAAATTAGCCTCATTCGTATTCGAGAAAAGACTTTTGCGCAGTATGGAAATTCCACTGTATGTCAGAGTCTGTGATGCGATTTCTGTATCTGGAATATTCAGCCTACCGTTTGCTAATATGAAATCTCCATCAGAGTTGTGTGCAGGATTATCGACGAGAATCAGGCATCCATCTGCAAACCCAGGAACATGCAACTGACTGAACGGGAAGTCAGTCCAGATATCCGCATTTACGATAAGGAACGGATCTGACTGAAGCAGCGGTAGTGCTCTGCGAATCCCGCCTCCTGTATTAAGCGGTGGCACTCTTTCATGCGAATACACAATGTCGACGCCATAAGCCGAGCCGTCACCAATTACGTCCACGAACATGTCGGCAAGATAGGAAGTATTAATCACGATATTGGAAATTCCTGCAAGTTTCAGGTTGTGCAGATGATATTCGATTAATCGATGCTCTCCTGCTCGCAGTAGCGGTTTCGGAATTGATTCTGTCAATGGACGCATTCTTGTGCCGAGTCCGGCGCTTAGGATCATTGCATCCATTCTGTCTAATTCTCAATTAAATGAGCAACCAGTCTGTGCAGGGGTTTGAGTTCCTTGTAATTCCTGCTTACGGACTCAATGTAGGTCATTACGGTTGGAATGTCCTCTAGAAACTTTGCCTTGTGGTCTCGGTAGTTCAGTCTGGAAAATATTCCGACAACTTTTATGTGGCGCTGGAGCCCCATCCAGTCAAACCACTGCATAAACTCGTTTTCGGTGAATTCAGTTGGTAATCCGGCATCGCGTGCCAAACTGAAATATCGGTGTATCCAATGTCGAATCCGCTCAGGAGGCCAGACGATGTAACAGTCACGCAACAGGGAAACGAGGTCGTAAGTTATGGGGCCTAAGACTGCGCTTTGAAAGTCGATGATGCCGGGGTTGTTGTCAGCGACGTACATTAGGTTACGCGAATGATAATCGAGATGCACCCATACTTTCGGCTGTTCCAGTGCCCTGTCTCGGAGGAATTCGAATGTGCGGTCCAGTACATCGGAAGTTTCCGGGGTGATTTCCAATTTTCGATGTTCGGGAAGATACCAGTTTCGGAAAAGTTCCATCTCCGAGCATAGAAGTCTGGCATCATAAGGCGGCAAAAAATTCGGATCGCTTGACGTCGCAACCTGCAATCGAATCAGTGAGGTTAAAGCATCTTCATACAATTCATCTGCGGTTATATGGGTTAAAATATCAAGATACATGGTGGTACCAAAATCTGATATTAATGCGAATCCTTTTTCCTTGTTCGATGCAAAAACTGTCGGCACATTCAAGCCGACGGACAGGAATTTCTCAGCAATTTGGATGAAAGGTTCAATATCCATGTGTTCAACAGGCGCATCCATCACGATATAACTGGAATTGTCATAGACAATTCGAAAATAGCGTCGGAAACTTGCATCCTCTGACGCAAATTCTATGGAGCGGATTTTTTTGTCCAGAAAAGAAGAGAGCCACTCGACCAGTTGCAAAATGCGCTGGTCTTTAAGAGCAAATTTTTCCAGATCAAGGGAATTTTGTACCACAATCCGTCCTGTTCCTCAGTGCATGATTCGGTCTGGAGATGAGCGAGGGGACGAGTCGCGACTCCCCATAGCGAGAGTCTATTGGATGGTCATTATACTAGCAATTTCAATGCTGCTGATTGCAGGCGCCAACAAAGCCAGCGCTCAGCAAATTGCCAGTTGTCCCGAATCATTCTATTCAACTGCTGAAACCGAAAACCGTGAGCTTCTGCCTTCGCAACTATACTTCATTGGCGATTTTGTCAATGTTACCGAAGATGAAATATTACTGCGCGGTAACGCGATTTTTCTCCATAGTGGCCGCACAATTAGAGCGGATGAAATTGCCTACGATCGACACCAAAATCAGCTTGAGGCAGGAGGAAATGTACTCATTGAAGAAGCCGGAATTCAAATTGAAACTGCGGCGGTTTCCATTGATCTGAATCAAAACTCTGTAATTGGACAACTTGTTGAATTTAGGCTATTGTCGCCTAAACTCCCTGGTACAGAGTTCAGAACGCTACAAGCACGAGGTGAAGCAAAAATTATTGAGCTTCAAGACAGGGAGTTGCACCTTGGTGAGGCAGCGTTCACGTATTGTCCCGAAGATAATAATGATGCAGTTCTTGTTTCATCTGAAATAGAACTTAATGCTGAAACGGGTCAGGGTATAGCGCGAGATGCAACTCTCAGAGTTAGAGATGTGCCAATATTCTATTTTCCGTATATTAAGTTTCCAATTAGTGAACAACGAAGGAGTGGATTTCTGTTTCCAAGAGCTGGTTACGAAACTCGGTATGGTACTGTCCTCGAAATTCCCTATTACTTGAATCTCGCCCCCAACTATGACGCAACAGTAAGTACGAACTTTCTGTCTAAGCGTGGTGTTCAGCTGCAGACAGAGTACCGGCATCTGAGCCAACAGTCAGCAACAAAAATTCGTGGAGAGTATCTGCAGAGAGATAGCGAGCATAGTGATCGAGAACCTCGTTACGCAGCACATGTTGATTCCAAGTGGCACAATGACAGCCAACTATATTCGAGCATTGATGTTAGCTGGGTATCTGACAAAAACTATGTTGGTGATTTCTCTGGACTTTTTCCTGATCGAGACGATCAGTATCTGCAACAGAATGTCGAAGTCACAATTGCTGATACTCGTTATAAGGCATCAATCGGAGTGAATCGATACATCATTTCAAATCCTGAAGCCGAGCGAACCCATGATCGGATACCCTGGGCCTCATATGAACAGGTATTTCATTTGGGCAAAAATGCAAATCTCACGACAACGCTGGGAATGGACAAATTTCGTCATAAGACCAAGCTATCTGGAACTCGGTCACGAACAGACACTGCAGTGGAATTTTGGCAGCAAAGAGAGTTTGGCAAATTGAATGTGACACTCGGTGGTGAAACACTACACTACAGAATGTTGAATGTACAGGCTGGTTCACCAAACAAAACGAGCGTTACATCGTCGTATTACATTGTGGACGGCAGATTGTATTTTGACCGGGACATGGATGACAGCGTAACTGGCAACAGGTGGACGTTAGAGCCTCGAATCCAAATTTTGTCGGCGTCAGACAGAGAACAGGGAAATCTACCTAATTTCGACACAACAATTGCCACCATAGACAATTACGAAGATCTTTTCCGAAGAAGTCCGTATATCGGTGGCGATAGAGTCAGAGACATTCAAAAAATTAGCGTCGGGATATCGGCAAGTTTCTACAAACCATTGGATCCAGTTAGTGTGAATAAAATCGGTCTTGGACAAATTTTCTATCTAAATGATCGAGTTGCCAGATTGGATAATTCCCCGGTTACAGAAACAAAAAAATCCGACCTTTTCTTTGGATGGCAAAAAAAGAAGCCTGCATGGGAAGTGAATTCCGGCATTCTATACGATGATAGAGCCAGTCAAGTGAATCAGGCAGTGCTGAAGCATTCCATGGTGCTTACAAAAAGGGGTAAACTCAGTAGCGTTTACCGATTCCTGAGAGATGAAGACGAGCAATTCGGAAGCTCTCTCAGCATGAAGCTGCAATCTGACTGGACAATGAAACTGCAGCACATTGAATCCCTGAAGCATAATCAGCATGTTGAATCTCTTCTGCAATTCGATTATTTATCCTGTTGCTGGAATGGAGGTGTTCGGCTGAAGCGAGAAACTGAACGCAGTGGCAAAAAGGATGACTCTATATATCTCTACATTCATATCAAGGGTTTCGGGTAGAATTAGTTTGTTTTTCATTGTATGTTTGTCGAAAATCTCTACGTTCTATGCTCAATAAAAATTTGAAACTATCAATAAAAAAAATCGCGATTCTGTCCGGACTGCTGACTCTACTGGCTATTTCGTTCACGGTTCAAGCGCAGTCCAGCACTTTGGATCGAATTGTTGTTACTGTCAATGGTGAACCCATAACTGAAACGGAAATTCAAGTAAGAATGAAGATACAAAATTATGAGGCAGTACAGTCGGGTGGTAATCCTCTGCCCGCCGGCGTTGCGAGAAATCAAGCTATTGAAGGTGCAATTTCTTTCCTAGTTCAACGCCAATTCGCCGGGACAATCAATTTGTCAGTTGCAAGCAGTGAAGTCACTGAGCGCCTGACTGCACTGAGCGAGCAGAGTGGACAGTCACCGGAGGAACTTATTCGCCAGGTAGAGGCATTTGGATTGGCTAGAGTGGATGTGGACAGCTTTCTGTTTGAAATTTTGCTGACTGAGAGACTGACCCAACGCGTTCTCATTCCCAGGGTCCGCATCCGGGAGGAAGAGATTGATCGCTACCTCGAAGCGAACAGTGAGGACTTTGCCGAAGTTGACGAATACAATTTGAATATTATCGTGATATCGAATCCGCCAGCTGCAACTGCAGAACACAGGCAATTACTGCTTGAGGTAACTCGCGAAATTGAATACGAGTTAAAGAGAGGGGCAAATTTCAATGAAATTGCAAGAGTCGCACGAAGAATTGATGGAATAGATGCGGGTGAACTTGGATGGGTTCGCAGTCAAGATATTACACCTGAACTAGTTTCGGCGATTACTCGAGTTCCAACCAATTCAAATGTTGGCCCAATCGAGTCGGATGGAAATATATTTTTTGCCTTGGTCAGAGGTCATCGCGAGAATTCGGGATTTACGTTGCAGCCGATACAGCAATTTCATCTTGCAAGATTTGTCATGCACGCAGGAAACGAAGCTGGTGCGGAAGTGATCGTTGAACAGTTAGAGGAGTTGCGTCAGAACATTATTGATGGTGCAGATTTTGGTGCTTTGGCAAAACTGTATTCACATGACAGCGACAGCCGAAAGAATGGCGGTGATATAGGTTGGGTATCGGAAGACAATCTTCCTTTTGAATATTTACAACCGTTACAAAACATGGACGTGGGCGACATTTCTCCTGTGCAACGCATTCAGAACTCCGCTTACATACTGCAATTGCGTGGCGTAAAATTGGCGGATGTTGAAGAGCAGAAGCGTAGTGCCGTAAGAGGGTTCTTAAGGAACAGTAAATTACGGAACGAACATGCCAAGTGGGTTGATGAGTTACGCGCTTCAGCTAAGATTGATTACCGCAAGAATTTCTAAGGTGAACGAACAAAATTTGAGTCTGAAGAAAAGCAAAATAGATTGTGCAAGGTGCAGCAATTTCTACCGAGTAAAGAACGAGACTGCGGAATTCAACGAATGAAACAACTCGCCGAAAATTACCAATCCTGCTCTATTCAAACTTTGGATATGTGATGAGGCTCTCCGATTCAGATTCACCTAACTCGGTGGAAAACATTGTTGCAGCAGTTGGATCGCTATTGCCTGCAGAATTATCTGAAAATATCAGAAAAAACTTTTTGAACTCAGTTAAAGCCGCACTAGAGAATATGGACTTTGTAACACGTTCGGAAATTGAAGTACAAGAAACTGTGTTACGACGTGCTCAAGTAAAAATCAAGGAACTCGAGGCACGAATTGACCAACTGGAGTCGAAATCAGAAATTAGATCCCCAGCAACTCCTTCTGACGGCTAAATCAATAGAGCAATTTTTGGTTACTGAACTAGATCCACTAGATAATCGACAGCCGCCATTACATCCTCGTTTGAGAGGAGCAAATTTCCACCCTTAGGCGGCATAATCCCAGTTTCCCCCTGAAATCCCTTTATTGCATTCGAATACAGTGTATCGAGACCTTTGACTATTCGGGGGGCCCAATTATCTACATCTCCAGGTTTCGGAGCACCTGTTACGCCAGTTGTGTGACAGATGAAACAAGCTTTGTCATAAACTGATTTACCTACATCTCCGGATGATGCAACCTGAACGGGTGTTGTGGGTTCAACTGAAGGTTCCATGGCACCCACGTTAAGCGTGCCAACAGGTTGGGTTCTCTGCGCAATTATGCGTTGCGTGTATTCTTCAGACTGAGCTCTCAGTTTGTCGTCAACGGAACCGCCAATCACTATTCCGGCTGCAATCAGGGTAATCGTAAGTAACGCCAAGAAGAAAATCATCTTGAAGAAGGACTTAGCAAACTGCCTGTCGGTCATCATCGTTGTCATTTACCTTGTATTTTGTTTGTTCAGTATTTAGAAGCAAAATTGGGTCGAACAGATCCGATTTTGATGAGATGAAGTTTATTTTACTACTACAAATTGACAATTGGATTGATTTACGAAGAAAATTGACTTTCCTGCCAATATACGGGTTGGCCCGATTTCAACTCAAGCAAATCAGAAGAAGTCGCCGCCAACCATCTACGATTATGATCTGGTGTGAACCAATTGAAAGCAAAATGGTTTGCTTTGGATATAATTTGGCTTGAATTGAACTAATCCCACCTTTGTTCATATTCATTCCTTGTTCTCGGGTCGTTAGCTCAGACGGTAGAGCACCTGACTTTTAATCAGGGTGTCGCAGGTTCGATTCCTGCACGACCCACCATTCCTTACAGAATGGTGGGTGAACCCGTAAGTACAAATACACCGCCGTACTGAGCTAAGCGACACCCGAGCGTAGCAGCGCTCAGGTGCGGTCGGCTACCTAGGCGGGCAAACGGAATCAACATGAAAACAATCACGGTTTGCTCAACCAAGGGGGGGGGTAAGACAACGCTTGTTTACCTTGTAATGATAGTGGTTGGTGTAATCTTCACGGAGTAATTGACGTGCTCCAAGACTCTGATCCAGCCGGAAAAAGAAACGCCCCTTTCGGGGCGTCGGGCCGACGGTACTAGCGTCGGGGGGGTCATGTTTCATAATATAGTTACGAAGAAGTCATTTGTCACTGTCCAAAGTAAAATTAGATGTGCTATCGATGTATTGTGATCATAATGAAAAAAATGGAATGCATGCGAAACAACGTTAAAAGAATTATTGACAAATCTTTCTTTAAGTTGTCGTATTTCCGGCCAGCAATTGGACATGTACCATTGGGACAAAGCAGTGAACATGTTGCTAGAGAAAAATGATCCCGATTTTGCCAAACAACTAGCAATCCAAATTCTCGATGCTTACGACGAAAACGTTTACCACGGTGACGTAACTCAATATGCGAAAAAAGCAATGCGCGTAATACTCAGAAATTACGCGAAGCAAGTGTGGCCGTCAATTTCAAGAACAATAAGTGATGCAGACCCAATTCAGGCGTTTCACTTTCAATTTCTTTTTGGTTCAGAAATTAGTTTTGACAGCAAAGAAGACAGCATCCTAGCCGATTTGCCTGAAAAAGTTTTGCGTGACTGGTGTGAGTCTGACCCGGAAAATGTCCCTGTTTTTGTTGCACGTTCGATTGATGTGTTTGTAAAGATCAATGACAGATTCGGAATTTCGAAAAATACGCAGTATTTGTTGGATGAATTCGGAAACAATATGGATATGCTCAATGCGCTTTCAGCTAATATGTACTCGTTTGGATGGAGCGGATCTGTCGTTCCCCTCTATAGAAAAATACTTGCTGCCATAGAACCTTTACTCCAGCACCAACACATGACCGTTCAAAAATGGGCGGAGGATAATGTCGAAGAGTTGAATAAACAAATAGAAGCGGAAAATCAAAGCGATCAGGAGACAACTTGGGGTATTTATTGATTGATTTAAAGAAAATTATCAGTATCTGCCTGCTAGTGTTATGTCGATCATCGATTGCTGGATAGTGCCGTCTCGAATTGATCCTCGCATCCTCGGCCGTGAATTGTCAGTCGAGTTATCATATATGGAAAATGACTCATTCCTGCTATACGTGGTTGTGATTGGGTGTAGTTCTGGATATTTCTTTCAATGACTTTTGACCAAGGCATTACTGGCAAAAATCGGGAGATTGTCGAACAGTCATTGAAAGGAAAGTATATTCAGCTGGCGGAACGTAGTCGAATAATTGTGGAACGAGTTGATGCCTTTTTCAAACTGCTGTAAATCCCGACAAATAACTATATGTGTCGTCTGTTGATCTGGACGACGGCTGTTTTTGGTTGGTGGGGTTTCTCACATGAAATGTTGCGCGCAACAATTTTTTTTTAAAATAGAACGGTTTGAGAAATTCTGTATCCCCAGAAAGTTTGATGAAACCAAATATAGCGTTCCCGGAATCGACTATGATTTTGTTGAGAATATAAAGGAAAAATCTAAATCATCGCTAAAACTGAAACATCTAGATTACCGTTTTACAGAAGAGCGAACGGAGAGTGTGTTTGAGTTCGGACTTACGAAACTAGTCGGGAAAAAGGACTATTGGAGTTCGAGTTGGAAGAAAAGATTAGCGACAGTGCGACAACAGTCCTTCCGTGCCCACCGAACTACTTTTATATCTTGTGTAAAATGTGTGAGCAATATTGATATATCTACCTATCAGAAAGCTGCCCTAAAATAAGCTCCTTTGAAGACTTGTATACTAATCATTCCGGAGTCTCCGCCCTCTGCATTGAAGCGTCATTGTTACTTCGAGAAAGTTAAGCAACATGATTGGTTATGGATAGAATTTATTAAAGCAATTTATGGGGCTGAATTTGGAGAGATTTCAGAAGAACGGCCGAGAAATGTGGAGTAGTTGACTAGGTTCAAGAACAATGGTTATAGACTGATTGATGCCTTGTTATCTGCAAATTACTCTATTAGATTGCACTACATTAAAGATTTAACAAATTCTGTACTTTCCATTATCCATGAAAGAATTAAACCCTGAACTCATAAATGGTTTGTTCACTCTTGGAGGTGCTATTATCGCTGCATTGTTACCAGTAATAATTTATTGGATTCAAGCTGCAAAAAATCGTTCTAGATCAGAACTGAGCATTTTCACAAGCCGTCCAGCACGATTAATCGAGGTTGATTCTTCTATTTTCGAAATAGTTGAAATTTCCGTGGGTGGAGAAATCGTGCCGTCGATATATGCTCTTGACATTCGAATTGCGAATACAGGAACGGAACTACTTAATGACGGGTTTGTTAAGATTGATTTTGCTGGTCAAGTGAAAGTGCTAGCTATTGATTTTGGAGATTTTCCTGCAGGTGCAATTGATGATTTCCAAGTAGAGCAAGTTAATCAGCAATACAAGGAGTATCTAGTGCATTTCAAATATATTAATCCAGGAGAGGAATTAACAGTGAAGACAATATTGAATGCAAAACCATTGACAGTAACTGCGACTTTTCGTCAGCCAGGGGTTCATAGTTTAATTCGAACAGATTACGACCCGGCGAGAGCAGTATTGTTTGAAAAAGGTCTTTTCGAAAGTATTCGACAAAATTGGATATTACATCCATACTTTAAGCTGGTTTTACCGTAATACAAGCGTTATCTTAGTAATTTGAAAGAGAATGGAAATTAACTCTAAACAGTTGTAGAAATAATGGTCGTCCTATAAGAATTCCTCAAGGTGTCACTACTAGTTTAATTTTCACAAAAGTTACCTTTCATATTGCTCACTTTGAGATTGTCAGTGAAAAATCGGATAAACAATTTACAAGGCTGCAAAATTGATAGTTGTTTATTTTTTCGAAAATCCATAATTCACCAATATTTAGGTAGATTCAATGATTGAATCATTGGTAAATGTAGTGCGTCACCGGGGTACTGTTGCAATTATTGAATTTCAATTTGTAACGGTGCATTAACCAAGGTTCGAATTCTTCCTTGCTGTGCCTACCAAGTTGAATGTACATAATGACCGCGACAAATTAGGGCAATTTGGATCAAACTGTTGAGCAAATTTTTTGAGGGACAAACAGAATGAATAGACGTTTAACTGCTATAGTCGAGCGCGAAGGCGATGGATATTTTGCTTTATGTCCAGAATTGGACGTTGCCAGCCAAGGCGCCACTGTTGCTGAAGCGCGAGATAATCTAATTGAAGCACTTACTTTGTTTTTTGAGACTGCCTCTGTTGGGGAAATCGACAAACGTCTGACTGAGGAGGTATACATAACCAATATTGAAGTCGCCATTGGCTAAGCTCAAAGTACTTTCGGGGCGTGACGTCTGTCGCATTCTAGCGTTTCACGGATTTGTGGGGGTAAGACAGAAGGGTAGCCATATCGTAATGCAAAAGTTGATAGCAGGAACACAATAACTGTTCCAGTGCCTAATCACAAGGAAATACGGCGCGGTACATTGATGTCAATCATTCGACAATCCGATCTTCCACGCTTGAAATTTGAGAGATGACTTCATCAGGATGGCTATGCCTTCCAAGCGAAAAGTAGATTCGTATCGCAATTTGGAACCACTTTGCGTCATTTGAAGCAAACAATAAGTTCGATATTCATCAAGATTCGCAAACAATCCAACCGAGCCCACCAGATTTGGTTACCGAAATAATGAACAGGCTCTCATTTTCCATACTGACGCACGATCAACAAGAACCAATTCATTGTCGCTAGACACGCTCAACAGATGTCGGGAAATTTTGTCATGACTCGGTAGGTTTAGTCTATCAACTATGATCATGATTGAAGCCACGCGCCTAAAACCTCAGTATTTTGCATATTTATAGCCTCCAGCGCTCCAGCGGACTGCGTCACCGCATACACGGAAGGAACACTTCTGCAGCAATTTGGATGCCAGCTCCAGCCTATCGCCGAAGTTGCTTGAAATCAATAGCTTGGAGACCAAAAGGCGCGTCAATAGGGCTAGAGTTTAAATCCTGTTCCTTCAAAGTTGTGCATGAAATACTATCGCCTTTTGCGCTTTGCACAAATATTCCTGCGTAAGCCGGTAAGCTATTGCAAGGCGGTGGTGCTGAAGATATCAATGAATTTGCACTTCTTGTTTGGTAGAGAAAAGAACCATCAACAAATGTTACTAGAGCAATTTTTTTGCTCGTTGCATATTCAATTGCTCCAGATTGAAATCCGCTCGTTGAGAAAACCATCGCTTTATTTGCTTGTACATCCTGCGTTTTTGCATATAAAGCATTAATGTCCTCTCTCTTTATTGGTCGGCTATGTCGTTTGCATTCTACTAGGAGAATTAACTGAGCGCCACATAGAACAGTGAATTCAACAACCACATCAAACTCGTAATTACCGCCAGATCCGGGTAAGTTCTTTCTATGCGTAACCTCGAAATTTTCCAACTTATGACCGACGGCCTGCAACCAATTAAATGGGAATTATCGTGAATAGTTGACAATCGTAAAATCAGTTCGTTTTCTTCAAATTTTTAGAAGATTTTTTCTTTTCGGATTTCCGTTTGGGTTTCGGTTTCACCCCCATCAGAATTGAGATGACTTCGTCTATATCGAAGTCGGTCATCAAGGGAACGGCGGGAAACGGTTTAGTATTTGTTGGATCGGCCATCACAATTGCCTCTGTAAATTGCATTAAGTCTGGATGTTGCAGCGTCAAGGCACAAATTCGCACGTTCTTCTGCGTTCACGCGCGGCGACACGATTTCCACTCAATGCAAACGCCCGTCAGACCCACCAACCAAGTCAGCGTATTTCAGTCGCTTGCCGAACAACCCGCGTATAGTGCAGTCAATCTGCACCATCGTATCCAGCTGCCGGACATTCTGCCTGGCACTGAACTCGTCCACATACTTCTGCAAGTGTTTCGGACTCCTCTTGTGATAGACACACCGTAGTATCCGCGCTTCAAGCACGACCAGAACGATTCCGCCCCGTTAGTGTGGGCTTGTCCTTTCACATATTCGCCAACCGAGTGCTTGACTGACTCGGGTTGGTATCCGTGTTGACCAAGACTGTCATATGCAGTGGCATCGTCGGTGTAAACTGTCGAGCCAGTTGAAACGCTATCGCAGACGATCTGGTGAAGTGTGATGGCTTTGGTGTCTGCGACCTTGAATGACTTGATCTTCTTGCTTCCTCGTTCCTTGCTTCCGACTACTGCTGTTTTACCGACAGCTCCTCTACCGGCATTCAGTTTTTTATCTTTGTGTTTATTCTTCTCTTTTCCGCCAATGTATGTTTCATCAACCTCGACTTCACAGCCAAAGAGTTGAGAAGCATTGTTTGCCCAGCCAGTTCTAATTCGGTGAGCCATGAACCAGGCATTAGATTGATGCATCTTCAGATCCTTTGAAAGCTGGGTGCTTGACACGCCCTTAAGTGAAGTGGACAACAGATATATGGCCATCAGCCATTTCCTGTATCTGATATTGCTGCCTTCCATTAGCGTTCCGGTTTTGACGCTGAAATACTTTCGGCAAGGCTTGCACCAGTAAGGCATTGTTTTATGGCTAGCTTTGCTGGTTTCTTTCGACTCGCACCTGGGACAGATGCGAACTTCTGGCCAGCGGATAGATTCGATGTATTCCATCGCATCTTGGTCTGTGTGAAACCGATCCATGAATTCGTAAAGGCTAACGCGCTGTCGTTCGTTTTTCGATTTACGCATAATGTACTACCAACTCAAATTTCTATGTTAGAAAGTATATTCTAAATTTCTTGTTTTGTCAACTATTAACGATAATTCCCTAAATTAACTATACGCTGTCGACCGCACTGTAACAGAATCTGAATTTGCCTGAATTAATTCAGTACTGTCAGTCAATCTGCACTGTGTGCCGATTGCATACTCGTTATGATATTCTGACAGATTGGAATACAACAATCGTGTTGGATGATATGCCAATGACTTTGTTGAAAGGTTCACTTCCAGACAAATCAAGATTAGCATGTGTGTCTTATTATTCGCTTTGAATCAACACAGCCAATACCCGTTTGTAATGGCTGCGAACCGGGATGAGTTGTATGACAGACCTTCTAGAGCAGCACACTTCTGGGAAAATTTCCCTCAACTGCTAGCCGGCCAAGATCTCAATGCTTACGGAACCTGGCTCGGTGTAACGAGAAGCGGACGTTTCGCCGCTGTGACAAATCACTATGGTGCACCGGTTGCCGATCCAACTAAAAAGTCCCGTGGTACTCTGGTTTGTGATTTTTTGACTGGCGATCAAACCATTGAAGAATATTCCGCCATTCTGATGCACACTGCCGACCAATTTAACGGCTATGGTATTGTATTCGGAGACACATCAAGTGTTCATTATCAATCCAATCAGGGGGAAGTTCAAACAAGAGTTTCGAGTGGAGTTCATGGACTCGGCAACTGCTTTCTTGAATCAAACTGGCCACGGGTGGAAGAAGGGAAAAGAAGACTTACAGATTTTCTGAATCGAAGAAATGATAATCTTCAAACTGAAGACTTGTTTAGCATACTGTCTGACGCAACACGATCACAGACCGCATCAACTGGCCTCGAAGCAGTGGATTTGAATTCTATGAGTGCTGATCAACTGCCGCTTTTCCTTCGACTTGAGAAGATGGGAACTCGCAGTTCAACAGTCGTGCTAGCGGACCGATTAGGGCACATTACATTCGAGGAACGAACTTTCTCCCGTGATTCGATTGACTTCATCGATCAACGGAAATTTCAGTTTCAAATACAGAAAGATTAAGTAGACCACTATAGATGTGGAATCGGCCTCAGCAAAAATATTTTCGCTTTCTGGGGGGAGATCCTCGCCACCGTAAACACATTGTCTACTGCCCCAGTTAAAGCCGAGTTCGAAGAAACAGGAAAGGCATCTGCAATTTAATACCACAGTTGCTAACTCTGCAAATTGTGTTTTCACAGTTTCACTTGCAGCAGGACCACTGAGTGCCTGTGGACTGGTAAGACTGTATCCAGCCAACATCACGCTTGCTACAGCGAGGCATAGAGCTCCCCTTACCGCAATGGCATTCATTTAGCTGAGATTGGATTCTGAGGTTTTAGATCAGATTGGGTAATGGATTGATTATTTGGAATTAAAAATGGATACGCCGGAGCCGGAATTTAATACTTGACAAATCCGTTGTTTTGTGTCAATATAAGCGTTGCATAGTGTATTGGCGGAGAAACAACGATGGACGCAAGCATTGCGAAGCTGAAATCAACGACATTTTGCGGGCGTCGCTTCAGCCGCAAGCAGCTTTATGAGATTCAACAGACGGTAGGCAGTTTTCCGGCCTTGAGCGGCCACGAACTTGCGCAGACGATCTGTGAACATCTGCAGTGGCAGACGCCGAAAGGCAGCAATCGGTTCAACGCCTGCCTGCGGCTGCTGGAGAGTCTGGAACAGCAGGGGGTGTTACAGTTGCCGGAGAAGATCAGCAGCCCGCAGCGAGGCGCACAAAAGCCGATTGTGTGGACACATCGGTCGGCCCCTCAGGCCAGCATTGAGTGCGAACTGGAGCAATTGATGCCGCTGGCACTGCAGGTGGTGAGCGAGAAACAGGAAATCGGGGAATGGAACGAGTTGGTGGACCGGCATCACTACCTTGGTTATCGTCGTCCGATCGGCCTGCACCTGCGGTATTTCATCGTGGATGGGCAGGGGCGTCGTTTAGGAGCGCTGATGTTTTGCTATGCAGTGAGGTCGCTGCCGTGTCGTGATGAATGGATCGGCTGGCAGGATCAAAAGCATAAGAAGCACTTGGATTTGGTGGTCAGCAACAACCGTTTTTTAATCCTGCCCTGGGTGCGGGTGAAAAATCTGGCTTCGAAGTCGCTGTCGATGGCGTGTCGTCGGCTGGCGGATGACTGGCACCATCAGCATGCTTACCGGCCGGTTCTGATCGAAACATTCGTGGATGTGCAGCACTTCGATGCGAGTTGCTATCGGGCCGCCAACTGGCAGTGCATCGGTCGCACCGGCAGACGCGGCAAATCGCCCAAAGATGTGTATATTTATCCATTGATCGATGAGGTCAGAGAAGTTTTGCTGCGGGGACCGCGACCGGTGCCGAAAAAAACCGTGCGTGCGGCGTCGAGAATCTTGCCTGCGAGCGACCCCTTTGTGCAGTTGTGGCAGAACCTCATCGGCATCGTCGCGCAAGTGGCCGAGGATTTCGACCCTCAATGGCAGCAGCGCCAGCGGGTGTTGAACTCGCTGCTCATCATGCTGTTCATCTTTCGACTGGTGTTCTCAGCCAACAGACAAGGCTATGCGATCACGCTTGCACAGTTGTGGGAGCAGTGTCGGATGATGGACATCGCGCTTCCGCAGACGCGTCCGGTTGCGCCCTCGGCGATGTGCAAGGCACGCGCCAAGCTGGACGAAAACATCTTCAAGACGTTGCAGACTCGGCTGCTCAAGTGCATCGATCTGCAGGCCGCAGATGCGAACTGGAAAGGACACCGGATTCATGCCGTGGACGGGTCCAAAATCAATTTGCCGCGGGCGCTGCTCAAAGCCGGCTACCGCTGTCCCTCGGACAACGCCTATTATCCGCAGGGAACGGTCAGTTGTCTGTACCAGTTGAAAACCCAGATTCCGGTGGACTTTGATGTGGTTGCCCATGGCGATGAACGACGCCTGGCGCGCAGCCACCTGTGCGCATTGAATGCACAGGATGTGGTGGTGTATGACCGTGGCTATTATTCCTACGAGATGCTGTATGAACATGTCGTGCGCGGCCTGCATGCGGTGTTCCGCGTCAAACGTCAGGCGGCGGCTGCATTCGAGCGCTTTATGGCCAGTAGCGAGACTGATGCCACGGTCGAAATCCGCCCCAGTGCGGTTCAGTGCGAGCGCATCCGCAGTCGCGATGCGAGCGCCGAATGTGCGCCGATTACAGTGCGTCTGGTCAAGTATCGGGTGGCGGAAACCACCTATACACTGGCGACTACGCTGCTGGACCAACACCAATACACGATCTCGGACCTGTCGGATCTGTATCACGCCCGCTGGGGGATTGAAGAACTGTATAAGATTTCTAAAAATCTGATCTCAATCGAAGACTTCCACGCCACCTCGGAACGTGGCATACGGCAGGAGCTGTTTGCCCATTTTGTCCTGGTCACGCTGACGCGGCTGTTCTCGAATCACAGTGAAATACAGTTGAACCCCGATGGCTGCGATAACAAGCGAGCTTTCAAGGCCAACTTCAAAAACGCGCTGACGGTGATCGGCGGGAATCTTGAAACGCTACTGCTGAAACAGGCCGACATGGTCAGTGAGGTCCTCAATCAAATCATCGCCGGTATCAGTTCGTGTCGACAGCGCAAGCGCCCGTATCGCTCCTATCCGCGATGTTCCAGGAAACCAATCGGAAAATGGAAACCCGGTAAACCCGCCAAGACGACTTCAAGCTAAACTGTTCCAGCCAGAGCTTGATCCATCCCGGTTCAGCTGTCGCCGCGGTACGGATCCTTAAGTGAATGGACTTGATTCCTTAAGTGAATGCCATTGCCCCTTACCGACCTGTGAATTGAATTGTGAAGTTGCGACTCCCCTAGAAACGTTCGGTGCCGCAAGCCGAACAGTTTGTAACTGATTTAATCGTTGATCCTCCTCGCCTTGACAACTCTTTCGATTCGCATGAGTCTTCCCAAGGTCTTTTTAAGTTCGCCCGCACTGCCAACTTCAACCGTCAGATATATTTTTCCGAGTTCACTGGTTTTTATTCGGGTAGTGTTCACTGCAACCAAGTGGAAACCGAGTTCTGCTACCGCGGCTGTTATGTCTTGTAGCAGCGCATGGTGTCCTTCCGCTACCAGTTCAATATCAACCGCGTGCTTCAAGTCATTGTCGTATTGCCAATCAACTGAAACCATTCGATCGGGATGATTCTCTACCATACGTTTGAAATTCCCGCAATTTCGCTGGTGAATCGTAATTCCGCGTGAAACTGTCACATAGCCGACTACATCGTCTCCAGGTAAAGGTCCGCAACAAGATGCGTGATTTGTTAGCAGATTGTCTACGCCCAGAATCGATAAAGAAGCAGTTGAAGTATCAGTTGGGCGAGGTAGATTAATCTGGAATTCTTGATCTTGGGTCTTATCGGAGTCTTTTTCTATCAAGCAAGCTACCGCGTGTGTTGGTTTGAGTTCCTTCATTCCGATTGCTGTAAACAGGTCCTGGCTACGTCGAAAGCCATTGTCGACTGCAAGTTTTTCCAAATTGATTTTGGACAATCCGTGGCGGTTCAGTTCTTTTTCGAGTAAGATCTTTCCCTGAGCTTGATATCGACCATACTCTTCCAGTTTGAACCATCTGCGAATTCGATTCCGTGCTCTCGCAGAAACTGTAAATCCTTGATGTGAATTCAACCAGTCTCGACTCGGTCCACCAGACTTGATTGTTCGAATCTGCACCCAATCACCAGTTTTGAGCTCATGAGTCAAGGGAACGATTTTGTTATTTACCTGTGCTCCTCTGCATCGATGGCCAACTTCTGTATGGATGGCATACGCGAAGTCAATTGGAGTTGAGTGAACTGGAAGTTCGACAACATTTCCAGCCGGCGTAAACACATAAATCTCCTCGTTGACTGAATCAGCTGTCGAGCTCAAGTTTCTGTCGAAGGTTCCTGCTACTTCTGCTTTCCAATCCAGGAGTTGGCGCAGCAAATTCACTTTCTCATCCTGATAAGAACTAGATTTTGCTGATTCCTTGTATTTCCAGTGTGCCGAAACTCCAAATTCGCAGTCATTGTGCATTTCCACAGTGCGAATCTGCACCTCGACTACTTTCGAATCGGGGCCAAACACAGCCGTATGTAAAGATCGATAGCCATTCGACTTCGGCATTGCAATGTAGTCATCAAACTCGCCGACAACCGATGTCCATGAAGCATGAACAGCACCTAGAGCAGCGTAGCAAGAAGCGATATCGTCAACCAGAATTCGTACCGCACGTACATCAAAAATGTGATCAAAATTCACTCCTTTCTGGTTCAGTTTTCTCCAAATGCCATAAATATGTTTTGCACGTCCGTTTACCTTTGCCTGGATTTTTGATCTGACCATTAGGGAGTTCAGTTGTTCGACGAATTTTCGAATGTACTCTTCCCTCTCAATGCGCCTTTCATCAAGCTGGCGTGCAATTCGATCAAATTCCAGGCGGCTGAGATACTTAAATGACAGATCTTCCAGTTCCCATTTCATCCTCCAGATTCCAAGTTTGTTTGCAAGAGGTGTATAAATGGATAATATCTGTTTCGCCAAGCTCTGCCGGGCAAGCTCTGGCAACTCTTTCGCTTCTCTCATGTGCACCAGTAATTCCGCCAGATGAATTACTACTACCCGAGCATCGTCAACCATAGCAATTAGAATTCTACTCAGATCAATTCGTCGAACTGCAGACGCCTTTTGAACATCGCCACGCTCTACTGTCAATGAAATACTATCCAACTGCAAAGTGCCTTCATATAATTGACAAATTGAAGCATCAAATTTTTTCCTGATTTTTTCCAGTTGAATTTTCTTTCCAATCTGCATTCCTCTCAAGGCGGCAACAGCCGCCATTTCCCAGTCTGCTTCTACTTCAGCCAATAGTGAAATTACATCGACAAGACTCCTCTCATAAGAAAACGGATATCCAGTGTAGTTTTCGCACACCTCGGATACCAAGGCGTCATGCATACTTCGATCCGGCCCATGCCAGTTTCTGGCTGAATAGAACTGCTTGGTATAAAGGGAATTCACTTTTGTAACAACAAGTAAAGATTAGCGAAAGATGTAAAATCGGAATTTGTAAATCAGTTGTTCTAGAGATCGGCAGATTTTGCATTGAATTTGCTCAATAGTTGCCTCGAATATAGGATAACAATGGAATAGTAGTTTATCATAACACTATGATATTATTATAAATATTAAGGTTTACAACAAAAACACGGTAGCCCTCACAGTAATATTTCGAATCTATGGTCCGGCAGGGCAAGAACAACTGATATATCCAAACTGGTAAATAATTGTTCAGTTGAATTTGTGCGATTACTACAAGCAATTGCAGAGTTAGTTACATACTTGTGCACAGAAATTGTTAATAAAATGCAGGCAAAATTTTGTCATTCGCTCGCAACCCTCGAATTTACCAACTTGGATACCTGGCACTCTCTACAAATTAAATTCAACGCTGAATCTGTTTCTCATGACTATGACAAGTGACTATGACAAAATTTGCTGATATTTTGTTACTTACACTCTTGACAATTTGATTTATAGAATTATATTTATGTTAAACATTTCTAAAATGATATATATTGACGTAGGAATTTAGAAAAATATTTCAAATTTAAATGGAATAAGAGAATTATTTGCAATGAAGCTAGATTTACCTTTTTTATTGGAACCATCACAACTGGAAGAAGTTCTCGGCCATCCAGATATTTTGGTCGTAGATGTTGGCGATTTGGATATGTATGAAAAGGAACGCATTCCAAGTGCTGTGCATATCGATTATCTGGATATCGTATCCGGCAATGTACCAGCAAGCGGTACTTTACCTCCAACTAACATTCTGAAAGAAGTATTTTCTGCGGCCGGCTTGACGCGAGATAAACACGTCGTTGCCTATGACTCCGAAGGCAACGGACGCGCTTCTAGGCTGCTGTGGACACTTGATGTACTGGCGCATCCGAATTCTTCACTGCTGAACGGTGGCTTTACATCATGGAAAAATGAATCACATCCTGTTGATCATTCACTTCCGCAGGTGGTTGAACGCAGTGAATATCCGGTGCAGGTAAACGGCAAATCCCAGGCCGACAAGAGTTACATTCTTTCCAAACTCAGCGACTCCGACGTCGGGTTGCTGGATGCCAGATCTCCCATGGAATATCAAGGATTTGATGTCCGCGCTCTGCGTGGCGGTCATATTCCTGGTGCTAGAAATGTCAACTGGCTGGATACTATTGATACTTCCAGAAATAATCGCTTCAAAACCAGCGATGAGCTTCGGGACATGCTTTACCAACAAGGAATAACTCCTGACAAGGAAATTATTACCTACTGCCAGACGCATCATCGCTCTTCACACGCATATGCCATGCTGAAGTCTCTGGGATATGACCGAATCCGCGGATATGCCGGTTCTTGGTCAGAGTGGGGGAATTCCAGCGAAACTCCTATCGAATAATATTATTTTACGGAACAAGCTTTGCCGATATCATAGTCGGTTACAGTCTAGTGCTGACTCGAGATTCCAAAATCTGACGTGTGACAACAGCCCCATTTCATCATGATCCTCCATGTTGATATGGATGCTTTCTATGCATCCGTCGAACAGCGCGACAAACCAGAGCTTACTGGGAAACCAGTTATCGTGGGCGGAACACCTCAAAACCGAGGCGTAGTTGCCGCCGCTAACTATGAAGCTCGAGCTTACGGCGTTCACAGCGCCATGCCATCAAGCGTTGCAGTTCGGCTGTGCCCCCATGCCGTTATCATCCCCATGCGCATGGATCATTATGTGAGTGTCTCTTCGGAAATTCGAGACATATTCTATCGATATACACCGCTTGTAGAGCCTCTGTCTTTGGATGAAGCGTTTCTTGACGTCGAAGCGAGCACGCAATTGCACGGGAGTCCGGAGACGATTGCTGGCAAGATCAAAGAAGATATTCAAAAAGAACTGAATCTTACGGCATCAGTTGGAATCGCATCAAACAAATTTCTTGCAAAAATCGCCAGCGACCTGGAAAAGCCAGATGGGCTTGTTAGTGTTCCATCGCCGTGCCAATCGTTTCTTGACCCATTACCCGTTACTCGCCTTTGGGGGATTGGTAAAGCCGCTTCCGCAAATCTCAAAGAAATTGGAGTGCACACCATTCGTGACTTTAGACTGCACGATCTAAATGCTCTCAAATCCTGTGTCGGGCATTCTGTCGACCGTCTCTTGCAATTGGCAACAGGGGTAGACGCCCGAAAAGTTGAATTTGAATCCACACCCAAATCAATTTCTAGAGAGACTACATTCGCGGCTGATATTGAAAACATCGAAACTTTGGAATTGACTCTGTTGAAACTAACGGAAGATGTTGCTGCTAGACTTCGGAGAAAATCAATGTCAACACGTACGATAGGAATAAAACTGAGATTTTCAGATTTCAACACAATTACCCGCGATGAAACACAATCCTCTCCCACAGATGTGACTCAAACCATTTGGACAATTGTGAGACAACAACTGCACACTACACTGTCCGATAAAAATTTTAAAATTCGTTTGGCCGGAGTTCGAGTGGGATCACTGGAGGCTCACTTCTATGATCCTGCTGATCTTTTCAATCACAACGAACTCAAGCAGCAGAAAAAAGTCGACGCCGTAGTGGATCAAATCAACAGGCGATTCGGAAAATCTACTGTGCATAGAGGCGGCGGTGTTGGATCTGAGGAATAACTCCCATTTGGAAGTACGAGAGTGCTATTTGGAGCTTTAGTACAAACTATTTTCCTAATGTATTTTTGTTGATATATGTGTTTGGTGACGCCTACAAAAGCGGCGTGGAAATATAACACCCTAAACTAGCAAAATGACTCCGTTCTACAAGAAACTTAATTTACCAAATGGCACCTTTTTGTACATAAATTCCATTTTCATTGAATTCGGCTCAACTTTTCGCTATAAAGGTAATTCCAGTTTGTTTCCTATGAGGGAGTGTCACCCAATTACGCCTCCTCACGTTGCAGTTTTCCCTACAATCATTACGAACCTTGGTTCATAGAACAATGAGTAGCAGTACAGAAATTAAGGAATTATCTTCAGAGAAAGAAGCAGCAAATGTTGAACTGAAAGGCGTAGAACCTTCACAATCCCTCGCCTCAAATGGCGCTCAATTACCAGAAAATGATCAAGAGCCAAATGGTGATTTGAAACGTGTTGAGTCAGCGCAGTCAATTGCAGATTCTAAAGTGTACGACTATTCTGTCGAATCTCCAGTTGAGTCTGAATCCCCTAATCCACCTGTTCAGTCCGATGAAACTGCTACAACAGAAATCGATTCCGGTTCTGCAGTCTCGACTAACGATCAAACCGCTCCCGAAGTAATTGCAGAAAAAAAGGAGTTGAATACTTTAGATACAAAAAAAACACTTGAAGAAATTGAAGAGTTGGTTGTCGAGTTGCGCCAATCGCTTAGTGACGGTCAACTCAAGGAGTGCATATCACGATACGAAAAATGTCAAGCAAAACTTCGAAAACTTTCGGAGATAGGGTTTAAATCGAAAAAACTTACCAACCTGCAAAAGACAATTAACGGACTCTACTTCGGCGTTCGTGAACTAAAGGACTGGCGACACTGGGGAATGGATCAAGCCCGTCTCGATTTGGTTGAAAAATTGAAGAAACTTCAGAATTTCCAAGGAGACCCTCGCGACTTGCACGTTCAGATTAAAGAAATCCGGGAACTTTGGAACAGCTGGAATCAGACCGGTGACTTTCCCAATCGTACACTGAGAGAAAAATACACTAGTGCCTATGAAGAAGCATTCAAACCTTGCAAAAAATACTTCAAGGAACAAAAGAAACAACGCAAAGCCAACAAAAAATTTCGTAAAGAAATCTGCGTTCGGCTTGAAGAGGCTTATGAAGCAATCGACTGGAATCGACCGAACTGGGTGTCCATAGGAGAGTTAATTCGAAACTCGCGCAAGCAGTGGGTGAAAGCGGTGCCCTTGAACAAGAAGGACTGGAATTCAACGAATGCCAGATTTGACGAAATTATGAAGAATTACGCTCCCCATCTTGAGCGTGAGCGGACTAGGGGTGTTCGATTCAGAATGGACTTAATTGACAAAGTCAACGCACTTGAAAGCTTGCCAGTCAAAGCCGCGACCGAAAAGGCAAAAGAGTATCAGCAGGGCTGGAAAACAGTCGTCATTCGTGACAAGAAAAAGAAAGAAAACGAATTGTGGGAACAATTCCGCATAGCGTGTGACAAACAGTTTCAGCGCCGGAATGAACTCCGAAAGGTAGCAAATGAAAAATGGAAGGAATCAGAAAATGTTAAAAAATCACTGCTTGGTGAAATCAAGAAACTAAATGAACTGCCCACTGATCAAGTCAAGCACAGTGCTTCTAAGGTTACTGATATCCAAAGACAATGGAGTAGCGCTACGCAATACAACAAGCGATCGAAAGGTGTGCTTGATACCAAATTCAATCATGAAATCTCAAAGTTTCAAAACAGCGTTCGTAAGGCAGACAAACTCATATTTGAGAAACAAATTTCTGTTCTAGAATCTAAAGCAGGCATCTGCAACGAGCTGGAGATGGCCATAGGTAAGGAAAATTCTGAGTCTACTCTTACTGCTTACCAGAATAAATGGGACACCATCGAAGCGGATTGCGGGGAATTCGAGGAAGCTATTCAATTCCGTTACGCTACAGCATGTGAAATGCTGCAGAACGGTTCCGAAAATTCGGATTGCAACTCCGAAAAGTGGGCGGAAAATCTAGAAATGAAGCAAAATATCTGCCTCCGCTTGGAAATTCTGTCAGAGATTGAATCTCCCCCGGAGTTCGCACGAGAGCGAATGAAGCAGAATGTAGAACGTCTGAATGCAGTGATGACAAAACAAGTTTCAGTAACAAACCCCGAAGAGGAAATTCGCGAGCTAATGGTCAGCTATTGGCTGACCGGTGCGGTATCAAGCGAAGCTCATGAATTGCTTAAGCAAAGATTCAACCGAATTCAAGCTGAGCTGTCAAAGAGTTAACAATTCTGAAAATCTGTCTGTATTCACGGAAATGCGTTCAACTTGAATTCGTATCTCTGCGGGTGCCATGAACACAATTTCTCAAGATCATCTGGTACAGAGTGTCGCTGACAGCCTGCAGTTCATCTCCTATTACCATTCGCCTGACTTTGTTCAGGCCATGTCTGACGCTTATGAACGAGAACGGTCGCCAGTTGCAAAGGATGCAATTGCCCAAATTCTGATTAATTCCCGCATGTCAGCAGAAGGTCACAGGCCGATCTGCCAGGATACTGGAATCGTCGTTGTATTCGCGAAAATTGGGATGGGTGTGCGCTGGGATACTGACTGTTCATTACAGGAAATGATCGACGAAGGTGTCCGACTTGCTTATCTTGATCCGGATAATCCTCTTCGGGCATCCATTGTTGATCCGCCTTGGGGAATTCGCAAGAATACACAGGATAATACGCCTGCAGTCGTTCATACTGAATTGGTTGCAGGGGACAAAGTAGAAATTACTGTTGCCGCTAAAGGAGGTGGCTCTGAAAACAAGGCAAAATTGGGCATTCTGAATCCTGGTCAAAGCGTGGTTGACTGGGTCGTCAAGACAATGCCTACACTTGGAGCTGGATGGTGTCCTCCAGGCATACTGGGACTCGGAATTGGCGGTTCTCCAGAAAAGGCAGTCGTTCTAGCCAAACAAGCATTAATGGATCCAATCGACATTCACCATCTGTTGCAGCGGGGGCCGAATTCACCTACAGAAGAATTGCGCTTAAAACTCTATGAAGAAATCAATAAACTTGGCATCGGTGCGCAAGGCCTTGGGGGTGTTACAACCGTCCTTGACGTGAAAATAAAGGAATTTCCCACACATGCAGCTTCATTGCCAATAGGCCTGATTCCGAACTGCGCAGCCACCCGGCATTTACATTTCACACTGGATGGCTCCGGACCAGCGCGATTGCCTGTGCCTTCTTTGGAGATTTGGCCGAAAATAGTTCGCGACACGTCAAGCGCCCGCAAGGTTGACCTGAATTCTCTAACTCAAAAAGACGTACGCGAGTGGAAAATCGGCGAGACGCTGCTAATTTCCGGGAAGATTCTTACCGGCAGAGATGCCGCCCACAAGAGAATGATTGAATACTTCGACAGCGGCAAGAATCTGCCGGACGGTGTGGATTTGAAGAATCGTTTCATTTACTATGTCGGGCCAGTCGATGCGGTCGACGATGAAGCGGTAGGACCTGCCGGACCAACCACTGCAACCCGAATGGATATGTATACGGATCGACTCATTCGAGAAACCGGATTGATTGGAATGATCGGTAAAGCGGAGCGCGGACCGGAAGGCATTGCAGCAATCAAGGAACACGGTGTAGTTTATCTGATCGCAATCGGCGGAGCAGCATATCTTGTTTCAAGGGCGATACGATCGGCGCGAGTCATTGCCTTTGAAGATCTCGGAATGGAAGCAATTTATGAATTTGAAGTCGAAGACATGCCGGTGACAGTGGCAGTCGACAGCAGCGGAAATTCCATCCATGTCGCAGGTCCGCAGAAATGGCGCTCTATCATCGCGGACATTCCTGTAACTGTTGCCTGAATACTATTAAATCAGCTATTCATCAAGTGCCTGTACTCCAGAAGCAGCGTGGTGATTACATCCTCTGTGATTTCCTTTCGCCATCCGGAAAATATTCGACTGTTTCGGCTCCCTCGTACCATTGAATTTACTTCTTTTCTTGTGCAGATCATTTCGGCGGGAATGCAATTTTTCAAAGCTACTTTCTTCAACTCACGCAGAATGTGGTTTGACAATTCCTTTTGACGTGCTGTAAGCGGCTCCTGAGGTTGCCAGACTGGTGTGCCTATGTCGCTCGGCCGTGATTGCAATATTGATAAAACCTCTCGCATCCAATTTCTTGCTTTACCATGCTTAATTGCGAGTGCATTGGCAAGCTCTCCAGATGTTCTCGGTTTATCCTGAACAATTTGCAAAACCTGTTTGTCAGTCATTACCCATTGCCTTGGCAAGTCAATTGACCGAGCTCGCTCCTCACGCCAAATCAACATCTCTTGAGCTCGGTACTGATCGACAATGGCTAGATTTCCCCCCTGTAAAAATGATTTCAGCACCTTGTCACTTTCGGAACTGACGTGGGATGCATCCAACAGACAGACGCATTCCTCTTCCAGCCATTTTTTTCTGTTGATTTTGCGAAGTTTTGAATCCAATTTGGTATAAACAGGCAGCAGATAGCGCACATCATCCAGTGCATAGCGGATCTGTTCTTGAGAGAACGGTCGTTTCTGCCAATTTGATCGAGTCATGTTCTTGTCAAGAGACAGCCCGACAATTTCGTAGACTAAGCTCTTAAACGAAAGCTCCTCGTATCCACAAATCCACGCGGCAATTTGAGTGTCAAAAATTCGCTTTGGCAGGGTGTCATAATCGTGCAGGACGTCTAGGTCCTGTCCAGCCGAATGAAAAATCATAGTTGCAGAAGACGAGTTGATCAATTGCAAAACCGGCGACAAATCCGAGCAAAGAACTGTATCAACACAGAAAATGAAATCATCCGTAGCTAGTTGAATCAATTGCAGTTTCGGACGGTAAGTTCTGATTCGAGTAAACTCGGTGTCAACTGCAACGTAGGAACAATTGCTGATTTGTGCGCATGCTTCTCGAAGTTGAACTGGATTTTCTATGGGTGATTCGTAAATTTCCATGCTACACAAATATTATCAAACCCTTAACGCAAAATTTTCTTGTATAGGAACAATAAAGACAGGCATCCTGCGACGTGAACGTGAAATTCTGTTCTCTTGGGGGCTTGCCAAAGGGGTGCGATTAAAAGTGATGCGCCAAGACAATATATTGAAGTGTTTGAGTTGTTGCAAGAGGCGCTTTGCTAGCATGATTAATAGTGATTCGTTTGTTTAAGATTCTGAAATATATGGAAAATTGAAAAATAGGATGACTGTCAGGAAGATCTTCCTCAAAAAACCGCATGAAAATAAATTCGGCGGCGCATCACTTTTAATCGCACCCTTGCCAAAGTGCTATCAAACCCACATGCAATACATGGAATATAATTTGTTAACTGTAACAGTACCTCAATCTGTTTTTGCGAATATTCTGTTTCACATTTCCGAAACACATTCCGTTAAGCTGAAACTAGCGACAATGCGAGTAGTGAAAATTACTCCTTGTCCAATTTCAAAAGCATTCGTAGGTTGGTAGATGCGTCAAGCCTAATATATATCGATGAAGCCAAATCTATTCGAAATTGCCGACAACTGCACATCGGCCTATTGGCTGAGTATTCGGCAATTCTGCCTTTTATACTCCCTGTGCATATATTAATGAGTGTTGTGGCTTCATTACTCCAAACACACTGGCAATATTAGGCGATGTTTGCGCGAAATCATCCCATATCAATGCTCGCAAGAATGGCATTCTTTGCGGAAAAACCGCAAAACCTGCAGTCATCAAGGTATCTGGTACTGTACTCAGCAACAGCTCTACTGCTTGCAACCGCCGCGATGGCAGTGGTTCAGTCGTTTTACGAAAATTTATATCTGGCATTTCTACAAATTGCTACATTTGGGCTCATTGTTTGGATCGTGTTACGACTAGCTGGTAAAGCAAACCGCTGGCCGCAAACTGCGACTGCATTGTTCGGAACCACCTGCATCATTCGATGCCTGTCTTATCTGCCAGTCAAGTTGACCTGGGATTACTACGAGCCAAGCCAAAGTGCATTTTATTGGGTATCAATTGCAGCTTTACCATTCGGAATTTGGAATTTATGTGTATCTGCATTCATTCTAAAGGAAGCAATGGAAATCTCGGCAACCAAGGCGTTTTTTGCCGTGCTGGGAATCGCCTTACTCGTATCATTTATCGTTCTGAATCTTTTTGGTTTCAACGTAACTCAATTGCCGGATTCTCAATGATGAAACATTTGCACATTGTAGGAATTTGCGGTACGTTCATGGGCAACCTCGCATTGCTTGCGCGAGAGCTTGGGTATCAGGTTACGGGTTCTGACCTGAATGCCTATCCTCCAATGAGCAATATGCTGGAGGAACAGAATATAGAAGTAGCCACGGGATACCACCCAGATAACCTAAAGCACAATCCAGACCTGGTCATTGTCGGCAATACCATTAGTCGGTCTAATCCCGAGGTTGATGCGATGCTTGATCTTGGAATCAATTACATCTCCGGCCCGCAGTGGCTGTATGAGAATGTACTACATACCCGGAAAGTCATCGCAGTTGCTGGTACGCATGGAAAGACTACAACTTCCAGCATGATTGCATGGATACTCGAATATGCAGGATACAAGCCAGGATATCTAATCGGCGGCATATCAAATAACTTCAACGTTGCAGCTCAAGTGGGTGAGGGCAAATGGTTTGTAGTTGAAGGAGATGAATACGACACCGCTTATTTTGACAAGCGATCGAAGTTTATTCACTATCGCCCGCAACTGGCAGTGCTATTGAATCTTGAATACGATCATGCAGATATATTTGATTCGATTGATGACATTGAGCGACAGTTCGAATATTTCATCCGTACGCTCCCATCATCTGGCCGCATTATCGCCAACTTTGATGAAGAAAGATTGCAGAAAACGATCACCCGAAGTTCAGTGACACCGGTTATTACGTTCAGCATGTCTGGCAATCGTGACGCGGACTGGTACGCCGATTCTCAGACCGATGACTATCTTAAGTTAAAAATGCACTCAAGAGTTCACGGAACGGTTCAACTGAACTGGGACGTTCCAGGTGGGCATAACACGGCCAATGCTCTTGCAGCGGTTGCGACAGCCTGCCATATTGGAGTAAACGTTGAAATTGCAGTAGAAGCACTGCAGTCCTTCATACCTGTCAGACGCAGGCTTGAATTTTTAGCAAATATTAACAATATTCGCATATTTGATGATTTCGCCCACCACCCTACAGCGATTCAAGCGAGTATTGATGCTGTGTCTAAATTCACGCGCCCAGATAGGTTAATTGCGGTATTCGAGCCACGTTCGAATACGATGAGAATGGGTGTTTATGGAGAAAAACTCATACAGGCGTTTGTACAAGCGAACTGTATCTACATGTATCGTGCGCCTAATGTCGAGTGGGAAATAGGCAGTTCGGCAGGAGACAACTTTATTGTCCATGATTCGGTAAATTCATTGCTTGACGCACTTTTGTTGGAACTTTCCAGTGGAGATGTAGTCATAATAATGAGTAATGGAGGCTTCGATAATTTGCAGAGCAGATTAGTTGACCGCCTCCAAGAAAAATTCAATGATTCCTTAAGCCAAATTCAGCCTGACCCATGACATCGAAACTATTCAGATTCACATATTTTGCAATTATTGTGTCAGTACTTCTGTTTCTAGTCAGTCCACTGCATGCAGAAGAATTTGAAGAAAGTGTCGACTACGAAACGCTTCCTGGAGAAGTTAAAGTACAAGCAGATGGGCGAGTCGAAGTTATAGAATTTTTCTGGTTTGGATGTCCGTCCTGCTACAGATTCGAGCCTCATCTGGTTGCCTGGCAAATACCTGAAACAACTGATTTCAAGAATGTTCCAGCCGTGCTCACAAATGACTGGTTATTTCACGCTCACGTGTACTACGCAATGGAACTTCTAGGATTGAAAGAAGAACTGATGCAAAAATTCTACGATGAATTGCACATCGAACGCACTAGGATTTCTGGTGATGAGCAGTTTGAGCAATGGGCATCCTCTCAAGAAGGCGTGGATGTTTCGAAATTGACGCAAAACCTGTATTCATTTGCCACTGTGGTGAAGCTCGCTCAGGCAGAGAAACTTGCTAAAGACTATAACATTACATCAGTTCCGACTCTAATCGTGGGCGGCAAATACAAGACCTCACCAAGCATGGCTCGGTCTGAGAAGAGAGCATTGCAAATTGTCGAGTATCTAGCTGATCGGATTCTTTCAGAGCAGTCAGCGTCGAACTAGGTGTTGGTGGTACTTGTCCGCGCCTTTATTGTTTGAGGGCAGTAACTTCAATTTCCACTTTCATTCTTGGGTCGGCGAGTCCTGCACTGTACATGGTTGATGCAGGTCGAACGCTGCCGAAGAATTCATGAAGAACCGGCCAGCACTTTTCAAAGTCTTCTGAATCTGGAAATATGTAATTGACTCGAACAACATCGGCGAATCCGCTTTCAGCTTCATTCAATACTCTGCCGATATTTTCAAGAGTCTGTCGGCACTGCACAACGACATCGTCAGATATTTTCATCGTTTCATAATTGAAGCCAGTCGTGCCGGCGACAAAAACCCATATGCCATCACACACGGCACGGGAGTAGCCCACCTTCTCTTCAAAAATCGAACCGGAGGAAATTAATCTCCTTTTATTTTTATCTTCACTCAACACGAACACCCTACAAATACATTAATGAGTCCAGCCAGCAAGTATCGGAAAGTAAATTTGTTTGGTTTTTACTCGAATGCCTACCTGATGCAAGCAGCTCTGAAATTACAAAATTCTGGTTACCGATGTTGGCTTTTCCGTTCAATGTGGAGGATCACATGGAACCGTACTCGTTATGGAAGGAATAGAAATTTCCAGAATTTCCATATCTTCGGAAGTAGCCGTCTCGTTATGGATCATTCCACCGGGAATATATAGCGATTCACCTTCTCTGAGATGATACCTGTCACCAGTCTCGAATTCCATATCAATCCAACCTTGTAGAATGTACAGAAATTGACATTCGCAATCATGGTAATGCCAACCGGTCGGCTTTGTCATACCCTTTACTGCAGTCATGGTTTGCGCATTCATTTTTCCGAGACTGGCTTCTTTTGCGCGTAAATCTCGATAAGTGAAAAATTCGCGGCGTCCAGGAATCTTTGGTGCACTTTCGGCCGTTGAGTGAATTAATTTCTGTTCTGAATTTTCAACCGACATAAGTATTTCTCCAAACCTCGTTCGTGCAGAGTATAACTTCTTTTATAGTTGGGTTGAATAGCGCACAGATATTTGAACTCAAGTGAAATACGATGGAATTGATTCGGGGAGAATCCAAAGTTTGTGGGCTTGGATCGCTGTTTTAGGTCAACTTGATCGTTCCTAGTTCCATTCGGGAATGTCATCGAAATTTCCACCAATCCTGACAAGCCATTCACCGGAGTCTTGAATTGCCAAGATCAATACGACGTCAAAATCGATCATCCTCACAATGGCGACAGATGCAGGAGAACGACGGCTTTGTTCGCGAAGCCGCCCGTTTGGGTGTTCGTTCTCGCTCTTATTTCAAGATTGAGGAAATAGACCGAAGATTCGAACTTTTCAAACAAGGGCAGACGGTACTGGATCTTGGCGCCTCTCCAGGCGGCTGGTCGCAATACGCCTCGTCTCGAATTGGTTCACAGGGGAGAGTGATTGCAGTAGACCTGCTTGATATGAAGCCGCTGAATCAGGTTTGCTTCATGCAATGTGATATTACTCAACAGCAAGCTGTCGATGAAGTGGTTTCAGTTATTGGTGAAAGACAAGTCAACGTCATACTTTCTGATATGGCACCGAATATTACCGGAAATTCCACTATTGATTCGCGTAATTTTTCCGAAATTCATGAGGCTATATTCAATGTCTGTCGCACTGCGATGGCTGAACAGGGTTCGCTGGTTTTCAAGTTCTTTCAAGACAATGAATCATCCGTGCTGAGGGAAGTGTGTGCAGCGCAGTTTACAGATTGCAAATTGTACAAACCAAAGGCTTCTCGTTTGAAAAGTCAGGAAGCCTATATGATCGCGAAAGGATTTATTGGTTGAGTGTTATCCATCACTTGGAGATATTCTGTTCGCGTTCGCTTATTCATGCGAAGTGAAGTTTGCTTGAAATATTGAAACCATTCAGCACACAATCTAGCAAAAGGCAGAAAACTGGCGGATCGTGCAGAAATCAAACCTGCGACACCCTGATTAGAAGCCTCGACCTATTTCTTTCAAATCAAAGGCTTAGACAAAATGACGGATTTTAAGAGTTGATAAAATCAATGACTTAGGGCGGTTTTGTCTAAAACTTGAAGCCTCGCATTGCATTGAGCTCGTTTTCCGACACCGGTTTCGCCGAGTCGTTCAGCAAGTGCCTCATTAGTAATAACCCTTGAGGTTATTAACGTGATGCGTTATCATTGGTTCATGAAGCGGTTCAAGGACAAGCGCACCGAACAGGTATTCCAAGGACTCACTGTTCGCCGCTTGCCCATCTCCATCCAGCGTCGAGCGCGGATACGACTTCAGCGTGTTGTTGCGGCGACTGATTTGACTGACCTTCGGCTTCCGCCATCCCACCGCCTCGAAGCGCTGAGTGGCGACCGGAAAGATCAACACAGCGTCCGCATCAACGACCAATGGCGCGTTTGTTTTCGCTGGACGGATCAAGGCGCCATCGAAATTGAGATCACCGACTATCATTGAGGCATACCATGACCAACATCGATCCCATTCATCCCGGCGAGCACTTGGCGGAATTTCTTGAGGAGCTGGAAGTCAGTCAATACCGCCTGGCAAGAGCGATCAACGTGCCGCCGCGCCGCATTAATGAAATCGTTCATGGCCGTCGCGCAATCACGGCCGATACAGCGTTGCGCATCGGGCGAGCACTCGGCACAACCCCGGAATTCTGGCTGAACCTTCAGCAGATGCATGACCTGGACCGCGCTCGAAACGCAACCGAGGTTGACGGCATCGAGCCGCTTGTCGCGACTAGTTAACGACTGGGCCGCTTTCATTTGCGCCTCCCGGCCGCCAAGGCTACCAGCAGGCGAGCCCATCCTGAGCACGAGGCCGAGGTCGATCAGCAGAATGCCGTCGCCGGATATTGGAATGCCGGTCATTTTCGAAAAAAGTGTGCACGGAATCAATTGAAACACAATTGGCTATTCTGTTTCACTGACGACTGACAGTCTGGTAAACAAAACGTGCGTTTTCCTTACCTAGGGAGGCATAAACCAAATTCTTTTCTATTTGTATTTTTTCTAGTAACGGAAAATGTTTATTGGCTCTGCTCAAGTGTCCACCGACGATCAGAGTTTGGATTTACATAGAGATTCGCTTCAAAATATCGGATGTGAGCAGATTTATCAAGATTAGATAAGCGGTGCCGAAGCAGAACGTCCGGGTCTCTTAAACAAGCCCTTGAGTATGCCAGAGCAGGTGATACATTAGTAGTTTCGAGGCTAGACCGTCTGAGTCAATCATTAAAGGACTTGATCGTTATGTTCACGAACTGGTAATCGCTATTCCAAGTTGGCACAAGGGGCTGTCTATTCTTTTGCCCTTTCAATCCAAACTTGAAGATGAAGACAGGCCGCCGTCATTCGGCATCAATCAGACTGAAAAATCTCCCCCAGTTCAGATTCTGCCTGATTAATTAGAGACGATTGTCGGTCTGTCAGTTCATCGTACTCCTGGCAGTTTGGCAAATCCTTTCCGCAGGATTCAGTTGCGAGAAGAGTCAATGCTTCCAGTTCCATTGGCATAAGGGTTTCGGCCACGTCTTTGAGAATCTGACAGGCTTTTTGATATCCTATGTAATATGACGGATTAAAGTGATTCTTGTTCGGCAGTGCGATGCAACGGTTGGCGAACTCGATGATATTACTCAAACTGTCTATGGTGTAGGGGCTGTAATCGGGATAGGTTTCCAAGTCTCTGTCCCCCTCGTAACTCGGGGACATCAGCAGATGCCTGTTCTGATTGCCATAGCCTCCGCCGTGAAATTTTTTTAAATACAAGTAAGGGACGCTGTAGGTTGAATTGAGTTCGACTTGCAAATTAGCTTCAGACAATATGTGATTAGGATCGTAGGGATAGTTGGGGCCCACATCAATCAGAAACAAAACCCTGAAATGAGCCTGAATGGCTTTCTCAATATTGTCTCTGTCTAAGGTTGAATCCAATTTTCCGCCGGTTTCAATGTATTTCGCGATAAAATAGGCCGAGGGGATATCGTTGTAATGCTCGGACAGGGGGTAGAGGAGGCTCAAGCCCTTGTTATCCTCCCCTTTGATCACAAGACAGTAGCCATATATAAATTGATAAGTAATATTGTTCGGTTCCATTTGATAATCCTCTATGGCTTCTTCGAAATCATCGCAAATCTGATTTCCTCGGCGATACTCGGTGGCGGAGCTCAAGGCGCTTGAGGAAAGGAATAAAATCAATACAGTCAATTTAAGGTAAAACATACAGGAACCTTTAGCGTTGAAATTCGTCATGCGGGCAACAGTGAACAATAAACACATTACTAGTGGAGAACTTCCATATTAAGCGGCCTGTGGGGCACATGTCAAGAATTTTAGTTGTTTATTGTTCGCAATGAATGGTGCCACTCTCGTAGACAAGAATCGATACAGGAAATCAACTCTCTAGAATAATTACCAGCATCTATCTGTTAATTCTGTTTCACACGACTTTCTTTCTCGACATTCTCGCTGAATGAGAAATATGCAGTGCACTGCTTCTACGGTGCAGATTGTTGATCGAATTCACCAATTGACAGGATTAGTCAAATTAATTCCTGGGATCGGAGATGGGAGTTGGTAATTTTGTAACACTCTCTTTCGAATATGGCAGTGGAAGTCCGCATGGGCTATTAACTGTTGGGATGGATGGCCCACGCTTAAGACGCATGGCCTCTGCGATATCGCTGTCATTCGTGACTACAATTGCACTGTCGTAGACACTCATCCACCCATCGTTCAAAAGGTGTGCGGTAAGATTTACATCTGACCCCTTTTCCTCGGTCTTGATGACCTCGACTAGTCGTGGCCCTTTGCCAGGATTGGCTAGCGGTGCTTGAACCTTATGAGTCAGAAAATTACCAAGATGTACTTCAACCTCCTTGCAATGGCATTGCAGCGCGCGCAGATTTATGTTGCGGTCTTTGCTATTGCATACCCAATCTGGATTCCCGCCTTACCGAGCCAGCTTGAAGGCGCGATCGGTTTGTTGTTTCCAGGAGCTGAATTAACACCCGTCGAGTTGACGAGGATGTCGGGAGGCGATTTTTTCAGAAATCCTCTTACCGCTCGGGGTTTCGAATCCGAATTTTCGGATAAGTTTATCCCCACATCTTCCAAGTCAATGTCACTTTGGCCGATGGTACGCTAGATATGTGTCACTAAGAACGTAGAGAGCTGGAATTGATAGCAAAAATGGCGATGTGCAATATTCATCGTTTGACCATAAATTTGCTAAAATGGAAGGCACACAAACAATTACTTGAATCTTGGTCTTGTAAAATTACCTTTTTGTCCCCACAATTTGTTTAATCTAACTGCGTCAGTCTGGAAAAACAGAATGAACAATTCAGTATTATCTACCGTTCCAACGAAAGCGAAAGCAAGAGAATCACTTTGGGCAATCTAACGAAAAATCTAATTTTATGGGTCGTCATTGCGATGGTGCTAATGGCGATATTCAAGAATTTCGCTCCGACCGAGAACGAAACCCGAAAAGAAGTTGAATACTCCACATTTCTTGCAGACGTCAAGCAAGGCCGAGTAGACAGAGTTATTATAGACGGCAGAACGATCATGGGAAGCTTCACTAGTGGCGATCCTTTCCTGACCTATTCTCCAGATGACCCCAAACTTGTCGATGACTTGGTTAACGCGGGTGTGACCATAGTAGTACAAAAAGAAGAAACGCCGTCACTGCTGATGCAATTGTTCATTAGCTGGTTCCCATTGTTGTTGCTGATCGGTGTCTGGATTTTCTTCATGCGCCAGATGCAAGGTGGTGGAGGTCGAGGTGCGATGAGCTTCGGCAAGAGTCGGGCGCGTTTGCTCACGGAAGACAAGAATCGAGTTACTTTCGAGGATGTGGCGGGAGTAGAGGAAGCCAAAGAAGAAGTTGGCGAGCTTGTCGAATTCTTGAGTGCACCGGCGAAATTCACTAATCTGGGTGGACGGATTCCTCGCGGCGTGCTTATGACAGGCAATCCGGGAACCGGTAAAACATTACTGGCCAAGGCGATAGCGGGCGAAGCCAAAGTGCCGTTTTTCTCGATTTCGGGGTCGGATTTCGTCGAGATGTTTGTCGGTGTTGGTGCATCTCGTGTGCGCGATATGTTTGAGCAAGGTAAGAAAAATGCGCCTTGCATCATTTTCATTGACGAAATTGATGCAGTCGGTCGTCAACGTGGAGCCGGACTTGGCGGAGGTCACGATGAACGAGAACAGACATTGAATCAGTTGTTGGTCGAGATGGACGGATTTGAGGGGAGTGACGGCGTGATCGTTATCGCTGCGACCAACCGCCCCGACGTTCTTGATCCCGCACTTCTTCGTCCTGGAAGGTTTGACAGGCAAGTGCATGTGCCCTTGCCGGATATTCGCGGTCGTGAGCAGATTTTGAAAGTTCACATGAGGAAAGTTCCCATAGACGAAGATGTAAATGCCAACATCATTGCACGAGGTACACCCGGATTTTCAGGTGCTGATCTTGCCAATCTGGTGAATGAAGCAGCGTTATTTGCCGCGCGTGCCAGCCGCAAGACTGTGACAATGGAACAGTTTGAGATGGCCAAGGACAAGGTTTTAATGGGAGTTGAACGAAGGTCTATTGTGATGCCGGAAGAAGAGCGTTGGAATACTGCGTATCATGAATCAGGACATACTGTCGTGGCCAAGGTGCTTGACCATACCGATCCGGTACACAAAGTGACAATCATCCCGCGCGGAAGAGCTTTAGGTGTAACCATGCAATTGCCTGAAGAGGATCGCTATAGTCATAACCGCGAATATCTACTCGCTAGAATTGCGGTTTTGATGGGCGGTAGAATCGCTGAGGAAATATTTATGAATCAGATGACAACTGGAGCTTCCAATGATTTTGAGCAAGCGACAGACTTGGCACAGAAAATGGTTTCCCGTTGGGGAATGAGCGATTCCTTGGGAACTCGGGTGTACGGTGAAAACCAATCAGAAGTGTTTCTTGGACGTGATGTGACTACGCACCAGAACTTGAGTGACGCAGTTGCGGAACAAGTTGATCAAGAAGTAACTCGGATTATTGAAGAGCAGTACACTAGAGCGCGGAAGACCATTGAAGACAACAAGGATAAGATTGAAGTGATGGCGAAAGCTCTCATTGAGTGGGAAACTTTGGAGTCGGGTCAGATTGACGACATCATGGAAGGACGCGAGATTCGCCCCTCGTCTTCAGATTCCAATGAATCATCTACATCAACAGATGAACCGAAGAATTCCGGTGGAAAGAGAAGAAAGACAGTCGTCAAGCCACGTATGGACCGTCCTGCCAGTGGCGAGGCTTGATTCGGGCAAATTTTCGACGAATGGCGGGATCTGATGAAATTCGTCGGCTCCCATACTTGAAGTGCCATCGAAATACTTTTCGTAGTTTGCTTGTAACATGAAACTTTTCGGCACAGATGGTGTGCGCGGCAAGTTCGGTTACGAACCAATCACTCCGCAGACAGTACTAAAACTTGGCTGGGCTATAGGTACTGTTTTTCGCGAGCAAATGGCTGAACTAGGCGAAGTCATTATAGGTAAAGATACGCGGGTTTCAGGATATGTAATGGAGTCTGCGCTTACCAGCGGTTTGCTTTCTTCAGGTGTCAATATTGCATTGCTGGGACCAGTACCTACTCCTGCTGTATCCTACTTTTGCAGGTCTACAGGCGCTATGGCTGGAATCGTCATCAGCGCATCTCACAATCCAGTTCAAGATAACGGCCTAAAAGTTCTAAATTCAGATGGCGGAAAGTTGCCAGCTGCAATCGAAAGAGGAATTGAGGAAATGATGAATCAATCGATTCGTGTAGTCTCATCCGAACTGTTAGGAAAAGCCCGCAGAATCGACAATCCGGTGGAATTGTATGTCGGGCATTTGTGTGCTTGTGCTACTCAGCCATTGAATGATTTGCGAATCGTGGTTGACTGTGCAAATGGCGCGAGTTATCGAATTGCTCCGAATGTATTGTCTCAGCTAGGTGCAGAGGTTGTAGCTGTAGCTGACAAACCCAATGGATTCAATATTAATCTTGATTGCGGCTCTACAAATGCCGAATTTATCAAAAGTTGTACACTGAAATACCAGGCAGATGTTGGGATAGCTTTGGATGGAGATGGTGACAGGGTGGTGATGGTCGATGCAGAGGGAAATCTTGTCAACGGAGATCAGATACTTTATGTCATAGCGATGGCAAGAAAGCGAACGGGGATATTAAACGGGGGCGTTGTCGGTACTCAACTCAGCAATATGGGATTGGCAGATGCACTATCGGAAAACAGCATTCCATTTGAGCGCGTCGAAGTTGGCGATCGATATATTTCAAAGCGTCTGGAAGAACGCAGCTGGAGTTTAGGAGGTGAAGAATGCGGGCATATTTTGAATGGCGAAGCAGGATTGCCGGGAGACGGTCTCATTGCTGCTTTAGAAGTGCTTGCTGAAATGATCAGTACCGACAAATCGTTACACGAACTTGCACAAGGTGTGAAACTGGTTCCACAAGTGAGTCAAAATGTCTATATGAAAGATCGCAATGCACCCATTAGCAAACTCATCCTTGATCAGTGGCCGGAAACCAGTAGAGCAGTTGACAAAGCGCAAGCAGAGTTGAACGGTAACGGGCGAATACTTCTACGCGCCTCTGGCACTGAACCTGTTATTCGAATTCTAGTCGAAGGAATTGATCGAAATACGATCAATCAGATTGCAAATCAGCTTGCTGAGGTTGTACGAGAAGAATCCGGTAGGGTTGTTTCTGGAAATTAGTTGAAAATAACTACATTTCGTAGTCCAACCCCATTTCGGGTCGCTTCAATGGCGTCGTTAATGTTTTCTAGAGAGTATTTTCCTGACACGAGTTGATCCAGTTCCAATTTTCCTGACTGGTAAAAATCAACCAATTTCGGAATATCTGATTGTAGGTTCGCACTGCCCATCTTACATCCTAGAATTGATTGATTTGCATCAATAAAATCAACCGATTCTAGCATCAGATGGGTGCCAGCCGGCGGCATTCCGACAAGAACGAGAGTTCCGCCCCGACGAATCAATCGAAATGCGCCATCAGCTGCGTCCGAATGACCGGTAGCTACGAACACAAAATCAGCTCCACGGTTCATAGTCAACTCCTTTATAAATTCAGCAGTATCGATCTGATCGGGGTTGGCGGCATGCGTAGCCCCGAATCGCTTGGCGATATCCAATCGGTCTGGGTTCGGATCAATGGCGGTGATCGTAGCAGCTGAGCTGATTCTAGCGGCTTGAATACAATTGATTCCGACGCCGCCGGCGCCGATGATGACTACATGGCTACCAGGTTTAACCGAAGCCGTATTCACAACTGACCCAAAACCTGTTATGACGCCACATGCAAGCAGTGATGCGCTGGATACATTCAACTTGTCTGGAATTTTTACAACCTGCGACTGATGGACGACAGCAAATTCTGCAAAACATCCAGTGCCGAGACCTCGATGTACTGCCATTCCATGGACGGTCTGCAGGCGCCTTGGCTCGTCAGTTGCAAAAACATGTTCGCACAGATTCGATTGTTGCTGGCTGCAGAAAAAGCACTCTCCACAAGAGCGCAAAAGTGACACTATGACTTTATCACCATTTTTTACATGCTCGACTCCTGGTCCGCAAGACATGATTATGCCGGATGCTTCATGCCCAAAGATTGTGGGCAATCTACCGCCCCAAGCTCCATCCATATACAGAATGTCGCTATGGCAAATCGCACAGGCGGAAATCTGGACTTTAACTTCGTCAACTCGGGGCTCGTCAATGGCGATTTCATCGATAACCAACGGTTGACCGAACCGGTAACAAACAGCGGCTTTCATCATTTCAGGCTTGGGAGATTGATGATGGCTAGCACTTGATCAGTGGCTTTTGAGAAATGTCTTGAGAGCAGCAAAGTAGTTTTCCGGTTCTTCATAAAATGGCACATGGGAACTATTGGGCAACACTACAACTTCGGAATTTGGCAACACGTTGTCCATTCGAAGTGCACAAGCTGGGCCGATTTCATCATGAGTGCCGGTCACTATCAAGGTAGGCATTGTTAGTTGATGCATGTCTGGAATTCGATTCCAATCTTTCAGGTTTCCAATGTACAGAAATTCGTTCGGTCCTTGCATGGTACCGTAAGGCCCCATATTCCAGTCATTCACCGAAGCGAGCAAGGAAGATGGCCACTCTTTCAAGCGGCAAACATGTCTATAGTTTAGGATTGTGACAGCTGCTTGGTATTCAGGATGGTCAATCGTACCCATTGCTTCGTGATGAAGCATCATAGCTTCGGTTTCACTACCGAGTGCATTTCTCATTCGATTGAGTTCTGTAGTCAAATGAGGTAGGTCGCCGCAGGTATTTGCAAGAATTAGTGTGCGAATTTCTTGCGTGTAAGTCAGAGCATACTCAATACTTAGCCACCCTCCCCAAGACTGTCCTAGCAAATGAACTCGCTCAAGCCCGAGTGATTTGCGTACTGTTTCGACTTCTTCAACATAGCGATTGATATCCCAAAGAGAAGTATCATCCGGTCGGTCGGAATTGCCACAACCTAATTGATCGAATGCGACTACGCGGTAACCTTCATCAGCCAATGGAATATGAGGGTCTCGCAAGTAGTCGCAAGGAAGACCTGGGCCGCCGTTGAGAAGAAACAGAATATCGTCGCCAGAGCCGTAACTGTAAGTAACAACTTGGTATCCGTCGACTGTAACTGTCCGAGTTTCATCTGGAGTTCTGAGTGCAGACATAACCTTTTACCTCCTGAACTTGATCGTATCAGAGATTGTTATTATACGAATTCGACCTAATGTTCTTTTGAGCTTGGTATGGTATTGAGCACAGAACTGGGGTAAAACTTTAGCGAGCACTCTTCAGTGGACAAATCTGCTTCTTTGTTAATGTTCTAGAACACCAAACCAGATTTGCCTTTTATTGCTAGCGCAGTTTACGTTCGTACGCAGAAATTGATTCCTACACTTTGCAGGTACTGCTTTTCCTGTACCAGGTCTGCGCGTGTTAGTGGATGCTGATTTAACCAGCCGGACGGAAAAGTCATTTCGATTTTCTTCTTCTTCGCTTTGCATTCAACTTCTAAATCGACACGGTCGGTTCTAGGACGATGCAGAAGAACTGCGATCCTTAGAAGTACGCATAGTCTTTTCAAAATCCGTTTGGGTAAACGTGTCGTAGTACCCAGAAAATTTTCAGGAAACTTTCTACGATGCGCGCGCACCAGAGTAGCTAGAGCTGTCTGCTCGGAACGGGAGAATCCTGCCATGTCCGAAAATTGAAGAAGATATGCCCCATGCTCATGATATTTCGCATGGGCGATTGACAAACCAATTTCATGAAGCATCGCCGCCCATTTGAGCAAATTTCTTGTTTCAGGTAGATTTGCAAACCAGGCGCTGTTTATCTGATCATATAAATTGAGTGCAAAGTCTTGAACTCGATTTGCGTGATCTACATCTATCGACCAGTGATTTATTAGAGATTGCACGGTATGCTGTCGAGCATCATTGTTACGTAGCCGTCCAAGCAGATCGTACATTACGCCTTCGCGAAGTGCGAGTTCCGAGACTTCCATAGAGTCAATTTCAAGGAGGTCGAAGAGCGCACACACAATGGCAAAGCCGCCAGGCAAAACCTCACATCGAGTTGAATCAAATCCAATATCAAAAAGTTCGGATGTGTGTTTATACATGAGAATTTTATCTCTCAGTCGGCTCAGTGCTTGGCGCTCAATGGTTCCGTTACACCAATTGAGTTGTTGCAATACGCCTCCTACTGCACGAATGGTACCGGAGCATCCCAAGACTTTGTTCCACCCATGTTCACGATATTTACGATGAATCGCACGTACCTCCAATTGTGTATCTTGTTCCGCTTGAAGCATTCTTTCGCAGCTGATCCGGCCGTTTGGAAAACGAGATTTAGTCAAGCTGACGCATCCGATGTAGAGGCTTTCGACAAGGTGGGGAGCGTGGCCGGTTCCCACGATAACTTCAGTACTTCCGCCACCAATGTCTACAACAAGTTGTTTTTCCGAGTTCTCCGACAATCCATAACAGACAGATTCATAGATCAATCTTGCTTCTTCACGTCCCGTGATCACCTCAATGGCGTGCCCAAGCGCACTTTCGGCTTGAGGTAGGAATTGATCAATGTTGTGAGCCTTACGGAATGTATTTGTTCCGACTGCTCGTATATTAGTGGCAGGTACATCGCGTAGCCTTTGTCCGAATCGGTGCAGGCACTCTAATGCACGTTTTTGGGTTTGTGGTGTGAGATTAGATTTGGCGTCTAACCCACCGCCTAGTCGAACAATTTCTCGAATTCGATCGACTACTACTAACCTTCCGCTATCGAGTCTCGCAATGACGAGATGGAAACTGTTAGATCCGAGATCGACCGCGGCGACAAATTCAGAGTCGTTGTATTGATCTCTCGAGGTAGAAAATTCCGTCACGCGGTGACCAGTTGGCGCAGAGCCTTTGGATTCATGAACCAATGTAAAATTCCGAACGAATCTCCAGGATGCCCTTCAAAGTAAATCATGCACGCTCCGGCCTTTCCAAATTTTACAACCTGAGTCTGTCCGTTGGTAAATTGCTGCATCAGCCAACTCATATCTGGTTCGTGTCCTACAAGCACGACTGTCCCTGATTCTCCGTGCAGCCAGTCCTGAATGGTATGAAAACTGCATCCTGGTGTAAGGAGGTGGGAAATTTCAAGTTCGGGGCGCTTGTCTTCAGGTATGGCTTCCAGAAATAGTTCGGCAGTTTGCAGTGCGCGCGTATAGGGGCTCGTAACTACTCGTTGGACGTCACGGTCCAGGGCTTTGTAAAGACCCGCACCGGACAATTTCATTTTTTCAATTCCGTCATTCGTAAGCGGTCGTTGAGAGTCCGGAGCACCATTGCTGTTCATGTGAAATACATAGCGATCTTCAGCGACTGCGTGTCTGAGAAGAACAAGCCTCATAACTTAAACAAATTTATCAGAGTGGATTCTTGAACAGAATTCATAAAGGCAATTTGTGGAAATCGATAATAGCATATTGCTCGAAAAATCAGTGCACGCATGGCTGGCTACACGGTGCATAAAGTGAGAATTATGGTAGAACAAATGATGGATTCAGCACAAATTTTACAGTAAGTAATTTCGCACTAAATGAAGTTATATTCAGATTCAAACTGAAGCAAAAGGGACTAGAATCAATCCTTGATTTAGTGAATTCGATTGCGTAAAATTGGGTGAAAAGTAAAAATTTTTCGTTCTCTATGACCCAATAAATATGCTGTCTGATCAATCTCGAAGAAAAATTATTAATACTTTTAAAATCAATAACTTACGAAGGCTAGAAATATTTCAAAGCCAAATGAGGCTTAATCAGTTGTTCTATAAAAATTCGTCTTGTTAGACAAAATCTGTCAGATTTGTTATGCAATGTTATCAACATATCAAATTATTTCAACTGTTGTCCCGCTGAATTGAATTTAGTCGACAATCAAATACTACGATTCGTACCAACATTAGACAATTTTGCCCTTAGTGTCAAGAATTTCACTGCAGATTGCATTGTAACAATTAAATTTCCACGCAATTCAATTTTTTCTGGAAATTCGAGTCTTTTCAGGTAGTCTGTAAAACAGTATGGATATTTTGTTCCAAATGACTCGGTCTCGACTGCAAGCGTGATGCGATTGTGCCCATTTTTACCTAGTGTAGCCGATTTATTGGGTCCATTTTGCATCACTTCCAGATATCAAATGTGCCAAACATACAATTAACAAAATTGCATGATTTTGCAAATCGACAGTCTCTCATTGACCATCGAGGTCGTAAATATTTAACTGCCACTGAGCGCGAACAATTTTTCGAGTGTGTTTATCGTGTAACTCGCCCGGATCTTCAGACTTTCGCATTGATTCTAGTGTACACAGGCTGTCGAATTTCTGAAGCTTTGGCTCTGCGAGTTTGCGATGTCGATCTCCAACAAGCACTAGTGTATATCTGTACTCTTAAACGACGTACCGAATCTTGGCGCGAAGTGCCTATACGTCAGGAATTCAGTCGAGAACTTGAACTAGCACATCAATTGAGAAAGAAGCAGGACGGTATGCGCACGCGTAAGCATCGTATCTGGAACTTCTCGCGTTCAACAGCATTCAGGCACATCGTAAATATCATGAAGGATGCCAATATTGAAGGGCCTCAAGCGTGTCCGAAAGGATTACGCCACGGGTTTGGTATTGCAGCTGTGGAAGCCGGCGTGCCGCTTCCAACTATTGCCGCAGTTTTAGGTCACTCCAGCATTACTACAACTGCCATCTATACAACGGCAATTGGAACTGAAGCTAGAGATTTGTTAAAGAGGATGTGGTGAACTAGAAGGTAAGTTGTGCGTGGATGTCAATCACAGAATCAATCAAGATTCTTTAGCATCGTAAAGAGGTACTTACCGGGCATTTTGAGAACTTGTTTGCAATGCCCGGCAAGAGCTATGATTAGGATCTCAAATGAGACCACAGGCTTCTAAATTCCGGTGTCGTTCAATGTATCAAGAAGATTTCGGATTGTTTTCATCTCAGGGTGAATGTACTTCATAGTTGTTTTCACATTCGCATGTCCGAGAATTTGCTGCAACTCTTTGTACTTACCCTTTGAAGCAAGTTCAGTTGCCATAGTATGTCGCATGCGGTGAGCAGAAACTCGAATTCCTGTTTTTAACGACAGTCTCTTGAAGAAATTTGAGACTGTAGATTCCTTGACGCGATCTTCACACTTAAATTTTGAATTGAACAGTTCGATATCGAATACAAACCTTTTGCCGAACTGCTCATCATCGCCAACCAACTTGTGGGTGTAATGCCGCAGCTTATCCAGATCAGCGATTACCAGCATCGGTGCCGGAATATACCAAGATCTTTTATTCTTGCTCGTCAATGCAACCAGTTTGATAGTATGATCCGAGAAGCTGATGTGTTCCCAGCGCAATCCCGCGAGCTGTCTACGACGCATACCTGTATAAAAGAATGTCCTGATCATAGTTACCCAGAACCACGAAGGTTTAAAGGGTGACCTCTCGCTTTTCAAATACTCAATGACTCTTCGCAAATCCTCAATTCGCATGACTTTCGGCTTTTCCTCAAAGCATGTAACACTTAACATGCACATAGAAGGCGTGTGATCAATGATGTCTTTCATTGCTGCATAATTTATGAGAATACGGAAATGCCGCAGGTAATTATTCCAAGTCGATTCACTAGAATTTCTAGCAAGAACTTTTTCTCGCCAGCGTATTAGACTTTCGTGTGTGACTAGTTGTATTTCAGAAATATTCATATCTTTTACAAATAGCCTTGCAACGAATCGAAAGTGAATTTTTGTGTAATTAGCTAAGTTCCGCTCACGCAGGTACATCTCTGTCAGTTCAATAATTTTCATGATTAACTCCTCTCACTACTTAATATCAAATGAACATAAATAGTGTATCGAACGGTATTCATTCTATACACTGTGGACAGTTCAATGTAATCTGAAATCGCTAAAATTCAAGACTTATTTTTATGAATGCCATTCTTTTTCAACAAATTAAGTAGATTCACCTGTAAAAATTTTTGCGTGATGCTATCCATCGCCCCCAATATTCAACAATTCAGGATCGGATTCTGTATCTGCGGAATAGCCCTAAATTAATCTCACTTGCACTATTACAATCGATAATTTGAATGCAAGTTAGTTCAAAGCATACTGTGTTTTTTGCTGCATTCAGTTTGTATATTGGCAGGTTTTCAAATGCTAGCCTTTGGTAGTTGGCAACAATCTGCGTGTTCCACTTTCTGTTGCGGAATCAGCTTTCTGACTGATCTGCCCCCAACTGTGTCCGAGCGAACTGATTGCGTTTGAGCTTACAGTTCCCATTAGCAGAAACCATGCTATAGGAAGTGAAAGGTAAGTAAACAGGGTAATCAATCCAAGCACAATGTCAGCCGTTGTACCGCTTCCTCCAAATTCAAATATGGCTGAATCTGGATACATGGTTTCTATTAGCTTTTCGTCCAGAAAAGCTGCCAGTGCCCATAGAGCAGAGACAAACCGCAGGGCAAACAAAATGAGGACTACGCGTACGATGATGGAAGGATTGATTACAGCATATGGCACCACCAGTGGAATTGCCACATACAGCAACATCAACATTAAAGCCTGTGTCATCGGTAGACCGATAACAAGCATTTCCATAATTACATGAAACAATGTTGAAGCAAAAAGAACTCCTATCGTACCAACGACCTGTTGAATGCCATCTATGGAAAACAAATCTGTCGACAGCCAACGTATGCTTTTACCTTCATCAGGTCGATTAACCATCAACTTAGGGGCTTTGTTGAGCAGACGCCGCAAAAATCTGTCCTCGTGTGCGGCAACACTGTTAAACAGCAGTGTTGCATCATTTCCCTGTAAGCTAGCTCTGATTCTATCGACATCATCCTTAAACCATGGGTATCTCTCATTCATATTGGCAAGCAGTTTCGACCTCAGTCCGAGATTTGGATGGGCCCACCAAACATCGCAGTTGGGTTTTCCAGAAGTGATTGACTCAGAATCGTTCACTTTACGCCAACTTCGAATTTCTGTATTTGCGTGATAGCCAGTTCCGCAAATGGGAACTTGTTCACACTTTTTGTAGTATCCCGGCGTAGTTAAAAACAAGTGGGATCCCAACCAGTCAACATCTTCAAACAGATTCGCTGGTTTTGGTGGATTATCACTGCTTTGATATTTAGCTAATGATGGCTCATAACAATCATAACGAAATGCACGCATTTCGTTTATGAGAGGCTCGTCAGTCAAATCTACTTGAGAGATTCGTAACAATATTGGACGTAACACGCCAGGCTGGCCAAGAAGTTCTATAACATCTACAACAGCAAGTGTTAGGAGTGATGAAATTTGATAAACAAGCCACCACAAGATAGGTGTACGAATTTCACCAGTTGTGTGTGTCTTGCGCATATACGGAACATTTGGGTCTGCAGCGGTAATCGACTTTTTGTATTCCGAATCGTAGTACACAACCCGACTTGGATCAATCGGGACAGCAGGCAAAAAACAAAATATGACTACAACTGTAGCTATGCACATGTCCTGTTCCATTCTCCGTAGTGAAACCGAAGCAGCGTTCTTTGATTCTTGGCTTCTTGTTGGCCATGCCCAATTACGATATAGAGCTACTCCAAATGGAATAAATATCAAGCCGCTCGACACTAGCAATTGTGCAATCCCGTTTGCTATGTGCCATCCGATTAGCGTAGTGGTCAATTCGAAATAGGAGTGAACACTCATTTAGTTGAGACTATTGTAGGAGCGATGGCGGGTTGCGGCGTGCGGGAGACGCTGGAGTCATAAACGTGCGATGCGCACCGAGTACATTCAATATGGTGTCGGATACAAGACGTCGACTAATTTGCATTTCAAAAGTGACTCGTTCAATTTCTCGCTCTAAAACTTCAATTTGCTTATGAATTGTTTCAGGTGCGGTGCCGGTGCTCTGAATGTTTGGTTCCATTAGTCCGCTAAGCAATAGACGTCGTGCGAGAAATGCTCTATCGACAATGCGCGAAAGAGCGATTTCATTGGAGATTCGGGCAATTAAGAATTCACGGTCTGGCAAGTCGCGCAGTGCATCAATTAATGAAGCAGAAAGTGAAACTTGATTGGTTCGTAAATTTTCCATGTCCGACTCGTGCGGCGGTACCGCAGAGTAGACAAGGCTGGTTAAATCTGCCTGAACTTGGACTGCTTCTTCATCAATTTTGGGCAATAGTCCTGTTCCGGGGACAGTAGAGGAATTTTCCCCAGCTTGCACTCGATAGTCTCCAATGACATCCGTTATCCAATCACTAGCGGCGTCTGGTGTCGACCAAGTCTTTTGGAGGATCGATTCCTTTGCGAAATTTGTTCGACTCGGTGCATTGGTGCAATTGCTTTCCTGGTTCAGCAGAAGGCACCATCCAGCTTTTGTTGTGTCTTGCGTAAGCCAGATCGGTTCTTTGCCAGAACATCCGGATGTTTTACCACCTACCCACACTACGCAACCATCGGCATTGTCTGCCTTTCGTTTCGCCTCGGTGGCACTTGAACCAAGAACTGCTTGTTTTTGCCATTCTTGAATTTTGGAGACTTTTACTAGATCCTGGAATGGGTCATTCCCATCGGCGAGATCCTGCATAGATTCTTCGCAAGATTTGACTGACAGGTTCCATTTGTTTTCAGCTCTCACTACATAGTGCTGAAGCAATTGGCAAAGCCCTGGCTTTGCTCGACATAGTATGTAGCCAGGAAGAGCACTAGTGATAGTTTGAGGAATTGAACTGAGTGTGGTCAATGTGTCGTTCAACTGGTCCGATAACATCTCCTGAATGTCAAAGGACGGGTTAAAACTGCCACATATGGTACTTGGCCGACCTAAGTTTGTTCGCATGAGACGAAGTCGAGAAGAGTCAGAAGCGGGAGAGTTGGTGGCTTTGCTACCGCCCAGCGAATAATAAAGAGGAATATTTGCGATTGAATCCTCACCTCTCACACATTCACTCAAACTGAAGTTGACTCCACCGAAAAGTAGTGCGGTAATCATCCACGAGCGATAAGAGCGAAAGAAATATTTCAATAGTCGAAACATCAAAGCACCTAGTTCAATTAATATGTAAACGATAATTTGAAAACCACGTGATTACACAAACAACTCCAACTTTTAGGATTGGGGAATTTTTCAAATGATGAATTTCAATGATTGATTTGCTCTGTTGTGCAATAGCAGGTATTGACTCAATCAGGTTAATTTTGCAAGACATGCCCTTTGTAAGGAACATCTAATTCAGATAAGTGGAGTTCATAAAAAATATAATCATGTATCCAATTCAACCGACTTCTCTTGTTCCAATCGATAATGTCAACTGAAACAGAAACAATTAGCCTAGCTAGAGAATTAGTGGGAAGACGCTCAATCACTCCGAAAGACGAGGGTTGCCAGAAAATCATAGCGAGCCGGCTAGAGTGCATGGGCTTTGAAATTGAAACCATGGATTGTGGTGAGGTGAATAATCTCTGGGCTCGCAAAGGCACTAGATCCCCGTTATTAACCTTCGTTGGTCATACTGATGTAGTGCCTACAGGAAACGAGTCGGAATGGACCTATCCACCATTTTCAGCGACAGTGGCTGATGGTCTCCTACATGGGCGGGGAGCAGCAGACATGAAAGGCAGCATAGCTGCCATCATTACCGCTTGCGAGAGGTTTTTTGTATGTCAAAACTCTTTTGTTGGATCGGTATCACTGCTTATTACGAGTGATGAAGAAGGTGTTGCTATAGATGGAACTCGTTATGTCCTTGACCAGCTGTTGAATCGCTCTGTGGCAATAGATTATTGTTTGGTGGCAGAACCGACATCGGAAGTTGTACTGGGTGATACCATGAAAGTCGGGCGAAGAGGATCGTTGTCGGGCGAAATAGTAGTTCATGGAAAGCAAGGGCATGTTGCTTATCCGCAATTTGCTGACAATCCTATTCATCGAGCAGGCGAGTTGATCGCTGGTCTTGCAAACATGACATGGGACGATGGCGATGAATTATTTCCGAACACAACATTGCAAATTTCAAATGTAAATTCGGGTGTAGGTGCAGCTAACGTGATTCCCGGATATCTACATCTGAAAATGAACTTTCGATATTCTCCTGCAACAGAAGCCAGTACTCTGATTAGGCAAGTAGAGGATCTTTGCCGAGAACTGAAACTAAATTATGAGGCAACTTGGACCAATTCAGCAGACTCATACTATAACGATAGCAAATTCTTCACTGACGTTGTTTCGGATGCGGTTAGCAGAATTGTGAACGAAGCACCGAAAGTATCAACTGCTGGAGGAACTTCGGACGGTCGTTTTGTTGCGAAATCTGGTGCTCAAGTTGTGGAGCTTGGACCTTTGAACACAACTATCCATAGAGTGAATGAATGTGTTGGAATCAATGACTTAGTCCAGTTGTCCTTGATATACGAACAAATTTTGGAAATTTTGTTTTGCGAGAAGCGCCCTACAGAAGGTCAATATGGAAATGAGTAGTGACAATCAATCTCACATGATTTCTCTCGGGCATCAGTCGTATGCACCCAACTACAAACCGCGTGATGTTGTGTTTGAATCAGGAAGCGGTAGCACTCTGTGGGATGTTGACGGCAATGAATATTTGGATCTCGGTTCCGGTATCGGCGTCAATTGCCTAGGACACCGAGATCCAGAAATTCTAGCAGCTCTGACTGAACAAGCAGACCGACTCTGGCACACAAGTAACATTTATTTCGCGGAACCTCCGGTTCGATTGGCCAGCGAGATCGTTGAAAAGACATTTGCAAGTCGAGTATTTTTCTGCAACTCTGGTGCAGAGGCCAACGAAGCAGCAATAAAGGTTGCTCGTAAATTTGCGTACGACAATTTCTCGTCGGACAAGCGAACAATTATCACATTCAACGGTTCTTTCCACGGCAGAACCATTGCTTCCGTTACTGCTACGGCTCAACCCAAATATCACGAAGGTTTCGGACCTCTTCCTGGTGGGTTTCGATATTGCGAGTTCAACAATATTGAGCGCTTGAACGAGCTTTTCAGTCTGGATGTGTGCGCGGTAATGCTTGAACCCATCCAGGGCGAAGGAGGAATACGACCCTTTTCAACTAATTTCTTGAGGCATGTCAGTAAACTCTGCGACGATAATCAGGCGTTGTTAATTTGTGATGAAGTACAGTGCGGAATGGGGCGAACAGGCAAACTGTTTGCTCATTCTTGGGCGGAAAATGTCGTTCCCGACATAGTTACTGTTGCAAAAGCTTTTGGGGGAGGGCTTCCGATCGGAGCGACACTATTGGGCCCAAAATTAGAGGAAACCTTAAGTCTAGGCAGTCATGGGTCGACATTCGGTGGCAATCCTATCTGTTGCGCGGTTGCGCGTGTGGTTTTCAAGAAAGTCAGTTCAACAAATTTTCTTAATGAAATCGTTGAGAAAGGTGACTACTTGCTCGATATGTTGAAGGGTATCAATCAGCAAACCAACTTTTTTAGCGAAATTCGAGGTAAGGGCTTGATGATAGGTGCAGAAATACGCGAGGAACACGGTCAAATTGCTGCGAAAATCATGCAAGCTTGTTTAAGTGAGGGTTTACTTATTCTTCAATCGGGACCTAGTGTCATTCGACTACTCCCTGCTTTTACCATTCGCAAAGCAGAAATATCTCGTGCGATGGAAATCCTGCGAAAAGTTGTTTTGCAGCATTCTTGAAACAACTGGCAACAGCCAGCAAATTTAGCACAGTACGTAACTTAGCAGCCTGCTTATGTTACTGCGTCAAGTGCGCGACAATCTTCGGACTGCCAACCTACGGAGATTTTATCCCCGTGTTCCAAATCGACTCTGCTATGTGAGTTTGGAATTTTGATGACGAAATCGTCATGCCCGCATAGGCTGACGCGGGTTCTGACATGATCACCTAGATAAATGACTTCTTCAACGCTCGCCTCAACCATATTGGCACAGGTTCCACTTTCGGGGTTTACAGTCACTCTCTCCGGTCTAAGGGACAATGTGGTAGGCGATCCGACACCTTCCACATTTACAACTTTAGCCTTGACAACATTTCCATCTCTAACTTCTACATCACATAGTCCGTTTGATATGTGTCGTACATTACCAAACAAAACATTGTTTTCACCGATGAACTGAGCCACAAAAGCATTTTCAGGCTTCTCATAGAGAACACCTGGTGGTGCTAGTTGCTGAATTACACCATCGTTGAATACCGCAATGCGGTTTGACATTGTGAGTGCTTCTCCTTGATCGTGCGTCACGTAAATTACAGTGACGTCCAGATTTTCATGTATATGTTTAATTTCGAACTGCATCTGCTCCCTAAGCTGCTTATCAAGTGCTCCCAGGGGTTCGTCCATCAAGACGAGTTTAGGTCGAAAAACCAATGCGCGAGCTACAGCGACTCTTTGCGCTTGACCACCCGATAATTGACCGGGTAGTCTTGCCCCAAAATCGCCAAGCTGCACCATCTCTAGTGCTTGTTTCACTCGACTATCAATTTCGGAAGCGGGCAATTTACGAACTCGCAACGGAAATGCCAAATTTTCGCTAACTGTCATGTGCGGGAATAGGGCATAGTTCTGGAAAACCATTCCAATTTCGCGTTTATGGGGCGAAACGTTGTTGATTGGCGCCCCATCAAGAATGATTTCTCCGTGGGTGGCAGTTTCAAATCCCGCAAGCATCATGAGGCAAGTGGTTTTGCCAGAGCCTGACGGTCCCAGCAGCGTTACAAATTCGCCCTGTTCAACCGAAAGATTCAAATTTTTTACGATAAGAGTTTCTCCGTCGTAACTTTTTTGTACATCTACAAATTGAACATAGGAATTCTTAGTATCCATTTTCAGTATCCATTAGTTGAGTTCTTCTAATTTATAGACCTAGTATAAAACACACCGCAGATTTCAAGTAGACAATATTATTACTATGTCTTGAGTGCCTTCCCACATCATCGATCCGGCTACAAATAGAATTAAGGCAATACCGATATAGGCAATCCATCGATGTCTGTTTAATATATTCGCGATCAGTGTTGCTGCAACAAGCATAAGCACAACTGAAAGAACAAGGCCAAAAATCAGAATCGCAATGTGTTCGCGTGCAACTCCCGCAACTGCCAATACGTTATCGAGTGACATTGAAACGTCTGCAGCTAGAATTTGGAAAAGAGCTTGTCTGAAAGTTAGTGAATTACTTTCTACGGCATCTCCCCCAGCATCTTCGGAAGCCGTTCGTTGACGAAGATCCACATAAAGTCGCCAGCTTACCCAAAGAAGCAGAAGTCCGCCAAGCAGCAGCAGGCCCGGAATTTTCAACAATTGAACAGTCGCAACGGCGAATATTATTCTCAAAATGACGGCTAAACCAATTCCAGCGGCAATTATTTTTGTACGTTGGGATTTAGGCAATCCGGCTGCTACTAGACCGATAGCAATCGCATTGTCACCTGCGAATAACAAATCAATCAGTACTACCTGAATTAGCGTACTGAACTCGTCCATGGGAATCTTTTCGGATTGGGTGAGATAGTCAGTTGAGGTAGATATGAAACGCAGTAGTATAGTTGATTAAGGAAAGTTCGAGAACACTCATAATTGAGTTCACTAGGGGAAGTACGCCAGAGCCATGCTAAACCATCCAACTCACTTTACCGCGATCAGATATGAATTGGAAACCAAGAATTTGTATAGATTCGACGCCCTCTTTGTAGATAGGTCATTGCTTTCATCGCTGAGGGGAAATAGGCTAAATGAAATGGACCTTGTTAAAAATGCACAAAGTTACTGACATCGCGATTTGATTGAACTAAAAGTCAAAGTGATTCAATAGAATTTCACCTGCTTTTACACAGCACTTGTATTTTGCCCAGTAGTTCCAAACATAATTGCCATCATCAGCAATTGCATCATGCCTCCAAATTTCACTTTCTCCAAAAGTTTCACACTTACTACTATGTGAAGGCAGTAGCATCTGCCATCTGTCGATTTTTTCATTTGAATTCGGGAGCCATTGATGCCATACCTGTTTGATACACTGTCCGACACTGTCGAACTTGGGATTAAAAGCCCAGCGACCTCCGCTCAAATTACATTCGTGCTGAGATTTTGCTGCTCTGTCACCTCGAGCTACACGATTTTCACGCGCTTTAGAGAGTGGCTTAACTACGTGCCCTAACCCATCACGTAGCACGACATCTATACCTCTTTGGCAAGATACCGCAGCAGCTTTGCCTGGATGATTCTGGATTACGAAGCCAGCGCGCGGATAGACGTTTCCCCAAGTAAAGTGTGGCCAACGGCCAATTTCTCGTACACCCGGCGTAGTGGACTCGTGCTCTAATCCATCAGGCACGCCGCTTCTCCAAGCAATGGCATCAGCAACTGAAACAAAGTAAGGAAAAAACGGCTTGGCTTGAGAACGACACAAGAATTTCCCAAATTTTGTAAATTTGGTTGCTGGACTTCCAATGACATCGACTTCGTTGAAATGCAGCGAATCTTGTTGTAGCCTGTCGGTCCCTACTCCAACGATACTACCACCCGATAGCAGTTCTTTTGAAGGAGTGCTGAAGGCAGCTAGAATTAAGCGAATTTCGGTCCAAGGTGACTGCATTGTTTGCGGATAGGCGCTGACAACAAAATCGGGCAGGCGATGAGAAATTCTCGGGGTTGTAACAATGAAACACCCAAAAATAGTACACTTCAACCAAATACAAATTCCTGATATTTTCCACTCTAGGCAATCAACACTTAAGGAGCGGGATACTATATCAGCGGTAGTGACGGAGCCACCGAATGATTGGAGTGGTGAAAAAAGTATTCCTACGGCAATGCCGAGTCCGATCAATTTAGGTCTTGAAATAAAAGCCATATTCGTAGAATTTCGGTGGGATCAGTTGTCCCGTAAATGACAAATTTGTCGTTGATGACCACAGCGGGAAATTTGCTTATCCCAAATTTTTCTACAAGTACGTAAGCGTTCGTCGCAGATTTCAGTGAGGTTTTGAGCCATTCAAAATTCGAATCGATTCGCTCATTCGCCTGTTTCCGTGCAACTTCCGGGTTATCTGACAAATTGTTACTGAGAGCATATTCAACACTTTTCAACAGTGAAATGTCATAGACTTCAACGTCAGCTTCAGCGAACTGCACTTCATCCAATTCGATCTGAGACATACCTTGAGCCGAGAAGATTTTTACATTCTTCGGTAGTGCGCTAGCAAATGCAAGGTTTGCACAAAACACTAGTATTATTGGCAGGACCCGGAAGGTGATTCCTAAATTCATACGGCTTCTTATTTGCTTCTGTCCATTCTGATCGATTCGGCGATTAAATAGGCTGCATCGATTTCGGAAATATTTTTTTCTTTCATGAGCCTTGCTCTTTCAGCTTTTTCGCTCTTTTCTGTTTGACTCAATGCAAGTGCAACTGCAGGTGGGGCGTTTCTGAATAATGTTAGTAGTCTGGCGGAAATAACAGTTCCTTCAGTGTATCGGCCTGGGGATTTTCGCGCCGATTGCAGCAGACTTCTCTGCTGTTGAGTAAGAGATTTGAAACGCCCAAGTTGATCAATTTCATCTCTGTCCAGAGGCAGGCAAAACCACCATTCAGGCTGGTTGAGTAGTTCTTTTGCACTGTCAGGGAATTGGCGGAGATTTTGTGTTGCGATCCACAACCAAGCACCGAATGTCCTCCACATTGCAGAGATTCGATTAACATAAGGAGAGATCAGGGGATTCTGTAACAGCACATGTGCCTCATCAATTACGACAATCGTTTGTCTTTCCTGATATTGATTTGCCTCAATCTCGTTATTGATCATGGAGAACAGGCCAGTCAAAGCCACTGCGAGACGATCTTCGTAGCCTCTTCGAGCCAGCAGTCCAAGTTCAACGACAGTAATGTCGGTTGTTGGCCAATAGTCTCCCTCGCGATCAAACAGTTCGCCATTTAACCCAGTGCAAAAAACATTAACAGCACCAGCCATTCGAGCAGCTCTTTGTTTCTGTTCTTTGGTGAGTCGATGATTGCAGATTCGACCGCTATCAGAAGCATCTCGTAAGGCACTCACCAAGTCTGAAGTCATCGTTTGGTCACGCTTGTCGCTCTCGGATCGTTCTGCAGCATTCATCAGTGCAATTCGAATCAAATCTAGGTCGTCTCGTCGTAGATTATTTTCTTCATTCGGTTGTCCGCCAGTTATCATTAGACGCGCTTGAATTTCCATTTCTCCAAGCGGGTCGCGAATTGTTGACGAAGATGAATCCAGTTTAGCATTTTTACGATTCAGCAAGATTTGCGCGTGCTTGAACGGGGGCAATGCGACTCTACTCTGGCCATCAACCCTGACACGGTGAATTGACAACCCTAGCTTTTCACAATGATCAGCAAACAGCCCAAATGTTGGCAGTGCAGAAATCAGTAGGATTCGAGGCCTGTGCACTGCCATCGAATGTAGTAGGAAATAAATCAGGAACGCTGTCTTTCCTGAGCCAGTCGGCCCGAGAATGAGCGAGTGAGCATTTTTTTCTCTGTCTGTAGGGTTGAGTGGATCAAACGTGATCGGTTCAGCACCACGATTAAACAAAATACATCCCGGATAGCCAGTCCCTTTCGATCGCCCAAACGCTGGAACTACTCGTGCGAGGTGGCTTGAATACCAAAGTCTTGCCCTTCTAGCAAATGGCCTGCTGTCCTGATCTGGATCGAACCCAAATGGAAGTGCTCGAATGTAACTGTCTAGTGCGATTGGGTCATATCGCGGAGAAATTGGTTTGAGTTTGTGGGCAGCCAGTAGTCCCAGAGCATGCTCTGTTTTCTTATTCAGTTCAGCTAAATTGCTTCCGAATAGAAATACACCAGAAAATACTCTATAGACCGTATTGCCGCGAGCAATTTCCGTAAGCGCCGAGTTGGCTAGATTTCTTCGTTCCGCAGCTGCGGGGTCATCGCCAACGGAGTTTTTTCTTACGGTAAGGATTTTATCTTCTATTTCGCTTTGCGGAGTGTAGACAATCGTCATGGACCAGATGGACTTTTCCGGCATTTGATCCCATAGTGTGCCGATTGAATCTCCAAGCCGCCGCTCACCAGTCAAGTGTCCGATCTCTGGTTCTCCAGTTAATTCATCCAACGTTAAAAATCGGCTAGGTTGTCCCCTAAACCACCAAATGCCGGGTTTTTTCCATGTCCAGGGAGCAGCGCCGTGTAGCGAAGCGCGACTAATATCGGAACTCGCGGAATTCGAGAACAACGACATGGATCGATTTTCTAAGCTCGGGTTCCAAGGATATGCATCCAACAATGCATGAGTACTGTTAAATCCTGTACATACATCGGGGGAGGGTACAAACCAGAATGTTAGCCACTCATACAGTTCTTTGGCACCCGTTGGAAGCAGTTGAACATCTGCCTGACCTAGTGCATTAATCAATTGTGTACAGACTTGTTCAATGTTTCCGTCATCGGACTGTCTCTGAATTGGATTTTTTCGCCAGATGCACAAACGAATCCGACGACTCTTGCCCCGCCATTTGCCCCCAATTGAACTGGGATCTGGAAATAGTCCATCAGCTCCAGTCATGTCGTGAAAATGCCTCTCTAAAATACGCAACCAGTCCTTTGAGTAGGCACTCTCTCTAATGGATTGCTTTGCATATGTTGAAATCTGATTTGAGAGCGTGCGAAATCCATTGTCACTGTCGTCTTGTATAAACCACTGAATGATCCAGGGGCCAGTTGCAAGTTCAGGAACCCCCCGACCAATTGCTTGGCATACTCTGTCATTCATGTTGCTGATCATCTCTGTAGGTCGTGCCTCTGTACTACCGCATACTACGTCGAACATTTTCCCGGTACTAGTTAAGTCTTGAAGTCCAATTGTGTTGTTGTTCAAATCAATTCGTGGAGCTAACAAGTCTGTGAATGAGCGAGTATCTTTAACGAGCTTTCGATAGTTTGAGTCAGGATGCAGTTGCGGTTCCATATATTCTTCAACCGTTATCGGTTCGCATCCTCTTCCATTCCATTCCACGAGCCGAATCCTTTCATTTGATTGTGTTTGTGCACTGTTTTCCCGAGAAAACCAATTTTTTAGGTCAAAAATCATGGAATTGGTAGCTCATTTGGTAGTGCGTACTCGACATTTTCATACATCTGAAACATCGTTGAATAGCCTGGTACTGGAGTATCTTCCATAGATAGATGTGGAAATATGTACATGATTATTGTAGGGTTTGGAAGACGCGGAAATCGAACTGACAATTCGTCATAGACTTCTCTTGAATAGCCATCAAGATGTGACGCACCGTCAGGAATCGATTGATTAATTTGCCAGTTTGTGGTTGCTTTCGAATTGTGTCGGTCATAGATCTGTTTGATGGTTTCCGAACTATTCGGAATTGGCGTACTGGATGGAAATAGCTGAGTACATGAAGCAACACTCAATGTAAGGCTAATCAATCCAACCTTGACGGACACTCGTAGTTGAAACATTTTCGCCGAATTGTCTAGTTTTTCGCCCGGAAGGATCATAGTCAATTGAAATAGGTTCTTCTATGTGAATTGCCACGTGTTGGCCAGCTGGGATATAAATTGCATCGAAAGAATTGAGTTGACGGTCATTTAACCACTGCGATACTTCCGTTAGTGATTCTCTAGTCGCATAACCTGCGATGAATTTTTCTATATCTCCTACGACAGATGTGGTTGATTCTCCAGTTTTCGCATCAAATCTAGATTCGGTTTGGGCGTTGGAAAGTGCATCCGCGGTGGCTTGAGCTGTGTTGACAAGAGTTGACTGAGTCAAGTAATTCAGCGCATTAGACTTCAGTTCACCCGAAATACATGGATTACCAAATTCATCCGAAATCCAGCCGAGTCCAGTGGTTGAAATTTCGGGATTGACTTCAGCGCGTGAGGTTTGTATGGTGCCATCTAAAAATATGAATGTAGCCGTGTCAACGTTACCTGAGACACAAGATAGGGAGAAATCGCCTCTCGCAGTTCCAGCCCACAGCATGCCTGCAAGTTGGGGGATTCTGTGACCATTCGCCGCCAAATTCTCTGAGCCAATGATAATTTTAAATCTCCAGGGATCTTGAAGTCTGCCTTTGACCGGAATGCGACCTACTAACGCGGTCAATGCAGTCGCATTCAAAAGTGTTGTCGTTGGTGGAATCGTGTAGTGAGGGTTGATTGTTGAACTAGTTGATTCAGATGTTTGGTTATCAATGGTGGTAGAATCGGCTGAATACTCTAAGAAATGATTTGCAAATGAATTGTCCAATTGAGTTGGACTTTGCATGTCTTCCGACGTTCGCCATACAAATTTTGGCAACGATGTTTGCTGATGTTCCTGTCCCGTCGCTTGATCAATTTGCTGGAACTCCAGCTCTTGCACGCGAGTGGAGAGCATGCTGACTGAGCTTAGTATTTCTTCAATGGAATTCTCTTGTTTCTTTTCTTCTATTGAGCGGCGAACTTTTTCAAGTATTCCTTCGATATCGGAACGTAATCTTTCACGTTCCGAATGATTTGCTGTTTGCTGGGTGTCTATAGTTTGCTCAAGATTTGTAATCTTCGTAGCCACTGCTCGAACCTCTTCCGCAGCACTGTCTCGATCACTCATCCGTGGAGATTTTTGCTTGTTTCCAGCAACAGTGGAGGCTGAAAGTCTCTTGGTAAGAGAGTTGTCCTTAGTCGAGCCAAACCACATAATAATTCCGAGTAGCGAAGCCACAATTAACCATGTCAAAGGATGAAATTTCAAGACCAAGAAGCGTTAAAGTGGAGGATTCTCAAACGGAAAATCTGAAATCAAAACTAACACGGTGCTGTCACCGAAATTACCCTCTGGATGTAAACGCGAGTGCAAAAAAGAAGCAGCACGCCATGGGCCACGAAGTTCTCTAGGATCGAGAACAATGGGCTCAGGTGTTGTATTCTTAATGTGAACTGCTGTCGCATAGTGATACGTTGATTGCCAGCTTCCAACTGGAATAGCTATGACTGCACCACCACACACAGTTGGAATTCTGGCACCGCAACGAAAAATATTGGCCGGAGTCTCACCAACTGAGATTCTGACAACTCCTGGCAGATTTTTACGCAGTCTTTGCGGTGCGTACAGCTGTTGAACCACCCAGCGTGTGAGAGCTACATATCCGTGAGAGGGTAATTCGGTTTCGGGGCTAAGTGTGCCATTGGATCGCTTTCTCTGAAATACGATGGGTTGATTTGAAGTATTTGAAAATCCAGCTCGAATCTGCAGAATTAACCGGCCCAGCGGCTCTGCGATTAAAATTATTCTTGTCGAATCAAACTTTTCAATAGCTCTTAGCCAGAGGTGATTACCAATGATTTGAGATGTCAATAGGTGGCTGATTTCTTTAGGAATCCCTATGCGAAGACTGCCAGCTTCAGGAATTGACATTCTTTGTTCGCTGCCGACTTTGAGATCGATTTCTACCGGAGTATTCGGCCACTGATAAGTGATCGCATCAGCATCTGCAAGTGCTATCACAACACTGAACAATACAGCAATTGTAGAAAATCCTAGTCGGCAATGGATTGAATTGTTCATGACTTATTTACTGCAATTCGTTCCGGAAGACGAGGCATGGTGTCCAGTAATAAACCCCAGGGGTTGAATTCTGGATCAATCGGTTTCGCTATGACTCGAAGATAGTAACGAATGTGAACATTCTTTACAGGCACGCCACCGATGTCTTCCCTTAGTTCAACATCCAGGGTAATTGTCCATTGACCTGATTTTTCTTGGGTGACGGAATTGTTGTAACTAGCATTACTTAATGGAAGAATAAAGCGTGTTCTTCCCAAGAGTTCAGCTGAGCGATTTTCACTATCATGTTTTAGCCATGCCTTTAATGTGGGAGTAATGAAAGCTGTCAATCGATCCATATTTTGAGGGTAATCCTTGAAGCAATCCAGAGGGCAGCGATTCAACTGCTGCCAGATATATCCAGCGAAGCTATAGACTTCCCAAGGGTGAATGGAATTCAGTGAAATTTGACTTCCATACCTCAGTTCTGGGGGGATACTCACCCGTTGAACTCGTGTCGAATAGTGCCAGCCCAGCAGTGCGATTATCAAACCGATGCAAAAGAATGCTGATAGGATTCTGAGCGTTCGTATATGACTGTATAAATTTGAGTCTGCGTGAAGATACTTACCCATAATCTAAATCTCCCGATTGGTAGACCAGCATCCAGATTTGAGCACTAGATTTGAAGAAAATACTGGGTGTATTGCACAGTAGAATTTTCGAGTGTGCCAACCTTCAGGCTTACCTTGTTTTAACGATTTGTAGGTGCTTGCGACAGTGGCAACAACCAATAGTGTACCGGTAATGAATACTGCAAAAGCCACAAACAAGGCGTGTAGACCATCCAGTATTGCATACCCGATTAGGAGTGCAAATGGCAACCATGAGCAACTGACAGCAAGAGTGACCGAATACAATTCACTTGCGCCACATCCTTTGTAGAGTCGTGTTTCGTAATCCAACAAGGTGCAGGGTGGCAGAGTGTTCATAATATCAACGTAGCACTCAATTTTTGCGATCCCCACCAAGCGCCAAATATAACAACAAGAATTACAATCAGTCCCGCACCGAAATACACTGAGAAACGTCCCCACTCACCTTTTTTTCTTGCCTCGTTTACCTCCGCAATCAATCCGCTTGAGAATCCAATGAGCGCAAACACAACTATGATAGAGAGCGCTAGAAAAACGACATATCGGATACTGCCAACCAGGTAGCCAATGGGATCGTCCGCTTGAAATGTCTGTGATCCAATTTTGGGTGGCGGCGGTAGAACTGAATCTGTGTATCCTAAACTCCATACTAGGAGTAAAGCGGCTGACAACACTAGAACTGTAATTACTCGTAGCGAAAAACGGTACATATTGGTTAGTGTGAACTTCATATTACAGAAACGCGATTACTGTGAGGATCATCAATGCAATTGCAAGTGACCGGAAACACTTGAAAAGGAGTTCGATGAAACTGATTTGACTATTTTGCAGTTGCCCTAGAGATGACTGAACAATCCAAATCCACCATACAATCGACGCTGAGGCAACAGTACCTCCAATGATGGTTCTGAGAATTTTTAAACTTATGCCCGGGCCGAGTTCGAAATTTTCCATTTTTTACCTTCCATAGTTTCCGGATATCGGTTTTAATGTCCGCGGCGAATAATCTGGCATCTGAATGTGAGCTTGAATACCCTGCGATACCGAAAAGAAATCAGATCGTAATTGGCGATAGTCGAATCGGATACGAGCATCGGGGTTTGCACTGAATTCGGCTTCATTTATCAGAGCTTCGAGTTCATTTAGACTTCGTAACAGTCTAATGAGAACCTGTTTCTCACTAGAGTTCGTACGTGCAACAATTTCTGGCTTCCCCATCAATGATTTCCTTGTAATCTTGTTGGAGATTTTCTGCTCTGTCATAGAAGCGTTTCCCTTATTGATCGAACAGCCAGCCAATAGAAAGCATAGGCAAAAAATCAAGTTTAGAATGTAGTGTAAATTCAGCATAATGATTCTTATATTGTCTGTTCAATGAAGACATCAATTGAAATTCCATAACTGAGTGAACGTAATTTTCAGGGGAGCTGACAGACACTACAATCTGCTTTCACTATTGGTGAGGCCTGCTCAATTTAGCTTGTATATTCCATTCGGAAAATTCAGATAGCGTCCTTGCGCCTGGTTTATTGTTATGTCGCCTGTACGGATTTTCTGAAGGGGAATTTTGTTCTCAACTCCCCAAGACTTGAGATCAGTATTTGATGTTTCGCCTTGAATTAATATGTCCAGCAATCCACCAGACTCAGCATGTTTTCGGATTCGCTGCAGGTCATTTTTACACTGCTTGTGAGAGCACTGATAAGTGGTAATGAATAGTAGACGTTTACCTATTCGGGAGTTATCTTTGCTTTGAGATGCAATTTTCTGAATAGCTTCTACATACGCAGATTCAAATTTCAAAATTGCATCTGTTAGTTCTAGTTGACGTTTTGCGAACAGTTCCGCATAGTGCTTTCTCTGTTCATCAGATTCCGCAAATATTCCCAGCCATTCGTAGGGAGTTAGACCGGACGACAGAATACCTTCATGGTGTTGTTGCAAATTCCGAAGTAGCTCGATTTCTTCTACTGACAGCTGCCACACTTCTGCAGTACGAGTTTCAGAACTTGAGATATCCGATGAAACAGTATTGGATAAATGGTTTCGTTGCTGTGGCAAACTGCTCGTACTAAGTGTCAATCCAACTATGAGCACTATGGAATTTACTTTATTTATAGAGAAATATTGCATAGCTTGCCGTCGTCTTGTATAGCTGTTTTGACAGTCCAATAATTATTTTCGTTGGTACAAACCCTTCTTAGTGCTCCGTTAGTAAATGTGGAAACATTTCACATAGTGAAAGGAATTCAGACACGAACCATTTCTATCCATCAATTTCCAGTTTCACTTCTTTTCCGGACCGGGACCTAAATAACGTGGACTGAGAGCTTGGATCAATTGTTAGCAACTGCCACCCTGCACGACTTGATTGGGGTTCAATAATGGAAATTCGACCATCAAGCTCAATTACTGCATTCCACTTGTTCTGCCAGCGGTCAATGGCAATTAAACGAAATGGTGGTTGCAATATGTCTTTTGGTGACTCACTTATCTGGGTCTGAGAGAGAGCTTGTGCTAATGAATCAACTCTGGATTCAATCTCCATCATCCGCGTTTCCATCATGTCTGCGACTGTCGATTGCAAGGCAATGGAAGAAACAATTTGTGGTTCCAATGCACCTAAATTTTCCAAGCGCTCTTCAAAGTACAGGAACGCATCGCTACTTTCTTTCAGTCTGTACTCAACTTTTTCTAGTATTGCCAATATTGCTGGCCCCATAACCGACTCGGTTTCATTGACTTGTGGCAAATTCTGTTGCTCTCTTGAACCATCTAGAACAGCTAAGGAATCTGAATCCGACGTTACCAACGTTGGTACTGCAGTCTGTAGTTGAATGGGAAGCGCGCCCGCGTCAACCATTTCTTTGACAGAAATTGGCTTTTCTGGCGAATAGAACGAGTTGGATGGCAAAAACTGCATCACTACGGTTACAATAGACACAACAATCCCAACGCAAGCTGCAGGAACGATCAGTTTTCGATGTTTAAGTAAATGGAATTTAGATCGGTCTAATTTCAGTATAGATTCCTCGTTAGATAAATTTCTCTTCAAGAACCAATGTGTCGTTAGTTAGGTATTGGTCTGATATTGTTCAAGAATTTTGCCCGGTATATGAATCTTTCGTCAACAAAGAATAATGAACTGATCAAACTAGTATTTTTGTGGGACGACAATATGGGGGGTCTTGATATATGTAGCGTCATTTTTTGCTACCACATTGTTGCAATTGGTTAAAATAAGTTCAATTACACTGAAATTATGTAATGACCGGCAATTCCAGCCGCGATGAGTGACAGCCCGACACCGAACGGTTTATCCTGTCTTCTCGGGTACACTGTCAACATCACAATTGATGCTCCAACAATGCACATAGGTACGGCTTGCAAGCCAAACCATGCACCTAGAGCAGAGAGGAATTTTGCATCTCCCAGTCCAATGCCAGAGGAACCTCGAAGTGAAACTTGGGCATCATGCAACGTACGGATACTCAAGTAGCCTATCATAGCGCCCAAAATTGATGATTGAAATGGAACGAAGATGGAAGCCGAATTAAACACCAGTCCGCTAGCAAGTAGCGGAAGCGTAATACAGTTTCGCAATTTGTTCTCACGGTGATCTTCTACTGCCAAGCAAAGCAAAACACAGGAAAACGTGCCAAATGACAGGATTTTAGTTAGGATTTCTGCCATTCAGATTGGAAAATGTCCTCAGACGCAATATAAGGCGAATCTAGGGCAGTTTGAGTTCCCAGTATAGAGCGGGGAGCGTCGCCGGCGCATCTCCTCTCAATCTTTCGTTATAGTTGCTCCTGGTGATTTTTGAGGGGCGAAATTTTGCCTTGTCCAAATAGCTTTGATACGCAATTGCAACTCCGAAACTTAGGGGTAAGCGGAAATTTTGGCCTGAATATTGCGAAATCCAAGCCTGCGTTCCCGAATTCGAGTTCTTGGAGAGAGGTAAGATCGCACCTGTTTGAAAATCAATCTGCCGACCATCCGGTGACAGTTCGACGTAGAAGTCGTATTCTGGGGGCACTTTGGGCGTTTGCTAGTTGAACGATGATGCTAGCATCATCGTCGAAGATTGGATAAAGCGTCCTGCCGGTCTCATCAGTGTGATGCCCAGTGGTCTAACGACATGGAACTACCCAGTGCCGCATGAACGCTTTGCCTCGATTCCGGTGAGAAATGAATAGACTAACATCGTTTTGAAATCTCTATGAGAAGTCGATCCTAGATGAGATTGCGGTTCGATCATGGAGGGTAGTAAAGGAAATAGTCGATCTGCCCTTTTTGGCAGAAGTAGTCGGGAACCAAGGCTGAATGAGTCTCTGTTTTCGGTGAAAAGCCAAGCTCCGATTTTGTGTACCTCGTCACAGTATGCCACCGGTTGCCTGCAATCGACAGCCATGGTGAAGCGCTGACATTGGACTGACTTGTCCCGTGCAGGGCTGTATTTTGTTTCTCCGTGCTTGTTGCAAGCTTTAACAATAGCAAGTTGGAGTTGGCTTGGTAATTTTCAATGCAAATGGCAGATCTGCGGCGTCAGTGCGTCATCAAATGGCGGAGTTCGTCACATTTACTTTATTTGCAGGGGTTGCCGCTGTAGGATTTTCTGCAGCGAATGGTGGAATAAAAGTTGGCGGTACGTGTTTTACAGGCCAGCGTATTTAAGTCTCGGACGGCGTATGGAACTGGGTTTGCGCTTGACGGTCCAGAGCAATGGTAGTAGCCCTCACGGGCTTGGGGGCAGCTTGCGAAGACATCTGGATTGCAGTATGTGCCGCAGCTTCTAGAATAACGGTGTCCCAAACCGCTCATTTCCAATCGCACTGCTGCGAACAAGGGAGCGCATACGGGTGCAGATTCTGTTGGTGGTGCAGATTCTAACGCGGTGATTGCAAGGTCATGTTTACCGAGCAAAATGCCTTGATCGCCAATATTCTGCCGGTTGGTCTCAATGTTGAGTAAGTTGTCGTTTATTTCGCCGGTCAGCCGGGTGATTTCCGCTGCGTTCGTTCCAATGTCAATTTTGTTGACTTGCACTCGCGCGGCCAGACGAATGACATCACCGTCGATGCGTACCACATCGGGTGCCTGGTTGAACCGTTCAAAGCCAGCACCTTGCACCCCGGCGGGCGGTTCGACCGTCAGCTCGTCAAAGACGGCCGAATCGGAGTGCAGCGCTGCGGTTTGAATGTTCTGCGCCACCACAAGCGTGCCGGTGGCAGTGCGTACTCCGACATCACCGGGACCTTGGAATGCCAATCCGCCGCCATCCATATTGACCTGCATGCCATTATTGAAGGTAATGCCGGCGGTCATCTGGTTGGCGCCATCAAGGCGCAGGAACGGAACATCGCCAGCCTGCGCGCCGACACGGGCTTGGAGTCGGGACAGATCGTCAATTGCGGCCTGATCGAAATCGGCTTCATCCAGGTCGAATTGCACACCGACCGGGCTTTCCCGGGCGAACATCATCTCGAAAAATTCGAGCACACCGGCGCCGGTCTCTTCGGCGGCGGTCTGAAAGGCGATGGATGCCAGGTCAGGACGCGAATCAGGCAGCCCGTCTTCGTTCTCATCGCCGCCGTTTCGAAACACACCGAAGTCAATGGTTCCGGTCGCACCCGCCGGCGTAATCACAACATCAATATCGAGATTGCCGTAATTGACCGGATCACCGGCATCATTTTGCGCGTAGGCAATCGGCGTCTGTGCGTCGAAAGTGCACGATAGAAAGCGTGCGCCGGCAGGGTCCGCACAGTCCTGCAGATCGCTGATCGTGAAGGTACCGTCTGCAGCTGGCGGATTTTCCGCTAGCCACACTGATGCAGCCCTCGAGTAAGCAGCGATTGCACGACCGGCGTTGGCGGCGTTCGCGGTTTCGAGCTCACTCAATTTAGCCTGTGCCCAAACCGTCAGCGCAACCAGCCCGATGCCGAGCACGATCAGCGTCTCGGCAACCGTGATGGCGCCCTTTTCCGATTGGCAACGGGCGAACGGGTCGCGCAGGTTACCTAGTTTCATTTCTATCCCCGGAATGTCCATGTGACTTGAGCCCCGCCATCACAGAGTTCAGTCACGGTTGCGGGGTCAGGATCAGGCAGAGGACCGTCGCCGTCGGGGTCGTCCGGATCTGTTCCCAGAACCGTGCCGCCAACATCAATTGTCTGTGCTAGGGTAGCCGTGGAGGTAACCAGCTGCGAGCAGGCGGCTTCGGGCATGGAGGCGAACGCAACATCGAAGGTGCCGTCATTGTCTCCGGCAATCGTCACAATGCCGCCCCAGGGGTGCCGAACGTCATCGCCGGCGATAAAGTTGGGCGGAAACCCGGCCAGTTGACGTGCAAGATCCGTGTTCAGACCGTCAAAGTTATTGCGCATGCCGAAGGTGCTGCGGATGCTGGTCACGATCTGCGTCAGTCCGCTCATGGACGCCGAGTGGTTGCGGGCATCCGTGAGTGCAGGTATTCCAGCGAACACGACCGCCAGAACGGTGGCGCCGATACCGAGCGCAATCAACGTCTCGGCAACCGTGATAGCGCCCTTTTCCGGATCACTTTGCGAATCCTTACGCGGCTTTCTACGAAGCCATTTGAGAAAGAGTTGTAGATATTTCATGATGAGTTCTCCATATATGAGTAATTAAAATGCTTGTTGCTGAACTGTGAATGCAACGCGAGCGACACCAACATAAATCCAGATGGCAGCAGCGCCGATCAGGATCAGCAGACAGGATGAAATTGTTTTGGTAGTCGCTTCAAGTTTCTCCAGTGTCCGGGCAATGTCTTCCTCGGCGATGCGGCTGGCGTGGATACTGAAGTTGCCAGTGCGTTCATAGATGCGCAGATCATCAAGTGTTTCAGCTGAGAACAGCCCAGTGTCGAGTGCGGTTTCGACCGGCTTGCCCTGATATAGTTGAGAGCGCATCGAGCGTACATGAGAGGCAAGGTATTGCGGCAGGCCGGACTCCAGCTGCGACAGTGCGCGGATACGCTGTGTGCCAGCTTCCATCAGCGCCAGCCAAGCAGTCAGAACTTCCGGTCCGCAGAACTGTCGATACAGCGCGAACGGTGGATACCATTCGAGACGTTGGCGCAGTGCTCCAGTCCAGTGGGGAGCGGCCCATACCGAAACCGACATCAACATGATCAATACGGCTGCCAATGGCAATCCCCAGTTCGATATGAATTCGGAAAACACCAGCACACTGCGCGACACTGGAGGCCACTTGGATGTATCCATAATTTCGATCATGACGTTCAATGCATAGCCGGGCAAGATAGCGATCACGGTACCTCCGCCAAACAGCAAGATGGTCGGATATGCCAAGCCAGAAATCAGTGTGTGGCGAAGACGCGAGCGTACTGAAGCGATGCGTGCAGCTTGCTCGAAGCCGTCAGCAATGTTCCGTTCCTGCGTAACTTCAATGATGATGAGTTCTTCCTGCGGCACCCAGCCCTTGGCAGCGGCGGAAAATCCGCTGGTGCGCATAGCCAAGCGCTGATGCTCAATAAAATGTGCAGCGACACCTGAGCGATTGCTTTGATGCAGAAACTCCACGGCCGCCGTAATAGGCACTCCTGAGCTGGTGAGTGAGCCGATGCGCTTCCACAATCTGGCGCGGGCACCCGAGGCGACACTGAACCGAGTGCGGTGAATGCGGTCGCGGACTAGTTCAAACATGTGCTCGCTCCAGCACCATAGATTCAGGGGCGCCAATTTCAACTGAGTGGGCAGCCTGAGCCGGATATTCAATGCCATTCGAGTGTTTGGCTGTTGCTAGTGGCAACAGCTCAGATAGCGGTCCGATGCGCCATTCCACGTCGGGCGGTGACGCGATTCCATTGGTCAATAGTCTAATGCCGTGTTCAGTAACCGGTTGGCCGTTTAAGTATTCGAGCCAGTGGCGGTTGGCGGCAGTATAGTTGCCGACACGCAACTGCGAGAGCATCTCGTCATCTGGCAACGCAATTTCTGCCATCAACGTGCGACCGATGACACCGTTGCCGGCGCAGTTTTTACAACCGCCAGCCGAACGATAGGCGACTTTGCGAACATCTAGTCCACGGATGCCTGCCGCTTTGGAAACTCGTTCAGCTAATTCGTATCGACGGGTTTTGTCGACATGGTTTTCTGCCAGCCATTCCTGGGTGGTGATTTTGCAACTTGAGCATAGCAGCGGCACCAAGGTCTGGTAGATCAGTCCTTTGAGAACGTCCGGTGTGCATAATAGCGAAGGGTCGACGCCGAGTCCGATCAACCGCCCGACGATGCCGATCGCCGTTGATGCATGAACTGTCGTGTAAACTCGATGTCCGGACTGGGCAAACTTGATGGTCAGAACTGCGGACTGCAGATCGCGTATTTCGCCGACCATCAGGGTGTCGGGATCACAGCGTAGCGCACCTCGAATTGCGAATGAGAACTCATCGCCTGCTGCGGTACCGCGTTTACGCACTACCGGCACCTGCGTGGCTCCAGGAATTACCCGTTCAGGCGGGTCTTCTACGGTAATGATTCGGAGCCGCGATTTGTGCGTCTTCAACTCTTCGAGCAACATGCCAACAATTGCCGTACTCTTACCGCTACCGACGCCGCCAGCCATGACCGCTAGTCCCGACGGGCGCCGCGTCAGCTTGTGAATCGCCTGCACTTGGTGAGCATCGTATCCGAGCTCAGACAGATGCAGAGTGGCGCCGCTGCCGGGCAGTATTCGTAGCACCATGTCGTAGCCGTCCGGCGATGCCGGAATGGTGCCGACTCGAACCCGTATGCGACGGCCGTTCACCAATCGTGTGTCCACCACTGCATCTTGCGGTTCGTGGCGATTCCAGGTAACCTCCTGATCGTAGCCCATGACTTCATAGATGAAACGGCAGGTTTGGTCGGCGGTGTGCTCAGACCATTCAGCGTACGGGACAATCTGCCCATCGACGCGGAAACTGACCGATGCAGTTCGCTGGCGGCGAACGATGTGAATATCTGATGCGTCATCGGATACAGCCCGTGCCAGCAGTACACGAATCGAGTCCAGTGCGCGTTCGTAGTTCAGGTCTGACGGCAATGCCTGGACGAAAGAAATGGTGTTGGAGTATATCTGCTCCAGTTCAGCCGGGGTGACTTCGATCTGATTGATGACCGGGATGTTCTGCCTTTTTAGGTTCTCCCGCAGCTGCGCTTTGAGGCGAGCCGGAAACTGCAGGGAGGTAAACAGAAGGTGGGCGCTTGACGGCGGATCGTCTTCGGAAATGGCGGCGATGTAGGCGTGCTCGGATTTTTCAATCGGCACCATCGACTCGGGGCCGCCGGTCAGTACCAACTTGTAGGGCGGGACGCTACTTTTGGACATCGACTGCTGCCTTAACGGGTCGAGTCGCTTGTCCGGACAGACCGATCGAAATTTCGTGTCCGGATACCGACAGACTAACACCTCTGGGATGAACTTTGGTTACTCGCGCTAGGCGAAATGAATCGCCTTCACGCAGGCGGTACTCTCGGTTTTCCAGACGGGCGTGCGCCGTCAGTTCTTGCGGTGTGCCGACGACTGCATACACTTCAAGTTGCTGGTCGAACCAGTTGACGCGCTCAATCACTGGGTCGCTTTTCGCTTGCGGCGATTCTAGGTCTGGTATGTCGGAAGCCGGTGGTTCCGACTGTATCTCATCCTGTAAAGTGGCGAGCTTAGCTGCGAGGTCGTAGTACTTGATCACCTGTTTCAAAATTTCCTGCTGGCTCTGTAGGCAGTCGATCAGTGCCACCGTACTGGTGTACTGACGGCACGGTGGGGGCAATTGGCCAACATCAGCACTGTGCGCCACTTCAAGCAGGACGAGGGATATTATGAGTACGGTAGCTCTACTCTTGTTTTCCATAGTAGACTCCCTCCATTTTCCATTCGTACGAGTTACCAAGCTGGAATTTCAATCTAGTAATACGTATCGGCAACTTTGAAAGTGCATGCGCAATCGTAATAACATCCTGTAGCCGCTCACTGGAGCCACGTAGTTCAGAACGCTGTACAAGATACCCCTTGCCACTGGATTGCGGCGGACTCAGCGTCCACTTGCCCGGTAGTCTGGCCAGTATGTCCAGCAGTTGATGGCGCTGTCGCTGCCCGCCCAAGTATTCCTCAATGGGCGGCAGATCGGCAATTTCATGCGCTGGAAACTCGAAACGTTCAATCACGGTTCCGGACTCCTCATCGAGATGATGATCACGCGATTCCAAGTGTTCGGAGATATCGGCAATGCTACCGTGGGCTCGTTGCCACGTTGCAGTCACCAAATCTTTGCTCCATTCGTATGAGCCAGTATGCCAGCCGGCAGCTCGAAGCGGGCGGCTATAGACCGTATCGGTGAGGGTAGCCAGCAAAGCCGAAGCGTTCTGCAACAGATTCTCCTTCAACAGCATCTTTTCTGTCTCGACTAATTGCGCCTGTCGAGCGGCGAGGTGTATTCGGTCGGTTTCGTTGCTATCGTCCGTCAATTTCTGATAGTAATTCCAGGCACCGTACCCGCTGATCGCAATGAGCACTGCCGTAATACTCGTCAGCAGCGGTTTTCTGAGATTGCGGGTGCGAATCAGTCGACAGCTGATGTCGCCCTGTGGCTCAATATCTGCGATCAGATCGGAAAGGTTTAACGGCTCGCAGTCGTCGAGTGCAAACAGGCCGGTTTTTTCATACAGTCGAATGCTTGTGCCTTCAATGTCGAGACGAATTTCATCCAGCCGTGACGCAATCAGGTCCTTATTGCCGATGATGTCACCGGCTGGGAACACAGCGCCGTCTTCTACTGCGCACAACCAGTATTGATCGGAATCCAGTTTCTCAATCAATACAGCAGATGATTGTGCTAGCGCTAGCCAGGCGGCGGAGCTCTCCAGCCCGATGTCGGTCGGGTCGAGTGTTGCGCCAGTCTGCGTGCCGGCAGGCGTCTCAAGTTCTGCATAGCCGAGCGGTACCGGTTTGATTGTTTGGAGTTCGCGTGCCTTGCGTGCTTCGCTTGACGTACTCGGAAGCGTACCGGGCACAAGCCAGGTCAGCCCTGCTGCCAGCTTTCTGCCTGCGATGAGATGTGCGCTCATCTGAAGCGCCTCGGCTTTTTGAAGCCGGCTATCTCAAGCGGCGGGTGAATGATGTGCGGCGTGATCAGCAACACTAGGCTCGCACGGCGGTTTTGCACTTTCGATTCCTTAGACAGAATCCCGTTGGAATGACTACCGGTAGTGCGGGTGGTGTCCAGTCCTGCTACAAATAGTGTTTCGCCTGAACGTAACATCACCGGCAGTAGTACCGAGCGTGATTCCAGATCTGGCAACTGAATTACCGGGTCATTGGGTCCGGCATCCGCAGGGAAGCGACTGATTCCCTTGATCCGAGTCGTTCGCACTGTAATGTTGAGTAGCAGGCGATCAGTGTTCGGCAGGACTCGAGGGATCATGTTCAGCGCAATGCCGTTCTGGAGTTTTCCAGGCACTAGTCGCACCGTCGTCAATCCCTCGTCAGTAACCACGTCTCGACGCTGAAGATAGGAGGTCTCGTCACCAAAGAATACCGGTACAGGATGTCCGTTCATTCCACGCAGGACAGTCGAGGTCAGTTTTGCGACGTGACCGTCTCCGGATGCTTTGCGCAATATCAGCGAGATATCGGTTTGGTCGATGGCATTTTGCGGTGAATGAGTTAAGCGTAGACCGAACAGAGCGCCAGTGTCATCGCTGCTGAATTCGATCGCTGCTGCACTGGAGCCAAGTGCTTCCTGGACAACACCCTGAAAGTTAAAGCCTGAGATTGCATCTTCGTTACGTTCGATCTCATACAGATCCACATGCACAACCACTTGAGTTGCAAGCTCTTGGTTCTTGCCGATAATCCACTCATCAATGCGCATGAGTGAGCGGGGTGTGTCGATCACTGTGAGTTCTCCGGATTGGCGGTTGAGCGTCAAACGACCGGCGGGTGACAGCATTCCGGTGATGGTCGTCTCCAGTTGTGACCAGAACTCAGCAGTATCCATCGAGACCACTACCTGATCCCGTGCCTGCAGATCAGAACCACCACCACCGCCTTGCACTGAACCAGATAGACCCACCGATGCTTTCCACTGGGAACTGACTAATGGAGTGTAGATAACCCAGGTTTCCAGATCGGTGTGAAATATCTCGACCGCGGAATTTCGAATGCGCCAGCTAAAGCCCAATTGGCTGGTTAGATAGTCGAGTGCTGCGGATGCCGGGCCGCTGAAATTCAGATTAGTGAGCGTGGTGGATTGTATGTCTGGGTCGACACTGATTGAAATGCCGGTTTTCGATGCAATAAGCCGGCCGATTTCGTTCAAAGATACCGGTTCAACATAAGTTATGTCGATGATTGGTAAAAGTGCTTCTGGAATAATTTTCGGCGCTTCGAGCGTACGGATTGGTACATGGGTACCGAGCCAGGAACCTAAAGATTCCTTTGTCAGAGCTAAATTTAGTAGAGGTGTTCGAGTTCCATTTGATGACCTTACTAGTGCAGATTCAACCTTGTTGGTCAAATTTTCTGATCGCGCATTTATCCACGGGGGCAGGTTACACCCGTGCAACGTCAAAAATGCGAAGGAAGTAATACAAAAGAGAAGTGAAACTGGGGGAATTTGCATGGTTCTCGCTAGTAGATGAGCCAGTGGACTTTTTTTCGGAGCGACGAGAGGAACTGAAGGTGAACTTTTGTTTCTAGTATCAGAGCTACTGGTCAGGGTTGTAGTGACATTGGTCATAACAATTAACATCGAGCTTGAACCTGGTTTGTAGGGAATATTGCATGTAAGTTTCCTTTTTAAATTACTTGCCAACTTGCGACCGAGGTTGAATTAGAAGAACCGAATTGCCAGTGAAAAATGTAGCTGAAAGGGGTATCGGCGCTCTTCGATAGTGTTCAAGTACACTTCGCACTGCATTCTTCAGTGTGCCTCGAAAAGTTGTGGAGTGCGAAATTTCGTAGTCATGTCGGCTATTCCATTCGAGCGACCAGTTTACTATTCGTGCCCAAATCTCGAAGTTCTCGCGGAGAGTTCGAGAATTCTCGAGCTTCCATTCAAGTAATTGATCTGTATCGACAGAACTCGGAAAATTTGATTGAGTCGCCTCGATAATTTCAGTCAACACTGGTACCCCCAACCTCTGATCCTGCTCCGGAAGTGCCCCTGCTAGCTGAAACCAGACTACTCTCAGCTGGTTGTCTTCAAGTAATTGCCAGGATTCTCCAACAATTGTTCTCAAGGCAGAGCGGACATCAAGAGGCCCGATAGATCGATGAGACTGTGGCAATGGAAGTGACATGGCCGTAACTGCTGACGGTGTTGTTATGTGTCGGTAACCGGAGCGTAGTAGGATATAGTCGACGGCCGAACCGACTGTGCCTATATGAGGTGGAAACTCGGTTTGTATGACAGCGGAGAGCAGGTCTTTTTGACTAGGACTAGCTATGAGTGAGTGCAGAGTATAACGATCAGAACGATGGCTTTCGACGGCGTAAGAAGGTGTCACTGTTGAACAAAGCACAATGAGTCCTAAACGAGTGAGAATTTGCAGATTTACATTCATAGTTCCGAATGTCTATCAGTTCGATAAAGAATGGAACACTTAATTCTGAACTACTCGTAGTCAATTTATTCATTGGTGCAAATAAGTTGTTTTGAATGATCGGGAAATTGGTTTTTCAACCTTTCGGTTTAAGTGACAAGACGGGCTAGAAATTCAATTGCATCTCATTTAGTGTCGGAACGTTGGATTGATACTCGCTTTCAATATTAAATAATTGTGGTTTCAGCACTAGTTGTTTCAAAGAATAATGCAGATAAGACAATTGTCGAATGTTCATTTCTCGTTGAGCTCAGTCCACTGTGTGTCTGAAGTAATACCTACGCCAAATTTTGGTATCTTGAAAACGGAATCAGAGTATCGAATTGGCAAGAAATAAGTATCGGCAGCTGTGACAGAGTGTGGGCTATTGAACGACATTGAGAATTGCACCTGCGTTCAAGCCTGTTCATCGTGTAGAAAGTGTTGTGTGTCATTAAATGACGTTAAAGTCAACTACGACTCGGTATAAACATTGGTAGGGATCTTTCGATTTGTTTCGAATCACTTTATCGACAAAGTGCACAATAAATATCAAGCGGCTGGTCAACTCTAGCCGCAATACTCCACTGTAGGAAAAGTATGGGTGCCCAATGCGATGAATCATCAGACAAAGTTGAGCTTATTTCCATCAGTTCAATTCTGTTTTTTTAGTGGTGGTCGTTTATTGGCTTGTTACATTTGTTCCAATTTCAGCAATGTGTTTGAATAATGGCTCGGAATAGTTCAAAAAGCTTATACAAAAAAATTACAGATCAATTTATTGAAGCTCTGAAAAATGGGGCTCCGCCTTGGATCAAACCGTGGTCGGAAGATATTCCCTACACTGATCGACCTACTAACGCTGTTACTGAAAGAAAGTACACTGGAGTCAATGTAACGATTCTTTGGATTTCTGCTGCTTCCCGAGGATTTACGCGTGATCGATGGCTGACATTCAATCAAGTGTCGGTTATGGGCGGAAAAGTTTGCCGCGGGCAAAAGGGTACAGTTGCAGTTTTATATCGAGACATTGAAGTTGTGAGAAAAGATTTCAGGGGCTTTCATGTAATGGATGATTCTGGTCGACCTGAAATGGATACGATCAAATTGATTAGAGGATTCACATTATTCAATGTCGAGCAGTGTAGTGGACTGCCACAGCACATCATCACTGGTCCTGTTGTGAAGAACAAAATTCCAAATTGGAAATTACACCGGGCAGCTGACAATCTCATTATTTCAAACGGAGTGAAAATTCGACATGACAATGACGCTGCCTACTACAGTCCAAAGAGAGATTTTATTCGTATGCCACCAAAAGCAGCCTTTAAATCAACAGCAGGTTATTACAGCACCTTGATGCATGAACTTACTCACTGGACCGGACATGCGTCCCGGTTGAATCGGTGCGGTATTGCCTTCCCTACTGATGGTGACCCCAAGGCATACGCGTTTGAAGAAATGATTGCAGAAATCGGCTCTGCTTTTCTGTGCGCAGAATTTGGAATCCGTGGCGAATTGCTTCACGAATCATATCTCCTTTCCTGGATACGTGATTTGGATTATGATCCCAAAGCAATCTTTGCTTCCAGTGCACAGGCATGGAAAGCACGAAATTTTCTGTTAGATAAAAATAAGCAGTTATGAAGTGAAGTCAAAGGATGATTTTACTTCGCAATTCCGATATGCGTTTGGGATTCAGCCGGGTAAATTCGCTAATCGTGTCAATGTCCGCACCTCTGCGAATCATCTCCATTGCAATAGTTTCGCGTTCTTCTTCGCGCGCATCTTCACGTAATATGTCCATGCTAGTTTGATAATTTGGCATGATTCTGTCTGCCTCCTTCAAGGTATTCTGTTCAAGCTTGATCAATCGACTTATCGTGTATTTCATCGGGTGGCATCCCTGAATATAGTAAGCCACCTGATAAACCAGATACTCTCGTTGCTTCTTGTCGAGAATCTTCAATCCGGAGCGGAATATTTCCTCGACATTCTTATCTGTCAGTTGTCGTATCTCACACAGTATATATACTGCGACCGCACATACCAACACTTTGGCAAGTTGTTGAACATCCTTATCTCGCAAATTCAGCAACTGACAATTGAAGTTTTGTAGTGCACTGCCATATTCTTCACGCATGGACGGAGGCAATTCTTTCATTGCATCTTGAAACTGTAGTGGACTCTTCCACTTTTTCTTGCGACCGTGATAGATCAGTATAGTGATTAACGGATAGTCTTCAACCGCATAGTAGCAGGTTTGATATTCCATTATCTGTTGCATTGCTCGCGTATCCTGTGTACTCTTGTGTTCAATCATAAAAAACACTCGATACTCTTTACCGCCATCTCTTGCGACAGGATCAGGTCTGCCCGCCTCTCACGATGCAGTGCATCTTGAAAATGAGTCGATTCTCGTTTCAGAGTTGACCAGTCAAACAGGTTAAATACCTGCTCAGAAAATTGCAGTTGAAATAACTCCTTGCTGTACACCAAGTGTTGGAAGATTTCGTGAAAAAAGGCATCGTGATAATTTCTGCCGCGTCTTCGCGTTGCTGTGTGCTCGTGAATTTGTACGTTCATGCAATTGCATTCTCAAGGTCTACATGAAGGGGCATGATTATGTTGATTCTCGAATTGTTGTTACTTCCGGTATACATTTAAACTGCCTAGGTTGGGTTACCTTTCCTATGTTTTCGAGCTGGATTTGCTCTTTCAATAGTTTTTCGACTGCAATTCTTCCGCGCCATTTCATAAGCCCTTTCATGAATGGCTCTTTTGTTTCTTTTCTGCAAGACTGTTTCTGCAAATTCAATCTGAAATTGTCCATCTTCCTTTAATCCAACTCCATTTGTAATTAGTCGCTGACAGTAAGCGGACATCAAGGAAACCGGATTCCACACTTGGAGGCACCTATTGCCATCGCCAATTTCCATCCTGCCATTCAGTTCGTCTAGTAAGAGTTGATTCCAATTCTTCCAAGGAGGCGGTGGCATAGGGAGTGAATCTGGCAAGCGTTGCAAGTGAAGTCTTATCAGATGTCTTTGGTTTTCGCTGAGCGAATTTGGAAAAACAAGTTCATCAAATATTTGTTTTTCACCTTTATCGTCAGTGTTGTAGTAGTTGTATTTTTTTACTATAAATTTACTACTACTACTACTACTACTACTACTACTACTACTATGTGTAAGTGAATTACGGTACGTTTTTTCGCCGTAGTTCAAATCGTAGACTTCGGTGTTGATATCTCCGTGGTTCATTTGTTGAACTGCGGTTGGGCGCGTTGAATCAACTATGAATTCTGAGCCAGAATGATGCTGATTATCTCCTGCTGCAGACAACTGGTTTTGGTGGCCGAAGAACGTTGCATCTGTGGTGCCTTGAATAGCAGCCCAAGCGTCGGATCTTCGATCAAATGGGTGGGTTTCACCGAGAACGTCTTCACCTTTTTCCACGTCGTCGCCGATGGAACTGACGGTCAGTTCAGACATTTTTCTTACCTCTGAGTTTCTATGTCTTCTGCATTCATGCAGAAATCCCATATAGTTCGCATCTAGTTTGAATGTGTCACTCAGACTGAGTGGTTCACCGTGAACCATGTAAATGTTTCCGTCCTTGGTAAATCGCCCGGCTGAGTTTCGAACCCGATCACGGCAAATTAGTGTGATCCAACGCGTCACTCTAAGTTTTGCGATCGAGCTAGATACCGTTCCTCTTGAAATATGCAGAAGCGATTGGATTTGATCGTAACTCGGAAATGCAGCAAGTGACATGTCAGGCGTGCAACAGGCTCTAATTGCCAGCCATACCATCTTATCGTACGGTGTCAAAATCGGATCAAAAATGAGCAATCTGGGATGTGAGTCATACCAATTATCGGTAAAGATCATTCCCGACGCAGATCTGTCATGTTTACGAAAACTTTCGATGGCAAGGAGCACTCTTTGAAAGTCAGTTTTAGAGTTGACTCTATCGAATTTATTCAAAGTGAAACTCGCGCAAGACATGGCTAAGAAATTTGCTAAATGCAATTTCTAAAGGAAACAACATTCCGGCGAAGACCATTGAGACCAGCGCGAGAATCACGCTTGAACAATGAGGCTACGATTCATTTGTAGTTTGTTCTGAACCGGAGCGATGTATTCTCAAATTTCCATCTTTTTCCCACCGGTAGAATAAATTCCATATGACTCGCAATGGCACTTCCATATCCAGTGAGTTGAACAAAACTAGAAATTCCTTCGGTCCAAATGCTGTTGATTCACTAACAATATTCTTCAATTCAGTCCAAACCAAATCGGCAATTTCGTCGGTGGGGATTCGAGGTCGGCCTGCCGGCGAATTCCCAAGTCCGTATTGTCTACGCTTCAAGGAGTATTGTTTGCTGCCCATTCCCGTCAGGGCATACATCATTGGCAGAGGAGCATCATGAGATATTAACTCATCAATAAGAGCTTCCTTGTCGTTTTCACGGTAGATGTAGTCAATCATTCTCCAATACACTTCCTGATTAATTGTGATATTTAGAAAATGCGTTCTAGTGGATGCAAGTCGTAGTCTATCGGCCGAGGATAATGAATTCAGAGCTTTCATTTCACGGGGACCGAAGCCCATTTCCGTGAGAGCAGAGAAGTCACCTTCGTCGTGACATCTGTGGCAATAGACAATAATTGCATTCATTAGTTCAGCTTCTTTCTTGATAGTCATGTAGGTATACCTCCGGTTTTCGGTAATTTAAATAGATGGATATTACTGGTTCTCGCTAGTTGGTGAAGCCATCGATATGTCCATGTCAAGTGGTGGACGTCATTCCAGGATTCATCGTCAAGTTGTCGAATGCAGAAATTCAACAATCCTAAGTGTGGGTATGTACATTTCATCTTATCTTTGGCGTGCATGTACAAAGTTCTTGCATTCCCAGATTTAATGTAGTGGCGTAGCTCAGAGTTACCGACAATTTTTGCGGTTAGTGGCCTTGCACACTCCATAGCCCACTGCAAGTCGCAATTTTCAAGCAGGAGCCACCACAAGGCATCACGTGTGCCAGAGAAACTAGCACTGAGTCCTGTTGCAACAGCGGGGTAGTCGGTTATTAAGTATCCTACTCCCCAATTTCCAGTATTGGAAACGATTTCTCTTTTTGTATCCGCATTTTCATGGAACGCGTGACGTTTTGCCAGACGCCATGCTAATTCGTAAGCTTGCCTGCGAAGCGATTCTAGTTCAATTTCGACATCTGTCTTTTTCTTCGAATGTTTCGCTGGAGTTGGTTCTGGCATCACCGGCGTTCGACTATTAATTACAGAGTCAGTTTTTGACTGTTTTTTCCCCGAATTTGGAGAGTGAACGTTATTTCTCGAATCACTATCTGCACCAAAATGGTGCAAAATATTAGGAGATTTCAAAGTGTTTACACTGTAAACACTTTGCTGCTGCACCAAATCGGTGCACAGCTTTTGTCGAATTGTTGGATCAGGACTAATGTATTTTTCATCGATTATTTCGGGTGATTCACTAAGTGGCATCGAGGAAAGATTCAAGTATCCATTCAGTCGAAGAGAGATATCCTGGATAGACGTTGATTGAGAATCGGCAAGCAATGTTTCGAGCGAACGACGAAAATTTTTGTGTGACCAAGTAGGCTCATCAAATTTCTGCAATGATTGACTGAATAAATCTCGCTGTTTACTCTCGGTGAGTTTAAATTCCTCGCAAACTTTCCGAAATGAATTTTCAAGTGCCCTTAATTTTTGTACTTGAGGCCTACCTAGTGATGCACAGATGTTGCGTGGTAGCAAGGGCTCTACGAATTCAGTCGCGTATATCATGATCGAAAGAGTGCTGATTGTTGTGCTGAATCCCCTTTTAGCTAGGAGTGAAAGGCATTCTCGCAGGGAAAGATCAACTTCTTCGGATTCCAGTTTGAGGTAGTTCATGGCTAGTTTGACACCGTAAGCCCGGTCGATAAAACACAGTGATTTGCGCATTTCATTTTCTTGCAGATGTCCTATGATCGCATCAGATTCAAGTCCGCTCCAAGGGAGAAACGAGCAATCAATGAATCTGAATTTTCGACTTCCGGTCTCCTCATACAGCTCTCTTATTGCCTTCAAACGGGTATTACCACCTTTGTAGATGATGAAATTCTGTTCACCGGGTCGCTGAGTGACTACCAATGGTTGATTAATTCCATCGTTTAAAATGGATTCCTTGATTTTCTCGTAGTTGGGATTTTCCAATCTTCTGGGATTCATATCGTAGGAATGAAGCTCAGATATAGGAACAGTTAGAAATGTCCTCGTAGTGAGTTCATTCTTGAAGTTCCTGTCTTTATTCCAAATTTCAATCGTATCTGGTAGCAATCTTTCCATAACTTGCTGCGATGATGGGCGATGCGACATGATGCCTCCCTTGTTGCTGAATATTAAATTTCGTCGAAGTTACAATCTAAATCAGGTAGAAGTTCTGTCGCGAGCGACAGCATTGTTTCGTTGGCACTGCTTCCTCTCCTGCGTTTTCGTTCGTATCTGTGTACCGGAATTTGTGCAGTTGCAGCATCTCGGTAAACCGTTCTGTCAGGAACGCTGGTTGTGAGCAGGCTTACATTGGGCAGCCCGTGAATCAGTAAATTCAGCTGTTGGGAAACTAGCCTGGAATCGACCGTGGAGCGTGTTCTGTAAACGACGCCGCTCATTGTTTTGGGCAGGTGAGTAGAGCCGAATTGACGTTCAAGACGGTGCAGCGTACGTATTGTGCCTCCAAAAAACTCCCGAGCCGACAACATATCTGGAACGATTGGCGATAAAAGTACGTCACTTGAAAGAATGGCTGCATCGACAACTGCACTGGAAGCTCCTTGCGTGTCGATAATCACCAAATCATATCCGCCCAGTTCGAGCAGAACAGTTCGCATGCGGTTCCAACCGTCGGTCAACCGTGAAATTTCTTGCTCGCAAATTCTTTCAGGATCATCAGATAGCACAATACTCAGACGAGACTGTGCCGTTTTGCTAATGGATCTGCTTATTTCAGCATGTGAGAATATTCGCGAGAGACCGAACGGAGATCGTTCGATAACTGGAAAGTAGTAACTTAAAGATGGTTGCGGGTCAGAATCAATGAGCAGAACTTTCCATCCCCAGTCTGCTGCAAAACCTCCAATGTTGGCACAAAGACTTGTTTTCCCAACTCCGCCTTTGGTGCTGCACACGGTGATTACGATCACAGATAGCGCCTCATAATTATTGTGCCTGTAAGTGACTAAATATGCTCAAAGCCAAATGAGGCTTAATCAGTTGTTCTCACTGAATTTCTTGCTTAACAAAAGCAATTCAAGGCGATTCAATTACAGGCTATTAATCGCAGAGGTGAGGTAAATATGGATGCATTTTTTGTGACTGGACAAACTAAAGTATTTCGACACCAGTACAAGTAAAATTAGATCAAATGAAGTTGGCACAAAAATAAATATTGATGTGTCAGGTTCCAATGTGATTAAATGGTGTTGTTGACTTCGGTTGTGAATAAAATAATACTTAGTTGAATAATTAAATGCGCTGATTTGATGATCAGCTTGCCGGCGCGTATTTTCAAGAGAGGCTAAAGCGATACTTCGGTTTACCCCTTGTCGTGCCTTTTTGGTAGTAACAGATGGACAAGAAAGGGTTTAAAACCAAAGCGGTTAGAGCTGGGCAATCTCGAACTGCTGAAAATGAGCACAGCGATGCAATATTTGCAACTTCCAGTTTTGTGTTCGAAAGCGCTGAGCACGCTGCTAGCCTATTTGATGAATCTGTCGCTGGAAACATCTATTCCAGATTCACCAATCCAACTACAAAAGCATTTGAAAACCGCCTTGCAGTCTTGGAGGGTGCTAATTACTGCGTCGGTACAGCTTCAGGGATGGCCGCCATACTTGCCCTGTGTTTGACTACGCTGAAGTCGGGCGACCACATTGTCGCAGCGAGAGGATTATTTGGTTCAACCATCAATCTGTTCAACAATATTTTGACCCGATTCGATGTATCGACTACCTTTCTATCACCAACCAATATCGAAAGTTGGGCAAATGAGCTTGGCCCCAGTACCAAATTGATCTTTGTCGAATCGCCGTCCAATCCGCTGTGCGAAATTACCGACATAGCCAGACTTTCGCAAATCTCGAAATCTGTGGAAGACTGCAAATTGGTTGTTGACAATTGTGCCTGTACACCTGCTCTACAGCAGCCCCTGAAATTGGGAGCTGACGCGGTGGTGCATTCTTCCACAAAATTTTTGGATGGACAGGGCCGGGCGGTTGGCGGTGCTGTCGTCACAAACGATCAGCAGCTTGCAAAGAACGTATATGGCTTCCTACGCACTGCAGGTCCCTCCATGAGCCCTTTCAATGCATGGATTTTTCATAAGGGATTGGAAACTCTTGCCATCAGAATGAAAGAGTCTTGTGCAAACGCTGCAAGAATTGCTGAATGGCTAAACCGACACCCGAAAGTAAATCGAGTTTTCTATCCAGGACTCAAGAGTCATCAGCATCATGAATTAGCAACTCGTCAGCAAAGTGACTATGGAGCGATACTGTCGTTTGAGGTGTTTGGCGGGAAATTGGCGGCATGGCAATTGATTGATGCTTTGGCGATATTTTCAGTTACCGCAAACATGGGCGATGCGAAGAGTACGGTGACTCATCCGGCAACTACAACGCACAGTCGCATTACCCAGACAGAGCGAGAAAGAGCTGGAATTTCGGATGGACTGATCCGCCTGTCAATTGGGCTGGAAGACGCGGATGACCTGATTGCCGATTTGAAAGGCGGATTGATAAATCTCTAGGCGATGCAAATTCTGTCTTCTTCACATATTTGGACTTGGATAGAACGATTGCTGCTCTCAATTATACTGTTCGACGCAAGATCCTCGACTGGCTCAAGGACAGGTCGAATTTTCCGCTAGCCTTGCTGGAGCACGCGGATGTGGAAGGTGTGTGCGTCGCCTACATCCAGGAAAAGGTCTGCCTGTCTCGCGATCCACGATCTCGAACTACATGGGCCTGTTGAAGCGGGCCGGATTGGTGATCTCCGAGCGTCACGGGCAGATTACCTTCTACCGCCGCGACGAAGACGCCATACGCGCGTTCCTGAGCACGGTTGAGAAAGAGATTTTGAAGCCATAAGGTTCGGTGAGGCGTGAGTTCAAAGCACAAGAAGGACCCGATGAACCGAAAAATCGAAATATCTCGATAGGAGCAACTGAGATGAGTGGACAAACCTTGGATCATGAATCCCCGAATCCCAATCATGTCCTTCGAAGCTCGCTGGAGCTTCCTTGTGGCGCAATCCTAAAAAATCGACTCGCAAAGTCGGCTATGTCGGATTCGCTCGGTAACGGTGAGGGTGATTCCACCGAGGCGCAAGCTCGACTTTACGAAAGATGGGCGGAAGGTGGAGCTGCCGTGTCGATCATCGGTGAGGTTCAAGGAGATCCTCGCTATCCGGAGAAACCTGGAAATTTGGTGTTCGGAGCGCATAGCGATCAGCAAGCGATCCAGTCATTGGTCCGCCGAGCTGTGATTGAGGGTGCTCATCTATGGCCGCAACTCGGTCATGCCGGTGCTCTGTCGCACCTGCCGATTAGTCAGCCGAAGGGGCCATCTGCGCTGAATATCGAAGGTCTTCAATGTGCGGGTATGTCAGTTGAAGACATCCAGGAACTACCTGACATGTATGCAAGAACTGCAGCATACGCAAAGAACGCAGGACTTAGCGGCGTTCATGTTCACGCTGGGCACGGATTCTTACTCAGTCAATTCCTATCTCCATTGTTCAACCGCCGTGACGATGGCTACGGCGGTTCAATCGAAGCACGATGCCGTATAGTGCTCAAGGTGATAAACGAAGTAAGGCGCGCCGTTGGCCCATCGTTTCCCGTCGGGATCAAGATCAACTCGACGGACCGACTGGAAGGTGGATTGACAGAGAATGATGCTTTGGAGATGGTGCGCCTTCTCGATCAAACCTCGGTCGATCTGATTGACATTAGTGGCGGGACCTATTTCCCCGGAGCGAAGGCAAGCTCTGAAGGGTCGTCGGATGGTGGGCCATATTTTCTTGAGTTTGCGCGTCGCGCAAAAGGGATAACCGATGTACCTCTAATGTTGACAGGGGGATTCGAAAGGCGTGAGCAAGCAGTGGACGCAGTGGCTAGCGGTGCTACCGATATGGTGAGTTTGGCGCGTGCCATGGTTCTGAATCCACGGCTCACAGAAGCCTGGTTGTCTGACGCAGGCGGCGATCCTGAGTTTCCTCGATTCGATTCTCCGCCTCGGGGTGGGGTAACGGCCTGGTACACCATGCGTCTAACCGCATTGGGAGAGGATAGCGAGAATACTTTCACACTAGATTCACAGTCGGCCATGCGCATTTATGAAGATCGTGATGCGCAACGTTGCATCAAATGGCGAGAAAAATTTCCTACCACGCCGGTATTCAGGACCTAGCTATGAGTTGCTCCGCCTTAATCGCGCCCAGCAATGCAAAACACATTCCGATACACCACATGTCCGAGACGGGTCACGTCCGGAAGTTCGGCCTAGTCGCAATGAAAGACCGCTTTGGCGTTGGCTTCAGACGCTCGTCGAAACACCAACGAGTGGTTCCTTTTGGCCGTAAACGGCGTCGTACATCTCCTTGAGAAGCGAAGACGGCAACGTGGCGATGCTCGATGACATAAAGTTGATGGCTGGTCTCCTCGAACTCCCGATCTGATCGGCTAAATCCTGTACGGAAAACCCTGACGGTTTGATGTAGTATCAGACTTCCTGACCTCGACCAATTAAATATGTCTCATTCTAACGGTTTGTCGGGCGGCTTTCGTTGAAAAGTGCGAGGTCGGTACTGCGAAACCCTTCGCAGATGGCTTTCGAATCGAACTGTTGGAGACGCAATAGGGCATGTCAGCAGTCCTGGGAACTGAATAAAGTGACATTTCAAATTAGCCAGCATTGCAAAGAAATTCACTGAGAATGTCATTCGGTTCTCACAAAAAAGAAAGTAAGATTATCAACATGCGTGAACTTGAAGCAAATCGGATTGGAAATAGAGGTCAGGAAGTCTGAGTATACGGAAACCACCAGCCGAGGGTTTTCCGTCTATGCTAGTCGGATACATGCCGATCTCCTCGGACTCGGATCGTCAGACCACCGATCTGCAGCGCGATGCGCTGCTCCTGTACTGGTGCTCAAAGGCACAAACTTCCTACTGGGTCTCCATCGCAGCAAATGATCGGGGCACAGATCACTCCCACGGTGTTCCCGATCATGCGTCCAGCCCGGTCCAGATTGGATCGGATGTTCGATAATATTTTGCGGAGTCCTATTGCTGAGTTTCCGATCCAGTGTTCCACCCTTCGCTACGCTTCAGGCGGAATGCTGGATCAATACGAAGACCTGCGAATATACTCCTATGAATGGTACAGGAGTCTATCTCATCAAGTTAAAATTAATCCGTAGTTAATTGAAGTCTGGAGGCGTTTGAATGGATAGAGAATTATTTGAAAAAGGTCTGGGTCGACGTAATTCCACTCTTGGTGAGGCATATGTCGTTAAGAATCTCGAATCTGCTGATGATTTCACCCGACCGTTCCAGGAGGCAATGACTGAGTGGTGCTGGGGATTTGGCTGGGGTGACGATGCAATTGATGCAAAAACCCGTTCAATGATGAATCTGGCTATGCTAGGTGCGCTTGGTAAGATGCATGAATGGGAGTTACATTGTCGAGGCGCAATAAATAATGGCGTCAACAAGGAAGAAATTCGGGCCATTATTCATGTAATAGGCATTTATTGCGGCGTTCCTCAAAGTTTGGAGTGCTTTCGCTCCGCTCGCAAAGTATTGAACGAACTGGATTTGCTCTGAAGAGCAAATAAATTCGATCCGTGTTGTTGTTTGTTTTGCAAATAGCCGCTAATCTGTTTTTTCATTCAATTTGCTTTCATCGTAACGAAGCCCAAATATCCAGCGTTCTTCTGTGATGTCCTCAAGATAGTGAAACGGTCTCTGTTCAAGATATTTGAACCCTGGTCCAGGCATCAAAATTACATCCCCAGGTAAATTGGCAATCTCCCGTTGATTGGTTTTCTCACGGTCATCGGAGACATAAAATCGTCCGTGACCGGCAAGAACGAACAGACAGATAATATGACGATAGTCAGTTCGGTCTCGATGAGGAGTGATACCAGCGCTTCCGGGCACGTACTTTTGAATCATCCAATCGTTGAAGACGACTCGGTCATTGAAGAATTCCGTTCCAGCTACGGATTGGTCGAACAACGTTTGGAAATCCTCTGTCAATTTGCCAAAATGCCCATGGAGGTCCAATTGATCTTGCAGAAACATTTCCTGACGTACTTTATTTCGACCGCTGCCAACGTAATTGGAGATTTCACGAAGTGGATACTGCCGAGCTTCCTTGAGAAGCGCAAGCCGAAATTTGTCCGACAATGTTGGAACAGATAGTGCAGGTATGTGTTGCAGTAAACGAATTGCGCCAGCCAAATGCTGCGGAGTTGTTTCAAAGCCGAAACTGTTCATGAAGGTTGTAGTATTCTAAGTATTTCTTAGAAGAGCCGTACCACAGCGTATTTGTGAATAAATTCGCGAGATGGTTCGTGCTTTGCACTACTACGGATAAAATTAACTTGACAGTACATAAGACATCATAGGGATTGGAGTATTGAATCAAATTTTAAGTCGTAACTATTGCAGGGTGCGATTAGATTGTTTTGCGTCGAAGAAAAATGGAGACTGGATGTATGAGATAGATTCAAATTTTACATAACGAACACAAATAAAATAGAATTAGCGATGTGTTTCGATATATTTAGAATATACAAAACGAAAATCTTGGATTTATCTGAATGAACGATCGGGGCGAGAGGAGAAAATATGGCCGCTGTAAACGATTTGGGTTCGCGTCTTGCTGAAATTAAGGGGGCGCAGGTAATCAAAAGCTTTTGTTACACTTGTCCTTGGCAATGTCCAACGGAGGTATTTGTACGCGACAATAAAATTGTCTATCACAAAGGGAATCCTGAATCCCCTAACAACATCGGGTCTAGGTGCGCAAAAGGGATGGCGAGTTGGCATGTGACACTCGATCCTGATCGTCTGAAGTATCCGATGTTGCGAACCAATCCCAAAGGAGAAGCGGGGCGCTTCAAGCGTATTTCATGGGACGAAGCCTACTCGTTCATAGCTGATAAACTAGCTTCCATCGCCAAAAATTTTGGTCCTGAAGCGGTGGCTCTCACTTGTCATCACGATCCCAATACCCAGTTCTATCGGCATCTGCTCGGCGAACTTTATGGTTCGCCGAATTTGTATGCCCACACATCAGGCTGTGAGCAGGATCGCAGATCGGCCTGTCTGACTTTGTTCGGGCATGTTTTTCCAATGCATGATTTTGCCAATTCAAAATATGTCATGCTCTGGGGCATGAACAATCTGGGCGCAAATCAAGGGCTGTGGGAGAGCAGAGCCCTCATTGAAGCGCAGAAGAAAGGGTGCAAGCTGGTGGTGGTGGATCCGAATTTTACCGAGACCGCACAAAAGGCAGACGAGTGGGTTCCCATCAATCCAGGCACCGACGGGGCTTTAGCACTCGCGATGTGCCACAGCATTGTTAGCAACCGAATGTACGATGTAGACTTCACGAATAACTACTGCAACGGCTTTGACGGATTTCGCGAGCACCTGCAGGAAAATGGCTATACACCTGAGTGGGCGGCACCGATCTGCGGGGTAAGCGAAGATACGATTGAACGGCTAAGCCGAGAGTTTGCTACAACCAAGCCGGCAATGTCAGCTATTTTCAAAGGATCCGGATATTACACCAACGGTGCGGACGCCGGGAGAGCCTGCTATGCGTTGAACGCAATTTGTGGAGAAGTGGACAAACCGGGAAATCTTCATCTCAAAGACTGGGCGCCCCTTGGGTTGCCGGTCAATATTCCGGAGGAGGCGAGGACTACACCGACCAAAGGAGCGCTTCACGCCGCCATGGGTTACCCTTTGGCTCCTGATTTGCCAAACTCCAAACTGCCGGAAGCGGTGATTGATGGAAATCCGTATCCAGTCAAAGCACTGTTCGTTCATGCTACAAATCCGGTAATGAGCGATCCGAATCGAGACCGAGTTCTTGAAATGTTCCAACACTTGGATCTGGCCGTAGCCTGTGAGCTTTATATGAGTGAAACGGCACTTGAATGCGATATTGTTTTACCGGAAACCTCATTCTATGAACAGGCTGAAATACGTCAGGGCATGTGGCTTGGCCCCGAAGTCGTTCTATGCCAACCAGTCGTTCCAGCGGTGGGGGAATCGAAACCGCCTTACGAAATTGCCAAAGGAATTGCCGAGAAAATGGGATGGGGCAAGTATTTCCCGTATGAAAAATGGGAGGACTGGGGTGAACTGATGATGGAGAATATACCCATGACTCTGGACGAACTGAAGAATAAAGGATTCTGGGCCGGGGAGATTCGCTACAACCGAGTGCCGGAAGGGTTGCCGACACCCTCCGGAAAGATCGAGATACATTCCAGCAGTTATGAAGAGGCTGGATTTAACGGTTATCCTGAATATACCGAGCGGTCGGTGCTTCCCGACGATGACTATCCTCTGCAGCTGACTCATTCTAAGTTGAGCATGCACTGCAACATCGTGACTCAGAACAACCCCTACCTAATGGAGGTGTGCGGAGAGAACTGGGTCGAAATAAACAGCTCAGATGCTGCACGATACGGCATCCAGGATGACAGCCTTGTAGTACTCGAATCACCGAAAGACAGTATTGAAATTAAAGCCAAGGTTGTTGAGGGGCTGGTACCCGGTTGCGTCAGCGTTCGGCATGGTCATGGCTTTGGTCATTGGGCTATGGGCTCCACGGCCAAGGGACACGGAGCGCACTCCAACAATCTCATGGATACTCACACCAGCCCGATCACGGGCGCGAATTGCTACAACGAGTGCAAAGTTCGCGTACGGGCAGCGTAAATCAGCGAGAGGAAAAGTCATGCAATATGGATTTTATTTTGATCACAAACGGTGCGTGAAGTGTCATGCTTGTGAAATTGCCTGCAAATCCTGGAATGAGGTCGAAGTCGGACCGCGCTGGAGAGAAGTTGTAAAGATTGAGTCGGGAACGTTTCCCAATGTGACGGCTATGAATGTCTCAATGGCATGCATGCATTGTGGAGATGCACCTTGTCGCACTGCCTGCCCTGTCAATGCGATTACCAAAAGAGTAGAAGATGGCATCGTTGTTGTCGATCAGAACACTTGTATTGGTTGCGGATTCTGTACTTGGGCTTGTCCATTTAATGCCCCACAGCTGAGTGCAACTGCAGGTAAGATGGAAAAATGCAACTTCTGTCAGACACCCGGCAAGGAGCGTCCGCTGGATATGCCACGTGCCTGTGAGGAAATCTGTCCAACGGGGGCGATCGTATCGGGGCCGATGTCGGAACTGGCGAAAGTGAATCGCGAAAATGCGGCTAAACGATTATCCTCGCAGGGATTTCCAGGTGTAGTGATGGATGCGGCATCGAGATTTGCCCCCAATTCATAGACAGATTCAAGATTTTAATATTGTTCAATCGTTGACGGAGATTAACGATGGCTGAGATTATTGGTAATGCGGTTCCGCCGCAACGAAAAAGAGTGATTGACGCGCTTCATTTGCGCGAACCCGATCTTGTTCCGGTTGGCCTCTGGGGCACAATCGAGGGATATCAGAATTTGCGCAAGGGCATCGGTATGGATTACAAGGCCGATCCGAAAGACTACCGTACGGGTTCGACAACATGGACCACAGATGTGAGTTTCGAGTTGGATCTAGCACAGAAACTGGATGTGGACTTTATGCGAATTGCAATCGGAACGCCTGGAGGTTCACCAGGATTTCGTGAAATTGCGTTCGACGAAATTCCTTTTGATATGGGTATTCCACCGCCGAACATGGATATTAACGTGGACGAATGGGGAGTGATTCGAAAGTGGACACCACACGAACAAGGCGGCTACTATGAAATGATCGGATATCCACTGTTTCACGCGACGAGTGCACCCATTGAAGAAGGCCTGCGAATTCTCGATGAGTTTCCTTGGCCAGATCCGTGGGATGAATCATGCTGGGAAGATGCTCCAATTCCTGGCATGACGTTACGGGAATACTGCAAATTCATACATGATGAAACGCCTTTCGCGTTAATGGGCCAAGGCGGCCGGGGTGGGATCTTCGAGCAGGCGAAGTATATGGTGGGCTATGCCAAAATATTTTCAGATTTTATTGAATCTCCCGATTTTCTCGAAGCAATGTTGACTCGATTGACGGATATTGAAATCGAGTTCAACAAGGCGATTATCGACGAATGTGGAGAGTATCTCGACTGGATGCGCATGAGTCCGGAAGACTTGGCCAGTGAGAAAACCGCATTTCTGTCACTGAAAATGTTCGACCGACAGATAAAGCCTCACTATGTGCGTGCATTTAATGAAATTAAGGAATACTACCTAAAAAAGAACCCACTGGGTAAAATTCAGTTTCATAGTTGTGGAGCCATACCGGAACCCTTCATGCGCGGCTTGATAGAGTCGGGAGTGGACGGTTACGATAGTCTGCCGCCGAAAGTTGCCCGTCACTCGAATCCTGCGGCAAAAAAGCGACAGTTGGGGAAGGAAATGTTTTTTTATGGAGGAATCGACGTGCAGGAAACACTGCCGTGGGGCAGTGTAGAGGATGTGCGATCCGAAGTTCGGCAGCGTATCTGGGAAATGGGGCACGGTGGCGGTTATCTGCTGAGTTCGTCTCATCGGCTGGAGCATGATGTACCAACGCAGAATGTGCTTGCGATGATTGATGAGGCAAGAACTTACGGCGTGTACCCTTTACCGAGCGAACCACCCCCGGGCGCCGATACTGGCGAGGGTTATGAACCTTGGACCGGAGAGCGCAAACGCCGTAGGCGCCCTGACCGTAAAGCCGTGCGCGCAGCTTGATGGTTTTTACTTATAGATTGCGATATGCCGTTAATAATCGAAACTGAAAAGGAATGGGATCTCGAAGATCTTCAGTATGACTATGAAGATTCCTTAGAAACTGACCGCTGGACGGATGCTCCACCGGCGATCAAGGAACTGTTTCATGAGATCGAGTGGAACATCATAGATGGTGAACACGAAGAAACATCGGATTTGATTCATCCAGCATTGGATGCGGAAGTTTCGCCAAGGACGCTTGTTGCAGGCCCTATGGCGACAGGAATCGCTGAGGTCGGCCGTCGATTCAAGATGGACGAATACTTTCTGCCGGAAGTCATGATGTCGGCGAAGTGCATGCACTCTGCATTAGGAATTCTGAAACCGCTGATCATAGCGGAAAAATCAGAGGAAATTGGTACGGTAGTTGTTGGCACTGTGCAAGGGGACTTACACGACATCGGCAAGAAGATTGTTGCCATGATGCTGGAAGCCGCGGGCTTTACTGTTATTGACCTCGGTGTGACGGTTCCACCAGAAGATTTCATCGCCGCAATACGCGAGCACAAGCCACAGATTGTCGGCTTTTCCGCTTTGTTGACCACAACCATGAACATGCAATGGGAAACCATCAAGCATATTCAATCGGAAGGATTGCGCGGGGATGTTAAAGTTTTTGTAGGCGGAGCGCCAATCAGTCAGGCGTGGTGTGACAAGATAGGTGCGGATGCATATGGAGCAGATGCTCTAGTCGCGGTAGAGAAAGCCAAGGCATGCGTTAATGAATTTCGAGATATTAAAGGCGGTGATCCAGCATTGCATGGAGCAATGCTTGCCGTGGATGCACAGCGAGCAGCTGAGCAGGCGGCCAAGCTGGAGTTAGCCGCTGCAGGCTGAAATACGAAGGTTTGATCATGGTGTCGTCAAGCGACTGCCGTCTCAAGGATTAGTGGCATAGGAGGACTATGGAGAGAGTCGCAACGGATTTTCGCCGTAGCCGTAGACGCGTAGTTTTGCCATTGGTAGTGGGGATTACGGTTTTCGTATTGCAGTTGTCCGGTCAGTACGGCGCCGGGTTAGGATATGCTTTGCTTCTTGTTTCCGTAGTGCTCTTGACAGGGGGCGTTGCAGCGCTGGGATTACTGGTATTTACGCGGAAATTTTCAGCCGAAACCTTGACTGGTGCGATGAGATGGTTATTTCTTGTCGGTGCCTGGATGTATGTAATCGGTGTGTTCGATCTCTCTGGACATTTTGTCATGGAGGGGTTGGCTGGCCGAATCGAAATGAAGTGGTTGCTGTTCGGCCCGACGGCTCTAGCAGCACTGGTCCTTTTCGATATCGGAATGTATCGGATACTCTATCAGAAGAATCGCCCGAGCTGGGATCGTTATCAACGCTACATTTCGAGAGAAACTGCTGAACCTGCATTGATGCGTAAGACATTCCTGGAAGATGTCGTAATGCATTCCAGCCTGTTTTCGGTTAGCGGATTTCGCTGGTTGCGGCATACCTTGATATTTTGGGGTTTTGCATTGTTGTTCGGTATTGAAGTCATTGCGGTATTCATACGGGAAGGCATTCCAGCTTTCGGCAATGCCGATATCTGGGAAATCGCCGGGCACCCAGTTCGAGTTGCCTTCGATTTTGCCTTTGACTTCTTTGGTTTTCTGGTGCTGGTCGGGTGTCTGCTTTCGTTTATTTGGCGGATTCAGGTTGGCAAGTCAGAAGAAAAGAAGTTTGCTGATACGCCGTCGGTACTGTTCCTGTTTTTCGTGGTAGTGACCGGTTTTATTGTCGAAGCAGCAAGGCTTGTTATTGATGGTTTCCCGGCCGGTAGTTGCTATTCATTCGTCGGTTGGACAATTGCAAGGATGACCTCAGAAAGCGGGCACGTGCTTGCTGCGTTACACACGCCGATGTGGTACTTTCACGTGTTTGGGTCGTTGGCATTCATCGCATACGTACCGGTATTCAGACTCGTGCATTCCTGTGCTACGCCCATTGGAAGAATGATGAATTCACAAAAGAGAATCCTTGCCAACAAACGCATGCACTCGCTGTCCGGACTACTGTCAAGCGTGAGTAAAAATGATCATAAAAGTTGAGATTGTCACATGAGTCAAGTAATTGCAATTTATGGAAAGACATGTTGCCTGAAATCGGATGTAGCGAGAGCTGTTTCGCGTCTTACCGGCTACAAGTTGGTAAGTCGCGGAGAAGCTGTTACAACCCAGGCATTGGTATCGAAGTCAACCAGCGGCGCAGACATTGATCTGGATTACCACCGCAAGTTGGACCAAGAAACAAAGTCAATGACTTCATGGCCAGACCCGGTTTTGATTCTTGAGAGCGCTTTCATGGATGCTGTTCTGCAAGGTATCGAAAGTGTGTTTTTTGTGCACCTGAAGTCCGATGACAAAATCAGAAATGAACGCTGGGAACACCGGCGAGAAGAGGGCGGAGGGCGAACCAGACAGATTGGAGAGGGCGTCAGTCAGCGTGATCAAGACGATGAAAAACTCAGCCGCCTGCTTTATCCGCAGGCCAATCACGTCGAGCCTGATATGGAGTTCGATACATCGGATGGCGATGTGGAAAACTACGCCCTACAAATCTGGTCGAAGTTCACTGGGGAAGACTTGTCGCATTTGGATGTGGGCGGTTCCACGGCGATGGACAAGAAACAGACAAAAGGTTTGAAACCCGGTGCATCAGCAGGCGAAGTGGCGGTATATAACGCTCTGAGAAACCCTTTCGGCGGATATATCACTGACGATAAAAGCGGCCGAAACGTTTTTATCCACAAAAGCGCTGTGGAATCCAGTGGTCTTGGTGAATTGCATCAGGGGCAAAGAGTTAAGTATCAAATTGTCGAAGATGGGTTTGGCGGATTTCGAGCCATAGACATCAAGCCGGAATAGAGTTCACACCTGTTGCCTGAACTTAAAGACGTTTTACCGAATTTAGCGGAAGATGCGTCGCGTCGCGACACAGCTGCGTACAAGTTAAGGAATCAGCGAGTTACGGCGATAAAACTTACCTCCGGAGAGCCTTGTTTATCGCACAGTGAACTATTTGCTCCCTGGCCTGGCCCCGAGCAAAATATTGAAGAGTGGTATTTGCTTGATAACGGGCAGGCAGTGGGAAAAGGCCGGGACTGCAAAGGAATGCCCGTTTATCCCGTGCTAACTTTAAAAATTGCGCGAGAATAATATGGAACTGCCGCTTTGCCCGCAGAAGGCGCCTTATGTAGTGCAAGTGGAGTCAGGTGTGCTTTATGCTTGGTGCAGCTGCGGCCTGAGTAATTCACAGCCCTGGTGTGACGGCACTCATCGGGGCACAGACTTCAAACCGATTAAGTTTGTCGCGCCCTTATCCGGTGAATTCTACATGTGCGGATGCAAACAATCGGACAATGCTCCATACTGTTTTGGAAACTGCATGGGATACGCACCATAGAATCAAGTTCAAAAACGAATACGAAAATATCGGAATACCAAGCGTACAGGCCGTCAATCTCCGTCGAAAATTCGAGATTCCACCCATGTTGTATGTTCCTCAATTTCGCCTATCTTCGCCAACTAGAAAATAAACTTGCTTTTCACTCTTTCGTATTGGTTTCAACCATGATGAAAAGGTCGATTTCGTAGCTCTTGGTTAACTTCTGCACTCGGGCAAACTTCCCGTCATTATCAGACGCATAGCATATAGGACATCTAGTTTTTTCATTTCTATATCTATAAACTGATTCACATAGAGTCAATTCTTCTCCAGTTTACTGAGCATCTTTCAATGCATATCAGATTGAATTGGAAAATTCGATTTGAATTTCATTTGTGCTTGGCCTGAAATGGAACGGAATTTGACGAAAACTCTGGTTTGTGCAGACTGACCGGAAAATGAATGAAATCTGAATATCTATGTGAGTTATGAAAATGTCTAACAACTGGAAACTGCAACTGCGTCAACTGCGCAAAGAAATTAAGTCGCAACACGCGCTACAGCTGGAAGAAGAATTTCAGCTGGAAAACTTTAAAAATATTGATGGTGCATCTGAAATAGATCACCTTGAACGGAACATCGAGAAATTCTTGGAGAAAAACCGAAATGCCGACGCTAGAATCGTATGCGCTACATTGAAATCAATGCGTAATTCGATTTCAATTTCTGGAATTAACGATAAAAACTATCAACGGAAATTTCGAAAACTAATGACAAGTTGTAGTCATCCTTTTCCGAACATACGCGACAGCGCAGAAGATTTTGAGAAAATTTGTCAGAGAGCCCAAGAATTACTCGCCCAAGAACTCGAGGAAATCGATTACATCGCTCTCTGCGACAATTGGCAGCTTGATGAGATTAAGACGATCGGCAGGCTCATGGAGGTGGGGAAATCCCTTGATATCTGCACCGGAGAATACGAAACTGCAAGAGACTATATGGACGAAGTTTTCACCGGTAATTCCAGGATTTTGGTAGTTAGAAAATCCGAAACCCCAATTTACCAGTTAAAGATTGATTTAGACCGTAATGTCATTGATGAATTCAGTGGTGAAAAAAGAAAGCGTTGCGAAAATATGAACATCTCCCACGAATTGGCCATGGACATACTTCGTAAACTTGATACGAACGGTGACGGCATACTTGAATTTTTGCAAGCTGGGGCATTGAGCCGTTTCAAGAACGGACGCCCTGACATCACACCATTTTCAATAGGCGGAAAAGAAATTTGGCTATGGAGGTACAGGGACGAACTAATTCTGGCAGTGGACGAGGATTCAGACGGAACACTTTATTGGTCCCGATTTGAATTGCCGCTATCAAACTCTAACAAATGGCAACCATGCGATTCGTGCAACAATCATTGGGATTTGCACAAACTGTTTAATCTGGCTCTTCAGAATCCAGAACTATTCGAGAAACTGCGAATTGTCAACTGTTGACGATATGAATGTCCAGATAGATGTGCCGCATGTCAGACTGAATTGAGTTGACTACGATTGATGGTGCTAGTGCTAGTTGAAAAGTTGGAAAGTTACCACCACTTAGAGAAGTGATTGTGACTACGTTCATAGTCCGTAATACATTTTTGGGAACCCCAGAATTTCTTTATCGTTAAAAAAACTGAACAGAGCCCAAGATGAATATTTGGCGCATACATATCAAACCAGACGGTAAGTGTTCAGTGTGGGTGTGATTGTAGCGGATTGCTGCCGGAATTGGAGTTCGAAACGCTGAGTGTTGCGACTGTTGCGCTTCAGACATTGAGGATTTCACGCCAGTTTTTCTGCAGCGGTCTTAACCACTATCTGCACTTCCTGACTATCTACAGTAAATTGACGCAAGGAGCGTATCTTACTGAAATTGCGGATCATTTGGTGGCGACCTGATTCGATGACTAGACATAGTTTTCTTCGATTCACAGACTGTTGAGAAAGCCGAGTAGTCGGTCACCGGGCTCGTATCGACCTGGGGTGCCCGGTAACGGTGTTGTTTTGGCAAGCGCCTGCTCTTTCATCGCGAGGGTTGCCTCCAGATAAATCTGGGTGGTCTCGACGGATTCATGCCCAAGCCACAGCGCAATCACGGAACGGTCGACACCGGCCTGGAGAAGGTCCATGGCCATGGTGTGACGCAAGCGGTGAACGGTGACCCGTTGGTGTTCCAACGAAGGGCACACCTCCGAGCCTGTAATGCGATGTTTGTTCAACAAGTACTGCACGCCATTTACAGTAAGTTTTTCACCTTTCGCGTTGGGAAAGAGCACATCGTGAGTCCCACGCGGTGGTTCTTGCAACCAGGCTTTCAAAACCGTGCGGGTGACTTTGGCCAACGGTGTACAACGTTCCTTGCGCCCCTTTCCGATTACCCGTATGTGCGAACCCGTGCCTACGACGACAACATCCTCACGTTTTAACCCGGTCATTTCGGATAAACGCAGACCTGTTTGTACCGCGGTGAGTATGAAGGCCTGATCACGTCGTCCCGACCAGGTTTTTCGATCCGGTGCCGCAAGCAAAGCATCAACTTCCTCACGGCTGAGGAAGCCGACCTGTTTGCGCGTGAATCGCTTACTCGGAATCGCAAGCACTCTGTGGATTTGAGCGGAATGGGTTGGCAATTCGAACGCCGCGTAGCGAAAGAACGAATGGATGGCGGTGAGACGCAAATTGCGACTGCGAACGGTTATGCCTCGGTGTTTCTCCAAATCATCCAGGAAGGCCACGATCAACGGCGCGTCGAGCTGCTCAAAATTCAGACGCGAGGGCGGCTGATGCAGGCGCTGGTGTGCGAAGATCAAGAATTGGCGGAAAGTGTCTCGATAGGAACGAATGGTGTGAGAGCTCGCCTGACGCTGGTGCACCAAGCGTTGCGTAAAGAACCGCTCCAACAAGGGAGCCAAACTGGTGACCGGAGTCATGGCTGATCCTCCCAGCGGTGCTCCAGACGTTGCATCGCTTCAAGCATCAACTCGGGAGAGCTTTCCAAATACCATTGCGTATTAGCAACATGCACATGGCCAAGGTAAGTAGACAAGACGGGCAGGAGACGCTCGGGTTCCTGACCACTGCGATACCAGGAAATCAAAGTGCTCATTGCGAAGCGATGTCTAAAGTCATGGAGACGTGGACCGTGACTGTCACACTTACCGCGCAGACCAATCTGGCGCGACAGCACGTTAAAAACAAGGTGGATTCGTGCGTGGTTGAGCCGATTTCCACGGCTGGAAACAAACAGATAGGACGATACCGGGTACCCGTCCCAATGGCGCTCGCGCCGCATGATGTAGTCTGCCAGAGTCTTGCAAGCCGAGCTATGCAGTGGGACCAGGCGAGTCTTGCCGAACTTGGCGTTGCGAACCGTTAATACCGCAGCTTCGAGATCGACATCTTGAAGCTCAAGATTACGCGCTTCGCCCAAACGGATTCCCGAGACGATGAGCAAGCCGAACAGACAATAATAGACCCAGGGCAGCAATGCTTCGCGTTTGCAACGATGTGGCATGTTGAGTGCAGCACAAAGTAAGTTTTCGATCTCCTCCTCCGAGTAGAAATACGGTCTCGCCCGCTTGGGTCGAAACGGCAGTAAACCCGAGGACGGGATCTGCGTGCGTGGATCAGTTGTACGACGATAACGCGCAAATACGCGCACGTAGCTCAGTCGCTGTGCCCAGCACGACGGTTGTACGTTCACCGGCTGTTGTGCCCAAGCAAGTGCCAGCGCCTCAGTAATGTAGACTGCTTGATGCTGTTCCATAAATGTGACGAAATCCAGTAATCCGTTACCGACTTTGCGCAATTTGAATCCTAGATTGCGCCGCACACTCAGGTACTCGTGAACGGCTTGGCGCAGGGTGTTCATCGGGCACCTCCTGGCCATGGCAGAGCCAACGCGCGTAACGCCTCAAGATCAACCTTGGCGTAAATTCTGGTGGTTTGAGGATGGCGATGTCCCAGCACGTCGCCGATTTCACTGAGCGAGGCACCTTGGCGTAACATCTCGGTGGCTAATCCATGGCGGAACTGATGTGCGCCGAAACTCGGTGCGTTCACTCCCGCACGCTGGAGGCAATTGTGCACGACAGAACCAACACTGCTTGAGCATCGAAATCCTTGGATGGGCGCCTTGGAGCGCAGGAACACGCGTCGACTGTTGCTCATCGGACGCCCATGGCGCAGATAGTCAACAATCGCTTCGCCGACCTCGTGTAACAACGGAAACTCCTTGCATATTCCTCCTTTGGTGCGCAAGTTCATCGTCCCGGCGTTCCAGTCAATGTTATCGAGTTCGAGAAATACCACTTCGCTGGCGCGTAGGCCGAGTCGAGCGAGTAACAGCAAAATCGCATAGTTGCGACGCCCTATGGCGGTACTCCGGTCGATGCTGGTCAATAGCTGATCGACTTGATCGGCTGAAATTGCGCGAGGCACCGATGTATCCGACCAGTTGGCCACCACGGGAACAGCGGCGACTAAATTCAGCGTTCCTTCACTGCGATAATGCACGTACCGCAAAAACGAGCGCAACGCGGTTGTCATAGTCTTCGCTCTCGTGTGCAAACATGGTGCCTGGTGTTGAACAAATCCAACCACATCGCTAGCACTCAGGTGCGAGAATGTAACTTGTCCATCGCCAAAACGATGTTGAACAAAGCTGCCTACGTACCGTACGTAATTCTTGATCGTTTCAGTCGATAAGCCGCGCATTTCTAGCAAATGCTCTTCGTAGTCCTGCACACAACGCACCGCCTCAGTAACTGGACGTACGGATTTCTTCTCGGTACGGATCACACCCTCAAGGCGTAGAAAATCCATCAGATTCCCGAGCGCAGCAAGATCTCCTCTGTCAGGCTGCAGCTGGCGGTAACGATATTGCAAATACTGCTTCGCACAGTCGTTGCTCATACCACGTAGTTTGATTCCCTCCTGCTTAAGCCATCGGCTAAAGTCAGCTGCGAGAAAAACCTGTCGATGAACCGACCTAACAGCATATCCCTTCTTACTCGTTGCGCTTGCAAACCGATCTAGATAGACCACAAGCGGACCTTCCGGCGCTCGCAACAGAACAATTTGGTCATTGATGACACCTTTCATGATGGACTCCCCTTACATGTAGTTGATAAATGGAGTCCGAATTATGTCAACACTAATTCATAAATTTACTGAAAAATCAATACATTGGTGACACTACTGGAGATAGTCAAGGAGTGCAGATAGTGGTTACTATGTTCTGCAGGACATAGTAACCAAACATCCTTGATCGGCAGTGCATGTTCTTTGAATCGATCCATTTTTCCGCGGCCTTGGGTTTCACCCACCAGCGTCCAGTTGGCGGCACGGTAACAAATTCCGGCAAAACGCGGTTTCTCGCAAAATGTCTCAAGCAATACCGGCGTGATCGCATAGCGTTGCTGCCAGTCACCCGGCAGCCGTTTTTCGCATTGTGCAAGTATGTGGGAAGCCAAATTGGGAATGCGCACCCACGGCAGGATCAAAAACCGCGCATTGTTGATCACCAGTGACAGGTTTTTCTGGCGCGTGTCAGCATCCCAGCCAATGAACAGATCCCTCGGTGCAGTCTTCCAGGCACAAGCGCCAAAGCCCATCAGCGCCAGCGGCTCACCGGCCGATGAACGGATCAGATAGCGCATCTGCGCACCCGGCAGTGGCTTATAGCCAAGATAGTGATAACGCTCGATGAATGAATTCCAGATGCGGCTGTTGGGGCCTGCACAGATAATCTCCCACTGCAGCGGTCGCACTTGTTCCAGTTCGCTGGGCGGCAAAAGCCGTTGCGGAGGCTCATCGGTCTCAACGATGTTTTGCAAGTCAGCCGGCTTGCGCGGAACCCGGGCGGTAACAGCCGGCAATTCGATGACACCGTCTCGATGCATGCGCAACAGCGCGACTTTGGCACTCATTTGCTTGAACCCGCCATCAGGCTTTCGCCACCCCAGATGCTCGCACACGCGTTTGGCGTGTTGGCTGCGATTGACGCTTTCGGCAGCACAGCGCCGGATCCATCGAATCTCCTGTTCGGTGAAATCCCGCCCGCAGTAACGCATCAATCGGTCGCCGCTCACGGCGGTATTGACCAAGTACCCCAAGGCAGCCATGGCTCCAGGTCTGACGGCGCTCCACCAGCCTCGGCACACGCCAAAAGATAACCCTCCAGCCACTTGCGCTCGTCAATCCCATTCATCCGCAACGTCGCAAACACCGACTCCATACAACCGATCAGCGCCGCCGCCGCTTCGGTTTTCGAGCCATACGACATCTTGCGCACCGTCACCATCGGCCGCAGCGACCTTTCGATCAGATTGTTATCCATGCTCACCCAAGGACAATCTGCAAATACCCGCAAGCCTTTTTCAAACTTCACCAGCCTCGATAGCCCTTCATGTTTCGGTGAATCACAGCTCACAGCTTCAAGCTGACGCTTGGCCAAGGCGAAAAACTCATTCAACTCATCCGCCAAGCGCTTGTCGGCTTTTTCATACAACGCATCTTGAGCGCTCAATTCCACATCGGAATCGTAATAACGCAAACGCCGTTTGTTCAACCAATACAACTTGCCGATGCGTCTGACCCAGGCCTCTGACCAGCGACCAAGTTTCTTGTCACCGCGCTGCGCATTCACGAAATCACGCCGGGCATGGACCCAACAATACGCCAGCTCAACACCCAGTGCACGGGAGATCGGCCCATAGGAACTGAACCGATCACACACCAATACCTCGACCTTGTCAAAACCGCAAAGCAACTTCAAACCCGCTGCCGCACTGCGCTTGGGATCAACTGAAAAACGCACCGAATCCTCAGTCGCACAGCCCCAGCACCAGTACTTGGAACTGGCACTTTCCGAACTTGACAGCAACCAGCCAGTCTCATCCACATGCACCGAACGAGCCAGTTTCTGATACTCCCCTATGGCTTGATAAATCGGACTGAACAACGCCAGAAACTTCGAGTCATGCTGCAACAGCGTACCTTTGGATATCGTCATCCCGACCGATGCAAACCACCGCGATATGCCGCATACCGTGTGATTCAACGAAAATCGCTGATACAGATAGTCCGACCATATCGAGGTCCCATACTCAGCACCGGCAATCAACTGCGCCGGCGCCTTGGCAGTCACCGACGCAGGCTGACTGTCACAGCCACAGCAACGCTGCCACCGATCGCGTTTGATGGTCCGGGTGTACGCCTTAACTTCAATTTCCCGACGCTCGCTGTCTGCAGTTCCGTTGAAACGGTAGCATTCACCGCATTCGTTGCAACGCGGCACTTGCGGAAAACTTTGTCGATCCTCAACTTTCGGCAAATCATCCCGTGCCGTGCGACTTCGACCACCGTGACCGGGCTGCGCACCGCGCTTTCGCTTGGGCTTGTCTGTGACGCTTCGCTTCTCAGAACTTTTGCCATACTGCTTTTGACGATCCCGCCGGTCGCGAGCCTTGTATTTCGACAACTCGGCTTCCAACTCCGCAATTCTACCGGAAAGTTTCGCAATCTTCTGCGCCTGACGCCGTATAGTGCTGCCGACACCGCCGACACCTTGCAATGCCTCTAGCCTTGCCTCTGTTTTGGCATGACGACTGAGCAGCGCCGCCATCTGTTTGGCGTGCTCGCGGCGTATCCGAGCCTCGCGCTCACGCGACGATTCACAGCATTCGCAGCTGCATTGTTCTGATTCTGAAACGGCACTTTCACTTTGCATGGGCCGTTTTATATCAATTTTCGTTTTCTGTGTCCAGCTTCCAGTGAACTTTTTTTTACTTCATAACCTCCTCAGCAATCGATATCCTCGACATCATTTGACTGACCATGAACCCCAGTTCAGTTATCATTCCACTCCCACACTGAACAGATACACCAGACGCAAATCAAGAAGTTAATCCACACACGTTTTGCATCCAAAACCAAATCCTCGGAGTCGGTTGGCCGGTAGAGCATAATGCTTTACTCGACAAGGATACCTATTACAATTTGGGGAAGGACAGATACTACAATCCACCTAATGGACAGCAAGATAAAGGATGGTGGCCAGCGATTAACGCAGTTCTATATAGAATGCAACCAAATGACCTGTGCTGGACTCGTGATAGAGACGGAAATTACTACATCGATAGGATCGATGGCGAGTGGGAATACCGCTCTGAACCAGAATACATTGAAGCAGACGTCGTAAACACAAGGCCTTGTACGTGGTTTGAAATCGGTGGTGTGGATTCGGTCCCGGGAAAGGCGTTGAATAGTTTTCGCGCTGATAGTACAGTTCAAGCAGTGAACGGTGAAACCGTAAGATTCTACTCCAAACTCGTGTACAACTCACCGAGCAAGGAAAACGTGTACGACATGCCTCCTAGTGGCGAAAACCTAGACTTGTTTGACCTGATTGCATCTGAGGATTGCGAAGATATCGTTGGTACTCTACTTACAGGAGGAACATGGGTACAGGCTTATTCCTAGTACGTGTAAGAAAGATACGGTGAATACTGAATTCGTTCTGAAAAATATAGTGGGCGGGAAGGCACATGTGCAGGTAAAGCAAGGATATGTAGACCTTAACAGGGATTACTACGCACAAATCCACGGGGAATCATGCGATTGGTATCTGTTTACAACCAACGGTGAATATTACGGTGGTGAACACGTACATGTGCACTGCCTGAGTCCTGATGACATGAAAAATTTTGCACTAGATAATCGACACCTCATGTCGAGTCGTGTTCAGATATTCATCGATTATGTCGACAATTGAAATTGAAGCCAGCGATGTGGTTTGATAATGGGAACATTCGCAAACTCCGCGCAAGAATTTCCCAACGATTCTTACAGCCAAGGTAGCGCGCCAACGACTGTGGGCTACCCTCAGTAAATATTTGTGTAGATTTTACAAACTGAAGAATGGTTGATGGATCATGTTCTACAAAGTCGTAGTGCGGAAAAATTTGATTGAAGAAATCAGACATCAGCGCTTGCTGGCCAAAGATCAGCAACTGCTGCATACAAATTTGGAAGCAGGCGCCTCGCTTGCACAGAATTTCCAGCAATTCGGCTGCATTGATTCAGACTATTTTTTTGATGACTCGGAACGCGCAAAAATATTCGCCTCCATGTGCCTAGACTTTGTGAAGAAACTGATTGATTCTCGAATGGCTAGCATAGATCGATTGGACCACGACCAAGAATACATGGCTGATTTCTCGTACCAGCCCTAAGCTATACACTAGATATCAAAGTCTTATGGATGGAACAGATGATGGTGGAATTTAGTTGCGATAGAAATAGGAATTTGACAATAACAACAGTATTTGGCTGGATTTTTCTCCTACTGTTTGGAATTCTGATCAATTCAATCTCGTTGGCTGATGGGCAGCCTGATTATGAGCGGGAAGCAAGGCTGGCGCAAGAAGCGGAAGCTGGACTATTCGAAGGCGACGCGGTTTATCTGAATGATGGTGCCCGTGATTTTCTATCGCTGTTTTCTGAAGCCAGTACTTCGAGTTTTGAAGGTGCAGTCATTCTTCTTCACGGCAGAGGCTTTCATCCCGACTGGGTACAGGTTGCCGGGCCGTTGCGCGAGGGTTTCAGCGAACTTGGCATGACTACACTCTCTTTACAAATGCCGGTTCTGGAGAAGAATGCCAAATACTATGAGTACCTTGAAATCATTCCGCAGTCTTTCCCTAGAATTGAAGCAGGGATTGATTTTTTGCGGTCAAAAGGATACCAGTGGATCGCAGTCGTGGCGCATAGTTGTTCGGTGCACATGACCATGGCATGGATTGGAGAATTCGGCGACAACGAAATTGATGCGTACGTAGGCATTGGCATGGAAGCCACAGACTACGGTCAGCCGATGCTTGAGAGATTTCCGCTTGAACGAATGTCGATTCCAGTACTGGATGTATACGGCAGTGAAGACTATCCAGCGGTGATTAAAGGTGCAGAAAGGCGGATATCAGAAATTTTATCAGCAGGCAATCCTCAATCCATGCAGATTGAGATTGAAGGGTCGGATCATTTTTTCGAAGGCTATGAGAACGAACTGGTCACGACAGTTGGTGAATGGATCCGCCAGGCTCGATACCCTGATCAGTCAGTCATCAATTGATCTATGTCGAGGTGACGTATATCCTCGCCTTTCACACAGTAAATCACATGTTCGCAGATGTTGCACGTTCTGTCTGCCACTCGTTCCAAAGAACGAATCGCCCACAGAATATCAATTGCATCCGGTACTGAATCGGACTCTTCCATCATCCATTTTTTTATACGTTTCAGCGTATTTCTGAATTTCTTGTCTACTTTTTTATCCTTTCTGATCAATGCAAGCGCTTGTGTATCGTCAGTATGTTCAAATGCTTCGAGAGTTTCCTGCAATAGTTTCAGCACACGCAAACCGATATCCTCAATATCATCGTAGTTTGGCGGGGCGCTCGGACGCTCGACGACGCGGCTGCCCATCAGCGCAACGCGGTTGACTTCATCGCCCATACGCTCTAAATCGTTTACGGTTTTGATGATCATCAGCACAAATCGAAGGTCCCCGGCTGTTGGTTGCCGCCGTGCGAGGACTTCTGTGCTTTTGCTGTCGATTTCCACTTCTAGCTGATTAACCAGACGTTCGTCGTCGGATACTTGTCGAGCAAGCATTCGATCACCTCTAACCAATGCGTTTATTGCATTTCTGAGCTGCTTTTCAACTAGACGTCCCATCATAAGCGTCAGTTCTCCCAACTCAGCGAGCTCGACATCGTATTTTGCGGAGTAGTGCCCGTCAATCATTATGGTTCTTTGACTACTGGCTTCTGTATGTAGTGGGGTTGATTTTTGAAAATCGTCGAGTGAAAGCGGATAGTTTTGCCGCACTGCTCTCTAGCTTAGAGATTACTACAATTATAACAATAAACTACATTACTTAATTCTGTAAACTGGTCAGGAAATGAGCCTAACTTGTTGCCATAGCAGTTAAAAAATAATAGCGAAAAATATATTGAAAAAAAGTTAACTATAAATTTGACAAATATAAATATTTCTATAGACTTGCTCACGAAACCACAAAGTTTCTGTACCCTACTTTGGCGGCCTTATCTAGGTCGACGTGTTCATCATGGAGAATGAATATGATCAGTTCGTCGTCAATTCTCAGGGTTTACCTGACTGTTCTAGCAATAATGCTAGGGTCTTTCTCGGCAACTGCGCAAGCAGACGAAAGAGACTATATCAGTATCGTTGGGTCATCTACGGTCTATCCATTCGCGACAGTGGTTGCTGAGCGATTTGGAACAAGTTCGCAGTATCGGACCCCAATTATTGAATCGACCGGTTCCGGCGGTGGCTTGAAACTGTTGTGTGCAGGTATCGGGGTCAAGCATCCGGATATCACCAATGCTTCCCGACGCATTAAAAAGTCGGAAGTTGAGCGTTGTGGCGGGAATGGTATTGATGAAATAGTCGAGATAAAGTTCGGTTATGACGGTATCGTCGTAGCGAATTCGATCGAAGCGGAGCGGTTCAGCCTTTCAAGCCGGGAAATTTTTCTTGCACTTGCAAAGAACGTTCCGGACCCAAGTGGTGAAGAGAAACTAATTCCGAATCCTTATAAGACTTGGAAGGATGTCAACTCTGAACTGCCGGATGTTGTAATTCGCGTACTTGGACCACCTCCGACTTCGGGCACTCGAGATGCCTTTGCTGAGCTTGCACTTGAAGGCGGATGTAAGACATTTAAGTGGATCAAGGCTATCAAGAATAGCGACAAGAAGCACTACAAGTCAATTTGTCATGGTGTTCGAGAAGACGGCGCTTGGGTTGAAGTTGGTGAAAATGACAATCTGATCGTTCAGAAGTTGACTGCCGACAAGGATTCTCTTGGTGTTTTCGGCTTCAGTTTTCTGGATCAGAATTTCGACCAAGTTCAAGGTTCAATTGTCGATGGAGTTGCTCCTGAATTCGAGAATATTGCGGCAGGATCTTATGCAATTTCACGACCACTGTATTTTTACGTTAAAACCGCACATATCGATTTAGTTCCAGGTATTAAGGAATACATCTCGGAATTTACCAGTGATCGATCTTGGGGTGATGACGGCTACCTCGTTGACAAGGGAATGATTCCCATGCCGGAAGTCGAACGCAACAAGTTCAGTGCGGCTGCTATGAATTTAACGACCGTTCAACTTGCCTCCGAATAGGTTCGAGTTCGATACGCGGTTCGTTTCATGAAATAGTGCCATCGATTCTGATGGCTGATCGTGTGAATTGATATGTTCGGCTGGCATTGACGCATTTGTTTGTGAATATGCTGACCTCGTATATGCCGAGTCTCCGCGCCATTTTTGGGTGCGGAGATGGGTGGCGGACAGCGGAATTCGACAATTCGCTCTGTGAAACAGATCAAGTCGTTTGGCTAATAAGTTTTTCTCAATTGGACCGATCAGTCTTTGTTGAGTGAATGCCTGCGATTGAGTAGCGAATTAATTCCTACAAATTGTCTGCCAAAAGAAGTGATTGAGTAACAATGTTTGGATACTTATGAGTGCTTGGGCTTTGATATTAATCCTACTCGGGTTTTCTTCGCTGTTTTATTTTTGGGCGAAGCAGCGTTCCTTGCGAATCGCAAAAAACTTGGGTGGCATCCGCTATTTGCATTCTGCGCCAAAATATTATGGCATTGTGGCAGCCTTGCTGTTTGCGATTCCGGCCCTGGCTGTGCTTGGCCTGTGGTTGAGCGTCGATGAAAATATCATCTTACGTATCGTCATGTCTGAATTTTTCCCCGACATGCGAGCGGAGTCACCGGTCGACATTGATTGGCTGGTCAGTCAGATTCAGATTCTAGCTCAGACCGGCATACTTGGGAATATGGAAAATGCTGATGTATTGCAGGGCGCCGCGGCTCGTTTTCAGCATCTAGTCGACTTGAACGAAACCCTGCGTAATGCTGCTGTAGTGGTTGTGGGCGCCATTACTGCGTTCATATTCACCCTTTTGATTTCCGATAAATTGCGTGCGCGCCCCATCGCAGAGACAATTATCAGATTCATGCTTTTAGCCAGCTCGCTAATTGCAATTTTTACAACTGTGGGAATCGTGCTGTCAGTGCTGTTTGAGGCGTTAAATTTCTTCAGAAAAATCCCCTTGACTGACTTCTTATTTGGTCTTGAGTGGAGCCCGCAGATTGCTATCCGAGAAGACCAGGTCGGTTCGTCGGGACTGTTTGGGAGTGTGCCGCTCTTTACAGGAACAATCCTAGTTGCCAGTGTTGCAATGTCGGTTGCGGTTCCGGTTGGACTGCTGTCAGCGATTTATCTGGCTGAATACGCAACAACGAAAGTGCGGACATTCGCAAAACCTGCACTTGAAATTCTGGCAGGCGTACCGACCGTCGTATACGGATTTTTTGCAATATTGGTGGTAGCACCCTGGTTGCGTGAAATTGGTGCAGGATTTGGACTGGAAATTGCTCACGAGAGCGCTCTTGCTGCCGGTATTGTCATGGGTATCATGATTATCCCATTCGTATCTTCGCTGACCGATGACGTTATCACCGCACTGCCGCAGTCAATACGAGAAGCCTCCCTGGCTTGTGGTGCGACTCACTCGGAGACCATAAAAAAGGTAGTTCTTCCAGCAGCATTGCCGGGAATTGTTGGGGCACTGCTGCTAGCAGTTTCGCGTGCAATTGGAGAAACCATGATCGTACTGATGGCTGCCGGACTGGCGGCGAAGCTAACCGCCAACCCCTTCGAATCGGTAACTACGGTTACTGTCCAGATTGTGACGTTGCTGGTCGGCGATCAGGAATTCGACAGCGCAAAGACGCTAGCCGCGTTTGCCTTGGGGTTAACGCTATTCGTTGCAACACTCTTGCTCAATGTCACCGCGTTGTACATCGTTCGTAAGTATAGTGAGCAATATGACTAGCGCTCTACCCCAAGATGTTGAAAGCGTTTGGGATAAGCCCCAGTTCAAACGCAGACTGAAAAGACGTCGTGCCGCAGAACTGAGGTTCAAGTTCTACGGCATCGGTGCACTCATGCTGGGAGTAATTGTTGTTGTTGTTTTATTCATAAGCATCACCATCAATGGTGTGGGTGCTTTCTGGCAAACTCAAGTTCAGTTGGAAATTCATTTTGCCCCAGATTTTCTGGACCCTGAAAACCTGGCCAAAGCCAACTACGGCAAATTGATCAAGCAATCGCTTTATCGTCAGTTTCCAGGAGTCACGAAGCGCAATGAGAAGCGACAACTGGGAAGAATTGTCAGCGTAGGTGCAGATGTTGTCCTGCAGAAAATGGTGCAGAACGATCCTTCATTGATTGGCACTACGCAGACAATTTGGCTGCCGGTTGACGATGAATTCGACATGCTGCACAAGTACGACATCGGGCGGGATACAGGCACACACGGTGGTAGGCGAATTTCTAAAGCGCAAATTGAGTGGTTTGATGCACTCGTTGATAAGGGTGTCGTTGAAAGCCGATTCAATAAGACATATTTCATCGCAGGCGATTCCCGAGAACCTGAGCTTGCTGGATTGCGAGGCGCGTTAACCGGGTCGTTTTTCACAATATTGGTGACGCTTGCAATTTCGTTTCCCGTCGGCGTCGCAGCTGCATGCTACTTGGAAGAATTCGCACCGAAAAATCGATTTACCGACATCATAGAGATTAACATCAATAACCTGGCTGCTGTTCCGTCAGTTGTATTCGGATTGCTGGGCCTTGCAGTTTTCATCAACTTTTTTGGATTGCCAAGGTCGGTCCCGCTTGTCGGGGGCCTTGTTTTGAGCCTGATGACGATTCCCACGATAATTATTGCCGGTCGTGCCGCATTGCGTGCAGTTCCGCCGTCCATTCGAGAAGGCGCACTAGCTTTAGGCGCTTCAAAGACACAGGCGGTAGTTCAGGAAGTTGTCCCGCTGGCGATGCCAGGCATGCTGACTGGAACGATTATCGGCCTTGCGCAAGCGCTAGGAGAAACAGCTCCTCTGCTGATGATCGGCATGGTAGCGTTTATTGTTGATGTACCATCGGGACCGTTAGACCCCTCCACCGTATTGCCGGTTCAGATATTTCTTTGGGCAGACAGTCCTGAACGCGCCTTTTTAGAAAAAACATCAGGAGCAATTCTTATTTTGTTAACATTCTTGATTACTATGAACGTAATTGCCGTATGGTTGCGTCGCAGATTCGAGCGGCGTTAGTAAAATCAACGTCATTTACGACAGTAGAGAACAGTTGCGATGCTAGAAACGAGTGTGATTACTGAATCCTCAAAGATTGCTGCGCGGACTGATACACCCAGATTTGCAAACAGCGAATCAATAGACAGTGTTTCCGAATTTCGCATGACAGCTGAGAATGTGGATGTCTACTACACGGACACCCATGCCATCAAAAACGTCAATATTTCGATACGGGCGAACGAAGTGCTGGCCATTATCGGCCCATCTGGTTGTGGAAAGTCTACCTTCCTGCGATGCCTGAATAGAATCAACGACATTATTGACGGTTGCCGGATTACCGGCAGGATCAAACTCGACGGCAAGGACATTTACGGCAGCGACATGGATGTGGTGGAGTTGCGAGCGAGAGTCGGGATGGTATTTCAGAAGCCAAATCCCTTTCCCAAGTCGATTTATGACAACATAGCATACGGTCCGAGACTTCACTCTCTGGTGAGTAATCGAGCGGAAACGGATGAAGTGGTCTATTCCTGTCTTCAGAAAGTTGGATTGCTTTCGGAAGTGGAGGATCGAATCCACAAGTCTGGAACTGAATTATCGGGTGGTCAGCAGCAACGTCTATGTATCGCACGAGCGATTGCAGTCCAGCCTGAAGTAATTCTCATGGATGAACCATGCTCCTCTTTGGATCCGATTGCCACAGCGAAGATTGAAGACTTGATTGACGATTTGAGAACGCAGTATTCGATTGTAATTGTTACGCATTCCATGCAGCAAGCAGCTCGTGTGTCGCAGAGAACCGCCTATTTCAATCTTGGGGACTTAGTCGAGATTGGAGATACCGGTCAGATATTTACCAACCCGCAGCTTCAGCTAACGGAAGACTACATTACCGGGCGATTTGGCTAGCTTTCAATTTAATGAAACTCAGCGTATCCACCGAAGTGCAATTCAATCTTCTGTCGAGGATGTTGCATCATTTTGCATAAATCGATTTGTCTGCTGACCGAGTCAAACTGATTTCAGCACAACCGCGATGCCTTGGCCGACCCCGACGCACATGGTAGCAAGAGCCACTCCGCCGCGTTCATTGAGTTCCAATGCCGCCGTGCCGGTAATCCGTGCACCGCTCATGCCTAACGGATGGCCGAGTGCAATAGCACCACCATTGGGATTGATATGTTCTGACATCTCGTCGAGATCCAGTTGGCGCAATACCGCGATAGCTTGTGAAGCAAAGGCTTCGTTGAGCTCGATTACGTCAAAGTCGGCCGGCTCAAGACTGAGCCTTGCGCAGATATTCCTCGTGGCAGGAACCGGGCCGATGCCCATAATTTTCGGTTCTACGCCGGCTACTGCTCCACCCAGAATTCTTGCAATCGGTGTCAATCCGTGCCTGTAGATGGCTTTTTCAGAAGCCACTATCAGCGCTGCCGCACCGTCGTTGATGCCTGACGCATTACCGGCAGTGACTGTCCCGCCTTCACGGAACGGTGCTTTGAGAGTAGCTAGTTTTTCGAGGCTTGTTTCACGCGGATGTTCATCCTTGTCTATCACAATTGGATCCCCCTTGCGCTGGGGAATGGCGATAGGTGCAATTTCTTTGGCTAGCCGCCCACTTGCCTGCGCGGCGATGGCCTTTTCATTGCTTCGAAGAGCGAATGTGTCCTGCGCTTCCCGGCTGACATTGAACACTTCGGCTACGTTCTCGCCGGTTTCTGGCATTGAGTTGATGCCGTACTGTTTTTTTATGAGTGGATTGATGAACCGCCAACCGATTGTCGTATCGTAGATTTCAGTATTGCGCGAAAATGCCGACGAGGCCTTGGGCATGACAAAAGGTGCGCGGGACATGCTTTCGACACCTCCAGCAATAATCAGTTCGGCTTCTCCGGCCTTGATGGCGTGAGCGGCGCTGATGACGGCATTCATGCCTGAACCACACAGCCGATTGACGGTAGCGCCACCAACTGAATTTGGCAGCCCGGATAGCAGCACAGCCATTCGAGCAACATTTCGGTTATCCTCTCCGGCCTGGTTTGCGCAGCCGAGAATCACATCATCTACGGCTTCCCAGTCAACGCTATTATTTCGCTGTTGGATTTCCTTCAAGGGGTGGGCTGCCAGGTCGTCGGTCCGCATCGAAGATAACCTCCCGCCGAATTGTCCAATGGGGGTTCGTATGTAATCGCAGATATACGCTTCGCTCACGGTTTTACTGTCCTTAAACGATTGATGTTGTGGCTTGTTTTGTTCGTGGCCCCAGTTACCTCAGACCGCACCATCCAACCCTGTGGACCCGTAAAGCCAGCTTATTGTATTGCACCAGTCGCTTTCGGACTTTGCGCCCATGATCCTATCTCGCAGGAGTGCGTGAGCATTCGCAGGATGGTAGATGTGCTCGCCAATAAGCCGGGACATCAGCTGAACTTTAGCCGTGCGCAGATAACGTCGGTCGCAATAGTTAGGTAACGCTTTTACGAAGTCGCCATCTTGGCGTTCCACCTCATCAGCTAGACAGACTGCGTCTTCTAATGCCATACATGCACCTTGCGCGAAATACTGGAGCATCGGGTGAGCGGCATCGCCAAGCAACGCGACGCGCCCATCAACCCAAGAACTCGTCGGTTCTCGATCGCACAGCACCCACAGTTTCCAGTTCTGGCCTCGTTCGATGATCTGGCGGGCGACTGGATTGACATGTTCAAAACCCTTGCGCACTTCGTCGTGCGAAACCGGTTTGCCGGCAACTGGTTCTGGAGCATTGTTGTGATAGGTCACTACCAAATTGAACGCTTTCCAGTCGGACAGCGGATAGTGAACGATATGGCATTTCGGTCCAGCCCAAAGCGTCGCTGCGTTCCATCGTAAATCCTCCGGCATATCTTCGGTTGGAATAACGGAACGATAAGTGGTATGGCCTGAAACCCGCGGCTCGCCGTCGCCAACCAGTTGGTTTCGAACGTTCGACCAAAGCCCATCGGCGCCGATAAGGGCCGCGCCGTCAATTTGATCGTTGTTTTCCAATGTGACGGTGACACCCCAATCTTCCTGTTTATAACTCTTGACCGCGCTGTTCGTGCGTAACTCCACTAGATCACTGTCGATGCAGGCTTTCAGAAATACGCCGTGAAGATCTCCACGGTGAACAACCGCATAGGGATTACGGAATTGTCGCCGGAATTCACCGTCTAGCGGGATGCGGGTAATTTCGTTACCAGACAGGGCATCCATGAGACGAAGGCTGTCGATATAGACTGCCATTTTGCGTGCAGTATCGCCAACTCCGAGATAATCAAACGCGTGGAATGCATTTGGACCCAACTGTATGCCAGCACCAATTTCCCCGAATTTTGGCGCCTTCTCCAATACGAGCGATTCAAAGCCCTTCTCTGATAGCCCCGTAGCAGTTGCCAGGCCGCCGATGCCGCCACCAGCAATCAGTACGCACTTCGAGTTTTTACCTGCCATGGATTTTCTTATCGATCAGGTTGCGTCGAGGATCGGGTCGATGAGACTGCAGGAGTAGATGTCAGCAGTGATGTCATCGCGGCAGCTTTGCGGCGGTTTAGACTGGACACCGAAAAATCGGACCATGAACGTATCTCCTACGAATTTCCTGCAAATTCAGGACACGTGACATAGGTAAAGAGAATATCAATAAACATGCGGTTCGGCCTGCTTTTTTTGGAAAAATGTGGCATAAATCGAATAACAGCGATTGTCTCTCCAAAGCCGAACCTATGCCATGCTTCAATCGTGCCTGAACTTCCTCCCGGAACATGCCGAATTCATCAACGAGCGCTGCGCCAAGGTATGCGAAAACGGCCGGGTGGCGATTCACAACGCCAGTGGCGTGATGCTGTCGTATCTTGAATCCGATGATTATGGACAGCGCATGGCGATTGGCCTGCTGCCGTGTAGACAACGCAAACGACTGGTGGTACGCTTTCACTGCATGGCTCAGCCGCGCTTCAATAAAGCGTTGCATGATCTATGCGAGTGTGCGACTCTACAGTGAACAATTTACCCCGGAACTGATTTGAGTATGGTCTACGAAAGGCCAATTGTCGAATATCAATCCTGACTATGTCACGAGTTCTGAAATTACGAATAATTAGTATAGTCGTCATAATAGTGACGATGTGCCAATTCGGGTCGATAGCGCTTGAGCCTGGTTGTATCTCAGACTGGGTCTTCATACGACGTTGCAGTGCTTCATTTATTACTTTGTCAAATGTTAGTTTCTGGTTCTGTCGGAATCGCATTCCGATCGTGCGAGTGAACTGGTTTATGCGGGGTGTGAACACCATTCGGGAGGTAGTTTGCCTCCAAATAGCATGGCTGAAGAAGGACGTAAATTAGATGGAAGTGTGCATTTACGGTGGGATGGGAAAACGATGAGTTGCTAGAATCGGCAGCATTCAGTTGCAAAAACGGTCTACTGCAATTTCAGTGAATTGCTTCAAGGTAGGTGTTTCACTTCGAATATCAGCAGGTAAAGTGAGGGTGTTGGCAGTGAAAATTATTTCGAAGAAAACCTGGGTCAAATTTTAAAAATTACATCATTTGGGAAAATTAAGAGAACTAAATGCACTTGATTCGATACTGAAACACCAGGGTGTTCCCACGCTAACTAAATCACAGTAAAACCACAACGGTTGTATAAATTTGCAGGCAGGACTGGCTTTTTCCATTCCGATATAGTATATATGCGGTTATGAACAGTCATGACCGCAGAACCAGCAAGTCGATTCGCACTGGCGAGGTGACGGTACGTCTTGCGCGCACGAGCGAATTTGCGAAGTGGGATCGGCTGATGCGTACGCATCATGATCTTGGATTCAAGCGATTTGCAGGTCGCAGTCTGCGTTACATCGTTGAGTATAAGGGGCAGTGGGTGTGTCTTTGCGGGTGGCAGACCGGTTCCTTTAAATCGGCTGCGCGCGAGCATTGGATTGGCTGGCAGCCTGAGCAGCAGTGGCACCGATTGCATTTGATCGCGAACAACACCCGTTTCGCGATGCTTGACGATGCCGGTTGTTATCCGAATCTTGGTTCGCACGTGCTGAAGTTGATTTGCCGGCGCTTAAGTGATGACTGGGAGGCATACTATGGTCACGGTTTGTTGTTGGCGGAGACGTTTGTAGACCCGGCTCGTCATCGCGGAAACATGTACGATGCAGCCGGATGGGAGACGGTGGGAAACAGTGCGGGCTATTCCCGCAAGGGTGGGAAGTATACCGAAGCGCATGATGCAATCAAGCGGTTATTGGTCAGGCCCTTGCGTCGTGATGCTAGGCGGGTCCTGTGTCAGGAAGGCGAGTTGGAGTCGCGCTGGCAGAAAAAGGGCAAGGCCAGCGGTCATTCGCTGCCGGAGTTGCGCAGTTTGCATGATGATTTGTCACAGATGCGGGATTTTCGTCGTGGCCAGGGTCGCAAGCACACACTGGCGTGTGCGTTTTCGACTTTGATTTTGGCGCAATTGTCTGGATTTCACGGATCGTTGGCGGCGGCACAGTTTGCAGCGTCTCTTTCTGAGAATGAGCTGCACGCGATCGGTGGCTGGTGCAATCCGAAAACAGGCCGGTATGAGCCGGTTTCCAAATCGACGCTGCACCGGGTGATACAGCACACCGATCCGGATCAGCTGGAGCAGGTCTTGGCGCGATACACGCACAATCGAATCAGACAGTTACCGGCACTTGCGAGTGACGGCAAGCGGATTCGCGGTGCCAATCGCAATGGCGACAGTCACTACGAGACAGTGACACTTGTGGAGCATGGCAGTGGGATACCGAAAGCAAGCCGCAGTTTCCACAACAAGGGCGAGGAGTTGGATGTGACTCGGCAGTTGCTGAGCGAGGTTGACGTTGCGGGTCGAGTGATCACACTGGATGCGTTGCACACCACTTTTGAAACCGTCGATTTGATCTTGGACGGGAAGGCTGACTATATGCTGACGCTCAAGGACAATACCTCTTTGCAGTTAGCGAAGGCGAAGTCGCTGAAGTGGTACAGTCACAAAGTGCGGCGTTACTCGGAGAAGGTGACCCTGGCGCACGGTCGCATTGAGCAACGTCGTATTGAAGTACTGCAAGTGGACGACCCGCACAAGTTCGATTTCAAGCAGGTGCGCCAAGCGTTTCGCATCGAGCGCGACCGCGAGGTAGTCAAAGAAGCGAACAGTGCAAGCACAGAGACGATATATGGCATCACTTCGGTTGCCGCTGAACGGGCCGATGCCGAGCAACTGCTGAGGTGGGACCGCGGACATTGGACCGTGGAAAACAGCAACCATCATATTCGGGACCGTACATTCCAGGAAGACGCCTGTCTGACCCGTACTGGCCATGGCCCGAGCAATCGTGCGATGTGCAACAACATTGCGCTGGCGCTGATTTTCAACCAAAGCCGCTTCGAGTCAGTGCCGCAGGCACTGCGCCATTTCAACCTGAATCGTAAAGAGGCCTTCGCCGCACTATTCTCACCGACCTGAAGCGGTGCTTCAAATCCCGGATTGAGCCGAAATATACAAGCGCCGCAGTCCGCTTGCGTTTGGTTGCCATTGTCGAGACTGCACAATTCGCTCCGTACAAACGCAATATTGTGCATCAATTACCGAAACTGTACCATAATGAGCGCAACAGCCGTGGTCGAGCGAATTACTTCAGTTACCGCCTGTCAGGATATTCTGACATCAAAAAAAGCATGGGAAACACCTGACTGAAACACTACTACAAGTCGATTGATATACTTGTTTCAACGGATGTATGAGTAAGTATAAATTTACAAGGTAACTTGCGCCGATTTGAGGATGTCCTTAACGGGAGCCCACGCATCTTCACAGTCAAAATATCGGCTTTATATGATATTGTCAATCAAGTCGTGAATCTAGTTTAGTGAGTTTAGAGTATTGAAATGAATTTGAATAGCACTCAGTTGCTAGAATGGATTGAACTGGGCGAGGACAGCACAGTTGAGTTCAAAATAGCCTCTTTTACAAAAAAGGGTGTCAGTACTCCTCGACGAGATTCTATCGCGAACGAATTAGCTGCCTTTGGTAACAGCAGTGGTGGCACACTTGTCTTTAACATTTCTGATAGTGGCGATGTTCAGAAAATGTCTCGAAAGGAAATGGATGCATTGGAAATTTTCATCAATGAAATTTGCTCAGATAGTATTCGACCGCCGCTTCGATTCTTTACTAAACGGATCGCACTGCCAAATGGATTTTCAGTAATTACAATTAAAATTGAACAAAGCGCACAAGTTCACAAAAGTCCGGGAGGATACTTAATCAGGAGTGGCAGTTCGAAACGCGAACTATCACCGGAAGCGCTTCACCGTCTGTTTCGGCAAAGAGGACGATTCGGAATGCTAGGGCCTGACGAAGTAATTGTCGCTGATACAGGCCCAAACACACTCGACGCCGGACTCATCGACAGGTTTTTAAGTTCTCGAGTCATTGAACACTCTAACATACAGTTAGAAAAATTGGGGATGATTAGAGACGACGAATTCGGCGTTGCCCGTGCAACGGTGGCGGGAGTATTACTTGCCAGCACAGATCCGAACAAATACATCCACGGTGCAGCAATCAATGCCGTGCGGTATCAAGGTACTGTTCTTGGAACTGCAAATCAAATTGATGCGGCACTGATTACAGGCCCGCTAGATCAGCAGATTCGAGATGCTGTTAATTTCACAAAACGCAATACCCGTGTCGCAGCAAGAAAAAATCCAGGGCGAGTGGAGATACCGCAGTTTAGTCCAAGAACTGTATTTGAGGCGATTGTAAACGCTGTAGTGCATAGAGACTATTCCATTGAGAATGCGAAAATACGACTTTTTATCTTCGACGATCGACTTGAACTGTATTCGCCAGGGGCATTACCCAATACACTATCAATCGACGCAATGCCTGCCCGTCAGGCCACACGAAACGAGGTCGTAGCAGCACTGCTCGGCAAGCTTGTAATCGGTGACATCCACGGCTCAGGTGATCGCCAGTACTTCTTGGAACAACGCGGTGAAGGTGTTCCAATCATCTATGAGGAAACTCGGGAATTGACCGGGCGCATTCCCGTGTACGAACTGCTTGACGATGCGGAACTCCTACTCTTGATACCGTCAGCAAGACCTCCAGTCGAAGGTCTCGAAGGTCATATTACCGTTTCTACTGGAGGCCGACCGCTTGCAGGTGTCAAAGTTGTCGCACTTTATCCAAATAAAACTTGGATGGAGCAGCAAACCGATGCACTGGGGCAAGTTAGTTTCAGTTTCTACGCCAGACTTCCTATTACTGTTTTCTGTGCAGAATCGGGTTACACGGCGCATGTAGAAAGGAACTGGAACCCTCCGGAACCACTCTCCATCCAACTTGACAGTTTACCAACAGGCGGTTCATGCGTATTTACAGAAAGAACTGGCCATTTACCACGTCTATCGGGAAGATTGAATCCGATTCTTGATAGTCATGATCGCATGTATCTGTATGCGAAAAACATTGCGATTGACTGCGGAAAACAGCAGCCAGTACATTTTAAACTGAACCAATCCGTTCGGCTCACGGATGTACACGGAATCGAATTGAGTGTTCGTTTTATTGATTTTATTGGGAATACTTCGTTGCTGGAGTATCAATATTTAGGCAAGAGTATGACATGACGAGCAGTAAATCTCTTTGCTGTTTGAATGTTATAAATCGTTTTCTGGCAGACATTAACTAGGAAAATTTCCGCAATGCCCGAAAATGCCAATGCCGCCAGTATATTTGTAGACTGGCATGTCGGTTCCGCCGCTGAAACGAAGCCAGCTTTTATAGAAGCGGGCGGTGAAAACCGACAAATTACTTATGGTGAGCTTGCCGAGGAAAGCGGTCGCATGGCCGCGCTCTATGAGAAGCATGGTATCAATCGCGAGGATCGAGCCGCCATGCTTGTCCTTGACCGACTGGAATTTCCAATCATCTTTTGGGGGAGCCTAAAATGCGGCGTAGTTCCGATTGCGCTGAACACATTGTTGGCTACTGAAGTTTATGGTTCCATTCTTCGTGACAGCCGGGCTCGAGTACTGTTTGTGTCCGAAGAAGTCTTACCGGTAGTTGAACCGGAGCTTGCAGGAAATCCGCATCTGTCAAAAGTTTTCGTCATCGGTGCGAATGCAGGAACCCACCTTAACTTTAGCACTGAGTATGCCGATTGTGAAAGTCGGCCAGCACTGGAGATGGTTGAGGATGAGTGCGCGTTTTGGCTCTACTCCTCCGGATCTACAGGGCAGCCTAAAGGAGTACGGCATGCTCACGGCAGCCTGAAGGCAACGGCGGATACCTATGGCAAGGAAGTTCTGCAAATCAAAGATACAGACGTTGTCTATTCAGCGGCAAAGCTATTTTTTGCCTACGGTCTGGGCAATGCCATGACATTTCCCATGTCGGTAGGGGCGACAGTGCTGCTGTTTGCCGGGCGACCGACACCGGATTCCGTACTCGATGTACTGAACACTCACAAGCCGAGCGTCTTTTGTGGTGTGCCGACGCTCTATGCCGCAATGAACTCCCATATTGAAAGCGGCAGGGGCATACTGGACGCCAAACTGCGCCGCTGCATTTCAGCGGGCGAAGCGCTACCTGAAGAGGTCGGGAAGAATTGGGAAAAGATATCTGGCTGTGAAATTCTTGATGGCGTTGGCTCGACAGAGATGCTTCATATCTTCCTTTCCAATCAGAGCGGCGACGTAGTTTACGGAACCTCCGGCATAGCGGTGCCGGGATATGAGTTTCGGCTTGTCGATGAAAGCGATAGGGATGTTGGAGTCGGTGAAGTGGGCGAGCTGCTGGTAAATGGCGATTCTTCTGCTTTAGATTACTGGAACCAGCGAGGTAAGAGCCGTTCTACGTTTGAAGGGAAGTGGACTCGAACAGGCGACAAGTACGTGCGCCGTGAAGATGGACGCCTGGTTTATTGTGGCCGCACCGACGATATGTTCAAAGTGTCCGGTATTTGGGTGTCGCCGTTTGAGATAGAGCAGAGCCTCGCATCGCATCCAAGCGTGCTGGAAGCTGCCGTTGTGTCGGCACGGGATGAAGAAGACCTCGAAAAACCCAAGGCATTCGTCGTTCTAAAGGATGGTGTGGATGCGACTGGTATCGACGTTGTATTGAAAGACCATGTGAAAGAACGAATCGGCAAATGGAAGTATCCACGCTGGGTGGAAGTTGTAAATGATCTGCCAAAGACAGCTACCGGGAAGATTCAGCGTTTCAAGTTGAGAGTATCGAAATGAAACGGTGGCAGCTGTCGGAGAATGGATTTATCGAAATAAACGGCGCTCACCTGGAATTTGCGACATTCGGCGCCCCTCCAAGCGAAGCCCTCACAATTGTAATGCTGCATGAAGGTCTTGGCAGCGTCAGCCATTGGAAAAACATTCCGGAGCGGCTCGCCAGCGAAACCGGGTTCGGTGTATTTGTTTACAGTCGTGCGGGATACGGTCAGTCGTCTCCAGTTGAATTGCCTCGACCGATGGATTACATGACGCGAGAAGCAATTGATGTTCTACCGATGGTATTGGATGCTTCGGGGTTTCAGGAGGGCATTCTTTTTGGTCATAGCGATGGTGCCACAATTGCCGCAATTTATGCCGGAACTGTGAAAGATTTAAGGGTTCGCGGTTTGGTGTTGATTGCCCCGCATTTTTTTGTCGAGGATATGGGAATTGTAACAATCGCCGAAGCAAAATCAGCCTACCGGACGGGCGACCTGAAGGAGAGACTTCAGCGCCACCACAAAAATGTTGACAACGCGTTCTGTGGCTGGAGCAATGCCTGGCTGGATCCTGGTTTTAGGGAGTGGAATGTATCTGAGGTTGTTGACGGTTTGAGCATTCCGGTTCTTACCGTACAGGGAAGGGACGATCCGTACGGGACGCTTGCTCAAATTGAGGAAATCGAAACCCGCGCCTGCTCACAGATTGATGTGGAGATTCTTGACAATTGCGGACACTCTCCGTACAGAGAACAGCCGGAGAAATTTTTGAAAATCGTGGCAGAATTTTCTTCTCGAATTAGTAGCGACGAGAGAAATCACGTTGGAATGAATGAAGCGCAAGAGTCCTGTTGTACGCCGCCCGAGATTCAGAGAAGTTTGCGGGTGTGATTCTGTTACCACGGTAATTGGCAAAAGATAAGTATGCGTTGCTCTAGAAAAATAATTTCTGTTTCAAACTAGAACTCACAAAATTCTGAAATTTGTGTGACTTGGTAAATCCAACATCAAGGGTTAAATAACACAAGCCTAAATTTGCTCTCCCAAGAATTCTTAGAATTGCTGTAATCTCTCACTAAGAGTTGAAATTCATCGCCAACCGCATCATAATTTCTTAATCACCCTGTTGGTTTCATCCTTCAGGAAGGGGCTTCTTCGGAAGCCCCTGTTTCTATTGTGAGCAAGACATGAGGACACACATCTACATAGATGGGTTCAACCTGTACTATGGAGCATTGAAGAATACCTCCTTCAAATGGCTTGATCTTTCCAGACTGTTTCGCACGCTGCTCAAGCCGAATCACAATATCCTCAAGATCAAGCACTTTACGGCGCACATCTCCGGGCGGTCTAAAGATCAACTTCAGCCATAATGTCAAAATGCCTATTTGCGCGCGCTTCAGAACTCACGACGTACTCATGCCGCTCGCTGATTCCAGCAAGTCCGCTACCAATTTCGCAAAGGTTATGAAGACCGAAGAAAAGGGATCGGACGTAAATCTTGCTGTGCATCTGTTGAATGATGCGTGGATGAATGCCTATGATTGCGCGATCGCGGTCACGAATGACAGCGATGTCGCGGAAGCAATGCGCCTTGTAAAAGCTCTCAAAACTAAACAGATTGGGCTCGTAACGCCGAGGTCGAGGTATCCATCCAGGCATCTAAAGATTCATGCGGATTTTTCGCATCGCATTGGAAGTGTTGCGCTTCAAAATAACCAACTTCCGTCTCCGATTCCAGGCACCAAGATAACCAAGCCTTCAACTTGGTAAAGCAGACCGGTGGTCCTGAATTAAAATTTGATTTCTATTTATTTGGTGCGGGGCAACAAGGGCACAATGATTGCACCTATTTCCACTTCAAACTTCTGTTGCCCTCCTTTTACGCATCGAAATGTATGTTTTGGGCAATATAATGAGAATTTCCAGCATAAAGCCTCATCATGCGAATTGATTTTCAAACATGCCCTGCAAATTACCGCCACTGGCGCGTTAAATATGATGGCAATGTTGCTCGCCTCATCATGGATGTCGACGAGAACGGCAATACTTTTGACGGCTATGAGCTTAAACTGAACTCCTACGATCTCGGCGTCGATATCGAACTTGCTGATATCGTACAGCGTATGCGTTTCGAGCATCCCCAGGTGGGCGCTGTTGTGATGCAATCCGGTAAAGCCAAAGTTTTCTGTGCAGGTGCGAATATTCGCATGTTGGGTGGAGCAACTCATGCGCACAAGGTGAATTTCTGCAAGTTCACGAATGAAACCCGCAACATGTACGAAGCGGCTGGCAAAGAATCAGGTCAACATTATTTAGCCGCTATCCGGGGTGCATGTGCTGGCGGAGGCTACGAACTGGCACTGGCGTGCGATGAAATTTATATGACCGATGATGGCTCGACTTCAGTCGCGTTACCCGAAGTTCCGTTGCTGGCAGTGCTTCCTGGAACCGGAGGTCTGACTCGCGTTACCGACAAACGCAAGGTTCGAAGAGATCTTGCCGATGTGTTCTGCTCAATCGAAGAAGGCGTAAAAGGCAAGCGTGCTGAGAAATGGCGTCTCGTTGATCATGTAGTCGCCAATTCGAAATTCGATGAGTTCGTCACCGAACGTGCACGAGAAATTGCCAAAAAAGCAAAAGGTGACAAGGATCTTAAGGGTATTGAACTGACCCCTCTGAAGCGCGTGTTTCGGGAAGACTGCTCGGTAGAATATTCGACGATCAAGGTAGAATTTGACCGTAAAGCAGGTCGTGCAACGATTACGATTTCAGAACCGGACCGTGATGCCCCGGCAAGCGTTGAAGAGCTGCACGAACAGGGTGCCGATACTTGGACGCTACGATGTGCCCGGGAATTGGATGATGCGATTCTGCATCTGCGGCTTAACGAACTTGAACTTGGGGTAATTGTGTTCAAAACTGCCGGAAATCCGCAGAAAGTCGCCAAACACGAAAATTTCCTCCTCCGAAATCGGAATGCCAACTGGCTTTCGAATGAAATCCTTCTTTACTGGAAGCGAGTTCTGAAACGCATTGATTTAACATCGCGGTCGCTTGTTGCTCTGATTGAAAACGGGTCCTGCTTTGCAGGCATGCTTGCCGAGTTGCTATGGGCTGTTGACCGCTCGTACATGATGGAGGGGGACTTCGAAGAAGATAGCAGACCGATTGCGACGATCATACTCACAGAGGGTAATTTCGGGCTCTATCCAATGTCCAACGATCTCACACGATTGCAGACGCGGTTCCTCGGCGAACCCGAAATAATTGGCAACGCACGGGAGCGAACCGGCGAGTTGCTGAAAGCCATTGATGCCAGCGAACTCGGCTTGGTTACGGAAGCATTTGACGATGTTGATTGGGATGACGAAGTGCGTATTTTCCTTGAAGAGAGAGCGAGCTTCTCTCCGGACGCTATGACTGGAATGGAAGCAAATCTGCGCTTTGCGGGGCCTGAAACCATGGAGACGCGCATTTTCGGACGTCTGAGTGCTTGGCAAAACTGGATTTTCCAACGCCCGAACGCGGTTGGCGAGTCTGGTGCCTTACAGCGTTACGGAACCGGCATTCGCGGCAATTACGATATGCGCAGAGTGTGAACCTTGTACGCAAATTCCACAATAAAAATCGAAAGCAAACCGTATTGAAGCAAAACCGCATATCCGAAATACGTTACACCGTTTAACATTATACAGATGACCTTCAAGTACAATGATTTTCAACCTACAGAAGTGGTGTGCTTTGCCGATAAGTTCATACTCCTCGTTAATTCGCCCTTGTGAGGATGCAATTTAAGTGGCTGACTTCATTAGTGTAGACTACGACTCTGTCATCCCGAACAATGTCGGTCTTTCGTCTGATCGGCGCGTGCAGAAAGCACTTGAGAAGTGGCATCCGAAGTACATCAACTGGTGGAGCAACCTTATTCCCCAAAAATTTCAAGAGTCGCATGTTTTCTTGCGTACAGCGGTTTCGGTGGAACCGAAGGGATGGGCTAAATTCGGTTACGTGAGAATGCCAGAATACCGTTGGGGAATCTTGCTCGCTCCGCAAGTTGAGAACCGAAAGATCCCTTGCGGCGAGCATGTAGGAGAACCAGCCTGGCAGGAAGTGCCGGGTGAATACCGCGCCTTGTTGCAGCGGCTGATCGTCATCCAGGGTGATACCGAACCCGGTTCGGTGGAACAGCAACGCTTTCTCAGCCTCACTGCACCGTCACTATACGACATGCGCAATCTGTTTCAGGTGAATGTCGAAGAAGGCCGTCATTTATGGGCAATGGTTTATCTACTGCAGAAATACTTTGGTAGGAATGGACGTGAAGAAGCTGATGATCTGTTGCGGCGCTCATCTGGTTCGAACGAAGCGCCGCGCATGCTCAGCGCTTTCAACGAAGAGACGCCAGACTGGCTGTCATTTTTCATGTTCACATTTTGCACCGACCGAGACGGCAAGATGCAACTGGAATCGCTAGCACAGTCGGGTTTCGATCCATTGTCGCGCACCTGCCGTTTCATGCTGACAGAAGAAGCCCACCACATGTTCGTCGGTGAGTCGGGCATTTCCCGTATAGTTCAGCGGACTTGTGATGCGATGAACTCGGCAGGCATCGATGATCCTTATGAGATCGACAGAATTCGTGAACTGGGTGTGATTGACTTTCCGACCATTCAGAAGAAGTTGAACATGCACTATTCGCTATCGTTGGACCTGTTTGGTCAGGAAGTCTCAACAAATGCAGCAAACGCGTTCAATGCGGGAATCAAGGGTCGTTACATGGAACATCGCCTTGATGATGACCATAGACTCAACGACGCAACATATCCAGTCGTTCAGTTCGTGGATGGGGAAGTCAAGTTGACGGACTTGCCGGCGTTGACCGCAATCAATATGCGCCTGCGTGATGACTACAAACGCGACGCATCCGGCGGCGTCGGCCGCTGGAACAGGATAATAAAGAAAGCAAATATCGAATTTGAACTGAAGCTGCCGCATGAGGGCTTCAACCGAGCTATCGGTGTGTTTGCCGGCAAACCCATTGATCCAGAAGGCGGCATTCTATCACAGGAAAATTACAATACGAAAAAGAAGAATTGGTTGCCGGATTTGTCAGACGGGGAATTCATCCAGTCCCTCATGGAACCCTGTTATGAGCCGGGCAAGTTTGCAGGTTGGATTGCGCCGCCGAAATTTGGGGTTGACAATAAACCGGGCAACTTTGAATATGTAAAGCTTCTCATGGCTTGAGTAAATTTTCGCCTCCGAGCAATATTCACACCGACGAGTTAAAAGTATCCTGCACATTTTGTAAAAGCGTAAGGGAGGATGGATGCGCTTTACGGGACACCTGCAAGCGTGCAGGACATTTTCGACTCACGCTAATTCAGTTGCGCAGTTGCCCTTGGCATCCCAATTTATCGGTTAAAACAAAAAGAAATTCATACTGTTCCGGACAATGCCGTGATAGCGGCGAAATGTACACATACGAAGTGCGTAGCTTATGTCAGTTCACATTCGATATGACGGTGAAGTCGCGGTAGTCACAATCGACAATCCACCGGTAAACGCAATTTCTCGGGAAGTTCGCCAGGGTTTTGTAGAAGCCTTAAAGGCTATTGATTCAAACCATCGAAAACTAGACCGGGTAATTCTCACCGGCTCGGGCAACTATTTTTCGGCAGGAGCGGATGCGAGAGAGTTTGACGGTGCGTTACTCAAACCGAATTTACCGGATATTGTCGAAGGGATTGAGAAGTCGCCTGTACCATGGATTGCCGCAATCAATGGTGTGGCTCTTGGAGGCGGGGCGGAGCTTGTGCTCGCCTGCCGTGCGCGTATCGCTCATCCGGCTGTAGAGATCGGTTTTCCGGAAGTGAAGCTCGGCGTTATTCCAGGTGCGGGCGGTACGCAACGACTTCCTCGTCTTGTGGGGTTCGAGGTGGCTGTCAATCTCCTGACGTCAGGTCGTCCGACGAAAGCAGAGGCAGCGCTTGAGTGCGGTTTAATTGATTTGATTGACGAAAATGTCACTGATGCTGCCAAAACCTGTCAGCTAGATTTCTGGCAGAACAGAAATCCATTATCACAACTCCCTTCGCCAGTCTTCCAAGAAACCGCCTGGCAGAAAACCCTTCATTATCTTTCCTCTAGCTTGCGTCAACAGGATGCTCCTGAGAAAGTGGCTGAACTTGTTGCTCTTTCCACGAAAACGACCTTTGCCGACGGTATCGCGAAAGAGCGGAAAATTTTTCTTGGTTTGCGAAATTCACCTCAAGCCAAAGCGCTCCGTCATTTATTTATTGCTGAACGAGCCGCCAAAGCACCAAGAGAATTTACGCAATTTGAGCCGAATTCGATACAGACTGCTGTTGTGGTTGGTGGCGGAACGATGGGTGCTTCCATTGCCTATGTGCTACAGAGAATTGGTATTTCCGTTCAAATCATTGAGATGGAACAAGCTAGCGCTGAACGTGCCCGCGTCAATGTCGCTCACCTATTTGATGCAGCAGTTGCCCGAAGGCTGATCAGTGCCGATCAAGCTCGGTCCGGTAAGGAACAACTCAAAGTAATCGTAGGCTATACCAGAATTTTTGTTGCAGATCTTGCCATTGAGGCTGTTTTTGAAGACATGGATGCGAAAAAAGCTGTTTTTGTGGCACTGGAGCGTTCGCTTCCGGATACAGCAATTCTCGCAACCAACACTTCATATCTGGATATTGATGAACTCGCATCCGCTGTACGCGACCCAAGCCGCGTAATCGGGCTGCATTTTTTCAACCCAGCGCACGTCATGAAACTGCTGGAAATTATTCAAGCGAGGAACACTGGTGATATCGCTCTTTCCACAGGGTTTTCCTTGGCGAAAATGCTTAGGAAAATCCCTGTTCTGGTCAAAGCGTGTGACGGATTTATCGGCAACCGCATTCTTGCTCGATATCGTGAAACTGCGGATATGCTTCTCGTTGACGGAGCTACACCATATGAGATTGACGAGGCAATGGTCGCGTTCGGTTATCCTATGGGGCCCTATGAGGCTCAGGACTTGTCGGGTCTTGACATCGCCTATGCCAATCGTAGACGGCAGGCAGCGACCCGTGATCCAACCCGCCGTTACATCCCAATTTCAGATCGGATGGTTGAACGAGGCAGACTTGGCAAGAAATGTAGTGTTGGCTGGTACAGATATCCAGACGGACAAGGAAAAGTTGAAGACCCGATTGTCATAGATTTAGTGGTAGAAGAATCCCGTTTCGCCAAGGTGAAACGACGCCCATTTACGCAAAATGAAATTCGCGAGCGGCTGGTTACCGCAATGATAAATGAGGCTAGTGACATACTCGAAGATGGGAGTGCCCAATCGCCAAAGGACATTGATCTGGTGACTGTACACGGATATGGATTTCCTAAATGGCGAGGCGGCCTTATGTATCATGCAGATCAGATTGGGCTTACGAGGATTGTTAAAACCCTGAAGAGGCTGGAACAGGACGCCCCGATTGTTTGGAAGCCGTCTGCGGGACTGCTGCGGGTAGTAAAAGCTGGGACTTCGTTCTCAGAGTTTTATTCAGACTGAATTTATCGGTTTTGCTAGTGGTTTTAGCGTAGTCCAACACTATGGGTGAATGCCGAGCAGGTTTGAAACTGATGTCTGTACGTCAACTTCACTCCGAACGTAGATTACGAGGTTTTCTATTTCAACCGGTTAGCAATTTATGATGCGATGCGCTTCCCGCGTTCTGGTCCGATATATGAATACAGCCGGTAGCGAGCAGAAATCCTATGATGACATACATGGGCGATGTATTGTTATTCAGGCAGCGAACTGACTCTATCTATCAAAATTTCTCGTACGCTGGATTCGGTTATTAACTTGAGCAGCATTCGCTTCATTTTTCCAAATTTTATTTTTTTCTTTTACCTGTCAATACCGTGTATAGTGTTGTTTCCTACACACAATATTGGAATTCATGATTAAATGAACACATCAACTTTTATTTGGCAAAATGTCCAGCACCATAAATTCTGATTCCAGTGATCCTGCGCTCCAAGTTGAGGATATTCACAAGAGCTTTGGAGAAATCGAAGTTCTCAAAGGAATTTCTCTTACTGCGAATGATCACGATGTGATCTCCATACTCGGAAGTAGCGGTTCCGGCAAGAGTACATTTCTTCGCTGCATCAATCTGCTTGAAACACCTACATCCGGCTCGGTGTGGGTCAAAGGGGAGTTGATTGAGATGAAGGAACAACGTAATGGCAATGTAGTTCCAGCGAATCGCAAACAGGTCGATCGAATTCGATCGCGTTTGGCTATGGTTTTTCAGCAATTCAATCTTTGGTCGCACATGACAGTGATGGAAAATATCTGTGAGGCTCCAGTGCATGTCTTGAAAGTTCCCAAAAAAGAGGCTAAAGCGCGCGCTGAATCGGTCCTTCAGAGAGTTGGGCTGTTTGATCGAAAGGATTATTATCCAGCACACCTGTCAGGAGGCCAGCAGCAACGAGCCGCTATAGCAAGAGCGCTGGCGATGGATCCTGATCTGATGCTCTTTGACGAACCCACATCGGCACTTGACCCCGAACTGGTAGGTGAAGTGCTGCGAGTGATGCGAGGGCTTGCAGAGGATGGATCAACAATGCTTGTCGTTACACATGAAATGGGATTCGCCAAAGAAGTATCCAACAGAGTCATGTTTTTGCATGAGGGTAGAGTTGAGGAAGACGGCACTCCGAAGGAGGTATTCGATCACCCCAAGTCTGCCAGATTTAAAGAGTTTCTTTCAGGGAATCTGAAGTAGCACAACGTATTTGAATAATAAATTCAGTCTAAATATATCGAGGTAAATTACAGATGAAAAAATTAGTGACAATGCTGACAGTTATAGCGATGATGGCATTCGGGTCGGCAGTTTCCGCGAAGGAGTGGAACAAGATCAGAATTGGTGTCGAAGGAGCATATCCGCCATTTAGTTCAGTAACCGCCAGCGGTGAGCTGGTAGGGTTTGACATTGAAATTGCAAACGCGCTGTGTGAAGAAATTGGAGCAGAATGCACGCTTGTTCAGCAGGATTGGGATGGCATCATTCCAGCATTGCTCGCTCGTAAATTCGATGCAATCATTGCATCCATGTCGATTACGGAAGAACGGAAAAAGAAAGTTGCATTCTCAGACAAATACTACAGCACTCCCGCAAAATTTGCACAACCGAAAGGTGCTGGAAATGAAATTTCGAAAGAAGGACTGAAAGGCAAGACGATTGGCGTTCAGAGAGCAACAATTCACGATAATTTTGTAACTGGTGAATTCGGTGATGCGGTAGATGTAAGACGCTATGGATCACAGGATGATGCCTATATTGATGCAAATTCAGGACGACTTGATTTACTGTTGGCAGATTCCGTTGCTATGGCCGAAGGTTTTCTAGCTACTGAAGAAGGTGCCGGATGGGAATTCGTTGGTCCAGGGTTTACAAATCCAGAATATTTTGGCGATGGAGCGGGAATCGCCATCCGTAAGAACAATGAGGACCTGGTGGAACTCTTCAATGATGCAATCGCTGCAATACGTGCAAACGGAAAGTATCAGGAAATCAACGCCAAGTACTTTGAATTCGACGTATATGGAGAATAGAACAACAAGATTCTAGTTGTGGCTGGCTGTTGATCGAAGTATTGGCAGCCAGTTTTTCTTTATCGCCATCCAAAACGTAGTTTTACTGTGCATGAATTTCTAGTCGAAAGCCTAAGTGGAGTTCTTGGCGGGTATTTGTACCCGTACATACTGGAAGGCATGCTACTTACGGTTGAACTCGCTGTTCTGTCTTTGATTTTTGCACTTACCTTAGGTTTTCTAGGAGCAACTGCGAAACTGTCAAACAATCGAATCGCGCAATTTGTCGCGACACTGTACACGACTCTGATTCGAGGCGTTCCGGATATTGTTTTGATGTTCATCATCTTTTTCGGTGGACAGTTGTTGGTGAATATCATCGGCGATAAGCTAGGTCTGGACTATATTGAAATCAGCGAATTTACCGCAGGTGTAGTCACGATCGGTTTCATATTTGGCGCTTACATGGCAGAAACCTTTCGCGGTGCAATTCTTGCTGTACCACGTGGTGAAATCGAAGCCGGATATGCTTACGGCATGACACCGGTTCAAGTTTTTTCAAGAATTACCTTCCCTGCATGTGTAAGGCATGCGATTCCCGGATTTGGAAACAATTGGCTTGTGCTGGCTAAGACAACTGCCCTTGTTTCGGTAATTGGACTGGAGGACATGGTTTTTCGAGCTGCCCAAGCCGGAGGTTCATTGCGCAAACCGTTCACGTTCTATTTAGTTGTGGCGGTTCTCTATCTGGTGATCACAGCGGTGTCTGATGGTGGGTTGAGATGGCTGGATAAACGATATAGTGCTGGAGTTCGACGAGCCTGATCTATCATGGATTTTGAAGCCATCACAACCAATATTCCGTTGTATCTAAGCGGGCTGGCTACGACCGTTGAACTAGTCGTAATCTCGCTGGTTCTCGGACTGCTGCTCGCTATTCCGGTTGGATTGCTGGCTAGTAGAAGAAACTTCTACGCTAGTATTCTCCCGAAGGCTTTCACTTATTTCTTTCGGGGAACTCCGTTGATCGTACAAATGTATATGATCTACTACGGAGCCGGTCAATTTGAACCGTTACGGGAGAGTATTTTCTGGCCAATCTTCAAGGAAGCGTATTCCTGCGCGTTGATTGCTTTTTCCTTGAATACCGCTGCTTACACTGCAGAAATTCTCAGGGGGGCGATTATTGCGACGCCGTATGGTGAAATTGAAGCGGGTCGTGCGAGTGGAATGTCAGGTTGGCTGATTCTACGTCGGATCATATTACCGAGTTCGTTCCGCAGAGCGCTGCCGGCTTATGGAAACGAAGTAATATTCATGTTGCACGGCAGTGCGCTGGCTGGCGTAATCACGATCGTTGACCTGTTCGGCGCAGCCAGAATCGTGAATTCAAGGCACTTTGTTCCCTTCGAGTCATTTATTACTGCTGGTGTTTTCTACCTCGCACTGACCTTTGTAATCATCTGGCTATTCAGACGAGCTGAGTTTCACTGGCATGCGCATTTGCGCCCAAGGAAAACTTGAGCAAGCGCGGCCTCTGTAAAACTGTTTGCTTTACGGAACTAAACTGCCAATCGGCGTGAGAATTTTAGTTGTCTTTAGGTGGGTAGCAACAGCGCTGAATGTGCAGTCAGGCCTTTTTTAGCAAGAATGCATAAATTGTAGACGCTCAAGGCGTGGGAATTTCAATGGTTGCTCCCAGCCAATCGGCCCCGCCTTATTTGGCACCGTCGTGCTTAATAAAGCAAGATAAAGGGTACTGGAATTTCAATCGACACTGACAGCTGCCAGCGCAACTCAAGAGGAATTTCTCAAAGTTTCTGCCCATTCAGCCACTCGACTATCTGGCTGTGCGATTTTGCAAAATGCAAAATTGCATTTAACAACAGATTTGTTACCAACAATACTGTTGCTGATAATTCTGTTGTTACACGTTCTACAGAGAAACTTGCAGTGAAAAAAACCGGAGCAAACTGGGCCGATGGTTACAGGCTCATCGATGCCATAAAGGAACCAGTCTGTAAAAACCCAGCAGTGAAGCGTGTTCAATGATGCGTTATAGAGTCGACTTGATTGTCGAAGAAATCAAGGCAATCGAGCCCCGGCAGATTCTGCTGATCAAAGTAACTGTATACAATGCGTTGCACAAATCTCTGAGCGAAACCAAGTCGCCCGTTATTGACGAGCGTTTACCCTTTCCTAACAGTGGGAAGCCGCTTGAATTTCAAGACAAGTTCAAGAAACTCGTCGACGAAGGAGTGCTGATACTATAAAGCCAGGGCGAGGATAGGCTAACGATTTCTGCACTTTACTCTGACTTGACCGGTATCACGAAACTGGCAGGATACTCTCTATGCTTGTCCGTTATCGCATCAGTTATACCAAAGTCAAGAAAAATACCGCTTGCAATAATTTTCCCCCCCATTCTACTTGGAATCGCTCCGAATACGTCTCTGCCATCAGATGTTTTGCACCTATATTTCAGAGTGTCGTCAGACCGCCGAACCATCGTGGTGCTTGGGATACTGACGGTCTCCGCCCACCTTTTGTTATCCAGCTGACACGTTCCTTCGCTTCCATCACTGAAGGACAAAGTAACAGAAACCGTGGGATCATTCGTTAGTGTCGCACAACTGAGCAGAAATGGAAACGCTGCCATTAAAATAAGATATCTCAAATCCAAACTCCTGTGTTTAGGGGAATAAAGTGAAGACTGTATTAATTCGGAGATTATATTGTACGATAAATATTGTTTGGTATCGCACCCTGGACGTGATAGCCGAAGTTTTCTGTTGGGGTTCTGGCCTGCATTTGCGCAAATGGAATTTCCATTTCCCGTTCGGCCGGAAGGCACTCCCCTTGCATCATCGCTCCCATAATTCAATCAGGGGAACTGCCAGAATGTTTCGGCCACTATAGAACAAAATTCCACGTTTGAATTTTTTGCCACATAGGTCGGTAAGCTTGAGCAGACCCGGCCATCACGCACTCGTAAAATGGATACGGCTTTATCTTCAATCCCCCATGTTTCGTCGCCTAGAGTTACAACTACGTCCACTTCCACTTGATCTCCGGACCCGAAGATCCGGATTCGTGCAACTGGTCGGCCTGATCACTTGCTGAACAACAAATGATTCCAATAAATGCCCCGTTCGCTCCCGATATTGAATCCAATCTTCTGATGTCAGATGAGAAAGCGTCGCTACGAGTCCACTATCGATGAAGTTTATTTTTGGTGCCTTGATCAATCGTTTCGTCTAATTGGAATGCCAGGCCGGAAGACGGCGGACCAGATAGACGCGTTCGAGCAGCGCCAAATACCGGGCAATTGTTATTCTGAGCAGTTCAAGACTATTAGCCAAGTTATTGACGTTCAGCAGTCGTCTGATCCGAATCGTAGGCAGCCGAGTAGACGAGCCAATCCAACGATTTTTGATATCCTCGCAAAATTAGGTAAGTCAAGGACATAAACCCTGTTGGAGATTGAACGCACATACGGATTCTGAATAAATGGCGTATTTTGTACAAATAACAATTCGAACTGGGTGGTACTGTCGAGTGTTGCAAGAGGGTTATGCTGGCCCAATTCCGAGTGGACCGTGGAAATTGTCACCAAGGCTCGATTCGATGGCAAACTCGCCTCCGATATCGCGTTGAAAAAAAATTAGGTACCAAATTTGTATGGTGGCTGGCGCGATACATTCTTTAAGAAATCCGATATTGACTACAGTGAGGATCAGAACCCTAGACTACGGGGGGTTTATCGTAACCGTTCTCTAAAACCGGCTTAACTGCGGTAATTTAACTTCAAAACAGCGTGTTGTCGATTGGATGCAAAAATTCCGGTCCAGCCTCCTTGACGATTGGAATCATGAAGTCAAGAACCCGCGAATGCGTGGTATGTCGCGTAGATTCTCTTGATAGAGGATTCAGTAGGTTCGAATGACCGATACACGGATAGAAGGACTCTTTCAAGCCCGGGTGGTTCTCCTATAACAATGTATTTCATGTAGGACGCCTATGTCGACGTGTCTGAGGGAGGGTTTTTGTCGCACATTTGTTGCCGTCACGGATGGAGTGTACGATTAGGACGCGATTACGGTTGCGGTTGGGTCAAAATTGGTGCATACGAACATCGTAGTAGTTATTATGGAAAGGGATATGGAAGTGAACCCTCAAATTTGATGGAGGCACTACAACGGTCGACGCGTAGTGATTGAAAAATTTGGTACGAAATTTTTGATTTTAACGAAAACCTACGAAGTCAAGAAATCGGTCAATCGGCGTGAGATATTTAGTTGTCTTTGGGTGGGTGGCAACAGCGCTGAATGTGCAATCAGGCTTTTTTTAGCAAGAAGACATAAATGCCATTATCCTGATTCGATTCCAACAACTGGTGTCCAGTCTGTCGGCACAAGGCTTCAAAATCCATGACCGATCCTGGGTCAGTCGAATGGACTTCAAGAATTTGACCTGTTTCCATCTGTGAGATGGCTTTCTTCGCTTTCAGAATGGGTAGAGGGCAATTGAGTCCTTTTGTATCTAACACTTGATCCGGCATTTCAGTTTTCTCCGTCTGGATCACAAATTAATGTTAATTGTCGAAAAGTCAAGACGGGTTGCATCCCGCAAATCCGTCGGATTCCATCTTTGCTTCATAAGGTGTGGCGATTTCGTTTCCCATGGTCAGCTGGGGTTTGATTGAACCCCAATCATCTACTCGAATCTTCAGCAGCCATCCACCACTGTAAGGTTCGGAATTTGCAAGCCCCGGTGTAGAGACGATATCGCTGTTGGCTTCAACCACTTCACCGCCGCTCAGCAATTTTGCGGGCCCCACCCATTTCCCGGATTCCACTGTTGCGCAACTCCTCCCAGGCTGAACTTTACGACCGGCTCGCTTGGGCGTGATTGCCACGATTTGACCGGCCATTGCGGTCGCCACCGAAGTCATTCCCACAGTAATCGTATCGTCTTCGTTTTCTCGGTACCAGATATTGTTTTCGACGTCGTATAGCAGGTCGTCCGGCAATTCACATCCACGCACTTGGGTCATTGGTAACTACTCCCGTCAATGACTAGATTGTTGTGTTCTCAAGGCTTTGGAAGAACAGCAGAACTCTCCCAATTCTTGTGATTCCAATTTACCGCGAATGAAGAGAAGCAGATGCATGGCAACCATAGCGGAAAGGACAATTTTACTCCGGTCTTCATTGAGTCGATATAAATTGGTTTGGTAAATGAGTTCCCTGCAAGTTTCGCGGCAAGCGTTAAATGAGGAATCATTTCTTGCACCTTGGCGATGAAGTGCCAACAATCGAAAACCTTCACGTTTCTCGTTGGTCGGTTTCAGTCCATGAGCAAATAGCCAGTTTTCCAAAATTTGTTCCGCTAGAGCAAGCACATGCTCGGCCGGCTCACATACAGCAGCCGGGTTGTGTTTCAGTGCCTCTATGCCTTTTTCGATTTCAGCAAAGTCGGTCATGCCAACCCCTTTTTTCGCAGTAGACCCAACGACTGCGATACGTTTTCATGTATGCCGAGTTTTCGAGCCGAGATTCCGAATGCAAGCCCAAGCAACTGCGTGAAATATAACATGACTGGACGCGTTTTTACATTGAGTGTTTCTTCGGCGCGAATCTGGTGCATTTCCAGTCCGCTATGGCAGGTTGGACACTCCGTTGCAATCACGTCGGCTCCACAAGCTTCGGCGGCTTGAAGAATATTGAGTACCAGGCGTGTTGATGTGTCGCAGTCAGACAAAGTGTGCGCACCTCCGCAGCACGCGGTTTTCAGCGGGAATTCTATGATTTCGGCACCAGCAGCCTTCAGCAAGTCATCCATGAAGTGCGGTTTCGTGGTCGACTCACTTCCATTGCCTTGATCTTTTTCAGGAAAGATGTGTCGCGGTCGTGTATACATGCAACCGTAGTAGTTTGCGATTTTGAGTCCGCTTAGAGATTTTTTCACTTTTTTAGCGATATTTTCTTCGCCGATAGCATGCTTGATCCAGTCAAGTGCATGAATCGTTTCTACATCTCCCGCTTGATATTCTGGCAAACCAGATTTCTGTGACAGTTTCTTCAACGTTTTGCGAGTTTCTTCACGGTGCGTCACATCATGCTCGGCTTTTTTGAGATTGTGATAGCAACCATTGCACGGTGCCATGACGACATCCAGACCCATACGATGTTTGGCAATTGACATGTTTCGAACTGACAGGAAATTCTGAATTTCCGGGTCTATATTTTTAACTTCCATCGCGCCGCAGCAATTCCAGTTTTCAATTTCTACAAGATTCAATCCGAGTTTTTTTCCAATGCTCTTGGTAGATCGATTGTATGCATGTCCACTGCCTTCAAGCGCGCAGCCTGGATAATAGGCAACGGTTTTCAGATCATCTCTCAAATTTTCGGTGTCACTCATGTTGAATCTTCCTGATGAACTTGCTGCATGACTTCACTTCTTTCCGCTTGACGCTGTTCAAGATACTCTTTAATCGAATCTTTGGACTTGCCCCAGTCTCTGGTTTTCGGTCGGATCAATGTCGACAGGCCGAGCCGGGTGAGCAATAGAATGGGCAACCCTTTGACCATGTTTTTTACCATCTGAATCAACCAGTTTTGCATCAAGGGTTGGGAGGTTCGAGCAAAGTAGTTTCGCACCAGTCGACCTTCTTCAATTTTTCCGGTTTCCAGAACCTGATTGTAGAATTCCTCATCGAAGTGCTGAGAATGTGATTTTTCAGTATGCCCCTTTGCTTCGAGCCAATGCGATAGCGCTTTCATTACTCCCTCCGGCTCTACGTCTCTAGGGCAGACATGGGTGCATCGATGGCAAGAGACGCACTGCCAGATAATATCTTTGTCTCGCAACAATTCCTGTTCCATTCCCAAACGAACCAGATAAATCCAGTATCGGGGATTGAAGTCAGGGTTGATCGCATTCACTGTGCAGGAATTGGTACAGGCACCGCACTGCCAGCACCGATGGATAAAGCTCCCCCCTGGGAAAGCGGCAACCTCGGTTTCGAGATTCTCGTTATAGTCATTAACGATTCGCGATTCAATAAAGGTGCTCCATGATCCGGAAACATCAACGCCATCGATATCCAGACTGTCGTGCTCGCGCAGATTCTCTGGGCGGATGAGTGATGTTTCGTGAATGGGCATTGTGCGCTTCGCTTTCGACTAATGTGTAACCGCGTCAATCATGCCGGAAAGAGAATAACGTTTTCCGTTCGGCAGCAGCAATCGAGACTTGCCGCTATCTACTAGCGCGGAATCCAGTCCCAGCATTCGTAGTGCATAGCCAAATGGAGAGTTGTAAAAACTGAAGTCAGTTTTTAGGAAACTTCCCCCTTGAGAGTCGATGTACTGGCTGTACAGCCAGGCGAACAGCACATCAATCATGAAGTTATGATTTGCGAATACACCCAAATCTTCAAGAAAATTATGGAGTTCACGCCGAAGTTCCAGGTGCGTTTGAATGCCGTCCGGAATGTCGAGATAGTTCGATTGTTTTTCCGAGAACCAGATTTCCCGTAAAACGCCGGAATTTGCCCGGTAATCCCAAACCCAACGAGTCATGAGTGGAAACAATTCAGGGTCACGATAGTGCAGAATCTCGGCTGCAAAATCTCGCGGCCATCGGTTTTTCTTTTCTGTTGTCAGGCTGGTTGTGAATTGCTCTATTCGAGCGTCTACAGTTTCTATCGAAACCTCTTGCAGCAGTTGATGGATGGATTTTTTTAAATACTCGAAATCTCGAACTTTGAGTATGGACTGCAACCTTCGTCGTACTGTCGGCATGAATGCACAGGAATCGAGAACCTCAGATTCGAGTAGAGTATCCCCCTCGTCTGCAAACGTACGCTGGAAAAGTAGAGATTTACCGGTAAGTCCTTCAACAATGACTTCTATGCCGCCCAGTTTTTCAGCGGATTGCACCATGGAATCGAATGCAGTACGCAGGATTCTGCCGTCCAGATCTAGTACCGGCGCGGCAGTTAGTTGATTTCCTGTGAGAGCCATTCCGTGATTTGGTTTCTGTACGCTTGCCATCGCTGTATGAGAGGAAACTAGGGATGTGAATCAGGCGGCATCCGCAGCAGTGCCTAAGGCTGCCATTGCCGCTGCCTGTCCCTGGGCGATGGAATCGTCAATTGTCTCCGGGCCGACAGCCGCACCCGCAACATAAATACCGGGTCGTGAAGTGCCCACCACTGAATCGTAAGACGGTTCCCGCTTGATGTGTCCATGGGGTTCTAATTCAACACCGAATACAGACGAAATTTCTGGGTTTTCAATGTTCGGGTCCATTCCAATTGCATGAACGACGAGATCAAATGGAATTGAAATCGGTCGTTTGACCAGTGTGTCTTCACCTTTCAACAGTATCCGGTTTCCATCGAACGTCACTTCGGCAATTCTCGCTTTAATGTATTTAACCTTGAATTCTTCCTGACTGCGCCAGTAGAACTGACCTTCATGCAAGCCGTACGTACGAATATCCATATAGTAGATATAGACGCTGCAATTTGGAAGTTCTTCCCGAATTTCCATCGCGAGATTGGCCGACACGGTGCAACAAATTTTTGAGCACCATTCGCGTCCAATTTGTCGATCTCGGGAACCAACACAAAGAAGAAACGCCACACGATCTGGTTTTCGTCCGTCCGAAAGGCAGCGCACGCCATTTCCTGACGAGATCATCTGCTCGACCTGAGTTGTTGTAACGACATCAGGGTGAGATCCGAATCCCCATTCGGGTTTATTAACCGAATCGAAATGTGTAAAGCCAGTGGCCAGTACGACAGATGACACTGAGATCTCCGAGCCGTCGGAGATGATTGCTTTGAAATCGCCCGGGCCGCCCGAAAACCCGGTTATTCTCGACGAAGTTCGCACTTCGACATTGCTGGCGCTTTCAACCGCTGCAACCATGCGCCCGATCGCCTCGCTGGCCCATTCACCGGACGGGACAAGGCGCGCATATCCAGAGATGATCGGCGCGCCGCCGAGTCTCTCTTCTTTCTCTATGAGGGTGACTTTTCTACCGATACTTGCGAGAGATCGAGCGACAGACAAACCCGCCGGTCCACCACCGACTACCAGTACGCTCTGATTCACACCCGAGCCTCGTATCCGGGTCCGGAAGTGATCGCTCGTCGAGGATCGTAGAGGGTGTCAGATCTTCCTGCTTCGACTTCCGAGAGGTAACTCTCGAACTCAACTTTCGCCTGTTCCCAGTCGATGCCGAGTTTTTCAAGAAGCGGTTCAAATGCGGAAGCGTGCCAGTGTAGTTGATTGATTTTGTAGGGGTGCGCTCCACAAAGCAGTGCTGCCAGTTGGCAATCCGCCAAAATCGGAAGTTGATACTGCTTGCCGACCGCCTTGCCAATCCATTGATTCTTATCCAGTGTGGTGATGCAGCCAGTGTCGTGCCCGACCATCACATCGGCTCGCGCCTCTTCTACGGCAACCTTAATTTTTCTGTCAATCGCAAAAGATCGGGTAAATTCCCGTTCTGAAATGATGTGGCGAAATCCAAACCCGCAACAGTCGTACCAAGTTGAATAATCGATAACGTTGGCCCCCATTGCTTGCACTAGTCCTGTCGAAACCGCAACGCGATTGCCATCGAGTACTTCATCATCATATATAACGTCTTCTGGAACCATTTTGTAGACGTGACATGCTGGATGTATGACTGCACGTACATGAGATGCGTCAATGACCTGTCGTGACTGAATCTGATGTCGCATCACGTGCAACCACTCCGAATAATGAACGATCTCTTCAGGAATCAGGATTTTGCCGTCTACCAATCGACCAATTTTGGCAAGAATTTTTTTAACCTGTTCTCGAAGCTCGGCAGACTTTAGGAGAAACTGCCGCATTTCTTTATAGTTTCCAAAGGACGTCCCACAATGCACCAGAGGAAAGTAGTATGCAGGGTCCAATCCTTCAGCTTGAGACGCAACATAGGCCTGATGGAAATTCCTCAAGAATACGGCGGCCAGGCTTACAACGTTACCTATGCCAGAACCGTGATAATTCCACGCGGTACAGGAGGTCTGATCCGTTTCATCCAGATACGTCGTTCCTAGTTCATTCATCAGCCACAGAAGTGAAGTCGGGTAGCCTGGAATGTTGCCGCACTGACCGCAAGACTTGTGATGCCAGAGACGGTTGGTAGGGATTTTCTTGTCCCAGCCGTACAGTGTTTTAGTCATGACCGGTTTATGTCCGTCATTGACTCGATGCACGACAATCTCACCGTCTTTTTCGAGTTGCCACATGATGTCTCGCACGTCTTCGACATGCTTGCGGGTGGTGAGCATAGAGCGTTTGTCGATTTTTGCTTCAACCCACTGAGTGGCAGTTTTCGCATCATCCGGATTCAGGCTGGAGTCTTTCCACTCTGACCCATGTCCGGTAAATCTTTCGTCTGCATGCTGATTTCCAAATGGAACCTGAATGCTCATTTTGATTTTCCTCCAATCATAGTAGCGTTGTGCTTAGTCATCTTCTTCCTGTTCGTCCAGCCATTCTTCGTACTCTTCCCGTTTCTCATCCATGATATCTACGATGACATCAAACAGATTTTCGTCTATTGTCTCCAGTTGATCCAGGACGCCGGAATCTTCCCAGATTGTGTACAGCTCAATGGAAGTTTTCAGATTCACCTCCCAAGCCGTCGATGTTGTATGCATGGTCGGCATCGGAATCGCCTTACGCAGCAAATCCAATGGTGCATCGATCTTGCTGACATTCGGGCCCCAGTCGGCAAAATGGTCGGGAGTGATCATATTGGGTGCCAGTTGGTTGCCGGTGGAAATCAATTTCAGCATGACGCGGGAGAACGGTCTTAGCACGTCCTTGGCTGATTGCAATCCGTGTTTAATTGAAGTTTCGCGCATGATGCTAACCAGTCCGCCAGGAGAATTACTGAATGGACACCGAGCCGCACAGGTATAGCACTGCGCACAAGCCCAGATTTTCTCCTGCATGGCATCGTAGATTCCCTCCAGGTTTTCCGTCCACAGCAATTGAACGATTTCGCGGGGGGAGTAGTCGAAGTAGTGTGCTGAGGGACAGGTTGCAGTACAAATCCCGCAATTCAGGCAGCCGTTGAGTTCATGGTCATACAGAGGGTGTGCGCAGATATCCGCAAATATCTCTTCAAGCGTATCCTGACTGACCTCAGGTTCACTCGATAGCGGGTCACCGATTGTTATTGCTTCGGCAGTCATGGCATCAAATATTAGTAGCTGAGTACCTTGGTATCATCATCTTCCATCACCTGTTCGATGACATAGGCGCCACCGACGATACCTTCGCACTCCGGAATCAGATCGTCTACGGTCATGTCGAAAAGGTCCAAGTTCGGTGAGCAGCAGAAAAATTTCACGCCAGCTTCGTGAGCGTCTTTGATGAAATCATAAACTGATTTTTCAGATCCCTGTTTGATATACAGCGATTCCGCGACGCCTTTTTTCATCAATTTACCTGCTGTCGCAGTACAGATTACTTCAACTTCATACTCCATTGCGGCTGCAACTGTCGCCTGAAATATCGGGGCGCCCAACTCCTCACCATTGGATGGGTCAGAGTTGACCATCATGATCACCAATCTTTCAGCCATGGAATTGAACCTCCGCTTCGCTGCACTCAGTAAAATTGATCAATTAGCACTATATTAGCAAATTCTAAGGGAATTACGAACTTGACGATCCTAAAAAAGTAAAGAACATCGTTCTACGCAGTAGGAACTGCCAATGCAGTCCCGTCGTTTTCATTCTCCCTGCGTGTCGGAGTATTCCCGTCCGACTTCAAGAACTTTCCAAGTTTTTTCTTGAGAATATTCAGTGCCGCGTTCAAATCCCTGTCCGCCTCAAAGCCACAAGATTCGCACTGATATAGCCGAATGGCTAGCGTGAGTTTTTTCGTTGGCTTTGAACCGCACTCGGAACAAATTTGCGACGTGAATTTCGAGTCAACTTTCTCTACTTTCCCACCAGCACTTTCAGCCTTGTAAGTCAGCATGTTTACGAAGTTTCCCCAGTTCGCTTCAAGTATTGAACGAGCCAGTTTGTGATTCTTGACCATATTCAATACTTGTAGATCCTCAACATAAAATGTGTTGGACTGTTTTACCAAGTCGGTAGTGAGTTCGTGCAGTTTTCCGTGCTCCCGTTCTCTAACCCTCTGCCATTCCTTTGTAAGAGCAATCCGCTTTTTCTTGCGGTTGTTTGAACCCTTGACCGCTTTCGATAGAATCCTTTGCTTTCGTTTGATTTCTGCTCTGTTGAGTTCATTCTTGCCGGTCTGGAATCCGTTGGAGCACGTAATCCGAGACTTGATTCCAACATCAATTCCAATGGGATTGATGGATGGAGCAGATTCAACATCTTCAATTTCATGGATGATCTGAATCTTCACGCGCAGTGCTGTCTTGACTACACGAACGAATTTGATGTTTTCAGGCAACTCGCCCTCAAATCGCAATTTCCCAACGCCCTTGACCTGCAGAACATTGTATTTGCCTTGTGTCTGGATCGATGGATTGTGCCACTCAATACTTCGGATTCCTCTGCTATACGACTTGAATCGAGGGAATCCGCCATGCTTGAAGAATCCTTGATATGCTTTGTCCAGACGTTTCAATAGATTCTGCTGAATGCACATCTATGGTTTTCATAACCTAAATCGCTTGAGCGAATTTCGGTCAGTGATTTTGCCTGTGCGACGTATCCGATCGACTTGCCCGATTTCCTGTATGCGTCAATGCGCTCTTCGAGAGCTGCGTTATAAAGAACCCGCAGCATATCAAGAAATTCATCCAACTTCGTGTGAGACGGTCTCGATAGTTTAGCTGTGTATGTTGCGGTTCTCATCATGCTTTTTACTGCTTTGGATCTTCAAATACATAAATCCCAATTCTAATATAAGGATTTTGTGTTTTTTGAGGTTGTATTCACAGGCAGCGACATCTCAAAGAATTGTACATGAAGTTGTCATCCGTCAAGGCGATCGAAGTGTTTGAATCTTAGTGAATTTCTTGAATATCACTGCATCCAGCCGGTCATCTGAATCAGCCCTGTCATAATTGAAACCAGGGAATCTTCGAGTCTTTTCTGACATGCCCGCACCGCACTTAAAGCTGTCGCATCCTGTATAGCGTATTCTGGTATCTGCACAAATGAATCTTCAATCATTGCAGTTTTTATTCCCGGGTGTCCAATAAAGCCGAAGCAATTTCCAAAAATCTGAAATAATGCGGGGTGGCCTGAACTCGTCTCCGACAGCACTTCAGCCTCAGAAGGGATGCTTGGAAAGTCACGCATGTAGATGACGAGCGGGTATTCATCCGGAAGAAAATCATTCAATGCGTTGTCTTGGGTTTTGTATGCAGTTTCGACGGTAAACGCAAGATCTCCTTTCTTCACACTTGCTCCCGCAGCGAGTGCCAGAAGCTGTGTTCCCGTTCCAAATCCAATGACCGGCATTTGGTCATTTAGACAAGATTCTATCGCGGCAATTCTTTTCTTAAGGTGCGGCAACTGGGGTTTGCTGACAGTTCCATAGGGTGCTGCTCCAAGCACAATGAAACCGTCTTTCGGGAGTTCCAAACTGTGTTGCCAGTTGTTGTCATGATTGGGTCGGACGTATCGAAATCGGATATTCCTGCCTTCCAGATGGTCCTCGACCAACCCAAGGTGTTCCCAATCCGTATTTTGCAGAACTGTGATCGTGCGCATCGACGGTTTGTAGAGTAAATTTGAACTTAGTTACAGCGCTTGGCTGGATGAATTTTTGGGGGAGGATTGAATGCAGTTTATCGATATCGAATTTGATACACGATGACTGTTTCGGCCGAATTAAATTGCAGGAGTCAGTCGATATTTCACACCTTCAGCTCAAGCTCGGGTGGCTCGTTCAGTCCGCACAATCGTTATTGCGCTGCAGTTGCTTCCCGTAGAGAGACTGGAAGGCTGAAGCGCACGTTTTCCGATATTCCGCCCATGGTCGAGATTTCCAATTCGTCATACTCTCGAAGTTTTTCGATCAGGTCTTGCACAAGTTCTTCCGGGGTGGAAGCACCGGCAGTGATGCCGATGGTTTTTTTTCCGTGAATCCACTCCGGGTCGATCTTGGAAGGGTCCTCAACCAGGTAACTGGGTATGCCGCTATCGTTGCTTACCTCACACAATCGATTGGAATTTGAACTGTTCTGGGCTCCCACTACAAGCATCAATTCTACCTGTGCAGCCAGTGCGCGCACAGCAGCTTGCCGATTTTGGGTTGCATAGCAGATATCTTTGATATCCGGTCCTGCAATATTCGGAAATCTCTTGCGCAACGCCTGAATAACGTCTCGGGTGTCGTCAACAGACAGTGTGGTCTGGGTGACATAGGCAACTTTATCAGGATTGCGTACTTGCAGCCTTTCTACGTCTTCCACTTCGCTTACCAGATGAACCATTCCTGGAATCTGCCCCAAAGTACCCTCCACTTCAGGATGATTTTCGTGGCCGATCAGAACAACTTCGTAGCCCTTGGTTGCATAGCGCTGTCCTTCTTTGTGCACCTTTGAAACGAGCGGACAGGTAGCATCAAGTGGTTTCAAGCCGCGGGCTGATGCATCTTCTTCTACTTTCTGTGATACCCCGTGAGCACTGAACACAGTGATTGCCCCAGCAGGAACCTGTTCAATTTGCTCGACAAAGCGAACACCTTTCGCTTTTAGATTTTCCACCACACGCCGGTTATGGACGATTTCGTGGCGAACATAGACTGGAGGACCGTACTGCTTCAATGCTGCCTCGACGATTTCGATGGCACGTTCGACTCCAGCACAAAATCCACGCGGTTGAGCCAAAATAACTTGCACTGTTCTCTACCTGTTTGTGATCAACCAAACACTTGTGTGTTGCGGTTGTCAAACCATACCACCAGACTGTCATTCTGTCAATTTTGTCCGCGCGATTCAGCCACTCACACATGTGCTGAATGGGGTCTGTCAGGGAGGTACTCGGTCTTCTCAGTCGGTCTTCTCCGTAGCGGTAAGACTACGACTGAAACACTTGAAGAGGAATTTGAGTACGATGTTGGAGCGTGCTAGAACACTTGAGGTGATAACCACTGCCCATACGCTATAGCGAGAAATTTTGATTTCCTGTCGGGCTGAAAAATTTGGATTTGCTCGAATCTTGCGTAGCGTTAGAACAGCCATCCCCAATGCCATCAGACAGTGCCGACGTATGCCGGTTTCACGACTTGGAATGATAAGAGTGTAGTGTAGAGCATTCGCGAGATGAACGTTCGTGATGGCAACCAGTTCAAGCATTGCCTCTGCGAATCCACGGCTATTCTGACCAGGTCGCATGTTGCGAATTTCAAAGCCAGCCTTGAGAAAAATGTCTCGCGGCAACCAGCAAGCGCCGCGATTCCGGTCATCCCAAATGTCCATCAAAATATTGGTCATCTGCAGTCCCTGGCCGAACGAAACTGCAAGTTCAAGCAATTCGTCGCGCCTGTCATGCATTTCAGCGCAGTACTCACAGAATAATTCCGTGAGCATCTCGCCAACTACACCCGCTACGTGATAACAGTATCGATCAAGGTGAGGTAGATTGTTTAAACCGTTAAGTGTCGCATTTTGTTGAAACTCTGTCATTCCACGTGACATGATTCTCACGCAGCGTTCAAGAGCGCTTACCTGTACAGCATTGAAACCTCGGGTTATTCGAATGACTCGAGGTATATTGGCGATCAGATTATGTTCACGTTCAGTTGTCGACGACGACAGCACTTTTCCAAGATCACGCGCAAAATTCTCCGACAGTTGATGGCCGGATACGATATCGACGAAACTCTCTGAGAACTTGTGCTTTTGATCGATACTGAGTGCTGGTTCATCTTCGATGGTATCTGCAATTCGGCACAGCAGGTAGGCATTGCCAACAACGTCGCGCAATGGTTTTGGCAGTTGTGGAATTGTCAGAGCGAATGTACGGGAAACACCCTGCAGAATTTGTTCTTGGTAAGCGAAATCTTCGCTGTTCGCATATGCAGAAGCGGGTGTTGTCATATTAAGCTTGGCGCCGCTTAGTCATCTGATTGGAAATCAATTCTTGTTATTTTATGCTGTACCTGGTCCATAAGAGAAAAAACTGTCTGAATTCACTATTTTCTAGAATGGTTTACAACCCTAAAATTCTTGTAACATATAGATTCTGAACTGATTCGACATGAGAAATAGTTTAACCTATAAGAGAAAGACAGAAATTCTCAAGCAAATTGGGCCAGGGAACGAAGTTTTCTAACCTCAATATGGAATTAGATTGTGGATGATCTGATTGGAATCCCGGTACTTTCCGGATTCTTTCTAGCGGCAGTGGTTATGGGTATAGCAATTAGCCGCACTAATTTTTGTACGATGGGTGCAGTTTCCGATTGGGTAAATCTGAGAGATTTTGGCAGACTGGGTGCTTGGATGCTGGCGATTGTCGTAACCATGCTGTCAGTTTCTATACTTGAAGTTTCATCAGTCTTCGAATTAGACGGATCGCGGCCGCCGTATCGTTCACCAACCTTTGCCTGGCTAAGATATCTGCTGGGAGGTCTGATGTTCGGCGTTGGTATGACTCTGGCAGGTGGATGCGTCAGCAAGAATCTAGTGCGATTCGGTGGGGGAAATCTCAAGTCTCTCGCTACGCTCATTATTGCAGCCATTTTCGCTTATCTCATGACGAAAACTGTATTTTTTGAAATTGCGTTTTACAACTGGATTCATCCTCTCTCGATCGATTTGTCTCCACTGAATATGCAGACTCAAGACATTGGGTCGATCATGGCTGCACTGATTTCTTCGATCGATGCCGGCGTATTTCACATTGTCACAGCCATTGCGGTTTCAGTTTTAGTTGTCTGGTTTATTGTAAAAACTCGCGGAATCCGCAACAATCTTGCCAATATCAGCGCGGGTCTGATTATTGGCGGTGCGGTTACTGTCGGTTGGTATTTGACTGCCGGTCCAGCCGGCATGGAATGGGCTGAGGCAGCGGAGTTTGTTGACAATCCACCAGTCGGCGTCGGAGTGCAATCCTTTACGTTTGTTAATCCACTCGGTGAGTTCATCAGTCTGTTTCTTGATCTCGGCAATTTTTCGATATTGGTCACAGCCGGGATGCTTGCGGCAGTGGGTCTTGTAGCAGGGTCGTTTGCTGACGCACTCGTGAGCAGACAGTTCAGATTGTCCTGGTTTGCCTCTTTTCGGGATTTTGTTGTGAACGCAGTTGGTGGCATTTTGATGGGCATCGGTGGAGTGCTGGCACTTGGTTGTACTATCGGTCAGGGAATTAGCGGACTGTCGACGCTGGCAGTTGGTTCATTCATTGTATTGGTTGCAATTATTTTTAGCAGCGCGGTAACTTTGAAAGTTCAGTATTACAAATTGGTCTATGAAGACGCGAGTTTTATCGATGCATTGTTCAGCGGACTGGTCGATGTAAGAATTCTGCCTTCTTCCATGCGCCGTCTGGAAGCACTATAGACATTCTGAAGGAGTGAAATAATGCCGGATCATTCAGCATGGCTGCCGTCAGATAGAGTTTATGATGCAAATTCGTATTTGTGGATAAAGGATGACTCTGAAAACGGCAGATTACTGGTCGGGATCGGCTTCCCGACCATCGAATCACTCGGAGAGCTAGCCTATTTGACTATATCTGGTCCTGGAACGCAGGTGAAACGAGGTGACTCAATTGGGTCAATGGAGGCGGCAAAGATGACCGGCGAGATTGTCAGTCCAGTGAGCGGCACTATCGTCGAGCGAAATGACGCGGTGCTCGAAGATCCTCGAAAGATAAATCTTGATCCCTACGGAAAAGGCTGGTTGTTAGCGATTGTGCCTGATTCCTGGAATTTGGAGAAAGCGGAATTGCATGATGCTTCAAGTCTGTTTGAATTGCTTCCGGATGATCTTCGCGGTCCGCAAACTGTTCACTAAGTTGAATCAGTGAAGTGGCGATACTTGGTCGATGGAGCGGTCGGCCATGATCAAGGACTCTCGGTTGATGATGGGCTTGCCCAATCCGCAACGCAACGTAAAGGAGTCACTCTCAGACTTTACACCTATCGTCCGTGCGTGCTTGTCGGCAGGTTTCAGCATGTCGCTGACGAAGTGAACATCGAAAGGTGTAATGAGATGCAGATTCCCGTTAACCGAAGGCCGACAGGTGGCGGTTCCATCATCATGGGGCCGGATCAATTGGGCATTGCGTTGGTGGTTCCACGCGGCATTGAACGATTCTCCGCAAATTCCTCTCAGCTGATGTCCGAGTGCGCTAAAGGAATCATCAAAGCGCTTCAGAATTTAGGAATACGTGCTGAGTTCCACGGCAAAAATGATTTGGTTGTGAGCGGGCGAAAAATTGCCGGACTAGGACTCTATCACGCAAGTGGTGGTGGAACTTTGTTTCACGCTTCATTGTTGCTGGATATTGACGTTCAATATATGATTGAGGTACTTCGTACTCCTTTCGAGAAGTTGGTTGATAAAGGGTTTGAAATCATTTCCGGACGCATCAGTTCGGTTTGCTCAGAAATTGGAAGCACTTTGCCAATGCCTGATCTAGTCAAGATAGTTAAAGCCGGTTATGAAGAAGAGTTTTCTGCTGTGTTGGAATCTACAACTATGGATGCAGAAGAACGAACAATGACTGAACAGCTTTACAAAGAGCGCTACTCTACAAATCAGTGGGTATTTGAGGAAACTTCGCGAGTTCGAGATAGTATTGGGCGTAGTCGGGTGCATACTGCAGGTGGAACACTGGATGTACGAGCAATTGTTGCAGGGCAGATGGTCAAATCGGTTTTTTTAAATGGTGACTTTATTACGTCGGACAATGCAGTTTTTGATCTGGAGGGGAGTCTTCGATGGCATGTGCGGGACTCCGATGTTGTGTTGAATACAATCCACAAATCATTTGAGCGCAACTGCGAGGCTTGGAATCAGGTGTCCGTAATGGATATCGCGAATGCAGTGATGGGAGCTATCGATCAGTCAGATTTCGGTGCAACGGCGGAGTCTCCTAGTGCCTGCTTTGCTCATAGGAGCGTTGAAATTGTCTGAGGCTGTAAATTTTGTAGATGATCGATTGCCGGAGTACCTTGCGGATTCCAGAGGCTTGAATCTACGAAGAAAATATTTCGATGATCGAATTGTTTTTCATGCGCCAGGTCTCAAGAAGTATGAGACGTCCGAATATAACGATCACAATGCATCCGAATTTGTCGCGGTCAGTGTGACAGGTGAAGCTTGTGCACTGAACTGTGAACATTGTAAAACCGGTGTATTGCGAGGAATGCAGAACTTGAGGTCCACCAGCAAGTCTCTTTATGAGATGTGTTCTGAATCGCATGATCGAGGTGCCCGAGGAGTCTTGATTTCCGGTGGTAGCGATCGGCAGGGCAGAGTGCCGCTCAAGAAACACATTCCGGACATGATCAGAATTCGTCATCAGCTGGGCATGATCATTCGGGTTCACCCCGGCCTTCCGGACGAGGAGACCTGCGCAGGATTGGCAGATGCTGATATTGATGGAGCGATGGTCGATATTATCGGACATGATGAGACGATCCGCGAGGTCTATCATTTGCAGATTGACATCAGTGAATACGATGCGGTGCTGGAGCGTTTGGATCGATATGGCGTTCCATGCGTTCCGCATATTGTCATGGGACTTCACTACGGAAAGATGCTTGGTGAAGAGCCTGCATTGGACATGATTAGCCGACATGATTTGAAGCTTCTTGTTCTCGTTATTCTGATGCCTCTTTCCGGCACTCCCATGTCCGCAGTGCAGCCACCGCCACTCAGGGAAATCGTGGAATTTTTTGCATTGGCACGTCAAACACTGCCTCACAAACCGGTCATGCTGGGATGTGCACGCCCGCTCGGAAATTACAAGATGAAAATTGATCGGGCAGCGGTTGATGCCGGGTTGAACGGCATTGCATATCCCGCTGAAGGGGTTGTCGACTATGCACGAAAAAAGGGGTTGACACCTGAATTTGTCAATGCCTGCTGCGGGGTAAACTGGTAATTCTCTTGGAAAAATTAAAAAATCGTTATGGCTACAACAGGAATTCCAACCAAGCTACAAGAGCAGCACTACCAAATCAGTCCAGACTATGTACGAATCAGTGTAGCTGCGGCAATAGAACTTGGCTTGACGCCAGGCAAAATCAATGGATGCAGTTGCAACTGTATCAATCTATTGCAGAACTATCCCCAAGGGTGTGCGGCAAACTGTTCCTATTGTGGTCTCGCCCGAGAACGCCCTGGTGTGGCGGAGGAGAATAGTTTCATTCGAGTCGACTGGCCTTTGTTTGAGACCGATCTAGTAGCTGAAAAAATTGCTGAAAGGGAATCGCAGTACACGGTTGGCAGGGTTTGTATTGCTCAGGTGCAGGATCACCGCGCGACTGAAGACCTGGTCGACATGGCTGCGCGAGTACACACTGCCGCACCTGCAGCACCGATCTCCGCCCTTGTCACAGCAACGCTTCTTGACGAAGAGAATCTGTATCAAATCAAGGAATCAGGTGTGGACATAATTGGTGTGGGACTGGATGCTGTATCCGAAGAATTGTTCCTGCGTACCCGGGGCAAACTCGCAAAAGGCCCTCATCGTTGGGATCAACATTGGGAAATTATTCGAGCCGCACGTCGGATTTACGGTGCCATGAAAGTAAACTGCCATCTCATCGTTGGGCTTGGCGAAACCGACAGAGAAATGTTCGACATGATCTTTCAATTGAAGTCGGAGCAGATTGCTGGGTACCTGTTTTCTTTCAATCCGGAACCCGGAACCCAGATGCAGGATGTGCCGCGCGCACCTTTGGTACGATGGAGACGGATTCAGTACGTTAAGAACCTCATTGAAGAACATGATCTGCCGCCTGAATCATTGGAATTTAGTGCGCAGGGTGATCTGGTCGGACTTCACACGCCGGAATCATCAGCGAGGCTGGGATTGGATAGTGGCATTGCATTTATGACTAATGGATGTCCGGACCGGAATGGTGTGATGGCATGCAATCGTCCTTATGGCTCCTATCGTCCGGGGGAAGATTACAGGGACTACCCCTTCCTGCCGGATCAAAATGAGCTTAGAACTATCTCGGAACAAACACGGCTTGAGGAGATCCAGTCGACGTAAGCTGACAGATGAAATTCATCTCAGGAACAATCGATGTTCAATTGACAGGATCGTGTTGATTGCCGTCAGGTCGTTTTTGTGTGCGCACCGTAATCAAGATTCCAGCTCCAATAATCGCTGCGATACCGATGAAGCCAATTGCATCGGGCATTTCTTTCCACAGCACCCATCCCCAGAATCCAGCAAAGATCAGGAAACTATATTCAAAGACCGTAATGTAAGTCGGTTCGGCAATCTGGTAGCCGCGAATCAGTCCCGAAACTGCAATGAGGGAACCGAGACCTTGGACAACTGTCCAAAACACAAACCTGCCCGTCGGTGCCACCCATTCGGTAAAGAAGAAAGGTGCAGTAAGGATCAAGTCGTCAGGCACCCTGAAGACAGAAAGCGCAATAGTTCCGATAAGACCGAAGATTGCGGTTGCAATAAAGAACCATAGCAATACCACCACTGTAGATTCATCGGCGCAGAGATGGCGGGTTGCCAGTTGTCCGAGTGCGTACAGCATTCCAGCCAGTAAAGGCAGAAGAGAGAAAACATCTAGATTTGTCGGGTCCGGCTTAAGAACAAGAAGCACTCCGGCAAACCCTACTGCTACGGCTGTGATACGCCAAGGGCCAATTTTAGTGCGAAAAATCAACGCCGAAAACAGCAGTAGGAATATCGGTGAGCTGAACAGGGTGGCCCCCGCCTCTGCGATTGGCATCATAGTGAGGGATCCGAAGTAAATCAAAATCGCCCCAGCCGTAAGGATAGACCGGAGCGCAACCGCCCAAAATCGTTGCGGAAGGAGTCTCTGTCTCTTGTAAAAAAGGTAAACTGAAACAGTCGTGCAAGATACGGCTGCGCGGAAAAGATAAAACTGCCACACTCCGCTTTCTTCGGCAATGATACGGATAAAGTTATCGATCAGCCCGATGACCGACATTGCCCCGACAATCATCAGGCATCCGTGTAAGACATTTGATGGTCTGTCTGATGCCATCAGGTAGTCACTAAATTTTTCAATTGGGCACCTGCTACGATCGTGTTTTGGCTATTTAGAAAATGCCAGCACAAATCCACCCCCTAATCTGATTCGAACCATCACTCCGATTTGTGTTTAAATATTTTTAATTGAAAATCGAAATCGGTACGGCAAAAACCAAGCAAGTGCTGAATGAGGTTACGATTTGCTGAGACTCGGCAAATTGCAAAAAATGCATTCAATCAGTCTGTAATGGTCTGCGAGGACAAGTATCTAAAAGTGGTAATGTGCTTATTTTGGCGAAACCGCTGAATTGTGATCAATTAATTCAAACTGTTCGGGTGGTGAACTCCAAACCCAGCGGGCCGATTTCAAATCAACACTCCAAGACTTGAACATGCCCAAGCTTTCCGTATTCCAGTAGCAGCAGGTCGCGCGTAATCAGTGTGTATCCATATTCTCTGGCAGTTGCAACAAGAATACGATCGGCGGGATCCTTCGGAGGATTGCCAGGCAGATAGGCTGATGCAACCAGCACCTCAGGTGGCATCCGTGCCAAGGCGATCCTTGGTAGATTACAAAAATTCTGAAACCAGACATCAGGCTTGAGTGCGAGCGTAATTTTCTCCTTGGCGGCAAGCGCTGCGATTTCCCAAGCGGTAACTGGCGAGACGTAAATCGGTGAATTTCGACTGTGCAAATCTCTTAGCTCACTTGCGCCGGGCTCTCTCAGTAAATCATTGTTTGCCTTCCAAATTACAGCACAGGTATCAAGGAGACAGCCGAGCATCGCTAACTACTCTGAGGCATTCCATTTCTCACCTGTTGGAGAGGTGAGATCGGTGCCCGGCATCAAGGTTACGGTGCCCATTAGCGTACGCAAGATATTTTGAGTGAGTGCCATGTCTATGGTTATATTGTCGGTGCCTGAAATATCTTGTTGGTCCTCGGTCTGGGAATGAGAATCATCCGATTCCGATTTTCGAAAGACTAGTTTACGTCCCTTCATATCCACATCTGCTGATTTGTAGCCAGCATTGAGCCAAGCTTGAGTGATTACACCGTTGGAGGGGTTGTTCGACCACCATGCTCGATGACTGTCGGCTGACGGTGGCAGTTTCGCTCCGATGATTTTTTCAATCTCATCAAATGTCGTGGGTACAGAAGATTCTCGCAATTTGCGCAAATGCATTTCCAAAGGAGTGTATTTTGACATGTCCTGATTTCATATAGTTACTGTAGATATAACTAACTATACCTTAATCCAACATAGACTGCAACACACGTTTACAAGCATTCATGCGGATGTCTGTAGGGAAATTTACAACAAATGATCAGAATGATTGACAGTGATTCACAGTAAATGTAAAAAAGTATTGCTGCAGAATTGGAGTTGGCATCAGGTTCACGGAATTGTTTCGCCCCCGAATCGACGACCGATTAATCGATAGCCGCGAGTCGTCGGTCATACATTTAGGCCAGTACTCGAATGCCGATCGAGACAGTCGTACATTTGCACTTACGCATTTCCAAGATGCAGGCGATGTAACCTGCCGCACTGCGGCTGAAATCCCGGTCCACAACCTGGAGCGATACCTGTGTTTTACGAGTAACACCGAATTCACCGGAGCGCAGACAACTCCCAAAAGTCACCGTTACGGGATTGGAGTCGCCGCGGTCGGGGGGGGGGAGCTTTTGTCTAGTGCATTGCTTGATTGACCGCATCGGGATCGAGAGATCACATCGTGTTTTGTAAATATGTATATCTTGAATATATCAACTTATGGTATTGTATAAAGTGGTACGGTGTGTAAAATTACTTAATACATACAAAATACCAACTACAGATATTGGAGGAATTGAGTTATGGCAATTCAAAAGTCACGACGTAACTTTCTGAAGACTACCAGTGCTTTTGCCGCCGCGTATTCGATGGGAACGTTTCCCACTCTGGCGCGTGCAGCACGGGAGAAAGAACTCAACATTTACTGTTGGGAAGGATACAACTCGGACGATGTATTAGACCCGTTTCGTCGGGAATTCGATGCTACTGTCCGAGCTGAGGGTCTGACTTCAGACCCAGATGCCGTAAATCGGCTCAGAGCAGGAGAAACCAAGATATGGGATTTGATCAACGTGAATAACCCATGGGCACGTGAGATGATGTGGCCGGAAGGATTGATTCGAGAACTTCCTAGAGATCGGTTTGAACCATTTTTCGCAAAAATGATGCCGGCATTTCATCCCCCATATCCGTGGGCGATGGACAAGACAGGTGAGCACTTGCTCGGAGTCACCCAACGATTCGGCCCATTCAATTTTGTCGTGAACACAGACAAGATTTCCCGGGCGATGGCCGAAGATCAGGGGTTCAAGTTGTTCCTTGATCCAGCGATGAAAGATCGATACGGAGTTCTGACTTACGACAACTGGAATATCTATCACATGTGTGTTGCGGCGGATGTTCATCCATTCAGGTCGCATACTGCGGATGAAATATCACGTTTTAGCGACATGGCTCGACAGATATTCAATGGCGCAAAGATTTTAACCGACGATCTGGTTGCGATGAATCTGGCTTTGATTAATGGAGAGATAGACGCCTATTTTACCGGTGGGACCTATACCGCTTCACCGGCGCGATTCGATGGACACAACAATGTACGAGGAATTACTCCGAATTCAGGTCCGATGGACGGCAAGGGCGGCATTGTGTGGATTGAGTTGACTTCCGTTGTCAACCATCCTGAAGTATCTCCATTGGCTGAAGAATTTCTTGCCTATATCCAGCGTCCCGATGTGAGTAAAAATGTTGCATTCGCCGAAGGCACCTACAACCCTGTCACGCAAATGGGTGACTCTGCTGTTCTGGGAGCATTCGATGCCGACGAGCTGGATGCGATTCAATGGGATTCTCTGGAAGAGGAAATGGCGCGTTCACAGGACTACGACATTAATCCGGACTATGCGGAAATGTATGATCACTACTCCGCTGCCAAACGAGAACGTGAAGGCTAGTCGACTTGATTCGCATGTCATTATCAGAATATCTTCTGGAGTTCATTCTGCATGGAAGAAGGACGACTCGGTATTCTGGAACTACGAGGAATTACAAAAAGGTTTGGTGACTTCACAGCCGTCAACAATGTAGACCTCAGTATTTCAGAAGGCGAGTTTTTCACACTGGTTGGGCCTTCCGGCAGTGGCAAGACAACCCTCATTCGCATACTGGTGGGGATGGAATTCCCCACCAGTGGCGAAATCTCCCTCAAAGGCAACATCATCAACGATGTTCCCGCAAACAAACGTCCGACGTGTATGGTGTTTCAGAATCTGGCACTGTTTCCGCACAAGTCGGTTGGGCAGAATGTAGAGTTTGCAATGAAGATTGCAGGGGTGAATTCCATCGTCAGACGCAAGCGGGCACTGGAGTTGCTGGAACTTCTGCGACTACCGGCAGATTTTTACGGTAAAAACATCAATCAGTGTTCAGGCGGCGAGCGTCAGAGAATCGCCCTTGCTCGCGCGTTGGCGTTTGACCCTGAAATCCTGTTTTTTGACGAGCCACTTTCTGCACTGGATTTCAGGCTTCGAAAGACACTTGAGAAGGAACTCAAGGATATTCATCGGGAAACTGGAAAGACGTTCGTCTACATTACCCATTCACTTGAGGAAGCAATGGTGATGAGTGATCGAATCGGAATTCTGAATGAAGGTGAGCTGATTCAGATCGGAAGTCCGGATGATATCTACAATCGTCCGAAAAACAAGTTTGTAGCCCAGTTCATGGGAGAAGTGAATACTCTTGAAGTCGAACGTGTGGGCGGTACTCATGTCAAGGAATCCTCGACTGACGGCGAGTTTGAGATAGGAACCAATGCAGAGAATTTTAAGTCCGGATTTCTGATCATTCGTCCTGAAGTTATGAAGATCGGACCAGCAGCGGAAACACTGACGAATCGGATTCAAGGTGTTCTTTTCAATGATTACGCACTCGGTTCGCGCATTCAGTATCAGGTGCGTAGTGTCGATGGAGAACATCACTGGCTGGTTGAACGGCTGCAGGACGATCCATATTCCGGCAAGCGTGGGGAACCTGTGACTATTGGTTGGCGACCGCAGGATTCGATCCTGGTAAATCAGTGAGTCTTTGAAATTGCGGCGATGAAAGTCCTCTCAAATTGGATCCGTCAGCCTGGATTTCTAACCGCACTGCCGGTTGGAATATTTCTCTTGATCGGATTCGCGGGTCCTTTGGTACTGGTGGTGCTGTACAGCTTCATGCCGCCAAAAACTTTTACGCTTGGACAACTGCCAACGTTTGACAACTACATTTCAGTCGTCACACAGAGCTACTATATTTCGTTCGGCTGGTCGTTGACGCTTGCAGTCATAACGGTCATTCTGTTATTGATTGTTACTTATCCGATCGCTTACGGTATGGCGAAATTGTTTGGAAAGTGGGCGATGCTCATTACCATCTTGATTGCGCTTCCATTATTGATTTCAGAAAACATTCGCTTGTTCGGCTGGGTGCTGCTGCTATTGAAGAATGGAATTATCGATGGCTCTATCCAATTCCTGTTCGGAGCATCAATTTCAGGCATGCTGTATACCGTTCCCTCGATTGTGCTGGGATTGGTATATGTGTATCTTCCCTTCATGTTATTTCCACTGGTGATCGGCATGTCCATGGTGCCGGAGTCGTTGAAGGAAGCCGCATCCGACCTCGGTGCCTCAAGGCTGCAAATTTTCCGCGAAGTTGAACTGCCTCTTTCCATGCCGGGAATTTTGATAGGCAGTTTGTTGGTGTTTATTCTCACTTTGGGATCGTTGGCCGAATCCAAGATTCTGGGGGGGCAGGCAATTGTAATGATTGCCGATGATATTGAATCTGCCTTTACCTTTGCTCAAAACTGGCCGAAAGGGTCAGTCCTGTCAGTTTTGTTAATCATGATTTCACTGATTATCATCTATTTCCTTTTCCGCAAGATAGACCTGGACCGATTGGTTGGAAGGCGATAAAACGTGAAGAACCATCGTAAAGGCAGAATTTCCCGAGCTCTCATCATCGTCTGGACTGGGAGCATTCTCCTGTTTTTGTATATGCCGATGCTGTCAGTGGTGATGGCTTCGTTTACGAAACAGCGCTATTTCCAGTTTCCGGTCAAAATGTGGGATACGCGATGGTATGAAAAAGCATTTTCTTCTCTGTCGGTACGCGATCTTTTCTGGACTTCGATTAGCATTGCGACCTTGGTGACGCTGCTGTCGGTGGTGCTGGCATTTTTCGGTGCGCTTGCTTTCGCACGCTATGACTGGAAGGGACGCAAACTCTATCAGCGTCTGATTCTGTTACCGATTTTCTTTCCTCAGGCAGTACTTGGATTGGCTTTACTGTTGTGGTTTTCTTCGCTCGGAATTACGACAAGTTGGCAGACAGCGGTGTTCGCGCACATGATTTGGATACTGCCGATTGTAACGCTGATCATGTCTATTCAGGTATACAGTTTCGATCCGGTGTGGGAGGAGGCGGCATACGATCTTGGTGCCTCGCGGTTGCAGGTGCTCAGGGAGATCACCTTGCCGATTCTCTCTCCAGGTATCATTTCCGGCGCCATCTTCGCATTTCTGCTTTCTTGGGGAAATTTCCCTCTATCGCTTTTTACAACCGGAGCTGACCAGACAATCCCTGAATGGCTGTATGCAAAAATGGTATCGGGTTACACACCGATGGTGCCGACTCTTGGTTCGCTCACGATGGGCGGTGCTGCCGGAATTCTGCTGATCGCCTTTGTTTTGCTGATTGTCTATCGTAAGTTGCGTGGACGCAGCGGATAATCAATTTTCAGAACTTCGGCCTCGGAATTCACGTGGGGAGAGGCCGGTCCAGCGGCGGAATGCCCGACTGAATGCACTGAGCTCAGAATACCCCAACAAGTAGGCGATTTCGGACAGCGATAGATTTCGTTGTTTGAAATACATTTCAGCTAGACTTTTTCTGGTTTCTTCCACCAAGTCGGTGTAGGAAAGTCCTTCCCAGGCAAGACTGCGTTGAATCGCGCTAGTGCTCATGTAAATACTCTCAGCAACCAGTTCAAGAGAAGGATAGCCGTCCGCCAGCTTGATTCGAATGATATTGCGAATGCGATCTGTCAAATTTTGCGTGAACGGAGTATTGGTGTGAAGGGATTCAAGACAGGTTCGAGTGAGTGACATCAGCTTCAGGTCGCTGTTTGGCATTTTGTTTTCGAGAACGGCGGGATTGAAAATGATCGCATTCACTTTTTGACTGAAAAACACGGGGGCGTCGAATGCTTTTTCGTGTTCGTTGCTGTTTTCAGGTTTTGGGTGCTCAAAATAGACTTCTTCTGGCTGCCAGTTTTTACCTGCACCTTCACGAATCACGTTTAAGAACATGCCGAGGGATAATTCGGCGTCTTGTCTGCGCTCCACAATTTGCGGGTCGCGTACCTGATACTCCAGATTGCAATAACCATTGCTGGCGGAAGCTAGTCGCATCATGGAGCATTGCTGGTGGTATCGAAATAGATCGATGAGATTGTCAAGCGCATTACCTAAGGTTGGAGAGGAAATAGCCGCATAGCCCCAAAGTCCAAGATCATTAGGTTGAAACTGGTTGCCGAACCACAATCCGAAGTTGTCGTTCCGGGTGTTCTCGGAGGCTGATTCAAATAAGCCACAGAAAGACTTTAGCGACATGCCTTCGGTCGGATTGCCGATGCACTTCTGGTCTACCCCAGCTTCACCAAAGACTCGGTCTACATCGCCTCCATGTTGATTGATGAATTCATCGACTCCGGTAGCTGCCGGTGCCAGTACGTGCGGGACTGGTTCGGCATCATAGTCAGACTGAGGAAATGTCCCCGAATTCTGAAATTCGTACACTGATTCAAAGTTCATTTTGATTTGCAATTCCGTTGATTTCGAAATCTGCACTGCTAAGAATGCACTAATCCGCTCCAATTTGCAAGATTTAGGAACACCAGCACACCAGTAACTGATGCATCTCCGATGTAGTATTCACTTCTACCCTTGTTCAGTTTATGGTTGAATTTGTTTCCATGCGCTTTATGTAGAAAAGTGTCTAAAGTAAATACTTTCCGGAACCGTTCAGTCCAAGAACAAAACCGACCCGCTCACAGGCGAGCAACAAACCTCAGACCCGGACGCTACCTGGGGCTGTCACAAACAGTATACGACCGGTTCCAATGGCCAGCAGAAGCAAGTCAAAAAATACTGGTTTGGCTACAGCCTCCACGTCCTGAGCGACGTGAATTTCGAGTTGCCGCTCGGATTCAAGCTGGCAACGGCGAAACAATCCGAGCATACTCACTGTAAAAATTTGGTCGCCGAGTTTATCGATTCAGATTTGTCGAATCGGTGTCAAAGCTTTGTTGCCGACCGCGGGCTTGACAGCAACAAACTTCGCAGACAACTGTTCGAAGCGGATATTTTGCCGGTCATCGACACTCGCAATCTGTGGGACGAAATCAATCTGCATCCCGATCAGCTGGATGTGCCGACCCGCACATTGGACGAAAATGTGATTGACACGATGCTGGTAACAGAACGTGGCGATCTGTATTGCAAGTGTCCGCACTCAAAGCAAATCCGACTGATGCATCACCAGGGCTATGAGAAAAAGCGTGGCACTGTGAAATGGGCTTGTCCGGCTGCAGTCAACGATTTCGAGTGCAAGGGTCGAGCCGAATGCTACAAAAGCGGCCATGTCAGAATCGACGCCAAGACCCGAGTGGTGCGAGTCAAAGTGGACCCGGACCACCTTCGAGACTACGGTGCATTGCCACCTTCGACCTACAAGTGGAAACGGCTGTATAGACAAAGAACCGCCTGTGAGCGGATCTTTTCCAGAATCGCAGACGGATTCTTGATGGAGGATCACTATATCCGCGGACAAAAGCGCATGGCGCTTAGAATCTCGATGTCCATGACGGTGATGCTGGCAGCAGCCTGTTTTGCCATTCAGAGCGGCAAGCCTGAACGTATGAGATCACTGGTCAAAGACCTGGCCGCCTGATTCTGCCGCTTGGCGCGGCGACATTCCAGACAATCGATTCAGCGCACCGTTCGGCGCGAGCGCAATTTGTCTGAATCGCCCCATTCAGCCTGATTATTGCCGCGCAAACAGCCGTGGCGCCGAAATCTGGCGCTGGGATTCGGTTTTCCCGGAAAAATCAATATTCATGCCGACTCATTCCGCTCGATAGCCAGTAAAATTACGCCCAACGGAAAAGTCTCCGCCTTTGTCACGGCTTCAGCGAATGGTACAGGTTATGTATAATTCAATATTCAAACATCTTTCAGCAAGACAACAAGACAGCCGGAGTAATACGCTAACATGTTACAACATACAAAGCACAAAGAGTTTGTTACGGAATTCAAATCAACTTGGCAGTACCGAATTCAGTTCCCTGTACCCGCCCTTGCCCACCCCTCGTATCGTAGAAACTCACTCATAAGCGGTGCATTTGTTGCATGCTTTGTGATATTTCTCACGTCCTGCGGGGGGGGGGGCAGCGGCAGCAAAAGCATCCCGCCAATTTCCATTCACGACCTAGAGCCTGTCAACCCATCACGTCGCACCACCGATGAGGGTCTTACAAGTGATAGCACTCGCAGTGCTGCAATGGCAGAAACGAGAAGTGGCAGTGTGACACAATCTTCCAGGGTTGATGGTTCGGGAAAGACTCTGGATCAATTCGAATTGGAAATCAGGGACGATGGGTTGGGCGGAAAGCATCTCGTCGCAACACTTACAAGAAACGATGCTAAAAATAGCGTACTGACGACAAACGCCGTTCCGGGAGTGATCGACGTTAGGACCCCGTCAGGAAAGATATATCTTTCAGTTACGGCAAATGCTGATGGGGGAGTCTCAGACGATTGGATAAACGACCACTTCACCAAAGAAGATTGGAAAAAAGCAGAAGAGAGAGAGTACCACTACCTCAGGGCTCAAGGATTTGAGAATATGTACGGGGCATACCCTATACCGGACACTACTCCTCTCGATACCGAAAATAGGCCGGCACGCACGGAGTATTATCCGCAAGATTTGTTTAGACCTAAGGAGGATGATTCCCGATATCTTGAGCGCTCCACGGATGACAAAAAACTTCACAATTTTTTTTACAGCGACATATCGGACAACTCCATCAACGCCAACGGGGACAATGGAATCTTACTAAGTTTTTTAGGAAATACCGATTTAGAATACATATCGTGGGGCTACTGGTATTATGGCGCTGTTAAATTTCAGAATTTAGAAGCAGTGCTAGGCGGATTTGCCGACGGCCCGAATGTCGTTGCTCCGCTTTCATTACCAGGCTCGGCATCCTACTTAGGCTATACCCATGGATTCGGTATGCGTAACTCTGAAAGTCGAACGAATTTAAGATACCCTGAATTTATAGACTTCAATGCCAACGTCAACTTATCTGTGAATTTCGGGACGCAATCTGTAGAGGGCCGAATCGATGGCTTTAAGCAATTGGACGGGAGCGACGAACATCTCGATGTTTTCGGCAACAACGGTGGTCTGCGTGACTTGGTTGTCAATCTCGGCGCAACTCAATTTAGTGCTAGTGATGGTGTTTTTGAATCTGGTTCAACAACTTCAAACAAGGATGCGAGTGGGAAATGGGGTGGCCAGTTCTTCGGAAATCCCGTTATCCCAAATACTGCGCCGCCGGCTGCCGGGGGAACCTGGGGAATTTCCCAAGGTACTGAAGATGAAGACTGGAACTTGATTGGCGGATTCGGCACGTGGCTGGATTCAAATTGATCTGTAACGAATAGCGGCCGCGTATAAAGAGGACCGGTCTACGAGGTCCGTTGATGGTTCGCCCGCTCAACCGATTCGGTCCTCGCCGCAAATCTCCGCATCAAATTGCCTGGGTGATTGTTTGCAATCCAATCGCATGTGCGGTTTTGCTGTTGCGGAATCCCAAACGTAGCGTTCGCGGTAATACTGCGGTTCCCGAGACGGGCACATTGGACGTGAAAGCATCGGTTCGCTTATTCGACTCTTGCTAGTTTCGACGTTGCTCAAGTGAGACGTAATTCCTGTTCTTGCACATCAAAGCGAAGGAATCGCGGAATCGAATTGCTGCCCCGCGCTGAACAAACCATTCATGCTGGTTCCTCCAGTGATGAATGAACGCAGGAGCTGCCAGTTGCAAATTCTCAAGCAAATATTCCGATCAACGGCCAAGAGTATCCAGACAGATAGCCTGCACGATTGGTCGTTGCCGGATGCCGGGTTGACTCCACTCCAATACCGATTCGAGTGAGTTATTTGATTGACTGTTCAACCGTATGTCCTTGAATTTGTCATCGCGTTATGGCTTGTGTTCAACTTTCGTTGCAGCAATCTTCGTAGTCACTAGCTTTCTTCCAGTTAATGCGCAAGAAACATCGGTTGTCTCATCCGATCTATCAAGAGCACGATGGCTTATAAAATCGGAACGACTGGAGGAAGCATATGCGTTGTTGGAACAGTTTCATCCCGAATTGCAAGAGGAGGAGATTGAACGATTGTTTATGCTTGGACGAATCGAGATGATGCTGGGAATGCCGGATAAAGCCGCAGAGTGATTCCAAGATATTCTAGTTGACCAGCCGTTTCTGATTCGGGTAAGACTGGAGTTGGCAAGAGCATATTTCGAAGCCGGGCACGACGACAAAGCCAAATTTCATTTTGAAGCGTTGCTTGCCGCCCGAATGCCTGCGGCAGTGAAAGCGAAAATCGAGCGCTATATGTAAAGCTTTACATATAGCGCTTTATGTAAAGTCTATTGTTATGTAAAGTCGGATTTGAATTTGCCCGAAAATCAAGAACTTCCGGGCAAATCGCTTTACATAATTATTGCCTTGCCATGTCGCTCAGAATCGCGATTAGCCGGTCTGGGGCATCTTTAAAGGAACCCTTGCGAATGCCAGGAGGAAAGCCGGCAGCGATGATGTCATGCTTTTCCGACGGGTCAACCCTGAGGTAAATCTCGGTGCTCTGGATGCTTGCATGTCCCAACCACAGGGACACCTTGCGGATGTCGCCTGTAGTTTCCAGGATATGTAGCGCACAGGCATGCCTCAGGGTGTGCGGCGAAACTCGCTTGTTTGATAAAGACGGCTGCTGTTTGCGTGCGGTTTCAAGATGCACGGCGACGCGATGATTGAACCCCTGCCGGGTCATAGCTGTTGCACGCGCATTCAAGAAAAAATGTGTATCGGCGCTGTCGGGGCGAATCGCGAGCCAATGCCTAAGCAGTGGCTTGGTTTCTTTCCACAGTGGCATAATCCGCATTCGGCGTCCTTTGCCCATTACATGCACAGTGTCGAGATTCGGCTTGCGAAGATCGTCCAGAGTCAGACCCACCAGTTCGGACACTCGCAGTCCGGCGGCATAGGTAAGATGAAGCATTGCCCGGTCGCGGATGCCAGAGAACGAGTTCGTCTGAGGTGCGTCCAGCAGCGCGGTCAGCTCTTCGCGGCTCAATGTGTCGATGAGTGGTTCGTCGACACGCTTAAGCGGAATGGCGCGTACCTGCCCAGCCAGATCAAGGCGATGTGTTTCGCGAAATTCCAGATAGCGGAAAAAACTCTTGATCGCGGCCAGGCGGTTATTGCGAGTACGCACGCTGTTGCCGCATTCGTTTTCCAGATGCTCGAGGAAGTCCAGAATCAGCTCCACGCCGAGATCATCGGTTTCTAAGAGACACGGCCTGACGTCGAGTCTTTCGGACACAAATCCAACGAACAGCTTAAAGCACAAGGCGTAGCTGGAGACCGTATGCGGACTGGCGCCGCTGTCGCGCGGCAGATATTCCCTAAGGAAAGCCCCCAAATGTTTAGCCAGATCAGTCATCATTCAGCCCTCCCGTCCCGGGGTGCCGATTGCGCAACATCCGCGATCTGGCGAAGCAGCACGGGTGTCGCCTCAAGGTACCAGTATGTGGATGACACATCAACGTGCCCCATGTAGGTACTCAACGCGAGCATGTGGCGGCTGACGCGGTCGCGGTCAGAGGCAATTGCGGCTTCGAGACTGCGCACGGCAAAGGCATGACGCAGGTCGTGAAGTCGAGTTCCTGGCTCATTCGGGCCGCCACGCAGCCCGACTTTGCGGGCCAACTTGATGAACGTTCGGGTCAGCAAGTCGGGGTATAGCGCATTGCCTGTCGAAAGGACAAACAAATGCTCGCTGGCGGCTGCGCAGCGGGCGCGGATAACCAGATAGCGTTCGATTGCCTGGCGGGTGGTCGGGTGCAGGACAACCAGTCGACTTTTACCGAACTTGGTGCGCCTGATGTTCAGTCCGTCCGGGACCAGATCGCTCAGTTTCAGCGAACAGGCTTCTGATGCACGCAATCCCGTTGAAGCGACCAGGCCGATACTGTAATGATAGGTATGTCGATTGATCGAATCGGCGGGGGACAGACAAAGTGCAGCATCCATAATCAGCCGGATCTCATCTGGCTTGAGCAGATGCGGTGTCGGTCGCCGCGCGATGTTGACCCGGCCGAGCGCGTCCGGATTCGGAATTTCATGACGGTCATCTTCCGCATGCAGCCACACTGCCAGCTTGCGCACTGAACGCAGCCGCACACATTTTTCCCGCGGCGATGATGCCAGCGACGCCCATACCACTGCACTGGACACCAGAACATGGCGATCGCCCTGGCTCATGGCCCAGACGGCGAAGGCATGCAGCCGGCCCGATTCAGTCGCAAAATTGAGACCGAGTTTCTGCTTGAACGCAACAAATCGTTCAACATCTCGCAGCAATGTCATTGCCCACCTCCTAGCCATGGCTGTGCGACCGTTTCCAGCATGGGCCGGTCAACCTTGGCATAGATTGCGGTCGTTGTCGAGGACCGGTGGCGCAGCAATGTCTGAATTTCATCAAGTGTCGCCCCACCCCTAAGCAGGGCGGTTGCCGCCGAGTGACGAAAAAGATGCGCGCCTCGGGGACCGGTTTTTTCAATGCCTGCGCGCCGCAAAGCCCTCGCGACGATATTGCTGATCGTGCAGACGTTGCCGATCGGTCGGTACGGCGCCCAATGGCATTCGTTTTGAAAAATTCCGTACACGTCGTCGGTTGAGTTTTGCAAGTCATTGATGTCAATCATGTATTTTTGAGTGTAAAAAAATTGTCCTGAGCCCTTGACAACCCTCTCCGGTTGTGCGAAAATGACAGTGAACATTGAGCGCATCAGGAGAACACGCGATGGACGACAGCATCAAGCGATTGCATCGGACGACCTTTTCAGGGCGGCGCGTCACGCGCCAGCAATTGGTCGAGGTGCAGCAGACGGTTGAGAGTTTTCCGCGCTTAAGTCGCAAGGAGTTGGCGCAGACGATCTGTGAGCATTTGGATTGGCGAACGGATGGCGGTGTCAACAGCACTTATGCGTGTTTGAAGATGCTGGAGGAATTGGAGGCTGCGGATGTGCTGCGCTTGCCGGGCAAGGATGAGACGATGGTTCGGGGGGCACGCAAACCACTGGAGTGGAGCGAGCGAAGTGAGCCGGGTGCGGCGGTGGTGGCGAGTTTGTCGGAACTGTCGCCGATTGCGTTGCAGTTGGTGGAGAGCGAGGCCGACAAGGCGCAGTGGAACGAGCTGGTGGATCGTTATCATTACCTGGGCTACCGTCAGCCGATGGGGTGTCACTTGCGTTATTTCATGGTTGACAAAGACAACCGGCGGCTGGGTTGTTTGCTGTTTCAGCGGGCCAGTGCGAAGTTGCCGTGCCGGGATGAATGGGTCGGCTGGCAGCCGGTGCGCTACAAGAAGCGTTTGAAGCAGGTGGTGCAAAATGCGCGGTTCTTGATCTTGCCCTGGGTGCAGGTGTCGAACTTGGCCTCGAAGGCATTGTCGCTGGCGGCGCGGTGCGTGGCAGACGACTGGCAGGCAAGATGGGGCGTGCGGCCGGTGCTGATGGAGAGCTTCGTTGACCCGGCGCGTTTTAGCGCCAGCAGTTACCGTGCGGCGGGCTGGCAGCGGATTGGCGAGACCGTCAAGCGCTCTGACAAGACCATCAAGGATGTGTATGTGATGCCATTGGCGGCCGATGCGCGTCGCATTCTGCTCGAAGGTGAGGCCAAAAAGCCCCGGCGAGTTGCACCGCGGCAGCCGTCGGTCGGTTCTGCCGATGACCGGTTTGTGCGCATGTGGCGTGATTTTGTCGGCATTGCAGCCGCGGTGGCAGAGCAATATGATCGACGCTGGCAGCAGCGAACACGGGTGCTCAATACGTTGCTGATCATGCTGTTTGTGTTCCGCCTGGTGTTTTCAAAGAATCATCAGGGCTATCAGACCACGGTCAACGAGCTGTGGGATCAGAGTCGGCTGCTGGGTGTGGAGCTGCCGCAGCCACAGCCGCCAGTGGCGTCCTCGATGTGTGCCGCCCGCCACAAGCTCGATGAGCAGGCGTTCAAAACAGTCTATCGGCAGGTGCTGGCGCGTTTGGATGAGCACTTGGGTGAGGATGCCCGTCGCGAGTGGTGCGGCCGGCGACTGCTGGCGGTAGATGGCAGCAAAATCAACTTGCCGCGGGCACTGCTCGAAGCCGGCTATTCCCTGCCTTCCCAGGGTAGTTACTATCCGCAAGGCCTGGTGAGTTGTCTGTACCGGCTGGGCGACCGGATGCCAGTGGATTTCGAGTTGCTGTCGCACCTGGACGAACATCAGCCGGCGCTCAGGCATCTGAAATGGTGCCGGGCTGGCGAAGTGGTGGTCTACGACCGCGGTTATTATTCGTTCGAGTTGTTGCGTCAGCATGCCATACGCGGCATCGACTGTATTTTTCGCCTCAAGCGTGGCAGTGCCGGCGCCTTTGATGAGTTCATTGACGGCTGCGAGGATGAACGCGTCATTGAGGTTTTGCCGAGCGCGTCTCGCGCCCGGCACTGGCGTCGGCGTCATCCGGGTGAAATCCTGCACCCGGTGCGGGTGCGCTGTGTCAGATACAGTGCCGGTGGCAATGAGTACTGTCTTGCGACCACGCTGTTGGATCAAAACCAGTTTCCGCTCGCCGCACTGTCGGATGCATATCACGGTCGCTGGGGTATTGAAGAATTGTATAAAATCTCGAAGCGGTTGCTGGAAATCGAGCAATTTCACGCCAAGTCCGAGCGCGGCGTGAAACAGGAGCTGTATGCTCATTTTGTGCTGCTGGCGCTGTCTCGCTCGTTCGGCAACCAGTTGGAAGACGACCTGAATGCGGGCGTTGCGGTCGATCAACCCAAGATGCGTGCGAATTTCAAGAATGTGCTGGTGACGGTGGCGAGAAACTTTGAAGCGCTGATGCTGGGCAACTGGCAGCTGGCTTCGAGCGCGGTCTCGAACATTCTTCACAGCATCGGCAATTGTCTGCAAAAGGAACGTCCCGGACGGTCGTATCCGCGCATCTCAAAGCGTCCGGATGAGCGGTTCAGGAATGCCAACCGAAGAACTGGAGCGGCCTAAAAAAACTGAACGATTGATCAGTTGCAGGTCGTCCAAATCTTGGGAAAATACCGAACTGTTAAACGAATGGCTTTTTTTGCTAAACGAATGCCATTGGTACGGCGCCACTGCGGTCAGAAACAGCCGTTGGCGATCGCTTCGCGGACGCGCCTTTTCCAAATACTCCAACACTGCATCACCCGCATCCTGCGGCAGCGGCAGTGCCACGGCCCGTCTGGATTTGCCGCACACCTGAATCCGTGCATTGATCCAGTCAAGGTGGTCGAACCTCAGTGCCGTAATGTCGCCGGCGCGCAAGCCCAGCCGGGCCATCAACAGAAACATGGCCCGATCCCGCAGCCCTGCCGGATTGGCAGGGTCGCAGGTGGCGATGACCCGTTCTATCTCATCGGCTTCCAAGTACCGGGGCACCGAAGACAGCCGCCATTTCGTTACCGACATTACGCTCCCGACCAGTCCCGGCGGACACAGTCCGCGAGTGCTCAGAAACCGAAGATACATGCGAGTCGAACCGGCCACGGCTTGAGCTAACGACACCGACGATCCTTGAAAGCGACGCAATAGCGCATCTCGAATCTGCTGTGCGTTATACTCCTCCGCAGTGCCGAGGTGCGGTAGCAAACTGCAAACCTGCCGCACATGCTGATTGACAGTTGATTCCTGAATACCCCGGTGGCGGCGAAGCCAGTGTGCAAATTCCGGCAGCCTCGGCTGGCGCTTCTCGCACGGCATCAGGCTTGCATCTGAAACCGCGCCTCGCGACACCAAAAACTCGACGAAACGATTCACCGCGGCACGAGTCTTTTCATTATCGGAAATCCCCCTATGGAAGCCTCCGCACCAGCAATCGTGTCCGATGAACCGATGCACAGCACCCACATCCAGTGCTGCAATCGAAATTCTCGACTGATGAAGCCAGACCAGCAGGTGTGTGCTTACACCCCGGTAGCTCTTTCGTGTAGACGCACTGTAGGCGTTTTCAGACAGGTGATTCAAGAACGCGTTCAGCAGGCAGCGAGCCCGTTCTTGCTCACCTGGATGGCGGGTTCTGCCGATCTGCTCGAAAAAACCGACCAGCCTCAATACGCCTGACAGCCTATTGCGGAGGCGCCGACCCTGCGTTTGACTCCAGCTGAGGTGATACCGGGGACAGCTGCAGTCATGATCCCGGAATCGCCGCAGGACCGCATCGTCAATTAACTGAATGTCCAAACCCGATTGTCTGTGCCAAGTCAGAAAATGTCGGGCATAGCCGATGTATGTCAGGATTACCCTTTCCGACAGGCTTGACCGACGCAGGTGCTCGTGAAATTCTTCAATGTAAGGGTTGAGTGGATCATGCTCTGGTTGGAAAACCGCGCATGGTTTTGTTGATGATGACATGTGTCTTCTCCTTTTGTATGGTGACTAGTGGGAGAAGACACTTTATATTTATGTAAAGCGATTTGCCCGGAAGTTCTTGATTTTCGGGCAAATTCAAATCCGACTTTACATAACAATAGACTTTACATAAAGTCTTTTCTTCGGAAGATCGCTGTACGCAAAGAATGGTCCGCTAGTCTGTCCGTTGCGACGGCGCCTGAATCGAATCCTCGACGTCGCAGCGGCGATCAGTATATTCGTATTGAAGGCTGGCCTTGCCGGTCGAATTCAACGATGACTGGGAACAGGAGTCGGGCGTCGGAGTACTGGTTTCCGCAAATGTGAATACCCAACGCTTGGTGAATCGGGCGCAATTGTTGCTGAATTGACGCCGATCAGGGGCATTGCCCGCCCACGTTGTCGGTCACAGAGCTCATGCAAACCTCAATTGACAGCAAATTAGGGCAGATCCAGTCTGCTTTTCTGCCGCTTCACCGACAAAGAATTAGAAAAAATTTGCCGTGCGTCACAAGCGTTCCGGCAAACTTTATCTCGTGGTGCGGCGTCGCGCAGTGAATCCCCGGTTGCAGCAGGCCATCTACCACTGGGCCCGAACAGCGGTCCAACATGACCCGGTCAGCAAAGCCAAATACACCGCTCTTCGCACTCGTGGACACCGACACGCAAGAGCTTTGCGCAACGTTGCAGATTGCCTTCTCAAAGTCACCTGCGTCATGCTAAAAAACCAACAGTTGTTTGACCATGATTACCTCAAACATGAACTCGCTGCATAGATTATTTACCGCTAAAGGCGCGGGTTTACTGACCCGCAGTAGATATTTACAAACGATAGGATGTCCCCCCAAGTTTTAGCTAAAGTAAGTGTGCCGAGTGAACGGGTCTGAATGAAGTCAACCAATCATTTGAGATGTTTCTTTCTTTTGCAGCACGACCTACTACATTGATGAATTTTCACCTCTAGGGTTCAGCGTGTCGAACGCGCGTATTCGCTTACGCGTAAAATGCTACGCACATTAGTTCATGGAGAAGGAGCTAGAGTGTTTCAGTTGACTTATTACAGATAACACTCTTTACGAATTCACTGGTGATAGGAGTTTGTTTTCCAATTTCTCGAATTTCTTGTAACTTTTTGGAAATAGTGTCTCTCTGATTACCAGAAATCTCCAATAGCTCTTTAGGTTCTCCATCTTCATTTTTACTTGCAATAAGCCAATTGTAGGCATCCATAAAAACATTCAAATGTCCACAACGATCACAGTTGCAATGAAAATTGTCGTCTACCAAAACAACATATTTACACGAACTTCCATCAGAATTTTGGCAAACCGGGCATTCAATTTGTTCGCCATCGAAATGAAACGTTCTGCTCATTTTTTATTGCCTTACTACTGACTCAGGAGAACCCATACAAATAGCAAATCAATGGTGCGGAACCATCTTATACGGATGATTCAGCCCACGGGTTGACAGTGTTGGCGCCAGTGTTACGAAAATCGCGTTCGTTACGTGTAACGATTGTTAGACCTTGGTAAACCGCTGTCGCTGCAATCATCGCATCCGGTAAATGCCTGTCAAGCGGTTCACCACGGCGACGCTTTGTTTCCATAATTAAAGCACAGACCCGGGCATCCGCAGGAGTTCAATCGAAAATCTGTTCTTCAAAAACATTGACCAACAATCCATGGAACTGCTCGGTGATTTCCGCCCTGCGACGACTACTGTCAAGTCGGCCAATACCATTAAGAATTTCCCAGACCGTAATCGTGGAAATACCAAATTCTTCTACGCTAATTGCATCAAAAAATTCAGCAACTCGAGGATTAGGTTTTGAACGCATCATTTCCGAGACGACATTCGTATCGAGTAGCCAAGTAACAGGCACAGTTATGGCTTACCATCGTCAGAGGGAATTATCGGTCTATAACCATACTGTTTTGGCAACGGCAGATCTACACCGTGATCCGGCCCGAAGTATCGTTGGAAAGCTGCGGACAGTTTAGTGTGGTTTTGCGATTTCTCGCACTGCTCATGGATCAAAAGACACACAAGTTCCTCCATTGAAACGCCGCGCTGGAGTGCTTCATGTTCAAGCCAAGATTTGTCTTTGGGATCAATATCTCGGATAGTGATGAAAGATATCATCTTCATAACCTCACATGTATTGATGAAAATATTATGAAATTATACTGATTTGGTATTGAGTGAACTCCATACTCGCACGCGTTATATTTACCACCTCGCTTTCAATCCGATTGAAGTTAATATTTCGTAGACAGAATTTTTAATTGCATGAATGATTGAAATTCACACTCTATAGCCCTTCTTGTAAAACTCAATAAATGTTTATTACTGCAAAGGATTTCAGGTCCGTGTAATTTACAAAGCCTCAAATTTTCTCATGGTACTGTATAGTAATGCGCATCAGCTTGAGAGTTCATTGCCAAGGGAGGTGATCTCATGTCGATTCTGCATTCACAACAAACACAAGCTCTTATAAACCGGCTTGTCAGCGACGAAGGCAATTTACCTTCACTTGAAACTGAACAGTTTGCTGAATTCGTTCGTCACTATTTTCACGGAGTTCCGTACGAGGACCTGAGTGAACGAGACCTATTTGATCTGAGAGGTGTAGCCCTTGCGCACCGGGAATTGGGTAGAGTACGCAAGCAGGGTGAATCCAAAATTCGCATCTACACCCCAGACGTAGAAAGGGATGGCTGGCGGTCGAAACATGCCGTTCTTGAAGTGGTTGCATTTGACCGCCCATTCTTAGTTGACTCCATCACTATGGTTTTGAAGGAGATGGGACTGAAAATTCACTTGTCGGTACACCCGGTATTTGCCGTCAAGAGAAATTCTAATGGCGAACTTGAGAAAATCGCCTCCCCTTTGAATGCAGATTTCTTGGATGGGGAGTTTGAATCATTTCTTCATTTTCAATTCGTCAAGCCATCTGGTGTGGATGAGATCAATACTCTCAAGGCTCGGTTGCTGCAAACCATCCAAATCATTGAGTCTGCTGTAATGGATTGGCCAGTGATGCGTAAACGCATCGGGGAGACAGCTCGCAGTCTTGAACAGGAGATGAAACGCTCCAAGAATCCAGCCATGGAAGATCAAGCCGAATTCTGTAATTGGTTGAAGAACGGGAATTTTACGTTTCTCGGCTACTGTGAATTCAGGAACTCAAAGTCTGGTACGATGCGATTTAATGAGAAATCCAGACTTGGCGTATTGCGGAAAATCGACGATATTGGTGCAGTAATTCCAGTTGCCGATTTCAGTTCAGATGGACGAGAACAGTCACTTATCATCACTAAAGCAAACACGCACGCCCCGATTCATCGTGCGTCTTATATGGATTTAATCACGATCCCGAAGTTTTCATCAAGCGGAAAGTGTACTGGACTCCGCGTGCTAGTCGGGCTCTTCAGTTCGACCGCATACAATGGCAGTGCCAACCTAATCCCTTTACTCAGAGTCAAGATTAAGAAAGTCCTTCAAAGAAGCAGGTTTTCGGAAACGACGCACAGCATTCGAGCACTGACGAACATCATTGACAATTATCCTCGCGATATGCTATTTCGCGTTTCTGCTGACGAATTGTTTGAGGATGTCGCAGGTACTCTGGAACTGCAAGAACGTCAGCGTATCAAAGTTTTTTTAAGACGGGAACAGTACGGTCGGTTTTATTCGGCGATCGTATATGTTCCACAGGAACTGTTCAATCGAACTTTGCGAGTAAATATCGGGGATATTCTAATGGAATCCCTGGAAGGCAAATCTTCGGATTTCTTTTCCACCTTTTCTGAGTCGGTGCTAGCGCGTATTACCTATACGATTCATGTCGATAAAGACTCTGTTCCCAAAAGGGAATTGGCGGAGATTCAACAACTGGTTGAAGATACGACAATCACATGGCAGGATTCGCTATACAAGGCAACAATTGAACGCTATGGCGAAGAGACCGGTACGCAGTACTTTAAAAACTATGAAAATTCATTCAGTGCCAGTTATCAGGAAGATCACTCTCCGTGGATGACCGCAGCGGATTTTGAGCGATTTGCCAGATTGGGTGAGGATGAACTCATCGTATCCTTTTATCGCCCTTTAAGCGAGGCGAGCGAAGAAAAATGTCATCTGAAGCTTTACTGCTACGGGAAACAGATTTCCCCTTCAGACGCGTTGCCTTATCTCGAAAATATGGGGTTACACGTAGTCGAAGAAAGACCATACGAAGTCAGACCGAAATCCGGTGAAGTTCTTTGGGTACACGACTTCACTGTAGTGCATTCGAAAGGTGATCATCTGGATCCGGACCAGCAGCGAGCGACTTTCGAAGAAGCGTTCCGACATATCTGGCGCGGGGACGCGGAGAACGACGGGTTCAATCGTCTAGTGCTGACGGCTAATTTAGCTTGGAGGCAGGTAATTATTTTGCGAGCGTACAGTCGCTATCTCAAACAGATCGGAAATCCATTCAGTGACTCCTATATTACTGAAACCCTTACTCGGCATGTTGAAATGACTGTCAGGTTAGTCGAGTTTTTCCAGATGCTGTTCGATCCGTCTTCAGATTCGACGGACAGTCAACGCAATAAAATTTTAGATCAACTCAAGGGTTATCTAGATGAAATTACGAGTCTGGATGAAGATGTCATGATGCGCAATTATGTGAATGTGATTTTATCTACGATTCGGACGAACTTCTACCGCACTGACGAGAGTGGTCAGTCGCTGAGCTATCTGTCGTTCAAGATCGATGCATCCAAAATTCTGAAAATGCCGGATCCCAGACCGAAATACGAAATATTCGTTTACTCTACTCGCACTGAAGCTGTACATCTGCGCGGTGGCAAGGTCGCGCGTGGTGGATTAAGATGGTCAGATCGCAGGGAAGACTTTCGCACCGAGGTGCTTGGACTGGTGAAAGCACAAATGGTGAAGAACGCGGTGATTGTTCCGGTTGGCTCAAAAGGTGGTTTTGTTGTCAAACAGCCACCACCAGACGGTAAATCATTGCTTGACGAGGCCATCTACTGTTATTCGACGTTCATCCGCGGCATGCTGGATGTTACGGACAATATCGTCGACAACGAGATAGTAAGCCCGCCAAATGTAAAGTGCTACGACGAAAGCGATCCATATCTGGTCGTTGCCGCAGACAAAGGTACAGCAACCTTTTCCGATATTGCTAACGAACTGGCGGACGAATACGGTTTCTGGCTCGGCGATGCTTTTGCGTCTGGTGGTTCTGTCGGTTATGATCACAAAGGAATGGGGATTACCGCCCGTGGCGCGTGGGAATCAGTCAAGCGTCAATTTCGCGAACTTGGCACCGACATTCAGACCACTGACTTTACAGCAATCGGAATCGGCGACATGAGCGGCGATGTATTCGGAAATGGAATGCTGTTGTCCCGTCATATCAAGTTGGTTGGTGCGTTCAATCACATTGAAATCTTTCTTGACCCAAATCCAGACGCGGCAGCCAGTTACGAAGAACGTAAACGTCTATTTGACAATCCGGGACTGACTTGGAAGGATTACAACAAGAAATTGATTTCAAAAGGCGGCGGGGTTTTCGATCGAACTGCTAAGGCGATCGAAATTTCTCCTGAAGTGCAAAAGAGACTGCACATCAGCGAGAGCAAGCTCGCCCCGACTGAATTGCTGAATGCCATGCTCAAGGCTCCGATTGATCTTTTATGGAACGGTGGCATTGGAACCTACGTAAAAGCGACATTGGAATCACATGCAGATGCGGCAAACCGTTCGAATGATCTGATTCGAGTAAATGGCAGTGATCTTGGCTGCAAAGTAGTCGGCGAAGGCGGAAATCTTGGCATGACCCAGCTTGGGCGGGTTGAGTACTGTTTGAACGGCGGCCGTTGTTACACTGATTTCATTGACAACTCCGGCGGTGTCGACTGCTCCGACCATGAAGTTAATATCAAGATTTTGTTGAATCAGATTGTGAACAACGGTGAGATGACCATGAAGCAACGGGAACAGATACTGAGAGATATGACCGATGAAGTTGCAAGTCTGGTTCTTACTGACAATTACCAACAAAGCCAGGCATTAAGCTTGGTCAATGCGAATTCAAAAAATCTGTTGCAGGAACATGTGCGATTCATTCGAGAGTTGGAGTCATCTGGGGACTTGGATCGACAAATTGAATTCCTGCCCGACCGGGATGAATTGAAACGTCGAGAATCGGAACGAATCGGGCTCAAGTTTCCGGAACTGTCAGTACTGCTTGCGTATTCCAAAATGACACTGTACCAAACTTTACTCGCATCCGATGTTCCGGAGGATCCATACCTGATCAAAGAACTAGACGAATATTTCCCAGAGAGATTGGCACGGGATTTCAAAGAGGAGATTCACAAACACCGTCTGAAACGGGAAATTGTTGCTACTTTTGTGACGAACAACATGGTCAATCGCGTCGGCCCCACATTTGCCTTGCGTATGCAGCAATTTACGGGTGCCGAGAGTTGCGATGTTGCTAGGGCATATTGTGCGGCGAGAGAGATTTTCCAGATGCAGGATGTCTGGAAAGCAATTGAAGACCTCGACAATAGGGTTGCGGCACAAACCCAGATGACAATGCTTTCATTTGCCGGAGGACTGTTGGAGCGAGCAACATTATGGCTTCTCCGTCACCGTAGTCTTCCGATCGATGTTGAAGGAACGGTAAACTATTTCAAAGGCGAGATTAGCAAACTTTCCAAAGAACTATCGAAAGCATTGACAGATCAGTACACCCAACCACTGAATGAACACGTTCGGGTGTTGATGGATGATCAAGTTCCGGAACCACTCGCTCGACAGATCGCGGAGTTAATTCCTCTTTCAACCGCGTTCGACATTGTTGAGATCATCAAGAATTCAAAAAAACCGATGTTATTTGTCACACGCGTGTATTTTGATGTAGGAGCACGTTTGGATTTGATGTGGATTCGTCAGAGAGTGTCAATGCTTCCAGTAGAAAATCACTGGCACAGTCTTGCCAAATCAAGGCTGAGCGATGATATTCATGCTCACCAGTATGCAATTGCCAGCGATGTCGTACGGGAGGCGAAAACGAGCGACTCTGCTGAAGCGGTATCGGAGTGGATGGATTCCAACAACAATGGCTGTCGTATGCTGGCCAATATCATTTCCGACATGAAGTCTATCAGCAATATCGATTTTGCTACACTTTCGGTTGCCATCAGCGAGGTTCACCTACTCGGGAGAGCTTCTGAATAGTGACGATTCAAGGGGCTATTCGTTGCCTCTGACAGTCATGAGACAGCCGCTAATCCTTTCAGTAAATACCTGGTAATTTCAGTTTCTACATAATTCTTGCTGCGAATTAGGTTGATTCGCAGTTGTATGAACTCCGTCAGGGGGTCAAGTTGGCTGAATATCGGTTCTATCCAATCTGAGACAAGCAGTGCTCTGAAGTCAAAAGACTGAGTTGGATTGTCAAGAATCAATCATTTGGCAGCAAATAGAATTTGTTCTACAAGGCGAAGTGCCGTACGGAGACAGCTGAATTTTAGCCAAATGACAACTTACTCACATCCAACACCAGTATTTCAAGCGAATCGGGTAATCGATCGCGCTCAATGGGCAGGAAGCGTCTTTTCGAACTACGCTCGTGAAGATGTTCTACGAATTGCTAAAGCGGCTGCTGATCTGGGTGAGGCGACTGCTCGAAAGTATGCAGACTGGGCAGTAGCTGAAACTGGGTTCGGCAATGCCGATCACAAGGAAATCAAGAATCGGATGTGCAGTGAGGGGATTTTCGAGTATTACAAGGATCAGAATTTTACCAGCCACCGAGTTGACCACCAACGACAGGTAGTCGAAATTCCTCGTCCTGCAGGAGTTGTTTTTGCATTGACTCCTTCTACCAATCCGGTTTGCTCGGTTTTCTTCAAGGTATTACTTGCATTGATGACTCGAAATTCGATTGTAATTAGTCCGCACCCGGCAGCGAAAGAGTGCTGCACAGATGCCGCACTTAAGCTCGCCGAGGCTGTTGAGAAAGCGGGTGCACCTGATGGAGTTGTTCAAGTCATTGAGAATCCAACTTTGGAAGTCATCCACGCGATAATGAGTTCTGAACGAGTTGATGTGATACTCGCCACAGGTGGTTCTCCAATGGTTCGGGCTGCGTACAGTTCAGGCAATCCTGCACTCGGCGTCGGTCCGGGCAATTGTCCAGCATTTGTCGATGAATCCGCCGATATTGAACATGCTGCAAAGTGCATTTCGGACAGCAAGGCGTTCGACAACAGTGTTTTGTGTACCAATGAATCCGCCGTAATTGCCCATAAATCAATCAACGACGCACTGATTGTGGCGTTACAAAAAAATGGATGTTATCTGTGCAGTGATGAGGAGCGTGATCGCTTGGCAGATGTGCTGTTTCCGGAAGGTGAATTTGATACAGCTGTCATCGGCCAGTCTGCTGAATGGATTGCGGAACGGGCTAGAATTCGAGTCCCCGCCAAAACTAGAGTTCTAGTGACTCCTCTCGAACGAATTGGTGATGATTATGTATTGAGCCGAGAAAAGCTCTGTCCGGTTTTGGGTTTTTACACGGTTTCCAATCGAGATGCAGCGTTCAAAGCGTGCAGCGCAATGGTTCGTCGAATGGGAAGCGGGCATTCAGCAGCCATTCACTGCAAGGATCAGAAAGTGATTCTTGAATTCGGGGCTCATCTCAACGTTCTGAGAACTCCAGTGAATGCACCGTGCAGTACCGGCGCTTCGGGATTTGATACGAATCTAGCTCCCACGATGACTGTCGGTACCGGATTTTTCGGTAGAAGCTCAGTCGGAGAGAACGTCGGACCGCAACACCTGGTGCAGTGGTCAAAGGTCGCTTATAGCAAGGATGAAACTGTCGACATGAGAGAGTTCGACAACTTCGTATTACCTGCAGTACGACCCTATGGTCGGGGTGACGGGCCTATCGACTACTCATTTTCCAGTGGATTTGAATCTAACGATTCATCAGGATATTCGAATTCCGAAAACGGTGATGGAGCCATTGGGCGAGACTTGCGAGATGAAATTCACCGCATCATTCTTGAAGAGATCAGATCGTTACAACTTGTGAGTGAGTCACGACACTAATGGCTGACATTCGTTCCTACATTTTCATAGATCAACTTCAGCCTAAAACCATGTGCTATCTAGGAAGTTGGATTCGTGGATACCTACCGAAAACCAACATGGCGGCAATGGTTATAGAAGTTGTTCCAGGGCTGCACATTGAAGGAATAACGGATATCGCATTGAAGAGTGTCAATGTAAAGCCTGGAATTTTGGTGGTAGAACGTCAATTCGGCTATCTGGAATTCCACTCGCATTCAACCGCCGACGTTGTCGCAGGGGGAGAGGCGGTAATGGAGACTCTCAATGCAAATGCTAGTGATGCCTTACCGCCCGAAATTCTTGCGTCAACCATCGTAAAGCGAGTCGATGACTACCATGCATTCTTGATCAATCGAAACAAACTTGGCTCTATGGCACTGCCTGGCGAGTCGCTTTTTGTCCTTGAGATGCAACCTGCCTCATACAGCATATTGGCTACGAATGAAGCGGAGAAAGCGGCGGATGTTAAGGTCGTTGACTATCGAATGATCGGCGCAACGGGTCGGGTCTATCTGAGCGGCTCGGAGAGCGATGTACGTTCCGCAGCTCGAGCAGCGGAAGAAGCATTGGAAGCAAGGATGTAGAGATAAATGAGCAGCAATACTTATTCCAGTGACCAGATTCGCGCGGTCGTACGAGAGGCTCTACGTGAAGCGCTTCCAAGCGAAAAAAATGGTAGGCATCCCCAAAAACAAGTGCCGAATTGCCCGCTGATGAAGCAAATTCTCGAAACCATTGCGACAAACTGTAAATCGGGCATAGTCGTAGATGTGGCAACGGACCGCAAGTTTAACGAATTCTTAAAGAATTTTGCCAAGTGCCTTCATGACCAAGATGTCGAAGCACTGATTCTTTCTAATCGACTGAAATTCGAAGTAAAGAATTCCGAAAAGCAAAGAGGTCAAAATCTTCATGTAAACTCGCACAAGAGCAGTCATCAGAGTCAAAATACCGATGACGGACAGAGCAATGGATGCTTGGACTCTGGAGTGCTGACTGAATCGAAAGTATTGGCGCTGGCAAAAACGAATCAGTGCATTGAAATAGGCAGTAAAGTCGTCTTGACTCCGCTAGCCAAAGATCGAGCGCGCAAAGTCGGACTAAAAATAGTGAGGCAGTAGATAGTCATGAAAGTTGGAACTGTAATCGGAAAAATTTGGGCGACTCGCAAACTGGATGAGTTGCCGAACGGAGCGCTGTTGGAGATTGATCTGATTGACAACGGCGAGAATCCAGAAAGAATTCTGGCCTTTGACCCACTTGGAGCAGGTTCGGGAGAACGTGTTCTCGTTACTCAAGGTTCTGTAGCGAAGGGGTGGTTCAAGTCTGGAAATGCCGTTATTGATGCTTTGGTCATCGGAATTGTTGACGATACCTCAGACAGCGGCAACTAATTTAACTGTCAAATTAATTATCAGGAGAAAATCATGTCAAATGCAATTGGATTTATTGAAACTCGAGGCTACGTTGCCGCGTTCACTGCTGCAGATGCTATGGTGAAAGCTGCCAATGTTGAAATTATTACTCGTGAACAGGTTGGTGCCGGACTGGTATCAGTGCTGGTGAGAGGCGATGTTGGTGCTGTGAAGGCGGCAACTGAAGCTGGATCTGAAGCTGCCGGTTCTGTGGGGGAAGTGATTTCCGTACACGTAATTCCTCGTCCACATGCGGATGTTGTTAAAAAATTTGATGTAGCTGCTGATAAGTAGAAAATTTTACAGCTTTAGACTTCTCTGATGATGTGCAAACTGACTTGCTACAGTTGAAGGAAATCGACTATGGCTGATTTGCGAGTCTATCTGCAGATTGAGAGTCTTCAGACGCAATTTGCTGCCTATATGGCAACTGCATTGCGGGCGAGAGGCTATGTACCTTTGCAGGGCATGCATTCGCTCATTATCGAAATATCGCCTGCGCTTGCCATACACAGAGTCATTGATCTTGCATTGAAGTCTGTACCTGGAATTGAACCGGGGATTCTGTATGTGGAACGTCAGTTTGGCATTCTGGAATTGCACAGTACAAAAATGGAAGATCTGGAAGAGGCTGGCAATGCGATTCTTGACGGGTTTAGCCTTAAGGCGGAAGATCGTCTGAAACCACGCATTCTGTATTCAGATTTAGTGGCGGAGGTTGTTGACCAGCACTCGGTGATTATCAATCGCCAGAGAGACGCGTCTATGATTCTGCCCGGCGAGTCGCTCTTACTGCTCGAGACTGCGCCGGCACTGTTCGCGGCAGCAGCAGCGAATGAAGCAGAAAAAGCCGTTCCGGAAAATGTTCTAGTCGACTGTCAAATGTTCGGTGTTTCGGGAAGGGTCTTTATTTCGGGCGATGAGGAAAATACCCAAAAGGCACTGAGTCATGTACTTGAGGTGATAGAGAACATTCCCGGTCGAGAACACTAATGGAGCTGAATTCTTTCAAGAGTATGTCCAATGCCGCGAATGCGATTGCATTCCCGGCATTGACGGTTGCGGAATCGACTACTTTTTAAGTACTTCAGGCCAATTCGCATCGGCCCGCTCAATGTTTCCGGGGATGTCTTTGCTCCATGTCCTGCGTACGCTTCGACTGAAGTTCAGATAGAGTCGATCATCCACGATGGACCATGCATCAGGGTCAGTCTTAGCAGTGTAGTTGTTGGATACTGCCCATGCACAATATCCCCCATAGCGCGGCGCCCATCTTTCTGGGTCGGACTCGAATAGGTTGCGGTTTTCGTTACTGGCGAAACGCCAATCGGCTCCGTTCCATTGCACGGTATAGCTGCTATCACCTTTGACGGGTTTCTGTTCTTTGTGATAAGCGACAGCATCATACCCGTTGATTGCAAACTCTCCTCTGCCAGTAAATACGGGTGGTTCTGCAGCGAAGGCTTGAGTGGCGATCATCAGCAAACCTATTGCAGTCAGAACGGGTTGTGAAATTCTGGTAAAAATGTCCATTTAGCTCTCCTGTCGAATCTATCGCATTACGCTGGATTTGCAAGTTCCCGAGTCAATTCACACATTTTAGTGGAAATTAGAATTCGCTTTCATTCAGAAAATTAGTTTGGAACTTTCCGAAGTCATTCCACGTTTTTCCATAGTCCAGCTGGCATACGCCATTTCACCGAGATCGCGAATTGAAAACATATTTTCCGCTGGAAGATTGGCGGGCAAGAAGGGATTCAGCCATCTACTGAATACGATACATAAACTGCGCATGAGCAACCGCGATATCCAGCTCGAAATTGCAGGAGATGGCCCCGAACTGAACAAATTCATCAACACTCAAGACCAACTAGGCTTGGCGTAAGCCGTTCGGTTTCTTGATAGCCGTAGTGATGTGCCGGATCTGTTGAAGCAGGACGATCTTTTTGTGCTTTCGTCGCTATCTGAACCATTCGGAAACGTCTTGCTTAAAGCGATGGCATCCGGTAGCTTGATTGTTGCGACGAAAGCCGCCGGTCCACTTGCATCGCTGGATGATTCGACTGCTTTCCTTGTAGAGACGGGCAGCAATGTTGCGCTGTCTTATGGAATCATGTACGCAATCGAAAACCAGTAGATGCCTGTCAACGCGCTCAGATCGCATTGAATCGATTCAGTGATCGCTATACTACAGACGCAATGACCCCTCAGATTCTTTCGCAGTTCTATGTGTATCTTGATGACATCTGTGCTGTTCAAACGAATGAACTGATTTGGATTATTCCAACGAAGTAAAACAAACATATAATATTTAATATGCAAGGATAATATTATAACGAAAGGTGTATAGATAATGATTCCGCGGTATGCTTATCACGATGTCCTTAATGCTCTTAATAGACAGGCTGCAGTCGGATTGCTTGGCCCGAGACAAGTGGGCAAAACTACATTGGCGTTCAGCCTATCAGATGAATTGGACGCTGTTTACCTTGATCTTGAGACTCGAAGAGACCGCAGTAAACTTTCCGACCCCGAAATCTATCTTGGCCAATATGAAGATCATCTGGTCATTCTGGACGAGATTCACCGGATGCCGGAAATTTTTCAGGAACTGCGAGGGATTATTGATCGAGGCCGACGCGATGGAAGACGAACCGGAAGATTCTTGATTCTTGGATCAGCTTCCATCGATTTACTTAGGCAGTCCGCAGAAAGCCTCGCTGGGCGCATTGAGTATATAAACCTGAACCCGTTCAACGTGAATGAAGTTGCTGGCAGTTCTAGGGATGCAGTTCAGTTGTGGACAAGAGGCGGATTTCCAGACAGTTTCCTGGCATCATCCGATTTAGACAGTTTTGCGTATCGTTGGAATTTGATTCAAGCATATCTTGAACGTGATGTTCAACAGTTCGGTTTTCGATTTCCGGCGGAAACCCTTGAACGACTTTGGACTATGCTGGCTCACAGTCAGGGACAGTTGCTGAATATTTCCAGACTCGCTTCCGCTTTGTCCGTCAGTACTGCAAGCGTATATCGCTACATTGATCTGTTTGTTGATCTTCTTTTGATTCGAAGATTGCGTCCATTTCACACCAATGTCAAGAAACGTTTGGTAAAGTCACCAAAGACTTACATTCGGGACAGTGGTCTGCTCCATGCGCTACTCAATATAGAAGACTATAACCAGCTGGCAGGACATCCAATTTCGGGGGCAAGTTGGGAAGGACACGTTATCGAAAACATTCTCGGATCATTGCCTGAAAACACTCAATCGAGTTTCTACAGAACCGCTGCTGGTGCGGAAATAGACCTGATACTTGAGATGCCTGGGGATAATAGGGTTTGGGCGCTGGAAATCAAACGCAGCAGGTCCCCAAGAGTGCGTAAAGGATTTCACATCGCTTGTAAAGATGTGAAGCCAGATAGAGCATTTGTTGTTGTATTTGACAAGGGTCGTTATTGGATTACCCAAAATATTGAGGTTGTCGGTTTGGGTGAATTCCTGAACATTCTCAAATCGGGTGAATAAACCAATTTTTAAAATTGGAGAATAGCCCATATATGCTATTTCCCTGTTGAAAACCCCTAACTTTCAGGGATTTTCCGATTGCCAATTCTCCAATCCTTTCTTATTGAATCGACCCCTTAAAGTCCGCCCAGAAACGGATGCCTATAGCTACCATAGCATGACCACTTTGCTTGCCGCTCTCGGCACCTTATGCCTTCACGAAGTGAAGTTGCCCAAGCTTCTGGAGGGTCGGTTCAGAACTACTGCGCAACCCACGCCGCTACAGAAAATAATTTGGAACTGCTGAACATTGACCTGCCCGCAGGTATCACAGTGATTCGAGCATAGACCGCGGCACTTGAAACGGGACTGCCCGTCCGCTCAGGCAGTTGGCTTCAGAACTGTACGTGTCCAGACTCTGCGTTTGGGCAGTCCAGACATCGAAAATCTACTACACAGTGATTGGCGCATATATTTCATACCGGTCTTTCCGTTTCTGCTGTTCACTTTGCGCAAAAATTTGCAAATGAATATGTTGCGTAGCTTCTGCGAATCGCGGCTGAGTTGAATCGGGTTCTGAAACTTACATGTAAATTTGTCCTGAATATTAAGGAACGATGTTGTGAAAGAGGAACGTGATATCTACGTACTGGAACTGATATTGACGATGAGAAGGCAAGACTGAATATGGACGGAGGAAATACATGTGAACAACACTGTTGTGTCTCGCGTTTTCCCGTAGGAGATTGAATAGGAACAGGCAAGATCAGATTGGAGAAAACACGGTTCCTTATGTCCAGCAGGCTGCCTGATAAATTCGCGAGCTTCGCGAATCATCACACTTACTGAATGCCGTTGAGTTCCTCGGCAAGCCTACGGACGCTGGTTGCTTGAATATTTTTGGACATAGGATAAGTATCATCTCCGGCGTGTATGACCAAACGACGTACCGGCTTGATGTCCTCGCAGGCAACATGAAAACCCCGTTTCACTCTCGCGGATGACGATCGTTTGATTTCGACAGCCCAAACCGCCCCATCGCCGTGCTCAATGAGCAGATCAATCTCCGCGCCTGCGCGCGTCCGATAGTAGAATGCAGATGCTCGCCACGGCAGAACCGAAAGCAGCGTCTCAATTACCCATCCTTCCCAGCTTCTGCCAACTACCGGGTGTCCGCACAATTGCGTGAACGATGAAATTCCCAGAAGTGCGTGGACAAGTCCGGAATCTCGTACATAAATCTTGGGGGATTTCACCAAGCGCTTTCCCACATTGGCATGATATGGCTGTAGCCGTCGAACCAACAACAAATCTGCGAGAAGATCAATGTAACGTGAAACGGTCTGCGTGCTGATTTCAAGGGAACGACCGAGTTCCGAAGCGTTTAATATCGTTCCCTGACGGTGTGCAAGCATTGTCCACAGACGCTCCAGCACTACAGCCGGAATACGAGGCCCGAATAGTGCAACATCACGCTCCAGATAGGTACGAATGAAGTCTTTTCTCAACAAATAACTCTCCTTATCGTTGCCTGCCAGATAGCTGTCAGGAAAACCGCCACGAAGCCAGAGTTGTTCTCGAGATTTGTGCAGATCTTCTACTTCAAGTGCTGAAAGAGGCATTAGTGATATGTATGCAATTCTTCCAGCCAGAGATTCACCCGACTTTTTCATTAGGTCAATCGACGCAGAACTCAAAATGAGAAATCTCCCCTTTCCTTTATTGTGCCGTCGCCCTCTGTCAATAATGCCGCGTAGTGAGGGGAAAAGTTCAGGCATTCTTTGAATTTCGTCCAGAATCACCAGTTGATCTTCTACATTGTCAAGAAATAGAGCTGGGTCTGCAAGTCGGGTCCGATCATTCATGTCCTCAAGGTCAAGATATATCGCGTCATGAGATTGGCCTATTTTCAAGGCGAGAGTTGTCTTGCCCGCCTGACGTGGACCGATCAAGGCTACAGCCGCCTGGCGTTGTAGCGCGGCTTCAACTTCTTTACTGGCATGTCTTGAATATATCATTGCGTATTTTCCATCTGGTGGTAAATATACAATGAAAATTCTTAGATGTAAAACGAATCGGCACCAAGCAGTGGCTTTAGCAAGAACGCATCAGATTGGCTTGGACGAACCAAAGCTTACCCGACCAATGTACCTCATATCGTCGCAGTGATTTCGCTGCGGCAAACTTGCCTTGTGGGGACTTTGATGCCAATGCAGCATGAACACCCTGCTCGCCGATCTGACCACCATCTGCTGCAATCGGGTGGTGTTATACGATAAGCCGGAGCATGAATTCACGATCATCACCGAACCGATACCGCATTAACAGAAGGCAATTGACCTGCTCGGTACAAAACCTGATCGAATATACAGTGTACACAATATGGGATTGTTTGTTTTCTGCTAAATTGCGGATTTGGTTTACTTTTTTCCATTTTAGCCGATGAAGTTCCGTTTAGGTGTCACAATGATTCGAGCATAGTCGGCACCTGAAACGGGAGTGCCTGTTCGCTCGGGCAGTTGGCTTCAGAGCTGTGCGTGTCCAGACTCTGCATTTGGGCAGTCCAAGTATCGAAAATCTACTATACAGCGATTGGCGCACATCTCTCATGCCGATTTTGCCTCGGCGGGGTCTGGTCTATTTTTAATGTGCTCGGCCTATTTTGAAAGGACGTCAGGCCAGTTCCTGTCTGCACTCTCTATGTAGCCCGGTATATCTTTAGTCCACCTTTTTCTTACTCTCAGACTAAAGTTCAGGTAGAGTCGATCTTCATAGACCGTCCAAGCTCTTGGATCAGTCGGTGCTAGCGCATCATTAGCCACTGCGTATGCGCAGTATCCTCCGTAGCGAGGTGCCCAACGTTCGGGATCCGAATTAAAAAGGTCACGGTTTTCAGCAGAAGCAAAATGCCAGACAGCGCCTTCCCACTCAGTCGAAAATTCGTTGCTGCCCTTTACAGGACTTTGTTCCAGGTGATAGGCGACGGGGTCATAAGCTCTGATAGCAACGTCTACTTTACCAGTAAAAACATAATCTTTCTCATCAGCTATCGCATTGGAGGCAATAATCAGAAAACTTAAAAATACAGTTGCAAGAGTCGAAACTCGGAAAATAACAGACAATGTAAAGCTCCATTAAATTTCTATAGACCGGTTATGCATACTGTAGACAAAGTCTAGACGCTTTAGTTTCATATTCTGTTCTCGACAGTTGCAAATATTTATCAGTTCTGATCAATCGCTGAATTTCGACAGATAGGCCTCACACAATCCAACGGTTTCGGCGGTGTACGGCAAACCCATAGATTGGGCCAGTTCCGTTTCGGAGTGTGATCCAATCCATGCAACCAGAAGCAGACGACGAAGCATGACGAATGTGGGGATTTCATGCTCATCTTCTTCCGACAAGTCCATGACTGAGCGATAACCTCGCACCCATGCCTCAATCAGATCAGGTACATCCTCTCTTGCCTCGAAAAAGCTGAGTGCAGTTGCACAGTCATACATGAACCAGCTGAATCCACAGTCATCGAAATCTATTACTTTAGTTACATCTCCTTCAATCAGCAAATTGGCGAGTCGAATGTCGCAGTGAACGAGGCCCCATCTACGGGAGCGCTGCCCGAAAGCCCGTAACCTGGACTCGATTAGTTCTGCAGTTTTGCCGAACAGTTGTTCTCTTTCGAGGTTCATTCCCATGCCGTCCTGCCATTTCCCCCAGTGAGGCTTGCTGCCAAGACTTGTTTCAAAATCCCATGTATAGCGTTCAAACCAGGAAGGGCGTTGCCAAGTCATTGAGTGCTGATGCATTTGTGCGGAAACTTTCCCAAGCAGCTCAAATGGACCAAGTAAATTTTCTTCGGGAGGCTCTACGCCTGCTTCCCAATCGAACATGACAACGTGTCGAGCGCCACCCGGCATTCCTTTCGCTTGTATCAACTGAATGTTCTGATCATCTCTTCCAGGCACGATTGTCGGTGTGATTACCCCAGCATCTTCACGCAAGGCATCTGTCCATGCATGCTCTGAAGCGATCGCTGTTTTAGAGTGATACCCTTCTCGATGTACCCGTAGAGCCCACTTCTTACCACTGACGGGGTCTTCTACACGATAGGTTGCGTTTTCTGAAATATTGATGAGCTCAACCCCAACATCAGACGGCAAGTCATAAAACGGAATAGCGTTCTGCGCGACTTGTCGTAGCAAGGTAAGTTGTTGTTCATTGGTCAAATCATCAAATTTTTGCATTTCTTTCTCCTGTTCTGTTGTTATGCAGCGTTAGCCATCTCCCGTTTCACTTGTTGGTTCGAGTCTGCGGATTTTCTTGCAGTAACTCCCTGAAAAGCAGATGCCCGTGCTTGTCCCAAAGCAGTATCGAGTCGGTTCAAAATTTCGTCGCAGAGCTCCTTGTCAACTAGAATTCCCGGCTTGAACTGCAACACCTTTGGGTCCAAGGACGAGAATATAGCCCAGACGCCGTTGCGGAACAATGCTTTCATAACATGAATCGCACCTTCCGGGTGACTGAATTCCAACCCAATTACAACACCTCTTTGGCGAATGCCGACAAAAAAGTCAGAGTAATTTTTCCGAAGCTGTTCCAGTCCGCTGCGTATGTATTGTGCAATGTAGTGCACCATGGAACGCACTTCAGGCCGATTGGAAATCTCAAGCACCTTGGCTGCTGCAATACAACCTAGCTCAGCACCGCCAAATGTAGACATGTGTCCCCAACCGTCTTCTTTCAGCCAGGCTCCGGCCCGCTCACTGACTACGACTGCACCAATCGGATAGATTCCACCTGACAGTCCTTTTCCGGTCACCAATATATCGGGTATGACTCCATAAGTGTCAATCCCCCAAATTTCGCCACATCGCATTAAGCCAGTCTGCACTTCATCAGCGATGAACAGTGTGTCGACTCTTTCACAGGCCGCCTTTATTGCACTCAGGTACCCCTGTTTTGGCATGGGAAACCCATAAGTTGCAGGAATCGTCTCTATGATTACGCAAGCTGCGTCACCCACTCGAATTTCGCGCTCAATCGCCTCAAGATCGTTGAACGGAACTTTGACGACCTCCTGCTTCGGTGAATCACTTAGAAACAGTTTGGAAAATCGATCATCGCCGACTTGCACTGCGAGTCCTGTATGACCGTGGTAGCAATGATCAATGCAGATAATTTTACGTCTTTGGGTGGCGTGGCGTGCACACTTAAGTGCAATGTCGATTGCTTCGCCGCCGCCTGATGCGTAGATTGTATACTGCAATCCTTCGGGAGTACACTCAGCCAGCATCTGCGCGACATGTGTTCGCATTAACGAAGGAAAGTGGTGATTACCGATGTCGAAATATTTCATTCCCTCCTTCACTGCCGCCACGACTTCCGGGTTGCGATGCCCGAGATTGTATGTGCCTCCGTTCAGGTGAACATCAATCAGACGCTTTCCATCCATATCGTACAGATAGTAGCTTTCTCGCCGATCGATCACCAGGTCTACTCCAAAGTTTTGCCAGTCGGTAGTTTTCCCTGGATTCCAGTATTCTTTAGTGCGTTCCAAAAATTCCTGCTTTGTTTCTTTCATGTAATCCTCCTTTGCCCCAATACGGACAGGGATTTGGTTTCTTACACGCTCAATTTATTTGAGTAAATCAAAAATAACTTGACAGTTGATATCGAATTGTTGATAACGCACCGAAAATGCGAAATTGTTGCATTGTTGTTTCAGAAATCAGTACATTATCCGAACCTATTAAAAAATCAATCAAACTAGAGCGAGGTAAATGAGTCATGCTTACGTCAGTAGAAGGCAGATCGGTCATAGTGACCGGATCCAGTAAAGGAATTGGAAAAGGAATTGCTACGGTATTTGCCAATCAAGGTGCGCGGGTGTTGATTGTTGCACGCGGGCTTCCTGACGCCGAAGCTACGGCAGCGGAAATCCGCGAGTCAGGTGGTACAGCATCCGCATTCTCGGCAGATGTAACGAATTCTGAGGAGTTGGATGCCATGGCAGCTGCTGCGACCGAGCGCCATGGCGGGATTGATGTGTTGTGTTGCAATGCCGGCACATTTCCTCAGAGCCATTTGGAAAACATGTCTAGTGACGAGTGGGATCTTGTGCTTGGAACAAACCTGAAAGGAACATTTCTTGCAATAAAGAGCTGCTTGCCGTATCTCAAGAAGAGCAGTTGTGGTCGAATCATATTGACATCTTCTATTACCGGTCCCATAACCGGATATCCAGGCTGGACGCACTATGGTGCAAGTAAATCAGGTCAACTGGGATTTATGAAAACCGCTTGCATGGAATTCGCCAAGTACGGAATCACGATAAATGCAGTTATGCCGGGCAACATCATAACGGAGGGACTAATGGGTCTTGGAGAGGATTACCTTGAGACGATGGCGGCATCAATTCCATTGAAGCGTCTGGGATCAGTCGCGGATATAGGAAACGCCGCATTGTTTTTTGCATCTGACGAAGCGGGTTACATTACGGGCCAGACAATTGTTGTAGACGGCGGCCAGACGATTCCAGAGTCAGTCGAGGCACTCGAAGAGGCATAGACTGGTAAAAGTGGAATAGATAGTCGGAGCCGCTGAACGCCATTGCGATCAGAATCTAGAATTTGTAGTTGATTTCTAGGCGAAAAGCAGCCGTCAATGTGCAATCGATGCTTATAACTGCGTTAGCAATTCTAGAAGCGTGATGGGTGACACCGACCCCGTACGAATTGTCAGTCTGGATGAAGTTTCATATTTGGAATCTCAGACGCTCTACCACTCAGTTGCACACTGCATGGCAGAAAATTCTCCGGATACGATCATTCTATGTCGTCCCAGGGAGCCCTATATTTGTATTGGCTATCACCAAAACCGCCGTCACGTGCTAGACAATGCTGCACGTATGCGATTGGGTTATCCCGTCATGCGCAGAAAACTTGGTGGCGGAGTAACCTATCTTGACAGTCAACAACTTTTTTACCAGTGTATATTTCATCGCAGCAGGAGTCCGGCTATTCCTGCGCAGGTCTACAAGGCGCGATTGGAGGCGCCAATCAAAGCATTGCACAATTTGGGTTTGGATGCTGAACTTCTCTATGTAAATGAGATAGAAATTTCGGGTAAACGAATCGCAGGTATTGGCGGAGGCTTGATTGGCGAAGCCAGCGTTGTTGTAGGCAACATCCTAAACGAATTCAACTATCAAGCCATGGCAGAAATCATTAACGCTCCGTGCGACACTTTCCGGCAACTGGCATTGGCTGCAATGCACAGAAGGATCACCACACTGAGTCAAGAGCGTTGCACAACGAACTGGAGTCAATTGTCGGAACTGCTGGTTGATGAATATGAGCAGTCTTTTGGGCGGCCGGTTTACTTGGATAATTTGTCATCACAGGAGTGTCAGAAAGCCACCAAACTGGCAGAAAAAATGGTCTCAAGTAACTATCTTGAACAGTACAGGAACTCGGAATTCCAGCAACCGAAGCCACTCACTCGGATTAAGATTTCCGGGTCCACATGGATTGAATTAGTCGGGGTAAAGCATACCAATCGCTTGAAATATTTTGTACTGATGATTAAGGACGATGTCATCGAAGAAGTTTCAACTGCCGAAGAACTGGATGATCAACAAAATTACACAGATGACGTTTCAGGATTAAAAATATGCTATCCAACGGATCTCAGAGTAGGGAATAGATTTTCTCGATTAAACTGAGTAATGGATATAGTTCTGAATTGATGTCCATTCTAAAGGGTAAAGAAAATTCGGTGTCGGAAAGCGACTACATCGTTCGAGATGTTCTTCAGACAGGTTTAATTACTGTATTTTGTGGCAGAGCGCCAAGTAAAGAGTCCAAACGACGGCGTGCGTATTACGCACATCGTTCAAATAAATTCTGGGAAATTCTTGTTGAAACAGGGCTAACTGACCGGCAGCTTGAACCAGAGGAGTTCGGCAGTCTTCCCAGTTATGGCATAGGGTTGACTGACCTAAACAAGACAGAGTTCGGCAGTGATCACGAACTTACAGGTCAGGGAGATAGTCCAGAGTCAGTGCTTGAGAAAATAAAGGTATATCGGCCTCGACTTTTGGCTTTTACAGGCAAGAACAATGGCAGGTTGTTCTTTCATTCAGTCTTCGGCATTCCGAAAAGTGCAGAGATTGAATATGGACTTCAGAAATCGTTGTCAGTGGATATCACGGAAATTCATGTTTTGCCAAGCACATCCGCAAGAGCCCGAGGCTACTGGAATTCCGACTACTGGCATGAGCTGGCCAATCATCACAGAAAATTTAACTAATCTGAATTAGTATCAATTGAGTGTGTCGTGACATGGATCGCATCGGCCCGCCTCCACTGCTGTTGGTTCTCAGAAATTATTCGGCTAATTCATCATATCTGTATGAATACACATATATGCATAATGACATTTTCATAAACAAATTTTTCCCAATCGGCTGATTTCCCTCTTCAGAATATTTCCAGCCCTCATGCCCCGGCAAGCCCCCATACTGCTTGCTTATTTACACCTTATCACTTCAAATTTGCCTTTCGACTACCTATCCGATTCGCGTTGGGTGAGGCACATAAAAAACAGTGTGAAATTTATTTTAAAACAACAAGGTAGCATATATATGTAAGCATCAATGAGTTCTTCACACAAGGATGCACAGAAGAGCAAAGACATGTCAACGAGTTGTCGCGACTACGCCCGAATTGACCATTGCTGCCATCACATAATCCGTTCGAATGATTGCCAGACAAAGCATGTTTCTATTGAAAAAACTGAATCACGGCGTGTCATCAAGTTCATCAGCATATTGGTTGTATCCGAGTCCGCGTACATGTGGTTCCCTGCTAAGCAGTTCACGCAATCGAGTCATTTCGTCCGCATTCCATATCAATGCATTAGCGACAACTTCGTCCCAGAGTCTGCGCACCTCACACTCACCGTCCCGAAACTGTGGCACTACCATGTCTTTGGTTCGATTCCAGCAAGAAACCAAGATTTCGAGTATTTTGGAATCCTTGATGTCTGGAATTCTAATGTTTCGAGCTTCCGCGGCACTGTAAGTGGGAAATTCCAGTTTCCGTCCAAATTTCCGCATGAGTTGAAGGCGCCCAGCCGTTGAGTTGATGAAAACGGCAACTGCTTTTGCCTCATCTGACGTGAGACCTGTAACAGGCATCCAGCCGTTGCCTACGAATTTTTGATCACTCGCAACCGCTGTAAGTCGTGCTGTGCTATTGTCCTGTCCGGTGGTTATCAACAAGTATCCTGCTTTTTGCAGTATCTTACCCGCCGCCAGATATATACCATCGTTGAACCGGTGCTCGTCTTCGTCCCGTCTCTTTGGGATCCAGTACTCGTCGGGGGTACTCTCGATATGCCTCTGACCGTCGGCACCCTTTGATTTTAAAATGGGAAAACTCCCTGGAATCTCCTGTCCGGCATTCTCGAAGGTGCCACGCAATTGCTGGCCTGTAGCCGCTGGCTCAAAACCGATATCCGCAATACGTAGCAACTTTTTGTCATTTGCAATCCTTGCAGCCGCTTCGGCGAGCTTCGGTGATCGCCAGATTGCGGCTGTCCAGTCTCCAGCCTCCATTCGGTGTACAGGCCATTCAGATACTTCACCCCAGCCATTTGAAATCAGACCAATGGAGCAGACCGACAGGCAACGATGCAGATCATCTACTTCGCTCTCGTTCGTCGGCATTCGGTCAAGATTTATGAATCTTGTAGGCGGCTTTGGGCCATTATGCCTCGTAGCGATTAGGATACTCTCATTGATATTGGTGTTCTGACTCAAGTTGATTTGACCTGGAAGATGACACGTGAGCACAGTGTTAATGTGATATCGTCGCGCCAGTACTCTGCGCTCATGCTGTCCAGACGTCGTGGTAAGAGCGATAGTCGGATGCACCATCACCAAAACGCCATCAGAGAGGTTTAATACTAGATCCGCGAGTGCTACGAACAATGGTCCTAGCGCATTCTTGTCAACAAAACCATCCATGTCTCTATCATTGCGAACTAGCAACTGCTCCAATTCGTCTGTCCTTGATCGTATCAATTGCTGAGTCCCTTTTGGAAACTTCTCTCCCATCTTGGTTCGGTTCGTGAATGGTGGGTTCATGATGACGATACGGGCTCCCTGAACGTCTGTCACTGCATCCTCCAGTTCGGGGTTATCAGGTGGCTGCCATACGGCCCGCGATACAATTTTGTAGTCCTCAATATCCAATTCGTTGCCTCTCGGAACAATAGCCTTCTGCCCGAGAAGTTCCAAGGTTCCCACTGATACCTGGTATGGATTGCCGACTTGTGGTCCATATGGCATCAGATGAAGACCCATCTGACGGTAACGGATTTCTTGGTTTCCTGCAGTCAGCTGAGATGCTGCCAGTTGTAACGACACTGGATTAATGTCCAATCCTTTGATAGTCTCTTCGACGGCAATCTTTTGAAGCTCTGCCAACCTTGTTTTTTGGGCACCATGCTCGCTTGCGCGACGCTTCATGTCAGTCATCGCGGCAGCTAAGAGGGTACCGCTGCCGCATGCCAGATCGACCACCTTTAACTCCCGCCAAACTTCGAGAGCTGCCCAGTCCACATCGCCGCAAGTATCCAACGCCAGTCGCGCAGCAATAGATGCTGCCACCGGCCTGGTGAAGTAGGCGCCGTCTGAGGCCTGATTACCCATAACCCTATTGAACAGCGGGCCGGCATGGTCAGCTCCCATGTCTGCATAGGTTTCGGCAATGCGTTCTGCCTCGGATGCAATGTGGCGCAACGAACGTTCTAGGCCAGCTAATTTTCCCGTGTCCTCGATTGTCTCAATCACCGCGATTGCTGGTTGAAGTATTGGAAGGAAGTCATGACGCGAAATGGTGTTCCATTGTCTTGATATCGACTTGACGACATTGGATTCGTTCTTGATCTTCGCTAGTCCAGTTGTGCCGAGCAGCCACTGCCCGCTGGCGATACGCTGGTGAAGCATTGCCGCATTCATCATTAGAAGCGCACCGATAGTGCATCCGTCGGCCTGCGCTTCCCGCTTTTTCTTGTCCAGGTTGTCAAGGCCAAAGTGTTTGTCTAGCACTCCGTCAAGTGTTTCCTCGCGCAGGTGTCGGGACGCTTCGGTCACGCTTCCTTCAAGGATGTTCAGATCTCTGGTGACACGGTTACGCCTTAGTCCAGATTTCGAGAGTAGATTCGCGACGATGGCGCGTCCATGATCGTCCATACCGCTGAGATTGAGCATTCGCATGGCATTATCTTCTGTCACTTCTTGCGCTGTTCGCCTCCGTTTGGGCTTTTTCGGTGGCAAGGGGCTGCCTTGCCCTTCGTTGATCATTCTCCGTGCCATCCTCTTCGACTTAACCAAATTGATCGGTCCCGGTGTCCCGTCCGGCTTCGATTTGTCGCGCTCCAATCCGTTTATACGCAGTTCGACGCTTCTATCCTCGTTTACCTTGCCAGTGACAACTGCTCCGGGTGCAGGCAGACAACTTCCGACTGCTGTCGCTGTCGTAGATGTTTGTTCCTTCCCGAACAGACTTTCTTCGCTGGGTTTATCCCGACGGTTCGTGTCCGTTTCGAGCCTATCTAGCGGAACGAACACGTCAGATACACGAGACTTCTCATTGAGAACATCTTCAATATCCGATTGCGCCTGTCCGGGTATGCCATGATGCCCGTGGTACGATATCCGACCGTTCTTTCCGGCAATAGCCACCATAGTCGATTCGGTCTCTGGCTCAGGTGGAAGATATAGTTGAAGTAGGTCCGAGAGATTGTCCTCAATACGGCTGTCATGGGCGCGGAGTGCCAACAGAATTTGTCCCAGTTCCTGCCACCCGTCATTTGGTCCACTTGACTTCAGCCATCGCTCTGCATCAACAAACGGTGGAATTATGATGGGGCAGATGATGTAGCCCATAGACTTGCCATCCGAAAGTCGCATGGCCCGCCCAACGGCCTGAATCACATCAATTGGGCTCTTCCGTGCCTCAAGGAAGGCTACTGCACTTAGCGAAGGTGCATCAGTCCCCTCCCCGAAGATACCCACATTGAGGATGCCATGTGGATCGTCTACACTAGCCTTCGCTAAGCGGCTCTTCGCGTTCTCACGGGCGGTAACATTGCTCGAAGCGTCCAAATGTTCCAGCGTGTAAAGGGCGGTCTCGCGACCGTCACGGTTTTCCCGTAACCACTCCCGCACCCAGTTACGCACATGCTCCGACTGAAGTTGCTGTGCCATCGACTTCGACTTATTGACAGTGTTCATGAATGCGATACATGACTTGACTACGGCACCTTCACCGTCGTCCGACCTTGTCGCACCGCCTAATACCAGAGCTAGTGTGAGTCCCCTGAGGAAGTGCGTTGTGCTAAGCGCATTATTTCCGGTGGAATTCTGAGCTAATTTGTTGGCAGCCTTGTATGCCTCCTGGTCATTGACTCCCAAGGCAATGATCCGATAGTCCGTCAACCAGCCGTTGGTCACTGCTTCCATGTAGCTCTTTCGATAGAGTTCTACACCAAACACCGCCTCATCGTCCATGTTCCGTACCACCCATCTGTCATTTCTTGGCCGCTGTCCCCCAGTATCATAGACTCGGGGAGTGGCGGTCTGGTACACGCGGTATCGGACAGGAAAGCGTTCGTTGTCGTGGCACACCGTGAAGTCACGGAGACGCTCCTCAAATTTTTTAATTCGCCGCAGACCCGCAGTTCGATGAGCTTCGTCTGCAACCAAAACTTGTGCTAATATGCTGGTCGTGAGCAGAGCTTCACCCACCTTGTGGCTACTCTGATAAGTGCCGAAAATTACGTTAATACGTTTGCTGTTCCTGCTTTCGCGTATCCACTGTGCAATTTCATTCGAATCCGTCGTAACCATACCTTTTACCTCGGACGCACTAACCCTACTCATGTCTATAGTGGGATCATCCATGCTGTTCTCTTCGATGCGGTCGTATCCGGCAGTTTCGTCCGAGCATACAGCCAGAGATCGAATCCCTTCCTTCGCGTTCACCAAAAATTCCCGTCGGATTTGTGCAACCAGTGCGATCGAAGGGCAAAGGACCACAGCCAGGTCGCCCGGTTCCGTCAGTGTCTCGATAATTCGCAGGGATATGCGTGTCTTGCCAGTCCCGCAGGGAAGGATAATCTTGCCGCGCGCTTCGCCCACAGGCAGGCCACCACTTCCTGATCTCTCATGCTCCATGAGAATTCGGAGGCTGGTGTAAACTGCCTCGTTCTGCATACAGGATCTGGTTTGTTTGACTCCATCGTCCGGGTGGCTGCAATGAGGGCAGACTTCTGCACTGTAATCCTTAGCGTGTTCTTGTTTCTGAAGGTCGCTGTCAATGTTCACTAACTTGATAGGTTTCGCTTTTGGCACGGCTGCCATGGCGTTTGTACCAAGCGGATTGTCGCCGTTGGTTACAATCCAGCGTTCCGCCCAAAATTCGTCGGACGACATTGAGGCGAAACTATCCACCTCATGCTTGGTGATAGGATTCCCCCGACCCTCATCATCAAGCGCACGGGCCTTGCACTGAATTGCGATGTGGACACCATCGCTGCCGCGGAGAGCCACAACATCAATTCCGGTGTCCTTACCTTTGCTTTGGGGCAGATGACGATCTCGCTCGGGCCATTCGCTCCACTTCCAGCACTCGTAAATGTCCCACTCCGCTATGAGCGCTGCTGAATCAGCAACTAGATCTTCCAGCCATTTCCCGTCTGTTTTTTGCCGACTCATCTCGTCTACGGAGTGAATCGCTTTCGCGATGATACCTTGAAGGGCTTGTACGTCTGGTCCGCCGTCTTTCATGATTGGTGTATTTCCCCTCTTGTATCCATCCAATTCAAATCACTCTAGTCGGTCAAGGATAGTTTGTTGATTTGTAAGCCTGAAGTGCTGGTTATTAATCAATTATATAATCCGCGATAATTGCCACTACTCGAAAAGCGGTCACACGAACAGAATCGCTAGCTTGAATTACCATATATGTGTGTCGTGGCATGAACCGCCCTTCCCAGAAACCTGTGTGCAAAGTTCAACGCCGATCCCAGGTTCAGATGCTTTGACCGATCATTAACAGTGCCACCGCCGGAAGAGCTGGCACGCACCTGGCATACTTTGCGCGATTAGCGCATCATCAAACTGAGAACTGCCGAACACCTTGGCCCATTTGGAGAATGTGCGGTTAGAGGTGAGGACCATGGCGCTTTTCTCTTAGCGGGCGCTGACGAGCTGGATGGCAAATTGGCACTGTCTTTTGGTAGCAGCAGGTGGCTGATCTCATCGATTACGAGCAGTGTATCACGGGCGTGGAAGCGAAGTTCGTCGGCCAGGTGTCCGTTGCGGCGGCGAGTTGTTCGATCAGTTCACTTGTGGGCGGTGACGACTGGATGAAATTCATCAACTGATTCTATTGGGCTACAAAGCAAACAATCCAAAAGGACGCGAAATTATTGCTGGCTGTTCGAATGAATGGTTGTGCGATGTAGAAGATCGCGCTGGAAGATCTAGTTGCTGATTTAGCAACGTTCATAGCGGAGTGAGACATTTACGAGTGCTGGAAACGTTGTAGGTATCAGTTTTTGTCTATGTGCTTTGTACGCAAACAAAACTGAAGCAGAATTCAGTTGGCTGAGTTGCCCTGAAAAAGATTTGATAAGTCAGCAACAGACTACATGCTTGAGTGAGGCTTGGTCAACTTTCTCGTTATTTCTGATATGATCAAGCATGAGCGAAGAATGTAACGATTGCTCGAATCTTGCAAAATAGGAATGGTGCTAAGAAACCGCTTATCGATTGGTGTTCGTACAAAAACCGAATCATTCAACTACCTGTTAACTCTAATAGTCTATCCCGCAATTCTATTGCCAGTACCTTCATAACCTGTTCTTTTGGAACACCATTTTCATAAGCAGATGCATTTAATTTGATATTTAGGTCATCGTTTGGATCAAAATCATCATCAATGTATTGGATACAAGTTTCTTGGATTTCGTATGGTTGTTTGTCCTTCACACTCTCAATCAGGTCGTTGGCAATCTCTTTTGCCCATTCCTTTGCATGAATTTCTTTAGATATTTTTTCCCCTAGTTCTGTCAATCGAAGGGGGCTTGATCCGACAACAACTGAAGGAGGTATTCTGGATAGAATCGTCTTTATATCATCACGAACTTCCTTAATGAATTTATTGAACCTATCTCTATCCGAATTAACTTCTCCAGTCCATTTTCCGAATTTAAAAATGATTCCACCAACAGCCAACAATAATACAGCGATACTGACGTACCACCAGTTGTTCATATCAATGCTCCGTTTGTTCAATAGTGAAAATGACTATCGTTATGTGAATATAACACGAATTTATGGCCATTGAGTCAAATTTTGCTTTGCCATCATGCCATGTGTGAAAAACATTTTATCTTTTTATTTCAATAAGGTACATCTAAAAGCATGCTGAATCTGCACTCCGAAACATGAGTTATATAACGCTTGTCGAAACAGATATATTTATCTTAGATCTTGGTCCTGTAAAGGCTCTCGACAACCGGATTCTGAAAAGGTATATTGAATGACTGCCTGATTGTAATATGGAAACACACCTCTCATATTGCAAGCTGAAATCTGCAAATTGATGCGAAATTTGGGTTGCGGTCTTATATCCAGCTTCTGCAAAGGGGGATCCTAGCATGATCCCCGAGCCATGATGATATTCACAACCTGACACCAGGCAAGTGGAATCATATACTCGCTATTGGGTGAATATTTCACAGAACCCTGAACAAATACAGTGAAGAAACTGTCTGATATTTTATGACTCGAATTTTCAGAACATTTTTGACGGGATTGATTATTGCATTGAGCATACCTTTGCATAATGCAATGGCTCAGCAGAGCGAAACCGTTTCCAGTGCAAGTGAAACTAACCTTGGCACTTTTTCAGGCGCCAAACCTACAGAATATCCTGCATGGTTTAAGGAGAGTTTCCTTGAGTTCGCAGACGACATTGCCGAAGCTGCAGAGCAGGGTAAACGCGTGATGCTACTGTTTCACCAAGACGGTTGTCCCTACTGCAATCTGCTGGTAGAGCGAAATCTGAGCCAAAAAAATATTGTTGATTTCATGCAGTCGAATTTCAGCGTAATTGCTCTCAACATGTGGGGTGATCGCCAGGTTGTGACTGTCGGAGGTGAAGCTTATACGGAAAAGGAATTGGCGTCTGCGCTGAAAGTCCAGTTTACCCCGACTCTAATATTTTTCAATGAGCGCGGCAAACCAATATTGACATTAAATGGTTACCTGTCGCCGAATGAATTTTTGACTGCTATTCGTTATGTTGGCGAGCGACACGAGTCTACAGTATCCTATCGCGATTTTGTTCGCAGCCAGCCAAGAGGTGACAGTGGCGCCAAGGAATTGATCTTCGAACCTTTTTTCCAATCTCTACCTTTTATTCTTGATCGATCTGCAAGCCAGGCCAATCGTCCTCTTGCAGTATTTTTTGAACAGAAGCAGTGTCCGAACTGCGACACTCTGCATAGAAAAGTTCTGATTGATGAGGAAACTAGAAAGCTTCTTGCCGAGTACGAAGTGGTTCAGCTGGATATGTGGTCAGATACACCACTGATTTCAACATCAGGAGAAGAGACGACCGCACGGGATTGGGCTTCCAGTTTGGGAGTAAGTTATGCACCTACGATTATTCTGTTTAATCGTAACGGCGAAGAAGTCATACGTTCCGAAGCCTGGTTCAAGATATTTCACACACAGTCGCTATTCGATTATGTTCACAGCGAGTCTTATCAGACTGAGCCGAGTTTTCAGCGATACATTTCGGCCCGTGCAGACCATCTCATTGGGCAGGGAATCGATGTAGACATCTGGAATTGAACAGTCACCTAAGACTGGCAATTTCATGAATGGATATGGGTTGCAGCAAAGATGTGGCACTGATCCGGATGTCGCTTTCCACTCTTAGTAGATGAGACAGTTCTACAGCCAGCAGACTGTCGATTCCAAGGTTCACAATCGATTCGTGTAGATCAACCGCATCTCTGGGGATGCCCAGCACCCGTGACACACAAGAAAGCACTTTCTGTTGGACATCTGTATTATTTGAATCTATATTTTCCGACCTTTCCTGCCCATTTTCGGATAACTTCGCTGAACTGATCGTACAACAGCCGAACTTTCGAGTCTGGGCAACTTCCTGCGCCCATGTTCCTCCTGCAATGACAATTCTATTGTCGGATTCCGAGCCTAGTGCTCCATTGAGCAAAGAGAGCATCCTTTGAGCTGGTAGAGGGAATACTCCAAATTTGTCTACTGTTTCTACTGATCTTTGAGAATTGTCAGCGACAAATCCGTAGTCTGATACTGCTCCCCAGTTCACTGAGGTTGCTGGAATTCCTCTATCCCTCAGATAATCTGCGAACGAATCCAAGAAAGCATTGGCGGCTGAGTAGCCAGCCTGTCCAGACGGACCGACAATGGAAGTTACTGAAGAGTAAAGAGCAAAGAATTCCAGTTTCAAATCTCTGGTGACTTGATGTAGATTCCATGCACCTAGAATTTTTGCATGCGTAGATTTGACATAACCATCTGCAGTCAAATTTGCCAGCACATGATCGTCGATTTCCATGGCGCAGTGGAAAACTCCACGAATCGGCGGCATTCTGCCATCAAGTTTGGCCAGATTTTCCCGCAACTGATCAAGTCGAGTAATATCAGCTTTTACAACTTCAATTGTGGTTCCAGATTCCTCAAATTTGTGTCTATATTGTTGTAGTGTGTCAGTGGATTCGGGGGCTCGAGAGATGAGCACAAGACTCTTAGCACCGTTTTCGCTGAGCCACAGTGCAGTAGCAAATCCGAATCCGCGACTGCCACCTGTGATGACATAAGTTGCATTGGGCGAAATGCGTGTTTTAGGATGCTTTCGAAAATTGTCCCGATGCAGTTGACTCATTGACACCACAACTTTACCGATATGTTGAGCGGAGGCTAAATGTCTGAATGCATCTACCGTGTTTTGTGCGGGAAACACTCTATATGCCAATACCGGCAATCGGTCCTGTTCAAAGGATTTCATCGTATCGTTGACATAGCTCGCAAGAGAATCTGGATCGTTATTCCACATTCTGTCTATGTCTACGATTTCGATTTTGGCTGCTGGATGGAGGTCCAGAATTGATTCGTGAAGGTTCTCCCGATTTTCATACTTGCCGAGCTCGATGAACGTGCCATCAGGCTTAAGAATCTCGCGATTCGCCATCGCCAATTCTCGCCCGAGTGTATTGACAATTACATCAACACCTTTGCCTTGAGTCCATTCAAGTATGTCCTCTACAAATGATGCAGAACGAGAATCTGAAATCTGTCGTATGCCTGTCAAATTCAAAAATTTTGCTTTGGCGGAAGTGCCGACAGTTGCAAAGATATTTGCTTTGGCTTTCTGAGCTAAATTCACCAGAGCGAGTCCAACACCACCCGATGCAGAATGGATTAGGATTGAATCTCCAGGTTTAATTTTTACTACTTGCTTCAAGCAGAAATGTGCTGTTACATACGCAGTTGGCAATCCTGCTGCCTGCTCAAGTGTCAGAGTGTCCGGTATCCGGTAAACGAACTTTACATCGGCTGTCACGAAAGTGGAAATTGAATTTCGTGCGAGTGCGACTACTCGGTCGCCAACTGAAAAATTGACTACATCTTTTCCAGTCTCCACAATTTCTCCAGCGCACTCGATTCCGAGCGAGTCCTGCATGAAACCGCTGGAAACTGCACTGGTTGGTAAAGCATCCAGCGCAATCATGACGTCTCGAAAATTCAGTGCGGAGGACGCTATTTTAACTATGACTTCCGTGTTTTCGGGTGCTGCGCAGGCAATCCGCTTGAATTCAAGTTGATTCAGACCACCTGTTTGAGTGTTGTTGAGTCTGAGCGCATTTGCCTCTGGCTGAATCAAGCGATCAACATGCAAATTACGGGCAATTGGAACATACCAACCGGACTCTCGCAGAGACACTTCCGGAATACCTTCATTCCACTCAATTAAATTGTGCAGATCTTTTGCAGAATTCGATTTACCTGTGTCGATGTCAATGAGTCTGCACTGTGTATCCGGATATTCATTTCTTAGGGTTCGTCCAACACCCCATATTGATGCGTTGAAGCATGATGAGATTCCGCAATTTTTGTTTTCCTGATGAGCGTTTGCGGAAACGAGTGTCATTCGAGGCAGTGCTTTCGCTTCATGATCAAACGCTTGCACTAAGCGCGCGACTACCAAAGCAATAGGCGTAGCGGCGTAAATCGCATCAAATTCATTGGCTGCGGCGGCTTGCGGGCTAAAGTTCCACAGAACAATAATTTCATCTGGCAACTGTCCGGACTGACCCAGAGCCCTCAAAATTTGCAAGTAGTCTTCTACGGCATTTGGGCGAATTTTAAATCCCGATTTTTTTCTCGAATATCGTTTGCCGCTTGTTACCCGAAATACACTATCGGTTTGGAAATGTATAAGTAATTTTCTGGAAAGAGAACTGTCGTCCGAAAATATAAGCCGCTTCCGATTTGCTCCAATCGCCGCGGGCGTCTCCCCTCGATTTGTTTCAGCGTTCTGTGCAAGGAATATCGAGTGCAGAGGGTCTTTGTCGTCTGTTCTGTCGCGAATCGTAAAAATCGACTTCCATTCAAGTCGATTTAACAACTCCAGCCATTGGCGGTGTGACTTGCAGGGGCTATTGTGCAGTCGATTGGTATCAGTGTTATGCCACCAACCGTGAAGCATTCCAAAAACGAGCCGAGCCCAGTCAGGTTCATCAGTGAGTTCAATGAAATGAAAGAACCCTCCTGGAGCCAGCAAATTTCGAAGCCTTTCCAGTGCTTGCTCACTGTCGTGTGCCAGATGTAAGGTGTCACTAGCAAGAATGACATCGTAGTGATGAATTTCGTATCCCTGCGCTAGGGGGTCAGCGTCAATATCAAGTTCGCCAAATCGAATGAATTCATATTTCTCGAATCGAGTCCGTGCACGTCTGATGAAGCTGCTGGAGATGTCAGTGAAGGCATACTCAACAGGGTGTTCTTGCAGAACCGGAGCAAGGTGAAACAGTAACGCGCCAGTTCCGCCACCAACTTCGAGAATTCGGCACTTTCTGGCAAACGGCCAATTTTGCAGCAGCTTTTCAATAGATTCTCGAATCACTTCGTTATAAATTCGACACGTCGGTGAAGTCTGGTACAAATTCTGCAAATCCGCTATTGACCCTTCTGGGAACAACGCATCCAAACCGGTTTGCTTTCCGGTCAATACGGAGTTCAAGCAGTTTCCACAACGGTCAATCAACAATAATTCAGATACATACTCTGCCGCATCGGGAGATTCAAGAAATTTGGAAACTGCCAGGTCGGGATTTGATGGGAGATTTTGCACTACGTCGATTTCTACGCTGTCTACATATTTAGAATGGCCTTCTTGTCTGTTGTCGTATTTCAGACGAATTGTCTGATTCTTTTCTAACAATGCAAGCAGTGAATGGAACAAAGAAATCTGCTGGTCGTGGATACCTAGATTGAGTTTCAACGTAAGTAGGGAAATCTGCCTGCCTCTGACTGGAAAGCCAGCGAGATTGAAAGCCTGTCCGATGTAGTTGAGCGTTATCTCGGTAAGCCCATGGGATACATTTTCATAGTAGTTTTGTCTTTGACAGGATTCGGACAGTCGAAGCATGTAGGTTTGGAGATTTTGGTGATACTTGTCGATTTTGCTGTCAAACCAGTCGGCACCTTGAGAATTCGATTGATATAGTGCCCACTCTGGTCGAAATGCATGAATCGGTACGGAACTATCTCGTAACGAAGGTTTTTTGACGTCAAATTGACGAAGCGCAAAGCGTGAGATTCTGGCAATGACATGCCCGTTTTCACTGGAAATTTCGAGATCGAGTTCTAATGTATCTTTTATCACTGACTTCACTTGAACGTAACACCAAACTGCCCGCGAATGATCCGTCCAGTATTCGAGACGTTCGATCTCTTGAGGCAGATAAACGCGATTTCCCCCAGTTATTGTTGAGGCGGTTCGAAAGCACAAATCCAACAGTGAAGGATCCAACTGATAGTGCAAATGCAGTTCACTTGGCTTTTCCGGAGATTCAATTCGAGCGAGAACTTCTTTGTTGTCAATGACTTTCAAATTTCTGATCTTCCATGTACACCAGTCGCCTTCAAGACCCAATTCGTTCAATTCCTCCCGCAGCCGAATTGGATCAACAGAATTCACAAAGCGTTTCTTCAAGTCACTGAGGTTTGATCTCGGTTGTGGACTATTGCAAGACTGAAGCGATCCGTGGCAGTAGATGGTGGATTTCGGTTGAGTTGATCTTGAGCGCTGCAAAATTTGAAAGTCGAACGAGTTTTCGTTCGTGCTGTCGGCTATGTTCAATTTCAATTGAGCCTGAGCAGTTTCTCCTTCGTCTTGCAATTGAAGAATTTGATCAAATTGAATTGAAGTCAATTCAAGCGATGGCTGATCCAGCCATGAACTGGCGGCTTCCAGGGCCGCTTCTACATATCCTGCCGCGGGGAAGACCAGTTCTCCTCGAATTCGATGATTTTTCAGCCAGACCAGCTCGTTGACGTTCAGTGCTAAGTCCCATGAACCTAGGCCTATGCTGTCCGAACTTTGCAAAAGAGGGAAGCGCTTGATCTGCCGGACTCGCTGTTCTTCCAGCACCATCGCAGTGCGCTTCCAATGCCTCTTACGATTAAATTCAGCGATCGGAAAATCACATATCTGTGCTTTTGGGTTGATTTTTTCCCAATCTAGTTTGATGCCAAGGCTGAACAATTTCCCAGCCGTTGAAATCATGGTTGCTCTATCTTGGCCATTTCGTTGAAGTGAATGTAGAGAGGGCGCAATCACTCCCTCGCTTTGAAGGCATTCCTGTATGTTGTACGAAAGATTTGGGTGAGGACCTATCTCGACAAAGCAGTGAATTCCTGCATGTATACAGGCTTGCATACATTCGGAAAATCGTACCGGCTCTCGAAAATTCTCCCACCAGTAACTTGGCTTTATCGTATCGTTGACAATTTCCGTCCCATGTACTGAAGAAAACCAACGAATTTGATTGCGCTTTGACCTGACAGCACGAATATTCGACGTGATTTCAGTTTGGCAATCGTCTATGAGCGGGCTGTGAAAGGGAACGGAGATTTCCAGTAGGCGGCAGAATCTGCCTTGATTCTCTAGCTGTTTGTAAATCAGCCGAATCGACTGTTCGGTTCCAGAAAATGTGACTGAAGTCTGGCTGTTGATTGCTGCAACAAAGAGTTCGTTGGGCATTGACTCGGCGATCCGATTTGCTTCAACCGGCGAAAGCGCAGCCGCCAGCATCAAGCCGCGTCCTGAGCACTTCTGAAGCGTTCGTGCTCGTTCGCATACGATTCTGCTTGCATCGACGATGTCTACATGCCCCGCCGCGCACGCCGCTGCAATCTCTCCGACACTATGTCCGAATACGGCGTCTGGAATTACACCCCAGGATTTCCATAGTTCATGTGTTGCGATTTGTATTGCGAAATACAGCGCATGAATTTTTTCCAGACTGTCTTGCGGATTTGGATTTTCATGCAAAAAGTAGGAACGAATGTTCGGTAGGCCGAACTCCTTCTGAAATATGGCACCGCAGAGGTCAATCGTTGTTGCAAACACGGGTTCCGTGGCATAAAATTCTAACCCCGCAGATTTCCAATTGGCTCCCATTCCATTGAAAACAAAAGCGACTTTCGCCGCTGATTCGATTGTTTTTATATTGGTTTCTGTTTCCAGCACTGACAATGATGATGTTGATTTTCCGTCGATTTCTGCTGCGATTGGAATCGAACAGCGAAATTTCTTGTGAGGTCTCCTTGCGGCGGTATGGCACAAACTCCTGACATCCGGGCAGTTGTTCAATTCGGGTGTTGTCAAGGAATTGCGCAACTGGTTAAGGTTCTGCGAGGTTGAGGCAGTCAATGGAAGAAGGAAAACTTTTTTCGACAATGGCTGCTTTCGATCTAGTTTGGTTGGAGCTTGCTGGATGATTACATGTGCATTGGTGCCTCCAAATCCAAATGAATTTATCGCCGCACAACGTGGTTTGCCAGCTGTCTCATACCATTCTTGGAATTCGTTCGGGACACGTATGCCAAGAGCCGTGAAATCAATTTTGGGATTCGGATTCGCAAAATGGAGATTCGGCGGAATTCGGCCATGGTACACTGCCAGCGTCGCTTTGATCAATCCGGCGATGCCCGCAGCCGCTTCTGTATGGCCAATATTGGTTTTGACCGAGCCGACTGGGCAGCCGTGATCTTTTCCCGGTTGTCCATACACTTCGCCAAGTGATGTGGCCTCAACCGTATCCCCGGCTTGCGTTCCGGTGCCGTGCGCTTCCAAATAGCCGATATCCGATGAATCAAGTCCACACTGTTGCAATGAATTGTGCATCATTCGTACCTGAGCCTCTGAGTTCGGTGCCATCAAGCCAATGGTGCGTCCATCTTGATTTACGCTACTAGCAACGATTGTCGCGTAAATTCTGTCCCCATCAACCAGAGCATCAGAGAGTCGTTTCAGCATTACCAAACCGCCGCCCTCTGCACGCACGAACCCGTCCGCGTTTTCATCGAAAGCCTGACACATTCCCGCTTTCGACAGCATGGACGCCTGCGAAAATTCAATGTAACTCTCCGGTAGCACAATGGCATTTGCTCCACCCGCCAAGGCGACATCAACATCACCGGATCTGAGTGCTTTGCAGGCAGAATCAACAGCCGTCAGCGAAGAAGAGCACGCAGTGTCAATCGTCAAACTTGGACCTTGTAGGTTGAAACAGTACGAAATTCTGTTTGCTGCGATGCTTGTAGAACGCCCAAGTGCGGAGTACTGGGAAATTTGTTGCCGGTCAAAAAGAATCAGCCTTTCATAGTCATGGTTAATGACGCCGACGTATACGCCGGTCTGCAATCTGGATAAACAATCGGGAGAAATCGCAGCATTTTCCATGCACCGCCAGGCAAGTTCAAGCAGTATTCTCTGCTGCGGATCAATCTCGGATGCCTCTCTGGGAGAAATGCCGAAAAATGCAGTGTCGAACTGGTCGATATCGTCAATAAACCCTCCGACCTTTGCAAACTGTGCTCCAAATTTTTTGTCGATATCAGTCAGAATTCGACTGTCCCAGCGTTCGGGCGGAATGGGAGTTATGCAGTCGACTTTGTTTTTAATGTTTTGCCAAAATGTACTGGGGTTATCGGCTTTTCCGGGAAAACGGCAGGACATGCCGACGATAGCAATTGGAGAACAATAGTGCTCTTTCATCTTACCGAACCGAAGCATTTATCGGTACAGTTTCGGATATGCGAAGTGCCGCAAATTTCGCAGTCGAGGGGTGTGTCAGAGCCTTGATTCGGAAGGAATGCAGTAAATTTCATGTAGAAGTTCAATGACTTGCAAAGCATTTTCATTTGCGATGGAATAGTATTTGGATTGCGAATTCCGCCGTGCTTTGATAATTCCTTGTTTCCTCAGCCTCGCTAGGTGCTGAGAGATGGAGGATTGTTCCAATCCAACAAGACTTTGTAGTTCACTGACGGATTTCTCGCCATCTGCAAGATGACAAAGAATCATCAATCGTTGCTCATTCGCCAACTGCTTCAGGAAACCGCTTGCCTCAAGAGCAATGGCTTGTAGTTGTTCCGGTGCAATTTCCATTGTTAGAAAGTGAGGTTTCTTGTGGATTGGCTATGCAGTTGAGATAGTTTGGCTTCGAGATTCAGCAACTCTCAGTACCGAAAGTGATTCTTCGTTCTCTATCCGTTCGAAGAAAACTTCGAGGTGGATGAGCACTAGATTGCTATAATTTAAAATTGATTTCACAATCGGCACTAAAACTGACAGTCTTCTCAATGTTTACAGTCAGGAAGTGGTTGGTGGAGTGATGGTGTCACAGCAACAAAATTTCGGACCTCACCAGCTTTCAACAGTTCGTGCACAGAATCAATTTTTAAGAGAGAGTTGCCGAGATTCTCAACCAAATCAAAATAGCGTGCCCACAAAGGGATATTCTACACTCTTTCCATATACAGCCTAAATCGCAATTTCGTCACTCCGACAAGCTTCAAATAGGATGTAAATTTGGCAATTCATGAACAGTGAATCGTATGCGGAATTTAATCGTTTTTGAACAAAGGTTTGGCTTATATCTTTTAATTGTCAATTACTCTAAGCCACGGGTTCGTATTTAGCCGAGGGAGAATTCAAGTGAATACATCCGAAACAGACGAACTGCAAGAACCAAATAACACTGACGATGGTGTTGAGATCGAATCGGAAGACTCGAACGACATCGAAATCAAACGCCCTTTCAATCCCGAAAAAATCAAGGTTCGCACCGTCCCTCTCGTTGTGGAACAACTTGTTTCCCGTATTCGACATAATGAAATTGATCTGTCCCCTGAATTCCAACGTATGCGTGGTATCTGGACCGAGAATCAAAAAAGCCGTCTCATCGAATCCCTCCTTCTGCGTATCCCAATTCCTGTCTTTTATGTTTCTGCCGATAATTGTGAAAATTGGGCCGTTGTTGACGGCGTACAGAGGATGTCGACAATATTTGACTATATCAATGGCGAAAATGCGTTAAGTGGGCTTGAATATCTCATTGAACTTACTGGTAAATTTTATGGCAATCTCCCAAGAAACATGCAGCGTCGAATTAGTGAAACCCAACTTATCGTAAATGTGATTGAACCTGGAACACCGGTAGAGGTAATGTTCAATATCTTCCACCGTATCAATACCGGTGGGATGACGCTGAATGGACAGGAGATTCGTCATGCTCTAAATCCTGGCCCCATCCGCAGTTACCTAAAGAGACTAGCTGAAACTGAAGAATTCATTAAGGCTACTGGAAATTCCATCAAGAAAGATCGTATGACTGACCGCGAGTGTGTTCTGCGTTTTCTCGCTTTCTATATTAAATCTTGGAAAAATTACGATCGCAATGATCTTGATGGTTATCTTATAGATGCAATGAAGAAGCTCAACCAGATGAATCAGCAGGACTTGGACATTCTTGAAATTAATTTCAAGAATGCCATGCAAGCGGCTAAAGAGATATTTGACGAAAACACTTTTCGCAAAACTATTTATACCAATTTTGGACGCAGCCCCGTTAACAAAGCATTACTTGAAGCGTGGGGTGTTGGATTAGCACAGTGCTCATCGGAAGAGATAGAGATACTCATACGAAAACGCAAAGATGTTCAGAACCGTTTCAAGGTACTCTTAAACAAGGATTGGAAGTTTTTAGATGCGGTTTCTACTTCAACCGGTTCACCCCAACGCGTGTGGAAACGTTTTGGAGATATTGAAAAACTTATCCAAGAGTTATTGTGATGTTAAAGAGAATAAAACTTTCGAATTTCAAGTGTTTCGAAAATCTTGATATGTCTCTTGCACCGCTTACGTTGTTGAGCGGTTTGAACGGTATGGGGAAGAGTAGCGTAATTCAAGCTCTACTGGTACTGCGACAGTCGATTATTGCAAATAGGTATGAAATCCCTGACGAACTTATTTTGAGTGGGGATCTTACAGACCTGGGAACTGGGGCGGATGTACTGTTTGAAGATGCCCAGAACAGTACTATTCGAATAGAAATTCATCACGACAATATTCCAACGCCATATGGGTTAGATTTTGAATACGAGCACAGTGCTGATCGATTGCGTACAATCACCGACTCCGAACTTCATGATAGGGGCGTACCAGAAGAATGGCTTTCCGCTCCTCCTATTGACAGATATCGGGGAAACATGTTTTACGTAAATGCAGAGCGGATTGGACCTCGAAAGCATTATCCACTTTCAGATACCGCAGCGCGCCGCGGTGTTATTGGTTCTCGCGGTGAATTTGCGTTAAATTATTTGAACTCTCGTAAAGACGATATGCTCCCTGAGGATGATCCTCGCAGCGACGGTCACAAAATCCGAAAATTGTCAGCAATTCTTGAGCACTGGTTGAGTTCAGTGAGTCCCGGCGCACATCTTTTGCTGGATACTATCCCTGATGCCGATGCCCTTCTTGCTCGTTTTTCGTTTGACCGGCCAAAGGATGTCGAAACGCGTCCATTTCGCGCTACAAATGTGGGCTTTGGATTATCCTACACCTTACCGGTGCTAATCACATTACTCGCTCCTCCTGGGACCTTGTGTTTGATTGAAAATCCAGAAGCTCACCTTCATCCGCAAGGACAGACGAAGCTCGCCGAACTCGCTGTTCTCGCATCAATAGCCGGAGTTCAGATTATCGTTGAAACCCACAGCGATCACTTCTTGGACGGTGTACGTGTTGCAGTCCACGACAATCTTATACTGCCTGAACAGGTTGCAATTCACTACTTTGAACGCATTGACGGTAAGACGGTAGTCTCCTCTCCAATAGTTGATTCCGATGGACGCTTGTCTAGTTGGCCATCGGGATTCTTTGATGAACATGATAAGAATCTCGTGAAACTGCTAGTTCCGAAGACTTGACATGCGGGAAATGGTTCTTAACCACGCAAGTCTCCCAGGTTTTACGCAATCCCAAATTATCGGCAAACTGAAAGACATCGCTGTCGGAATGGCCCTACTCGTGAATGATGGTGTCACATGTCCTGTACTTAGAACATGTAAGCCTATAAATGAGATTTACTGTACTCCTAATCATTCCTTATTTCATGCTTTCCTGTCACTGAATCGAGCAGGCGCAAAAGAAGAATTTTCTTTTCTTATAAGTCTGGCGGGGAAGACACCACTCATGAAGGAGGTTCAGGGAGACATCAAAAGTCGATTTCTTGCTTGCGAAACAGTGAAGTTTTCACATGATGACGGAAAACCCATGTTGTTATGTGCTTTAACTGATTGGGTGGCTGTCGGATTTCCGAATTCACCTTGGGATTGTGATCAGATTACTATTCGTTTCAATGAACTTCTGCCCAACGGCACAATTGAAACAATAGAGGAAAAAATAGACAACCTGACACGGTCAGATCACGCTGGTCCGATACGTGATCGCCACCAATCTCTATTTCGTACTGGCCTCGATCTTCGGACCCTCTGGGAAAATCGAAATCAGGCGTTTCCAAATCTGATACTCGGACCAGAGGTAGAGGAACAACTCAGTCATCTGCCTATAAATTTTTCTCATACTGTCATTCATAGATTGACTGAACTACATTCGGCGGCGAGTGACTGGCAAAAAGGTGAGACCATGCCGAGATGGCCATGCAAGGTGACACCAGAGGGTTCGAAGGTTATGAATAATCCTAAATTCAGACATCCTGACATGGTAGATCAGCTGTTGTAGATGATAGTCTGTACAACAGATTGAAAATGCAGAATTTTCTCTATTTTTTTGACGATATTCATTTGACATTTGGCTTCATATCGGCTAATATATATCTGTACATAAATAGAACTTTTCAACCATCAGAGCACAGCCAACATGAACTACAGCATCGAACTGTCACACCCAGAAGCAACCCCCATCGCCCGAGGCTTCTCAGTCGCCTGCGTTGATGGGGTAGTCACCTACTTTTCCAATCTCATCCCATTCGAGCGCCATGACGAAAATGACAAACAGGCCAGAGCATTTATCATGGCCCGACTTCGAGTCGATTCCAATCTGCCGGTCAACAGCATCGCAAAAGCGCTGAACGTATCGCGCTCGACCGTCATGCAGCATTGCAAAAACTACCGTGAGTTTGGCCGGGCCTGGTTTTTCAAAGCGCGCAAGCAGCGCCGGCGCAGCGCAATTGACTCAGCCACCAAAGAACAGGCGGAATCGCTTCTGGCGCAAGGCGTCAGCGCCAGCCAGGCGGCAAGTCAATTGAATGTTGCCCGAGCAACACTGACGGAGAATATTCGCGCGGGCAAGATCAAAAAGCCTGGTTCAAAGCTGCGCAGCAGCAGTGAAACGCAAGACGCCAGCCACCGTACCGAGCGCGATGTGCGTGACCAAAGCGCTTCGATGGGACGGGCGGCAACCAATGTTGCTGGACGCACGCTGGCACTTACAGGGGCTCTGGCGGAGGTTACGCCGAGTTTCGACCAGAGTGCTTATGCGGTTGAGCGCGGGGGTGTGTTGGCCGCTTTGCCGATGCTGCTCAAAGAAGGGATTTTGACGGCGCCGCTACGCTTGCCTAACGGCTACTATGGCTTGTCATCGATTTTGCTGTTTGCATCGCTGATGTGCATGGCACGGGTACGCAATCCAGAACAGCTGCGCTATGACGCACCGGGAGAATGGGGACAGATACTGGGTCTGGACCGCTGTCCTGAAGTCAAGACATTACGCAGCAAACTCAGTTTGCTCAGTGAAGATATCGACAAGGTTCACGGCTGGCAGCAGGCGCTTTCCAAAAAGTGGCTGAACGATGACTGCAGCGGGGCTGCGACTTTGCTCATTGACGGTCACGTCAAGGTGTACAGTGGCACCAAGGGACGGGTGCCAAAGAAATTCGTGCCGCGTCAGAAACTGTGCCTGCCGGCGACGGTGAGTTACTGGGTCAATGTGCTAGGCGCTCAGCCGCTTCTTTGCCTACATCAAGACTATGACCCTGGACTGGTCAGTGCGCTTGAGCACGATGTGGTCAAAGAGTTGCATGCCATTGGCGTAGCGTCATCTGAGGCGCCGGATTTAACTGTGGCAGACAGTAATGCTGAACCGTTAGTGACTTTGGTGTTTGACCGCGAGGGGTGGAGTCCGGATCTGTTTAAGCGGCTGGCGCGCAAGGGCATTGCCTGCATTACCTGGCAGAAGAATTTCAATGAGCCGCGCTGGGATGACGATGAATTTCGCAGCACTGCCGTTACCATACACGGTCCGGCACAGACTCATGAGCAGACGGTGCTGATCGGTGAGAAGTCGCTGAAGTTGAAAAACAAGCTGCAAGTGCGTCAGATTCGCCGCCGTCTTGATTGCGGCCGTGAGGTTGCGATTGTGACCACTCACCCGTCGATTTCGACTGAGCAGGTTGCCGGTTCGATGTTCTCCCGCTGGTCGCAGGAGAACTTTTTCAAATACATGCGTGATGAGTTCAACGTAGACGCCTTGAACACGCATGCACTGGAACCGGTCGATGAGAACACGCTTGTCGTGAATCCTCGATGGCGGGCGAATGAAAAACTGATTGGCAAGTTTCTCGGGCGGCTTAAGACCGTGAGAAACCAGCAGGCAAAATGTGCTGGCAACGATGCCAAGGCGGCGCGGCAGCTGAAACTGGCACAAGAAGTTCAGATGCTTGAGGGACAGCTCGAAGAGGTGCGTCTGGAGAAAAAGCACACTGCAAAACATGTGCGTGCCGGAGACCTTGATGAGGCGCAGCGCCTTGATGCGCTGCCCAAAGCGCAAAGGCTATTTATCGACATCATTCGCATGATTGCCTATCGGGCTGAGACTTGCATGGTGCCGGCTGTGGCAAACGCACAAGGCAAAAAAGCCAATCCAAGAAAGGCGCTGCAGACATTATTCAGCACCGATGCCAATATCATCCCTGATCATGAAAATCGCATTCTGAAGGTTCAGATCCTTGGCTCGGGCAGCCGTTGCGTAGACCGTGCGCTGGCACCGCTTCTGGATGAATTGACGACTACTGAAACCGTGTATCCCGGAACCGATCTGAAACTGGTTTACGAACTCACAGCAAATCACTGTGAAGCGAACTGATCGACAAATGGGTACAGGGTGAAATTAGCCTATTTCAGGAAGTCTGAAATTACGTGAAGCTCGACGTTTCCGATCGCATCAAGGGGTCTTGAAACTTTTCAAGTGGCATGCTCGCTTTGGGAGTAACGGACGAATCCATCTTCGTTTTGACCCAAAGAAGCAGGAAGTTGAAATCGGATATATCGGCAGGCATTTGCCCCTTTGAATTTGATTGCGTGAACCACGAATCCACACTAGGTCATCAGTGCCAGTTCATTTTTCATTGAATTGAACACTTAAAATAAATTATTGTATATTGCCAAGCAAATTTTCGGGTGTCTCGAAGTATTATTATTGCAGACGCTTAGAAACAAAACCGACGCTTTAGGAGTCTTAAACAGTAATGATGAAATCACTATTTGGATTATTCTCGCTTGTTGCGGTATTGTTCTTCTCGACAATCTACATAGTTCCGGGGCATGCCGACAGCGGAGCAGATGTCATTGCGGAAGGAAAAAAACTTGCAGTGGACCGAAAGAAAGGCAACTGCCTTGCTTGTCACATTATGGAAGACGGTGAAATGCCTGGCACACAAGGCCCGCCACTCATCTTCATGAAGCAGCGTTTTGCAGACAAGGCAAAGCTGAGAGCGCGAATTTATGATGCTACAGCATTCAATCCGAATACGATGATGCCGCCGTTCGGGCGTCACGGCATTCTTACAGATGACGAAATCGACAAAATTACTGAATACATACACACGTTATAAATGAGGTATCTCAATGAAAACGATTGAAGTACACAGACGCAAAATACTCAAAGGCGCATTGGCAACGGTCCTCACCGGTCTTGCTGCGTCTTGGGGTTTACTGACAAATTTGGCATACGCCGCACGACCGCAGATGGCATTTGATGCCGAGAAAGTGCCTGAAACCCTGAAAGCGCTGTTTGGAGAAGACAGTGTTCAGGATAGCGATGCCGTTGTCGTCAAAGGGCCGGACATCGCGGAAAATGGTGCGGTGGTTCCGATCAAGGTCACAGCGAATCTTGACAACGTGGAATCCATCGCCATCATCGTTCCTGAAAATCCGGCGCCCATGGTTGCTGCATTCGACCTCCAGCCTGGCGTTGTCCCTGAGGTCTCTGTGAGAATCAAAATGGGTAAAACCTCCGATGTCATTGCCTTAGTCAAAGCGAACGGCAACGTATACAGAGGTTCGAAAGAAGTGAAAGTCACCATCGGCGGATGCGGTGGGTAGACGAAATTTACGAGGAATTTATTATGACTATGAAAGTAAGAGCCAAAATGACCAGCGACAATAAAGTCCAGGTCAAGATGCTGATCAAGCACCCGATGGAAACCGGACTGCGTAAAGACAGAAAGACCGGTAAACCAATTCCTGCTAATTTTGTTGAATCAGTCACCTGCCACTGGCAGGATAAGGAGTTGCTGCGAGCTCACTGGGGCCCGGCAATCTCGAAAAATCCGTATATGTCTTTCAAGCTGAGTGGTCCGAAGTCAGGTGATGTATTGATACTCCGCTGGTCGGACAATCAAGGTAAATCAGGCAAACTGGCATCGACAATTGGATAACGCATCCAATTCGGGCAGTCAAACTAGGAGAGCAATTTAATGAGAAGAATGTTGTCGGCAGTATTGATCGGTTGCGTGATGGCAGGTGTGTCGATTTTAACGTTTGCCACACCTGAAGAAGATTTCCAGGCATTTCAGCAGTATTACCTGACCAAATTTCCGGATACGCCGAAAGACGATTTCATCAATGGAGTGTATTCCATAGATGCGGCTTCGCGGGAGCAATGGTTGACCCTTGAGGAGTTTCCACCCTATGAGTTCGCGTTGAGTCGAGGCGAGGAAGCTTTTGGCACTCCTTTTGCCAACGGTAAAACCTATTCGGACTGTTTCGAGAACGGCGGAATCGGGATTCGGAAAAATTATCCTTATTTTGATACCGAACAGGGACAGGTGGTAACGCTAGAGCTTGCGATCAACCAATGTAGAGAAGCGAATGGCGAAAAACCTCTCAAGTACAAATCCGGCGACATTGCCGCAATTTCGGCATACATGGCATACACTTCGCGTGGCCAGACCATCAATGTAGTCATTCCGGATGATCCACGCGCATTGGAAGCGTATGAAAACGGCAAGCGGTTCTATTACACCAAGAGAGGTCAATTGAACTTTGCATGTGCAGACTGTCACGTCAATGGATCGGGCGGGTATGTCCGTGTGGAGATTTTGAGCCCAGCATTGGGACACACTAGTCACTTTCCAGTGTATCGCTTGGATTGGGGTGCGATTGGAACGTTGCATCGTCGCTTCAGCGGGTGTAATCAGCGGGTGCGGGCAAAAGCATTCAAGCCGCAAGGCCCCGAATATCGGAATCTTGAATACTTTATGACTTACATGAGCAATGGATTGAAATTCAACGGACCTGGAGTCCGCAAGTAGGCGACGGGATACAGACATGAGATCAACGATAACAAAACTGCTTATTAGCCTATTATTCGTTTCTGCCACAGTATCGTTCAATGTGGTGAACGCGTCGGAGCCTACCGTGGAAGAATTCAATGCAGCCTTTGTGGAAGCAAACGAAGCGAGAAAGATGTCCGGGTCGCTAGGCCATGAGTGGCGCGACACGGTAAAATTTCTCAAGGCTGCTCGAGAAGCTGCCGTAGGCGGGGATCTTGAAAAAGCGATGAAGCTTGTTGCTCAGGCCAAGTTTCAGAGCGACGCGGCAATAGTACAGGCGAACAGAGAACAAAGTCTGTGGAAAGGCCGAGTGATTCGATAGTTCAATTTAATTTCGATTTTTTTGATTCCAAATCAACGGTGATTTAGCGGTTTGGTTTGACTTTGAGTGATTGGCTTTGCCCGGATGAATTGGAACTGTGGGTGAATAGTCGTGCACATGGATCGCCGTGAATTTGTACAAACACTCGCAGCAGCGAGTGTGGCTGGTTTCTTGCCGGCGTCGTCCGTTGCCGGCAACAGCCTATATGATATTCCCACATTCGGACAGATTCGTCTGCTTCATATCACCGATTCGCATGCCCAGCTCAACCCGATTTATTATCGGGAACCACACGTCAACATAGGCATTGCCGATTCTTGGGGAAAGCCGCCCCATATCGTCGGCGACGCGTATTTCAAGCACTTCGGAATTTCTCCAGCATCACCGCAGGCGTACGCCTTTACGTATGCTGATTTCGCTGAACTTGCACATCAGTACGGCAAGGTTGGCGGATATGCATACATCAAGTCTCTGGTGGACCAGTTGCGACAAACCTATGGTTCGGAGCGAACTCTTCTGCTTGATGGCGGCGACAGTTGGCAAGGCAGTGGAACCGCACTGTGGACGCGTGGCATGGAAATGGTGCAAGCCAACAACATTCTGGGTGTGGATATTTCGACAGGCCACTGGGAGTTCACCTATACACCGGAAGAATTTCAGCAAAACCTGCAGGCATTTGAAGGGGAATTCTTGGCTCAGAACATCTTTTTGACCGAAGATGCTCTGTTTGAGGAGAAGCCTGCTTTCGATGACTTTACCGGGCACGTATTTCAACCGTACACGATAAAATCTCTCGGTGGGTTTGACGTGGCCATCATCGGCCAGGCATTCCCCTACACTCCGATTGCCAACCCGAGTCGAAATATTCCAGACTGGACTTTCGGCATTCGCGTGGAGGAGATGCAGGACCTGATCAAAGGGATTCAGAAGAGAGAAAAACCGGATGCAATCATCTTGCTCTCGCATAACGGCATGGATGTAGATCTGAAGCTTGCGAGCATTGTTACGGGAATAGACGTGATACTAGGTGGTCATACTCACGACGCGGTTCCTGCCGCAATTCCGGTGAAGAATTCGGCGTCGACTACACTGGTGACGAATGCCGGATCAAATGGGAAGTTTGTTGGCGTTCTGGATTTGAAGTTGAGCGAGAAAGGGGTGAATGAAATTCAGTATCGGCTGTTGCCGGTGTTTGGAAATTTTCTGGATGCGGATTCTGAAATGCAAAATTTCATAGACACTTCTCGTCAGCCTTACGCTACGCAGTTGGACGAAGAACTGGCAGTGACTGAATCGCTTCTGTTCAGGCGGGGGAATTTCAATGGCACCTTCGATGAGCTTATCTGTGATGCGTTACGTAATACAGGTGGCGCGCAGATTGCATTGTCTCCTGGCTTTCGGTGGGGAACTTCAATTATTCCAGGACAGACCATCACCATGGAGGACGTGCTGGCGCAGACAGCCATGACTTATCCCGAAACGTATATTCGGGAAATGAGTGGTGAAACCTTGAAGCTGATACTTGAGGATGTTGCAGATAATGCATTCAACCCAGATCCGTTTTACCAACAGGGCGGAGATATGGTGCGAGTGTCCGGACTGACGTATGCGATCAATCCGACGATGTCATTCGGCAGCAGAATTTCAGATATGCGGTTGGAAAATGGCGAGTTGATCGAGGCGAGCCGCAATTACACTGTAGCCGGTTGGGCAACGGTAGGTGAAGTCTCACCCGGTCCTCCGGTGTGGGATCTGGTTGCGGAACATCTTCGATCGCGAGGAACGGTTAGAATAGACAAGGTTAACCAACCAGAAATAATCATGAAAGCCGGCAACCCCGGAGTGGGTAACTGGGACAGCAGTTAGTTTATGGAGTCGAGACTTATGAAGCAGGCAGGCAAAGTTTGCACAGCACTCGTCGTATTCTTCCTGTGTGGAATTGTGCAGATTTCGGCGGAGATTCGGTCGCCGGAAGAATATTTTTTCCATCAAACCTTTGGTGACTTATTGGAAGAAGTGGAAATTGCCAAAGAAGAAGGGCAGGGTTCCATTTTGGTCATGTTCGAGTTGAACGATTGTCCATGGTGCGAGCGTATGAAAGCAATGATTTTGAATCAGTCCGAGGTTCAAGATTACTATCGCAAGCACTTTCGAATCTTGACCATGAATGTCGAAGGAGACAACCTGATCGTCGATTTCAATGGTGAAAATATTGCTGAAAAGGATTTCGCCCTCAAGCACAACAGGATTCGTGCGACACCAGTATTTCTGTTTTTAGACCTTGAAGGCAAACGCATTATGCGCTTTACCGGGGCAGCAAAAAGTGTCGAAGAGTTCATGCTGTTGGGAGAGTTCGTTGTGCAGCGGCAATATGAAACGACCAATTTTATAAAATTCAAGCGAAACCGATTAAACTCGAATACGCAATAGGAAGCCGCATTCTTGTTGCCTATCATTCATGGAAACGCGGGGAGACTTCAGAATTGAAAAGGACAGTTTTTTGCCTGGCATTTCTGTCGCTGCTGTGGTTCGTTCCCCCTAGTTCATTTGCTACAAGATATAGTGCGCCTAGTGATCCGCTTACGCTATCGGAAGCGCTGAATATCACATCTTCATTTCATCCTTCCATTGAAAGTGCTGAGCTTGATGTTGCGCGCGCTCACACAGATTATGATTTTTATCGCAACGGAAATCGTGGCAGCGTAGAAGCACTGATCGTGCCTCAGCGCGTTGACCGAGCCCCACCTGGTGCCAGTAATTCTCAGGACGACAGTTACGCAACACTACGGTTTGTTCAGCCGATTTATGACTTCGGTCGAAAACAGGCATCTGAAGCACATGCAGAAACTGAACTCAAGCGGACCAGTGACTTGCTTGAGCATCGAATACAGCAACAACAGCTTACAGTGTTGAGGCGATTTTTTGACGTTCTAGTTGCTGATTTGGACTACGCAGTGAAGAACGAGAAGATGACTCTCGCTTTTCTGCACTTCAATCGTTTACAGGAAGAATCCGAGATGCACGAAGCGCATGCTGAAGTCGATGTGCTGGCACATGAAACCATTTATCGAGAGAAGTTTCATGAGCGTCAGCAAGCTGGCATAAATCAAATAGCTACTCGACGTTCTTTGGTATTGGCTATGGGATTCATACCAGGACATCATGACTATGTTCCGCGGGATTTGGTTCCACCAGATATTGCGGATTATGTCAATCGAGAATTGCCAGCGTATGAAACCATGCTGGAACAGGTGCTGGCAAACAGTTATGAACTGGCTGATGCACGACTGAAACTGCAAGGAGCGGAGAATGCTTTGGATATCAGCATCAAGAAGTATTCACCAACGCTGGATGCGACTCTTGAAGCGACGGAATGGGTGCAGGAGACCGGCAGTAGAAATTCTGCTTCGATTGGGTTTCAGATCAGAGTACCCCTAGTTGCTGGAGCAACAAAGAAAAGAGACCGACAAATTGCACGGGTCGAAATTGAACAAGCGCGGGTGAAAGTCGAACAGCTCAAATATGATCTGAGAGCTCGTGTATTTGATTTGTGGAAGAAATTGCAGCTCTATCAGGTGGAACTGGCAGCTGCGAAAGTAAGAACTGAATTTCGAGACCAGTATATGGACCGAAGTCGCACTTTGTATGAATTGGAAGAAAGTGCCGATCTTGGAGATGCCCAAGCCGAACAGTTACGTGCACTTTTAGAAACCAAGAGAATTGAATTTGAGTTTATGATGACATGGGCCGAATATGAAGTAATGCGTGGTGCAGGTTTTCCCCAACTTGGTGGTAACTGACACCTCCACTTTCTCCTGTTTTGTAGCGGAGGAGTGCTGTTTAGTGTGTTGCTTCCCATTGCACAGATTGACGCGCAACACAAAACTTCAAAGCTACCCGCTTGGGCGAATTACATCAAAATTCGATTGCTTTATTCTATCGATGTATATAATCGAACTCTTGCATTATCATTCAGCAAAATTAACTATTAGAGGGTGACATGGATTCTACGGACCTCGAACGACACGTAAACAGGCCAGGTCGAGCGGATCTGGTCAAGCAAGTCAGAGACAAAATAAACGAACTGAATATTGATTACATCTATTACCAATTTATTTCTGTAACTGGACGAATTGTCGGTAAGGGAGTGCCTGCAGACCATTGGGAGCAGATTGCCAGTCGGGGATTTCAGTTGGTATACGGGTCCACTGCCAACCTGTTTATTGACCGTTATGGCGACTATATCGGTTACGGTCCGGAAGCCATGGAGCTTGTTGGAATTCCGGATCCAGAAACTTTTTGCCAGTTGCCATGGGACAAACGAGTCGCACGAGTTTACTGTACGTGTTTCCGCAATCGGGAGGAACGCGAGAATCCGGGGGGACACTTGAGTTCCGATTGTCGTGGAAACTTTCGAATCATGCATGAAGAGTTCCAGACCAAGCACGACGGATTGCATCTGCGTCACGGTATGGAACCTGAAATGATGTGGTTGAAACGAGGAGAAGACGGCAAACCGGATGGCGGGTTCTCGAAACCGTTCTGTTATCACATCGACCAGTTTGAAAGTCTGCGTCCGGTGTTTATGAAAGTCATCGAGTATTCGAGATTCATGGGGCTGGACATGATTCAGGGCGACCACGAAGATGCACCAGGTCAGCTGGAGCTGAATTTCACCTATGACGATGCTCTTCGAACCTGTGATCGACTGTCAACCTATCGACAGATCTGTGCTCAAGTCGCAAGAGAAAACAACTTGATCGCCTGCTTCATGACAAAACCCTTCATGGGTGTCTCCGCAAACGGCTGTCATACCAATATGTCACTTTGGACAGGGGGCGAGGACACGTTGAATCGACTCGGCAACGATGTATTGAACGGCTTGGATGACAATTACCATTATCAGCAAGGTGGGGATAACAAGTTCATGCCGGACACCGATGACCCGCAGTTGCCAGGGAAAATCGGTCTTCATGCTGTCGCTGGAGTGATGAAACATTTAGATGGTCTGACTGCACTCGGCTGCCCAACCGTGAATTCCTACCGACGCTTGTGGGATACTGGATTCTGGGCTCCGGTGTATAAGGACTGGGGCTATCAGAATCGCACGACCGCACTGAGAATTTCAGCACCCGGGCGATTTGAATTCCGCGCAGTAGATTCAATGGTTAATCCTTATCTCTTGTGTGCGGGATTATTGAAGGCGTTTGATGACGGTATTTCCAATCAGCTCGATCCTGGAGAGCCGGAAGGGCGTAACATCTATGACGCGATGGAAGCGGGAAAGGAAGTAACAAAACTGCCGATGTCGCTGGGTGAAGCCCTAGAAGCATTGAAGAAGGACTCTTTCCTGATGGAAGCTTTGCCGGACGAAATGGGCAGAGTTTTCCTGCACTACAAGGAGGATGAATGGGCAAAATTCATGTCAACTGTAACCGAATGGGATATTGATACCTATCTCGATTGTTTGCCATAGGAGCCAAAATATGTGTGGAATAGCAGGACTCATTCATCGCGGTAAAACATCTGACATCGGTGCTGAATTGCTGTCAATGCTTCAGGCGTTGAAGCATCGCGGACCTGATTCAACCGGATTGGCCGTCTACGGTGTCTCCTCTGAAAATGGGGAAGGTGCAAAGTATGTGATGCGATTCAAGGTTGCGGAGGGTGCGGATTTAGCAACCGGCTTTAAGATTTACGATCAGATCAAAGAGAGAATTGCAGCAGTAAGGGATCGCCTATCCGAAAGTGGGGCGAAGGTTACGCTGGAACAGGAAGCAACGAAATATGCCTATCGATGCCAATTCAATTTTGAAGGTGATTTACGACGACTTGCAGACTATCTTGAGGATATCGAAGGGGTGGAAATTCTTTCGATTGGAAAAAGTCTCGAATTGATCAAGGATCTTGGAGATGCCCAGGTTATCGGGAGCCAGTATGGTTTACAGAATTTTCAGGGAACCCACGCAATCGGGCATACTCGAATGGCAACCGAATCCGACGTAGACATTCGCTCGGCGCATCCGTATTGGGCATATCCATTTCTGGATGTATCTGTCGTACATAACGGACAGTTAACCAACTACTGGAATTCGAGGCGAGCCCTGGAAAGACGAGGACATCGATTCATGTCCAACTGCGATTCGGAACTGATCGCCGTTTACCTGGCAGATGCAATCGATCGCGGCGATGATCTCGAGGAATCAATGAATCGTTCTCTCACTGATTTAGATGGCGTTTTTACCTACGTTGTGGCTTCGCAAAATCAGCTCGGCATGGCCAAAGATTACATGGCCGCAAAACCCATGGTGCTCTATGAGTCCGACGACTTCGTTGCGTTGGCTTCAGAGGAAGTTGCAATCCGCAGCGTATTTCCCCACGAAATTGACACGATTGATCCCTACGAAGGAGAGGTAAGAGTATGGCAGAGCTAAAAGAAGCGGGTTCGATGCATGCAGAAAAACTTGCAGGTCGAACTCAGCAGGTATTTTTTTCCGCTGTTGAATCTGATCGACTCGCTTCCCCGCTTTCTATTGAAGTTGATATTGACAAGAGTGCCGAGATTGACGCGGACGGTCTGACAGCGCGAGAAGTGAACTCGCGAATCATGCGGTTAATGCATGAGGGGCACGGTACCATTACGGTGCTGAATCCCGGTGCCAAACATTCGTTGGGAGTCGGAATTCTGAATCGCCTGAATTTGAGCTTTGATGGCAGTCTCGGTTATTTCGGTTGCGGATTGAGTGACGGCCCTAATATTCGGATTTCCGGACGGGTCGGATGGTCGTGCGCTGAAAATATGATGTCTGGCACCATCGTGATCGAAAAAAATGCCGGATCGACGTTCGGTGCGGCTATACGAGGCGGTGATCTGGTGTGCAAGTCCGATGTTGGCTCAAGGACCGGAATTGACATGAAAGGCGGCACAATCATCGTCGGCGGACGCACTGGAGCGTTCAGCGGATTCATGATGCAACGAGGTCGCATGATTGTTCTTGGTGATGCCGGCCCGAACCTGGGTGACTCAATGTATGACGGCATCATTTATGTGGGCGGCAGCATACAAGGGCTCGGAGTTGATGCAGTCGATGCTGAAATGACGGATTTGGAATGCGACTGGATTGAACGGAAATTGGCATTGTACGGAATGGAAGCGCCAAATGGTGCGCGAAATTTGCGCAAAATTGAATCCGGCAAGCAGCTGTGGAACTATGACAGCCTTGAACCTGCCGAAAAGAAACTCGTTCTGTGATGGATTAAATATGGACCCTAAACCAAAATCAACACCACCCGAGCCACCAAAGGTGTCCCGGAATACCAGTAGTCTCGGCAGGAGCTCAATTTTCCCGCCGGAGGTTATTGACGATATTCACATCAAGTCAGAACTCGGTCGATACCGAATGCGGGGATTTTCGCTATTTAAGGGAATTCCCACATTTGATGAATTGACATTTCTGCCAGGCACGCTTACAAGGTTCGTTATCGAAGGATATCGGGAACGATGCGTGACCGAAACCGTTTTAGGTCCGCGCGCGAAGCGGCCACTGAAGCTGGATATTCCTGTGTACATTACGGGCATGAGTTTTGGTGCGCTGTCGTACGAAGCAAAGACTGCGCTCGCTCGCGGCGCCACCATGGCTGGCACGGCAACTTGTTCAGGGGAAGGTGGCATGATTCCTGACGAGAGGCGTTATTCTACCAAATGGTTTTATCAATGCATTCAATCTCGTTATGGATTTAATCCCCATCACCTTCGTTTGGCTGATGCGTGTGAATTTTTCATTGGGCAGGGTTGCAAAGTCGGTCTTGGCGGGCATCTGATGGGGCAGAAGGTGACCGACCAGGTGGCCGAGATGAGATCTTTGCCAGCTGGTATCGACCAAAGATCACCAGCTCGGCATCCGGACTGGCTGGGACCGGATGACCTCGCGCTGAAAATTGAGGAAATCCGTGAAGCAACGGATTGGCAGATTCCGATTCAGCTTAAACTAGGCGCTGCACGCGTGTATGACGATGTGCGTATGGCGGCAAAAACCGATCCTGACATGATCTATATAGACGGTATGGAAGGATCGACAGGGGCTGGGCCGCATCTAGCGACTGAAGAAACTGGAGTGCCAGGTATTGCTGCAATCCGCCAAGCCCGAAAGGCTTTGGATGATGTCGGCAAAACTGGGGAAATATCTCTGATTTATGCGGGCGGAGTTCGTAATGGCGGAGATCTGGCGAAAGCTCTGGCCCTGGGTGCGGATGCCGTAGCAATCGGGCACGCTTCACTGATGGCGTTAAACTGCAACAAGGACATTCCAGAAGCGGATTACGAAAATGAAATCGGGGTCGAGGCTGGATACTGCTATCACTGCCACACAGGACGTTGTCCGGTAGGGGTTGCTACTCAGGACCCAATCCTGCGAGCGCGGCTCAATCCTGACGCGGCTGCTGAACGTGTCTACAATTTTCTGCACACGCTTGCGATTGAGTGTCAGATGATGGCTCGTGCTTGTGGTAAAACCAATGTCCACTCGCTTGAACCAGAAGATCTTGCTGCTCTGACGATGGAAGCCTCAGCCATGGCTATGGTACCGCTTGCAGGTACCCAGCATACTGTGGGGCGACCCGACATGACTCGCTATTGAGGTGGACAGGAATGGATAAAGTTACAGATATCAATCAGAAGTTCAGTAGTGATTCAACAACCGAACGAGAACAGGAAATCGGTCAGCATATTGGCTATAGGTACGATGTCAACTTGGTGCCAGACTATTCCAAGATTACGCCGTTTCTGATGAAGTATATTGAGTTCATGGGTTGGGATGATTTGAACTGGCTAGAAGATGTTCATCTAGGATACGAGGAGGGAAGACCTGCAGTATTCGATCGGAACATTAATGGCTGGGTGCAAGTGCCTGCAGAACTTGAACTGCCCGACAATCAACAGGAACGTGACATGATTGCACGCGAACTGTTGGTCAAGTTCCAGTCTTCCGAAGAGCATCCGATGGTGGAACTCGATCAGGAATACGGCAAAGTTAGGCCACCTACGGAAAATTTATAAACATTGATTTGTGCATAGCTTACTCTAGCTATGCGCAATTGTCTCTGCTAAAAACCATGCCAGCTTGTTTGCAGGCATGGTTTTTCTTTGCTTGACGGGCAGTATGGACTATAACCAGTAGCTGTCAGGCGGGTTGCCCGAGATAACTCTCCATGGAGTCATCCATTGCTTTCAGCCACTCGGTGTGATGAACCGGCTGTTGGTTATTTGTAATCAGTGAACGATATCCGTTGTTTCGATACGTAATGATATTTTCATGTTTGTGATGTTCCCACTCCATGAACGTATTATTGATTCCCTGCACATCGAACTTCGGATAGTCACTTTGATCTAGCAGAGTCTGTACATAATCTCCCTGAAACCAGATTTCCTGTTCGTAGTCCGCAAGAGTCGCTTCCCGTTCCAGCCAGGCAGCGCTGTCCTTTTGCATCTCATCTTTGGACGGAAGCTGTATGCGCCCCATGATGACATCCCGTGCATACCAAGCCTGAACGTCGAACATGTTGAACGTGTAGTACTGATCCTGCATTCCGAGGTACATCACTTTGGGATTGTCTTGCCATACAACGCCTTGATACAGATCTGGCGTCCACATACGGTTCCCTGTTCTGAGCTTCAAGTCTTCTGCCAAGAAAGGAAAGTGGTGTAAATATCCTGTGCACAGAATTATCGCGTCAATTCGTTTGCTGCTGCCGTCCTTGAAGTAAGCGGTCTCGCCATCAACATGTGTCAGCAGAGGAACTTCCTCAAAAGAGTCTGGCCAGTGAAAGCCAGTGGGGGCAGTACGATGGCTGATTGTGATCGATTTCGCGCCATATTTATGACACTGAGAGGCGATGTCTTCCGCTGAGTAACTTGTTCCGATTACTAGCAGATCCATGCCTTCGAACTCAAGAGCATCCCGAAAATCATGGGAGTGCAGAATACGTCCATTGAAGGTATGAAACCCGTCAAACTGGGGAACATTCGGAACCGAGAAGTGCCCACTTGCGACGACTACATAGTCGAATTCCTCAGTCACCAGCATGTTGTTTTCGAGATTCCTGGAAGTTACACAAAAGACATCGCGGTCTTCCAAGTAGGACACCCAATGCACTGAATGATTGAATTTGCACCATTTTCTAACTCCGGAAGCTTCGACTCGTCCCTTGATGTAGTCCGTTAGCACCGCTCGTGGTGGATATGAGGGTATCGCCCGACCGAAATGTTCCTCAAAAGTATAGTCAGCAAACTCCAGGCATTCCTTCGGACCATTCGACCATAAATACCTGTACATGCTGCCATGAACCGGTTCACCGTAGGCATCTGTACCTGTGCGCCAGGTGTAGTTCCACAGTCCGCCCCAGTCGCTCTGTTTTTCGTAGCACACAATTTCTGGAATTTCTGCGCCCTTCTTTTCTGCTGAGGCAAATGCGTGCAACTGTGCTACGCCACAGGGCCCTGCTCCGATGATTGCAATTCGTGACATAAATCTTCTCCCTTTGTTTCTATCGTTGATATTTGCAATTCAGCAAAGAATTTTTCGCAAATTTCTTGGTATCGCTTCAATCATTATAGTAATAGTTGAAGCAACGCCAAGATTCTGTATCTCCTTCAGATTCCAGAATTTGCTTCCAGAGCATTAATTGCATCGCATTGATTCTGAGTTTTTGTTCAAAGTTGAAAATTTATCCGCCACCATACGTGAAAAATTTCTATAGCTTGTAAAGCAACGCGCTTAGGAGGGCGAAATTGATGTGGCTGACTTTGAAGTGAAATTAGTAAAATTGGACTCGGTGGTGGACCATCCCAACGCTGACCGTCTAGATATTTGCAAAATAGGCGACTACAACGTGATTTCTGTCAAGAGAATGCATTCACAAGGGGATAAGGTCGCTTACATTCCGGAACAGTCCATTCTGCCGGAATGGCTGATAGAGGACATGGGATTGGTAGGGAAACTGTCAGGCCCCAAAAAGAATCGAGTGAAAGCGATAAAACTGCGAGGAGTGTTGTCGCAAGGCCTGATTTATAGTTTGGAGCGAATTCGTAAGAGATTTCCATCTATGGAGTTTACCGATAATTCTGTGGGATTGGATGTGACTCGGTTGATGGGAATTGAAAAGTATGAGCCTCGCATCCCAATGCATATGGAAGGAGAGGTTTGCAATGCTAAGGGGTCAACTCTTAAATACGAGATCGAAAATTTGAAGAAGTTTCCCGATGTATTTGAGGAAGGTGAGGAAGTAGTCATTACTGAAAAACTTCATGGAACGCTTCTGCTCGCTGGCTGGCATCATCAAGTCGGTGCAGTAATTTCATCGAAGGGGTTCGGTGCAAAGGGGTTGATGTTCAAGGATAACGAAGTGAACAACGCCGGAAATGTGTATGTGAACGTAGCTAAGCAAGCGAATCCTTCCGGAATGAGCCTTATGGATTGTCTGAAAAGGGAGTATGACGCCCTGTCCAGCACTTCGGGCGAAGAGGAGCTTGCCATCTATGCTCTGGGTGAAATTGTCGGACGTGGAATCCAGGATTTACAATACGGAACCCTGAAACCGATAGTACATCTGTTTGATGTATATGTCGGGATTCCAGGGCGTGGGGAATTCCTCGATTCCAGCTTGTTAGGCAAAGTATCCGAGTGTTGGAAAATCAATTCGGTTCCACAACTTTACAAAGGAGCGTACAGCAAAGAAGTTGTACAGGAGTATACCGACGGAAGAGAGACCGTTTCTGGAACAGATTCTCACGTACGTGAAGGAGTTGTAATCCGTCCGGCAAAGGAAAGATTGGATTGCATACTCGGCCGAGTCATTCTCAAGAGCGTATCAGAGAATTATCTATTGCGAAAGGGCGGAACCGAATTCAACTAAAGTACCTGAACAGGAGCGTACGGTTCTAGAATAATTTGCATTCAATTTCAGATTTTTTTAAATTGAACAACATAAATTCTTGACAATCTGACCCAATACGGTTTATGTTTACACTATCAGTTGAAGTAATTCTATTGGATTAGCTACAAAAATAAATTTTTTTGTGTTTGTTCCGAAGTTCGATCGCCAGTATTTGGGATTATGTTCAACCGACTTTAGCTTGCTATTAACGATTGAACAAACGTACAGACCTGTAAATTTCCTGATTATTCGCAAGGAGGATATACATGGAAAACAAAGCAATGCAAACCTCAAGACGTAAGTTTCTTAAGCAAGTTGCTGCAGGAGCTACTACGGCGACAGCAGCAGGAATTATTCCGAGCCGCGCTTTCTCTGCCAACGAAATGTTGACCGTTGGCATGAACATTCCAATGACCGGCGACTACGCCCCGTGGGGTTTGCCGGGCTTCTACGGTTGTGAAATTATCGCGAATAATATTAATGCTGCGGGAGGTGTCACCATCGGTGACAAAACCTATACGCTCAACGTAGCTTCATATGACCATGGCTACGACACCGAAAAAGCCTTGCAGGGCTACAAGAAGCTGGTTTTAGAGGATGACGCGAAAATGGTGATGATGCTGGGCGGCGCTACAGTTGCGGCAGTTCTGCCGTGGGCTACTCGTAAGAAAGTTCTTACGACCACTTTGCTGCCGAGCGACATTACCCCCGACTCCCAATATCTCGTCGCTACTTGCGAATCACATCCCCTCTACAACGTTACCGGGGTTGTGTGGCTGGCTAAGAAATTTCCAGAAGCGAAAACGGCTGCCATTGTAACGACCAATGATATTGAGTACGGCCTACAATCTGCTGCAACCTATAAAGCGGCATTTGAAGTCGCTGGTATCGAAGTAGTTGACACCAACCTGCATGGATTCGATGTCACGGATTTTGCTCCCGTAGTAAGTTCACTACTGGCTAAGAAACCGGACATTGTTTGTATGGCAACGACTGTCTATACCACACCAACAATGGAACAACTCTATCATCAAGGTTTCGAAGGTAAAATCATCTCTTGCACGCTTGATAACTACCAAGAAGTTATCGCTAAAACGAGCGAGGAATTCGTAAACGGTACCATCTACCAATTCCCGGATTTCGATGATCCCAAGCTGCTTGAAGAAGGAGTGAGTTTTCCGGATCCCGCCGGCTTCGACGCGGCATTCCGTAAAGACCACCCGACTAGTTGGTCGGCCGTAGCGTGGGAGTATCCAGTAATTCTATTGAATTGGCTTGAGAACGCTAAGGCGGTCGGCAGTGTGGAATCCGAAGATGTCGTAGCTGCGCTGGCAAGCAAGCAAGAATTTGTATTCGGCGGCGGCGATTGGTGGGGAAGCCAATTGTGGGGGCTCGACAACGCGCTCATAGGACGCTGGCCTGTCGTGGTGATTGTTGACGGTAAAGCTCGCATTCAGGAATACGGCGATGTTGCCGCTTGGCTTGCTGAGAACAAGGATGTGCTTATAAAACACATGAAAGAACTTGGTCTGCGAACCGTGTAATTTCTACGGCGAACAAAAAAGGGGGAGGGAACTGCATTCTCTCCCTTTTTTTCGTACTGAAAAACTTTCTAGTTTGAGAATAGTCAATTGGACCTGCTGATCCAAACCATTGTGAATGGAATCATTCAGAGCGGATTTTACGCTTTGGCGGCAGTCGGTCTCGTACTGGTTTTCGGTGTGATGCGGGTTGTAAATTTCGCACATGGTGAGCTAGTCATGATTGGTGCTTACACCGTATGGTATGTCCATGCGCAAAACCACGTGCCTTACCTACTCACGGTCGTTCTCGCAATTGTCTTAGTTGCTGGCATCGGCCTGCTGATGGAGCGGTTCCTGTTTCGTCCCATGGTCAACGACCCACTGGGCGGACTGATTTGTTCGATCGGGGTGTTGTTCATTTTGCAGGTTATTGCCTCGTTTCTCGGTGGTGAAGGTCCTTCCAAACAGGTTCCTCCACCGTTTGAAGGTACGATGATCATTCAGGATTCGATTCGAATTCCCTATCAGCGGCTGTTCAGCATTACTGTTTCCGTCGCAGCGCTTGTAGTTCTGTGGTATTTCCTTACTAGAACTAGACTGGGCTGGGCTTTGCGTGCAGTTTCACAGGATCGAGAAGCGGCAGCTCTGCAAGGAATCAGTTCAGTACGAATTTCAATGATTGCAATCGGAGTCGGTGCGGCTATGGCGGGTCTGGCAGGTGCTTTGATTGCACCGCTGACTAACATAAACCCGCACATGGGACACAACGTCATCATTACCGCATTTATCGTAACGATCGTCGGCGGAATCGGAAGCTTGCCAGGAGCTGTTATTGCATCCGTAGTTTATGCGTTGTTCCATACCTTTGTTACAACATACATCAGCGGTACGATTGCTACCATATCGGGACTGCTGATCATGGTTTTGGTACTGATCGTACGTCCGACTGGAATTATGGGGCAGAAAATCAGTGAATAGGGTGTACTCAACCAAATTAAAGACTGTTGTCGCACTGAGTGCACTGTTTGCGGTTCTCATTGTTCTTCCGCACTTCCTCAAATATCATCAGCAGGACTTTCTAATTTTTCTCACAATCAACATTCTGGTGGTTGTGAGCTACAGGCTGGTTACACTTACCGGCGAATGGTCACTGATTCACGCCGTCATGATGGGTGTTGGCGCATATACAAGCGCGATTCTAAGTAAAAACTTCGACATATCTTTTTGGATTACGCTTCCGCTTGCAGGTCTTGCCGCAGGAACAATGGCTGCTTTGCTGAGTTATCCGCTGTTTCGCATGACGCAGTTCTATTTCCTGATCGGCTCATTCGCGGCGGGTGAAGCCATTCGATTGTGCTGGATCCAGTTTATCCAACCGTTCGGCGGCTCAGGAGGCTTCAGTGCGATTCCATCACCGGAGCTCTTAAACATCGATTTTCTTGAACCAATCCCGTACTTCTATCTTGTTCTTGTCATCGTTAGTGTCTGCGTATTCCTGCTCTATCGAATCGAGAAATCCAGAATTGGATTGACCTTGCATGCAGTTCACTGGAAAGGCGTGCTGGCCGAATCCGTCGGGGTGAATACTTGGAACTATCGGTCACTCGCGTTCATTACCGGTTCATTGTTCGTTGGTTTGGCGGGCGCGCTCAAGGTGCACTACATAGGAACGGTAGCTCCAAGGCAATTTGATATCGGCTTTATGGTGTTTATCTTGATCTGGGTGATTGTGGGCGGTTACAGAACCATTTATGGCGGTATAGTGGGTGCGGTTGTGCTATCAATTCTCAATGAACTGTTCCGAGAAATTGAACAGCTTCGACCGGCAATCTATGGTGCCACCTTGATCATTTTTATTCTGTATCTGCCAGGAGGGATGGAAAGCATCCCGCAGAAGTTAAGAAGTCTGCGGCAGATGAGATACAGGAAGATGACATGATGCCGATCCTCGAAGTCAAGAACCTGGTCAAGCAGTTTGGTGGCTTGATCGCAGTGAATGATGTCAGTTTCGAGGTTAACGATGGTGATATTCATGGATTAATTGGTCCGAATGGGGCAGGAAAAAGCACTACATTCAAGATTGTTGCCGGATTCATGTCGCCAAATGAGGGCGATGTGCTGTTCCGCAATGCAAGCATAAAAGGGCAGAAACCATCGACAATTGCCACAATGGGAATCGCACGCACTTTTCAGGAAACAACGCTGTTTCAGGAATTGAGTGTTTTCGACAATGTTCTGATCGGTGTTCATAAGGAAGCCCGCACCGATATTTTCTCCGCGCTCTTGGGACTGGATCAGGAAAAGCAGCAGGCCGCTTCTGAAGCAACAACCCAAGTGATTGAGTTCATGGGACTCTCCGATCGACAGAATCAGTTGGCAGCGGCACTCCCGCTTGGATATCAACGAATTCTTGCAGTCTCGATTGCACTGGCATCAAAACCCAGTTTGTTGTTGATGGATGAGCCGTTTGCAGGCATGAATCCAGAAGAAACCCGACACATGATGGAACTCACTCGGAGAGTCCGAGAAACCGGAATTACGATTGTACTGGTCGAACACAACATGAACGCCATTATGGGATTGTGTGATCGCCTCACTGTATTGAATTTCGGCACGGTTCTGGATGACGGAACGCCGGAGCAGGTGCGAAATAATCCTGATGTGATTCAGGCCTATCTTGGTGGCAGCTAGGAATTATCGCGATGGACCTGGTAGTTTCAGACCTGAAAGTCAATTATCAAAATGTTGCAGCGCTGAAAGGCGTTAGTTTTAGTGTATCCGCAGGTGCTTTCATTACACTGATTGGTTCCAATGGTGCAGGAAAAAGTACGACTCTACGGGCCATTTCAGGACTGGTTAGACCGAGTGCCGGATCTGTCACATTGGACGATCAGAGAATTGACAACATTGCAGCGGACAAGCTACTTTCCATGGGAATTGCTCACGTCCCGGAAGGGCGACGGATTTTCAAAGACCTTTCGGTATTGGAAAATCTGCTTCTTGGGGCGTTTATCTACAAAGACCAGCAACGAATCAATCAAGATCTTGACGAAGTGTATCGACACTTTCCTATACTAAAGGATAGACAGAATCAGCAGGCGAGAACATTGAGCGGTGGTGAGCAACAGATGCTTTCAATCGGGCGTGCATTGATGTCGCGTCCCAAGATTTTGTTGCTTGACGAGCCGTCTTTAGGATTGGCGCCTTTGATCGTTCAGGAAATCGGGGCAATTTTGCAGGAAATTAACAAGCAGGGTGTTACTGTCATTCTTGTCGAACAGAATGCAGATTTGGCATTGAAACTGGTTGACTACGGATATGTGTTGGAAAATGGCAGAATTACCATGAACGACAAGGCCGAAGCCCTTTCCAACAACGAGCACGTCCAAAAGGCTTATCTCGGAATCTAATCGGATTCTGGATAGATTCCTCGAACTCGGGATTTTGTCGGGTCAAAGTGAGGGAATGGCACAACTTTCGCGGGAATCCGTTTTTGGTGTTGATCCAGTTTGCCAATCTCTATTTCAGTGCCGTCAGCCGCGTACTCAATATTCATCCTACACAGCGCGATGGTTTTTCCGAGTACGGGAGAAATGGTTGAACTTGTAATTTCTCCGACCTTGTAGCGCCCCTCAAATACGCCATCTCCAGATTCGGCAGCTTCCCGGCCGGCAAGCTCAAGGCCGACCAACTTGCGTTGCGGACTGGCCTTACGTTTTTCCAGTGCATCGCGGCCGATAAAGTTGTCAGTCTTCGATTTGAGTGGAACAGTAAATGGTATGCCGGCTTCAAATGGGTCAGTTTGCTCACAAAATTCTTGACCCGCAAAAATCAGTCCGGCTTCAATGCGAAGAATATCCAATGCTTCAAGCCCCATGGGTTTAACGGTGGATTTGTTCTGTTCCAACATAATGCGCCAAACTTTTGAAGCATCACGAGGGTGACAGAAAATTTCATAGCCAAGTTCACCCGTGTAGCCAGTACGGGAAATGATGATAGGCACGCCGGTTAAGTCGCACATCCGGGCAATGGAAAATCGAAACCACTCCAGTTCTTCAACAGATGCCTGATCCGGCCGCGTCCAAATCACTTGTTTTAGGATATTACGGCTCTCGGGTCCCTGCACCTGAAGATTGGCCAACTGGTCGGTCGAATTTTTAACCCAGGCTTTCAATCCCAGTTCTTCGGCCTTCTGACGCAGCCACAATCCAGAACCATCACATCCTCCAACCCATCGAAAATTGTTCTGGCCGATGCGAAAGACCGTGCCATCATCAATCATTCCGCCGGATGGATTGCACATCGCCGTGTACGTTACCTGTCCGGATGAAAGCTTCTTGATGTCTCTCGTCACGCAAGTTTGAAGAAGAATTTCTGCATCGGGTCCTACAACCTCATATTTTCTCAGCGCTGAAAGATCAATCATCACCGCCCCTTGACGGCAGGCCCAGTATTCTTCAATTGCGCCTTGGTTGGTATACGAATTCGCTACCCAGTATCCTGCGTATTCGACAAAGTGTCGAGTCAATTTGGATGTTTCAGAATGAAATCCAGTTTCTTGTGTCATGGTGGGATCCGCATCTGTGGTTTTTCGAACTGCTATGGATTGTTTGAACATCTCGTTACTGCCGTATACGCGCACTTGGATATCAGTTGGATTCCAGGCATTGGCCGCGTCTATATCGTCGGGGCATGAAGATGACACGCACACCATATCTCTGAGTGCACGCATAAGCACATAATCTCCTGGCCTGGACCAAGGTTCATCCAGATATATCTGATAGCTGTCATCGAAGAAAGTGTTGAAGAACAGATTGATTGCCATCCAGCCTTTTCGAGGAGAAACAGGGTATTCTTGGAGGGCATAATTGAAGTTGTCAGAACAGTTGACGTGGCCCGGATACCCTGCGTCATCATAGTATTTGCTGGTGCATGCGAAACCAAAACTGTCGTGTCGTCCACAAGTGTCCTGAACCACTTCAATGACAGGTTCTAGATCGACATCAAAGAATTTCGAGGCAAGACCGGGACTGGGATACGCCGCACCCGTAAATGTTCGGGTTGCCGTTGCATCAAGACAGCGTTCCAGGCCGTTGTCCAGAGACTTTAAGTCAAAGCACTGGAAATCAGAACACTGGCGCCCATCTATATCGAGAATCTGAATGTATTCGCCTGCCTTCACTTCGTAACTCACTGCAGTTGCCGCTTTGACTGTGAAATCTTGACGCGTGGCTGCTAGCGGATCTGGCAGACCGTTTGCGATGTGCTGGTTTGGATGACTGCGAGCAACCCATACGATCAGATCGGTCGGTGGGTTCTGTTCATTCACTTTCATTGGGTCGCCAGGAGCACCGATGATGACGATGCACTCAGTATTGCAGGTTAGTGTTTCTCGGCCACCCGGTAGTGTTTTCCCTTCGAGATAAACAGCGGTCTGTGCATTTGCCAAATCCATATCGAATGCTTCTAGTTTCGACCGAATTTTGGAGGCGCCGTTTGTATCGCGTTTCAGCATCTGCGCAAGCTTTTGTCCAGTTGTAGCGGTACTATGGGAGAATTGTCCGGTACAGACTGCACCCTTGGAATCGAAAGCAATGATATGTGCGCACTGCAATCCTTCCGGATCGACAATTTCAACAGTGTCGCCAGCGAGAAGGGGAATAACGACTAGTGCACCGCCTCGGACAGTGTAACGTTCTTGGTCGCCGCCGAAATTTGCGAGTCCAGGTTCGCGAGCCTGCCTGGAGAAGTCAGATGCTAGATTTACAGTTGACATTGTGCTACCGTGTGCTGAATTAATTTCAGTATAGTATAGCGGGAAAGTAGCTGAAGCCAAACATACGGAGATAATGAAATTATTGTTGTGAACCCCAATACCAATAGAAAAAATTTGAACGATCTAGGGAGATTAAACCGGAGCAACTCCGCTGCCCAGTTTAGAAATTATTGGGGTGAATCATGCTTGTGGAATTGAAACATCGATTACGCAGACTGAAATCCTACGTTTTTCATCTGATGTGAGTGCATCAAGCAATCGGTTTCGGAGTTCATCGGCACTATTGGGGAGTTTACCCGAATCCGGATTTTGGCAATGGTCCCTGCCAAACCAGAATACCAGTAGAATTCCATGTCCATTAGAATTCGGGTCGAGCGTATATTTTCGAATCAATTGCTCCCAGATAGCGCTCCACAAATCTCGACTGTCACTCTTTTTAACTTCCACCGACACGTTGTAACAATCGTAAGAAATAAGCATGTCCGAACGTTTGTCATCCGCATGTTCAACTTCCTTGTGAACGCTTATCCCTAACGGTCGTAGTTCTGTACACAATTTCCCCATCAAGGTATCACGACACAGATTTTCTATTCTCGGTCTCTCGGGATTTCGTCCGCTAAAGTTCCAGAAATCCCGCCATCCAGAAGAGTTCCCGTTAGAAATATCACTACCGATTTTTTTAATGCAGTCCACTGCTAGTGCAGCAAGGTCAGTGGAATTTGCAGGCTTATTGTTGCTTAGTGTTTCAAGCACCTTTTCAATACTGTAACTGCAAAATTCTGCTTCACGTCTAATGATGCGTTGTCGATGTTGTGCATCAGTAAGGTATCTTTGCCAATCCGGTAAATCTTCCGATAAAGACTGAAGAGATTCACCAGCGGATTGGCTTGAATTAGAAGCAAGTTGATCAATAAAGCCACGAATACAGTTAGATGCAAACTTGGCGATTGATATCCAGTCTGTACTTTTGGAATGCTCAAATGGACGATATGACGACCCAATCAGTTTTATAAGTTTCTCTAAGACAGAAGAATTTTGTTGAATTGACGACCAAATTGATTTGTCCACGTTGACTGCAAATTCCGTGAAATGCCGAATGCGACGCTCATCTTTTTCCACATAGGAAATTAGTTTTCCACAAAAATCCTCTGGTTCCACAATGACCCCTGTAGTCAGCCAGTAAATTTTTTGAGCTACGGTGATACTCTTGCTAGCTATTTTTCTTCTAATCAATTCCAGTAACCGTGCTTTCTCGCAATATTGGATGGATGCCTGAAGCAGATAATTCAAGCTCCCAAGTTGTGAGTTCTTGCAATATACAGGAAACAAACTGAGCAGTTTTAGCCCTACAAGTGAAGCAACTTCCGCATAATCTTGATCCAATGCCAACTTATTAAGTATGTCAGGAATCTCCTTGTTGCGAAATTTCAAACGAGCCCAGTGAACGATAAAGTCTGAAACCAAATCTGGACTGGAGCTAAGCAATGAAGAAAACCACTTTGGAGATTTAGCTCCTGAATGATTAGGATCAACCCAGTCTGCTGTGGTGTAGTAAAAAGCGAGTGCCAAACGACTTTGTTTTTCACCAAGAGAAACTTTGCTAGGCGGTGCTGATTTGGTAATTTCATCTAACCCGGCTAAATATGGAAGTGCCAGATAGTGAATTTGATTCCGGCTTTCCAACTTTAGAATTTCGGCTACGTCAGGAAGGTCATTTCGTTTAATCGAACCTCTGAATGCTTGCATAACAGCATCATGCAATTCTATATCGTCGTTGCAAATCCATTTGATGCGAAGCGACGGAGAATCGTCTTGAACATCCATATATCGACCGTAGTAAACCAGGGCCAAATGGTGCAGATAACTCGGAGGGCATCTGTTCTCACGCATTGCCGCTAAATGAGGCATCAATCCTGTGTGCCATTCCTGCTGTCGAGTTTGTTCCTGTTTTTCAAATTCACTTCGTCTTTTGGTTTCCTTTGCATGATGTTGCTCTGCTTCGACAAGATGACTATTACGCTCTCGCTGAATTTCTTGATACACGTTTTCTTGAATCGTATGGCTTGCAACTTGGAAGTTGACCAACTGTGAAATTTCACTATTCAGAGCTTTTTCAAGAAAAAATTTGATTTGTATTCGATCATTTCTAGCCATTACTTGTTCTAGACACCACGGTCCGAAATCAACTGGTGCCTCTGCGCCAAATAAACGTCTTTCGATGCTCCGCTTCAACTTTCCGAAATCATCAGAATCCGGACGTTGTTCCATACTGATCAGAATTAACTCTTTCTGCATTTCGGGATTTTGAGTTAACCAATTTCTAACGCGTTTGACATCCTCGTAGTCTTGTTGAAAATCAGGTATATCCGACACTACTCCCAACCATCTGTGAAGTTGATCAGGAGTAATTCTCTCTGTCGAAGCAACAAGAATTCTTGACAACAGTTTGATTGGAATTTTGCGTATCCAGAGTGGACGTAAGCGATCAAAACCTTCACCAAAAAATGCGATGTCTTCGGCAGAATCAAGCATCGCTATGAGCTGGGCAGTGGATGATTTTTCCACAATATGCCAGAACCAAAATACAAAGTATTTTGCAAACAGTACGGGTTCTTTGGGCTGAGAAAGATATTTCCAGATTTCTGATGGATTCAAATGGTCAGGATAAAGTGCGCACAATACATTTCCTAGCAATTCGTCATCTGGGTCTGATACGGTTCCCGCGTACAAATCATCCAGTAAGTTTTTCAGTTGTCCAGTAAACTCAAAGCTGTCGGAATAGCAAATAAATACATCAAGCGCGGTATGGCGTATCCCGCTTTTCCATTTTTCATCCCTAACAATTTCCATCACTAGGTCGGCTTGTTCCGGGAACTCTTGTCCATACTTAAGTGAATTGAGCAAAATTTTTACGAACGACTGCCGCTCATCGTCTCGTCTACGGTCTTTAAGAAATTCTCGAAAATACTGCTCCATGCCAGCTGACACCAATTCTCCTATCGCGGGGTTAGACTCGAATATTGTCCAACTCCACGGGTCTTTCCTTGACTCGCTGTGAAGACTATCGAAAATCAGCCGCTTCTCACAGACCGAGAAATTTCGGATATCGCCATATAAAATCGTTCCGACCGGGTCGCGCTCGATAATCTCTGCTCGACTACAATTGCTATGCGACACAAGCCAAGCAGCAAGACCGCTCAAATTAGATACAATTCCTCCATCGTTTCCTGTCATAAGCGCCAAAACTCTTTGAAGGGGGAGCCCATCTTTATCGATCAGGGAGGCTAAATATCTCGCCGCCAAGAACTCAGCAATGTTTCGATGAGCTGGAACTACACAATCCTCAATCTTGAATAATTTCGTATTAAGCGTGTGCCGAATCGATCTGAGTTTGAATTTTTTATCGGATATTTCTCGTACGTCTATCGCTTCATGGCTAATTTCGTGACCAGCAGGAGTAAATCCAGTTCGACCTGCTAGCAACTGTACAGCACTAAGGAATCCAGCGATATCCATTAATTCGGCATCGCTTAAGTCTTGCGTTTCTGCGTCGTAGTAATTTTGGTTGCATTCACGAAGAAGCGTCTTACACGCCAATTCGAATGTTTCTGTCCGGCTTTTGGGCCAGGAATTTTTGTTTCCGACAATTTTCGCCAGCATATCTAGGCTCTGAGGATTGGCAAGCAACGAATCGATTCCTATTGTTTTACTTTCTCCAATAAATTCTTCTATGTTTTGAATATTTGTATTTTGCTTAAGAAATTCATGAATTCCATCATCCGACAACGGTTCCAAGCGAAGTACTATCAACTTTTCATTGTCCAATATTCCTCTCTCAAGGCTTTCCTTGTAGTTTGTTCTAAACCATTCTATATCACGGCAGGACAGGCGAAATTGTTTACACTTCAGAGAGTAAAGATTCTTGCAAATCTTTCCAAACTGTGAACGTCCGCCACTCTTCCCCGTTGTTATTTCGTCAAGCCCATCAATAAACAGCACTTTGTCTCGCCATTCAGGTTTATAACTAAAATCAATAAAGTCTCTTGCGGAAACAAAGCAATACTCTTCTGGGCTGGATTCAACCTCATACAGAAATGATGTGGATTTGCCCACTCCAGGTCCTCCTAGCAGTACATAAGCATCTACATTTCGATAGTCTTCCAGAGTGGCGGAAGGATTATTCGCCGCTCCTGAATTTCTTTCAGCACTGATTTCAATGCAAGTTCGCGGGACAAATTTCTTTGAATTCATTTGAACCACTCTGAAGCAGGAGTTGTAAAAAATTCTGATAATCCAACTCCATTTTTACCAACGATTAATGTATTGGCACTCTGAAACTGACTTGAGAACTGACTAAGACCACTAAGATTCCCAGGTGAATTTGCACCGCTCTTAACCTCTACGGCGACAATTTTTTTGCCGCGCTCAAGTACGAAATCTACCTCGAATCCGCGATGCCGCCAATAATGCACGCGTATCTCAGGAAATCCAGAATTAATTAAGTGTGCTCCAACTGCACTTTCAACCAAACGACCCCAATAGCTTCTATCCGATTTTGCCTCCTCGAATGTGTAACCGGAATGCGCGGACATGAATGCGGTGTTCAGCACGTTGAGTTTAGGGCTTGATGCCCTTCGATGGATAGTTCCTTGCGCATATTTTTGAATACCAATCATTAGTCCTGCGCTACCCAATAAATCCAAGTAGTGCGCCAAAGTTGTTGTATTCCCTGCATCTTGAAGTTGGCCAAGCATTTTGTTGTATGACAATATCTGCCCAGAATATACGGCTCCGAGTTCGAAAAGCCGTTTCAAAATTATGGGTTTGTCTACTCGTTGAATGGCAAGAACATCACGTTCCAGATTGGGCTCGACAACTGCACTTCTAACATACTCCCGCCAACGGCTTTGATCGCCGATAAGTGACGCTGAACCCGGAATGCCCCCGAAATATATGAAACGATCTAAATCGATATCGAATGCCAATGACATTTCATCGAAAGACCAATGCGATAAGTAAATCGTTTCAAATCGCCCAAGTAAACTCTCATGTGTTCCTTTTCGCATCAACAGAGGCGCTGACCCCAACAGAACTACATGCAGTTGAACTCCACTATGTCGGTCTGCATCCCACAATCCTTTGACTGTTGTCGACCAATCCGGTATGCATTGAATTTCATCAAACACGAGAACAAGTCCTTGTTTCGAACCCAGTGACTCAATTCGGGCCTGTTCCCAGCAACGTACTAGCCAGCGCTTATCTCTCACGACACTACGGGAGGTGTACATATTGCTGGAAGTGGTAATATTTTCATTTTCAATACTGAAGAAAGGCGGAGTAGCTTCTGCTTCAGGCTCGTCTACAGCAAAATAACGATATGGTTTATCAAGTCGTGTCAAAGCCTGTGTTACAAGTGTAGTCTTACCAGTTTGACGAGGTCCAGTGACAATAATTAAATGCGTTGGATCTTCGTTCAAACGAGCACACAACGTTGAAATTTGCTTGCGTGAATATTCTTTAATGTTCATTGTAAATGGTATATTGAGTATTATTACTCAATATACCATTTAGTAACGGAAAATTCAACTCGTTACCTGAAGAGAGAAATGCGTTGTCAGCCTTTTTCGGTCAATTGGTTGCATTGAACGGATAAGATTCAACTGAGAAACACATGATTGTTCACTATCCCGGGATTTATGCTCTGACTCTTATCTTTCCTCGGACATTGTTTGCTCCGGACAAAGTTCATTGAGATACAGCAGGTGATATAAAATTCACTTTAACATAGTCTTGTACTAGAGAGGGTGAATAGGGTGACCTTGAGATTAACTGCAATATTTACCGTACTCACAATATTGGGTGCTACGCTGATGCTGTCATCACTTGCGGCAAGTGCAGATCAGGTTGCGGGAACAGTCGATTTCAGGTATCGGATTCCGATTAGTGCATTGTCAAAAGGAACGGTTGCAGCGGTCAATGCGAATGTCGGAGATTCAGTTGAAACAGGAACGGTTCTGATCGAATTTGATCCAGCGCACCAAGCAGCCAGAGTGCGCGCAAGACAGAGCCGGGTAGATCGCATGCAAATTGAACTGGATAGCGCTTCTGCGAAATTTGAACGGCAGCAGGAGTTGTTCGATCGAGGGTCACTATCTCTTCTGGCCTACGAAGATTCCGAGAATGAGGTGAGGACAGTCCGTGCCCAATTGGTTGAAGCACAGGCGAAACTTGATGCTGCAAAAATTCGACTTCAAAACACTAGACTGATCTCACCAATTGATGCGGTCGTGCTGGAAAATAGTGTGCATCCCGGCATGAACATCCGTCCAGACGAATCAATTCAGCCACTCATGGTGCTGGGGAGCGCTCAGGAGTATGTCGTTCGTGTAACAGTACCTTATGAGCAACGAATGCTGATTGAAGCAGGAAATCGGTATCAGGTTATGGTACATGCACCGAATTCTCTACCTGATGTGAATTTTGTAGCACGTTATCTAGCTGAAGTGGAATTTTCGACATTGGATCCGATAACTGCAGAAAACGGCAAGCAATACCCTGTCAACCTCCATTTTCGCGAGGAATCGGCCTTAGTCCTTCCGGGAACGCCCGCTACAGTAATATTTGAATAGGCAATTGCAAATCTTAGTTCTTGTATCAACAATTCCTAAGTGCTCCTGCACTATACAGCATCTGCTGCAATACTAAATTCAAGATTCAGGTAAGTGAGTAAAGCATTTGCCTGGATGACAGGCACACTATTCTGTTACACCGCTGTTGCGATTGCCACCCGAGAAGTATCTTATGATCTCGGCACACCCTCAATACTGTTCATCCGTTCCATCGTAGCAATACTACTGACTACTTTTCTTGTTGGAATCTCCAAACGAGGATTTACCCAGATTCGTACACAATGCATACGCCTGCACACCATACGAAACTGCGTCCACTTTGTGGGTCAGTTTGGATGGTTTTTCGCCATCGCTGCTATTCCGCTCGCTCATGTCTTTGCACTTGAATTCACTGTTCCAATCTGGATTGCACTACTGGCACCAATTTTCCTGAAAGAAAAGCTAACGTTAGAAAGAATGGCTTATATACTTATCGGGTTTGCTGGCATATTGATAATTGTTCGTCCCTTTGACCTGAATGTTGAGTTGGGTGCGATTGTAATGTTGATCGGCGCACTTGGTTTTGCCGGTGGAATGCTTGGTACAAGACAGCTGACGTTAACTGAAACGCCTTTATGTATCTTGTTTTACATGGCGGTTCTGCAACTGCCTCTGTCAACCACATTGCTTATCAGTACTGGATCAATTCAAGTACCGAGTCTTGAGAATCTGGCATTGATTGTGTTCATAACAGCAGGTGTGATGACAGCGCACTACTGTATGGCACGGGCATTTCAGCTTGCGGAAATCATAACGGTCGTGCCGTTGGAGTATTTGCGACTGCCAATGATTGCAATCGTTGGTGCGTTGCTTTACTCGGAAGCAATTGATGTCGCAACCGTGGTAGGCGGATTGGCAATTCTAGTCGGAAATTACCTGAATGTGAGGATGTCATCTCGAAAACGCGATGGTTGAAGGAAAGGAGTATGGTGGGCGATACTGGGATTGAACCAGTGGCCTCTGCCGTGTGAAGGCAGCGCTCTCCCGCTGAGCTAATCGCCCGCGACAAATAATTATAGGGTATTATCAAGCCCAGCCTTCCGACAGAAAGCTGTACTTTTAGCAAATTCGAAAGAATTCCAGTTATCAGTATAAGTCACTATTTAACAAATTACACGAACATGAAGAACCAGATTCGCGCCATTATGTTTGACGTTTTCGGTACAGTGGTTGACTGGCGCAGCAGCATTGCCGATGAAGTACGGAAGATTCCCGAATTGGATTCTGTAGATGGAGAGTCATTTGCAGATCGATGGCGCGGCAAATATCAACCTGCCATGGAACGAATTCGGAATGGTACTCGACCTTGGGCCAAGCTGGATATCCTTCATAGGGAAAATTTATGTGAGCTGCTGGAAGAACTCGGCATTGACTCATTGGATGAGGAGAAAAAGACGCTTCTGAATCAGGCATGGCACCGATTGCTACCATGGAAAGATTCCGTTGAAGGACTGCATAGACTAAAAAAAAGATACATCCTTGCAACGCTCTCAAACGGCAATGTTTCTTTGATACTGAACATGGCAAAACACGCCGGCCTGCCTTGGGATATGGTACTGGGTGCTGAAGTCGTACAGCATTACAAACCACAGCGGCAAGCCTACTTGAAATCCGCAGAAATGCTTGATCTTGAACCGAGGCAGTGCATGATGACGGCAGCACACAACTCTGACCTCATTGCTGCAGCTCGATGCGGCTTTCGAACTGCTTTTGTTCCTCGTCCAACAGAATATGGCCCCAACCAAACTGTAGATATTGAAGCGGAAGATTCATTTGATATTGTTGCAGAGAATTTCATTGATCTAGCCGAGCAACTTGGATGCTAAGGCATTTGGTTCGCATGCTGAGTGCAGCGGTTCTCAAACTTTTTTCTGCTTGAAATCGCCGCCCTGACATGCGTATTCTCCCCAATGGGTTAGGTACAACCCTTGCAATGCTGCTGACTATGGCGGTTGGCAGTTCTTCCATACTCGCGGTAGCTGTAAGTGCACCTGACTCTGCTCCCGATATTGGAGTTCGGGCCACCTATGTTGGACTCTTCACAGGGTTTGTCTACTTCATTTCCATGTTTACAGGAAGCTTCTGTACCGGTCTCATCGTCAGGTACGGGCCAATACGGGTGCTGCAAGTAACTGCGCTATTTTCAATTCTAGGATTGGTTGCATTCACATTTGCATCGCCGTTGGCCACTGTCCTCTGTGCGCTACTGCTCGGCATTGCCTACGGTCCGATCAATCCAGCAAATGCACCGATTCTGCTGCAGATAACGCATTCTGGAAATCGGGCGTTCATGTTTTCGATCAAGCAATCCGGCGTCACTGTTGGAGGTGCCGCTGCAGCACTGGTTGTACCACTTGTCGCAACTTGGTGGAACTGGCAAGCCGGAATACTTGCAATCGCTCTGCTAGGCGTGGCATCGATTTGGATTCTGCATCCGATGCGCGTTCGATTCGACAGTGTAAGAACTAGTACTCCCATGCAATGGTCGCTGTCATCATTTATTAGTCCGGTGATACAGATTATGAAGATTCCGCTACTCAGAGGATTCGCAATGGTCGGGTTTACCTACGCTGGCGTGCAAATCAGTGTCAGTAGTTTTTTTGTCGTTTATCTTGTCGAGCAGGGGTTTACCCTGATTGAGGCTGGAGTGTGTTTTCTGTTTGTGAATATGGGCGGGATACTCGGCCGTATCGCTTGGGGCGGATTGTCTGACAAATGGCTGACTCCGAAATATACGCTGACGATTATTGGAATCATCTCGGCAGTATCATTAAGCGGAATGTTCTTGATATCCGACAGTTGGAATAATTTCTTTCTCTATGTGTTTTCTTTTGTTCTTGGTGCCAGTACACACGGTTGGAATGGAGTATTTCTCTCCGAAATTGCGAATCAGGCACCGGAAGGTGAAGCACACAACTGGACTGGTGGGGTGCAGTTTTTAATTTATGGAGGCGTAGCGGTGCTGCCGCCAATGTTTGGAGTGATTATTCTAGCAACCAGTGGCTATACATTACCATTCTTTCTGATCGCGATATCTGCTCTTCTGGCGAGTTTAATGCTTCTACGGCTGTACAGGAGGTATGCCGAATTTCGCTGAATTTGGGATTAACTTGGCATCTGAAATGTTACCTGACAACTAGCAACCTCAGCTGCTGTAGTTGTTTGCATAAGGGAGAGATTGGTACAGCTTTGCTACCTCATCCATGTTTTCAAGCAGAAGTGCAGTACTGTCCCACAAACCCTGCATTAATGTTTCCTTATGGTGTTCCTGCATATGAATTTGGAATGAGTTTTCACCATCGGAAACTGTAGAAGATTCAAGATCCACAGTCCATATCACTCCAGAGTCAACCATAGATAGCCGTTGAATTTCTTTCATTTCGTTTTCGGATACTGTAACCGCAGGAATTCCGAGCGTGATACAGTTTGAGCTGAAAATTTCTGCGAATGATTCTCCAACAATTGCGTGGATTCCCCATCGCTTGAGGGCTTGAGGTGCATGTTCTCGACTTGAACCACAACCAAAATTCTTGTTGACAAAAAGTGCCTTTGCACCTTGTCGGTCCGGATCATTGAACGGATGATTCTTCTTACTCATGTCATCGTGAAAGCGCTCATCATGAAACGGATATTTGCCTAAATTTGAGAATGTAATCTCCTTTAGAAATCGGGCAGGTATGATTCTATCGGTGTCGATGTCGTCACCATTGATGACAATTCCTTTCCCCGATACGGAAACTATCTTGCGATCCATCTGCTTGTTCTCCTGGCTATCCATAATGAGGTAGCGAACGAATGTCGGTGACTTCACCGGTGATTGCGGCGGCCGCAGCCATCTGCGGTGACATCAGCAGCGTTCTCCCGTGAGGACTGCCTTGACGTCCGATAAAGTTTCGGTTGCTTGTGCTGGCACAAATTTCATCACCCTGGAGCTTGTCCGGGTTCATTGCCAGACACATGGAGCAACCGGGTTCTCTCCACTCCAACCCAGCGTCGATAAAGATTTGGTCAAGACCTTCTTCTGCAGATTTTTTCGCAACCTTTTGCGAGCCCGGTACAACGATTGCACGAACATTTCCTGACACTTTCTGATTTTTCACCACATCTGCCGCAGCCCGTAGGTCTTCAATGCGAGAATTGGTACAACTGCCGATGAAAACAACATCAATTTTCACACCGGACATAGATTGACCTGGAACGAGTTTCATATGTTCAAATGCACGTTCGGCAGTTTGGCGCTCTCCGTCCGGTAACATTTCTGGATCCGGTAGAGTTTCATCAATCCCGACACTCTGTCCCGGATTGATGCCCCATGTCACGTGCGGAGTGATGTCATCTGCGGAAATTGTGATTTTGTCGTCATACTGCGCGTCGGGTTCCGAGCGTATAGATTCCCAGTGGTCCATTGCCGGTTGCCAGGCAATTTCTGAGGGTGCGTAGGGTCGACCACGCAGATAACTGTAGGTAACTTGATCTGGATTGACATAACCGGCTCTGGCGCCTCCTTCAATTGACATGTTGCAGACTGTCATTCGTTGTTCCATAGTCATTGCCTCAATCGTCGTGCCGGCATATTCATAGGCATAGCCAATGCCTGCCTTTACACCTAGCTTTCGGATGATATGGAGAATCACATCCTTGGCGAAAACGCCTTGCTGCAGTTCACCATTGATTTCTATTCGACGAACTTTCAAGGGATCGATGCTGAGGCATTGAGTTGCCAATACATCTCCGACTTGAGTTGTACCGATGCCGAATGCCAAGGTTCCAAACGCACCGTGTGTTGAAGTATGGGAATCCCCACACGCGACGGTCATGCCCGGATGCACCATGCCAAGTTCTGGGCCGATGACGTGCACGATTCCCTGTTCTGCTGACCCTTGGCCAAAATAACGAATTCTGAACTCAGAGGTATTGTCTTGGAGAGCCTGAGCCATCCTCTCCGCCTGTACGTCACGGTAAGGTCTATTCTGATCTGTAGTGGGAATAATGTGATCAATGGTTGCGATTGTAAGATTCGGGTAGGCAACTTTTAGTCCGCGTTCCCGAAGCATGTCGCAAGCTTGAGGGCTCGTAACTTCATGGATGAGGTGCAAGCCAATGAACAACTGATACTGCCCGGTTTGGAGCTGGCGAACTGCGTGTTGATCCCAGATTTTGTTGTAAAGCGTACCGACTGCCATAAGTATCTTCCTCAGTATTCCTGCAAATATCTGGCTAAGTTCTTCGTGAATTCTTGGTTGACGATTATTGACGAGCAACTGCTAACCCAGGGTGGATTTGTACTGTCGTGCTCAGGGCACTCTCAGGCATAACCCAAGAGAGTCATATAGATGCTTCAATCAAGCCCAATATGATAGCGAAATTGGGTTTTGTACACTAAAAAATTGAATATGCCCATTGTTATTAGCTGCGAAAAGGGGCCAAACTTTTAAAATTACAATGCATTTGGCCACAGATATGACTGTTAACATATTGATCGAAAAAATTGAATTTCAATTTCAGACATCCTGACATGGTAGATCAGCTGTTGTAGATGATAGTCTGTACAACAGATTGAAAATGCAGAATTTTCTCTATTTTTTTGACGATATTCATTTGACATTTGGCTTCATATCGACTAATATATATCTGTACATAAATAGAACTTTTCGACCATCAGAGCACAGCCAACATGAACTACAGCATCGAACTGTCACACCCAGAAGCAACCCCCATCGCCCGAGGCTTCTCAGTCGCCTGCGTTGATGGGGTAGTCACCTACTTTTCCAATCTCATCCCATTCGAGCGCCATGACGAAAATGACAAACAGGCCAGAGCATTTATCATGGCCCGACTTCGAGTCGATTCCAATCTGCCGGTCAACAGCATCGTAAAAGCGCTGAACGTATCGCGCTCGACCGTCATGCAGCATTGCAAAAACTACCGTGAGTTTGGCCGGGCCTGGTTTTTCAAACCGCGCAAGCAGCGCCGGCGCAGCGCAATTGACTCAGCCACCAAAGAACAGGCGGAATCGCTTCTGGCGCAAGGCGTCAGCGCCAGCCAGGCGGCAAGTCAATTGAATATTGCCCGAGCAACACTGACGGAGAATATTCGCGCGGGCAAGATCAAAAAGCCTGGTTCAAAGCTGCGCAGCAGCAGTGAAACGCAAGGCGCCAGCCACCGTACCGAGCGCGATGTGCGTGACCAAAGCGCTTCGATGGGACGGGCGGCAACCAATGTTGCTGGACGCACGCTGGCACTTACAGGGGCTCTGGCGGAGGTTACGCCGAGTTTCGACCAGAGTGCTTATGCGGTTGAGCGCGGGGGTGTGTTGGCCGCTTTGCCGATGCTGCTCAAAGAAGGGATTTTGACGGCGCCGCTACGCTTGCCTAACGGCTACTATGGCTTGTCATCGATTTTGCTGTTTGCATCGCTGATGTGCATGGCACGGGTACGCAATCCAGAACAGCTGCGCTATGACGCACCGGGAGAATGGGGACAGATACTGGGACTGGACCGCTGTCCTGAAGTCAAGACATTACGCAGCAAACTCAGTTTGCTCAGTGAAGATATCGACAAGGTTCACGGCTGGCAGCAGGCGCTTTCCAAAAAGTGGCTGAACGATGACTGCAGCGGGGCTGCGACTTTGCTCATTGACGGTCACGTCAAGGTGTACAGTGGCACCAAGGGACGGGTGCCAAAGAAATTCGTGCCGCGTCAGAAACTGTGTCTGCCGGCGACGGTGAGTTACTGGGTCAATGTGCTAGGCGCTCAGCCGCTTCTTTGCCTACATCAAGACTATGACCCTGGACTGGTCAGTGCGCTTGAGCACGATGTGGTCAAAGAGTTGCATGCCATTGGCGTAGCGTCATCTGAGGCGCCGGATTTAACTGTGGCAGACAGTAATGCTGAACCGTTAGTGACTTTGGTGTTTGACCGCGAGGGGTGGAGTCCGGATCTGTTTAAGCGGCTGGCGCGCAAGGGCATTGCCTGCATTACCTGGCAGAAGAATTTCAATGAGCCGCGCTGGGATGACGATGAATTTCGCAGCACTGCCGTTACCATACACGGTCCGGCACAGACTCATGAGCAGACGGTGCTGATCGGTGAGAAGTCGCTGAAGTTGAAAAACAAGCTGCAAGTGCGTCAGATTCGCCGCCGTCTTGATTGCGGCCGTGAGGTTGCGATTGTGACCACTCACCCGTCGATTTCGACTGAGCAGGTTGCCGGTTCGATGTTCTCCCGCTGGTCGCAGGAGAACTTTTTCAAATACATGCGTGATGAGTTCAACGTAGACGCCTTGAACACGCATGCACTGGAACCGGTCGATGAGAACACGCTTGTCGTGAATCCTCGATGGCGGGCGAATGAAAAACTGATTGGCAAGTTTCTCGGGCGGCTTAAGACCGTGAGAAACCAGCAGGCAAAATGTGCTGGCAACGATGCCAAGGCGGCGCGGCAGCTGAAACTGGCACAAGAAGTTCAGATGCTTGAGGGACAGCTCGAAGAGGTGCGTCTGGAGAAAAAGCACACTGCAAAACATGTGCGTGCCGGAGACCTTGATGAGGCGCAGCGCCTTGATGCGCTGCCCAAAGCGCAAAGGCTATTTATCGACATCATTCGCATGATTGCCTATCGGGCTGAGACTTGCATGGTGCCGGCTGTGGCAAACGCACAAGGCAAAAAAGCCAATCCAAGAAAGGCGCTGCAGACATTATTCAGCACCGATGCCAATATCATCCCTGATCATGAAAATCGCATTCTGAAGGTTCAGATCCTTGGCTCGGGCAGCCGTTGCGTAGACCGTGCGCTGGCACCGCTTCTGGATGAATTGACGACTACTGAAACCGTGTATCCCGGAACCGATCTGAAACTGGTTTACGAACTCACAGCAAATCACTGTGAAGCGAACTGATCGACAAATGGGTACAGGGTGAAATTAGCCTATTTCAGGAAGTCTGAATTTGTAATAATAACTCACGAATGAATCACCATAAGACATCTAATATTTACTTATAGAACAAATAAAAACATAACTTTAATGACCTATTTTAATCTTCTTATACATGAGCAAACAGTCATGAATATAGGAAAAACTATCTATTGAATTTGTACAGAAATACACTATCTTATACACAAGTCAATAGACAATGGAATTACCGAAAAATTTAACGAAACGCGAAAGAGGAATCACAAATGTTTCAAAAAATTCATGACCGAGTTGGACTCGCACTTATCGGCGCAGTGGTAGTGCTCTTTGTAGTCACGAACCTAGTCGCCTAGTAACGTAATATTTTAACTAATGAGATTGGGCCACGCCCAAAAGGAAACAGAAATGACTATTCATAACCTAATTGACATTCGTCCTTTCAGACGAGCACGACGTTATGTTTCAATCGGAAGTACGATTGGTAGATTCATGTTGGCGTTCAAAGTCACAAGGATTCGCAGAAAGGCAATTCGAGAACTTGAGAGTCTGAGCGATGCACAGCTCGTCGACATTGGAGTTCCGAGATACTCGATTCGAGACATTGTCGAAAGCCAAATTAATGCGCTGACGCGCAGAACCGGACCAAGTGATACAGTGCGCAAGCCTGAATACTTGCAAGAATCTGAAACCATTGAACATACCAAACTTGCAGCTTAATAACTCCTTGTATTAGTAGCTTTATCCTCCTACTATTAGGCCGCCAGAAATGGCGGCCTTTTTTTTTGTGCGCCAAGCATGGCGCGTAGCGCCTTGATTGGCGCTGTTCCGATAACACATGGTGGTGATCGGATAACTTGGCGGCGAAAGTCCGCTGCTGGCCCGGCAAGGGGAACAGCTAGCCGAACGGCAAGGGTGTCCACTGCGAGGTGGAATCTGAAGGAAGCCGAAGGCAAAGCACTGACCTGATGAACAAGAATCACATACGAGGCGAACACCGTGGGTAAGAAGGCAAATAGATTTGAAGCCCGATACTTGCACGGAAACGGTGGACGTATATGTGGCAGGTATAAGTGTGAAGGTTACGCGTCTTACCTTGGGAGGTCTGTCATTGTGCCTGATTTTGGGCTACCGATGCCGAGAGGTATCGGGATGGGGTGGCAGAAGTCAGCCGACGTCATAGTAGCTTTGTTGCCGCAAAGTGAAGGACTGAACAATGACGAACGTGAGTAGGCGGTTTGATAATGAACCCACTGAATTCAGCAGAAGCCCGCAACCGCGGGGAGCTCTCAGATGGCGGCGAACGGGTTTCGCAAGACGCTGGGAAGATTGCGAAAGCGGGTTCAGCGATTGAAACGCGGACGAAAGCGGACATGTCAATACTGGATACGGTATTGCATCTCCAGTGTCGTCATTGAACCGCCGTATGCGGAACCGCATGTACGGTGGTGTGGGAGGACGGCAGGGGTAACCCTGCCTCCTACCCGATGTGCGCCAAGCATGGCGCGTAGCGCCTTGATTGGCGCTGTTCCGATAACACATGGTGGTGATCGGATAACTTGGCGGCGAAAGTCCGCTGCTGGCCCGGCAAGGGGAACAGCTAGCCGAACGGCAAGGGTGTCCACTGCGAGGTGGAATCTGAAGGAAGCCGAAGGCAAAGCACTGACCTGATGAACAAGAATCACATACGAGGCGAACACCGTGGGTAAGAAGGCAAATAGATTTGAAGCCCGATACTTGCACGGAAACGGTGGACGTATATGTGGCAGGTATAAGTGTGAAGGTTACGCGTCTTACCTTGGGAGGTCTGTCATTGTGCCTGATTTTGGGCTACCGATGCCGAGAGGTATCGGGATGGGGTGGCAGAAGTCAGCCGACGTCATAGTAGCTTTGTTGCCGCAAAGTGAAGGACTGAACAATGACGAACGTGAGTAGGCGGTTTGATAATGAACCCACTGAATTCAGCAGAAGCCCGCAACCGCGGGGAGCTCTCAGATGGCGGCGAACGGGTTTCGCAAGACGCTGGGAAGATTGCGAAAGCGGGTTCAGCGATTGAAACGCGGACGAAAGCGGACATGTCAATACTGGATACGGTATTGCATCTCCAGTGTCGTCATTGAACCGCCGTATGCGGAACCGCATGTACGGTGGTGTGGGAGGACGGCAGGGGTAACCCTGCCTCCTACCCGATAGAATCTTCCAATGCAGATGGCACCAATAGAAATCTCCGAATTCCCCGTTATGGGTTAAGGTCGGCGGCACCAGTCGCTACAGAAACTGTGGTATATTTTCAGGCTTACTTGGTTCTGGGTTGGAACTGGTCAATTATGTGTACGGCATATCTGCAATAGATAGAAACGTTTACCTAGGAGCGTAGCTTATGTTGCGAACAGGACAGGAATATCGAGATTCTCTAAAAGACGGTCGAGTGGTTTGGATGAACGGCGAGCGAGTCAATGACGTATCCACCCATCCCGCATTCAAGCCAGTTGTCGATATTCGGGCCCGGATGTTTGATATGACGCATGAGGAAGAGCATCGAGACCTCCTTGCTTATGTTGACGAAACCGGTGATACGTATGCCACGCTTCTGAAATTGCCTTATGACCGGGACGACTGGTATAGGAAACGCAAGGGCGTTGATGTCGTCTTGAACGAAATCGCCGGAGTCGTAACACGGATTGGTGATGAAACCGTAGGGGAAATGTGGTCGCTTTATGACGGCAGCGATGTTCTTGCGGAAATTGATCCTCGCTTTGCAGAGAACATCAAGAATCACATCGATCGAGTAATCAAAAATGATATTTTCCACGTTTCCGCCAATACCGATCCCAAAGGCGATCGTTCCAAGCGCCCACAAGACCAAGACCCGGATATGCTTTTGCACGTGGTTCGTGAAACCGATGCTGGGCTTGTAATTCGCGGTGCCAAATATGAAACCGCTTCAGCTTATGCAGATCAGGCGTTTGTCAAACCGACGATTGCAAACTGGGGTGATCAGAAATTATCGGATTATGCACTCGGCGTCATTGTTCCAATGAATGCGAAAGGAATCACGCACATCTGTAGAAGCGGATTCACTGGACGCGCTGCAACCGAAGACTATCCACTTGCAAACAAGTTTGACGAGATTGACACCCTGATTATTTTCGACGATGTGTTAATTCCGTGGGAAGACGTCCTGTTTTATCAGCACACTCGCGCTGCAACATTTATTCGTGCGACACTTCACCGATATAGCGCGTTCTCATTTGTCCAGAGGATACAGAAAACTGCCGACATGATGATCGGTGCAGCATTGTTCAATGTTCGCCAGACCGGGCTCGACAAACAGCAGGCGGTGCGCGAAAAACTGGCGCAACTGGTTTGTTATCGAGAAGGCATCAATGCACATTTGACTGCTGCAATTGCGGAGGCCAAAGTGAGCCCTAAAGGTTTGCTAATGCCGAATCCACCGCTTCTTTACACGGGCCGAGTACTGGCCTGTTCGCAGCTTCCTCACATGATGCATCTGGCACGTGAATTGTGCGGCGGACAAATCTGTTTGACCCCAGACAAGGTAAACTTTGAAACTGAAGAAATTAGGCCCTGGTTAGAAAAATACTATTCCATCAACGAAGAGTGGCAGTACGAAGATCGAAGGAAACTACTGGCATTGGCTCGAGACCTGTTGAACTCTGATTATGCGGGGCATAAGCTTACTTTTCAACTGTTCGCTCAGTCTCCACCTTTCGCCCATCTGAATGCCGTGTACATGAACTATGATTTTACTGAGGCTTTGAACTTTGTTAAGAAAGCCGCAGGTCTATCAGACCAAATTACTACTGATTAGCATTGGGTGGGGAGTTCAATATGTCAGAGCATGTAAGACTGCGTAAATTCAATACCAGAGACACCTACGCGAATCAGTCACTGGATAATGACCTGTGCCAAGTTGTGAAGGCGGGAAATCTCATTTTTCTGAGAGGGCAGGTCGGAAGCGATTTTGAAGGCAAAGTCATTGGAGCAGGTGACCCTGCAGCCCAGACCGAGCAAGCCATGAAAAATGTCAAGCAGTTGCTTGAAGAAGCCGGCTCCAGTCTCGACGATATATGCAAGATTACTGTGTACATTACAGACCGAGCTTATCGGGAGTCAGTTTATCACGTTATCGGAAAGTGGCTGAAAGGCGTTTTTCCAGTCTCAACGGGATTGATCGTGCAGGGTCTGGCAAAACCCGAATGGGTGATGGAGATTGATGTAATCGCAGTTTCTTCTCAAGACTGCTGTTGATCGCGCCTGGAGATAAAACAAGTAATAGAGTGACAATCGGAGATGGGGAAATGTTGAAGGAAAATTACAACACACAGGATTTGTGGGAAAAAGATCGGGATCACTACATACATCCGTGGACTGATTTCAATGTATTCCATAAGGAAGGTTCTCTCGTCGTAGCAGAAGCAGATGGGGCTTATGTTTTCGACAGTGACGGGGGCCGGTACATTGACGGTATCGGCGGTCTTTGGTGTGTGAACATCGGCTACGGCAGGGAGGAAATGGCACAAGCCATTGCGGACCAGGTGCGTGCGATTCCTTATTATTCGTCATTCAATCACCTTACAACTCCCCCCTCAGCGGAACTTGCAGCCAAATTGGCGGAACTTGCACCGGCAAATCTGAACCATGTTTTTTACGGATCCGGTGGTTCGATGGCGAATGATACCGCGGTTCGAATCATTCACTATTATTTTAACCGGTTGGGTAAACCCTCCAAGAAGAAAATCATTTCTCGCATAGATGCCTATCATGGCAGCACGTATCTGGCAATGACTCTGACTGGTGTTGAGGCAGATCACACTGGGTTTGATCTTGCGCCGGATCTTGTCAGCTATGTTTCCTGTCCCAATCCATACCGCAAACCGGATGGCATGACGGACTCCGAATACTGCGATTTTCTAGTAGAGGAACTCGAGCAGCGGATCGTCGATTTGGGTGCGGACAACGTAGCCGCATTCATTGCTGAGCCGATCATGGGAGCTGGAGGCGTAATTGTTCCACCAGAAGGCTACCATAAGCGCACAAAAGATGTGTGCGCGAAGTATGACGTCATCTATATTTCGGATGAAGTGGTCACTGGATTTGGACGAATTGGACACATGCTGGCATCTGAACCTGTTTTCGACCTTTCACCGGACATTATTACCGCAGCAAAAGGTATTTCCTCTGGTTATCTGCCTTTGTCCGCAACCCTGCTTTCGGATGAGATCTATGAAGTGATTAGTACGCCGACCAGCGATGGGAGTCTGTTTACACATGGATTTACCTACTCTGGACATCCAGTTTGCTGTAGAGCCGCACTCAAGAACATTGAAATCATAGAGCGCGAAGGTATCTGTGAACACGTGCGTGACGTGGGTCCGTATTTCGAGAACCAGCTCAATACGTTGAGAGAACTGCCAATTGTGGGGGATGTGCGAGGCAAGTGCTTCATGATGTGTATCGAAAACGTGAAAGATGTTCAGAGCAAGGAGATTTTCGATGATGAAGTGAAAATTGGCGATCGAATTGCAGCACACTGCCAAAAAATCGGACTGATTGTTCGCCCGATTGCTCATCTTAACGTTCTGTCGCCACCATTGATTCTGGACCGAGATCAGGTTGATGAAGTCGTACAAACTCTGAGGGACGGCATTCAGATGACAATGGATGATCTGGTACGAGAGGGAGTCTGGAACGGTTGACCCGTTGCCATGCACCGAGACCCGCGTTACGACATTCTGTTTGAGCCGGTGCAGATAGGGCCGGTTGTAGCCCGCAACCGGTTTTATCAGGTTCCGCATTGTTGCGGAATGGGATATCAGAAGCCCAATACAGCTGCTGCGATGCGAGGAATGAAAGCGGAGGGCGGCTGGGCAGTTGTTTCTACTGAAGAATGTGACATTCACCACACCTCCGACGTTTCTCCTTATGTTGAACAACGGTTGTGGAGTGATGCCGATATCCCGCAACATGTTCGGATGGTGGAAGCGGTTCACGAACACGGTTCCCTGGCCGCCATTGAACTGGCTCACAATGGAATTCATGCCCCGAATCATTTCACCCGAAGCGTAGCGCTAGCACCGTCTGCGGGTCCGAGTCCAGGTCATGATCCTGCTTATGCCAGCGAGATGACGCTACGAGACATCCGGGAAATGCGTGAAATCTACCGAAAAGCAGCACTTCGAGCCCGCACCTGTGGGTTCGACATCGTGTATGTATATGCAGCCCATATGCTGACTTTGCCTGCACAGTTCATCTCCCGCAAATACAATCAACGTACAGACGAATATGGCGGCTCGCTGGGAAACCGGGTACGGTTTTTGAAGGAACTCATCATTGATGCCAAGGAAGCGGTTGGAGATACCTGCGGAATTGCGGTTCGCCTGATGTTGGATGAATTGCTGGGTGCCGAAGGGCTGGAGTGTGATGGAGAAGGAATCGAAATCGTCAGCATGCTGGCGGAACTGCCCGACATTTGGGACGTCAATATCAGCGATTGGGACAATGACTCTGCAACTTCGCGCTTTCAGCCGGAAGGATTTCAGGAACAATATATTCGGGCAGTGAAGAGTGTAACTACAAAACCGGTGGTTGGCGTCGGCCGATTTACCTCACCGGATACCATGGTTTCCCAGATTCGCCGAGGTGTGCTGGATATGATCGGAGCAGCCCGACCCTCGATTGCAGATCCCTTTTTGCCAAAGAAAATTGAAGAAGGGAGGGTTGAAGATATCCGCGAATGTATCGGCTGCAATATCTGTGTTTCGGGAGACTATACGATTACGCCGATCCGCTGCACGCAGAACCCGACCATGGGCGAAGAGTGGCGCCGAGGCTGGCATCCAGAAATTATTCCATTGGCCAGATCAGAAGACTTCATATTGATTGTTGGCGGAGGTCCTGCTGGCTTGGAATGTGCGGTTGCCCTGGGTAAACGGGGACACAAGGTAGCTGTAGCCGAGTCGCTGGAGCACTTCGGCGGCCGTGTAAGTCGAGAAAGCAAACTGCCCGGGCTGTCTGCCTGGGGACGAGTACGCGACTATCGACTACAGCAACTCAACCAACTGACCAATGTGGAACTGTATCCTGCAAGCGAACTTACCGCTTCAGACATTGTTGAATTCAATGCGGAGCGAGTTGTTTTCGCAACTGGTTCGAAATGGCGCAAGGATGGTGTTGGACGGGAACATGCATTTTCAATTGGCGGGTCGGATGGCAGTAATGTATACACGCCAGATGACATCATGGATGGCCTTGAGCTGAAGGGTGATGTTGTCATTTATGACGACGACCACTTTTATTTGGGCGGCGTTGTTGCAGAACTTGTCAAAGCGAGCGGTGCAAATGTTGCCTTTGTTACGCCCGCTTCAGTTGTGTCAGAGTGGACTCATAAGACTCTGGAGCAACGGTTTATACAGGAACGCCTGATCAAGCTTGGCGTTTCGATCCACGCGAATGCATCACTCGCGGCAATTCATGAAGATCGTGTTGATTTGCAATGTGTTTACTCTGCTCAGATCACGCAAATTCGATGCGATTCGGTAATTCTGGCAACTTCTCGCAAACCGGACGATAATCTCTACCATCAGTTCGTCGCGAGTTTTGATGCGCTGAACGATACCAACATCGTTTCAGCGGATCGTATTGGCGATTGTCATGTTCCCGGTACGATAGCGGCAGCAGTTTATTCTGGCCACCTGTGGGCACGGCAAATTGGCGAACCGCAAGATCATCGTGATGTGCCGTTTACACGCGATATGGTTTTGGTTGAATGAGTCGTTGAGTTGACTGAGCCTGTTCAATCGTTGCACGGTAAGTAAACTCAGACTTCCTGACATAGAGCGAAATAAGCTGATGTTTTCAGGCTGCAATATTTGGAATTTCGCAGACCATGCGCAGGTCGGTTCCGGGAAAGATAGTTTGCGTTTCGTTGAGTTCGTCAATGAGCGCTTCGAGCGCATGGTCGCAGCAATCGTTGCCGAGACCGAGCAAGCGCACCCGAAGCACTGCATTGTCGGAGTCGGGCAGAATATCTGCGTCGGATGTCATCACAGCAGACAACAGTTTTCGGGCGTTGGTCTTTTTCCCCTGTATTTGTGCGGCCGCCGGAATCATGCGGGTTTTTACACTCAAAAAACATGATCGACATCAATAACTTCAGACTTCCTGACCTCTATTTCCAATCCGATTTGCTTCAAGTTCGCGCATGTTGATAATCTTACTTTCTTTTTTGTGAGAACCGAATGACATTCTCAGTGAATTTCTTTGCAATGCTGGCTAATTTGAAATGTCACCTTATTCAGTTCCCAGGACTGCTGACATGCCCTATTGCGTCTCCAACAGTTCGATTCGAAAGCCATCTGCGAAGGGTTTCGCAGTACCGACCTCGCACTTTTCAACGAAAGCCGCCCAACAAACCGTTAGAATGAGACATATTTAATTGGTCGAGGTCAGGAAGTCTGAACTTGCAAAACACAACCGACGACGTGTACGGAATTTTTCAAAACGAATGCCATTGGATGCGCACCAGCATGTCCCGTTGATCTTTGATGGGATGGCAGTCGAACGGTTGCAGATTGGAGAAATAAGTGATCCGATCTTCGCTGATTTGAATTGAGAAGCAGCTGTTGCCGATCGGGATGCTGTCGGGTGGTGAAGGGGGTAGAGTAGCAATCATGGCGGTTTTTCGGTTTGGTTTAATTACGGTAGCTTATGACAGGCAGACAGGTCTGACTTCAGCTTTCTATGTCAGGAAGTCTGATACTAAAAAAATTCAACTTTTAGATCAGAACTCAGGCGTTCAAATCATCCTCAATTTGATAACCAATCGATCGATAGCCCGCAAGTCGACGGTCGTGCATTCGGGCCAGTACTGGATTGCGTCGGTCAACGTAGTCATATATTTGCACCTCCGTCTTGCCGGGATGCAAACGATGTAATCTGCCAGTGTATTGAACAATGGTTCCTCTCCACGAGACTGGCATCGTTAAAAACAAGGTATCGAGTCGCACATCATCAAACCCCTCGCCGATGTAGCGGCCCGTTGCGAGGATCAGACGTTCTTCGCTGTCTGGAATGACACTGATGGCGGCAAGCGCTTCGCTACGCTTTTTTGCAGTCATGCCGCCTTTTAGAACAATCAAGTGTTTGGCGAATCCCCTCAGTCGTTCAGAGAGAAATTCCAAATGATCTTTCCGTTCAGTGAGAACAATCGGCGAACGTCCGTTTTCTAGCGAATTGATAATGTCATCAATGATGAGAGCGTTTCGTTGTTCGTCTTTGCAAAGGGATTGGTAAATTCGTTGGATCGGTTGATGATGGTCACTGTCGACGAGTTCAAAAGCTGTCTCGCGAACGATAAGTCGGCGAGTGAAGGGGATTGCGGTCGTTAGCGACTTCTGGTCGGCGACATAACGTGCGGGGCCGAGCTGCATTTCAAAGATCGGATGCAACCTGTCGCGGCGCATGGGCGTTGCGGTAAGCCCGGTTACATAATGCGCTTTGACTTCAGCGAGAACTCGTTCGAACGAAACGGCGGAGACATGATGACATTCATCAACCACCACATGTCCGTAATCAGCAACTAGATCGGCAACTTCATCCTTGTGGACAAGGCTCTGGATCATAGCAACATCAATCATTCCAGTAAGATGACGCTTGCCGCCTCCAATGCGGCCGATGGATCCGGGTTCGATATCGAAAAACATCGCGAGTTTCGCAACCCATTGATCAAGAAGGGGTTGGCGATGCACAAGTACCAGTGAGTTTCTCGCTCTTGTGGCGATAAGCAGTATGCCGGCTACAGTTTTTCCGATACCTGGCGGTGCAACCATAATTCCGGTATCGTGACGAAGCATTGCGCGAACCGCATTTTCTTGGAGCTCAGTAGGAGTTCCTCTGAAACGATGCTCAATTGCCTGTCCGAGTTGTCGTCGATCATCAATCTCAAGTGTTGCTCCCAAGGAACAGAGCAAGCTTTTCGCATCGTCAATACACCCACGCGGCAACGCAATATGTCCGGGATAATCTTCGGCACAGGCAATGATGCGAGGCGTTAGCGCTGTCGAAAACCGCATGCTCTGTTTTTTGTAGAATTCAGGGTTCTGGAAGGCAGCGAGTCGTTTGAGCGCGTTGAGCACGGGAGAAGGCAGACCGGCCTTCTCGATGAATAGTCGTTGTGCAATAGCGGCTTGGACATGATCCGGGACCGGTTCTTCAATAGATAGTGCAGGATGTTTCGATCTGCGTGAGGGAAAGAGAAGCCAAGGCTCGTTTAAGTTTTTGTCGTGTATACCGCTCGCACGAACCCCAAGCACCTGTCCGCTTTTCGCGGCTGTTTTTGTGACCCTCTCTACTTCGGACGCAGGAATGCGTTTTAAGCTGGCTAGATATGCCCATTGATCGGAAAAGGGATGGAAGTTATCGTCAACAAATTCGGTATTGCCTTTCCAACGCGGCTCGCGTTGGAGCGGCAGGGCAATGAGGTTGCCGAAACCACCTTTGGGCATATAGTTCTGATTGGGGAACAACCGGTCGTAGGAAGACATTTCAAGACTGGCGCGCTTTGACATTGTCTGGGTAATGAGGAAGCAACCCATTTGGCGAGCTTCCGACGCGGGCACGGGCACGTCGAAGAAAAACCAGGCGTGCGCGCCGTTGCCGGATCGCGAGCGCTCGACTGCGACGGGCAATCCTGCACAATCACAGACTTCTCGGAGCGCAGTAATATCTTTCATCCAGTCCCCCTTGTCGAAATCCACGGCAAGGAACCAACACGTTTCGTCAAGGAGCAAAGGGTAAACGCCGATTACATGGCGACCCTTAAGATGATCCAGAACAACTTGGTCACTAACCGGAAGAAACTCTTGGTTCGAACAATCTCCGCAACGGATACGAGGCTTTGAGCAGATGCCAGGTTTCCATTCGTTGCCGCAGGCAAGTGCATAACCAGAACGTCCGGTATTTTGGTTAATCCAGCGTGATGGAAAAATGTCTTCGCGCCCACGGAACAGAGATCGAAACAATTTGATCTTTTCAGCTCCGGTGAATATGGCCGGATCGTAGGAATCAGATGATTTGCTTAGGGTCTCCGACGGTGACGTGTTAGAAGACTTCAACTCAACCCTAAGGTGATGAAGATCTCGCTCGGTTGCAGCCTGGCTGCGCTTGAGCGTCCGAAGCTCTTTCTCCTTACGGGCGATTGCGTCTTGCAACGCCTTTTCAGGCCCAGCGAAGTTCGGGTCCGATTTCATCTTCCCACTTTATAGATTTGAATTTGTAAAATCACCTTTCAGATTACACCGTGTTAATCATACCCGACCTGATAACCCTTGAGCCACACTCACTCAGGAGCAATTGTACCAGCGCGCTTGTGGGCGATATGGTTTTGATTGAATGACTCGTTGAGTCAACTGAGCCCGTTCAGTCGTTGCATAGCAAGTTAGCTAATTCGGTTCTCGGAGTTCAATTTCAGCACGTCTTGCAACGTAAATCACTAATCCTCGAGAAAGGAATCAAGATCGAGAAGCATGATCACAGAGCTCCGAATTAATCTTCCCGCAACGGCTTTGCAGCATATATGGTTAGTTTAAAGTCTCCGCCTACCTAAAATCCCTATTGATTGAAAACTCTTGAGGCAGAGATCAACAGAAGAGGAAATTAGGAAGGCTTTCTCGGATTATTCATGATTCCTTTATTCGACGAAAACCGCTCCGAATTCGCGGATCAATTGAATAAACGATATGCATCCGACACCAACATTCGACATTTCGCAAACCTTTTGGATTTGTTTTCTGAATTTCTTTATTTGAGACAAGTTTGCAATCCAGTACTTTTGCTGTTGTGATGATGAAAAGATCATTCTCATCGACACAGAGGTTGACATTCGGAAATTATTCCATCGTCCAGACGAGAGGAACTTGCGGACCGCGCTTGCTGTAAGCGAGATCAAGATGTTCGATCAGAGTTCTTGCCACGGGAACCGGCCTCCAGACGTTTGGAGCACTATTTTTCAAGGTAGCGAATCGATATTCACATCTGTCACTCTGACTGCGAGTGCTTCGGACCCCCTGCAACCTGTATAGACAAGAGTTTCAGCGAACGTGCGAATGGCCTCTTCAGCTGTGGCAACTGCTGCAAGGAACGCCAGGCGTTCCGGTTCGTTGACGTATTTGTTCCCATCGGCACAATACAGTGAATGGTCGGTTTTCATCAGTGCGAATTCAATACGAATGACGAATTGCGGACAAACGGCCGTCGGATGCAGAAGCGTCATCGACTGCCGGGGTTTCAGACCGGGATTAATCGCCGCAGAGTCGGGGGAATGTATTGGCTGGGACAGGTAAAGAGGTTGGCTACTTCAAAATCGAAACTACGACTGTAGCCGCGGCAATCACAACGGCGATTTGAGTGCCGGCGATCCATTTTAGCCAGGAAATATCGGTTTTCAGTTGGGCGATACCACTCTTCAGTTGATTCTCCGAATGTTCGATACGGCTTGTCAGTTCAGCCTTCAGTCGATTCTCCGAAAGTTCGATGTCGTTCTTGAATTCGTTCCTCAACAGTTCGATGTCGTTCTTGAATTCGTTCCTCAACAGTTCGATGTCGTTCTTCAATTCATTCCTCAACAGTTGGATGTCGCTTTTCAGTACATTCTTCAGTTGGTCGATATCGTTTTTGACCGCAAAATCACCATGTCCATCGCGAATCACTTTCGCAATAGCTTCAGCGTGCGTGGTTGCAAGGCCTGCATCCTGCAGTTCCTTGGATGCAGATAAGGTATCGAATGCTGTCATGCTCATAGGGATAATGATAGCACTTCCGGACAAATGGCCGAATGGATTTGCATAATTTGCTGTGCACCGCACGCCGCGATTGCGGCTGGAAAAGTGGTGCGTGTTCCACCTGTTACTCTGTAGCGGATTTTCAAGGCACGATCGCGGCGGCAGTTTACTCTGGCTACCTGTAGGTGCGGCAAATTGGCGAGCCGCAAGATCAGCGTGATGTGCCGTTTGCACGCGGTATGGTTTTGGTTGAATGAGTCGTTGAGTCTGCTGATCCCGATCAGTTGTTGCGCAGAAAGTTAGCTAATTCGGGTCTCGGAGTTCATTTTCTGCACGTTTTAGCTGATTCATCACGAGAAAGTGCGATCTTCGAAATACGCATGAAATTTTAAAGGGTTTGCGAAGCGAATGGTGATAGGAAGTTTTTTAAGTAGACCAATTAATTTTTAGCGTAGACCTCCTGCAACAACGCAACAGACTGAATATACTGTTCACAGCGAGACAATCATGTCGAATCAGAGGGAAAGCGCTGATCAGATTGCCGAAACTAGGCTATTCATATTAACATACGGCAAGACAGTAGTAACCTTTTACAAAAATTTCATTTTTCCAACAAAATTTGACTCAAACTCGAACTTTCAAGTGTTGATCACATCAATCTGATATTCTAAAGTTATTGATTATTGATGAATGTGCCCCCATGATGTAAATTCAATAGCCTAATCAAACATTAGGAATAGACACCACCCACAACAACACAGACTGTAAAGAACGAAAACTATATGTATGATTTGAGTGTATTAAGTTTGAAATCTCCAAGCGAGTTGGGCTATCCCATTCAATTCGCATATTCTGAATTCTTATCCAGTGGAGAAAATTCAGTAAAATTTCCTATAAAATCTCTCGCTGAGCAGAATCAGTCGAGTGCTCAACTAGATTATCAGCCGGAATATGAAGATGACGATTTTACCCATGTCATTGGAGGATTTGAAATTTCGAGTTCATTTAATCAAGAAATTCAGGACACGTGACATAGGTGAAGAGAATATCAATAAACATGCGGTTCGGCCTGCTTTTTTGGAAAAATGCGGCATAAATCGAATAACAGCGACTGTCTCTCCAAAGCCGAACCTATGCCATGCTTCAATCGTGCCTGAACTTCCTCCCGGAACATGCCGAATTCATCAACGAGCGCCGCACCAAGGTATGCGAAAACGGACGGGTGGCGATTCACAACGCCAGTGGCGTGATGCTGTCGTATCTTGAATCCGATGATTATGGGCAGCGCATGGCGATTGGCCTGCTGCCGTGTAGACAACGCAAACGACTGGTGGTATGCTTTCACTGCATGGCTCAGCCGCGCTTCAATAAAGCGTTGCATGATCTATGCGAGTGTGCGACTCTACAGTGAACAATTTACCCCGGAACTGATTTGAGAATGGTCTACGAAAAGCCAATTGTCGCATATCAATCCTGACTATGTCACGAGTTGAAATTAATCAGAAAGCGCAATATTTCCCAAATTCGCTGGACAATTACGTAAAACGTATTCAAGACTTGAAAGAGATATGCCTGGATGATGGAATATCCCTCAACCCTGACTCCAAAACTGCTTGCTTAAAGTTCTTTAGGGCAAATCCATTCTTAAAGCCAGCGGGACTAATTGTCAAGGAAAATGGAAATCTTCGCGCGATTTGGGAAGGCGAAAACGAAGTTCATGTTGGACTTCAGTTTTTAGGTGATCAGTCCTTGCAATATGTGATATTCAAACAGAGAACACCGGAGGATCCTGTTTCCAGAGTGAGCGGTCGTGATACTATGGATGGAATAATGCATCAGATTGAAGCATTTGATTTGAAGGAAGATTTGTATTTTTATGAAGGGTGACCAACTCCCTGATGATGATCACGTCGTACGCTACGTAAAGCCTTCTTTCCTTCTCAATGAGAAAGTTACCGGAGATGCGTTCGAGTTGCGTATCAATGAAACTGGACTATCTGTAAACTGGTTAGAAATTATTGAAGCCCGTTGATAATCATTCGCGGCTGAATGAAATTAGGCGCATTGCAGACTCACACTGAGAAGAAATGGACGATTTGCCCGACTCAATGTTGGTGATACTATACGCCGTGTTTTAGAACATGCTGAAAATATAGGTATAGTCGCAACTCCGCTGGATGCAACCGAAGACTTTGAAGCCGATTATTCCCACGCTGAAATTCAGGGACTTCCGATAATTGGAAGTCATGAGTCAGAACTGATTGGTGATTTGATTGCTAAAGGTGTTGTATATCCGCTTTACCAAGGATTGAACCAACCCGATTGAACATGCACTTAAAACCTATCAACTACCCACACTTGGCAGAACGTCATCGTTGATCATTCCAATCATTTGCAGTGCTGTGTATGTGTTGACGGCTTCCATTAACTTTTTCATTGCCAGCCATAAAATTTTCGTAACCAGCTAACCAACACTCATTTCCGCCCTATGTGAGGCAACCATGTCAGCCAGAGACTCAAAGCGGTAGTCAGTTACAACGTTTACATTGACGGATGGAGTCGCTCCGGCACTCTCCTGACCTGCTCGTCGATCGATCCAGCATGTCGCCAGTCCAATCTCTGTTGCCGGAACCATGTCGTGATAGAGGCTTTGCGCTGTATGTAGAATCTCGTCCTTGGAAATGCCGAGGGATTCGAGTTGCTCTAACATGTAGATGAAATTCGTCGGCGAAGGTTTGTACGAACCAATGTCCTGAGCGGTATAGACAGCATCGAAATCGACCCCTAGATGTCGACTGCTATATGAAAAGCCAGTTCGGTCCACATTGGACAGGATAACCAATTTGAAGTATTTCTTGAGATGCTGCAATGATTCTGCAGAATCTGGAAATGCCGGCCAATTGGCGACAGATCGGCCAAATGTTTCGTGAGATTCAGCTGTAGCGGAAACATCGAAGTTTTTTGCAAGCTGCACATGAACTTTGACTAGAATTTCGGGGTAGGGCAAGTCTGGAAATTCGGACTGCACCCCGGACTCGACTTCGGCAAATGCCTGCAGTACTTGAGTGCGATCAGGCAGTGGGCTCACCTGCTGGGTCAGAGGGAGCAATGCATCGTAGATGCCGGATTCCCAATCGATCAGTGTGCCGTAGCAGTCAAAAGTGAGCGTTGAATATTGATTTATCGTCATTATATTGTCTGTTTTTACGGGTTTTGTTATGCTGTGGTTATTGTTAGGATGTGTATAATTTTACATTCGAGCGAAACATTTGGCGCGAAGTGTTTTATTTTTGAATCTGCTGTATTTATTCCATAATTCCCTGAAGTGAATAGTAAATTGTCGAATCAGATTGCCGACGCGAAAGTGGCGGAATTGGAAGACGCGCTGGTTTTAGGTGCCAGTGGGGCAACCCGTGGGAGTTCGAGTCTCCCCTTTCGCACCAAAATTGGTTGGATGTGAATGGAAGTTACTGTTGAAGAAGTTAATTCTGTAACTCGCAGAATTAGGTTTATTCTTGCAGGCTCCAAAGTCGGCACTGAATTCGATAGGCGTATTCGTGAACTGTCGAAGTCAGTTTCCGTGGCAGGATTTCGCAAAGGCAAAATTCCGCGCAAGATTGTCGAAAAACGATTCGGCGAAGATATTCGTAACGAATCAATTTTAGAACTGGCAAGCGAGCAAGTTAAATCTGCATTGTCCAACAATGAGTCACAGATAGTGGGAAGACCTGTACTTGAGTACTACTCGATTGATGAAGAAACGAAAGACTATGAAGTGTCAATCCAGTATGAAATTTTTCCTGAATTCACTGTAAAGGACATTTCAGACTGTCACACCATTTTGCCGGTAGTAACCGCTACCGAAGAAGACATAGATCGGGAAATTGAAGATTGGAAAGACCGGTATAAGTTGTGGGAACCAGTAGAAAGGCCGGCCCAGTTAAATGACAGACTGTTGGCTGACCTTGAGATTATTGAACATCTCACAAAGAAAAATAAATCGTATAAAAACGCTCATATTCATCTAGGCGCAGAAGGCCTTGCGGATGTAGTCAATGAGGAATGTGTGGGAAAATCTGCGGGTGATCGAGTTACTGCAGTGCACATCAGGGAGTCTGAATCAATAACAGCTGAATCGGAGGGTGATGAACCATCTACAGATAAGATACAGTTGCCGGAACAAAAATTTACCTACTACATCGCGATTCATTCCGTGGAAGAATCTGTACCAGATAGGTTAGCTCCGGAATTTCTTGATACCCTCAAAGTAGAAAGCATTGAAGATGAAAATATTCGCGACAAAGCGAGAAGTGCTGTGGAAGAACGAATCGAGCAGATGCTGAAAGAATCGAAATACCAACAGACTATACGGTTGCTATTGCATCGCAATCAGTTTGAACCACCGCAATCTCTCGTTTTTGATAGTGTATTCCAGCAACTTGTGAGCGGAGGTCTTAGCAAAGAACAAGCCAGAGAGATAATATCGAATGATAAGAGTATTCCTGAGATACAGTCGGAAATATTATTGTTGGCACTGGTAAATGCTAAGCTCAGAATTATCGTGGGCAAGCTCAGGAAAGGGCGAGAGTTAGAGATAGACGAGCAAGAATTTGCTGAGAATTGCCTGAAAGAGAATTCGGTAGGGGATCAGGAGTATAACTATTTGATTGAGCACTCGACATCAATGCGTGAACAAGAACTATACGATGGTCTGGTTCATGACTTGTTCAACGAGACGCAGTGCGAAGAGGTAGCCATGAGTTACCAGGAGTTCGCCAGATGGCGCAAGGATTTTAACATCCTGAAGCACCATTTGAAAGCAAGCGGTGAAGCCGATGATCTAGAAAAAGAATCGGAATCTAGTAGGATTCTGGATGCATCAGGAAATCCCATAGAAAAATCCGCTTGAATCTGAAAGAGGAACGTACAAATATGGAAGCAAATTACCAATCGCCTTCGAGGGTAGAAACCTCACCCTTGGTACCGATGGTCGTGGAAACTACCGGTCGTGGCGAGCGCGCCTATGACATCTACTCCAGAATGCTGAAAGAGCGAGTAATTTTCATCGTTGGCCCGATTGAAGACCACATGGCCAATCTGGTTGTTGCACAGTTGTTGTATCTTGAGTCAGAGAGTGCCGATAAGGACATTCATTTGTATGTAAATAGCCCTGGTGGAGTCGTGAACGCAGGTCTGGCGATTTATGACACAATTCAGTTCGTGAAACCGGACGTTAGTACGGTTTGTGTCGGACAGGCCGCCAGCATGGGAGCGCTAGTGCTTGCTGGGGGTGCAAGAGGCAAACGCTACGCTCTTCCACATGCTCGAATCATGATTCATCAGCCGATGGGAGGTTTTCAGGGACAAGCATCGGATATTGATATTCAAGCGAAAGAAATATTGCGCTTGCGAGAACGACTGAACAAAATTATGGTTAAGCATACAGGGAAGACCTTGAAAACGATCAATCGAGACACGGATCGGGATAACTTCATGGAAAGTGAAGAAGCGTTGCGCTACGGAATTATTGATTCAATAATTGAAGATCGTAAGTGACTTTGCAGGAGAACACCATGATTACAAAAGGAATGACAGATTGGAGAGAATCTAGTTATGTCTAACAGAAGAGGTGGAAAGCAAGAGCGCGGACTGCATTGCTCATTTTGTGGAAAGAGTCAGCACCAAGTCAAGAAACTAATCGCTGGCCCTTCGGTATTTGTATGCGATGAGTGTGTGGAACTGTGCAACGACATCATTCGTAGCGAAACAGCATCTGAAGAAGCACAAAAGGAAAATGGCAAGAACAGGTTTCCTGCGCCCAGTGAAATCTGCGCAATACTGGATGAATATGTCATTGGACAAACTGCCGCTAAAAAGGTTTTTTCCGTTGCGGTCTACAATCACTACAAGCGTATCGAAAACGATGACATGGTCAATGATGTTGATATTGCGAAGAGCAACATCTTATTGGTTGGGCCAACGGGCTCAGGAAAAACCCTGCTTGCTGAAACTCTCGCTCGCGAATTGAACGTACCGTTCACACTGGCGGACGCTACCACTTTGACAGAAGCGGGTTATGTTGGAGAGGATGTTGAAAACATCATTCAAAAGCTTCTGCAGAAGTGCGACTATGACATTGAGAAGGCGCAGGTCGGCATTGTCTACATTGACGAGATTGATAAGATATCTCGCAAATCCGACAATCCCTCCATCACCCGGGATGTATCGGGAGAAGGTGTTCAGCAGGCGCTTTTGAAGTTGATTGAAGGCACTGTCGCCTCTGTTCCTCCGCAGGGCGGGCGTAAGCATCCGCAGCAGGAATTTCTACAGGTGGATACGCGCAATGTGCTCTTCATCTGTGGCGGGGCGTTTACCGGTCTTGAAAGAGTGATTCGGTCGAGGACCGAGAAAAGCGGTATCGGATTCGGTGCCGACATCGTCGGAGCAAACGAAGAAAACCTTGCGGATACCTTGCGACAGGTCGAACCTGAAGATCTGATCAAGTTCGGCTTGATCCCCGAGTTTGTAGGACGTTTGCCGGTGGTAGCTACCCTTGAAGAACTTGATGAAGAAGCATTGATCAAGATTTTGGTAGAGCCTCGTAACGCCTTGCTGAAACAGTATAAGAAGCTTTTCAGTCTGGAAGATGCCGATCTGGAGATTCGTACAGATGCTCTCAAGGCTGTGGCACGCAAGGCGATGGAAAGAAAAACGGGTGCACGCGGATTGCGATCTATTCTTGAAAACGCACTGCTTGAGACCATGTACGAACTGCCGTCGCTGCCAGGAGTGAAGAAAGTTGTGGTGGATGCAGAAGTGATTAACGAAGGAAAACTTCCCTATTACATTTATGAAGAGGACGAAACTCGACAAGTTTCCTAAGTCGGTTCTAACAACTTCGAAAAATTGAAGTTCCTGTTGTAAAGCGACGGTATGAATAGTAGATTGAATATAAGAATCAAAAATCGAGAATTGTATGACCAAAGATAAAGATAACATTGTCCCGGAATCCCTGACTCTACCGTTGCTCCCGTTGAGGGATGTCGTGGTGTTTCCTCATTTTGTCGTCCCGTTGTTTGTCGGACGTGAAAATTCAAAAAGAGCGTTGCAGTTAATCGATAATAATTCGTCGCTGGTCGTATTGGTAGCGCAAAGAGATCCGTCTATCGAGAAACCCGAAGATCGAGATTTATATACGGTAGGCACCGTCGCTGAAGTCGTACAGACTGTTGTATTAGGCGATGACACAAAGAAGGTGGTCGCCGAGGGATTGTGGAGAGCCGAATTGGAAATTTTTGAAACTGGGGATGGATCCTTACAGGCACATACTACACCGCTTACCAGCACACCGCTGAATCAGGCACTGGCAGATTCATTGATGGATTCTTTGCTGACGCAGTTTGAACAGTATGTAAAGACAAGTCAAAAGATTCCTGCTGACATCGTGCCAAAATTGAGAGAGATTGAGTTTGCAGGACAGTTGGTTGATATCGTAGCAGCACATCTGGTGAGCCAGAGTGTTGCCGAAAGACAGGCGATACTGGAGGTTTCCGATGAACAGGAACGCTTGGAGCAGGTTATGTCCGTCATGGCGTCGGATGTGGAGTTGTTTCAGATCGAACGTAATATTCGAGGGCGTGTAAAGAAACAGATGGAGAAGAGCCAGCGAGAGTACTACCTCAATGAACAACTGAAAGCCATTCATCGAGAATTGGGGAACCCCGAAGAATCCAAGAGTGAAGTAGACGAACTGGCCGAAAAAATTGCCGAGTCGGGTATGACAAAAGAAGCCCAGGACAAGGCAACATCGGAACTCAAAAAACTCAAGATGATGTCCCCCATGTCCGCAGAAGCAACTGTTGTGAGAAATTATATTGAATGGCTTGTTGCGGTACCGTGGAAGAAAAGGACGAGAATTCACAAGAATCTCAATGCCGCAGAGAAAATTCTGGATGAGGATCACTATGGTTTGGAGAAGGTCAAAGAGCGTATTCTTGAATACTTGGCAGTGCAGCAGAGAGTTCAAAAAAACAAGGGACCGATTCTGTGTCTAGTCGGACCGCCGGGGGTGGGAAAAACCTCGCTTGGCCAATCGGTTGCGCGAGCAACAAACAGAAAATTTTTAAGGATGTCGCTCGGCGGTGTTCGCGATGAGGCGGAGATTCGTGGACATCGAAGGACCTACATCGGGTCTTTACCTGGCAAATTCATTCAGAATATAGCGAAAGTCAAGCGTAAAAATCCTCTATTCATGCTGGATGAAGTTGACAAGATGTCAATGGATTTCAGAGGCGATCCGTCGTCTGCATTGTTGGAAGTGCTTGACCCAGAACAGAATCACACATTTGGTGACCATTATCTGGAAGTGGAATACGATCTTTCGGAAGTGATGTTCATCGCAACAGCAAACACGTTGAACATCCCTCCACCTTTGTTAGATCGAATGGAGGTGATACGGATATCTGGCTATACGGAAGAGGAAAAGGTTCGAATTGCACAACAGTATTTAATTCCAAAGCAGTTGAAAAACAATGGTCTCAAGCCCAACGAGATATCGATTTCAGAAAATGTATTGCTGAATATCATTCGATATTACACTCGCGAGGCAGGTGTGCGTGGGCTGGAGCGAGAACTATCGAAAATCTGTCGTAAAGTTACCCGGCAGTTTGTCCAGAATGAAAGGAAGACGAAAGCGGTGCGAATTACGCCACGGAATCTGGAGAAGTTTCTTGGGGTTCGTCAGCATCGATTTGGTCGTGCCGACAAGGTGAATCAAATTGGGCAGGTAACTGGACTGGCCTGGACTCAGACTGGAGGAGATTTGCTGAGTATTGAAGCCATTATTGTTCCCGGCAAGGGCAGACACGTCTATACGGGTAAACTTGGTGACGTAATGCAGGAATCGATTAAGGCGGCTGTAAGTGTTGTACGCTCCCGATCAATCCATTACGGCATTAAACCCAACTTTTATCAGCGCTCGGATATACACGTTCATGTTCCGGAAGGTGCCACTCCGAAGGATGGTCCCAGTGCTGGTGTTGCAATGTCTGTTGCTATAATTTCTTCTCTCACACGAATTCCAGTACGAGCGGATGTTGCAATGACGGGTGAAATCACGCTTCGTGGAGAGATACTACCGATTGGCGGGCTAAAAGAAAAGCTACTAGCTGCTCATCGAGGCGGGATTTCGACAGTTCTGATCCCACATGAAAATGAGAAAGATATTGCTGAATTGTCAACCAAGATTAAGGACGATTTGAATATAATACCGGTACGCTGGATAGACGAGATTGTGAATCTTGCTCTAGAATCACCACCGGAATCAGACGTTGTGATGGATTCACCTAATCTCGGCCTTGGTCTGGATGCGGATGATCCCCCCGAAGACGGTGTTAGTGTTGTAAAACATTAGGCCCGATTAACAGTTGAATTTAAGAATTTCTGGAAAATTCGACTGTTACTTTATTGACACTGATATAGCTAATGCTATAAATTTGTCTTTACCCTATTTTAGGGTGTAATAATCATAATAAGTACTGCCATTACTGAACAAAATGGCACAATTTAAAAAGGAGAATAGTAGTGAATAAAGCTGAACTAATCAGTAGCGTAGCTGAGCAAGCGAATTTGTCTAAGACAGATGCAGGTCGAGCGATAGATTCTGTATTTGACCAAATTAAAACAAGTTTACAAGGACAGGATTCAGTCACAATCATAGGATTTGGTACCTTTTTAACCTCAATGAGAAAAGCTAGAACGGGTAGAAATCCGAGAGATGGGTCTGAGGTTGCCATACCCGCTGCGACGGTTGTCAGGTTTAAACCTGGCAAAGCTCTGAAAGAGGCTGTAAACTAGTATTTCTCTAGGGTGCTTAGCTCAGTTGGGAGAGCATCGCCCTTACAAGGCGAAGGTCGCAGGTTCGAGCCCCGCAGCACCCACCAACCGCCGTGGAGCGGTAGTTCAGTTGGTATAGAATTCCGGCCTGTCAAGCCGGGGGTCGCGGGTTCAAGTCCCGTCCGCTCCGCCAGCCCTCACTACTCTGCAGTTCACGCGTGGCACTAGGCACACTGCGAGAACTGCAGTACGTGAGATACTTGCTACTTTCCATAAAATCATGTTAACGAGTATTCGAGAACGTGCCACAGGCTGGATTGCCTGGGCAATTGTCATTCTGATCACTATTCCATTTGCACTATGGGGCGTCAATTCCTATTTCAGCGGCGGTACGAATGTGAATGTCGCTGAATTTGATGGGGAGGAGATAGACTATCAAACCTATCAGCGAGCTTTGTACAACGAAAGGGAGCGAGTGCGCCAGCAATATGGTCAAAATATCAGCGCCGATTTTCTGTCTGGAAATATATTAGGCCGACAGGTAGTGAATCGACTCGCCAATGAAATCCTGCTTTACCGGTATGCTAGTGATCAAGGATTTCGCATTAGTGATGAGCAACTCGTTGAGGCGATTCTTTCCAGCCCTGGCTTTCAGACTGAAGATGGAAAATTCAGTCGAGATCAATATGAACGAGTTTTACAGTTCTCTGGCTACTCTCCATCTCAGTTCGAAGAAATCCAGCGAAACAGTGCTGCTGTACAGCAGATACAGACAGGTTTTATCGAGTCCGTGCTACCCATGGATGATGCAGTCGATGACATTTTGAATGTGTTGAAGCAAAAGAGAATTGGCGAATATTCGGTGATTGAACCCTCCAGATTTTTGTCTGAATCAGAAGTGAGTGAGGAAGAAATTCAGGCATCGTACGATCGAGACAAAGATCAGTACAAAGAAGAAGGGAGAGTGAAAGTCCAGTACATTGAACTGCTGCTCTCGGATTTTGCTCAAAATTTAACGCCAGATGAAGAGACGCTTCGAGATCAGTACAACGCTGATACTGAGCGATATCTTCAGGCGGAACAAAGGAGTGTCAGCCACATACTATTGAAAACCGAGGGCGATGAAGATGCAGAATCAAATGAATTGGCATCGCAACTGATAGAGCGTTTGAGAGCTGGAGAAGATTTTGGGGCGTTGGCCGCAGAGTATTCTACTGATGTTGGTTCAGCAGAAAATGAAGGTAGTATTGGTTGGATTGGAAGAGGAGCGACAGTACCGGAATTCGAAGCGGCTGCTTTCTCACTGAAAACAGGAGAGACAAGTAAACCGGTTAAAACGAATTTCGGCATTCACATCATTCGGGTCAACGAAATAGAGTCTGAGAAAGTCAAAGACTTCGAAGAAGTACGCGATGAACTTGTTGAACAGGTTAAAAGAGAACGAGCAGAACTCGAGATGTTCGAGACTTCCGAAGAGTTGCGCAATATCGCTTATGAGCAGCCCGACAGCCTCGATCCTGCTGCAGATGCACTGGGACTGAATCTGGAGGTCTCAGAGTGGTTTACAAGAACAGAAGGAACAGGGATTGCTGAAAATCCAGCGGTCCGTGCAGCTGCCTTTAGTGATGAGGTACTGCAACAAGAGTTCAACAGTGATGTGGTCCAAATTGACGATGATCATCTGGTTGTATTACGCAAAAACCAATTTCAGGCGGCAGAGCAACTTGAACTTGCCGAGGTAAAAGCGGAAATTACCGAGAAACTATTGGCTTCGAAGAGCACTGAAAAAACACAGGGTTTCGCAGAGGATCTGATCAAAGAACTGAAAGACGGAGGTGATTGGAACCAAATCTTGTCGGAAAACGGACTTTCTGTGACAGATATTCCATCGAGTGATAATGAATCTACCGACCCTTTGTCATTTGACATTGCGAAGATTGTCTATTCGGCGGAGAAACCAAGACCAGAAAACATAGTGTATGGAGGGAGTCCGGTTGGCGATGGCCAGTATATGATTTTTCGCTTAACCGATGTTGTCAGCGGTGACACTGCTTCAGCTAGTGAAGACGAACGTCAGGGGATTGAAAATGCGGTCCGTCAGAGATTTGGCATAGGTCTATATGAAACTTATGTTACCCAGTTGAGAGATGGGATAGAAATCGACATAAATGACGAGTTGCTGTAGTGGCTATAGCATAGCTTGGCTGAATCCAACAGAATTGAATCCGCCATCTACATAGAGTATTTCACCGGTTATTCCAGAGGCAAGGTCAGAACAGAGAAAGGCTGCTGCATTGCCAACTTCCTCGATCGTAACACCGCGACCGAGCGGGGAAATCTTTTCGTAGTAATCCATCATGGTTTTCATGCCGCGAATTCCCGAGGCTGCCAAGGTGCGAATTGGGCCAGCTGAAATTGCATTGACTCGGATTCCATCGGCTCCCAATGATTGGGCACAGTAGCGGACATTGGCTTCAAGACTGGCTTTGGCCAGCCCCATAACATTGTAACCCGGCATGGAGCGCATGGCACCGATATAAGTTAGTGTCAGCAGTGCTCCATTTCGTTCTTTCAGGAGAGGAGCAAAGCCACGAGCAAGGGCTGAGAAGCTATATGAGCTTATGTCGTGAGCCATAAGAAACCCTTCGCGACTCACTGCGTCTAGATACAATCCCTCCAACTGTTCACGTGGTGCGAAAGCTATGGAATGTACAACGATGTCAATAGAGTTCCAATGATTTTGAACTGTATCTAGCAGAACTTCAATTTCGGAGTCTGTTGAAACATCACAAGGCGCGACGAAACTGGCATTGAGTTTTTGGGCAAATTTCTCTACTCGAGGCTGAAGCTTTTCATTTTGATAAGTCAATGCCAGCTCTGCACCTTGTCCGGCCATTGCACGCGCGATTCCCCATGCAATCGAACGATCGCTGGCTATTCCTGTAATAAGCGCTCTTTTACTTGCAAGAAATCCCATAATATTGACCTACCGTCCTGTTGATTTCACAGTTGATAAAATATTTTGTTTGTTGTGCTTCATTATAAGAACATGATAGTTGGATGTGAATGTGCTGTAGCCTGCCAAACAGACTTACATACCTAAAGCAGGCACTCAAGAAATCAAGATGTAGATTATCCCGTCATGTTGACTCAAGAAAATAGCTGCGCACAGTCGACGTCGAGTCAGGTTGACTCGCTTGTGTGTTTGCGCGTTTCCCGACAATTTGAGACTCAGTGTCAGCAAATCGCTGACCGGTACTGCTTTCCAACAGTTACTGAATTTGGAGAATGTCAATCAAAATTCGGCTTGGAGTACCGAAGCGATGGCTTAAAGTTGTTGGATTTGCAAAATCGAAAATTCCGTCCTATTTCAGTGACCATCAATCAGGTAAACTGGTTAACCAAGAGAAACCTGTTTGGGCGTGCAATCGGACGCAAAGCGAAGTCTGTAGTTGATGCAACTGGCGGATTGGGCAATGATGCGATCTTGCTAGCGAGAATGGGTTTCAAAGTGCTGATGATTGAGCGTTCGCCGGTGATGTCTGCTTTACTGGAAGATGGTTTATTAAGACTTGCATCGAATGCTGGCCACTTAAGCATTCTCCATCGTTACGGAGACGCAAAATCCACACTTCCCCTACTTGATTATTCGCCCGATACGATCTATTTGGATCCAATGTATCCATCAGGCCGCAAGCAATCCGTTAAAGTGGCTAGATCCCTTGAAGTATTGCGAGAGATAGCGGGAGATGACTTGGATACGGAAGAGTTGCTGGAGATTGCACTTCAATCTTGTCGACGTAGAGTGGTCATCAAACGTCCCATCTACTCTGAAAGAATGTTCTCTGATAGATTGTCTATGAGTTTGCCAGGTAAATTGGTTCGCTACGACATTTACTTGGCTGAATCCAGCCAAGGGAAAACAACATGAGGATGTAGGAGGTTGCAACATTTTATACAACAAACTGATATCAGAAATTCAATCCAAATTTCTATTGTCTATTTGGAAGCGACCCCTGTAGTTACCAGTTTAGGAGTTGACAGAGTGTACCAACACTAATGGTTGGTTGTGGGCTGGTTACGGCGATTGAAGATTTGCTAAATACTAATTTTCGCTATGCTGCATATGCCTTCAATTTACTGCATCTCATATCAAGTTCAACCAGTGTTTTCTGACAGTCTAATAGCCGCTGACGTTCTTTTTCGACTATTTCAGCAGGCGCGTTGGCAAGGAACTTTTCATTATTCAGCTTGGCAGTTGAACGCTGAATTTGTTGAATCTGCTCCGCAATTAGTTTTTCAATTCGACTAATTTGCTTCTCGATATCTCCAAGTTCGCCGACTGAAAGCATTATTCTGAAGTCGCCAACCAGAGTAGAAACAAACTTGTAAGAATCAGACTCGCTAGATTCGGGATCGGAACCGCTAAACAATTCAAAAGACTGCAACCTTGCGAGTTCCTGAATTACATACGAGTACTTTGATAGATATTTCAATTCTAGGGTTCCTGCATTTTGGTAAGACGCCCTGATTTGATCACCAGGATTGAAATTCATTTCACTGCGTAAATTACGTATGCTTGAAACTACTGCTTTCACCCAGTCTATTTCTTTTACTGCATCCTCGCTCGTCCACGCACTGAAGTCATCTGAATAGGGTTCAAACATGATTGACTCGGTGCTGCCTTTAGTGCGAATTTTTTGCCAGATTTCTTCAGTAATATATGGCATGAATGGATGGAGAAGACGAAGAGACGAATCCAGAATCAGTAACAGCGTTCTGCGCAATGAAATTTTTTGGTTTTCCTCTATGAATTTTGATCGAATCATGATTTTCGTGATTTCAATGAACCATGCGCAATACTCATCCCAAATAAATTCATATAAATTCTTGGATGCGATATCGAATCGATAAATTTCAATGGATTTTTCAATTTCAGAAGTTGTGTAATGAAGCCTTGAGATAATCCATTTTTCGGCAGTTGTCATCGGCTGCAAGTCGCTTACGCTATAGGGTGATTCATCAGCTGCATTCATCAGTACGAACCGTGCTGCATTCCACAATTTGTTACAGAAATTTCGGTATCCCTCAATTCTTCCGAGATCAAAGCGTATGTCCCGTCCTTGTGTAGCCAAGCGGGCAAAAGTAAATCTTAAGGCATCTGTTCCATAAGCAGGAATGCCGTCTGGATACTGTTTACGGGTAGAATTTTCGATCCTAGGTGCCAGATCAGGCTGCATCAATCCTGTCGTACGTTTTTTGATCAGATTTTCAAGATCAATTCCATCGATCAAATCCAAGGGATCAAGAATGTTGCCTTTCGATTTGGACATTTTCTGGCCCTCAGAATCTCTGACTAGTCCGTGGATATACACTTCGTGAAAGGGAATATCGCCAGCGAACTTCAAACCAAACATGATCATTCTGGCAACCCAGAAAAAGATGATATCGAATCCTGTTACCAGCACACTGGTCGGGTAAAAGATCTGTAGTTCGTCAGTGTGCTTCGGCCATCCGAGTGTCGAGAAGGGCCACAATGCGGATGAGAACCAAGTATCGAGTACGTCATCGTCTTGACGGAGCTCAAAATCTGAATTACCGTGGGCTTCTCTGGCTTGCTGATATGCATCTTGTTCACTTCGAGCAACGAAAACATTGCCGTCGCTATCGTACCATGCAGGTATTCTGTGTCCCCACCAAATCTGCCTGGATATACACCAATCCTCTATGTTTTCCATCCAGTCATAATAGGTTCTTTCCCAGTTTTTAGGCACGAATCGAATAGTTCCGTTGCGGACTGCATGAATGGCCGGTTCGGCAAGCGGCTTGGTTCGAACAAACCATTGGTCTGTCAAATAAGGCTCAATAACCTCTCCGGTTCTGTCGCCGCGGGGCACTTTGTATCGATGATTTTCCACCTTTTCGACTAGCCCAAGCTTTTGCAGGTCTTTCACAATCTTTTCTCGTGTTTTTGTTCTAGACATACCGTGATAGTCGCTGTCCGGGAGATTGATATCAGCTTGAGGAGTCATGACATTGATTACCTCAAGGTTGTTTCTCTCGCCGACATCAAAGTCGTTGAAATCGTGCGCTGGTGTGATTTTGACGCACCCTGTGCCAAAGTCAGGGTCTACATAATGATCTGAAACAATAGGAATACTTCGGTTCACGAGAGGCAGTGTGACAGTTTGCCCTACCAAGTGTGAGTATCGGTCGTCATCCGGGTGAACCGCAACTGCTGTATCTCCCAGCATGGTTTCGGGCCGCGTTGTAGCGATTATCACAAATTCGGAACTGTCTGTAATCGGATAGCGAAAATGCCACAGAAACCCGTCTTCCTCTTCAGAAATAACTTCGAGATCAGATATTGCAGTGAGCAGAACCGGATCCCAATTGACCAAGCGTTTACCTCTGTAGATCAAGCCTTCGTCGTAGAGAGAAACGAATACTTCGTGCACTGCCTCAGATAGATCTTCATCCATAGTGAATCGTTCTCTTGACCAGTCGAGCGATGCACCAAGTCTGCGAAGTTGGTTGGTGATTGTGCCGCCTGAACTGGCCTTCCAGTTCCAAACTCTGTCAATGAATTTCTCTCGTCCGAGATCGATCCTGGATATTCCTTCAACGTGAAGCAGGCGTTCCACCACCATTTGAGTTGCAATTCCGGCGTGGTCCGTACCGGCTTGCCACAAGGTTTGGCATCCTTTCATTCTGTGATATCGAATCAAGGCATCCATGAGCGTGTTCTGAAATGCATGCCCCATGTGCAGGCTGCCCGTTACATTGGGAGGTGGAATCATAACGCAGTATGAAGGGCCTTCGCCATGCGGAGAGAAATTCCCACTTTCTTCCCAGCGGTCGTAGACTCTCTTTTCAAGCGAATGTGGGTCGTAAACGCTGGAAAGTTCGATTTTATTCATTGAAATCTATTTGAGCAGTAAAAAAATTTTGCTTCTACTGCAATGAAACCCGGAAGGGTATCAAATTACGTGAGAAGTCGGTTCAGTTCCAAACAGCGAAGTATATTTTGCAAATCGGATTTTCGCCTGTTCAATGTCGCGAGAATCGGCATTGATCGGTTCCATAATTCTCTGAAATTGCGCTGCATATTCGGGCACCTCGTCTTTGAGCGAAATCAGCACATCGTTGAATTGTTCCGGTGGTGGAATGTGTCCGATTGTAACCGGATATTTTTCAACATTCGTAGTACGTTGTTCCAAAATCTGTATATGAGGGATAAAGCTGTTCTGAGTAAATGTCCACAGGAACTCATTCAAAAAATTACATTGCTGTTCATCTGTTCCGATTACGTAAACTTTGTGCCCTTTCTTGAAAGCTGCATTAGCTAGATTACAAGTTAGACGCAACTTTCCTCTGTTCTCAGGCAATTTTAGGTAATAAAAGACGACGGCTACAGTCATTAGGCTTCCTTCAATTTCAGCTATCCAGATTTCCGCAACGATCAAGGACAAACTGCACCAGCAGACTAACCGGCCTTCCAGTCGAACCTTTTTGTTTACCAGAATGCCATGCAGTGCCCGCTATGTCAAGATGCGCCCACCTGAACTTTTCTGTAAATCTGGACAAAAAACAAGCAGCAGTGACGGCTCCAGCGTCACGTCCACCGATATTTGCTACATCAGCAAAATTGCTGTCCAGTTGAGATTGATAGTCATCCCACACCGGCATTGGCCAAACTCTGTCTCCACTGGTTTCACCCGCGGCAACCAGTTGATCAGTCAGGTCCGCGTCTTTACTGAACAGCCCGCTTGGATGTTTTCCCAAAGCAATTACGCATGCACCAGTCAGCGTAGCCGCATCTATGACAATTTCGGGATTGAATCGTTCGACATAGGTAAGCGCATCACAGAGAATCAGCCTGCCTTCAGCGTCGGTATTCAGTATCTCAATTGTGGTACCAGACATGCTTTTGACAATATCACCCGGTTTGTTTGCAGCACCATCTGGAAGATTTTCGCTGCTCGCAACTACACCGACTACGTTGATGGGAAGTTTCAAACTGGCGATGGAGAGCAAAGATCCGATTACGCCGGCTCCTCCGCACATGTCGAATTTCATTTCATCCATGGCACTTGCAGGTTTGATTGAAATGCCTCCAGCGTCAAACGTCAGCCCTTTGCCGACCAGTACGACGGGTCGCTGATTTTCGGTTCCGCCCTGGTAATTCATCACAATCAACTTCGCCGGTTCACGACTTCCTCTGGACACAGATAACAGAGAACCCATGCCGAGTTCTTCCATTGTCGGCTCGTCTAGGATTTCTACACTTAGATGATCATGGCTTTCCAGGCTTTTCGCAGATTCAGCAAGATAGCTGGGTGTACATATATTACCCGGCAGATTCCCAAGATCACGTGCCAAATTGACGCCTTCGCTGATCGCTTTTCCGATTCGTATCCCTTGGCGAATCAGTTTCAGATCGGATGTCGATTCAACCGCAATCTGGAATCTCCACTTCTTGCTTCTTTTCTTTGGCGGTTTCTTCAGTTGTTCGAATTTGTAGAGGTTGAGACAAATCGTTTCAACTACACGCCTCGCAATCCACGAAGTATCCCGATCTTCGATTTCCAAGTCACTGATGAACAATGTCACGCTATCTGCAGTCAGCGTTGCAAGCAGGGAGGCGACTCCTTGTACTGACTTATTGAATTGAGATGAGTTGAATTCTTTTCGTGGTCCAAGTTGCACTACGATAACGCGTTTTGACTTGATTCCCTGAACGATCGGTAGCATCACGCAGCTTCCAGGATTTGCTTGCAGGTCATTGTTGGATATTACTGACTGGATCGCGCCCTTCGTTTTGTTGTTCAATTCTTGTGCCGACGAAGTAAAATCTTTTTTAGCATATACGCCGACAATGACATAGCCGGTGGTACAGCTGGCTGCACTAGCGCGATTGGATGTAAATTGTACGGACATGACTTTCTCCAACTTTGGGTTGTGTTAATTTGGCTTGAATGTGCAGATTTGACAAACTAGAAAATTGTAACACTACAAATGTACAGGAATTATCGTCAGGTTTGTCCCCTAATCCGTAATTAGAAATCTGAGAATAATAGAAAAGCCTTGTGCAATAAGGCTTTCAGTAAAAATCGGATTTCACCCAATGGGTGAAGCCCAAAAATATCTCAGAGGTACAAAACTCATGTCGATTTTATCCCATAAAATTGGAATCAGCAAACGTATTTTAACCTCCGGGTGCACGTCAGAATTTTGAGATCATTTTGTAATATCAGGGATTCACAGGATTTGCTGGATTATCTGTATAAATAATATAATTACAGATACATTGGCCGGAAAACCGCTATGGACACCTCAACCCACTCCAATCCCAACTCGATGAACTGCGAGCCTAGTTCGCTTCAATCGGATACTTGCGCCCGGGCACCCTGGCGCCGTACCAACGAAAATGCGGCAAACCCAATTGCCACTGTGCGCACCCCGGCCACCCGGGATGGCAACTGACACGCATCGTCGATTCGAAAACCCGATGCCGCGGCATTCCCAAATCAGCGCTTGAAGAAACACGCCGCCAAGTGGCCGAATACCAGCGCTTCATGGAACGGGTCAAGCAGTTCACCGAATGGAACGAAACGCTGTGCGAGTTTCGACTGCAGCAGCGGCGGGATGAAACACGATCGCACACGAGCAGCCACTCGCCGGTGCGCTCGTCGCCGCGGCGGCGAAGGAGATCAAAGGCTTGCTGAGTGCGCAGGCATTTTGCGACCCGGTGGATTTCGAGGCTGTCGAGACCACGGTCAGAACCGCGGTGCTGAATATTGGCACCGCTTTGGTGGCGGCGTATCTGAATGCCGATCGCAGCCGGCACGCAATTCGCTTCCATGCCGCACCGTGGCAGGATTTGACGCGACTCGATTCTGCCGCATTGCCATGTTTTTCAGGATTTCCATGCCGAATCGCTCCCGCAACGTCCAAAATCACAACGCAGGGGAGTGAATCACGATAAAATTTCAGCAAAATCACCTCGATTTTACTTCTGAAACGAAAAATAGCACAAGCATAATTTTGCCCTCCTGACAAGACCCGCATCGTTGAGTTTGGACGATATGCAATGCAGAATCGGGCGGCTCGCGGAGAGAGTCGTCCAGAGACTTTTGATTTTCTTGGGTTTACGCATTATTGCAGGAAAACCAGGAAAGGATATTTCAGTCTTGGGCGCAAGCCCATTGCAAAGCGTGTGAATCGGACGCTCAGTCGTATAAAGGAAACCTTAGTGCGCAGGATGCATCATGATATTTATGATGTCGCCCGTTGGCTGGGGCAGGTGATACGCGGTTGGTTAGGCTATTATGCGGTCCCGACTTCCTTTCGTTCACTTGTGTGGAGCGACATCAAGGAAATGTGGTTGAAAGTGTTGCGTTGCCGGTCTCAGAAAGACCGTTTTAGTTGGACACGGCTCATTCAGATTACGCATGCCTGTTGGCCGTCTGTCAAAATCCTGCACCCGTGGCCGAATGTACGGTTTGCCGTCAACTACTCAAGGTAGGAGCCGTATGCGTTAGCGCGCTCGTACGGATCTGTGCGGGGGTGCGGAGTAATCCGCATTCCTACCGCAACCACCCGGAGGTGAAAATAAGTTGTATCTGTTCAGTGTGGGAGTGGAATGATAACTGAACTGGGGTTCATGGTCAGTCAAATGATGTCGAGGATATCGATTGCTGAGGAGGTTATGAAGTAAAAAAAAGTTCACTGGAAGCTGGACACAGAAAACGAAAATTGATATAAAACGGCCCATGCAAAGTGAAAGTGCCGTTTCAGAATCAGAACAATGCAGCTGCGAATGCTGTGAATCGTCGCGTGAGCGCGAGGCTCGGATACGCCGCGAGCACGCCAAACAGATGGCGGCGCTGCTCAGTCGTCATGCCAAAACAGAGGCAAGGCTAGAGGCATTGCAAGGTGTCGGCGGTGTCGGCAGCACTATACGGCGTCAGGCGCAGAAGATTGCGAAACTTTCCGGTAGAATTGCGGAGTTGGAAGCCGAGTTGTCGAAATACAAGGCTCGCGACCGGCGGGATCGTCAAAAGCAGTATGGCAAAAGTTCTGAGAAGCGAAGCGTCACAGACAAGCCCAAGCGAAAGCGCGGTGCGCAGCCCGGTCACGGTGGTCGAAGTCGCACGGCACGGGATGATTTGCCGAAAGTTGAGGATCGACAAAGTTTTCCGCAAGTGCCGCGTTGCAACGAATGCGGTGAATGCTACCGTTTCAACGGAACTGCAGACAGCGAGCGTCGGGAAATTGAAGTTAAGGCGTACACCCGGACCATCAAACGCGATCGGTGGCAGCGTTGCTGTGGCTGTGACAGTCAGCCTGCGTCGGTGACTGCCAAGGCGCCGGCGCAGTTGATTGCCGGTGCTGAGTATGGGACCTCGATATGGTCGGACTATCTGTATCAGCGATTTTCGTTGAATCACACGGTATGCGGCATATCGCGGTGGTTTGCATCGGTCGGGATGACGATATCCAAAGGTACGCTGTTGCAGCATGACTCGAAGTTTCTGGCGTTGTTCAGTCCGATTTATCAAGCCATAGGGGAGTATCAGAAACTGGCTCGTTCGGTGCATGTGGATGAGACTGGCTGGTTGCTGTCAAGTTCGGAAAGTGCCAGTTCCAAGTACTGGTGCTGGGGCTGTGCGACTGAGGATTCGGTGCGTTTTTCAGTTGATCCCAAGCGCAGTGCGGCAGCGGGTTTGAAGTTGCTTTGCGGTTTTGACAAGGTCGAGGTATTGGTGTGTGATCGGTTCAGTTCCTATGGGCCGATCTCCCGTGCACTGGGTGTTGAGCTGGCGTATTGTTGGGTCCATGCCCGGCGTGATTTCGTGAATGCGCAGCGCGGTGACAAGAAACTTGGTCGCTGGTCAGAGGCCTGGGTCAGACGCATCGGCAAGTTGTATTGGTTGAACAAACGGCGTTTGCGTTATTACGATTCCGATGTGGAATTGAGCGCTCAAGATGCGTTGTATGAAAAAGCCGACAAGCGCTTGGCGGATGAGTTGAATGAGTTTTTCGCCTTGGCCAAGCGTCAGCTTGAAGCTGTGAGCTGTGATTCACCGAAACATGAAGGGCTATCGAGGCTGGTGAAGTTTGAAAAAGGCTTGCGGGTATTTGCAGATTGTCCTTGGGTGAGCATGGATAACAATCTGATCGAAAGGTCGCTGCGGCCGATGGTGACGGTGCGCAAGATGTCGTATGGCTCGAAAACCGAAGCGGCGGCGGCGCTGATCGGTTGTATGGAGTCGGTGTTTGCGACGTTGCGGATGAATGGGATTGACGAGCGCAAGTGGCTGGAGGGTTATCTTTTGGCGTGTGCCGAGGCTGGTGGAGCGCCGTCAGACCTGGAGCCATGGCTGCCTTGGGGTACTTGGTCAATACCGCCGTGAGCGGCGACCGATTGATGCGTTACTGCGGGCGGGATTTCACCGAACAGGAGATTCGATGGATCCGGCGCTGTGCTGCCGAAAGCGTCAATCGCAGCCAACACGCCAAACGCGTGTGCGAGCATCTGGGGTGGCGAAAGCCTGATGGCGGGCTCAAGCAAATGAGTGCCAAAGTCGCGCTGTTGCGCATGCATCGAGACGGTGTCATCGAATTGCCGACTGTTACCGCCCGGGTTCCGCGCAAGCCGGCTGACTTGCAAAACATCGTTGAGACCGATGAGCCTCCGCAACGGCTTTTGCCGCCCAGCGAACTGGAACAAGTGCGACCGCTGCAGTGGGAGATTATCTGTGCAGGCCCCAACAGCCGCATCTGGAATTCATTCATCGAGCGTTATCACTATCTTGGCTATAAGCCACTGCCGGGTGCGCAGATGCGCTATCTGATCCGTTCATCGGCCGGTGAGCCGCTGGCGCTGATGGGCTTTGGCGCTTGTGCCTGGAAGACTGCACCGAGGGATCTGTTCATTGGCTGGGATGCTGACACGCGCCAGAAAAACCTGTCACTGGTGATCAACAATGCGCGGTTTTTGATCCTGCCGTGGGTGCGCATTCCCAATTTGGCTTCCCACATACTTGCACAATGCGAAAAACGGCTGCCGGGTGACTGGCAGCAACGCTATGCGATCACGCCGGTATTGCTTGAGACATTTTGCGAGAAACCGCGTTTTGCCGGAATTTGTTACCGTGCCGCCAACTGGACGCTGGTGGGTGAAACCCAAGGCCGCGGAAAAATGGATCGATTCAAAGAACATGCACTGCCGATCAAGGATGTTTGGTTAAGACCGCTGCAGAAAAACTGGCGTGAAATCCTCAATGTCTGAAGCGCAACAGTCGCAACACTCAGCGTTTCGAACTCCAATTCCGGCAGCAATCCGC
>CBDCPT010000003.1:0-331277 GCA_965220395.1 Arenicellales bacterium | reverse complement strand
TCGTTCGTCGTCACCGTGCTGTCGGACGCCGTCGGCGCGGTGTTGGCGCTCACCACGATGTCGAAGCTGTCCTCGGTGCTCAGGCTCCCGTCGTCGCTCGCCGTCACCTTGACCGTCACCGTGCCCGCCGCCGGCGGCGTCCCGGCAAAGTTCCGCGTCGACGCCGTGAAGGTCAGCCAGCTCGGCAGCGCCATCCCGTCGCCCTGCGTCGCCGTGTAGGTCAGCGTGTCGCCGTCCACGTCGCTGAACGTGGCGGCCGGGAACGCGTAGCTGAACGCCGTGCCCACCGTCGCCGTCTGGTCCGGGATCGCGGTCGCCACCGCCGGCGCGTCGTTCACCGCCGTCACGTCGACCGTCATGGTGTAGGCCGACGCGCTCTCGTCGGTGCCGTCGCTCACCTTGAAGGTGAAGGTCGTGTAGGGATTGCCGCTGGCGTCCGCCGCCGGCGCGAACTTGAGCTTGCCCGCGTCGAGGTCGGCCTTGCTCACCACCTGGCTCGTCGTCACCGCGCTGCCGTCGTGCGTCAGGCTCCCCGCGCCGGGCAGGGTCACGATCTTCACGCTCGCCAGCGTGGCGCCGGTATCGGTGTCCGAGAAGTTGAAGTCGGACGCCGCGAACGTGTACGCCGTGTCCTCGTTCGTCGTCACCGTGTTGTCGGACGCCGTCGGCGCGGTGTTGGCGCTCACCACGATGTCGAAGCTGTCCTCGACGTTCAGGCTCCCGTCGTCGCTCGCCGTCACCTTGACCGTCACCGTGCCCGCCGCCGCCGGCGTCCCGGCAAAGTTCCGCGTCGACGCCGTGAAGCGCAGCCAGCTCGGCAGCGCCATCCCGTCGCCCTGCGTCGCCGTGTAGGTCAGCGTGTCGCCGTCCACGTCGCTGAACGTGGCGGCCGGGAACGCGTAGCTGAACGCCGTGCCCACCGTCGCCGTCTGGTCCGGGATCGCGGTCGCCACCGCCGGCGCGTCGTTCACCGCCGTCACGTCGACCGTCATGGTGTAGGCCGACGCGCTCTCGTCGGTGCCGTCGCTCACCTTGAAGGTGAAGGTCGTGTAGGGATTGCCGCTGGCGTCCGCCGCCGGCGCGAACTTGAGCTTGCCCGCGTCGAGGTCGGCCTTGCTCACCACCTGGCTCGTCGTCACCGCGCTGTCGTCGTGCGTCAGGCTCCCCGCGCCGGGCAGGGTCACGATCTTCACGCTCGCCAGCGTGGCGCCGGTATCGGTGTCCGAGAAGTTGAAGTCGGACGCCGCGAACGTGTACGCCGTGTCCTCGTTCGTCGTCACCGTGTTGTCGGACGCCGTCGGCGCGGTGTTGGCGCTCACCACGATGTCGAAGCTGTCCTCGACGTTCAGGCTCCCGTCGCTCGCCGTCACCTTGACCGTCACCGTGCCCGCCGCCGCCGGCGTCCCGGCAAAGTTCCGCGTCGACGCCGTGAAGCGCAGCCAGCTCGGCAGCGCCATCCCGTCGCCCTGCGTCGCCGTGTAGGTCAGCGTGTCGCCGTCCACGTCGCTGAACGTGGCGGCCGGGAACGCGTAGCTGAACGCCGTGCCCACCGTCGCCGTCTGGTCCGGGATCGCGGTCGCCACCGCCGGCGCGTCGTTCACCGCCGTCACGTCGACCGTCATGGTGTAGGCCGACGCGCTCTCGTCGGTGCCGTCGCTCACCTTGAAGGTGAAGGTCGTGTAGGGATTGCCGCTGGCGTCCGCCGCCGGCGCGAACTTGAGCTTGCCCGCGTCGAGGTCGGCCTTGCTCACCACCTGGCTCGTCGTCACCGCGCTGCCGTCGTGCGTCAGGCTCCCCGCGCCGGGCAGGGTCACGATCTTCACGCTCGCCAGCGTGGCGCCGGTATCGGTGTCCGAGAAGTTGAAGTCGGACGCCGCGAACGTGTACGCCGTGTCCTCGTTCGTCGTCACCGTGTTGTCGGACGCCGTCGGCGCGGTGTTGGCGCTCACCACGATGTCGAAGCTGTCCTCGACGTTCAGGCTCCCGTCGCTCGCCGTCACCTTGACCGTCACCGTGCCCGCCGCCGCCGGCGTCCCGGCAAAGTTCCGCGTCGACGCCGTGAAGCGCAGCCAGCTCGGCAGCGCCATCCCGTCGCCCTGCGTCGCCGTGTAGGTCAGCGTGTCGCCGTCCACGTCGCTGAACGTGGCGGCCGGGAACGCGTAGCTGAACGCCGTGCCCACCGTCGCCGTCTGGTCCGGGATCGCGGTCGCCACCGCCGGCGCGTCGTTCACCGCCGTCACGTCGACCGTCATGGTGTAGGCCGACGCGCTCTCGTCGGTGCCGTCGCTCACCTTGAAGGTGAAGGTCGTGTAGGGATTGCCGCTGGCGTCCGCCGCCGGCGCGAACTTGAGCTTGCCCGCGTCGAGGTCGGCCTTGCTCACCACCTGGCTCGTCGTCACCGCGCTGCCGTCGTGCGTCAGGCTCCCCGCGCCGGGCAGGGTCACGATCTTCACGCTCGCCAGCGTGGCGCCGGTATCGGTGTCCGAGAAGTTGAAGTCGGACGCCGCGAACGTGTACGCCGTGTCCTCGTTCGTCGTCACCGTGTTGTCGGACGCCGTCGGCGCGGTGTTGGCGCTCACCACGATGTCGAAGCTGTCCTCGACGTTCAGGCTCCCGTCGTCGCTCGCCGTCACCTTGACCGTCACCGTGCCCGCCGCCGCCGGCGTCCCGGCAAAGTTCCGCGTCGACGCCGTGAAGCGCAGCCAGCTCGGCAGCGCCATCCCGTCGCCCTGCGTCGCCGTGTAGGTCAGCGTGTCGCCGTCCACGTCGCTGAACGTGGCGGCCGGGAACGCGTAGCTGAACGCCGTGCCCACCGTCGCCGTCTGGTCCGGGATCGCGGTCGCCACCGCCGGCGCGTCGTTCACCGCCGTCACGTCGACCGTCATGGTGTAGGCCGACGCGCTCTCGTCGGTGCCGTCGCTCACCTTGAAGGTGAAGGTCGTGTAGGGATTGCCGCTGGCGTCCGCCGCCGGCGCGAACTTGAGCTTGCCCGCGTCGAGGTCGGCCTTGCTCACCACCTGGCTCGTCGTCACCGCGCTGCCGTCGTGCGTCAGGCTCCCCGCGCCGGGCAGGGTCACGATCTTCACGCTCGCCAGCGTGGCGCCGGTATCGGTGTCCGAGAAGTTGAAGTCGGACGCCGCGAACGTGTACGCCGTGTCCTCGTTCGTCGTCACCGTGTTGTCGGACGCCGTCGGCGCGGTGTTGGCGCTCACCACGATGTCGAAGCTGTCCTCGACGTTCAGGCTCCCGTCGCTCGCCGTCACCTTGACCGTCACCGTGCCCGCCGCCGCCGGCGTCCCGGCAAAGTTCCGCGTCGACGCCGTGAAGGTCAGCCAGCTCGGCAGCGCCATCCCGTCGCCCTGCGTCGCCGTGTAGGTCAGCGTGTCGCCGTCCACGTCGCTGAACGTGGCGGCCGGGAACGCGTAGCTGAACGCCGTGCCCACGGTCGCCGTCTGGTCCGGGATCGCGGTCGCCACCGCCGGCGCGTCGTTCACCGCCGTCACGTCGACCGTCATGGTGTAGGCCGACGCGCTCTCGTCGGTGCCGTCGCTCACCTTGAAGGTGAAGGTCGTGTAGGGATTGCCGCTGGCGTCCGCCGCCGGCGCGAACTTGAGCTTGCCCGCGTCGAGGTCGGCCTTGCTCACCACCTGGCTCGTCGTCACCGCGCTGCCGTCGTGCGTCAGGCTCCCCGCGCCGGGCAGGGTCACGATCTTCACGCTCGCCAGCGTGGCGCCGGTATCGGTGTCCGAGAAGTTGAAGTCGGACGTCGCGAACGTGTACGCCGTGTCCTCGTTCGTCGTCACCGTGTTGTCGGACGCCGTCGGCGCGGTGTTGGCGCTCACCACGATGTCGAAGCTGTCCTCGACGTTCAGGCTCCCGTCGCTCGCCGTCACCTTGACCGTCACCGTGCCCGCCGCCGCCGGCGTCCCGGCAAAGTTCCGCGTCGACGCCGTGAAGCGCAGCCAGCTCGGCAGCGCCATCCCGTCGCCCTGCGTCGCCGTGTAGGTCAGCGTGTCGCCGTCCACGTCGCTGAACGTGGCGGCCGGGAACGCGTAGCTGAACGCCGTGCCCACCGTCGCCGTCTGGTCCGGGATCGCGGTCGCCACCGCCGGCGCGTCGTTCACCGCCGTCACGTCGACCGTCATGGTGTAGGCCGACGCGCTCTCGTCGGTGCCGTCGCTCACCTTGAAGGTGAAGGTCGTGTAGGGATTGCCGCTGGCGTCCGCCGCCGGCGCGAACTTGAGCTTGCCCGCGTCGAGGTCGGCCTTGCTCACCACCTGGCTCGTCGTCACCGCGCTGCCGTCGTGCGTCAGGCTCCCCGCGCCGGGCAGGGTCACGATCTTCACGCTCGCCAGCGTGGCGCCGGTATCGGTGTCCGAGAAGTTGAAGTCGGACGCCGCGAACGTGTACGCCGTGTCCTCGTTCGTCGTCACCGTGTTGTCGGACGCCGTCGGCGCGGTGTTGGCGCTCACCACGATGTCGAAGCTGTCCTCGACGTTCAGGCTCCCGTCGCTCGCCGTCACCTTGACCGTCACCGTGCCCGCCGCCGCCGGCGTCCCGGCAAAGTTCCGCGTCGACGCCGTGAAGCGCAGCCAGCTCGGCAGCGCCATCCCGTCGCCCTGCGTCGCCGTGTAGGTCAGCGTGTCGCCGTCCACGTCGCTGAACGTGGCGGCCGGGAACGCGTAGCTGAACGCCGTGCCCACCGTCGCCGTCTGGTCCGGGATCGCGGTCGCCACCGCCGGCGCGTCGTTCACCGCCGTCACGTCGACCGTCATGGTGTAGGCCGACGCGCTCTCGTCGGTGCCGTCGCTCACCTTGAAGGTGAAGGTCGTGTAGGGATTGCCGCTGGCGTCCGCCGCCGGCGCGAACTTGAGCTTGCCCGCGTCGAGGTCGGCCTTGCTCACCACCTGGCTCGTCGTCACCGCGCTGTCGTCGTGCGTCAGGCTCCCCGCGCCGGGCAGGGTCACGATCTTCACGCTCGCCAGCGTGGCGCCGGTATCGGTGTCCGAGAAGTTGAAGTCGGACGCCGCGAACGTGTACGCCGTGTCCTCGTTCGTCGTCACCGTGCTGTCGGACGCCGTCGGCACGGTGTTGGCGCTCACCACGATGTCGAAGCTGTCCTCGGTGCTCAGGCTCCCGTCGTCGCTCGCCGTCACCTTGACCGTCACCGTGCCCGCCGCCGCCGGCGTCCCGGCAAAGTTCCGCGTCGACGCCGTGAAGGTCAGCCAGCTCGGCAGCGCCATCCCGTCGTCCTGCACCGCCATGTAAGTCAGCGTGTCGCCGTCCACGTCGCTGAACGTGGCGGCCGGGAACGCGTAGCTGAACGCCGTGCCCACCGTCGCCGTCTGGTTCGGGATCGCGGTCGCCACCGCCGGCGCGTCGTTCACCGCCGTCACGTCGACCGTCATGGTGTAGGCCGACGCGCTCTCGTCGGTGCCGTCGCTCACCTTGAAGGTGAAGGTCGTGTAGGGATTGCCGCTGGCGTCCGCCGCCGGCGCGAACTTGAGCTTGCCCGCGTCGAGGTCGGCCTTGCTCACCACCTGGCTCGTCGTCACCGCGCTGTCGTCGTGCGTCAGGCTCCCCGCGCCGGGCAGGGTCACGATCTTCACGCTCGCCAGCGTGGCGCCGGTATCGGTGTCCGAGAAGTTGAAGTCGGACGCCGCGAACGTGTACGCCGTGTCCTCGTTCGTCGTCACCGTGTTGTCGGACGCCGTCGGCGCGGTGTTGGCGCTCACCACGATGTCGAAGCTGTCCTCGGTGCTCAGGCTCCCGTCGTCGCTCGCCGTCACCTTGACCGTCACCGTGCCCGCCGCCGGCGTCCCGGCAAAGTTCCGCGTCGACGCCGTGAAGCGCAGCCAGCCCGGCAGCGCCATCCCGTCGCCCTGCGTCGCCGTGTAGGTCAGCGTGTCGCCGTCCACGTCGCTGAACGTGGCGGCCGGGAACGCGTAGCTGAACGCCGTGCCCACGGTCGCCGTCTGGTCCGGGATCGCGGTCGCCACCGCCGGCGCGTCGTTCACCGCCGTCACGTCGACCGTCATGGTGTAGGCCGACGCGCTCTCGTCGGTGCCGTCGCTCACCTTGAAGGTGAAGGTCGTGTAGGGATTGCCGCTGGCGTCCGCCGCCGGCGCGAACTTGAGCTTGCCCGCGTCGAGGTCGGCCTTGCTCACCACCTGGCTCGTCGTCACCGCGCTGTCGTCGTGCGTCAGGCTCCCCGCGCCGGGCAGGGTCACGATCTTCACGCTCGCCAGCGTGGCGCCGGTATCGGTGTCCGAGAAGTTGAAGTCGGACGCCGCGAACGTGTACGCCGTGTCCTCGTTCGTCGTCACCGTGCTGTCGGACGCCGTCGGCGCGGTGTTGGCGCTCACCACGATGTCGAAGCTGTCCTCGGTGCTCAGGCTCCCGTCGTCGCTCGCCGTCACCTTGACCGTCACCGTGCCCGCCGCCGCCGGCGTCCCGGCAAAGTTCCGCGTCGACGCCGTGAAGGTCAGCCAGCTCGGCAGCGCCATCCCGTCGCCCTGCGTCGCCGTGTAGGTCAGCGTGTCGCCGTCCACGTCGCTGAACGTGGCGGCCGGGAACGCGTAGCTGAACGCCGTGCCCACGGTCGCCGTCTGGTCCGGGATCGCGGTCGCCACCGCCGGCGCGTCGTTCACCGCCGTCACGTCGACCGTCATGGTGTAGGCCGACGCGCTCTCGTCCGTGCCGTCGCTCACCTTGAAGGTGAAGGTCGTGTAGGGATTGCCGCTGGCGTCCGCCGCCGGCGCGAACTTGAGCTTGCCCGCGTCGAGGTCGGCCTTGCTCACCACCTGGCTCGTCGTCACCGCGCTGTCGTCGTGCGTCAGGCTCCCCGCGCCGGGCAGGGTCACGATCTTCACGCTCGCCAGCGTGGCGCCGGTATCGGTGTCCGAGAAGTTGAAGTCGGACGCCGCGAACGTGTACGCCGTGTCCTCGTTCGTCGTCACCGTGCTGTCGGACGCCGTCGGCGCGGTGTTGGCGCTCACCACGATGTCGAAGCTGTCCTCGGTGCTCAGGCTCCCGTCGTCGCTCGCCGTCACCTTGACCGTCACCGTGCCCGCCGCCGCCGGCGTCCCGGCAAAGTTCCGCGTCGACGCCGTGAAGCGCAGCCAGCCCGGCAGCGCCATCCCGTCGCCCTGCGTCGCCGTGTAGGTCAGCGTGTCGCCGTCCACGTCGCTGAACGTGGCGGCCGGGAACGCGTAGCTGAACGCCGTGCCCACGGTCGCCGTCTGGTCCGGGATCGCGGTCGCCACCGCCGGCGCGTCGTTCACCGCCGTCACGTCGACCGTCATGGTGTAGGCCGACGCGCTCTCGTCGGTGCCGTCGCTCACCTTGAAGGTGAAGGTCGTGTAGGGATTGCCGCTGGCGTCCGCCGCCGGCGCGAACTTGAGCTTGCCCGCGTCGAGGTCGGCCTTGCTCACCACCTGGCTCGTCGTCACCGCGCTGTCGTCGTGCGTCAGGCTCCCCGCGCCGGGCAGGGTCACGATCTTCACGCTCGCCAGCGTGGCGCCGGTATCGGTGTCCGAGAAGTTGAAGTCGGACGCCGCGAACGTGTACGCCGTGTCCTCGTTCGTCGTCACCGTGTTGTCGGACGCCGTCGGCGCGGTGTTGGCGCTCACCACGATGTCGAAGCTGTCCTCGGTGCTCAGGCTCCCGTCGTCGCTCGCCGTCACCTTGACCGTCACCGTGCCCGCCGCCGCCGGCGTCCCGGCAAAGTTCCGCGTCGACGCCGTGAAGCGCAGCCAGCCCGGCAGCGCCATCCCGTCGCCCTGCGTCGCCGTGTAGGTCAGCGTGTCGCCGTCCACGTCGCTGAACGTGGCGGCCGGGAACGCGTAGCTGAACGCCGTGCCCACGGTCGCCGTCTGGTCCGGGATCGCGGTCGCCACCGCCGGCGCGTCGTTCACCGCCGTCACGTCGACCGTCATGGTGTAGGCCGACGCGCTCTCGTCGGTGCCGTCGCTCACCTTGAAGGTGAAGGTCGTGTAGGGATTGCCGCTGGCGTCCGCCGCCGGCGCGAGCTTGAGCTTGCCCGCGTCGAGGTCGGCCTTGCTCACCACCTGGCTCGTCGTCACCGCGCTGTCGTCGTGCGTCAGGCTCCCCGCGCCGGGCAGGGTCACGATCTTCACGCTCGCCAGCGTGGCGCCGGTATCGGTGTCCGAGAAGTTGAAGTCGGACGCCGCGAACGTGTACGCCGTGTCCTCGTTCGTCGTCACCGTGTTGTCGGACGCCGTCGGCGCGGTGTTGGCGCTCACCACGATGTCGAAGCTGTCCTCGGTGCTCAGGCTCCCGTCGTCGCTCGCCGTCACCTTGACCGTCACCGTGCCCGCCGCCGCCGGCGTCCCGGCAAAGTTCCGCGTCGACGCCGTGAAGGTCAGCCAGCTCGGCAGCGCCATCCCGTCGCCCTGCGTCGCCGTGTAGGTCAGCGTGTCGCCGTCCACGTCGCTGAACGTGGCGGCCGGGAACGCGTAGCTGAACGCCGTGCCCACCGTCGCCGTCTGGTCCGGGATCGCGGTCGCCACCGCCGGCGCGTCGTTCACCGCCGTCACGTCGACCGTCATGGTGTAGGCCGACGCGCTCTCGTCGGTGCCGTCGCTCACCTTGAAGGTGAAGGTCGTGTAGGGATTGCCGCTGGCGTCCGCCGCCGGCGCGAACTTGAGCTTGCCCGCGTCGAGGTCGGCCTTGCTCACCACCTGGCTCGTCGTCACCGCGCTGCCGTCGTGCGTCAGGCTCCCCGCGCCGGGCAGGGTCACGATCTTCACGCTCGCCAGCGTGGCGCCGGTATCGGTGTCCGAGAAGTTGAAGTCGGACGCCGCGAACGTGTACGCCGTGTCCTCGTTCGTCGTCACCGTGCTGTCGGACGCCGTCGGCGCGGTGTTGGCGCTCACCACGATGTCGAAGCTGTCCTCGGTGCTCAGGCTCCCGTCGTCGCTCGCCGTCACCTTGACCGTCACCGTGCCCGCCGCCGCCGGCGTCCCGGCAAAGTTCCGCGTCGACGCCGTGAAGGTCAGCCAGCTCGGCAGCGCCATCCCGTCGCCCTGCGTCGCCGTGTAGGTCAGCGTGTCGCCGTCCACGTCGCTGAACGTGGCGGCCGGGAACGCGTAGCTGAACGCCGTGCCCACCGTCGCCGTCTGGTCCGGGATCGCGGTCGCCACCGTCGGCGGCTCCTCATCGTCGAGGATCGTCACCGCCAGCGTCCCGACCGACGCCGGCCGGGTTTCGTCGGAACCGAATCGCGCTTCGTGCTCCAGCACCAGATCATGGTCCTCCCCGTCGTCGTCTTGGGACGCCCTCACCGAGAAATATTGAAAGCTGAATGGCGCCTCGCCCTGCCTAAACTCCCTGGTCGGTACAAATCCGTCCTGAGTGTTCCTATTCAGCACCCGCAGCCCCGCATCCGCCGGCACGGGCATCGCCCTCACCGTCACTTTCTCCGTCGGAGACAGAGTCAGATGCGCCGTGTAATCGCGCCTTTCGCCCTCCGGAACCGTCAGCGCCGCAGCCGACAGCACCATTTCGAGCCACACCGCCGCCGTCGCCTCGCTGACGACGCTTTCAACGGTGCCTAACCCGTCGGTGTAGCCGACCCGCACCCTGATCGCCTTGCCGTGCTCGTCTGGACGCACGGAGTGGCTTGGGCCGGTCGCGCCGGCGATTTCAGCATCGTCCGCCAGCCACTGGTAGTCGAAATCGCCCAGGCCGTTCACGTCGGCAATCCCGGAAACATCCGCAGTGAGCGTCTCGAACACGCGCGGACGCGCGTCGGAAGTCGTTCCGAATTTGATCAGCGGCTGGCCCGTCGGCGGCTCGGGGTCGGGCAGCACATTGAACACCACGGTGTCCGTGTCCATGCCCGAAGACTGCCGCGCGCCGCTGACCCGAAGCTCGAACACCAGGCGGCGCGGCTCCGCCGGGCTTCGCGGCGCCGTGAACGACGCCGAAGCGCTCTCGGCATCGCGCAAAACCGCCTCGTCGCCCTCGATCTGCTGCCAGCGGTAGTCCAGCGTCGCACCCGGCGGATAGCCGCTCGCGCTGCCGGTGAGCGCTACCGACTCCCCCGATCTCAAATCATTCCTGCCCGCGCCCGCGTCGGCGACCAACTGGCAAACCTGCAGGTCGGCACCCTGCTGCCGCAGCGAAGACTCGTGGAGCTGAACGGGCAGGCATCCGCTCAGCCGGTTGTCACTCACAGTCAGGTCGTGCATATCAATCAGCGCCAGCGGCACGAAGCCCGTCAGATTGTTGGCACTCAGGTTTGCACTCACCTTCGACAGCCGGCCCAGCGACGACGGAATCGACCCCGACAGCTGGTTGCTGTTCAGATTCAGCGTCGTCAGCTCCGTCAGACCGCTCAGCTCCGACGGAATCGACCCCGTCAGGGAGTTGCTGTTCAGATTCAGCGTCGTCAGCTCCGTCAGACCGCTCAGCTCCGACGGAATCGACCCCGTCAGGGAGTTGCTGTTCAGATTCAGCGTCGTCAGCTCCGTCAGACCGCTCAGCTCCGATGGAATCGACCCCGTCAGGGAGTTGTTACTCAGATTCAGGCTCGTCAGCTTCGTCAGCCGGCCAAACTCACTCGGGATCGGCGCCCTCATGTTGTTGCCGCTCAGGTTCAAAACCTCCAGCGCCGACAGCCGACCCAGCGAACCCGGCAGCTGGCCCAGCAGGCCGACGCCGCTCAGGTCCAGCTCCTTCACCCGCCCGTCCCGGACGGTGACGCCGGTCCACTCGGCGGGGTTCAGGTCCACACGCCAGTTCAGCCTCCCGCGGCTGTCCAGCACAGGCTTGGAAGCAAGCAGCGCCTCGCAGTCCGACTGCAGCGGCCCGTAGCTCGAACAGTCGGCCGCCGCGACCACCGCCGTCGGAGCGCTGGTAACCGACTCTTCGAAGCCGAAGGCGTCCGTGAAACTCACCCGAACCTTGATCACCTTGCCCTGCTCAGCCGGAGTCAGAAAGTAACTCGCGCCGGACGCGCCGGCGATTTCAGCATCGTCCGCCAACCATTGATAGTTATCGTCGATCAGTGCCGGTATCCCGTTCAAATCCTGGATGCCCCTAGCCTCCGCGGTCAGCTCCCGCCCCACCTGCGCGACACCGTCAATCGACACCAGCCCCGTCGCCGGAATGTTGCCCAGTATCAGCAGATTGCCATCCACCACGTGACTAGACCCGGTAACGCCACGCGGCACGGCATCGAAGCTCGTGTCGGCATACAGAGTCTGGCGGCCGGTGATGGGGCCACCCCCGGTCACGAAGACAGTTGCCGGCGACCCCGGCAATGCCTCCGGCCACACCCGGCCACCGGGGATGTCGAGCGTGCCAACGTCGCCCTCTCTCACCGTGTACCGGAACACCAGCTCGCGGGTGTCTCTGCCGCGGTCGTAGTAGGCGCGCACTTTGGAAAGTATGTGACTTTGCAGATCCAGAGGAATGTACGTCTCTTCAAACCGGCCGACCCTCACCGCGACCGGAAGGTCGAACGTCAGCATCACCTCGACATGCTCGCCCAAGTGATACTTAGCGTCATTGCCGGGGTCGGAGATGACCGCGACCCCGACAACCCCGACAACCCCGTTCACCCGCTGCGAGTTCAGCGGCACCGCCGCGTGCGACAACACATCGGCGTGAAGGTCGCGCCTCCCCTTCAACGCGATGTGCCCTTGCGGGCGAACGAAATTAACATTGAGCAGGTCAGGTCCCAAACCACTGGGGCGGGTGAAGCCGTAAATGCCGACTCCGTTATTGGCGTAGTGCTGCGGACGCACCCTGTATTTGAACACCAGGTGCGCGCTGCCGCTGCCGCTGTGGTACCTGGCGAAACTGTTTACCAAGGGCCGCAAGGAACCCGGATTGAGCCAAAGCGTCGGTGAACCGACCACCTCCACCGCCTCGTTGAACGACACCGTCGCCTCAATCTCCTCGCCCACCCGGTACGTGACGACTCTTGCCGGAGTCGAGGTGATCGACATGCTGGTGATCGAAGGCTTCCGCCTGAGCAAGGTTTTGCTGGACGGCCCTTCCAGACGGAAAACAGTCTCGCTGAACGTCGAGCACAGCGCACCGGGCTGGCCGCACTCGATGCCGGTGTTCAGCGTCAGCGTCACATCCGCGGTGCCGTGCGGCACGACATTAAAACTGAAGCGGTTGTCGTGCTTCTGCAGCCACCCCACACGGCCGCCAGTCACCGTTATCGAGTGGTTTCTGAAATCCGCCGCGCTCACGTCGTCCAGCGAATGGCTGAATTTGACATCCATCCGAACCGACTGCCCGCCGTGATGGGTGTCGGCAACAACATCGTCCGGCCTGAAGTCCGCAGTCAACGGACCCGGATCGGCTCCGACCGTGAATACCTCCGAAAGACCGTAGAATCTATATTTACTTGTTCGGGCATTACCAATCCTATACTCAATTGTAGAACCGCTTCCTAGTCCAATTTCAGTTGGGGACCCCGGGATCGATAATGCTTCGGCGGGGGAACCATATAGTGCAAAATAAACACGACCGCCAAAATCATGGCCTCCTAGTACCACAATAGACTCAAGTTCGCTATGAATTCGTAACGAAAGTGCATACCCGTTATCCGCGCATCCTGTCCAAACCTTGGTGTTCCTGCCAACCGAACCTCCGGCTATGTCCCTGCCCGCGTCGGAGTCCCAGCTGCCGTCGTAGAAATCTCTGTAGTCGTCGGCGACCTTCTCGCCGCCCAGCCAATAAATGGGCACGCCCGGGTTGTCATCGCTGAAACCGGTGCCGGTGTTAGCTACCGCGGATGACCCAGCGGTGCAACCTACGATCTTGAAGCCGTCGGAATGCGTCCGGATGTACGAATGCCCCCGCCCGGAGGCGTCCCCTTGAACTGCTTCATTGTATTGTCCGATGTCGGTAACGTTGGCAGTGTAAATATTCCTGGTCGTGGCCAGCAGGCGGAACGAATCGCCTGGGCTAATGCCATCCGGGATGAGCGGCCAGTCGAAAGGGACTTCGGTCTGTGCCTGAGCCTGCATCGGCATGAGCGCCAGCAGCGCCAGCAACAGCCAGGCCGCGCACGCGCTGACCGCCTTCGCCGGGGATTCGCGGCTTAAGCGCATTATTGAACTCGGCGGCTATGACCGCCGGCACGCGCCGTCGGGGAGGGGGGGGGGCAAGTGCCCGCGCGCCTCCACGCCGAAAAAGGCGGCGTTAAAGCGGTTCCTCGATTCGTTGATTTTGCTGATGTTCATGACGCATTAAACTACTGCTACACATCGACAAGCTATAGTAGCATAACAATATACCGATATGTAACCTCAAAGTGCGAAAATGTATTTCCCAAATCCGAAATTCAGAACTCGTGACATAGTCAGGATTGATATGCGACAATTGGCCTTTCGTAGACCATTCTCAAATCAGTTCCGGGGTAAATTGTTCACTGTAGAGTCGCACACTCGCATAGATCATGCAACGCTTTATTGAAGCGCGGCTGAGCCATGCAGTGAAAGCATACCACCAGTCGTTTGCGTTGTCTACACGGCAGCAGGCCAATCGCCATGCGCTGCCCATAATCATCGGATTCAAGATACGACAGCATCACGCCACTGGCGTTGTGAATCGCCACGCGGCCGTTTTCGCATACCTTGGTGCGGCGCTCGTTGATGAATTCGGCATGTTCCGGGAGGAAGTTCAGGCACGATTGAAGCATGGCATAGGTTCGGCTTTGGAGAGACAATCGCTGTTATTCGATTTATGCCGCATTTTTCCAAAAAAAGCAGGCCGAACCGCATGTTTATTGATATTCTCTTTACCTATGTCACGTGTCCTGAAATTAGAGAATTAATTCGGTAATCAGCAGCGAGAGTTTAGCAATTTAACTCTATTTTGATTCTCCGATTATCGAAGACAGGTACAACAGGTTTGAATTTGCCTGGATTTGCCTCAGCGAAACCAGCGAATCGTTGAGCGAGGACTATGAGGCATTCAAGGGGCTCGACTTGAGTGGATTGGAGGTGGCGTATTTGTTCACTGATGCGCTGTATGAGCCAGGTGTTTCCCATGCTTTTTTTGATGTCAGAATATCCTGACAGGCGGTAACTGAAGTAATTCGCTCGACCACGGCTGTTGCGCTCATTATGGTACAGTTTCGGTAATTGATGCACAATATTGCGTTTGTACGGAGCGAATTGTGCAGTCTCGACAATGGCAACCAAACGCAAGCGGACTGCGGCGCTTGTATATTTCGGCTCAATCCGGGATTTGAAGCACCGCTTCAGGTCGGTGAGAATAGTGCGGCGAAGGCCTCTTTACGATTCAGGTTGAAATGGCGCAGTGCCTGCGGCACTGACTCGAAGCGGCTTTGGTTGAAAATCAGCGCCAGCGCAATGTTGTTGCACATCGCACGATTGCTCGGGCCATGGCCAGTACGGGTCAGACAGGCGTCTTCCTGGAATGTACGGTCCCGAATATGATGGTTGCTGTTTTCCACGGTCCAATGTCCGCGGTCCCACCTCAGCAGTTGCTCGGCATCGGCCCGTTCAGCGGCAACCGAAGTGATGCCATATATCGTCTCTGTGCTTGCACTGTTCGCTTCTTTGACTACCTCGCGGTCGCGCTCGATGCGAAACGCTTGGCGCACCTGCTTGAAATCGAACTTGTGCGGGTCGTCCACTTGCAGTACTTCAATACGACGTTGCTCAATGCGACCGTGCGCCAGGGTCACCTTCTCCGAGTAACGCCGCACTTTGTGACTGTACCACTTCAGCGACTTCGCCTTCGCTAACTGCAAAGAGGTATTGTCCTTGAGCGTCAGCATATAGTCAGCCTTCCCGTCCAAGATCAAATCGACGGTTTCAAAAGTGGTGTGCAACGCATCCAGTGTGATCACTCGACCCGCAACGTCAACCTCGCTCAGCAACTGCCGAGTCACATCCAACTCCTCGCCCTTGTTGTGGAAACTGCGGCTTGCTTTCGGTATCCCACTGCCATGCTCCACAAGTGTCACTGTCTCGTAGTGACTGTCGCCATTGCGATTGGCACCGCGAATCCGCTTGCCGTCACTCGCAAGTGCCGGTAACTGTCTGATTCGATTGTGCGTGTATCGCGCCAAGACCTGCTCCAGCTGATCCGGATCGGTGTGCTGTATCACCCGGTGCAGCGTCGATTTGGAAACCGGCTCATACCGGCCTGTTTTCGGATTGCACCAGCCACCGATCGCGTGCAGCTCATTCTCAGAAAGAGACGCTGCAAACTGTGCCGCCGCCAACGATCCGTGAAATCCAGACAATTGCGCCAAAATCAAAGTCGAAAACGCACACGCCAGTGTGTGCTTGCGACCCTGGCCACGACGAAAATCCCGCATCTGTGACAAATCATCATGCAAACTGCGCAACTCCGGCAGCGAATGACCGCTGGCCTTGCCCTTTTTCTGCCAGCGCGACTCCAACTCGCCTTCCTGACACAGGACCCGCCTAGCATCACGACGCAAGGGCCTGACCAATAACCGCTTGATTGCATCATGCGCTTCGGTATACTTCCCACCCTTGCGGGAATAGCCCGCACTGTTTCCCACCGTCTCCCATCCGGCTGCATCGTACATGTTTCCGCGATGACGAGCCGGGTCTACAAACGTCTCCGCCAACAACAAACCGTGACCATAGTATGCCTCCCAGTCATCACTTAAGCGCCGGCAAATCAACTTCAGCACGTGCGAACCAAGATTCGGATAACAACCGGCATCGTCAAGCATCGCGAAACGGGTGTTGTTCGCGATCAAATGCAATCGGTGCCACTGCTGCTCAGGCTGCCAGCCAATCCAATGCTCGCGCGCAGCCGATTTAAAGGAACCGGTCTGCCACCCGCAAAGACACACCCACTGCCCCTTATACTCAACGATGTAACGCAGACTGCGACCTGCAAATCGCTTGAATCCAAGATCATGATGCGTACGCATCAGCCGATCCCACTTCGCAAATTCGCTCGTGCGCGCAAGACGTACCGTCACCTCGCCAGTGCGAATCGACTTGCTGGTTCTGCGGTCATGACTGTTCATAACCGCATATATACTATATCGGTATGGAAAAAGCCAGTCCTGCCTGCAAATTTATACAACCGTTGTGGTTTTACTGTGATTTAGTTAGCGTGGGAACACCCTGTGTATGAGCCACTGCAACGGTATGGCTGCCGCACCGGCGGACTTTGCTGTTGGGGCATTTGCTCAGATGGTTCTCGGGTGCTGTTGGATCTGACTTTGGCGAACCGTGAAAGCCAGGCGACGGTGACCGAGTTCCTGCATGGCATGATTCGACGCGGATTACGCCCGCCTTTGACCATGACCAGCGATGGTGCGCCCGGATTGATCGGTGTGCGATACAAGCCACTCGGCCGCGTGTGTTACGGGTTCGGTGCTGGTTTCACAAGATGCAGAACCTTAGGCAGAAAGCATCGCCCGATCAGTGGGCGGTGCTTCGAAGCTTGATCCTCGACATGCGCGATGCACCGGATGTTGAAACCGCCCATCAGCGCCTGGATCAGATCTTACGAAACTATCAGACACAACATCCCGAGCTGTGTCGTTGTTTGGCTGACGATCGGGAAGCCTCGTTGAATCATCTGCAAGTGCCGCATCGTCATCGCCGACACGTGCGCACCGTCAACCTGGTGGAGCGCAGCTTTGTCGAACGATGTCGCCGCACCAAAGTGGTCCCGAATCTATGGCAGGAGAAACAACTGACCAAACTGGTGTTGGCCGTGCTGCTCCGGCTCAGTGATCGCTGGAGTCGGCGTCAGTTCAGTGAGATTGAGCAACAGCAGATCCATCAACTACGATCACAGTTGTATCCGCATGAAAAACATATTGAACCACCAAAAACAACATCGAAAACTCGACGGAGTGCAGCACGTGTTGCTTGATCACTTTTACAGGAAATTATGGACTTGACCAGTTGACTGAAACCCGGTATTGCCAGCGAGTCGTTCGAGTGAGGCGCGTAAAAAAATCGCCACTGCACGCCTTGAAGATGGCTCGGCGGCGTATTGTTTTCGCACGCTGATTGAACATCTCGAAACCATCACCGTCAACACCTGTCGAGCCAAATCGGCGAATGGCGATGGCTTGCAGTTCGAATTGACGTCGATTGCCAATGCCAAGCAGCAGCAAGCTTTGGACTTGCTCAAGACCATCAACAAAGTTTGATTGAATTCCGAATGCAGGCAGAATCGCCAAAATTCATTTATCAAAAAACCGTTGTATCATCGGTGTTTGCCAGCCAATATGCCTTCAAACTTCGGCTTAATGATGCACCAATTCGGCATTGCTGGTAATCATCGTGCCCACGCCACGGTCGGTGAATATTTCCAGCAAGGCAGAATGCGGTAAGCGGCCGTCAATAATCTGTACCGTATGCACACCGGAAGCAAGCGCGTGCTTGGCGCAACGTACTTTCGGTAACATCCCGTCTGAAATGAATTTGAAGAAAATCAGTTCTTCCAGTTCGCTTGTCGTAAGGGCGGAAATCAGTTCCCCTTCTCCATCCAGAATGCCGGGCGTATTGGTCAACACAACCAGCTTTTCAGCCTGCGTCGCTTCTGCAACTGCCCCGGCTACGGTATCGGCATTGATATTGTAAGTCTGGTCATTTTCATCCATGCCAATGGGGGCTATAACCGGAATGGCGTTTTCAATTGAATCGAGTCGCAGCTTTTCGACATCAATTTTCTGTACTTCTCCGACAAATCCAAATTCGACGGGATTGTCTGAAACTGGATCGACGGCTGTTGTCTGAATTTTTTTTGCCTGAATAAATCCGCCCTGCAGGCTGCCACCCAATCCGAACGCATCCCATCCGGCTTCAATGATCATGTCGACGAGATCAAAATTGATGTTCTGAATCACTACTTTTTCGACAATATCCATGGTTTGCCGGTCGGTCACTCGCAAACCATCAACGAACTTGGGCTGAAGTCCGGCACTTTCGATCGCCTGACTGATTTGCGGACCACCTCCGTGAACTACGACAGGATTCAGCCCAACACTTTTCATCAGCACGATGTCGTGACAGAAGTCCTGTTGCAGCTCAGCTGAATTCATAGCGTTGCCGCCATACTTGACAACAATTGTTTTGCCGTGAAACTGATGGATATAGGGAAGTCCTTCGAGAAGAATTTCCGCTGATTTTCTTGCTACTGATTTTTTGATAGTCATTATTTCAGTCAATTGCACTGTGTGGCGCAAGAACAAGCCTGCTATCCCGATTTTACCTTTTCGACGGGGGTAACTGCATTGGTTTCATGCTGAACTATATCGACATTCAACATCAACTTGATGTTTCATCAATCAACACAATTCGACTTGCCTTTATACCCGATAACAATCATAGGTATTCGACTGAACAATTTCCCCGCTGGAATTCTGACATCGATGCTGTGTATATATGGCAATTCGAGCATCATCATTTCTGCTTTCGGCTGCCGCAGCCGGCTGTCTTGTCAGCCTCTCTTGATCGTAATCGGTCTCATCGGGTAGGAGGCGGGATTGCTCCCGCCGTCCTCCCACACCACCGTACAAACGGTTCCGTATACGGCGGTTCATGATCGGCACAACAGTCGTTGCACAGTACCAGCCAACGACACCAGACCAAGATTACCAAAATAGGTCACCGGAAAAGCCCGGTTCATGTGCGAGGCACAGCTATTCCACCAAGGGCCACGCCCATTGGTAGCAGAAGTCCACGCCCGAGCCTCGTCCAAACCCATCTTCATCAGGTTGCGCGCACGTGTGTATGGGCGTTTCCATTGCCGCCAAATGATACAGCGAAGTTTATGCCGTATCCACTTGTCGAAGTCACTCAGCAGAGTTTTCGCTTCGGCCAGCTTGAAATAAGCCGCCCAACCGCGCAACAACCGATTGAGTTGTTCGATGGTGTAAGCGAGGCTTCGCCCGCGCGCACCGCGCATTATCTGCCTCACTTTGGCGACGAATCGCGCCCGGCTGTTCAGTGAGATTCGAAGGCTCGGTTTCTTACCCCCGAGATGGTGTATCCCAGGAATTGCCGTTTCGATGGCCTTGCCACCGCGCTTTTGGCCCGGTTGACCTTCAGCTTCAGTTGCTTGGCCAGAAACTTCTCCAACGATTCCATCAAACTCAATCCAGCCTTCTGACTGCGTACATAAATGTTGCAGTCGTCCGCATATCGGCAAAAGCGATGCCCGCGTCTTTCCAGTTCCTCATCCAACTCCGTCAGCAGAATATTCGACAGCAGCGGACTGAGGACTCCATGTACGCAAAAGGTAACTTTTGCTTCGAGCGGCGAATAGACGGTTTTCGAGACATTCCGAAAGTTGACTTTCGACACAAAAGGAAATAAACTTATGGCAGATGACGCGATCAACTCAAGCCCAAAAAGCCGAGCGGCTCAATGCCGCCTATCAGATGCTACACCAGCAAGGCTTCAGCATCGCCGAAGCAGTCCAATCGTTGTCGCGACAGTTTGGCCTGTCGCAACGCCAGTCCTATCGCTATGTTCAACAGGCACGCATCATGCAACAGCCAGCACCGGTCAAGGAAGCCTCGGTCGCGATCACGCTCAAGATTCCACAAAGCGTGGCTGCCGCGTTACGTGCCCATTCACGCGCAAGGGGGATGACGATTGGCGAAATCGTGACGCGCGCGGTTTCACAATTTCTTTCATCCGAACGCGAACATGGCTGATCGGGGCTCGAAATCCGGTCCTGAAATTCAACTCGATTATGAATTTGACCGACGGCATCCGGCCAAGCTTGAGCAAGCGTATCGGATTTTGACGCCGCAGCTTGCACGGACCACCAGTGAACGTACAATGAAGCAAGGAGGAAATGATGCAGAAGATCGCAGCCATCTACGCTCGCGTGTCGTCGGATAAGCAAAAGGAGGACAACACGATTGCCAGCCAGACGGCGGCGTTGATGGAGTTCGCCGAGCGTCACGATTACCGCGTATCGCAGGAGATGATCATTGAAGATGATGGATACAGCGGTGCGAGTTTGGAGCGGCCTGGACTGGAGCGGGTACACGATCTTTCGGCGGAAGGGCGAATTGAGGTGGTGCTGGTGTATGCGCCGGATCGTTTAAGTCGCAAATACGCCTACCAGGTTCTGCTGGTGGAGGAGTGGTCGCGTCAGGGGGTGGATTGCGTATTTGTGAATGCCCCGGCAATGAACACCCCGGAAGAACATCTGCTGGTACAATTTCAAGGCATGATTGCCGAATATGAGCGTGCACAGATCGCCGAGCGCTCGCGGCGTGGAAAACTCTATCGTGCGCGCCAGGGCGATGTCAGTGTGTTAAGCGGAGCGCCTTATGGTTATCGTTATCACAGGAAAACCGAGCAGTGCTCTGCGTATTATGAGATGATCGAGTCTGAAGCGTTGATTGTTCGTGATGTTTTCGAGCAGTTTACGGTGGAACACAAAAGCATTGGCGCGATTACGCACTCGCTGAACGACCGTGGTGTTTTGACCCGCAAGCAACAATCACGCTGGGAACGTTCTACGGTGTGGGCGATGTTACGCAATCCGGCCTATAAGGGACGCGCCTGTTATGGCAAGACCCGCGTCGCTGCGCGCGAGCGGATCACGCGTCCGTTGCGCCTGCGCGGACAGCTGCCGCCGCGCAACGGTGCACACCGCGGGCGCCCGCGGGAGGAATGGATTGAGATTCCGGTGCCAGCGATCGTCGACGATCAGACCTTTGCCTTGGCCGAGGAACGACTGCAGGACAACAAAACGTTTTCACGGCGTCGTACCAAGACCCCCAGCGTATTACAAGGGTTGGTTGCGTGTCACAAATGCAGCCACACGTTTTCGCGCACTTCGGCCCAGACCAGCGCGCGCAAAATCTCCTATTACCGATGTATCGGTTCCGATTCCTGGCGCCATTTGAACGGGGCGGTTTGTGACAATCGTCCGGTGCGTCAGGATTTGCTCGATGAGTTGGTCTGGGGCGAGGTCATTCGCCTGCTTGAAGATCCCAAGTTGGTGCAAGCCGAGATTGACCGGCGTTTGGCGGCGGTTCGGGCGGCCGACCCGATGAAGAAACGAGAGAACATCCTGCGTCAGGAACTGATCCGTATTCGTAAACGCATTGATCGTTTGGTAAGCGCCTATCAGGAAGAGTTGATCAGCATTGAAGAGTTGCGAGAGAGAATCACGCCATTGCGACAGAACCAGAGGGCGACCGAATCCGAATTGGATTCTGTATGTCATCAGACACAGGAGCGTGCCAACGCTCTTCGCCTGGCTGAAACGTTAAACGACTTCCTGTCACGGTTGCGTACGTCAGCGCAAACATTGGACGTTGAAAAACGACAACAGATCGTGCGGCTGTTGGTAAAAGAGGTATTAGTTGGCGATGACATGATTGTAATACGGCACTCGATTCCAATTTCGGACAGATCTTCGCCCAACAACAAAAAGTTGCTCGAAACCTCCGGTGGTAGCGAAAAAAACGAAAGTTACCTTTTGCGTACATGGAGTCGTTTCACCTTTGCTAAGCAACGTTTTATTGACACCATTTGATCGCGAGATGCGCCGTAAGGGGTATCGATTGACAAGGTATGCCGATGATTGGCTGGTGACGTGCCGAACCCATGCGGAAGCAAAGGCGGTATTGCATTTTGGCAAACAGGTTCTGGAGAAGTCAGGCGTGGTTTTGAATGAGGAGAAAACTCAAATAGTTCATGTTAGTCATGGTTTTGAGTTCTTAGGCTATGAGATCAAGCAACCGCAGCGACGTTTGAAGCTGCCCATGCATAAGATCAACAGCATTGCCCGTGCGGGTGATCTATATGTCTATCCGACACAGAAATCCATTGACCACTTCAAGGACCAGATCAGGAAGCGTACCTGCCGAAAAGCGCCAATAACAACAAAAGAGCTGATTGAGGAGATCAATCCGGTGATACGTGGTTGGGGCAACTACTACAAGGAGTCCCATGTCAGGAAGTTATTCCACCATCTTGACAGTTGGATTGTGAGGCGGATTTGGTCGCACCGCTACAAACGGTGGCGGAACATTGGCTGGAAATTGCTACCAGAATCCAAACTGTATGAAGAATTGGGACTTGTGAACCTCATTCAACTAATACCTTCTTTAAACCGATGTTGATTCGTGACCTTGTGAAAGCTGAATGCGGGAAAACTGCACGTTCAGTTTGGGCGGCGGACGGAGGCGAGCCTTTCAGTAGGCGCCTCCTCCGACCCGACACCGAAGATACAGGGTAATGCCTGTGTAGGAAAGGAGCCTTGATTCGAGAGCAGTATGTAAAGGAGCAAAGGCATGGCTACTGATGAAAATCTAACAGGGTCAGATAAGGTTCAGAGATTACAGCACATACTACATGCAAAAGCCCTTCCGTGGGTGAATGCATGATCTCGTCTGTAAGCCGAGTGCCGGAAAACGGCACGCTTGGTTTGATGAGCGGCTACTGGAAACGGAGAGATGGCTTGGATTGAGGCACTGGCGTTCTGCGAAAGCTGCCAGTAACAGTTTCCCCCATTGTCTTTATTCCACCGCACTAGTAGTCGACTCGACCTTGAATATCAAGGCAACATTGACAGTTTATAATCCTTTCATCTGCCCACAGTTAACTTTGGTCGAAGATTATGCCATCATATTGGCATGCAAGTCGGAATGCGACAATTCAGTGCCGAAACTGTCACGCGGGTGATCGAGGAATCCAGCAAGCCATCTGTGACCCGCGGTGAACTTGCACGGCTTTTGTGCGAACTTGACCATTGGTATGACAGCAAAGGTCGCCCTGCGGTAAGTTCGGCACGCAAGGCGTTGGTGAAATTAGCGCACAAGGCGGGCTTTGAGTTGCCACAGGCGTGCGCCGGGGTTCCGCAGTCGGTGAAAGCGGTTTCGCCGCCTGCGGGATTGGATGCGTTGTCGGGGATGCGGGTGCGGTTATCGGATATGGGTGAGATGAGTGTGGCAGTGGTATCTGACAGTCAGCAACGCCGCAGTTGGGATGCGATGATGGAAGCTTGGCATCCATTGGGATTCAAGCGAGCGCCCGGAGGTCAGATGCGGTATTGGGTGATCAGTTCTCGGTATGGGGTGATTGGCGGGGTAGGTTTTGCGGCTGCGAGCTGGCATCAGAAGGCGCGCGATGAATGGATTGGATGGAGCAGTGATGCGCGAGCTGTGAATTTGGCAGCGGTGATATGCAATCATCGTTTTTTGCTGATTGCTCGGGTGTATGGTCTGGCATCGAAGGTTTTGGGAGAGGTTTGCGAGCGAGTGGCAGTGGACTGGGAGGCGTGCTACGGAGTATTGCCGGTACTGGCTTATACGCATGTGGATCAGTGCTATAGCGGTATGAGTTATGAGGCGTCGGGTTGGCGTCGGTGCCAGCGGTTGAGCAGCGGTCATGCGCAGCGCCGAGCGCAGCCGGGCACGAAAAAGGCGGTATGGATGAAGCCATTGTCGGAGAATTGGCAGGAGCGTTTATGCACCCCTGCGCATCGGCCGATTGTCAGGCCCAAGTCGGTGTATTTGAGCGAAGATGCGCACTGGGCGGCGCGCGAGTATGCGCGTTCGAGTCATCCGGACGGTCGGGTTCGGGAACGGATTGTGCAAATGGGACAGGCGTGGGTTGAGCATCAGGGCGCATCGATACCGGTGCTATTTCCGAGACGGGCGGAACGCAAGGGTGCGTATCGGCTGTTATCGAACCAACAGGTGAGTATGGAACATATCTTGGAGCCTCATCAGGCGAGTGTTGCGGAGCGTTGTGCGACGGAGTCGGTGGTGCTTGCGGTGCAGGACACGACGTCATTGAACTATCACGGTCTGAGCAGCAGCGAAGGATTGGTGGGCATTGGCGGTCGTGGTGCGGGAGCGAAAGGGATATTGGCGCATTTTGGAGTTGCGATCAGCGAGGTGGGACGTCCGCTGGGGGTGTATGCGCTGGATGCGGGATTTCGCAAGGTGAGCAGCAAAGCGAGTGAATGCGACGAAGAAGGCGGGAAGGAAAGCGAGCGTTGGCTTGCAGGGCTGACACGTGCGCATGAACTGTCCGAGGCCTGTCCGAACACACGGGTCATTACGGTGTGTGATCGGGAGGCGGATTTGTGGTCGATGCTTCGCCAGGCGGTGGTATCAGGTGACAGTTTGCTGGTGCGTTCCAATGGTGCGCGCAAACGTAAGGTGATACTGGAAGACGGCACTGCTGAGAAGTTGCCGTTGCATCTGTCAAAGCAGCCGGTGATTGCGCACAAGACGATTCAGATTGAGGCCTGTGGTGGCAAGCGAAAGCGCAAGGCGCGCAAGGCGCGGTTGGATTTGCGGGCCTGTATGGTGACGCTCGGGGCGCCGGTATTGGCCGAAGATCAGACGCCGACGCAGATGCTGGCGGTGAGTGTTGACGAGATTCATGCACCGCGAGGTGAAAAGCCACTGCACTGGCTGCTATTGACCACTGAGGGCGAGGCGAGTGCCGAACAGGCGCGCAAGGTGGTTCGGTGGTATGAGTTGCGCTGGCACATTGAGACCTGGTTCAGCGTGTTGAAAAACGGCACGCGCATCGGCACGCGCCAGTTCGATCATGCGGATGATCTGCGCAAGTGCCTGGTGTTCGATGCGATCACCGCCTGTTACATTCATGATCTGAATTATATGGCACGCAACGACCCGCAGGTTGCAGCAAAGCAGGTGGTGGGGGACGAGCAGGTCGAATGTCTGTATGATTATTTGTACTATCGCGGCATCCACCGTTCGCGCGGCCCCCCGAATCACAATCCAAATATCCGGACATTCGTCATTGACCTTGCGAGCATCGCCGGGTTTGAGTCGAGAAAAAGTCAGCCTTTGCCGGGAACTCGTAAATTGTGGCAAGCCTATGCATTGTTCACCCCGGCGTTAATTTATCACCGAGGAATACATGCACAGAAATGATCAGACTAATACGACGTCACTTGCCGAGTCAACTGTGGGTAGATGAAAGGTTTATAATCCTAACAGAATTGAGTATACTACTGGTTCAGAGTCGTAGTAACGAAATAATTTTTTATTCACAGTTGGAGTTGACCGACATGAGTGATTCAGTAAACAGCGGCACGATCCTAACAAGGTACATTCAGAATATTCTCAATGGTGTTGCTGACATCAAAAACAATATTGGCGATCTAGAAAGTGTCTTGGATGAATCCAATGAAGCTGCTTGGAAGAATGCTAAAATGGTTGAGACTTCATTCAATGAGCTTGACGAGAATGTCGTCATCCTTGGGAAATCGCTTCATACGTACGGGTTGGTATCTGCTAGCACAAATTCGTAAACATGGCTGAATCAGATGACAGAACCGAGAAGGCCCTGATCAATATCGCAAGTATTCTCGCGGACATGGAGAATATCAAGAACACCATGTCAGAAATCAAAGATGGTGCGAATAAAGCAAGAGATATCGCTTCGGAAAACACCGCAACAGTAGAGAGTGCCATAGCGAAGCTTAATGGAGATATCGGCATGGTTGGTGCATCAATCGAAAATGTTAAGCAATTGCATGAGAAGCAAGCTCAGGAGATTAGGGCTGAACTCTGGAGCGAACTCTACAAAACTGTCTGGAAACAAACAGCCGTCTCAGCCGCAATCATCGGCACAATCATCACTATAGCGCTTGTTCTAATAAAATTAATTTCTAGTAATTCTGCTTGATCAATTGCAGTTGAGAATTATCTGTTATTTTCAGGTAATCTAGCAGAGTCCTCAAGTTGAATGACAAGTCCTCTATCATCCCAGAATTCATTCTGTCTCTTTGACTAATGTCGTCCGCTTCTCGTGAGGAAAACTCAGTTCTCTCATCTCAGTCATCCTATCCTGTGTGCAACTGTGCAACAGTCCATCTTCGACCAGATGCAGCAACGATTGCGGGTTGTTGATGCGTTGCGCGTTCATTTCATCCTGCAAGTATTCCATGAACGGTTTTATTCGAATGTGTAATGTGGAGAGTACCTGACTTTTATCAATTGGTCCGGGGTTGGAATATCTGTCAGCCCACCAATTTTCATATCAACAAGTCTGAATCGCCCAATCCGCCCGAACCTCCGACTAGTCCCAAATTTCCCTTGCAGGTACAAACATAAACACCAACTCTTACTCAATACGAGTGTCTATTGAATTGTCAAACATCATTTTGTGGACAGTCGGCCCACTAATCAGTTTAATAGACAGTTCTGAGCCATGAGAATTTTCGGATTCGCCCACGTATCGACTAGCCAGCAGGCTCTCGACAGCCAGACTCGCGCACTGCAGGCGGAGGGCGCGAAAGCACACCGGATCTTCACCGACAAGGCGAGCGCGGCCGCGAACGCAACCAGCCGGGCCTCAGCCTGCTGTAACTGAAGGTCGAGAAAGGCGACGTGATTCTGGTAAAGAAACCGGATTGCCTGGTCTGTGACATCGCGGACATGATTTAGCCAATAAAGGAATTTGACAAGAGTGGCGTGGCGGTTAGATTTCTCGACGACGGCATCAGCACTGAGGGCGCGACCGGAAAATGATTGTGACAAATTTAACTGCAGTCGCCCAAGCCGAACTGGAGCGGACCCTGGAACGCACTAATGAGGGACGGCTGGAGGCAAAAACCAACGGCGTTCACTTCGGCCGGAAATCGCGCATCGATAGTAATCGTGTTCTCAAGCTCCATCGCGAAGACTTAGGGGCGACGGAAATTTCAAAACAACTGCAGATTGCACGGTCCACTGTCTGCAAGATACTGAGTGATGAAGGCTAAGGAAGAAGGCAGAAATTTGCAGTTTGATCACTATCTTGATCGGCAGATAAACATGATTGACATCAATGACTTGCAAATCACAACCGACCACGTGTTCGGAATTTTTCAAAACGAATGCCATTGGGTGTGCTCGGCTCCAGCCAATCCACTCATCGCGCGCCGCACACTTGAGCGCCGGCGCCGAAAAACTCAACACCCCCAGCCACTGACCGTCCACCGCCGCCACGTAGCGAATCGTATTGCCAATCTTGCACAACGCGCCAAGATAGTGATGCTTCTGCATCAGTTGCTGGAATTCACGCTCCCGCTCGCGTTCGACCGGTGTCACCGTCAGCGACGAGTGGTCCATTCCTGTTTTCCGTTCCATACAGCCATGGCACGTAGTCTATACGAATTCTTGCCAAATGTCCAGCTTTGGGCTTATCTTTTTGATTCGCATTTGGAATCAGCAATAGATAATTTCGCCATCGCGTCGGCCAAACCCAGGGCCGTGGCAAACTCGACGTGCGTAAAGAATATGCACTGCCGATCAAGGACATCTGGCTCAAACCGCTTCACAGAAATTGGAAAATCGTATTGAACTCCTAAGTTCAATACGGTCAGCCAAATCCAATCAGTCTTCCTCCTGTACATTCAGTCAGGATAAAATATCAGCATAACCTGGGGCTGAAGGCAAATGCTGCCTTTGTCACGGCTTCAGCGAATGATTACAACGTAGTTTTAAGGAGATCGCACACAATTTCCTTGACGGTCTGGTAATTATCGTGCAACATCTTCCTGTAACCGACAAAAATGAACCGACAACTTCAGCACAAAAAGATAGAATCCGAGCATGCTGAGCGTAAATAGTTTTTCTCTTTCGGGATTTGTCTGATGGAACTTGATTGGCATTGAGTGGATGTCATCAAATCGTACGATGTAGTCTTCCTCGATAGGTCCATCCGCAGGAATGAAGAAAATGTTTGATGTTTTTTGTTCTTTAATGGCCTTGATTTTTGCTTCAACCCTGTTTGTTTCAATGCTACTATTATCCAAGAGATTTTTGAACGCCGAAAGTTTGACAAGTGGAGCAAAAGCAACTTTGGTTGAAATTTCGCGTATATTGGCCGAATCAATGTCACATGAATTAGATATCACGATACCTTTGACTGTCTGCTTTTTGCCTGTCTCAAACACATATAACTCAAATCCTCGCCAGCCATCACCCTGAAGTAAATTCTCTTTATAGTCATTGTTATAGTCATCCAGAAAAATTTTGACCTTTTTAGATTGGTCAAAGGCCTCAAGTTCTTCAAGCAGTTTCTTTCGGCTTTCTTCGGTGAGATAATAGGGGAAATATTTGTTTAGAGTCTCAGGATCAAGTTCCATACCGACCGTTAAATTTCATAGAGATTAGTAGCGTTGGTATCCCAGATTTCCTCAAAATCTCGACCGAGCGGCTCTTGCCCTTCGGCAAAGGTTGTGTAGAATGCAGCAAAACCTTTGGCAAACTCTGAATCTATGACGGGCATTTTCGTCAAGCTACTCTCAAACGCACTGAAAGACGAACCTTGCTGAATGACTGAGTATGGAGAACTTGCAGTCTCGGACCAAGTATCTGCAGGTAACGGCTCTGTAGTTAACAATGCAACTGCATAGCCTACTGCAATAAGAGGGAAGTTACTGGACGATGACTTCTGCTGATAATAATCAATTACATCATTCATAAATAGTGTCTGTCAGAGAACGCTTAACCCATTGATAATATTAAATAATAACAGGATATTTTGAACGAAGATCAGGAAAATAGCATATAATTGAGGAAAAATCACCTGAAACCGGTAAATCTTCGAGGAATTCGAGCGATGAGAAAAATCGAAAACAGTCAGATGGAGTTTGGCGAGATCGCAATAGGCAAGATTGACATCGATGCCAAGTCTCGGGACGACATTCCAGCGCTACTCAAGGGAATTCAGCACATTTACACCCAGCCGCAAATTCGCGAGAAGATATTTTCACTGCTGCAAGAGCAGGTTAGAGCGGACGTCAATCTGGATGTAGGTCGACCGGGCATGGATTTATGGCGCGTGTTCGTTCTTGGGGTGGTCAAACAGGGATTGGGTTGCGATTTCGACCGCTTGCAGGAGCTTGCAAACCAGCATGACACGGTTCGCAAGATGCTGGGTCACAGTGAGAGTTTCTACCGAGACAAGTCGAGTTACTACCATTTGCAGACGCTGATCGACAATGTGTCGCTGCTCGGTCCGCAGTTGTTGTCCGAGATCGGCAAGGTAGTGGTTGAAAGCGGACACGAGGTGGCAAGAAAAAAGCCTGGCGCGCCATTGCGCGGGCGCTGTGACAGTTTCGTAGTTGAGACCGATGTGCATTATCCGACGGATGTCAACCTCTTGTACGATGCAGTGCGTTGTGTGATCCGGGATGTGGCGCGGGCCGCGGAAAGATGCGGTTGGACCGATTGGCGTCAGCATCGGCATCTGCAGAATTCGGTGCGCCGGCTATACAACCGGGTGCGCAAATCAAAGGGACGCAGAGACACCAGCAAGGTGAAGGAGTATCTTCAATATTGCAAGTGGATTGCGGAGCGAGCGGAGCATGACGTTGTGAGTCTGGAGCAGTGTGAATCAGCGTCGTTGCTGACGTTGCTTGCGATTCACAGAAATCTTGGCCATGCCCGTCGCCAGTTGGATCAGGTCGAGCGTCGGCTGCTGCACGGCGAAAAGATTCCCCATGATGAGAAGGTGTTTTCGATATTTGAACCGCACACCCGCTGGATCTCGAAAGGCAAGGCCGGGGTGCAGGTGGAGTTGGGGGTTCCGGTGTGCGTGGTCGAAGATCAGTTCCAGTTCATTGTGCATCACAAGATTCTGTGGCAAGGCTCAGATGTGGATGTGGCCGTGTCGATGGTGGAGGAAACCCAGGCTCGATTTGCGGATTTTCGCATGTGCAGTTTCGATCGTGGATTTCACAGTCCGTCCAATCGCCGGCGATTGGATGAGATACTGGATCTCAATGCGCTGCCGTGCAAGGGTTATTTGAGCAAGGCGAATCAGATGCGCGAGCAAGAGCCCGGCTTCGCGGCAGCACGCAAACAGCATCCGGCAGTGGAGTCGGCGATCAACAATCTTGAGCATCGAGGTTTGGACCGGGTGCGCAGTCATGGTGCCGGCGGCTTTGATCGCACGGTTGCGCTGGCGGTGGTGGCGGCCAACCTGCATCGCATTGGCCTGTTATTGCAGCGCACAGAGCGCGAGAATATCCAGCGGCAGAAAAAGGCGCGTTTGCGCGCCGCCTGACGCTGCGGCATCCAATTCGGCGAGCGCCGGAACACTCCCGCTCAGACGGGAACGGGTACCTATACCTGTTTTCTGGGGAATTGCGCAGGAATTGGCAAATTCGCTTCCAAATCCACTGCGCTGCCATCTTTTCAGCGGTTTCAGCTGCAAAAAATAAAAAATGAACCTCGAATTATTACCGAAATCCCGCCATAATGGGGGTTTTCTGCCAGACACTAAATAGGTAGCATGTCTTGAATTGCCCCTTCCGTAAGACAAGTAAAGAACTTTCTTTTATTCGATTGTTTGAGGGTTTCGAGACTTTCGGGAAGACTTTCTGTAAACTTAGGGAAATCCAGATTGCCAATTTCCCTAATTGAGTCGATATCAACTACAACGCCGGAAATGTTCTTCTGATCTAGAATACCTTGGGCACCCGTTATGATTTGAAGTATGTGCAAAATTTCATCTTCGCGTTGCTCAATTCGGAGAGATATGCTTTCATTATTGATTGTGTTATCACCAATGGAGATTTCCATGTGTATTTTCTTAACCTGCTCCGAAATATCCGGAGCCTGAATAAGGTTTACATATTTTACCGAAAATCTTTCAATTTGACCAATTACCTCTGTTTGCTTTACTGATTCTATGATATCAAGAATTTGCGGCTTAAAGTTATCCCAACCAATATAGGGGAGTTTGCAGCTGATGACTAAAGATCGATCTCCGATTGCAATTCCAAGTTGTTTCCAGTCGAGTCTAACAATAGGCAAGTAACACAAATTAGGATTATTATCTCGAATGGGCTTGGGAACATCAGCAATGGGCAGTCGTGCAAGAGTAATTTCACCCAGTAGTTCCTTATAGAGTGAACCGGGCAACACATCCGCAACTGCAATTTGATCTGATCCCTCAAAGCGAACTTCGAACACTGCATCTACCAGTGGTTCGTTTTTTAATTTCTTTGGCAATTTGGCTAACACGCCATCTTTCTCCATGTACGCTGTGTACGAATTCTGATTTATGCAAACAGTAATTCTGAATTTAAGTGAATACCGATTTTAATATTATCTTAGTATGTGTTTCCAATTAATCTGATAACGAAATTTTACAAAGTTTAATTTTAATGGACATTGTACTTAAGATTTATGGTAGAGTCGACTAGAGGCTTTTTCGTTGGCGTCATTATCTGATAATTTATGTGGCGAGCATCTCACTGGGCAGCATCAATGATCCTGGAGTGCGGCGCGTTTGTTTCCGATTTGAGCGTATTGGGCAACCCATGCCAGCAACATCAACTCAGTTCCGGCTTTGAGCCGAAGTTGGCCGGCGCTGGAACCGCCGCGGCTGCGGCGGTCAGGTGATTGGAAGATCAAGCCCCGAGCAGGCAATGGCATTCGTTTTGAAAAATTCCATACACGTGGTCGGTTGAGTTTTGCAAGTCATTGATGTCAATCATGTATTTTTGAGTGTAAAAAATTGTCCTGAGCCCTTGACAACCCTCTCCGGTTGTGCGAAAATGACAGTGAACATTGAGCGCATCAGGAGAACACGCGATGGACGACAGCATCAAGCGATTGCAGCGGACGACCTTTTCCGGGCAACGCTTCACGCGCCAGCAATTGGTCGAGGTACAGCAGACGGTTGAGAGTTTTCCGCGCTTAAGTCGCAAGGAGTTGGCGCAGACGATCTGTGAGCATTTGGATTGGCGAACGGATGGCGGTGTCAACAGCACTTATGCGTGTTTGAAGATGCTGGAGGAATTGGAGGCTGCGGATGTGCTGCGCTTGCCGGACAAGGATGAGACGATGGTTCGAGGGGCACGCAAACCACTGGAGTGGAGCGAGCGAAGTGAGCCGGGTGTGGCGGTGGTGGCGAGTTTGTCGGAGCTGTCGCCGATTGCGTTGCAGTTGGTGGAGAGCGAGGCCGACAAGGCGCAGTGGAACGAGCTGGTGGATCGTTATCATTACCTGGGCTACCGTCAGCCGATGGGGTGTCATTTGCGTTATTTCATGGTTGACAAAGACAACCGGCGGCTGGGTTGTTTGCTGTTTCAGCGGGCCAGTGCGAAGTTGCCGTGCCGGGATGAATGGGTCGGCTGGCAGCCGGTGCGCTACAAGAAGCGTTTGAAGCAGGTGGTGCAAAATGCGCGGTTCTTGATCTTGCCCTGGGTGCAGGTGTCGAACTTGGCCTCGAAGGCATTGTCGCTGGCGGCGCGGTGCGTGGCAGACGACTGGCAGGCAAGATGGGGCGTGCGGCCGGTGCTGCTGGAGAGCTTCGTTGACCCGGCGCGTTTTAGCGCCAGCAGTTACCGTGCGGCAGGCTGGCAGCGGATTGGCGAGACCGTCAAGCGCTCTGACAAGACCATCAAGGATGTGTATGTAAAGCCATTGGCGGCCGATGCGCGTCGCATGCTGCTCGAAGGTGAGACCAAAAAGCCCCGGCGAGTTGCACCGCGGCAGCCGTCGGTCGGTTCTGCCGATGACCGGTTTGTGCGCATGTGGCGTGATTTTGTCGGCATTGCAGCCGCGGTGGCAGCAGAGCAATACGATACTACACTGGCAGCAGCGAACACGGGTGCTCAATACGCTGTTGATCATGCTGTTTGTGTTCCGCCTGGTGTTTTCAAAGAATCATCAGGGCTATCAGACCACGGTCAACGAGCTGTGGGAGCAGAGTCGGCTGCTGGGTGTGGAGCTGCCGCAGCCACAGCCGCCAGTGGCGTCCTCGATGTGTGCCGCTCGCCACAAGCTCGATGAGCAGGCGTTCAAAACAGTCTATCGGCAGGTGCTGGCGCGTTTGGATGAGCACTTGGGTGAGGATGCCCGTCGCGAGTGGTGCGGCCGGCGACTGCTGGCGGTAGATGGCAGCAAAATCAACTTGCCACGGGCGTTGCTCGAAGCCGGCTATTCCCTGCCTTCCCAGGGTTGTTACTATCCGCAAGGCCTGGTGAGTTGTCTGTACCGGCTGGGCGACCGGATGCCAGTGGATTTCGAGTTGCTGTCGCACCTGGACGAACATCAGCCGGCGCTCGGGCATCTGAAATGGTGCCGGGCTGGCGAAGTGGTGGTCTACGACCGCGGTTATTATTCGTTCGAGTTGTTGCGTCAGCATGCCATACACGGCATCGACTGTATTTTTCGCCTCAAGCGTGGCAGTGCCGGCGCCTTTGATGAGTTCATTGACGGCTGCGAGGATGAACGCGTCATTGAGGTTTTGCCGAGCGCGTCTCGCGCCCGGCACTGGCGTCGGCGTCATCCGGGTGAAATCCTGCACCCGGTGCGGGTGCGCTGTGTCAGATACAGTGCCGGTGGCAATGAGTACTGTCTTGCGACCACGCTGTTGGATCAAAACCAGTTTCCGCTCGCCGCACTGTCGGATGCATATCACGGTCGCTGGGGTATTGAAGAATTGTATAAAATCTCGAAGCGATTGCTGGAAATCGAGCAATTTCACGCCAAGTCCGAGCGTGGCGTGAAACAGGAGCTGTATGCTCATTTTGTGTTGCTGGCGCTGTCTCGCTCGTTCGGCAACCAGTTGGAAGACGACCTGAATGCGGGCGTTGCGTTCGAGCAACCCAAGATGCGTGCGAATTTCAAGAATGTGCTGGTGACGGTGGCGAGAAACTTTGAAGCGCTGATGCTGGGCAACTGGCAGCTGGCTTCGAGCGCGGTCTCGAACATTCTTCACAGCATCGGCAATTGTCTGCAAAAGGAACGTCCCGGACGGTCGTATCCGCGCATCTCAAAGCGTCCGGATGAGCGGTTCAGGAATGCCAACCGAAGAACTGGAGCGGCCTGAAAAAACTGAACGATTGATCAGCTGCAGGTCGTCCAAATCTTGGGGAAATACCGAACTGTTAAACGAATGGCTTTTTTGCTAAACGAATGCCATTGGCGGCGCGCCATGCCTGGCGCACATCGGGTAGGAGGCGGGATTGCTCCCACCGTCCTCCCACACCACCGTACAAACGGTTCCGTATACGGCGGTTCATGATCAGCACAACAGTCGTTGCACGACTGCGCTTTCGTCCGCGTCAGAGTCGCCGATTCCACCTCAACACCGGCCGCGGCCATTGCCGGATTCCGTCCCGCTACCTCCGCGCCGGTTCGGCTGTCATTGTCGGTTTGTGTCTTGGTCGGTTTCATCGAGTATCTCTGCCGCCTACTCGCGGCTTGTCATGTTCAGCCCTTCAGTTGCCGGTCAGCAACCTACTATGGCCTCGGCTGACTTCTGCCGCCCCATCCCGTCTCCTTCCGAATCCGGTAGCCATTGGCAGGACAGCAGACCTCCCAGGGTAATGCGCACGACCTTCCCACTTATACCTGCCGCATATACGTCCACGGGTTCCGTACAAGTATCGGGCTTTGAGTCTATTGGCCCTCTCACCCACCATGTCCGCCTCGTATGCGATTCCTGTTCGTCAGGCCAGTGGTTTGCCTTCGGCTTCCTTCAGATTCCGCTTCGCAACGGACACCCTTGCCGTTCGGCTAACCGTTCCCCTTGTCGGGCCGGTAACGGACTTGCACCGCCAAGTCATCCGGCCACCACCACGTGTGCCGGAATAGCGCCAGTCAAGGCGCTGCGCGCCATGCCTGGCGCACCAAAAAAAACAGCGATCGACTGTAAGTCGATCGCTGTTTGATACGTCTCAGCTAAGAAAGCCGAGACATTTCGGAGTTAGTGAACTGAAACTTCGATCTTGCGTGGTTGCGTAGGCTCTTTTTTTGGAACAGAGATACTCAGCACGCCATCCTTGTAGTTGGCCTGGATGTTCTCACTGTCCAAAGCGTCACTCAGCCGGAATGATCGAGTGATTTTTCCTTGATAGCGTTCTTTTCGTAGAACACGGCCTTCAGAATTCTGCTCGCTTTCCTCTTGGGAACTTACAACAATGCTCAGAATGTCATTGTTGACGGAAACATCAAGATTCTCCTTAGAAATTCCGGGCAAATCGGCAACAACCCGATAGTCAGTATCCGTCTCTTCGATATCTACCGCAGGAACTCTGTCAGCAGAACTCACAGAAGAGCGAAACAGATCACTCGGACTAAAATTGCGCCAGTCGTAGCCAAAAGAAGCAAATGGGTCTCGGTTCAACCGTTTCCATTCGTTGGATCTAACAAGTGGGTTCATAAAATTTAACCTCATTAAGTTTAGTAAAATAAATCATTCATGTAATGTATGAATCTCTACATGACAAAATGGGGATTGAGGATTGCTTTTCAAGTCCTATTCGAATTCTTGACAACAGATATTCCCGGGGAAGCTCAATTGACGTGTCACCTCTTGTTAAGAGAACAAGCGTTTAATTTCAGAAAGGAGCCCATGCGAACCCGGATAAATCCGGGAGAGAAGATAGGATTGGGATCTTTGAAAATTCGAGTCAGTTTCAGAGAATATAGCGAGACAATTCCTGATCTTCTACTAGGTCTCGGAGTTCTTCCTCGACAAATTCCTTATCAATTGTGACGGTGTCACCGGACCTGTCCGCAGCTTCGAACGACAGTTTTTCCAGCAAACGCTCCAGTACCGTATGCAGACGGCGAGCACCAATGTTCTCGGTCGATTCATTCACTCGCCAGGCGAATTCCGCAATATGCTGTACGCCAGAGTCGGTAAATTCCAAAGTCAGTCCTTCGGTCTTCATCAATTCGTGATACTGCTCTGTCAGCGAACTATCCGTTTCGGTTAGAATTCGGACAAAATCATCGGTATTCAATGCGCCAAGTTCAACGCGAATCGGCAGTCTGCCTTGAAGTTCAGGGATCAAGTCGGAGGGTTTCGACATCTGAAATGCACCGGATGCAATGAACAGAATATGATCCGTCTTGACCATCCCGTGACGCGTTGAAACGGTTGATCCTTCGACTAGCGGCAGCAGATCTCTCTGCACACCTTCCCGCGAGACATCCGGACCATGGCTGTGCGACCGCCCGACAATTTTGTCGATTTCATCCAGAAATACAATTCCGTTTTCTTCGACGCTTTCAATCGCTTCAAACTTGATGTCTTCTTCATTAATCATGCGTTCGGCTTCTTCGTCTGTGAGAATTCTCATTGCCTGTTCAACTGTAACTTTACGCGTGCGGCTCTTTCGATTCCCCATGCTCTGCATCATGTTCTGCAGCTGGCTCGTCATCTCCTCAAGTCCTGGAGGACCAAAAATTTCTATCCCGACCGATGTACTCACTTCGATTTCTATTTCTTTATCATCCAGTTTTCCCTGACGAAGCAGACTGCGAAGCATTTTCGTGCCGGCTTTTTCTTTCTTGTCTTCCTGCTGATATTCAACATTACTGTCCAGGTCTTTCCGACCATCAGATCCGTGTTTTTCTTTGGACTTCATAGCGGCATGCATGGCATCGAAACTCCAAATTTCAGGCACCTTATCCGAATCCTCATCAAGGCTGTCATCTCTCGGAGGTCGCGGCTTGCGATTCAGAGCCTCTAAAACCCGTTCTTCAGCAGCATCTTCTGCTCGGGTTCGAACCAATTCCAACCTCTGTTCTCGAACCAGTTTGATCGCCATATCCAGCAAATCTCGAACGATCGAATCCACTTCACGTCCGACATATCCAACTTCGGTAAATTTCGACGCTTCCACCTTGATAAACGGTGCATTCGCAAGCTTGGCAAGCCGACGTGCAATTTCAGTCTTTCCGACACCGGTCGGGCCGATCATCAGTATGTTCTTGGGAGTGATTTCCGCCCTTAGCTCATCGCTTTCAACATTGAGACGACGCCAGCGGTTACGAAGCGCATTGGCCACCGCGCGCTTTGCGTCCAACTGTCCGATGATGTGCTTGTCCAGTTCTTGAACAATCTCTCTGGGAGTCATTTCAGTCACTGGCTTTCAATCCTCCAGTTGTTTGATGGTGATATTACGATTGGTATAGACGCAAATCTCTGCAGCAATCGTCAGACTTCGTTCCACAATTTCGCGTGCATCCAGGTCAGTAGATTCCAGCAGCGCCTTGGCGGCAGCCTTGGCGTAATTGCCGCCAGAGCCGATTGCCATCAAGCCGCCTTCGGGCTCAATTACATCTCCGTTGCCCGATATGATCAACGACGATTTCAAGTCGCACACAATCAGCAACGCCTCCAGTCGTCTCAGAAAGCGGTCGGTGCGCCAGTCTTTAGCGAGTTCGACTGCTGCTCGGACAAGATTTCCCTGGTGTTCCTGAAGCTTTCCTTCAAATCGCTCGAACAAGGTAAATGCGTCCGCAGTGCCACCCGCGAACCCGGCCAATACCTGATCCTTGTACAGCTTGCGTACTTTTGTAGTATTGGATTTGATAACCGTCTCGCCGAGCGAAACCTGACCGTCACCACCCAAAACCACTTTGTTGCCCCGTCGAACTGACAGGATGGTGGTGCTGCGAATTCTCGGCCGAGCTCGATTCGTGTCAGCAGTAATCGACTTCAATGCGCTCACTCCACCAGTTTCAGGTGCGGTTTGCCTTTTTTTATTTCTGGTTTCGGCAGTTCTTCAAAATTGTCAGGCGAACTTTCCTTTGCCGGGTAATCCCTGAATGAAAGATTATCCAACGTTTCGGGGACCATAATAAAAATCACCGATTCCACCGGCAACTCTACCTGGTGAATCTGTCCTGAAAATCGTGTTGCAAAAAGTATCCACTCATCAACCATCTCATATCGGTCGACGGCTCGATTGTGAACATTGAGCAGTACCAGCCCGTTCTCGATTGAAAGCTTTTCTAACGGAAGCTTTACGCCAGGATACTCAGCTTCAACCATGAGATGTGGAGTGTAATCTGCATCCATCGCCCATTGTCTCATTGCTCCGATGAGATAAGGAACTTTCGACAACTCTCCTTTCATAGCCTGAACTCAGTACTGAAGCATATCCCGTTCAGTGGGACTAAGGCTTTTGATAAAAGAATCTCGGTTAAAAACTCGATTGCTATATGCAGTAATAGCCGGGGTTTGAGCTGGAAGCTCAATTCCGTAGTGCTTCAGTCGCCAAATCAATGGCGCAATGAAGCAGTCCACCAGACTGAAATCCTCACCCAGCCAGAAAGGCATTGACTTTAGGTAGGTTGCCAGAACCGATAAATCCCGACTGATCGTCGTTCGCAGGAGCTTATTCGGTTTTTGCTTCTTTGCATCCAACTCGCGAAGTTTTCCCAGCCAGTCGCGCTGGCAGCGATAAATCATCATCCGCACTCGACCTCGACTCACCGGATCATGCGGCATCAGTGGTGGGTGAGGCAAACGATCATCTAGATACTCCGCAATTATGTGAGAGCCATATAAAACCAGTTCTCGATCCATCAGGGTAGGACTTTCGCCGTAAGGATTCAATTCAATGATCGGATTTGGATTGCCGTCCAAATCGACATACTCTACATCGCATTCAACCTCTTTTTCGTGCAGCACGATACGACATGCATGCCCTTCTATGCAGGACCGAGTTGAGAACAAGGTCATGCCTGCTCTTCGATTCTGAAGCGCGTCAATCATAGGGCCGCGTTTGATGTGTTCTATTCCCGATATTCAAAAAAACGTTGAATATACAAATTGGGGTCTCATGATGCGGAGTTCAAGAGTATTAGTGAATGTCTTTCCAAAATTCTTTCTTCAAGAAGTAAGCAATAACTGTAAATACACCCATAAATATCAATACCCAGATTCCGATACTGTAGCGAACGAGTCTGGCGGGTTCTGCAACGTAAACAAAAAAGTTCGCTAGATCTCGCACGATCTCGTCGTATTCTTCCGGCGACTGGTCGCTTTGTAATTTGTAAATTACATGCGGCATAGCCACATCTTCAAACAAATCGTTGTTCCAACCTGTCACCGAATTTTCATCCGCATGAAAACTGCGCAAAAATGTATAGATCCACTCCGGACTTCGCGACCTGGCTGTCAGACTCAGGTCTGGCGGAACTGTCCCGAACCAGCGTTTGGCATCCTCTTCCGACATGTTCACGTCCATCTGGTCTCCAGGTTTTTGCGACGGCTGCAGGAAATTTGCACGCAACACCTCTTCACTTATTCCCAAGTCATCCGCCATTCGGTTGTATCGCATGAATTTAATGCTATGACAGGACAAGCAGTAATTTGCAAAAGTCGTTGCTCCTTTCTGCAATGACTCGCGATCATCCAGGTTGATGTAAACCGAATCCAGGTTTTCGTTGCTGCCGCCTGCGGCGAAACTGCTACCAGCGACAGCCATAGATAAAATTACAAATAGAACTCTGATCATTTGAACGTCACACGGTCAGGTACCGGTTTTACCGGATCGAGTTTTGTATAGATCGGCATCAGCAAGAAGAATGCGAAATACAGGAAGTAACAGATTTGCGCCCAACGCACGTTTGAAAACAGGACAAGATCAACTGCCTGGGGATTCTTGGTACCCAAATATCCCAGCAGAACGAAAGAGACTGTAAAAACCGCCAGTGCAGATTTAAACATCCAACCTCGGTAACGAATTGACTTGACCGGCGAACGGTCGAGCCACGGGAGCAGAAATAACAGAAATATTGCAAAGCCCATGGAGAACACACCCCACAGTTTCGCATCAATTCCGAACAACGGATAGGTGACTGCCCGCAATATGGAATAGTACGGTGTCAAGTACCAAAGCGGAATAATATCCGGTGGTGTCTGCAATGCATTGGCAGGCTCAAAATTGGCCCGCTCCAAGAACCAGCCCGAGAGTTCTGGTGCGAGGAAAGTAATGCCAAAGAGTATGAATAGAAACACCCCACAGCCAAATATGTCTTTTACCGTATAGTAGGGGTGAAATGGAATTCCATCTTTCGGTATTCCTTTCTCATTTTTGTTTTCCTTGATCTCGATTCCGTCCGGATTATTGGATCCAGTCTTGTGCAGTGCAACCATATGTACAAAGACCAGACCGATTATCAACAGCGGAACCAGAATGACATGAAAAGCGAAAAACCGTGTCAACGTCGCGTCAGATACCACGAAATCACCACGAATCCACTCAGCCAGACCCTCACCGATAAATGGAATGGCGCCAAACAGCGAAATGATTACTTGAGCACCCCAGAATGACATATTGCCCCAAGGCAGAAGGTATCCGAAGAAAGCCTCTGCCATCAGTGTAAGGTAGAGGACCATTCCGATGATCCACAGCAGTTCGCGAGGTCTGCGATAGGAGCCGTAAAGCAACGCACGAAACATGTGGAGATAAATTACGACAAAAAACATTGAAGCACCGGTCGAATGCAGATAGCGCATCAACCAGCCCCATGACACATCCCTCATGATGTGCTCAACCGATTCGAACGCCAGTTCGGTATCCGGTTTGTAGTGCATGGTAAGGAAGATTCCCGTAACGACTTGGATAACGAGAACAAGAATCGCCAGTGATCCAAAAAAGTACCAGAAATTGAAATTTTTCGGGGCGTAATACTTTGACAGATGCTCTTCCCAGACTTTCGTCAAGGGATAGCGTTCATCAAACCAGCTCAGGATTTTTGTAATCACGCTAAATCTTCCGTCTTCGTGTCAATACCAATTTCAACTCGTGAATCGGTCAGGAATCTGTGTGGCGGCACTTCCAGGTTGGTTGGTGCGGGGACGCCTTTATATACCCGACCTGCCAAATCAAATTTCGATCCATGACAGGGACAGAAAAATCCACCCTGCCACTCCGAGTCCAGTTCACCGGGTTTCAGTTTTTCAAGCGGTGAACACCCTAGATGAGTGCACAATCCCACTAGCACAAGCACTTCGGGATTAATGGAACGGGTTTCATTTCGGGCGTATTGTGGCTGCTGTTCGCGGTCGGAATTCGGATCGACAAGTTCGTCGGTTACTTTATCCAGTGTTTCGATCATCTCGGGTGTGCGCTTGATTATCCAAACGGGCTTGCCTCTCCACTCGATCTTTAACAGCTTGCCGGGTTGCAGATCGCCGATATCAACTTGAACCGGTGCGCCTGCAGCCTTGGCTTTTGCGCTGGGCGTCATGCTAGCCACAAAAGGAACCACGGCGACCGCTACGCCGGCAGCGCCAACGCCTGTCGTCACGTTGGTTAGAAACCGTCTTCGCTCCTGATTGACTTGTTCATCAGCCATTCTCAATCCTCTAGCTGTCGTAAATTAAAGATAGCCCCCATTGCCGAAAACATGTGCAATTCGGGGGCAAACTACTGTCCGATATACCAACAATTCGAACAACTCGGCGAAAAATTATAACAGAACAATCTAGTCATAGAATTCTAGTCGTCACCTTAGAGACATATAAATTTCGAGCCCCGCAAAGTACCTTGAGCATTCTTCATCATTCACCCGGAAATGTCTGATAAAGCTGTGCGAGTTCGGGACTGACTTCACGCATGATCTTGCGTTCCGGCCATGACTTGTTAGTCAGCAATTCAGTAATCTCCCGGTTGTCTGCCGACGATTCCAATAATTTGATGATGGCCGTTAGCGCATCGACGACCGGTACTCTTGTCGAGATTCCCTCTCCAAGTCCGGCAAAAGCGGTTGCGAGCAATACAACTGTATCGCAGTCAAATTTTCGAACAGCCGCTTCAACTTCTTCCTGAATGCGGGATTTCAGGCAATCCGGATCTCGCAGTTGGGTATCCGTCATTGCATGGATGCAATGCACTCCGGACAGATACTCAGGGGCCATGTACTGAATCGCAAGTTCTTCATAGAGAGGTTTTGTACGTTGTCCAAAAGAAATCAGGGCGATTCTACCTCCAAGCTGCAGTGCCTGACGAATGGCGGCTTGCGCCATTCCGGCAACGGGTATCGACAGCATCTCGCGTAAAGCTGCAAGCCCAGTGTCGAAAGAAACCGCCAAGCCGACTGCATCAAATCGAGCGGCGTGTTTGGCGGCAAGATCAACTGCTGAGTAAGCGCCAACAACAATATCGGTTTCACTGTTGATGATTGGAGCGCCTATTGCACCCGTTACTCCCTCGATTGTGGTCGAAGCGGCAGCGTTTGAACGAGCGGCAGCCACTGCGCGATCGGTAACAAATTCACTGGTATTGGGGTTGATCAGCAGTATTTTCATAGGCAGGCATCAAATCATTGATTGAACCGTTCATGTCGATTGGGACAAGAGATGGATTTTGAAAAAATGATTATACATACGAGGAAAGTCACAGATTAGTTCAGAGCTTTCGAGAACTTTGTTTGTGCGTCTATTGGAAACAGGGCGGGCTTACATAATAAATGCCTGCAGACCGGCTTCTTATGCAGCATTTTCATTCCACTTTACCGGATTTCCCCAACCAGAGTTGATAGCAGTGGGAATAATTGGTTCTAATGCCGTTCAACATTATTTTTAGTTTATCGCCCATATTTATGCGATAATTTGGGCGATAAACAATGATTCTATAACCCAATGCAATGGATATGGCAACTCCCTGACTGGCCCGAATTCAAATGGGACCAGTCGCTAATTGTGCCTTTGGAGGCACAATTCCAACACGAATCCGGCCGTCGTATTGGCGCTTGGCGCCACCTTTCCGACGATGACCGTTCAGATCTCAGAATAGACTGGCTAAGTGATGAAGCAGTTGAGACCTCAGCAATTGAAGGTGAAATACTTGATCGGGATTCCATACAATCGTCAATTCGTCGCCAGTTTGGGTTGAGTGTCGACAGACACTCCACCGCTCCTGCCGAGACCGGCGTCGCCAACATGATGGTAGCGCTCTATCAAAGTTTTGATAAACCACTTGACCATGAATCTTTGTGGAATTGGCACCTAATGCTGATGAATTGGCGAATTGATCTTACGAATATTGGCTGCTATCGACAGCAAACTGCAGCAATGCAGATTGTGTCGAAACACGACTATAGAAAGGTGCACTACGAAGCACCGCCATCCCAACGCATGATGACCGAAATGAACAATTTTGTAGATTGGTACAACCAAACGCTCGCAGAAAAAGACAAACTGTCTACACTTACAAGAGCCGGGATCGCACATTTGTATTTCGTATGCATTCATCCATTTGAAGATGGGAATGGGCGTATTGCCCGTGCATTAGCTGAAAAATCAATTGCTCAGTCAATTGAGCAGCCAAGTCTGATTGCCCTATCACGGCAGATTTTTCGACATCGCAAAGAGTACTACAGCGTTCTTAAAACTACCAATAGTTCGCTTGACATCACTCGTTGGCTGGTTTGGTTTTCAAAAACCATAGTAGATGCTCAGATTTGGAGCGAACGGAGCTTGATTCGAACCATTGAACAGGCTCAACTGTTCAACAGGCTTGAAGGGCAATTGAATTCCCGACAGAAGGCAGCGATTTTACGCCTTTTCAAAGCTGAGCCTGATGGCTTCAAAGGCGGTCTCAGCGCAAATAACTATTTTCGTATTACAGGAGCAGCACCGTCATCTGTGACGCGCGACCTGTCTGACCTTGTAGCAAAAGGCATCCTTCGGAGAACTGGTGAACGCCGCCACACACGTTACTGGCTTAACGTTTCTTCATTCCCGGAAATAGATGAGAGCTGAACTAAACGATCATACATCGTCGAATTCGAACTCTAACTTTAAGCCTGCGTGCGATTCAGAATGTTGACGGCTGTCAATGCCATTCAATAGAATACCCAACCATGAGTATTTCAAAAATTGCGGGCGGATACCTGTTCCTGGTCGCCGTTGTGGTCGGCGTGAATTTTCCAGCAACGGTTTTCTACGACGATGGTTCCACAGGCTATCCGGTATGGGCCATCCTCCACTGGTTCATGGCATCGAGTGTCATCATCGTTCTGGCCGTCAGTTCCAAAAATAAAAAGCTCCTGAGCGTCACTCAGGCTGATATTAAGAAATACCTAGAAATAAATCTGAGTTTCTACGGCTCGCTGATGTTGACAATTTGGTATTTCGCCAACTTGTTCCATGACTTGCACGGAAGCGCAGACCTAGTGATGTGGTGGTTTATCACTCCATTGTTCGTAGTCATCACAGGCGCTTGCGGCTGTCGCATTTGGCGGGGGTCGGACGGTATCAGCGCAGCACCGGAAACTGCGCAGTCAGCCAAAGCCTCGACAAAGTTCCGTCCGAAGGGCCTACAGAGACTTTTACAATTTGCCGGTTTTTTCAACATTTATATGGGGGGTCTGATCGGACTGTATTTCATCTTAACGCCATTTTTCGACGACGGCAGCACAGGGTATCCTGTTTGGGGTGTACTCAACCAGTTTATGGCACTGAGCGTGATCATCGCATTCGCGGATAGTCTGAAGAGCAAGTTACAGCTTAATGCAACCGAGGCTGAGTTCGACCGTTACATCGAAGTGAATACACTTTTCTACGCACTAATTATTCTTGCCATCCTGTTTTTCGCGAATTGGTTCTTCACCATGCTGGCATCAGGCGAAGGATTCATGTGGTGGTTTATTGATGGCCTGTTCGCAGTGGCTATCGCTAGTTCCGGCTACCGTATGTACCATCAACGTTGATTGATAATTGCGGTTTCTGAATGCGAGAATGGCGCAAATTCAATCGACGATGACCAACGGAATTCCCGTCTAGGTAAAACACCTGATTCAGTGATCAACCTCTGACCGTATTCACGGCCAAAATTTTCCGCTGCTCGGTCGCAATGTTGCGATTCCTTTCAGGTTGAGTCAGAGTAGGCGCTCACCTTGTAAAAGAATTTACACGAATCGATAGGTGTTGTCACTACCGATTGAAATTTTCCACTTCTACTGGTTGAAAATCCGCAAATTCTGAAACTGAAAGATTCAAATTTTTTCCTAAAGGCATTGACTAAATAATATTTTATTTATCATTTGGACGGCTAAATGTATAATTGCCTTTTGATTTAACCACACTACTCTGTAGTCTACCCATCCAATCTACTGGAATGAAATTGCCATTCATTTTCACCATTTACAACCCAATTTCTCGCCTGTATCGATACGCCAGTAAGAAAAATACAACTCCAACAGATTACTGAATCACATGTACAAACGCGCACTGATCTTATAAACAAATTTTAGTAAATCGAAAATTATGGCTGAATAAAATCAACCAAGCATGGTCCAGGCGTTCGATTGTTTGGCTCTCCGGGGTTCGACGAGTAGGAAAGACAACGCTCGCTCAGATGTTGCCGGAAATTCAATACATGAATTGCGACCTGCCATCTGTCCAACTCACTCTGAGCGATCCGGAATTATTCTGGGGTAGCTGCAAACCAAATTCAGTTACAGTTTTGGATGAGGTGCATCGGCTTAAAGACCCCAGTCTCCTATTGAAGATTGCAGCTGACGAATATCCGAATCTGAAGTTATTGTCTACGGGGTCATCAACGCTTGTAGCAACAAAGAAATTTCAAGATTCATTAACCGGTCGCAAGGAGCAGCTATACTTGCCGCCTGTGTTATGGGACGAAAGCCCGGATTGGATTTGGTATCCCGACCTTGACCACCGCCTGTTGCATGGCGGTCTTCCAGAAGCTCTGCTAGCAAAAAGCTTAACGCCATCTTTTTTCTCCGAATGGCTGGATAGTTTCTTTGCTCGAGACATACTGGAATTGTTCAATGTCGGAAATCGAGAAGGTTTTCTGATTTTGGTGCGACTACTATTCCGTCAGAGCGGAGGACAGTTAGACTACACTCAATTGGCCAACCTCAGCGAACTGAGTCGACTGACAGTAAAGTCGTACATCAATTCAGGTCACCCATGCCGTTCATCTGTTGCGTCCATTTTCTGGCGGCGGCAAACGAGAGATTGTGAGCCGTCCGAAGTGCTATGGATTTGACACCGGATTTGTATGTTTTGAGAAAGGTTGGAATACGATTCGCGTTGATGACAGAGGCATGCTGTGGGAACATCTTGTACTGGATACACTGTTATCCCGTTTCAATGAATCGGCAATACACTACTGGCGAGACAAATCACAGCGCGAAATTGATTTCGTAATTCGTAGGGATTCAGTGAATTTGGATGTCTACGAATGCAAAATCAGCCCAGACGGACTCAGAGGAACTGCCGTGGAGGTGTTTCGAGATCTGTATCCGCATGGCGACAATTACATTGTCAGTCCACTGGTCAAGAAACCGTACCGAATTCGCAGAAAAAATATTGTGTTTACGGTATGTGATACAAACGGAATTACTATCGATTCGACATAGTTCCAAAACTATATGCATCCGAAGCGCACTTGTCGTAGACCGCAGGTAGACAGGATTGGGGAGGGTCTTACTGTAAAATTGAACGAGTTCACCAAAGCATTGCCTTTGGAATTTTGTTTATTTTGGCTCGCACTCATACGCTTGCCTGAACATTGAGGGAATCAGGCCCTAGTCTCATTCAGATGCCTATCTACAGACTCAGCAATCTCGCTGTTTTTCTTGTCTGCAGTGTATTGATTGCCATTGCTTACTACATGCAGTATGTCCTTTATCTTGCTCCATGCCCCTTGTGCATGGTACAGAGAATTGCTGTCATGTTAATTGGACTCTGGTGTTTGATTGCTTTTGTTCACAATCCGTCTCGACGTGGCAGAATGGTATATCCCATAGTACTCATGATTTTGTCTTTCCTCGGCATTGTCTTTGCCGGTCGGCATGTCTGGCTGCAACATCTGCCTTCAGACAGAATCCCGGAGTGTTTTCCGGGACTCGAATTCATCTTGGCGAATCATCCGTTCACACAAGCGTTGAAAATAATCTTCGGAGGAACGGGAGAATGTGCCGAAACTCAATGGACTTTGCTTGGAATCAGCATACCAGGCTGGACACTGATTGCGTTTATCGCAATTTCAGCTGTAGCCGTCGTTCAAATGGCCAAATTAAAACAATCTGCTTAAATCCTTGAGGGAAGCTGACTGTTGAAGAAAATAAACGAACCCTTAGCCGAGTCGCCTCGGAGGGAAGAATTCATAATCTCGTCCTCGCAGCAGGTGGCCAGAAGATGATCGTGACGCCGTCCTTAGTCGGCCAACGGGGAACGCGCCTGTTCGCTGATGGTTGGTGACGTGTCTCGAAAGTTTGCTTGCCGCCTTCGAGTGGCGTCGCCAATGGCGTGCTCATCGACCATAAAAAATAGCTCCCCCTCAGTCGCCATTCTGTCCGCCAGAATGCCTCGACACCATGCACCCAACATGGAATAGGGCCGGGCGAACAATCATCGCGCATGACACGCCATATCACCTTCCTGCCGTGCATCAACTGTGATACGCACTAGAACACCATCTGGAGAGCGGCATAACCGGAATATTACTTTGTCTTTCGTATCTAGACCGCGCGTTTGAACCACGCCGACAATCATGTAACGGTCCCAACGATAGGTCGATATCAAGTATTATTTTGTAAGTATTGACTATTTTTACCTGCAGGTCAGGCGTTCTGAAATTTAACTATTGACATTTTGGGAAATAGATTATTCCCAAAGATAGACAAATGACTGTAGTCCCACCAACACCGACATTGGATTCTGCAATGCGGATTATGACGAGTCCCAAGGGTTGACAACTTCGAGATCGAGATTTTCAAAATCCCGAACATTTCTTGTCGCAATGGCAAGAGCGTTTGTTTTGGCAGTCCCCGCAATAAGCGCATCTCCAAGGTCTAAAGTACGACCCGAACTGTGCATCTGTGCCCGAAATTCGGCGGCTTGGATAGCTTCCGAATAACCCACGGGTAGGATCCGGTCGCCATATTCCGTCACGAATGTCGATAATATTGCACCAATACTGTCGCGACGCCTGCCTGGTGGGAGGAGATCAATACCGAAGTCCAACTCGTGCAGAACGATGGCGGACAACCACAAATCGTCATGGTCGACGAGGAACGCAAGAACCCGTGCATCAGGTACGTCACTCGTCAATTCCGATACCACGTTGGTGTCTACGAGAAAGCCGTTCATTCAGTCCCGCCAACCGTGAACGGGATCTCTCGCCCGGACTTCCTGTCCGAATGGATATCAAGATTAGCCCCTCGAGGCATATTGTCGACCAGCCATTGCCCCATGGGCTGGCTGGAGCCGACCTTCGCGTACCATTCACTCGCGGGTACAACAACAAAAGGTCGCCTCGTGCCAATATGCTGTGGTCCTTCCTCTTCGGCAAGGCGTAATACTTCGGAAAGACGAGCCTTGGCTTGGGCGATTGTCCAGACACGGCGAGGATTGCAGTTTAGGGTGCTCATACTAATTACTCCAGTTGAGTGTATATAGTCTATTATGGACTACATATGGGAGAAATTCAATCTGAAGAAACACCCAGACGCAGGCACTAAAGGTGAAGATATTGAAATTCGGTGGGCCCGGAATGAAAGAATTCGAACCCTAGCGAATTTACCATTCCAATTTGACCTATGTTCTAGTTGATATGAGGTGAAATCCGATCTGACGTTCATATAATAGAATATGAATGCAAGGATTAATCTATCCTCAGACTTCCTGACCTCCGCCTGTCGTCCGGTACCGTTCAGAGCAGAGTAACCTGTTCATATTACAGGATTTTCTTCTGATTTTGTTGAATATTTCGAACTTTTCCGATTGAAAGTTGGCTATAATAATAAATCACATATATTCACGCCGAAAGCCGAAATTCATGACTGCTCAACTCCCAATCAATGTCCCCGAGGCAACTCCCATCGGCACCTTTTTCAGCATGGTCAGTTGCGATGGAACCACCACTTACTTTCACTATCTGCTGCCGATCGACCAGCATCGCGCAGACGACAGGTCGGCGAGAAACCTGCGGATCGCGAAGTTTGCAGCAGCCGGTTGCGTCACGCATGCCGAGATCGCACGGGCCTATGGGATTCGCCGTGAAACCGTATCGCGCTTTGCGAAACAATACCGCACCGAAGGCGAACCGTCCTTCTATGCCCGGCGCCGCGGGCGCGGGCGTGTGACTGTGGATGCACAGACCGTCCAACGCGCCAGCGAACTTCTGGTCGAAGGTTGCAGTGGACGCGCAACAGCCCGGCAACTGGGGATTGCGCCAAGCACTTTCAGCGAGCATCGCCGTGCCGGGATTATCACACCGCCCGCGAGCCGCACTGCGCTTGATGATCAACCGTCTGCAGCCGGACAAAAAGATTCCGATATTGCCGATATGGTCGATCGTGCGGTACGAGACCGTCGTGACAAACAAGCGCCAATGGGACGTGCGGCTCACGATGTCGATACGCGCTTGGCAGCCAGTGCGGGACGGATCACCGAAGCGGCTCCGCAATTTACTGAATCAGCCAGTGCGGTGCGAAATGGCGGCGTTCTCACTGCGCTTCCAGCGTTGCTGAAACAAGGGCTGCTAGACAATGTCGGGCATCATTTTCAACTTTCAAACGGCTTCTACGGACTGAACACAGTGCTGGTGCTGATCGCCCTGATGATGCTGGCGAGAATCCGCAACCCGGAAGCATTGCGTTATCAGTGTCCCGGTGAATGGGGCATACTGCTTGGACTGGACCGCTGTCCGGAAGTCAAGACGCTGCGTGGCAAACTGCGCAAGATCAGTTGCGATGAAAGCCGGGTTCGAGCCTGGCAGGGGCACCTGGCACAGCGCTGGATAAATGAAAATCCGCACGACTGCGCCACCTTGTCGGTGGACGGTCACGTGAAAGTTTACAGCGGACGCAAGGGCAATCTGCCGAAGCATTTCGTGGTACGCCAGAAGTTGTGCCTGCCGGCTGCCGCCAGCTATTGGATCAACGCACTCGGGGGGATGCCGTTGCTGTGCCTGCACCAGCAGATCGACCGCAAGATGGTTCATACGCTTGAACACGATATGCTGCCGGAACTGCGATGCATCGGTGCGATTCCGCAATCTGCGCCGAACCTGACGGCAGCCGAGACGGAACCGGTTCTGACCCTGGTGTTTGACCGCGAGGGCTGGAGCCCGGATCTGTTTCAGCGACTGGCTCGGCAGGGCATCGCCTGCATTAGCTGGCATAAGAACCATCGCGGCGCCGATTGGCTGCAAAGTCGCTTCGAGCCGGTCGAGGTGGCGCTGCATGGCCCGGCGCATCACAGTGTCCGTTCGGTGCTGATTGCCGAAGACGAGGTTGAACTGGCCAATGGATACAAGGTGCGTCAGATCCGTCGTCTGATGGACAGCGGTCGCCAGGCTGCCTTGATCACCACCCATCCGAATTTGCCCATGCAACAGGTGGTTGCGGCGCTGTTCTCGCGCTGGGCACAGGAGAATTTCTTCAAGCAGATGCGTCAGGAGTTCAATCTTGATGCACTCAGTGTTCAGCAGTTGATTCCCGTGGACGAGAACGCCAAGGTGGTCAATCCTGATCGGCGCGAGTTGGAAAAGCGAATCAAGAACACCAACGCCAAGCGTAGTCGTGCAGGGGGGCAAATGATCCAATTCCGCAACCAGAACCGAGACGCCACACAATATGAGCGCACCGCACAGCAATATGAACTTGAACTGGTCAGACTCAAGGCACAGCGGTTGCAGATTCCTTCCCATATGCGCGCCGGCGATCTGCCGGAGCATCAGCGCTTGGACGCGCTGCCGAGTGCACCGCGCCATTTTCTTGACATCATCCGCATGATTGCCTACCGGGCGGAAACCCAAATGATGCCGGCGGTCAACGCCGCACAGGGTAAAAAACACAACGCTCGCAAACTGCTCGGCAAACTGTTCCAGTGCGAAGCGAATGTCATTCCGCAACCTGAACAGGGTCTGCTGCGCGTTCAGCTGCTCGGCCTTGCCAACGATGCCTCGGACCGTGCGTTGCTGCCGCTAATCAAGGAACTCAATGACACCGCTGCCCAATATCCCGGAACCGACCTCACCCTTTTCTATGAAATCTCGCTTCGTAAACCGGTAGAATGAGACATGTTAAATTGGTCGAGGTCAGGAAGTCTGATCCTATCTTAATGTTTGAAAGCGATTGTCGATTATTGAAATCTCGTGTCTAGCAATATCAAAGCTTATAACGTTACGGCCAATTGGGATTCTGAAGCGCAAGTCTGGGTTGCCATTAGCGATGATGTTCCAGGTTTAGTTGCGGAAGCACCTTCGCTTCAGAAGTTGGTAGCAAAATTGCAGGTGTTAGTTCCGGAATTATGCGAACTCAACAAGCATTTTATGGAAACTCCTTTGGATAAAATTTCTATTTCTGCGGATTATCAGAGATTTGAAGAAGAGTTTCGAATTTCTTAACTGGTGAGCAATTACACCAGGGAACTAAAACAAATCCTTGCACAAACCGACTGCAAGAAAGTACGACAAGGCCGGGGTGACCATGAGATTTGGTACAGCCCGCAAACGAATACTCTCAAGGAACACTTAAAAAATAATTGTGCCGAGCATTCCGCAGTTTGACTCTCATTCTCTCAAGCGAGGCCGCAACGAAAGTGCGCCATCAGTGGAATCGTCGACCGCGGAACAGACCATGCTAATTTTCGGGAACCAGATCACCAATGAACAATCGGCCTTTGGTCCGGCACTTGCAATCTACTATACCAGAATTCCCTGCCAATGGATTGGATGAAAACTCGGTATGTTCCTTTCGTGGTGGCGAGGACATCATGACCTTGGGAGCTAATTTCCCGGTCGATAGTGCTATCAAATCCAGACACACCGCAAATGGAATTCTGAAACAAGCCGGATTGCCTAAGGCGTTTTGATTTGCAGTGTGTTTTTAGCAGTTCTATTGGCATCTACCACGGAAAATCTTATAATAATTCGAACCTTATCTGAGATCCCCTTTCGAGTAGATTTTCACCAAGTGGTGAAGCAATTTCTTTACCAAGAAATTGCTGTCACAGCACTGCATTCAAATTCTACCGAATTTTTGACAAGCGGTGTTACGGCAGTACAACAAATCGTAGCCACAGATTTTTTTGCGTGATGCGCTACTACTGCTCGCACCTCTGTGTACAATCAATTGAATTCTTTGATCCAAACCTCGCCTTTTAGACGATATTCCGCCCATCTTGTGAAAAAATCATATCCCAATATTTTGTGTTCATCTTTACCTTTTCCGCTGTACTTCCCAAATCCGAAATTAGAGAATGAATTCGCTTAACATCAGCAAGATTTTAGCGAATTTACTGAATTTTGCAGCTCCGATTATCGAAGACAGGAGCAACACGAAGAATTTGTCTGGATTTACAGGAGATTGCCAACCTGATGCATTGTCCACTGGCATTTTCGCCACTGTGCAAAGGCGCGCAACCTTTCCGGGGTCGGAATTGATTCAAGCACGGTTCAAAATTCGCCGCCCGAGGCGCTCAGTTCATAACAGAAGCGGAAAGCCTTGAATATGATCCAGCGCTTCATCCATCACCTTACGGTGGCAGGCATTGACTTTCACTGTCCATTGCCGGGCATGGCGTACGATCAGTGCGGCGACATCATACAGACGCAAACGCACTGTAGAAGCACGGGCAGTTGGCAATGAATTCGGCAATACCATCCGCATCAAGGCAAACAGGTTATAGGCCATTGAGCTTAACATCAGCCATGCTGCATTGGCATCAAAGTCCCCACAGGCAATCTGGCTGCGGCGAAATCACTGCGAAACTCCTTGATTCTGTTTTCGCTCGCCACGCCACGCTGGTTATAAAAATGCACTACCTCGGGGTCTGAAAAATCATCCAAGTTGGTCGCAATCGCACGATACTTGTAAGGTCCCCGTACCCCGGTTTCATCATCGCGGTTGATCAAAGTGTCCCAATAGGGGTTCTCATCGTCATCGATACGCTTTCTTTGCACGACCAGCGTAAACGCTTCTGTTTTTGTCATCACATGTAAGGTGCGACAAACCTGTTCTGTGTCCGATTCACTGCCATCACGATATACCAATGGACGCCATTCGCAATCTTTGATTTCAGATAGGGTTTCTTTGACCGCACGATCCATCTTGGCAGATCGCAAAGCCCATGCCACTGTCCATCGCATAGTTGATCACCCCGGCTTGATAGCCGGCAGCATCAATGCGAACATTTGATACCGACACACCCTCCGGCAATGCCGACTCACAGCGCTGGATGAACTGTAATTTCAGACTTCCTGACCTCTATTTCCAATCCGATTTGCTTCAAGTTCACGCATGTTGATAATCTTATTTTCTTTTTTGTGAAAACCGAATGATATTCCCAGTGAATTTCTTTGCAATGCTGGCTAATTTAATATGTCACCTAATTCAGTTCGCAGAATTGCCGACATGCCCTATTGCGTCTTCAACAGCTCGATTCGAAAGTCATCTGCGAAAGATTTCCCAGTGCCTGCCTTGCACTTTTCAACGAGAACCGCCCGGCAAACCGCTAGAATGAGACAGATTTAATTGGTCGAGGTCAGGCAGGCTGAAAGTGTTGCAGAATAACATACCCATCCCAGAGTTTCTTGATTCCTGAAAGCAGCTGACGTCTTGACGGAATGAATCCTGCGAGTTGTGCCGCCTGTATGACGTATGGCCGGATGTCAGGTGCTCTGACAGGTGGGAATCTCGAACCAGAGCCGACTGCAATGGCATTCAATTCGAGTAAGTTTTTCCACAATGTTTCGGGGTTGTATATGCAGGCTTGATTAACAAAGCTGTCAGTCAGCGTTCACTCAAGCCGTGATGTTCCACACTGAACGTATTCGGTCTAATGAACTGTAGGGTGCATTCATGTTTTAGAGGGTGGTCAATTCCAACTGAATTCACGCTTTGGTAACATGATCAATGAAATTACAAAGACGCTGCCAAAGCACAAAGAAGACTGTTGCAGCGAGTGCATCAGATGCCACTTCGGCATCAATGGACATCGTTTTGCAGTTTGTTCACTTCATCCAAAGACAATCCGGTAAATTTGCAGATCGTTTTCATGTCAAGACCTTCACGAATCAAATTCAAAGCAATATTTCGTGTCGCATCACTGTAGCCTTGCTCAATTCCCCGCTCCATTCCCTGCTCAATTCCCTGTTCCATTCCCTGCTCAATTCCCTGCTCAATTCCCTGCTCAATTCCCTGCTCAATTCCCTGTTCCATTCCCTGCTTCATGTATTCCTGCTTTTCCAATTCCGCAAGTGTCATCACCTGTGCCATGATTCTCTTTTCCTCCGCTATCGTTTCTCGTTCAATCTGTTCCAGTCTCTGCCAGTCGTAACTTGATGATATGGACTCCCCCCACTTTACATCGGCGAAGAAATCAGCGATGCTGAGAGTTTTAACGCATACCCAAATGGGAGGAGCCCAATTATGAACAGAATGAATAATACAACGATAGGCCTGGATATCGCAAAGAGTGTGTTCCACTATGCGGAACTGAATCGAAATGGAACACTGACGGGCAAAGGCAATCTGAAGCGAAACAGGATGCTGTCACACTTTGCCGGACTGGAACCGACCAAGGTGGTGATGGAAGCGTGTGCAACTTCGCACTACTGGGGACGTCAGCTGCAGGAGTGCAATCATGAGGTGGTACTGCTTCCGGCCCACAAAGTGACGCCCTACGTACAGGGCAATAAAAATGACCAAAATGATGCGCTCGCGATTGCTGAAGCGGCCGGTCGTCCGGGCATCCGCACGGTTGCGGTGAAAACGGTGCAACAGCAGGATCTGATGATGCTGCATGGTCTGCGCCAGCAAGCGGTGCAGCAACGCACACAGAAGCGCAATGCGCTACGTGCGCATTTGTCAGAACGCGGATTGACAAGTGGACGCGGCAAGCGTGCTCTGTATGCTCTAATCGAATCGGTAATCACCGCGGATGAGGACGGCGTGATTGGCACCAGCAGTGAGATCAGCATGTTGTTTGTATCCACTGTGGACGGCGAATACAGGAAGCTTCAAAAGTTGGATCAGGAGGTAGATGGCTACGACACTCAAATCAAGGAGCTGGTGAACGGTTCAGAGCCGATGCGTCGGTTGATGGAGATACCCGGATTCGGACCGATCGTAGCGAGCAGTTTTGTGGCGGCACTCGGTGATGGCCAGGCATTCAAGTGCGGACGGATGGTGTCGGCGTGGCTGGGACTGACTCCGCGCCAGCACAGCACCGGTGGCAGACCGGTTCTGCTCGGCATCTCCAAGCGTGGCAACCGTTATATGCGCACCATGCTGATTCACGGCGCTCGCGCAGTACTGAGGGCAGCAGAGGAGAAGAGCAAAAACGACCCTTTCAGCCGTTGGGCGCAGGAGGTAGCGAAACGCCGTGGGCGCCACAAGGCGACTATCGCAATCGCCAACAAGATGGCACGGATCGGCTGGGTAGTGCTGACCAAAGACGTTCACTATGATCCGAAACTGTTGTGATGGCCTGAACAGAGCAAGGTGTGATGATGGTAATCAAAGCATACATTTTTGAGTTCAGATCAGAGCCTGTAAGCCGCAGTGCAACGGAAAAAGCAAACGAAGATATTCAGTCGCGAGACGAGACAGATTAAACCGGAAACCTGCCGAGGGATTGCATAGGTAAGAGAACAGATTGATGACAAAACAGGAGATGCCGACACAGGGAGAACCTGGTATACCCAAAGGTTGTAAGAAACCGATAACTTGATAAGGATCCTGTGTGCGAATTTCATCAAGGCTAGAGGGAAACAGAAAATCCCTCATTTGGAAAGCCGGATATATGACCGCAACCTAAATATGTCATCAATGTGTAATTAAACCTTGCAAAACGGGAGGAGTCCATATATGGGTATTTGCGTCGAATATACCGCGTCACAGATCTGATCATTTCAGTGCGTTCCTCATCCGATTCAATCGTCACACCCATCCGAAACGCCTCTGCCACCCGTTCATCATCCAGTCGCCATATCTTGCTCAGTATATATAAGATCACTCGGCAACTCAAACCACCGGTTCGTTCAAGAACCGCATCATCACGCAGGTTCAACACCAGACAATCGGCACTGACGGCAAACAGATGATTGAGCAACGAGATGGATTCCGGATGCAGTTTCAAAAACACATCCTGAAATCCTGACCCCCCGTTCCACTCGCGTTCGCGACCGTGATAGACAATCGAAGAAATCACCGCACCACAATGTGAACGACGCGCCAGCAGCTGGTATTCAAACAACTGCGACAGGGTTGATTTGTCCTGATGGCTTTTATGTTCCAACAACAGATACACGCGCCCCGTCGAGTGATGCTTGTTCAAGTTCACGGAACACAACAGGTCCGCCTGTCTCTTTCGCCCGCGCGCTTCAGTCAGAGCGCTGGATTCCAGATGAAAACTTGACCAGTCCAACAACACATTCGCGTTTTCTCCAAGCGCAAGCTGAGCCAGTTCGATGGCGTATTTATCTTTGCTGAACCACTCGCAAAAGAACGCATCGTGCGATTGGTGCAGGGATTCATCGTTGGCGGCATACATCTCTTCCATCTTGCATCCTCCTGAATGGATGGGGGTTGAACCTGATCGTGTGGATTCAGCGGTTTGCCGGTCGCACAGCCACTAAATAGATATGAAATTGAAAGAACTGTCAAGCGATAATCCAGAATTGAACCGGAAGGATTTATTTTGAGGGGTCCACTCCCGCTTCAAAGAACTGCTGTCAGCAAACCATTCTCAGCAAATTTCTTTGCAATGCTGGCAAGTTTGATATGCCATCTTGTTCAGTTCACAGAATTGCCGACATGCCCTATTGCGTCTCCAACAGCTCGACTCGAAAGCCATCTGCGAAGATTTTCCCAGTACCTGCCTCGCACTCTTCAACGAAAACCGCCCGGCAAACCGCTAGAATGAGACAGATTTAATTGGTCGAGCTCAGGCAGGCTGAAAGTGTTGCAGAATAACATATCCATCCCAGAGTTTCTTGATTCCTGAAAGCAGCTGACGTCTTGACGGAATGAATCCTGCGAGTCGTGCCGCCTGTATGACGTATGTCCGGATGTCAGGTGCTCTGACAGGTGGGAATCTCGAACCAGAGCCGACTGCAATGGCATTCAATTTGAGTAAGTTTTTCCACAATGTTTCGGGGTTGTATATGCAGGCTTGATTAACAAAGCTGTCGGTAAGCGTTCACTCAAGCCGTGATGTTCCACACTGAACGTATTCGGTCTAATGAACTGTAGGGTGCATTCATGTTTTAGAGGGTGGTCAATTCCAACTGAATTCACGCTTTGGTAACATGATCAATGAAATTACAAAGACGCTGCCAAAGCACAAAGAAGACTGTTGCAGCGAGTGCATCAGATGCCACTTCGGCATCAATGGACATCGTTTTGCAGTTTGTTCACTTCATCCAAAGACAATCCGGTAAATTTGCAGATCGTTTTCATGTCAAGACCTTCACGAATCAAATTCAAAGCAATATTTCGTGTCGCATCACTGTAGCCTTGCTCAATTCCCCGCTCAATTCCCCGCTCAATTCCCTGCTCAATTCCCTGTTCAATTCCCTGTTCCATTCCCTGCTCAATTCCCTGTTCCATTCCCTGCTCAATTCCCTGCTCAATTCCCTGCTCAATTCCCTGTTCCATTCCCTGCTTCATGTATTCCTGCCTTTCCAATTCCGCAAGTGTCATCACCTGTGCCATGATTCTCTTTTCCTCCGCTATCGTTTCTCGTTCAATCTGTTCCAGTCTCTGCCAGTCGTAACTTGATGATATGGACTCCCCCCACTTTACATCGGCGAAGAAATCAGCGATGCTGAGAGTTTTAACGCATACCCAAATGGGAGGAGCCCAATTATGAACAGAATGAATAATACAACGATAGGCCTGGATATCGCAAAGAGTGTGTTCCACTATGCGGAACTGAATCGAAATGGAACACTGACGGGCAAAGGCAATCTGAAGCGAAACAGGATGCTGTCACACTTTGCCGGACTGGAACCGACCAAGGTGGTGATGGAAGCGTGTGCAACTTCGCACTACTGGGGACGTCAGCTGCAGGAGTGCAATCATGAGGTGGTACTGCTTCCGGCCCACAAAGTGACGCCCTACGTACAGGGCAATAAAAATGACCAAAATGATGCGCTCGCGATTGCTGAAGCGGCCGGTCGTCCGGGCATCCGCACGGTTGCGGTGAAAACGGTGCAACAGCAGGATCTGATGATGCTGCATGGTCTGCGCCAGCAAGCGGTGCAGCAACGCACACAGAAGCGCAATGCGCTACGTGCGCATTTGTCAGAACGCGGATTGACAAGTGGACGCGGCAAGCGTGCTCTGTATGCTCTAATCGAATCGGTAATCACCGCGGATGAGGACGGCGTGATTGGCACCAGCAGTGAGATCAGCATGTTGTTTGTATCCACTGTGGACGGCGAATACAGGAAGCTTCAAAAGTTGGATCAGGAGGTAGATGGCTACGACACTCAAATCAAGGAGCTGGTGAACGGTTCAGAGCCGATGCGTCGGTTGATGGAGATACCCGGATTCGGACCGATCGTAGCGAGCAGTTTTGTGGCGGCACTCGGTGATGGCCAGGCATTCAAGTGCGGACGGATGGTGTCGGCGTGGCTGGGACTGACTCCGCGCCAGCACAGCACCGGTGGCAGACCGGTTCTGCTCGGCATCTCCAAGCGTGGCAACCGTTATATGCGCACCATGCTGATTCACGGCGCTCGCGCAGTACTGAGGGCAGCAGAGGAGAAGAGCAAAAACGACCCTTTCAGCCGTTGGGCGCAGGAGGTAGCGAAACGCCGTGGGCGCCACAAGGCGACTATCGCAATCGCCAACAAGATGGCACGGATCGGCTGGGTAGTGCTGACCAAAGACGTTCACTATGATCCGAAACTGTTGTGATGGCCTGAACAGACCAAGGTGTGATGATGGTAATCAAAGCATACATTTTTGAGTTCAGATCAGAGCCTGTAAGCCGCAGTGCAACGGAAAAAGCAAACGAAGATATTCAGTCGCGAGACGAGACAGATTAAACCGGAAACCTGCCGAGGGATTGCATAGGTAAGAGAACAGATTGATGACAAAACAGGAGATGCCGACACAGGGAGAACCTGGTATACCCAAAGGTTGTAAGAAACCGATAACTTGATAAGGATCCTGTGTGCGAATTTCATCAAGGCTAGAGGGAAACAGAAAATCCCTCATTTGGAAAGCCGGATATATGACCGCAACCTAAATATGTCATCAATGTGTAATTAAACCTTGCAAAACGGGAGGAGTCCATATATGGGTATTTGCGTCGAATATACCGCGTCACAGATCTGATCATTTCAGTGCGTTCCTCATCCGATTCAATCGTCACACCCATCCGAAACGCCTCTGCCACCCGTTCATCATCCAGTCGCCATATCTTGCTCAGTATATATAAGATCACTCGGCAACTCAAACCACCGGTTCGTTCAAGAACCGCATCATCACGCAGGTTCAACACCAGACAATCGGCACTGACGGCAAACAGATGATTGAGCAACGAGATGGATTCCGGATGCAGTTTCAAAAACACATCCTGAATTCCTGACCCCCCGTTCCACTCGCGTTCGCGACCGTGATAGACAATCGAAGAAATCACCGCACCACAATGTGAACGACGCGCCAGCAGCTGGTATTCAAACAACTGCGACAGGGTTGATTTGTCCTGATGGCTTTTATGTTCCAACAACAGATACACGCGCCCCGTCGAGTGATGCTTGTTCAAGTTCACGGAACACAACAGGTCCGCCTGTCTCTTTCGCCCGCGCGCTTCAGTCAGAGCGCTGGATTCCAGATGAAAACTTGACCAGTCCAACAACACATTCGCGTTTTCTCCAAGCACAAGCTGAGCCAGTTCGATCGCGTATTTATCTTTGCTGAACCACTCGCAAAAGAACGCATCGTGCGATTGATGCAGGGATTCATCGTTGGCGGCATACATCTCTTCCATCTTGCATCCTCCTGAATGGATGGGGGTTGAACCTGATCGTGTGGATTCAGCGGTTTGCCGGTCGCACAGCCACTAAATAGATATGAAATTGAAAGAACTGTCAAGCGATAATCCAGAATTGAACCGGAAGGATTTATTTTGAGGGGTCCACTCCCGCTTCAAAGAACTGCTGTCAGCAAACCATTCTCAGCAAATTTCTTTGCAATGCTGGCAAGTTTGATATGCCATCTTGTTCAGTTCACAGAATTGCCGACATGCCCTATTGCGTCTCCAACAGCTCGACTCGAAAGCCATCTGCGAAGATTTTCCCAGTACCTGCCTCGCACTCTTCAACGAAAACCGCCCGGCAAACCGTCAGAATGATGACATTTTTGATTGGTCGAGGTCAGGAAGTCTGAAGTTCTCTTTGTTCGCAGATTCATTGCCTTCTCGAAACTCTACCGCCACCACCTGATCGGTTTCAGCGATGTGCCCGACCATCGGCGTGTAGCCGCGGTGCTTTTTATACGTGTACCGAGCTGCACGCTTGCTTGATTCGATCACCATAGCATCTATGTCCAAAGTAATCTGCGTTCGGTTGTAAAGCCCTGCTGCAAGAATTGTTTTGTTCAGATTGACCCATCCTTGCATCGCCTGACAACTGCGCCCGACGCGCCACAACCAATTGCCCAGTGTCTTGGCCCCAGGCAACTTCCCGCAGCCCAGCAGCTTCATCAAAGGCTTTTCTATTATTCTCAGATTTCTAATTGCGGATTAGGGTTATGAGTTTAACGAGACAATCTAAAGCTATACGTACACATTTTCGCAAATGATTATGTCGAACTAGTGTCTTGTCATTCGTCAAGTGTCGGATCAAGACATTTCAGTTTGATACGCGCATCATCGGAGGTCAATTGCCAACCAACTTTTGCCTCCAATCCGTCTCTTTGTGACTGCCACGCAACAACTTCCCGACTCATGCTGACCGTTGCATCGATTCTCCGATTCCGGCACCGCCGGGACATGACTCGAATCCCAACCTCTGCAACATTGAGCCAACTGCCGTCCATAGATATGGTTTCGCAGCTAAACTTTACATCTCCGCAAAAATTCAAGCGAAGTTCGGGGGCGCGGTTTAGAGTTGTACAAGGCGAAGCAGTTTGACGTCGCTATCATGGGAATTCTTCCGACTCTCGCATCGGACTGTCGCCGGATCATTGAGACGCAGCTAGCCAGAAGTGAGTACCACCACCAAGTACTGGTTACTCAATCGATTCGATTGCGAATCCCCAGTCGACAAGAGATACGGTCTGGACCGGAATTCTTATTCAATGTCGCTGTAGATTGTTCTGAATCTGCTCGACTTGTTTGCGACTCATTCCGGTATATTGACAAATCTTACGGATTTCCATCCCATCGCGAATCAAATTTTCGGCGATTTTTTCCAAAGCTTTTTTCTCTCCCTCTTTCACACCTTTTTTCAGCCCTTGTTCCATGCCTTGTTCCAAGCCCTCATTTTTAATTTCATCAAAAAAAGATAACATTGATCGTTTCCTCTTCGGTAGTGTCTGCTCTTCAATTTGAGCTATGGTTTCGTAGCTGATGCGCTTGCTGTGTGTCAAGTGAGACTGCAAATAGTTTACCACCATTGGCAGCAACCGATTCCGTTTTTCATCGCTCAAGCCTTCTGCCAGTCGAAACACCTTTTCGAATGTTCGCTCATCGGCGTCCCACACCTTCGACAGCGCGTAAAGCACCACCTCAGAATCCATGCCAGCGGCGCGCCCTTGTGCAATGACCTCATGCAAATTCACCATCTTGCACCTGAAATTCAAAAAATACCCGCCCCATTCACCCTGCAGATGATCGGAAACCGGCTGCAAACTCTTTTGGAACTCCAAGGGCCCCGACCAACTTGGCTTTTTACCGTTGTAGATAATCATCGGCAACACCCGGCATGGTTTGCCTTCTCGTAAATACAGGGATATCTGATAGCCCAGCAGTTGCATCAGTGCGTTGGAGTCCGAAGCGCTTTTGTGCTCCAGCAGAAAAATGAACTTGGTGGGGGGAGTTGTCCTCCTTGGTGTTGACCGAAAAGATCAAGTCGGCGAACTTCTCGCGCCCGGCTTGATCGATCAGAGAGCTGGGTTCCATCTCCAGGGTCTGCCAGTTAAACTCGTTGTTGGTGGCATCGTCAAAGGCGATAGCGAACAGTTCCCGGCTCAAGTCGTCCACCCCGTCCTCACGATGATAGGTGAACTTGAACAGATTGTCGTGAGTCGGTTCGATAGAAAGGTCTGGGGGTGATTGGGAAGTCTGCTTGGCCATGGTTGCCACTCCGGATATAAGTTGCACATGTTGATCAAGTGTCTCGAACCGCTTCGCGATTCGAACGACTTGTCTGAACTCGTCGACCGCACAATCCGTGCGGGTCGGGGTTGCGAATTCTCGGACTAACTTAACCCATTCCCATGAAAAGTCAAGCGAAAACTCGAAATTGCTCGTGATGAGTTTTTTGGGGCACCCGTACTTCCATACCGCTGCGCGGACCCAACCATGTCCAATAGACTTCAAACAGTTCCTGAAGTCGATTGGCTAGAGACAAAATAATTCCCGATATGAATTCGGAAACTGACCGCAGTGATTGATTCGGAGAGCTTCGCCTTTTGAGGGTGTTGTGAGGATTTGACTGCCGGGTGCAGGCATCACCCTCTCAATGCACTGCCAAGGCTGGCTTTCGTTATTTTCAGTCCCGCCCGCACCGTCTCGCAAGAAATCTTGTTGATATAGTCGCACTCAACCGCACGCTGCACCAACCGCCACAACGCCCATTGTGAATGCGCACTGCCGCTGAGCGCAACCATGAGGGCTTCAATTTCACCGTCCGCCTTGCGCTCGTAAAAACACTGCTTGCCCTGCTGACCGCCGAGCGCTATTTCACCCGACCCACCTTGCGCGGCGAATCTGCAGCACCGGCTATGGTTTCACCAAACCTTGCCCGTTCATTGATTTCACTCGCGTCGCTGTTCAGCTAAATCGACGCATTGTGCGCTTTCTGTGATGAATGCGAACCATTCCCCACAATCTCTCCATGCGGATTGCGTTCCGATTTCTGTCGTGCTACCACGTAACGTTTGTTCTTTGGCAAATCCTCGTTGTTCAATCTGGCAACAACCAGAAGCGATTGGAATTGATACAACATTACTTAGTGGACATGACACTAGGCTGGACACTGATTACATTTACCGCAATTGCAGTTATTGCCGTCGTTCAGATGACTAAACTAAGACAATTTGCCTAAACAGATCGGGCAGCGGGTGCAGATTATGACCTTGCTGCCTCCGCGGCGACATGGCTGGCAAGCTCGGTGACAAATGTGCGTAGGCCAGTCATATCGCTCAGTTCTGCATAAGCGCTGTCCGCAGAAGATGAACGCGGTGATGTCAGTATCGATGCCGATGTGTATAGCCGCTCCTGAACTAGCTTGCGGCAGAGAATGTTGTAGCGTTCGGCATATGAGGCACCTTGGAACTCTTCGAATACCGGGAAATGAGGCGATAAATCACGCACAGGCGCACGTGATGCCGGTGCGTCTTCCAGCAACATCAACCAGCCGACGAAAGGGCGCGTTTGCTCGCCAAAGGCGCCTTCCCTGTAAGCCGTCCACAGATCATGCGCGGAGCCGATCGCTTCTTCGGAACGGTTGTTGAAATTGTTGCCAAAGGACCGGCCGACCTGGCTCTTGAATTCGAGTGCCGCGATCAAGCGGCCTTCATTGATAACCAGAAGGTCCCACAACTTCGTGGCCGAAAGTAGCCCGGCAATGTCAGCACACGGCGCTGCTGATGGATGTCGGCGTGATCCAGTCCATTCGCCCGCACGATGTCGATAACAAGAGAAATAAATCCGTCCATGTTCTTACCGGCCGTTACGCTGGCGCGTTCGCCCTGATCGGCCTTACCGGATTCGATCTGCTTCTGGTGTGCCTTCTCACGGCTGTCCCAGAACGCCTGGATGGCTTCGCGAACTTTGCGTTTGTATTCGGCAAGATCAATTGCCATGCATCCCTCTATTTGCCGTTGCTGCCGATGGCGTCACGTTCTTCTTCTGAAAGGCCATAGAGCTTCTCGATAGCCCTGTTGCAGGCATCCACATCATGGCGTGCCTCCGCCTCAATGAGCTCGGCTTTAAGGGCGGTGGAAACGTCCTGCCAGCGCGGCAGTCGAATGCGCCGTAGATATTGCGCCTGAAAGCGTAGATAACCGCCCCGCATCCGGGTCGCGTAGATCGACACAAAGAGCTTGGCGATGCCGTAGCGAAGCACAGCGCGCAACACTCTTAAGTCCCACTCGTCCGAAACGATGAAGTAAAGATTGTGGTGCGGGTACAGACGCCCGTCCTCGTAGACAATACGGGCTTCGCCCTTGATATCGGGGATAAGCAACTTCGGCATGCCTGCAAGTGCTGGGTAAATGCGGTCGATCGTCCGGTACCAATTGGCCGGTGCTTTCTGCGCAATATGCCTTTTTGCAATCTGGTCACGCCGCCGTTCGAGATATTTCTTCAGGCGGGGATAATCGTTCAGATTGACAAGGCCGCTATCGGCGAAGGTGCCGTAGAATTTCTTAAATTCAGACTTCCTGACCTCGACCAATTAAATATGTCATCATTCTAAAGGTTTGTCGGGCGGTTTTCATTGAAAAGTGCGAGGCAGGTGCTGGGAAATCCTTCGCAGATGGCTTTCGAATCGAGTTGTTGGAGGCGCAATAGGGCATGTCGGCAATCCTGCGAACTGAATAAGGTGACATATTAAATTAGCCGGTATTGCAAAGAAATTCACTGAGAATATCATTCGGTTTTCATAAAAAGAATATAAGTATTATCAACATGCGTGAACTTGAAGCAAATCGGATTGGAAATAGAGGTTAGGAAGTCTGAAATTACTTCGCTATCGCAATAACCTGCTCGGACAACGTATTCCGCGGTATTTTGTTTGATTGGTTACGCACTATCAATGAGTTCATGCCGGACTCGCTCGATAGATGCCAAAAGATGGGTTCTAAGTTCCTGGACAGCTGCCTCGGTGTCTTGCTTTTTACAGGCACGCAGAATCGCTTTGTGCTCCGCAAAACTCTTGTCACCCTTCTTCGAAGACCTAATCACCATAACGTGTGCACAGCGCGTCATACCATCATATTGCTCGGCGATAATTTTTTTCAGCCGTTGGCTCGGACAAGGTTCGTAAAGCTTTAGATGGAACTTGCGATTGAGTTCAACTTGTTTCCAAGAATCCCGGCTTTTCTGATATTTATCGAGTACCGAACTGCAGGATGATAAGATCGAGTCCGTGAAATACGGCATGGCTTCGGCTAGAGCGAGCGGTTCAAGCGCGAGGCGAATATCTGCGATCTCAAGAACATCAATTTTAGACAAGCCCGAGACGACTGGACTGCGGCGAGGAAGGATGTCTATCAGATTGTCCGCGTTTAGCATTCTAATTGCTTCGCGTACCGGAATGATGCTCACCCCGAATTCTTTTGCAACCGCTTCGATTTTAACCTGATCGCCGCCGAGTAGTTTCCCGCGTAAAATCCGTTCCCGCAACTGGCGATATATCTCTGTGGGAACATTGCTGTAGTCTATTTCATGTACCATGTTGGAACCTCGGGTTGATTTTCCAGAACCTAAGTTGAGCAAGGATTTGGCTCAAGAACTGTTTCGCGCGTTCATTCTTTGGCGATCCTAAGAGTTCCTGCGGCGGATCTTGTTCAACAAACTTACCATCATCAAAAAAGCAAGCTCTGTCAGATACCTCGCGGACAAACCCATCTGGTGAGTGACTAGAATCATAGTATAGCTGTGCGCTGCGGCAAACTGACGAACTACCCGGATAACCTCGCCAATAAGCGAATCGGAGCAACCGAATTTAACTTGGCAATTCCAGCGATGAATGCGGAAGAGATCATGAGCAGACGTGAGAATTCCCCGACTTGGGCCGTAACTACCGCTCCCTGCAAAATCGCTGACAGGAAAACTCAAGTGTCGGAGAATGTCGCGACCACAATTCCAATAAGATACACGGCGAGCGATGCAATGCCAATAATCGGCCAGTCATCGCATACATCCCCCATTGCGCAAACGCCTCACGTATTCATCCACGAAAATCAACTCCTAACCTCCTGAAATCTCCCATTTGCGGCAGTACGTGCAGAACCGGATTTTCTCAGTTTCAGGCCGAAAGTAATCTCTTGGCTTTTCCAGCTGCAGAGAAGCCACGCCTGATATTCAATAATTCCGCTGTTCATGCCTCAAATGACACTATGTTCCAAATTTGCTTTCTGGGGCAATCCTTGGCTTTTTGCCGCGTGTTTGAGAGCCCCCCTGTTCGCCGAAACCACAGTGACAGAAGCAAAGACCGGGACGGCAAAGGCGCTTGCATTTGCGAGCTTCCGGTCATCCCAACCACGCACCTCCATTCCGACAATGCCATTCCTTTAATTCTCTACCGGATTTCCCTGTCAGCAACTGACGACCGGGATCTTCATCTGCGCGATAGGATCGGTTAGGAGATCAGGGTCGCCATCGGTAATCGCCCAATTGTCCTCGGCGTTGAGAAATCCCAAATGATTTGCGAAGTTGGGATTGCAGGCAAAAACCATTCCTTTCTCGAATTTCACTTTTTCGAATGCGGCGAGCGAAGGGTATTCCGTAGTCTCGACACCAACACCATGCCCAACCCGGCCCACGCCCATCGTTTTCAAGCCTCGCTCATCCAAATACCGATCGCAAACCGCCACGATATCTTCGGGCGATTTGCCCGGCCGGAGCTGCATGTTGCAGTCATGGCGGAGCCGCATCATCCACTCGTAGAACTCCGCCAGTTCTTCAGAGGGCTCGCCGACCGAGGCCGTGCGTGCCATGTCGCAGCAATAACCGCGATAGGTTACGCCACAGTCAAAGCCCAGCGTGTCTCCTTTTTGAACCACCCGATCAGTTGGCAACAGACAAATACCGCCTGTGGAAGGACCAGAAACTACGCATAGCAACGTCAGGTCTTCAGCGCCCTTTTCGAAAAGCCGGGTACGCAATTTGACTGCGATTTCGTTCTCTGTCATCCCGGCGTGGACTTCTTCGAAAATCTCCTTTTCCGACTCGGCAGTGATTTTGGCCGCAACCCTGCAGTATTCTATTTCCGCAGAAGATTTGATCACGCGGGTGTCTAGAATGACTTGAGCGGCATCGACGAATTCGGCTTCCGATAAGCCGCTCATAATTTCCTGCATGGCGAGGTAGTTGGTGCCCAAGTACTGCTCGCGCCCCAGTTCCGCGCCAATCCGCGCTTTGCCCAAACCCATGGATTTAAGCGTGTTAACAATGAACTCCGGATGACCGGTCAATCCGCCAATTGTCTTGATATTCTTGACGTAGGAGGTCTGCTCGACCTGCATCACCTCGAAAGGCATCGTGATGACAACAGGATCATCATCTTTGGGGAGAATGAACATGTAGGAACGGATTTTGTCGATGGGGTTCTGACAAGAACGATGGCCGGAGAAATAGCCGTAATTCAGTTTTTCAGTGATAAAAAGAGCGTCAATGTTTTTCTCAGCCATCAACGCTCGCGCGCGAGCGTAACGGAGTTCAAACTCTTCTTCGGGGAAATCGGGAAATTCGGGAGATATTTTTTTCATTCAATTGCTCATTCTGCGTTTTAAGATTAATATATCATATATTATGCACGTGCAAAAGATCATTTTGAATGTCGTGATGCGCAAAAGGGAAGATCGTCGAAAATCGAGTCGAAGAGATTTGAAGCCGCAATTACCCGATGAGAATTGGAGGGGAAGAAGCAGTAGAAAAAATCTACAGTTCGCAGAACCGCTGGGCTTGTGATGCGCGTCCGCCAAAATTGGTTGAAGCCGCTAAGCAGCGCCTGTAGTGCGACAATCAAAATGAGACTTTGCGGCAATCAAGGTGAGATTCGCAGCGTCAGCCCGAACTGCGAAGTTGAACCGGTGGTACTGTTCGCCGTCTTCACTGCGTGCGCACTTCGAACAATCCCGCAATCAGTCGGCGGCGCGGTGTCGGCAGGAAGGATACTGAGAAGCAATGTCGTCTTATGACTATGTCATCGTCGGCTCCGGCAGCGCAGGTGCAATCATCGCAGCGCGACTGGCGGAAAATTCTCACAGAACCGTGCTGTTGCTGGAAGCAGGCCCGAAGGACAACAGCCTGCTGTTCCACGTTCCGGCGGCGATGCGCTATGCCTATAACGCCCCGAAATACAATTGGAACTATGAAACGGAAACGGAACCCTATCTGAACAGCCGCCGCCTTGTTCAGCCGCGCGGCCGGGTGTTGGGCGGATCGTCTTCGATCAACGGACAGCTATATCTGCGCGGTCATCCGCTCGACTACGAAAGCTGGGCCGAGGCGGGCGCGCACGGCTGGACCTATGCCGACGTTCTGCCTTATTTCAAGCGGCTTGAAACGAGGGTTGACGGCATATCGGAATATCGCGGCGACATGGGTAACATCAAAGTATCGACAGTTGAGCCTGGGCCGCTGGAAAAGGCATTTCTGAAAGCAGGGCAGCAGGCGGGTTATCTGCATACCGATGACGTAAATGGGGAGCAACAGGACGGGTTCGGCCGGTTCCCGAAGAATGTCTCCAACGGGCGCCGGTCCTCGACCGCGCGGTGCTATCTGCGCAATCCGCCCACCAATCTGCGGATTGAGATTGACTGTCACGCCCGGCGCATCCTGATTGAAGGGCGGACAGCCCGCGGTATCGAATATGAGCAAGGCCGCAGGGTAATCACAGCAACCGCCGCGCGGGAGGTAGTGATCAGTGGCGGTGCTTTCAACAGCCCCATGCTGTTGATGCAATCGGGTATCGGCCCGGCGGCGCATCTGCGGGATATGGGCATCAAGGTGCTACATGATCTGCCGGGCGTTGGCGAAAACCTGATGGATCATCCATTGACCTCTGTGCAGGTCGCCTGCCCGCAGTCAGTGACGCTATACAGACATCTCAATCTTCTTTCGCGGGCCAGGGCTGCGGCGGAATGGCTACTGACCCGAAAAGGTCCGCTTGCCAACAACCATTTCGACGCAATCGCTTTGATTCGCTCCAAGGCCGGCGTGCGGTTCCCCAACCTGCAGATCGCGCTTTTTGCAATCGCGGTTGCGGAGGGTAGTGCGGATTTCCTGAAAGAACACGCTTTCCAGCTGCAACTCTCCATCCAGCGGCCGCTCAGTCGCGGCTTTGTACGCCTTTCTTCAGCCGATCCACACGCCAAACCGCGCATCCGTTACAACATGCTAGAGCATCCGCAGGACATCGAGGAACTCAAGACCGGGATCCGATTGTCGCGCGAATTGCTGACGCAGCCAGCGCTTGCTGCCTTCACAGGGCGTGAAATTTTCCCCGGTTCAGATATCCAAATGGATGAGGAGCTTGAGGCCTGGATACGCGAAACCTGCCATTCCTCTTACCACCCCTGCGGAACCTGCAAGATGGGTGGGGACGAGCTTGCCGTGGTTGACAGCGAATGCCGGGTGCACGGTGTTGAACGCCTTCGCGTGGCGGATGCGTCGATAATGCCGATTATTCCATCGGCCAACCTGAACTGCCCAACTATGATGATTGGCGAAAAAGCCGCCGACATGATCGCGGGTAAGGAGCCACTACCGCCGTCGAACCTGCCCTATTTCGTGGACCCGAAATGGGAAACAAGTCAGCGGTAGACTTTTGCTGCTGCAGTGCATGTGGTCAACCAGATCCTTCCAATCCAGACCATTGATGCCTGAGATTCAGAAGATTCTGATAACGAACAGGTTCGAGATCGCGGTCCGCGCAATGTGCGCCGCGCACATCGGGGAATGGAGAAGCAGATCAGTGCCACATGGCAAACTGTTGAACGCTGTTATGTTGAAGTTTGGTTCAATCCGCCCGGTTTCGAGCCGAGTCTGTATTTTTGGTGATTGCGTGGTAGAAGAAAGTGTCTCGGTAGAAATATTCAGCAACCCGCTGTATGAACGATTGCAACGATATCCACGCAAAGTGCTCAAAGCCAGATGACAGCAGAAGACAACCGAATGTTCAACCTTGTTCCGTCCGGTATTCGACCGGACGTATACACGCTGCTGAAGGATATGAAGCAGGTGAGATTTCTGCGCGAGAAGCGCTCAAATCGACGAACGAAATGACGATGTTACCCCGGTTTTTACTCCCCCGCTCCCAATGGCATTCATTTAGCTGAGATTGGATTCTGAGGTTTTAGATCAGATTGGGTAATGGATTGATTATTTGGAATTAAAAATGGATACGCCGGAGCCGGAATTTAATACTTGACAAATCCGTTGTTTTGTGTCAATATAAGCGTTGCATAGTGTATTGGCGGAGAAACAACGATGGACGCAAGCATTGCGAAGCTGAAATCAACGACATTTTGCGGGCGTCGCTTCAGCCGCAAGCAGCTTTATGAGATTCAACAGACGGTAGGCAGTTTTCCGGCCTTGAGCCGCCACGAACTTGCGCAGACGATCTGTGAACATCTGCAGTGGCAGACGCCGAAAGGCAGCAATCGGTTCAACGCCTGCCTGCGGCTGCTGGAGAGTCTGGAACAGCAGGGGGTGTTACAGTTGCCGGAGAAGATCAGCAGCCCGCAGCGAGGCGCACAAAAGCCGATTGTGTGGACACATCGGTCGGCCCCTCAGGCCAGCATTGAGTGCGAACTGGAGCAATTGATGCCGCTGGCACTGCAGGTGGTGAGCGAGAAACAGGAAATCGGGGAATGGAACGAGTTGGTGGACCGGCATCACTACCTTGGTTATCGTCGTCCGATCGGCCTGCACCTGCGGTATTTCATCGTGGATGGGCAGGGGCGTCGTTTAGGAGCGCTGATGTTTTGCTATGCAGTGAGGTCGCTGCCGTGTCGTGATGAATGGATCGGCTGGCAGGATCAAAAGCATAAGAAGCACTTGGATTTGGTGGTCAGCAACAACCGTTTTTTAATCCTGCCCTGGGTGCGGGTGAAAAATCTGGCTTCGAAGTCGCTGTCGATGGCGTGTCGTCGGCTGGCGGATGACTGGCACCATCAGCATGCTTACCGGCCGGTTCTGATCGAAACATTCGTGGATGTGCAGCACTTCGATGCGAGTTGCTATCGGGCCGCCAACTGGCAGTGCATCGGTCGCACCGGCAGACGCGGCAAATCGCCCAAAGATGTGTATATTTATCCATTGATCGATGAGGTCAGAGAAGTTTTGCTGCGGGGACCGCGACCGGTGCCGAAAAAAACCGTGCGTGCGGCGTCGAGAATCTTGCCTGCGAGCGACCCCTTTGTGCAGTTGTGGCAGAACCTCATCGGCATCGTCGCGCAAGTGGCCGAGGATTTCGACCCTCAATGGCAGCAGCGCCAGCGGGTGTTGAACTCGCTGCTCATCATGCTGTTCATCTTTCGACTGGTGTTCTCAGCCAACAGACAAGGCTATGCGATCACGCTTGCACAGTTGTGGGAGCAATGTCGGATGATGGACATCGCGCTTCCGCAGACGCGTCCGGTTGCGCCCTCGGCGATGTGCAAGGCACGCGCCAAGCTGGACGAAAACATCTTCAAGACTTTGCAGACTCGGCTGCTCAAGTGCATCGATCTGCAGGCCGCAGATGCGAACTGGAAAGGACACCGGATTCATGCCGTGGACGGGTCAAAAATCAATTTGCCGCGGGCGCTGCTCAAAGCCGGCTACCGCTGTCCCTCGGACAACGCCTATTATCCGCAGGGAACGGTCAGTTGTCTGTACCAGTTGAAAACCCAGATTCCGGTGGACTTTGATGTGGTTGCCCATGGCGATGAACGACGCCTGGCGCGCAGCCACCTGTGCGCATTGAATGCACAGGATGTGGTGGTGTATGACCGTGGCTATTATTCCTACGAGATGCTGTATGAACATGTCGTGCGCGGCCTGCATGCGGTGTTCCGCGTCAAACGTCAGGCGGCGGCTGCATTCGAGCGCTTTATGGCCAGTAGCGAGACTGATGCCACGGTCGAAATCCGCCCCAGTGCGGTTCAGTGCGAGCGCATCCGCAGTCGCGATGCGAGCGCCGAATGTGCGCCGATTACAGTGCGTCTGGTCAAGTATCGGGTGGCGGAAACCACCTATACACTGGCGACTACGCTGCTGGACCAACACCAATACACGATCTCGGACCTGTCGGATCTGTATCACGCCCGCTGGGGGATTGAAGAACTGTATAAGATTTCTAAAAATCTGATCTCAATCGAAGACTTCCACGCCACCTCGGAACGTGGCATACGGCAGGAGCTGTTTGCCCATTTTGTCCTGGTCACGCTGACGCGGCTGTTCTCGAATCACAGTGAAATACAGTTGAACCCCGATGGCTGCGATAACAAGCGAGCTTTCAAGGCCAACTTCAAAAACGCGCTGACGGTGATCGGCGGGAATCTTGAAACGCTACTGCTGAAACAGGCCGACATGGTCAGTGAGGTCCTCAATCAAATCATCGCCGGTATCAGTTCGTGTCGACAGCGCAAGCGCCCGTATCGCTCCTATCCGCGATGTTCCAGGAAACCAATCGGAAAATGGAAACCCGGTAAACCCGCCAAGACGACTTCAAGCTAAACTGTTCCAGCCAGAGCTTGATCCATCCCGGTTCAGCTGTCGCCGCGGTACGGATCCTTAAGTGAATGGACTTGATTCCTTAAGTGAATGCCATTGCCCCCGCTCCCCGAACCGAGCGTGCCCCTTTCGAACACTCGGCTCTCCAGTGGGAACTTGCGCTTCGCACACGGTGAAACGCCCCGAGATACTATGCGGATACGGCAGACAACTGCACGGTTTCCGCCTACTACACAAAATCAACAGTCCGTTCGTCATCAGACCTCGTTACGCTCTGACGAAACACGTTCCCATTCGGGAACGCCATCTTCACTTATGCAAGCGACGCTTCTGAAGTCATCAACCAAAGCATCGGGGTCACAGGACAGTGCCACTCCTAAAAGCCTTTTCTCCTTCCATCGTCTTTCCACACCTGAGGCTACTTCACTCCATCGGAATTACCCGACTTCATAACTACTGCCAGCCTCTCCGCCACCCTGCCAGACCAGCCTGGCCTTCGCGGGCTGCCGGTTGATGCGTGCCACATCACTGACAAGGCTTCCCGTGTTGCCCCTTCTCTCATCTTCCATACATGCCGGTGCCACTACCCCTGCGGAAACAGCTTGGCGCTTACACTACTCGCTTCCCAAACTGCCGCCTTCCTCTGATCTCAGGAGAGTCGGCTTCCGCGTTGCCCGTATCAAGGCCTGCTCAGCCTTTTACGTTCCAGCCTGCGCGCATGCTTGTTGAATCGCCCACGGCGACCCTTTTACACCAGAGTGCTTCAGCCTAAATAGTTACCTCCGCAAACAAACCGCCCAAGCTACTACCAACCAGAGTAGCAGTTGTTGGGCGGGATTCGCACCCACCAGAGAAACGACGCCTTTCACGACGCACTGAGATATCCGGTCTAACGCAGTCAGACTCCAAGAAGTGTTATTTCGATCTCGCCTAAACTTCGTGCAAAGCACGATCATGACTGCCTGGACGGGGCAAAGATACATTAATATGAACTGGTCTGCTTGCCTTGCGCTCCGGCTTAGCGGATCAACCTTACGCACATCCGCTGGAAATGCTCACGGAAAGCGTGTTCTCCGCCCTCAAGTATGTTGCTGCAAACAGTTCTACGCGTTTCCTCATCCTCCAGTTCGCCAGCACGAAGTTTATACCGACAGATCAATTGCATTCTCGTTTTGGCCCATCAGTGCCCGAGAATCTGACTCAGAAATTCTTGGGTGCGCGGATTCTGCGGATTGTTGAAGAATGCTTCGGGTTCATTTTCCTCGACGATTTCGCCATGATCCATGAAGATGACACGGTTCGCCACTTGGCGGGCAAAGCCCATCTCGTGGGTCACGCACAGCATCGTCATCCCCTCTTCGGCCAGTTCGACCATCGTATCAAGCACTTCCTTGATCATCTCGGGGTCGAGCGCCGAGGTGGGCTCGTCAAACAGCATGATCCGGGGCTTCATGCACAGCGATCGGGCAATGGCTACCCGTTGCTGCTGGCCACCCGAAAGCTGGCCGGGATATTTGTCGGCCTGCTCGGGGATGCGCACCCTTTTCAGAAAATGCATGGCAACCTCTTTGGCCTCGGCCCGCTTCAGCTTGCGCGTCCACATCGGTGCCAGCATGCAGTTTTCCAGAATCGTCATATGCGGAAACAGATTGAACTGCTGAAAGCACATGCCGACTTCGGACCGGATCTTGTCGATATTCCTGGTGTTGCTAGTCAATTCAGTGCCATCGACACTGATTTGTCCGGACTGGTGCTCCTCCAGCCGGTTGATGCAGCGGATCAACGTGGACTTTCCCGAACCGGACGGGCCGGCGATCACGATCCGTTCGCCCTGCCGAACGGTCAGATTGATATCCTTGAGCGCATGAAATGCACCGAAATGCTTATTCATGTTACAGATTTCTATTACGATTTTTTCGGAAACCGGCAGGTCTTCATGCTTGATTTCGTTGAATTCATCCGTGGTTGCCATAGGCACCTCCGTCATTAGGTTTCAGGGTCGTGATATCCGTGGCGGCAGGCTCGCTCAGTCGGCCGTCGAGACAGCGAAGGCGGGCACCGCGAGCGGACCGTAGGTTGTCAGAAAAGCTTTGTGTTGCTGCCAATTCACGCAGGCGCAGGCCTTCAACATGAGGCACCAGATGGCCGGTTGCACGCATACCGACGAAGCGCGCCCACAACGCATATTTCTTGCGAACTTGGTGGGGTTGCGTGTTGCTCATATCATCGATGGTGAGGTCGCGTTCTACCGTCAAAGCGCCTGCAGCTACGGCACTATTGAGCAAGGCCCGACCAGTATCAGTACGGATGACGATTGAATTGAAACCTGCATCTTCACCTGTGGGGGCGCCACCGGGCCAAAAATCGGCTACTACAATGTCGGCGCTTTCGCCTATGGCATCAGGGCAGATTTTGCAGCGCGCCTGGATGCACCATTTACTCTCGTCAGCCCACATTTCCTGGTAAGTGCGTTCGAACGCCCTGCCATCTCGGGTTTCGATCCGTGCTCGGCCGGGATTGCCATAGCCGCGGTAGCGCATCATGGTGATATCTTCCTCACGATACCCCAGTTCATGAACTAGATCGCGGGACTTCCGAAACTCCGGTGCGCCCCCGCAAACCAGTGCCAGCATCGCTTTGCATTGTCTGTGCACCCGTCGATCTTTTCGTGCGAAGAGCCTCAATGCAGTAACATCGCAAGGTTTGCCAATAAAGGCGAATGGCTCACCGGTATCCAAAGCTTCAGTGATGGAGGCAAGTGGTGTTGCTGGGCCGTAGCGCGCGCCAGCCGAGCAGATTACATCCCAACAGCTGCGTGACAACACCGTTTCGGTGCGCATCGCGCGCGCTTCTGAAGCGCGCACCTGCAAGATAAAACTCGCTTTGCCGCTGCTGAGCAAGAACTTTCCCAAGGCGGTAAGAACCCCGCCGGATGCAGCACGAAAGCGGATCTCCGGATCGCTTGCATACCCCAATATTACACCGTGATAAGCGCCCCAGATGAGGTCAACCTGCACGTCCTCGCTCTGGTCAAGGTTATCGTTACCGATGACACTTATGCCCGGACAAGTACGCAAGATGGTCTGCCAGTCGCTCTGCGAAATAAGACCACGTTGTATTGGACGTTCGCGGCCCTCCGGTGTTGTGATGAAATCTATCGCCTGCTTACCAGCAACCCCCTGGCACAGCCCGCATCCGACGCACAGTCCGTTTTCGACGATCTGGCTGAGCGTTTCGGGTTGGCGCTCGAACTTGCAGGGCATGTGGCTGATTCGGTCTGTGAACCAGCCGCGGCAGAAATGTTACCGCGGCCGCTCCAGTTGCTTCAACTTAATTGGAGAAGTTGTCGATCCACTTTAACTCCGTTTCCTTCGACAGGCCCGTCGCGCTGGCACTGCGGATCCAGGTGTTCAGGAAATTCAACAAGTGGTCGTCACCTGGCCGGATGGCGTAGGAAAATCCTTGCGCCTCAATGCCACGTCCGTCGTCGATAATTTCAAGCGGTGCGTCTTTATTCTCGGCAAGATAGAGCTTGATGTTGATTTCCGATGCCAGAGTGGCAGTGCTGCGGCCGGCTGCTACTTCCAGAAAAGTCGCCGCAAGACCCTCTGCCACCATGGGGCGGGTTTCGGCATTCGGGAACTGCTCCTTGGCTACTGCCTCATCAGCTGTACCAGCTAAGACAACAATTGAATTGCCCGATTTATTCAGGTCGTCCCAAGTGGAAACGCCAGAGTCTTTCTTCGCCATGACGACCTGACGCGTCTGGAAATAAGAATCGCTGAACATGACCTTTACAGCGCGCTCCGGCGTTGCAAACATGTCGACGAACGCGACATCCCAGCGTTTTGCTTCAAGCCCTGGAATCAACGTTGCCCAAGTGGCATCGACGATTTCCAATTTGACGCCCAGTGCTTCGGCCATCTTGTTTGCCATATCGACGTTGTATCCGCGCCATTCTCCGGACGCTACGTCCTTGAACTGGAATGGAACCGAATCCGCCATTCCAACACGGATGACACCTTCGGACTGGATGTCCGACATTGCAGATTGTGCCGAGGCGGCAACGATCATTGCCGCAAAGGTTACGACTGCGACCGGTAGAATTTTTATAAGTTTCATTTGGTTTCCCTCGTTGTAGAACAGTTATAAACTCTGTTGGTTGTAGCCTGATCCAAACGGCTCAGGCTGCTCTTTTCTTCTCCAACCGACGGGCCAGCAGCGTGACCGGAAAGATCATGCAGAAATAGGCGATTGCGACGGAGGTGAAGAATTCGTTGTATTTGAATGTTTGGCCGCCCAAAACATTGGCCTGATACGCAAGTTCACCGACCGAGATTGCCGCCAGCAGACTGGTTATCTTCAGAAGTTCGGTGACAAAATTCACAATGGTCGGAAGCACCAGTCCCAATGCTTGGGGAACAATTACCCTGAACCAGCGTGGAATGAAGCCCAGGCCCAGTGCCTTTGCGGCTTCGGTTTGGCCGCGCGGGATGGCAACGATACCTGCGCGGAATATCTCACCCAAGAAAGCGCCGGCTACCAAAGAAATTGCAAGTGTTCCAGTGACGAAGGCAGACATGCGAATGCCCAGAATCAGCGGCAGTGACAGGTAGACCCAAAAGATCAGTGCCATTTCTGGAACGGTACGGAAAATGTGGGTGTAAATACGTACCAGTGTCCTTAGCGTCCGATTGGTTTGCAAGTTGCCAGCGCAGATGAAGGCGCCGATAATCGAGCCGAACACGAGCGACAAGACCAGAACTTCCGCGGTAATCAGCGCACCTTTGGACAATAAGTCAATATTGCTCCACAAAATTCCCCAATCGAACGTCATTACGTTTATTTCTCCGGTCCGTGTCTGCGTTCCAACCAGTCGGCGCCAAATGCGAGCACGCTACCCAAGACCAGGTAAATCAGTGCGGCAGCACTTATCAGTTCAACTGGCTTGAAGGTGGAGTTGGAGATCCGGATAGCAATGCGCATCAGATCGTCAACTGCGAGGATCGACAAGATTGCCGTAGCCTTGAAGATGTTGATGACCATGTTCGCCAGAGGTGGGATCATGACGCGCAGTGCCTGCGGCAGAACCACCTTGCCCCAGATCGGAAACCAGTGCAGACCAAGTGCGCGCGCGGCCTCCCATTGGCCGATGGGAACTGCGTTGATCCCAGCACGTGCAATTTCGCAGAAGTAAGCAGTGACATTAAGCGTAAGTGCGACTGTGCCTGACATCAATGGCGTGGTGTTGATGCCGGTAGCCAGCGGCAACACGAAATGAATCCAGATCAGCTGAACTAACAGTGGCGTGTTGCGGAAGAACTCCACATAGGCCAACACCACGTAGCGCACCACCACAAATTTTGAGCGGATAATGATCGCAAGAATGATCCCGAGGGCTAAGCCAACTACGGACGAAACGAAGGCCAGATAAAGGGAGACCATTGCTCCATTGAGCAATTGCCATCGGAACTTCCAGGGCACGCTGAAATCAAGCGTCGCGAGGTACTCGAAGTCGATCATAGAATCTTCTCCTCTGAGCACCCCTCGAATCGGGTGAAAGCTGAATATTCCGTCAGATAGGCGGCCTTTCCAACAAGAGTAGCCCCTTCAAACAGGCAGGCCTGGTTGACCGTCAGCACTGATTTGCCCACAGCCGTTTCAAGTGCTGGCATCGTCGAAAGCGAGTTTACTGCGGTGTCGGGAATCAACACGGTATCAGCTTGCAACTCGCACTCTATGGCATAGGCGCGGCATTCTTCGACGAGCGAAATATTCGCTGACGCCGTCGCGTCTGGCAGATGCAGCGTCCGTATCGCCGCAACCTCGAACCCGGCAGCCATGGTCTTTAGCGGATTTGCCGACGTCGCAAACATCACGCCGCTGCCTCAATCTTCGAGGCTGCTGGCATCGCAACCGTACGCGGGAAGAGATACTCGCGCATGGCCGACGCACCTCCAACGGTGCCCAGCCCGCTCTGTTTGATCCCGCCGAAAGGGGTATCAACAAAGGCCGTTATCATCTGGTTTGCGCCAACGCTGCCGACTTCGATCCGGCGGGCAACAGAAAGCACTTCGCTGTCGTCGGGACCATAGACATAGCCGCTCAGCCCGATTTTGCAATCGTTGACCCGCACGATGACCTGATCGAGTTCGTCATACGCACGGATACAGGCAACGGGGCCGAAGATCTCCTCGCGCATGCCAAGCGCGTCTTCGGTCACATTCGCAAGAACCGTGGGTTTCCAGAAATATCCGCCCCTGGCAAACTCCTTTTGGCCAGTGACGAACCGCGCGCCGTGTTCCAGCGCGTCGGTCACAATCTGCTGCATCCAGCGAACGCCGCGTTCGTTGGTCATGGGACCTAAATCGGTACCATGTTCGAACCCATCCCCGACGGTCAACCCTTCCGCATAGTCCTTCGCGATCTCTACAAAGTCGTCAAACTGCGCGCGGTTTACATAGATGCGATTGGGCGAGGTGCAAACCTGGCCCGCATTCCAGAAACGCTTGCCTGCATAGGCTTTGGCGGCCGCATCGACATCTGCGCTTGGCAGCACGATGGCCGGGGCAAGTCCACCCAGTTCGAGAGTCGCCCGCTTCATATGCGCTCCGGCCTGCGCCGCCAGCGCTTTGCCTACGTTTACGGACCCCGTGTAGCTAACATGCCGAATCGCAGGATGCGCCACGAGCCGTTCGGAAAGTTTCGACGACTGTCCCATCACCAGATTGATCAGTCCCTTCGGCAGGTCCAGTTCGGTCATCGCAGCAAAAAACGCCGCCACGCAGCCCGGCGCTTCGCGGTTGGCCAACACCACCGAGGGGCACCCCGCTGCCAGCGATGGCGCCATGTGCGACACAACTGTCTCGACCGGGAAATTCCATGTATTGATGATCAAAACAGGGCCCTTGCCGGTCTCGAAAATGTGACGGTCTGCGGCGCCGGGTACAATCGCCCTGAAGGGATAGGTGTCGACGGTCGCTGCGAAGAATTCGAAGATGGCCGCCACACCGTCCAACTCTGCACATGCCTCCGCTAGCGGTTTTCCTTGTTCCAGCGTGATGGCACGGGCGATCGCCTCCTGATGCGAGCGTGTCTTTGCCGCCATTGCGCGCAGCAGTGCCGCACGGCTCTCCGGCGCGGTGGACGACCACTCGGGATAGACGCGTTTTGCGGTTAGCGCCGCCGCGGCCGCCTCGGCGAATGTCGCACAGGTAAACTCGGCGCAGGGCTCACCGGTGGCCGGATTCAGGACCGGCAGCGTTTCACGTCCAACTCCGGTCAGGAATTCACCGTCGATGAATAGTTGGTGCAACTCTGCCATGCTCAACCCTCGTAGTGCTGAAGGTTGAAGTAGAGATTCTCGGGTTCGCTCCATGGCGCCTTGAGAGCTGCCTTGTGCTCGGGCTCCGGCAGTTCCATGTCGACGGGCAGGATGCCCATCTCGCGCAGGCACCGTTTCATGTCGTTATAGGCAAAGTCGCGGATCCAAGGGCGGATCTTGACCGACGGGCTGTGGTCGATGGATTTGCCAGCCGAATGCAAGTCGAACACCGTGTCCATCTTGGGCGGCAGGTGGTTCACTACCCACCAGCAGATCATCTGCGTAGGGCTTCTGTTCTGGATGCCGGGGAACATCCGGTTGAAACTGGCCTCGCCGGATTCATCCAGCAACGAGGTCCGCTTTCCCGCGTAGACGGCGGGCGCATTGAGCGCAAGCAGAAAGATGATCTGACCCTGCATCTCCTAGACCGAGATTTCCTGATGAAGCCCGTTTGTGATCGACACGCCGTCGTATTCATCGCCGTGATTGGCACCGACGGGGTCCTGACCGTTCCTGATGGACTTGATCGGTACCGGCTGCCAGCCATAGGCCGAGCGGCGGTCCGAGGAGAACTGGATGCAGACATAGCCGTGCTGCTTGCTCTCTGTATCAATGTCAATCTCGCAGACAGGTTCGTTGCTGACGACGGGTGTTGCCATTTGTTCGATTCCTCAGGCGTTGTGTTTGTACTGGTTGAAGGCGGCACCGAGATTTGCGATGCCTTCGCGGATTTTCTCTGGCGAAACAAAGCTGTAGGCCATGCGAAGGAAATTCGTGGGGCCATCCTCAGCAAAGCACAACCGCCCGGTTGAAACCTCGACCCCGTGATGTATGCCCAGTTCGGCGACCCGTTCCGCATCAACCCCTGCGGGCAGTTCGGCCCACAGGTAATAACCACCGTTGGGGGTGCGGATTTTCGCATCCGGCAAATGTTCGGCAAAGGCTTCGATCATTGCGTCGCGGTGCAAGTGCATCTCGGCGGTCACCTCGGCAATGTGATGTCGTATCTTGTTGGTACGCATTAAGTCCACAACGATGCGTTGCGCCATCGGGTTGCAACCGCCATCGGCCTTTTGAAGCGCCATGCGGCGGACGATACTCGGCCCTCCAATGGCCCAGCCAAGACGCAGGCCCGGGGCGAGTATTTTCGAAACTGTGCCCAGCGAGATCACCACGTCGGCATCATCGAACGCCTTTAGGGGCGGGGTCGCCTCGCCTTCGAACCGGATGCGGCGATAGGGGTCATCCTCAAGGATGACGAAGTTGTAGCGCTTGGCCAGTTTGATCAGCGCCTTACGTCGGTCCAGAGACATGGTGATGCCGGTGGGGTTGTGGAAATCGGGGATGTCGAATAGCAGTTTTGGCATCCGCTCTCCATTTGCGTCCAGGCGCTTCAGTTTCTCCTCGAGCTGATCGGTCATCATGCCTTCCTCATCCTGATCAATGCCTAGGAAGTTCGCCCCATGGGTTCGTATGATCATCAGCGCGGTCATGTAGGTTGGGTTGGTGACGATCATCCGGTCGCCCGGCTCCAAGTAGACACGGCAGGCCAGATCAAGCGCGTTCTTGGCACCGTATGTGACAAGCACGTTGTCCACGTCGACCTCGACTCCGTCGTGGCGCACGAAATCGACGATCGCCTTGCGCAAGTCCCACAAGCCCATCAACGGGCCGTATTGCATCGATTCGGTAATGTGCTCTCCGGCGGCGTTGGCGGCTTCGCGCACCACGTCCGGCAGGCCGGGCGGATATGCCAGGCCACTACTCAGCACTGTTACACCGGGCGGGTGGTCAAAGATGGACTTTCCAATGATTTCAGCGCGGCGCGCGAATCTCTGACTAAGATCAAGAGTGTCCATTGTGTTGCTGGACATGTGTTTTCCTCTGCTTGGGCCAGATTTTGGCTCTTGTTATATATATCATATATGATTTATAATCTACGAAAACGAATAAGTCAAGCCACAGGAGAGATTAATGGCCACCACATTTGCAGATTTCCCGAAGGACGAGTACGAAGCGTACTGGAACAAGGTGCGCGCGTATATAGGTGATCACCGAAACCGACGCCGATCTCCTCTTTGATCCGATAGCGGATATGCATATGCGCTCGATCTGTTAAACCATCTCCTCGACTGGTTCGGCTTCGGCCGGGCTGTTTTCAACACAAGGGGCCCCCAATGCCTGTCACCACATACCACCGACCGATGGACGGATACGTGCTTAACCCCGAACAGGGACGCTGCCGGATCGGCCTGCTGGCGCTGGTCAATGACTACATCGTCGAACGCGACATGATGACTATGCGCCCGGATGGTGACGAGGTCATGATCTTTACCAGCCGGGTGCCCTTCGAGGGTGATATTGTTGCCGAAAATCTAGCCGCCATGACCGAGCAGCTGGCGGATGTGACAGACATGATCCTGCCCGGCGGGCGGCTCGATGCTGTGATCTACTCCTGCACCTCCGGCACCGCGGCGATCGGCCATGACAACGTGGCCAAAGCCATTCATTCCGTGCGCCCGGATGCCCATTGCATCACGCCCATCGCCGCTGCCCATGACGCTTTTCGTGTGCTTGGGCTGACCAGGATCGCGGTGCTGACACCCTATTCGGACCCTGTCACAAGAATTACGGTCGATGCTTTAGAGGGGGAATCGTTTCAGGCCGTCAAGGTGTCGAATTTCGGCATCACGGTTTCGGACGACATCAGCGCGGTCGCGCCGGACTCGATATTCGCCGGCGCGGTTGGCGCCGATCACTCCAAAGCCGATGGGCTTTTCATCTCCTGCACCGACTTTCGCGCAGTGCAGGTCATCGACCAGATCGAGCAGGCAATCGGCAAACCAGTCGTCACCGCCAATCAGGCAACGTTTCGACAGTCCATTCGCGTCGGCGGCTACGAAAAACCAATCCGCGGATATGGGCGGCTGTTGGAGATCTAGCACGGTGATGTTGCCATCAGGAAACAACCAAGAGAATTCCACCTTCGTAAGCCGGTTGCCCGGTGCGACGGCCGGTGGAAAGACCCGGTGACGAGTATGCAAATTCCAGGCCTTGAAATCGACGATGCCCCCAAGGCGGTATTTACTTGGCTGCGCGACATGATTGTGTCGTGGCCGCTTCTCGCCGGCGATCAAGTCAAGATTCGGGCCATCGCTGACAAAATGCGCATCAGCATCGTTCCAGTGCGCGAGGCGATCCGAATGCTGCTCACGGAGGGCCTAATGGAACTGCGCCCGCGACGTTCCCCGATCGTCGTCCCGTTGGAATTGTCCGAAATTCTCAAGATCAACAATATCCGCCTAGCGTTAGAGCCGGTATTTCTGGAACGCGCTGTCGACGCTCATACCGGTGCGAGCATTGCAAAATGCCGGGCCCTGATCGACGCGGACAAGGCCAGCACCGACTACAATGAAAAGGTCAACCTGAACCGCCAGTTCCACCCTGCACTGCTGGAGCCTGCCGCGCAGCCGCGGGCGCTGAAGACAGTCCACGGCCAGTTTGAAATATCGCCCGCTTTGCACAAATTTCCGTCATGCGCGGCGCTGACGAGATACGCAGCCACGTGCACTACGAGCATTTGGAGATTCTCGAAGCGGTCGCCGCGAAAGAGACGGACCGGGCCGTGGACATGATGCGCCAACACATCTCGGCGGCGGTCGAACGGGTTGAGCAAAAGCTAAATATGAACCAGAAACGAAAGGTGTGAATTATGCCCTGTCCAAAAGTCAGCATCGGTGCACCGTCCGGCGAAATCGATTTCGATAAGGATGGAAAGCATCACGGATATGTCCGGGTGCCCTTCTCAAGTCACCGGTCCGCGTACGGGTGGCTACCAGTTCCTATAATGTCGATCAAGAACGGAAACGGTCGTACGGCGTTGCTCATTGGCGGGAACCACGGTGACGAATACGAGGGCATTTCGATCATTATTGATCTTTTCCACAAGCTACAACCTAAAGATATCAACGGACGGATCATCTTTCTTCCTGCCGCCAATGGACCAGCGGTGTTTTCCGGCAGACGCACATCTCCCCTCGACTATGGAGGTGAAGGAAACCTCAATCGGCTGTTCCCTGGCAACAAGAATGGCACGCCTACCGAAACAATCGCCTGGTATATCACGAACGAACTCGTCGACAAGTCAGATGCGATTTTCGACCTGCACTCCGCGGGCTCGTCCAGTAACCACTGGCCGTCTTGCAAAATCAGGCTAATGGGCGACGAAGAAAAAGATGCCATGCAAATGGATTTCCTTAGACTTTTTGCCGCGCCGATCAGCCTAGTTGGTGACCGCGTCCATGAGACCACGCTGTCTGGCGAAGCCCTGCCCAAGGATATCATCTACTTGAGCACGGAGCTTGGCGGTTCAGGTTGTATCACACCTTGGATCAGGGACTTGGGTGATAAGGGGTTGAAACGATGTCTTAAACGAATGGACATCCTGCCGGAGAGTTACTACGTCGCTCCACCGGAACACGAAACCACCTTCAGATCGATGCAGAACGAGGAAAACTATGTCTTCGCCCGAACAGACGGAATTTTCGAACCCGCCGTCGAACTCGGCGATATCGTCGAGAATGGGCAGTTCGCCGGTTGGATTTGGAACGCCCGCGAACCTTGGAAAAAACCAACTGAACTCCATTTTCGAAAAGGTGGCATTCTCTTCTGCAAGCGACATCCGGCAATGTGCGAGATCGGCGACACGTTGTTCTTCACCCTGAACGATTTCAAGAAATAAACTGGTGGCGGCTGAGAAGGACATGGAGAAGACGATGCGGATACTACCTGAAATCCGATCTTGATCTTCGCCCGGTATTCCTCTACAGCGAAACCTCGGTGCGCGGCGACGCTTTGCTTTGCATGCTCGCCTATCATGTCGAGTGGCACTTGCACCGACAACTGGCACCGCTGCTGTTTGAGGATCACGACTGCAGCGAGCTTCGCACCAAACGCACATCGCCGGTCGCAATGGCGCAGCTTTCCGACCGCGCCAAACGCAAAGCCGATCGCAAGAAAACCGACGATGGCTACACCATCAGCAGTTTCCGTTCGCTGCTGGAGTGCCTGTCAGCTTGCAGCTTGGTGGAAATGGCACCCAAGTCACGTCCCGAACATACTTTCATCCTGTGCGCCGAACCGACGCCAATTCAAAACGAAGCTTTTGAACTGCTGAAACTCAATCCTCAGACTTCCTGACCTCGACCAATCAAAAATGTCATCATTCTGACGGTTTGCCGGGCGGTTTTCGTTGAAGAGTGCGAGGCAGGTACTGGGAAAATCTTCGCAGATGGCTTTCGAGTCGAGCTGTTGGAGACGCAATAGGGCATGTCGGCAATTCTGTGAACTGAAAAGATGGCATATCAAACTTGCCAGCATTGCAAAGAAATTTGCTGAGAATGGTTTGCTGACAGCAGTTCTTTGAAGCGGGAGTGGACCCCTCAAAATAAATCCTTCCGGTTCAATTCTGGATTATCGCTTGACAGTTCTTTCAATTTCATATCTATTTAGTGGCTGTGCGACCGGCAAACCGCTGAATCCACACGATCAGGTTCAACCCCCATCCATTCAGGAGGATGCAAGATGGAAGAGATGTATGCCGCCAACGATGAATCCCTGCACCAATCGCACGATGCGTTCTTTTGCGAGTGGTTCAGCAAAGATAAATACGCCATCGAACTGGCTCAGCTTGCGCTTGGAGAAAACGCGAATGTGTTGTTGGACTGGTCAAGTTTTCATCTGGAATCCAGCGCTCTGACTGAAGCGCGCGGGCGAAAGAGACAGGCGGACCTGTTGTGTTCCGTGAACTTGAACAAGCATCAGTCGACGGGGCGCGTGTATCTGTTGTTGGAACATAAAAGCCATCAGGACAAATCAACCCTGTCGCAGTTGTTTGAATACCAGCTGCTGGCGCGTCGTTCACATTGTGGTGCGGTGATTTCTTCGATTGTCTATCACGGTCGCGAACGCGAGTGGAACGGGGGGTCAGGATTTCAGGATGTGTTTTTGAAACTGCATCCGGAATCCATCTCGTTGCTCAATCATCTGTTTGCCGTCAGTGCCGATTGTCTGGTGTTGAACCTGCGTGATGATGCGGTTCTTGAACGAACCGGTGGTTTGAGTTGCCGAGTGATCTTATATATACTGAGCAAGATATGGCGACTGGATGATGAACGGGTGGCAGAGGCGTTTCGGATGGGTGTGACGATTGAATCGGATGAGGAACGCACTGAAATGATCAGATCTGTGACGCGGTATATTCGACGCAAATACCCATATATGGACTCCTCCCGTTTTGCAAGGTTTAATTACACATTGATGACATATTTAGGTTGCGGTCATATATCCGGCTTTCCAAATGAGGGATTTTCTGTTTCCCTCTAGCCTTGATGAAATTCGCACACAGGATCCTTATCAAGTTATCGGTTTCTTACAACCTTTGGGTATACCAGGTTCTCCCTGTGTCGGCATCTCCTGTTTTGTCATCAATCTGTTCTCTTACCTATGCAATCCCTCGGCAGGTTTCCGGTTTAATCTGTCTCGTCTCGCGACTGAATATCTTCGTTTGCTTTTTCCGTTGCACTGCGGCTTACAGGCTCTGATCTGAACTCAAAAATGTATGCTTTGATTACCATCATCACACCTTGGTCTGTTCAGGCCATCACAACAGTTTCGGATCATAGTGAACGTCTTTGGTCAGCACTACCCAGCCGATCCGTGCCATCTTGTTGGCGATTGCGATAGTCGCCTTGTGGCGCCCACGGCGTTTCGCTACCTCCTGCGCCCAACGGCTGAAAGGGTCGTTTTTGCTCTTCTCCTCTGCTGCCCTCAGTACTGCGCGAGCGCCGTGAATCAGCATGGTGCGCATATAACGGTTGCCACGCTTGGAGATGCCGAGCAGAACCGGTCTGCCACCGGTGCTGTGCTGGCGCGGAGTCAGTCCCAGCCACGCCGACACCATCCGTCCGCACTTGAATGCCTGGCCATCACCGAGTGCCGCCACAAAACTGCTCGCTACGATCGGTCCGAATCCGGGTATCTCCATCAACCGACGCATCGGCTCTGAACCGTTCACCAGCTCCTTGATTTGAGTGTCGTAGCCATCTACCTCCTGATCCAACTTTTGAAGCTTCCTGTATTCGCCGTCCACAGTGGATACAAACAACATGCTGATCTCACTGCTGGTGCCAATCACGCCGTCCTCATCCGCGGTGATTACCGATTCGATTAGAGCATACAGAGCACGCTTGCCGCGTCCACTTGTCAATCCGCGTTCTGACAAATGCGCACGTAGCGCATTGCGCTTCTGTGTGCGTTGCTGCACCGCTTGCTGGCGCAGACCATGCAGCATCATCAGATCCTGCTGTTGCACCGTTTTCACCGCAACCGTGCGGATGCCCGGACGACCGGCCGCTTCAGCAATCGCGAGCGCATCATTTTGGTCATTTTTATTGCCCTGTACGTAGGGCGTCACTTTGTGGGCCGGAAGCAGTACCACCTCATGATTGCACTCCTGCAGCTGACGTCCCCAGTAGTGCGAAGTTGCACACGCTTCCATCACCACCTTGGTCGGTTCCAGTCCGGCAAAGTGTGACAGCATCCTGTTTCGCTTCAGATTGCCTTTGCCCGTCAGTGTTCCATTTCGATTCAGTTCCGCATAGTGGAACACACTCTTTGCGATATCCAGGCCTATCGTTGTATTATTCATTCTGTTCATAATTGGGCTCCTCCCATTTGGGTATGCGTTAAAACTCTCAGCATCGCTGATTTCTTCGCCGATGTAAAGTGGGGGGAGTCCATATCATCAAGTTACGACTGGCAGAGACTGGAACAGATTGAACGAGAAACGATAGCGGAGGAAAAGAGAATCATGGCACAGGTGATGACGCTTGCGGAATTGGAAAAGCAGGAATACATGAAGCAGGGAATGAAGCAGGGAATTGAGCAGGGAATTGAACAGGGAATGGAACAGGGAATTGAGCAGGGAATTGAACAGGGAATTGAGCAGGGAATTGAGCAAGGCTACAGTGATGCGACACGAAATATTGCTTTGAATTTGATTCGTGAAGGTCTTGACATCAAAACGATCTGCAAATTTACCGGATTGTCTTTGGATGAAGTGAACAAACTGCAAAACGATGTCCATTGATGCCGAAGTGGTATCTGATGCACTCGCTGCAACAGTCTTCTTTGTGCTTTGGCAACGTCTTTGTAATTTCATTGATCATGTTGCCAAAGCGTGATTTCAGTTGGAATTGGCCACCCTCTGAAACATGAATGCAACCTACAGTTCATTAGACCGAATACGTTCAGTGTGGAACATCACGGCTTGAGTGAACGCTGACTGACAGCTTTGTTAATCAAGCCTGCATATACAACCCCGAAACATTGTGGAAAAACTTACTCAAATTGAATGCCATTGCAGTCGGCTCTGGTTCGAGATTCCCACCTGTCAGAGCACCTAACATCCGGACATACGTCATACAGGCGGCACGACTCGCAGGATTCATTCCGTCAAGACGTCAGCTGCTTTCAGGAATCAAGAAACTCTGGGATGGATATGTTATTCTGCAACACTTTCAGCCTGCCTGACCTCGACCAATCAAATATGTCATCATTCTGACGGTTTGCTGGGCGGTTTTCGTTGAAGAGTGCGAGGCAGGTACTGGGAAAATCTTCGCAGATGGCTTTCGAGTCGAGCTGTTGGAGACGCAATAGGGCATGTCGGCAATTCTGTGAACTGAACAAGATGGCCTATCAAACTTGCCAGCATTGCAAAGAAATTTGCTGAGAATGGTTTGCTGACAGCAGTTCTTTGAAGCGGGAGTGGACCCCTCAAAATAAATCCTTCCGGTTCAATTCTGGATTATCGCTTGACAGTTCTTTCAATTTCATATCTATTTAGTGGCTGTGCGACCGGCAAACCGCTGAATCCACACGATCAGGTTCAACCCCCATCCATTCAGGAGGATGCAAGATGGAAGAGATGTATGCCGCCAACGATGAATCCCTGCATCAATCGCACGATGCGTTCTTTTGCGAGTGGTTCAGCAAAGATAAATACGCCATCGAACTGGCTCAGCTTGCGCTTGGAGAAAACGCGAATGTGTTGTTGGACTGGTCAAGTTTTCATCTGGAATCCAGCGCTCTGACTGAAGCGCGCGGGCGAAAGAGACAGGCGGACCTGTTGTGTTCCGTGAACTTGAACAAGCATCACTCGACGGGGCGCGTGTATCTGTTGTTGGAACATAAAAGCCATCAGGACAAATCAACCCTGTCGCAGTTGTTTGAATACCAGCTGCTGGCGCGTCGTTCACATTGCGGTGCGGTGATTTCTTCGATTGTCTATCACGGTCGCGAACGCGAGTGGAACGGGGGGTCAGGATTTCAGGATGTGTTTTTGAAACTGCATCCGGAATCCATCTCGTTGCTCAATCATCTGTTTGCCGTCAGTGCCGATTGTCTGGTGTTGAACCTGCGTGATGATGCGGTTCTTGAACGAACCGGTGGTTTGAGTTGCCGAGTGATCTTATATATACTGAGCAAGATATGGCGACTGGATGATGAACGGGTGGCAGAGGCGTTTCGGATGGGTGTGACGATTGAATCGGATGAGGAACGCACTGAAATGATCAGATCTGTGACGCGGTATATTCGACGCAAATACCCAAGTTACGACTGGCAGAGACTGGAACAGATTGAACGAGAAACGATAGCGGAGGAAAAGAGAATCATGGCACAGGTGATGACACTTGCGGAATTGGAAAAGCAGGAATACATGAAGCAGGGAATGGAACAGGGAATTGAGCAGGGAATGGAACAGGGAATTGAGCAGGGAATGGAACAGGGAATTGAGCAGGGAATGGAACAGGGAATTGAGCAGGGAATTGAGCGGGGAATGGAACAGGGAATTGAGCAGGGAATTGAGCAGGGAATTGAGCGGGGAATTGAGCGGGGAATTGAGCAAGGCTACAGTGATGCGACACGAAATATTGCTTTGAATTTGATTCGTGAAGGTCTTGACATCAAAACGATCTGCAAATTTACCGGATTGTCTTTGGATGAAGTGAACAAACTGCAAAACGATGTCCATTGATGCCGAAGTGGCATCTGATGCACTCGCTGCAACAGTCTTCTTTGTGCTTTGGCAGCGTCTTTGTAATTTCATTGATCATGTTGCCAAAGCGTGATTTCAGTTGGAATTGGCCACCCTCTGAAACATGAATGCACCCTACAGTTCATTAGACCGAATACGTTCAGTGTGGAACATCACGGCTTGAGTGAACGCTGACTGACAGCTTTGTTAATCAAGCCTGCATATACAACCCCGAAACATTGTGGAAAAACTTACTCAAATTGAATGCCATTGCAGTCGGCTCTGGTTCGAGATTCCCACCTGTCAGAGCACCTGACATCCGGCCATACGTCATACAGGCGGCACGACTCGCAGGATTCATTCCGTCAAGACGTCAGCTGCTTTCAGGAATCAAGAAACTCTGGGATGGGTATGTTATTCTGCAACACTTTCAGCCTGCCTGCCCTCGACCAATTAAATCTGTCTCATTCTGACGGTTTGCCGGGCGGTTTTCGTTGAAGAGTGCGAGGCAGGTACTGGGAAAATCTTCGCAGATGGCTTTCGAGTCGAGCTGTTGGAGACGCAATAGGGCATGTCGGCAATCCTGCGAACTGAATTAGGTGACATATTAAATTAGCCAGCATTGCAAAGAAATTCACTGGGAATATCATTCGGTTTTCACAAAAAAGAAAATAAGATTATCAACATGCGTGAACTTGAAGCAAATCGGATTGGAAATAGAGGTCAGGAAGTCTGATCCTAGGGAACTTGTTCCCATGAAACTGACAGCCTGATTTCCTGCAACTCGCCGTCGTTGCTGGCTTATCCGTCCGTTCAGATGATGAAGTTCCGTCTAAAGGTGCAAAGACCCTCATACTTCGAAGTTCTCTAATTCTGGATCTCTTCGTAGAAACCAAATGCAAACGGTAACTGTTACCAACGAAGACTGCAAAATAGCTGTTGTTTGGAAAAGGATCAAGATAAAGTCCATAGTTCTTAAATTTCTCGTGTAATCGTGAAATGCCATAATCGTGCCAAAAACACGATATTACATATCTCCTTCCATGACCTGATTGCCCCGTCTACCAGCGTGCCTGTAGTCGGTTGGTCCGCGGCCTCTCAACCCACCGGATTTGCTTGCTTCCCTGAATCTCTGCATGCTGGCCCTGACCGTGTCCGTCATCGTATCGAAACCAGTTGGCTTCAACCTCAGACGCACCGCTACCGGCCATTGTCTTTGCCGCCACCCGACCGCTTGCCAGTACCAATCCCACAGTTAGCACGAAACACCCGTTTTCGCGATTCCCAACCCAAAGGGATCGTCCAATTCGGTCCGACCCGTGTCAAATTGTCGGGCACTACCGGCGCTTCGCTCACCCTACACCCGCGCCATCCGGAGTTCGTGGCCAGTGTCGTCCGGCCGAATCGGAGGGGCTGGGGAACGGTCCCCCACCGCCACCGCCCAGGAGATCACCGTCATCGTCGACACCAACATCACCGAAGAACACCACCGCACAGTATGCTCTTCTCGCGCGAAATTCGGTTCACAAATCCGCAGCCCGTATTGCCGACTGCCACACCACTGACAATCTTGGGGACGATTGGCGTCCGCGCACGTCGTATAGGAGCCGAAGCCGTATATCCTTGACGCTACGTACACACGGCAATGTCGCGAGACATACACCAATCAGTCTCCGAAAAATCCAAAGCGGTTCAATCATCGTTGTCATTCGATGTAAAATTTGTGTCAGTCGGTCGCACGATTTCTAGATGTCGCGCAACCATATCCCGGGAACTGTCACGGCCTAGCACAATAGCATTTGAAAAATGGAGGAATAAAGATGAATTTCGGCCCAGGCGACCGGAGCAAGACGCTGATTGAAGCATCGAAGCCCTGTCGTTGGGAAGGCGGGGAATCATCTTAATGAGACACTTGCGAAACTTCCTGAACCGTTTCGATTCATCGAGTACTGGATCATAGTTCGCCATTTTGTTTTCCCTTCCTGTCCATACTCCGCTCGGTAAGCCCTGCACTTCGTCGGCGCACTGCGCCGTTCCGAGACGCAACGCGGGCTCGAATTTAGCCCTCGTCAGGACTCGACCCGCGTCACAATCCTGTCTGCCACTGAGAAAGACCGATATAACCGCTGTCCAGCATCCAGGGTCATATCAAACCTGCTTCACAGAAACAATCTCGTATAGGTCAGCAGCAAGACCCGCAATCTCGTAACTTCCGCCGCCACTGCATTCCTGTGCTAGGTCCGTATGGCCAACTCAAGCATCGCGACTGACGACTCGTATGTCGACAAGAACTCGGGCGAGTAACTCAACTGCATCGGGTATCCGCCGGCCGCGCCTCGAACGGTCTTACCACGACAATTTGCCGTGCCAGTCTTACATACGCCGGCTGGATCTACTTGTTAATCAACAACTTACATTGGAATGAATATAGCACTAAAAGACACTTGTAGTCGATGGTAGTTAGAAAACACTTTGTAAGCTTTCGCTAGCATTATTGATATTGCTGTTTTGACGGATTTTTCGAAACCTTACAAAATCGGGAGGTACTAACATATATCTCAGTTCAACATACTCCAAAACGCATAGCTCACAAAGCAAAACCGCGCAATTGAATTCACATTTCATCAAATTTCCATCAATTCCGATTACTTAATTCATTCGGTGGCGCTTCGTCGAATTCTCGACCCTCTGATTGTGCAAGTTCACGTCGTGCGTTCCACGCATTCCACAGTCTACGCTCTTCTACACGACCTTCCTTCCTAAATTTTTGGGAATTATCGTGAATAGTAGACAAAATAGGGAAATTGAAACATACTTTCTAACCTAAATCATTTGAAGCAAGTAGTAGATTATGCGCAAGCCGAAAAGCGAACGAAAACGAAATGAATTCACCTTTGTCAACTATTCACGATAATTCCCCTTTTTAGCCATGGATTCTCCTCCGGTATAAAGTCTGAAACCGATTGAATGATTAAGTCGGTTCCAGATGTAAATGATGTCGCAAGAATATGAACCACAGCGAAAAATGCAAGAGAAAACTCAGAATCCACTGGATTGAATTTTTCTCTTCCAGTAAGGCAACCACGAATTTTGTAGATTTTGTTTCAGTTGCTTGATTTTGATGATTTCAATTTGACTCAAGGTATTGAAGATTCGTGTTCCGGCCACAACTCGTCCAGTGCTGGATGCGGTTTACTCCTAAATGGATTCCATCCTTTTTCTTTCGGCTTGCGAACCATCGATTTTCTGACGCTAGAGAATGTCTTCCACAGATGCTCACCTCCATCCCAAGAATCCACTTCACCAGAATAATTTGTTCTGTCCAAAATCTGTAATGCCTCAATCAGTTTCTCACTACCCAGTTTATGGCCAAGCTCAGGCAGGTTTCGCGGCGGGTAGTCGCTCCACTTCAATTGCGCCCATTTGAGTAACGCTTGACTGACTGCGGAGGCATCATCCCGTCGACAGGCTCGTTGAATATCTCCGTACAACTGCTTTGATGTTTGTTCCTTCTGTTCCCTATCAAGCAAATTCGATTCAAAGTGGAGCCGCTTGGACTTACGGCTCACATACCAAAAGATCAATGTGAGTATCCACGCTACCAATAAGCCGATACTCACGAATCTCCACAACGTGTTACTGCCAGAAGAAACGGTTGAGAAGTCGGTAGATTCTGCATTAAGTGTTGCCATACTTTCTGACTCAAGCGTTGCCGGTGTTTCTGTTGATTGGAAGCTGGCAACGGAAATCTTTGGCAGACTGGCAACTTTTTCCCGATCTTCGTCTACATCCCACCAGACAACTTTGAATTCCGGCACTTCCAGAGCCGTTGTGTCCTGCGGGATAATCACAAATTCCTCATCGCGCTGGCCCGTCGTCCACTCATAGGTCTGGCGCGTATTCAGCACTGGATTGGTACTATATATTCGCGTCAGTTTGTTCTCTTCATAGGTCGGTGAAGCCAATTGCAAGGCTCTCAACCCAACAGCATTGATTGTGATATTCCTAGATTCAGGTTTGCCGACTTCAAACTTCGGCAAGGTTCCATCCCAGGAATCCGTAATCCGCAAATCTCTGGCAGGCAGCCATGTGTTGCCGGAAAAACTACTCGGTTTGGGGCGAACCACAACACGTGCGGGACTGGAACTGATCCGTTCCCGAGTGTATTCAGTCTTTAAAGTCGTTTGATTTATTCTCGAAACTACACCATTGAATTCAACGGGTGCTATTTCCATCAAACCGCTTTTCTCAGGAAATATAGAGTAACGTCTCTCAAAGACTTTATACTCTCGGCCAGCCCGTTGCGCCTGATACCTACGCTCCTGTCCGAGCCTTTCAACAGATGCAAAGGTGACTATCGGATCGGACAGGGTGCCTTCTGGAACATCGACAGCGTAGAATACTCGGAGCACATAAGTCACTTGAGATTGAACATACGGGTTTTCCGGCGTTACCTCGACCTCGATAAAAATGTCATCTCCTGCAGACAGAACATTCCCGGTATACGCCTTGACTTCAAGTGCAACCGGGAGCGTTTGGTACGAACCTAGTGAAATAGCGGGCACTTCTGTAATCCCCAGACGTTTGGGCTGGATTTCAATGATCCAGTTCTGAACGATACGTTGGACATTGTTCTCAACTCTAATACTGGTCTGTACTGACTGCCCCATAATCTCAAAGTCTTTTCTAAGAGGGGTGAGATCTGGATTACCGTCAACCTGAGTTTCACCTTCTGCAGTCAAAATCAGATTCACCGATTCGTCAAGAAAAATCGGCGTGCGGTCCAACGCTGCCCGTACCTCAAGTGCATTTGCAACACTCGTGAGTGAACCAAGGCTCAGGATGACAACAAAGCAGCACAGTCTGAATAGACTGCTGCAGGAGATTTTCAATCGCATACTTGAAGAACAATTCTGAATATTCATCTACGCATGCTCTGAATCTTGTCTACTGCTACCATGGTTGAATGACCTCAGGCACCTTGTCACGTAGCTCATTTTCGTAATAAAACTTGCGTCGAAGTAATCCCCCCGGGTCATCTGGAATCTGACGAAGCCACTGTTCCATGACTTGATTCAGTTCTTCGCCAAGGTCTGCTTGCAGCACGATATTGTCCTTTGATCCCGCCTCTCCATCCTCCAAAGCTTCTTCACCCGACTGCTCCTGACCCATCGACTGTTTGCCGGAACGCTGACTCGAGTCACCTTCTTTCTGTAACTCTTGAGAACCTTCCTGACCAAAGTTCGGTGGGGTTCCCTCAAGCCCATCTTCCCTGTTTTCAGCGTCCTGCATATTTCCTTGCTGCCCGTCTCGGGATTCTCCCTGACCTCCTTCCTTCTGCTGCTGTTCCATCAATCTTTTCAGAATATCCAAATTGAATTGAGCATCTTCAAAATCAGGATCAAGTACCAACGCAGCTTCATACTGACTGATCGCACCCTGGAAGTCTGCGATCTTCGCCAATGCATTTCCGTGGTTGTACAATGCAATCTTGTCGCTGGATTTCCTGAATTCAGTGACTGCCTGATCAAACTGATCCTGCCGATAATGCGCTATGCCTTTCCACTCGGGGTGACTGGACAATGCATCGTCGTCATATTGTCTGGACACAATGGCATCCGCAGCCTGCTGATCGGAGCGTTGCCACAGATCAGTCCAATCGAAAGCGTTGGACTCTTGTGGCGAAGCCATGACAATCCATGCAGCGGCCAGCAGCCAGCCCCTTCGGAACATGAGTGCAACTAACGGAATTAGCAGAAATAAAAACCACGGCCCTCGGTCCTTCCAGTTGACAGTAGATGCCTGCCTCCTGTCGACCGCATCGAGTTTTGTTGCAGCTAATCGAGTCTGCGGCTGTGCCGAATCCTCACCTTCGCTCGTAATCAGGGAAAGCGTCCCGCCACCCGCAAATGCCAGTTCGGCAAGACGGTCCTGGTCGACAGGAGCCAGAACAAACTCCCCCAATCGGTCTTTCAGGAACTCTCCGCCTTCCAATCTAACCGGTGCTCCGGTTTTTGTGCCAACACCGATGACTGAGAGACGGTATCCGTTGCGTAACAGATCATTCGCTGCGTCAAAGGCGGCTGAATCTACACTGTCGGTCAACAGGACCACTGATCCAGTTTCATACCCGGAGTTGCGAAGAAGCTGCTCTGCACGAGCCAATCCTTCACTCGCATTGCTACCTTGAACCGGCATTACCGATGTAAGCAACGACTGAACAAGATGGGTCACAGTCGCAATGTCGTCTGAGACCGGCGCGACGGCAAATGCATTTCCGGCAAATGCAACGAGCCCGACCGCTTGATTGTGATCGCTTTCAATGATCTGAATTGCTTTGTATCGCGCACGTTCCAACCGTGATGGAAGCACGTCGGTGGAATTCATGGATCGCGACAAATCAAAGACTATAACCATTGCATCTGCGCTCTGATAAAGTTGCACATTTTCCTTGTCCCATGCAGGACCTGCAAGCGCCACTACCGCCACCAGCCAACCCGCGAATACAACGCATCGAGTCAACGCAACTGACCGTTTGTCTCCCGCCAACATCAAGTGTGGAAGCAAATCAGGATCGCAAATCCGTTTCCAGCTATCACTGCGTTTTCGGGTGACCCAGTAGGCAAGCACCGCTCCGATTGGCAGCAGCAATAACCACCAAGGTCTTAAAAATACGAATTCATCCAGAATTTGCACTGCCTCTCCCACCTCTAAACAATCCCCAGTCGATTCCTGTCATTGCGTATAAAAATGCAAGAACGGCAATCATCGTCATGCACAGAGCAAGTGGCCATGGATACAGCTCGGTTGCTTTTGTGCGTCTTTGCGCGTCAGCTTCAATCGGCTCGTATTGGTCGATCTGTTGGTAAATGTTCTGCAAAGCCTCGAAATTCGAGGCATGAAAGTACACGCCACCCGTGGCTTGTGCAATATGCGGCAATATATTGCGTGAGGAACCAGAATTGGCAGCTAAGGCTTGATCAGGACCAATTCCGACAACAAAAATTCGTATTCCATGCTGGACGGCAAGCTGCACTGCCTGAACGGGATCAATCGAACCAGCAGAATTTTCACCGTCCGTGAGCAGTATTAGAATTCGGTTTTCTGCCGGCCTTTCACGCAGAACCTTGACAGCCAAGCCGATCGTATCGCCGATCGCGGTTCGCTGTCCGGCAAACCCGACTTGGGAACCCGCTAGAAATTCCACGACTGTATCGACATCGAAAGTGAGCGGTGCATAAAGATAAGGTAAACTGCCGAACAGTATCAATCCCACTCGATCTCCAGCTCGGCGCTGTACGAACTCACCGGCAATCTCCCGAACCGCATTGAAGCGGGAGCCACCGCTGAAAGAAAAATCAGTCTGCTGCATGCTTCCGGAAATATCAAGCGCAATCAGCAAGTCTCTCCCCGTAATTGGAATTTTGACGGATTCTTCAATCCACAGGGGACGAGCTGTTGCTGTCACCAGCGCCAACCAAGCAATAATCGCAAGAATGATGGAAAGTCTTGATGGCGCTCCGGTGGTGAAACTCTGTTCGGCAACCTCTCGGAAAAACGGTACTCTGAGAGATGCAGATTTTGATTCAATCCTGGGCATCAGTTTTCGTACCAGCACGGGTACCGGCAATAATGCGAACATCCACAACCAGGCAAACTTCAGCATTGCTAATTCGCCTGCAGCACGGTTTTTACCCATTCTCGGCAAATTTCTCGGAGTGAATCGAGATCGTATTGTTTGTTCGCCGAGTAAGGTGCAATGGCCAACATTCGACCCACACCCTGTGTGAATTGATCGGTATTGCCACTCTGATCAAGAAATTCCAGCCAAGCCTGACCCGTTAAGCCTGCAACAGCAGAACGCGGATACCTTGTGATCGCAACCCTGCGCATGAGAGTCGAAAGTTCGACTATTGCCTGCCGCGGTTGCAATCCAGCAATTTCGTCAATCTGTTGAACAATCGAGTTTCGTGAGTAGCGCGCAATCGTCAACTTAATACTGTAGATGATTGCTGCAATCAGAATCAAAATCAGAATTGTGGCCAGCCACCATCCGATTGCCGGTGGCCAGAAGCCAGGAACCGGCGGCGGTATCACATCTCGCAGATTCTGCAACAGGTCAATATCTGTGGGCATGGCAGGTGATATTCAAAATCCGAATGTCAATTGAAATCTTTTCGTAACACACTAGCAGTTCTGGCACTGCGCAATCGAAGATTTGGAATCTTTCTTTGGACTCTTCTTGTATTTAACCGTGAACCTCGGTGAAATGCCTTATAAATCGATTTGACCACATCCTCCCCTGGCTGCAGTTGAATGACCGGCACGCCAAGTCTTCGCACCGCATCCTCGGTTCGTTGATTTCGATTGTCGAGCGCACGCTGCAGTCTTTCGCGACGAACGCGCGAGGACAGATGAAGTGTTGAAAAACTTGTCCCATCGGTCACTGGATAGCTGCCGGGTGGCAGCGCTTCTCTTTCCACTCGATCCTGAATCCACACAAGTGTGAGCAGTCTTCGGCGACTTAAATATTCAACCGCACTGACTACGGTTTCCGATAGTCTGGAAAAATCGCTGATTACCACGGTCATATCGCCCGCTCGGACCTGCCTCACAATCGCTGACAACGCTTCGCCAATCCCGTCACGACGGTCTACAGCATCTGTGGTTTCACGGCTCATCGCAGACAGCATATCGAATTGCCGTAGCAGGACTCCAGCAACTGACGCAGGCCGATTTCTTCGCACGCCAGAATCGGAGATTCCGATGGTGCTGATCAGGTCTCCCTGTTCAAACGCCGCCCACGCGATCAGCGACGCTGCTTCGGCTGCCACTACAGATTTGAATGCTCCGCGAGTACCGAAATGCATGGACGAGGTCATGTCCACAACCAGATACACCGCCCGCTGACGGTCTTCCTGGAAAACTTTGGTGTGAGCGATGCCAGTTCTTGCGGTAACGCGCCAGTCGATGGTTCGAGCGTCGTCTCCGGGTGCATATTTGCGGGATTCCTCGTATTCCATCCCCCGGCCAAGGATCATCGAACGTGTACTGCCGGTCAGCAGCGCCGATTGATGGGCCGGCAGACGCAACCCGTGCGCTGGTCCACGCAATCGAATCAAATCATCAGTGAATACTTCGCTGCCGCACAACATTGATTCGCGATATCCTTCAAGGTACGGCAACTACGGAAATGAGCCCGCGGATAACCTCATCTACATCAATGTTCTCGGCATCCGCTTCGTAGGTCAGCAGCAATCGATGTCGCAACACATCAAACGCCACATCCTGAACGTCAGCTGGTGATACGTAACTTCGCTCATCCAGCCAGGCCCTTGCACGTGAACACATATCCAGTGCAATCGTTCCACGCGGACTTGCACCCAATTCAATCCAGCGACCAAGATCCGAATCATATCTGCCGCTGTTACGGGAAGCATCCACTAGTTCGATAATGTACTGTTCGACAGTGGGTTCCATATGCAGGGCATAAATTTCCTGACGTGCCGCGAGAATCGTCGCGTATGGAATCTGCAACCGTTCGGCAGATTCAGAATCCTCGGAGGAATTCTGCTTGATCGCTTCTGCACGCGCAATGTTGAGAATTTCGTGCTCTTGGGATTTTTCCGGATACCACACACGAACCTGCATGAGAAAGCGGTCTCTCTGTGCCTCTGGCAATGGATAGGTGCCTTCGTGCTCAATCGGATTTTGCGTGGCCATCACCATGAACAAATCCGGCAAAGAGTAAGTCCGGCTGCCGACAGTAATCTGTCGTTCTTCCATGGCTTCCAGCAATGCTGACTGCACCTTGGCTGGCGCCCTGTTGATCTCATCCGCAAGTATGATTTCGTGAAAAAGCGGACCTTTACGAAATACAAAGGTTCCCGTCTCAGGGCGGTAAACGTCGGTGCCGGTCAGGTCTGCGGGCAACAAATCAGGGGTAAACTGTATGCGGTGGAATTCCCCGTCAATGAACTTGGCGAGTTCTTTGACAGAACGTGTTTTCGCAAGTCCGGGAAATCCTTCCAGCAAAAGATGGCCGCCGCACAGCAGGGCAATCAACAAGCGATCGATCAGGTCCTGCTGCCCTACGATTTCCTTAGATAGAAATTCCGGAATTCTCCGAATATCCGCAACCGATACCTCAGGCGACCTGCTTTTCCACAGCGCTTCCTTGATACCCGTCTGCATATTGATTCGGCTCAAGATCTTAGGCGATCAGGCTAGGTGCTGCTGGAAAAAATCCATGGTCCGAGTCCATGCAAGCATGGCATCCTCGGCATCATGCCTAGCGGTGGTTGGATTTGCAAATCCATGATCGGCCTCATACCAGAAATTGCTGTAACTCTTTTCAGCAGCGTCCATCGATTTCTCGAAGCCACCTACCATTTCCTGATTGATCCACTGATCCCGGCTTGCGAAATGTCCCATCACCGGGCCTTTCAGATTTTTAACTTCCTCTACGCCTTTCGCGCAACGACCGTAGTAAATTACTGTCCCATCTACTGGTGTTGCAATAGAGGCGTTCAAAGACCAGCCGCCGCCGAAACACCATCCCACTGTGCCAACCTTGCCGTTGCTTTTGGGGTGATTGCGCAACCACTCTACCCAACTCACCAAGGTTTCTGTTGCGATATCCGGGTGAACCTGGCCCATCAATTCGCGGGCATTGTCCGGCGTGTCTGCAACCTGACCCTGATATAGATCAACCGCGAGTGAAAGATATCCGGCCTGTGCGAATTTCGGCACGACACTCCTGATCTGGTCGTTAAGACCCCACCATTCGTGAATTAATACAATCGCACCGGCTGGAGCTGTTTGGGGTTCTAGAAAGTAACCCGAAACCGACCCGTCGGACATCCACAAATCGGTTGTGACATTGTCTTCGTTTGCGGAAATAGCGGATACTTTACCGGCCGCCGCAACCGCGAGCGGCACAGAGCCGATTGCCTTGAGGGCGCTTCTACGATCTACCATGTCAACCTCCTACAACTGCTATCGTGTGAAATAGCACTGACGTTCAAATCATTACTATTTTAGCAGTGTGCTGCGACACTCTGCACTTCGTTTGATAGGACCGCGAATTGAGTTAAAAGTCGCGCAATTCCATGTAGGCAAGTACAATGTTGTTTTGAAATTGTCGCTGACTACGGTTTGAATTCCCATGCCAACCCTGACACTATGAAACGCTCTGACCTTAGAGCATTTGACCAGTTGCGTCCGCTTCGAATTACCCGCGGCTTTACCCGCAATGCGGCCGGTTCCGTTCTGATCGAAGCAGGGAACACTCGGGTGCTGTGTACCGCGAGCATAGATGAAAAAATTCCCTTTCATCTGCGGGGAAAGAACCAAGGCTGGATTACCGGCGAATACAGCATGCTACCGGGTTCAACTGAGGTGCGAAGTCCAAGAGAAGCAGCACGAGGCCGGCAGGGAGGACGTACACAGGAAATTCAGCGACTAGTCGGCAGAAGCCTGCGTGCAAGCATCGATCTTGAAAAACTAGGGGAACGAACCATCATCGTCGACTGTGACGTTCTGCAAGCCGATGGCGGAACTCGATGCGCTTCCATCACTGGCGGATTCGTTGCACTTGCAGATGCCATTGGACATCTCATCTCAAACCAGCAAATTGTGGAGAATCCGATTCGCTTTCATGTCGCTTCAGTCTCGGTCGGGATTATCGAAGACACCGCGTGTCTTGATATCAACTACATCGAAGACGCACAAGCTCAAACCGACATGAATTTCGTGATGAACGAAATGGGCAATTTCATCGAAATTCAGGGCACGGCTGAAAGAAAGGATTTTTCTTTGGAGCAGCTCTTCGCAATGGCCGAACTTGCAAAATTGGGCATCGCTGAACTGATAGAAGCTCAGAAACAGGCGTTGTCGGATTGAACAAGTCTTCCAAGATCGTGCTGGCGAGCAACAATCCCGGCAAGATTGACGAAATTAACAGGATGCTGAGCATGACTTCTTTTCGAGTCATCGCCCAATCCGAATTGGGCATCGGTGAAGCCGTAGAAGACCAACCGACCTTCATCGAAAACGCCCTGATCAAAGCCCGTCATGCTGCCGCGGAATCCGGTCTGTCAACGATTGCCGACGACTCCGGTCTGATGGTCGATGCCATCAACGGAGAACCCGGAGTGATTTCTTCTCGATACTCGGACCCTGGGGCTAACGATGAGCGAAACATTCAGAAACTGCTGGGTAAACTTGAAGGTGTGAAAGGCGACGCCCGCAGCTGTCGATTTCGATGCGTGATGGTTTATCTGCGCCATGCAGAAGATGCATCTCCGATCATATCGGATGGGACGCTTCACGGAATCGTTCATTGTCACACCCAAGGATCCTACGGGTTCGGATATGATCCGGTGGTGTGGGTGCCAGAGCACCAATGCACGCTTGCAGAACTGCACCCGGCAGCCAAAAACAAAATCAGTCATCGGGGCAAGGCCCTGCGTGGTCTGGTTGATCAACTAATCGCACTTGAAGAAAGACATGACACATAGGCTCGTATTGCTACGCCACGGACAAAGTCAGTGGAATCTCGAAAACCGATTCACCGGTTGGGTAGACGTCGATCTGTCGCCTCGCGGCATTGAAGAAGCTCAAGCCGCCGGAAAAGCATTGAAGGAGAACGATTATCAGTTCGATGTCGCACTAACATCGGTTCTGAAGCGTTCAATCCATACTCTGGAGCATGTACTGCGTGAGCTTGACCAGACTGATATTCCGATACATAGGGACTGGCACTTAAACGAGCGTCACTATGGTGGATTACAGGGATTGAACAAAGCCGAGATGACACAGCGTCACGGAGAAGAACAAGTTCTCAAGTGGCGGCGTGGATACGCAGTACGACCACCTGAAATGTCGAAGAACGAGGTCGAAGCTCAGCATGACAGCCCGCAGTACCAGCATCTTGACAGCGTACCTGCAACCGAGTCGCTTGCCGATACTTATGAAAGAGTGGTGCGATACTGGGAAAATTCGGTTAAGCCGGAACTACATGAAAACAAGAAAATATTGATTGTTGCGCATGGCAACAGCTTGAGAGCGCTTGTCAAGTATCTTGATGGAATTTCAGACGAGGACATCACATCACTAAACATTCCAACAGGCATTGCGCTGGTTTATCTTTTGAACGATAAGCTGAAGCCCATCGAACACTTCTATCTTGCTGACAGCAACGTTTTGGAGCAAGCCGTATCAGAAGTAAAAAACCAGAGCTTATCAGACGAGAAGTAGAGTGGCGACTCCGCATTTGACAATCAATCGATTGATTGCAGCAAAGCTGTGAATTCGTATTGATCATTTCTTCGCCTCCAATACTCTCTCGCGAGGGATAGGCTCTTTGAGTCAATCATCTACACAAAAGAATTTATCCGACCATCCCGATTTTGTGGTCGTCGGAGCTGGAGCTGCTGGAATATCCGCCACCCATACACTGACTGGTTTTGGATTTTCAGTAACCGTCGTTGAAGCTGCGTGCCGGATTGGAGGCCGCGCCTGGACTGACACGACGACATTCGAAGTTCCCTATGACGTCGGAGCCCACTGGCTGCATTACGATTCTCACAATTTCTACAATGAATATGGGAAAACGAATGGCTTCGACATTTATCCAGACCCCCTGGAATTTCATCTATTTGATCAGGGGCAGAAACTGGAAAAAGGATTAGAAACAATTCAGGATAGACTTGAAGAATATTACTCCGATATTGACAAGGCCACGGATGCCAGCCTTGATATTTCTGTTCAACAGGCAATATCACATCGAACGGGCGAGCATCGTCAAACAGCGGAATTTGTTCTCGGGCCGTGGACAATGGGCAAAGAAGTCAGTGAGTTATCGGTACGGGATTTTGCTTCATCAATTGAAAGCAAAGACTGGTTTTGCAAACAGGGATTCGGTTCGCTGGTCTCCCACTATGGTTCCCGCCTGCCTGTTTCGCTGAACACCAAGGCAATTGAAATCAATTGGAGCAAGCACGGAGTGACAGTCAAAACAACCCATGGAGACATTCAGGCCAAGGCAGCCATCCTAACCGTATCCACTGGCGTGCTTGCCTCCGGTGACCTCAAATTCAGCCCGGAACTTCCGGTAAAAAAACAAGAATCATTCAATGCTATTTCCATGGGGAACTATGAACACGTTTGTCTGCTTTTTTCAGATGATGCCTTACAGACAAAACCAGATACTTACATTTTGAGATCAGTCGATGAATCAGGGATGAAATTCGGTGCATTGACCAATGCCTCTGGAAGTGGACTTGCCTATTTCGACATAGGCGGCAAAACAGTGCTTGACCTGATGAGAGAGAATGAAGAAACCCGTGTCAGTCTCGCTCTTGAAGAGATCAAGAACATATTTGGCAGCACAATCGAACAATCATTCGTGAAAGGGGCGGCTTCTTCGTGGAGGAACAATTCCTATACGCAAGGAGCTTACGCAAGCGCCGAACTCGGTGCTTCCACCATGCGCGAATTTTTGCGCGAGTCGATTGCCGATAGGGTATTCTTTGCTGGAGAAGCCTGTCATCGCACCATGTGGGCATCGGTTGCCGGTGCACATCTGTCCGGGCGGGAAGTTGCTGCCAATGCTGCTAAAACGATCGGTAAACCCATTCAGGTAAAACAGTCTTGAGCATTTCTGCAGCCTCATTCAAATTCGTTTGCTGGATCGCGACAATTGCAGTTTTTTTATTCGCCTATTCATCGCATGTATCTGGCGAACCGCTTAAGGTTGGATTCATATTCGACAGTGCTATTGGGACTCATGGCTGGCGATACAGCCACGAGCAATGTCGGATTGCGGTCAGAGACGAGTTTGGCGAACAGGTGGAAACAGCAGTATTTGCGAAGTTTCGGGCCAATGAAGCCGAAGTTGAAGGCGTCATGCATCTCATGCTGGATTCTGGTTTCAAAATGTTCTTTGTCCTTAGCCAAGAATTTGAGCAGGTAACACATCGTTTGGCCGAGGAGTATCCAGACGCGATATTCGAAATAGCGACAGGTCGCAGACAGGCAAAAAACGTTGGAGTCTATTCGGCTCGCTTCTATGAAGGCTTTTTCGCTGCCGGTGTTCTGGCTGGACAAGTCTCGTCTACCGGCCGTATTGGGTATGTCGGGTCTATTCACATTCCCGAAGTAACGCGCGGAATCAATGCGGTAACGTTAGGTGCGCGACTCACCAACCCGCAAGCAGAGGTGCATGCAATCTGGATCGATGCATGGCGAAATCCGGCGCTGGAGTCGCTCGCTGCAAACTTCCTGATAGACGGTGGCACAGATGTCATCATACCCCACACCGGCGGTACGGAGATTTTACAGGTTGCCGAAGCGCGAGGCATATTCTCGCTCGGAAAAGCGTCAGATATGAGTAATTTCGGTCCGAACGCGCATCTCGCAGCAATTTCGTATAACTGGAATCAATTCTGTATCAATCGAGTACAAGAAGTGATTGAAGGCACCTGGCAATCAACAGACACCTGGGGCGGAACGGACGGTCCAGCGGCGCGATTGACGCATTTCAACAGAAAATGGGTCGACTCAGATATCATCGCATTCATCCAGACACTAGAAGATGGCATCCTATCTGGAAAGTTTCATCCATTTTCAGGACCCATCTACGACAACCTAGGGAATCTGACTGTTGAAAAAGACAAAGTCCCGACAGATGCTGACCTGCTTGGCCTAAACTGGTTCGCAGAAGGCGTCAAATTCAAATAGGTATGCTAATCTGTTCGTCACCAGTCGTTTATTCAAATCATCACTTCAATTTCAATTGCCAATGCACGGGTATGTGGCAAAAGAACCACCAAGTAGCGCTATAAGCTAGCCCGAAGTTACAAATACAGGCTCTCCCAATACCTCCATGATCGGTTCTACGCCCAATCCAGGGCGATCGGAAGCCGTCATATAGCCATTCTCCATGAGCGGTGCGCCGTTCGCGATCTCGGTATGGGAATACTCATGAAATGCAGATGACTGAAAATGAAATTCTTTCGGCAATGTATGCGCGAGATGCGCAATTGCCGCTGTGGCGATTTCGCCACCCCAGGAATCTTCGACAGTCATGACAATTCCCATATTCATGCACAGGTCGCGAAACTGACAGGCCTTCATCAATCCACCCACTCGATTGATCTTCAAATTGATCAGGTCCATTGCGCTTTCCTGCCACCCTCGAATCAGTATTTCAATGCTATCCATGCATTCATCCAGTATCATCGGGTGATCGCAGTGCCGCCTAACGGCCAGGCACTGTTCATAAGTCAGGCAAGGCTGCTCAAGATATAAATCGACATCGCGAACGGCTTTGACGACTCGAATCGCAGCGTGCTGACGCCAGCCGGTATTGGCGTCCGCATTCAAGACATTTCCAGCTTTGAGTTCGGCAGACACCTTGAAAATGCGTTCGATATCCACATCCGGATCCGCACCCACTTTCATTTGAAATTGCGTAAATCCCTGATTTTGATAATCGCGAAGTTTCGCCGCCATCGCATCAGGGTCCTGTCGGCTGACGACTTTGAACAGTTTGACGTCCTCCTGACGCTTGCCACCGAGGAGTGTGTAGACTGGCTGGCCGGTCGCCCTGCCGAGAATATCCCAGCACGCCATATCGATCGCAGACTTTACGTAGGGATGGCCTTTCAGCAAAATGTCCATAAGGTCATTGATTTTCCCAAGTTCCAAGGGGTTGGCTCCAATCAGGTCAGGTGCAAGCTTGGCCAGCCCGGCTCTTGCACCCTCGGCATATGCAGGCAGGTAGGAAGGTCCTAGGGGACAGGTTTCCCCGGCTCCCGTCACTCCGCTATCCGTTTCTACAATGACGACTGTACTGTCAAATGCCGAAAAAGATTGGGTAGACCAACTGTATGACCCTTCCTTCATAGGCAAGTCTACCTGATGGACTGATATCTTTGTAATTTTCAATGGAGTGCAACCTCTTCTCTCTTATTGGGCTAGATTCCTTCAAGCCAACAAACAAAATTGTTAGGATACCATTTATTTAACCAATTAATTCCAAACAGGGAGATTGGAATGAACCTTAAGACAATGATTTGGCGTCCTTCATTGGCAGTGTTTTGCATCAGTGGAAAAACGATCGTACCGATGAACTCTATCGGCAGTGGTTCGGCGATCCAGCACCCAATATGGACTTTCACGGCGTTCACGCGAATCTATTTATATGTACTCCTCAATTGCGGAAGCAGGATCTTGGCTGTAATAATCTGCCTTCGATCCTGCTTTCACTTTTCAAGGGTATATTCACGCATGTTTCTTGAATAGCAACGGGTTCATTAATCGAACACCAAATGCGGCAACCATAGCGCAATTGAAGGAAACGCTACTACAAGCGCTAGGCCGACCAACTGAAGAAGGACGAAAGGAATGATGCCAATATATATTTGCTCCATCCGCACGCCAGCGGGTGCCGTCCCTCTCATATAAAACAGGGTTATGCCAAAAGGCGGTGTTAGGAAAGAGGACTGGAGGTTGATTGCAACAAGCAACGCGAACCAGTGAATGATGTCTTCCTGAGGCAGATGCGTACCGAAGTCCAGCATAAGTACTATTGGATAAAAGATGGGAAAGACAATCAGTGTTATCTCGATCCATTCCAGGAAGAAACCCAAAAGGAAAATCACCGCCATAATCAGAATCAAAATTCCCCAAGACCCCAGCCCGGTTGATTCGATAAAATCTCCGACTAAGAAATCGCCGCCAAGGGAGCGGAATACGTATGCGAAGGCAGTCGCTCCTATGAAGATAAGAAACAACATGGCATTGGTACTCATGGAACGAACTAAAACGTCTTGGAGTACCGAAAGATCGATTCGACGTTTGCAGGCAGCAAGTAATATCGCCCCAAACGCTCCAACACCGGCAGCTTCGGTCGGAGTCGCCCATCCGAATGCGATGGATCCAAGCACCAGAAACATTAGAAACAAAGGGGGCAGGAAAGCTTTTAAGACAAGCAAGAATAGTTCACGAGTACCTTCCGGTCCTTCGTCTGCCGGAAATGGTGGAGCCAAGCTTGGACGGATCCAGGAAATGATCAGAATGTAAAGAAGAAAAATACCGGCAAGCAACAAGCCAGGAAGCAAAGCGGCGATGAATAGCGTGCCAACGGATGTGACAAGAAGGTCCGCCATGATGACTAACATAATACTGGGCGGTATTAAAATGCCTAATGTACCTGCTGCTCCAATTGTGCCGGTAGCCATAGGTACCGAATAGCCGCGAGCAAGCATAATGGGTAACGCCATCAATGTCATCATGACCACGCTGGCACCGACAATCCCGGTCGTCGCGGCCATAATCGTGCCCATAATTGTTACCGCAATTGCGAGTCCACCGGGTATGCGACGGAATAAAATCTGCAGGCAATGAAGCAAATCGTGAGCGATGCCGCTACGCTCGAGCATCGTACCCATGAAGATGAACATGGGGATGGCGGTCAGCACCATATTTTCTGCAATGCCGCCGTAAATGCGTACTAGTATGTTGAAGTATTCGTTTAAGTTGAAAGCGTCCATGGCGGCAGCTATCAGCCCAAATCCTAAGCCGATTCCGCCGAGTATGAACCCTACCGGGAATCCCGTGAATAACAGGAATGCCAGCGCGACAAACATGAACAAGGGTAGATAGTCGATGAAGTACATGCTCAGCCGCCTTTTCGGGTCGTTTTGTCCCGATGCTCGCGTTTAACATCTTCGTGCATAGAGGGATCTATCACCCCGGAAACTAAAGCGTCTGGAATTACCATGGCCGCTCTTACTTGTTCAGTTTTGTAAATCTGTTCGATAAGTTCCGTAGGCCCGAATAAAACAATGACACGCTTTAGCGCATTGCAAACACCGCTTAGGAGTAACAGAGCGAAACCGATACTAAGACACGACTTGATAATCCATCGATGAGGAAGGCCGGTTCCGGCCGAAGACACCTCTTTGCCGACAAACGAGTCGTAGGCATAATCAATGCTAAGGTAAAAAAGTATCCCGCAGAAAGGGATGATGAATATCAGACAACCCACAAGTTCAATCCACTCTTGAACGCGCTTGGACATCTTCGCACGGAAAAGATCAATTCGTACATGGCCATCCGCAAGATAGGTGAAGCCAACGCAAAACATGAACAGAACTGTGTGGATGTGCCACTCAAGTTCCTGCAGCTTCGTTGATCCGAGCACCAGGAACCGGCGCGTCACAACGTCAAAGAGTATGATCGTAATCAGAGCAAGTGCGAGCCATGTTGACAGCTTGCCGATGGAAGAGACAATTCGGTCCAGTGCCCGAGCAAGGCGCATCAGATTGTCCATAGTTGGCAGCCCGTCGAATGACATTACGGTTTGAGCGCTGCCGGGCGGCTAGCCGGACCCGGCAGCGGAAATGTGCGGTTAGTTCCCCGAAAAGAATCTATCGATCGAGGTAACCGAGATCTAACCAGACTTGATACTTTTCTTGCCAGTTAGTCAGGGACTCGTAAGTCTCCTTGAAAGTTGCATCCTTGGCTGAAAGGCCAGCTGCGACATTGCGCCAGGTCTCCTCAAGCGTTTGCAGAATCTCCGGCGACCAGCGATGCACCTGAACACCTTTTGATTTGTGCCTTGAAAGTGCATCAGGTTGCATTGATTCTCCGAGAGCGATCGCTTGACGGATGTTGTCACCACAAACCATCTCAAGCTGTGCCTGTTGGGCATCGCTGAGAGCATTCCATCTGTCGAGATTGATCATGATGTCGTAGATTGTTGCAGGCTGATGCCAGCCGGGAAAGTAATAGTTTTTCACAATTTGCCAGAAACCAAGATTCCAATCGACTGATGGAGCGGCAAACTCAGTTGCATCGATAGTGCCGAGTTCAAGCGCTGGAAAGATATCGCCTCCAGCCAGAAGCTGGGTTGAAGCTCCGAGTTCGTCAAGAACCAGTGCCCCCAATCCTAGATATCTAATTTTCAGACCATTAAACTGATCTACAGAGTTCATTTCTTTTTTAAACCATCCCGACGCTTCAGGAATCATGCCGCCGCAAGCAAGGGCATGCATGTTGTACTTGTGATACAGGCGTTCGTAAATTTCCTTACCACCGTGATAGTAGAACCACGCAAGCAGCCCAGGCCAGTCAGGACCGAATGGTGCCGCTGAAAACAGGGCGAAAGCGGGTTCTTTTCCATACCAATATGCCGGTGTTGACCAGCAGGCATCTACAGACCCATTTTTTACTGCATCGAAACATTCGGCAGGCGGAATTAGTGCGCCTGGTTCAAAGAATCGAATCTGAAAATTTCCACCAGATGCCCGTTTGATTTTTGTTTGAATATCAAAGCCGGTTGTACCGGCGTGTGGTGCTTTGCTGGGGAACCAACTCTGCATTTTCCAACGAACTGGATCGTCCGCAGCATATCCAGGCGTTACAGTCCAGAGCGTTGCAAAGAAGCATATGGTGATTGCGCATACGCTACTTCCCATTTTAAAACTTGTTGATTTCACTGTTAGTCTCTCCTTCAATTTTAGGTCCCGACCGAGTTCCGATTGGTTAGTTACGTATTTTTTGATTACGGAGCACCTAGCTACAACTTAAGTTGATGGCCATTGTTATTCCGTTGTTTAACTTACTCAAGCGTCTCAATCGTTCTCAACGTTTAGCGACAACTCCATCCTCAGATAGAGCACTATTAGGAAACATAATATCCTAATAGGAAACATATTACAACATGATTACGATTTTGATACATATTATTTGACTTGTAGGAAACAAATAATCATAATTACCGTGAATTTTTTAAAACGTGCTGTAACCGAAACTGAGCGATGCCCGAACCAGTTCGATATGCAATTTTTGTTTATGACGAAGTAGAGCCAATAGATATTGGTGGTACATTCGGTGTTCTATCGATGGCACGGAGAGTGGCTCCACATATAGAAATGTTTCTCGTTGCCGAGAACGCAGGCCCGGTTCTCCTGACCAATAATCTGGTCGTGGAAGCACAATTTGGGATTGATGGTTTTCCAAAAGCTGAATTCCTTATCGTTACCGGCGGTGCTGGCTGGAAGACGCAATGCGAGAACGCAAATGTGCTGAATTTCATTCGAACTTGTGCGTCAAGTATGACTGTGGCGTCGGTATGCACTGGGAGCATGATCCTGGCGGCGGCAGGAATTCTTGATGGGTTGTCTGCGACAACAAAGCAGGAAGTTTTCGGTAACGAACAGTCACCTCTTAGTGTGATGGCTGAAACCTATGCCAACATTACTGCTGTTCCTGCAAGGTTTATTGACGCGGGGCCAGTCATCACTGGTGGAGGAGTAAGTCTGGCAATTGACGTTACTCTGCATTTGATCGAAAAGGCGTGCGGCAAGTCAATTGCAGAAGAAACTGCTCGAATAATTGAGTATTCTGCTGCTGCAAATGCCAATGAGCAACGACTGAAATCTGTGATTTATTAATATGAACGAAATCATCTCGCAAATCAGTGTCAGGTTAAAACGGTTTCGAATTGAGCGGCAATTGTCTTTGGCAGAGCTTGCTTCTACCACAGGCTTTACGAAGAGCTATCTATCGAAGATCGAGAATGCCACGAAAGTGCCACCGATCGGAACATTGGCGCGGATTTCTGCTGCACTGGATGTACAACTGTCAGAATTTTTCCCAGAGTCGGAAAATGATGGAGATTCTGACCAGTCAAAGATTATCGTTGTATTGGCCACGGAACGTCCATCCATCATCCGTGGCGGGACGACATTCGGTTACGATTACGAAAGCCTGGGAGGAGGATTTCCGTCCAGGTGGATGAACCCATTTGTGTTCACTTTTCCCAAGGAAATTGGTGAGGATGTGTATTTTGAACATGAAGGCCAAGAGTTCATCTTTGTTCTCAGCGGACGAGTTAATTTCAAAGTAAGTGATCAGGAATGGGTGTTGGGGCCTGGGGATAGCATCTATTTTGACGCATCTCTCAGGCATCGCGGCCACGCGCTTGGTAAAGAGGCAAAGGCACTGGTTGTTACTTGTGAGGCTGGCCCGGCTTCAAATTGAGCGAATTCGCATTTATCGAGTGCAAAGTAATTTTTAACAATATGTTTCACCCTGAAAAAATTCAGAGAGTCGCGAAACAATAGACGACTTACGTAACTTAGCTACTGCCCGCTCACCAACGGACAGGCACTGGTTGACGGTGCTTAACCCGGTAAGTGCTGCAGCGGAAGCACATCTAACACTTGGGTAACGACTTTTTTTATCCAAATTCATAACGAAACAGGAGGCATGATATGGCTGTAGCAACTAAACCAAAGCACTTTCAAGAGAGACTTAAAGGAAAATTGGAACCGACGCCTGGCGGTTCGGTATACATTGATCCGGAAGAAATGGAATGGACACCGTCACAGTTTGACAAAATTTCGACGAAGGTGCTCTACCGTGATGATGATGAAGGTGCGATGACGGTTCTGTTGAAATGGGAACCGGGTGCGAGGCTTCCCTTCCACAAGCACCCCGAAATCGAACAAAGTTATGTAATTGAAGGTTCGTTCTACGATCACGATGGCATTTGCCGCGCAGGAGAATTTGTTTACCGGCATTCGGGCTCGATGCATGAGACCAAATCAGACGAGGGGTGCATACTCCTTGCGGTTTATCGGAAGCCCAATATATTTGTCAATTCTGCCGGATTTGAACAGAAAACCTGAATTGGAGTAACGCCTGTGGCACATGTGGTAACGGAAATCTGCATAAAGTGCAAATACGCGGAATGTATAGAAGTTTGTCCGCAGGGAGCTTTTCGAGAAGGAAAAAACTTTGTAGTGATTGATCCGAATGCGTGTGCGAACTGTGCACTATGCGAGATTGTGTGCCCTGTTGATGCCATTTTCGCCGACTACGCTCTACCGAAAGAACAGCAGCAGTTTCAAGAACTGAATCGGACTCTTGCGCAGATTTGGCCAGTAGCTGAGTATCGAGAACCACCAGAAGATGCGGAGGCTTGGTTGAGGGTTCCCGATAAGTTCAGTTATTTGAGCATGGAGGGCTATACGTCAAATTTGTAATCTATTTCATAGAACTAGGAATTCCGTTGCGCAACTTTTTGCAGCAAGCGTTCGCGATGTAGTCGTGGCAGTGTTGACGCGGTATTTGGTTCGTTATGAAATTTCACCTGTTCCAGGCAGTCACAACGAATGGAACAGGAATGCATTCGATAGAACTATTTGTATTCATTTATTTCCTGATCCTGCGCAATCGCTCGGACCGTTTGAGTCAGCCTGCCTTGTCCCAACCCCGATTTCCAGTGCGCTTCAGGAAGACGCTTATTGAGGCAGGTGCGAGTCCCGCGCACCCTTGTACACAATGGGCAGAAGCGACGGGTCTGTGACGCTGGAGTCCACGTGCAGATGGATCACGCTGCGGCCTGTTCCGCAGTCCCCGAAGTCATCGTGCCGATGATGCCCTGGAAACCTGCGGTGCCATCCAGAGCATCACGTAGTGCCGCATGGTCGATAAAGAGTGTATCTCCATCCACGACCGCAATCTGCTTGATAGCTGAGAGCAACAATGTCGTGGCGTCATAGCCGTGCGCCCAGTACGGGGACGCCGAAGGCCCTCCATAGGTGACATCGAACTTGGCTAGTACATCAGCAAAGCTTCTGCCTGTCGCCTGATTCGAGTTGCTGCTGTCTCCAAAATCTGGTCCCGTGAAATAGACGCCTTCCGACTCCGGCAATGCAAGCAACTCCGTCACCAATGTGGAGGCGCCACCGATTATCGTCACACCTTCCAGGGTGTTGCGTCGGGCCAACTGTTGAATCAGGGACATAGCCTCCTCCGGGAAGAGCGGGATGAACACGCCATCGGGGTCGGCTTCGTCGAATCGAGCGAGAACAGCGGTTATGTCAGTCTGGCCTTTTGCTACCTGAGCGACGACCGGAACAGTACCGCCATGCTCCCTGAAAGCAACAGCAAAAGCGTTCGAACTGGCACTGGTATACGGGTCACCGTCATGGACCGTCACCATCGTGCGCAATCCGAGTTTATCGTAGCTGAAATACGCGACAATGCCTACCTTGATGAGGTTGTTGTCAGCAACACGGTAGTAACCCTTGTAGTAGTTAGGACCGACATTCCCGTACAGGTCGGACGTGAGGACATGTGACGTGTTGGCCGGGGATATCATCGACAGGCCCGCCTCGCTGATGACAGGCGACGCCTCCACCGCTGCACCGGAGCACAAGGTGCCGATAACGCCGACGACCTGCACGTCGGCAACGACGGCTTCAGCCGCTGCGCGCCCACCCTCACCAGAACACATTTCGTCGAGGGTTTCGATGAGTGACCTGGCGCCCGTGTATGGCACCGAAGTCCTTGACTGCTATCTCGATAGCGGTCCGAATGACAGAGAACACGGACGGTACGACCGTATCGGAAAGGATCACACGGATTTCGATCGGCTGGTCGGGTTTGATCTAGACCGCGCCGAGTGGCCCCGATTTGAAACCATCACTGAAAACGACAGGCGCAAACACCATAAAAGCGAGTGCTACGCCCTGCCTGATGAGAAACAACATGCGCATTTTTATTGTACTTAGCGTAATTGCGGTATCCACCTTTTCGGACCTAAGATGCGGCTTCATGAGTACCTCTTTCAGTTGGTAACGCCAGTGCGTATTCTGATGTATGTGAACGGTGACTCTGAAGCGCAAACGTAGATTGTCGTCATACGAATGATTTTTCATCCAATCGAATAAGCGTCTCTCGCAAGTCAGTGAGCGGAACTGCTTCTCCATCCCGCCTGGACTGTCGATCACTGCCTCCATAGACTACTGTCTTGGTTGAAATTTGTGGCAGCACTTTCGCTACCTGATTCAGCGAATCAAAATAGTCGGATGCTATCGTAGCACCGGACTTGATCTCGAATGCACTGAGGTCATTCCCACTCTCGTATAAGAGGTCACACTCCAAACCTCGGACATCGCGAAAAAAAGACAGATTGGACCGACGGCCTTGATTGTATCGGTGCTTGAGAGCTTCCACAACGACGGCATTTTCGAATAGAGCTCCCCGAAGTGGGTGAGTACTTAACTGACTGGCATGTTCGATACCAATGAGATAGCTGGCCAATCCAACATCGTAGAAGTAAAGTTTAGGCGTTTTGATCAACCGTTTTCGAAGGTTGGTGAAATATGGCGGGAGCTGAAAGATGATGTAACTCGCTTCTAGAACCGTCAGCCAATGACGTGCCGTTGTGTGAGAGATGCCAGCATCGGCACCTAGGTGTGAGAGATTGGCTAGTTGACCAACACGCCCGGCACACAAACGTACAAATTTACGAAAGCTGGAGAGGTTTCGTATTTCTCCAATTCGTCGGACATCTCGTTCGACGTAACTTTCCAAATAGTCGCCAAGTGTTTGACTGGGATTACGCTGCTTATTGTGAATTCTGGGATAGAAACCAGAATGCAAGATATCGTTTATGTTGTTGCTTGCGCCTGTTTGTTGCCGTTCGGCAAGCGAAAACGGCAACAACCGGAGTAACGCTGTGCGCCCCGCAAGAGATTGGCTTATGGAATTGGAGAGTCGAAACTGTTCGCTACCAGTCAATACGAAGAGGCTGTCTCGTCCTGATTCATCAGCAAAGACTTGTAGATAAGACAAAAGGTCTGGAACTCGCTGAATTTCATCAATGATGGCTCCTTCACCTAGTTGAGAAAGAAATCCTCGGGGGTCTGATTCTGCAAAATCCCGTTGGTCTGGCAGCTCCAGATTGGCATAATTGAGGTGTGGAAAAGCTGCACGGCAGAGCGTAGTTTTGCCAGACTGTCGCGGTCCAGTTAAGGTTACGAATGGGTGCTGTTCAAACAGTTTGACTAAATAAGTTGTAATTTCTCTTTCAATCATGCCTCAATTATAGTAAGTTTTTGTATAAATGAAACTACTACTTTCAATTATCCCATATTGTAGGATGTGGACTTGTGATTCTTTCTCTCGAACAAGAGTGCAAAGATATTGATTCGTATATTATTCCCTCTCTATGCACATTGATTGTAGCCGAAGCGTATATTTTGTAAATGTCCTCAACGCACAAAAATATCTAAACGCATTCAATAGCTTATGTGTATACAATCTAATTTCTAACCAAGCAACCCCGGCCAGTCAGGGTAGAATAGCGCCCGCTGAAAACAGGGCGAAAGCGAATTCTTTTCGATACCAATATTCCGGAGTTGACCACTAGACATCACAGACCCATTTTTTGCTGCATCGAAACATTCGGCAGGGCTGTCCAATCTCTCCAAACTGGAATGGCGTTGAAAACCCAGTAAATACGAGGGGTACAGGCTCGTTGCGCCCAATATTCCGCTTTTAATGCAACGAAATCGACTTGCGGTGATTAATATGTCTAATGACCGCATAAATTGCGGCGATAAATCTTGCTATTGCGGTGAATAGCGACTACAATCACTGCAATATTTGCGGTGATTGATATGTGGATACACGAACATCAGAACTGGCCAAACTTTACTTGGAACGCTGAAACGTTGACTTCCAAGCTTGCTGATATACGCCATCGCCAAGGTCGCTTGCTTGGCCGGATGGAAGGGCTTGGCTTTGAACTCAAACGCGAGGCAACCTTAATCACTCTGACGAGCGATGTGGTCAAGTCCTCAGCGATTGAAGGTGAAAACCTGCATCCTGAAGAGGTGCGCTCATCAATTGCTCGTCGTTTGGGTATCGATATTGCCGAACTTATCCCTGCCAGCCGTGATGTAGAGAGCATTGTTGACATGATGCTGGATGCCACACAGAGATTTTCCAAACCGCTGACAAAAGAGCGGCTGTTTGACTGGCATGCGGCATTATTCCCCACCGGGCGTAGTGGCATGCACCGCATTACAGTCGGAGGCTGGCGCACAATTGATGCTGGTCCCATGCAGGTTGTCTCAGGCCATATAGGCAGTGAAAAAGTGCATTTTGAAGCTCCGAACGCTGATCAGCTCGAAATAGAAATGGCTGCATTTATCAGATGGTTTGAAAACCAAGGTCATATTGATCCTGTATTAAGAGCCGGGATTGCTCATCTTTGGTTTGTCACCATTCATCCCTTTGAAGATGGAAATGGACGTATTGCCAGAGCCATTTCCGATATGGCCTTAACGCGTGCTGATGGCATCTCGGAACGCTTTTACAGTCTCTCCACACAAATTGAATCCGAGCGAAAAGATTACTACGACCAATTGGAAAAACAGCAGCGTAGCACACCTGAAATCACCGGATGGCTTGCATGGTTTTTGGATTGCCTCGGGCGGGCAATATCCAGTACGGAGCAAACGTTGGGCAATGTACTGTTCAAAGCCCGGCTATGGGATAAGATTAACCAAAACCCTATCAGTGAGCGACAACGCCTCATCATCAACCGGATGCTGGAAGATAAATTTAATGGGCATATGAATACATCAAAATATGCCAAGCTAGCGAAGTGTTCGAATGATACAGCGCTACGAGATATTCAGGATTTGAAGTTACGAGGGATTTTTATACGAAACCCCGGTGGCGGTCGGAGCACCAGCTACCGCTTGCCGGAGGAAGTAGAATAATCCTGTTTCCAATGATGCTGCGGATTGATGGCAGTCTGGAATAATCTGCGACTTGAATAGCATCTGAAACATGGATTTATTCTGTAAATGTCCAATACAAAAGATCAATCTGAGTGCTGTGTCGCACCGCACAAAATCCGAGATAGCAGTGCAAGTCAGCTACAACCCCAAATCCATACTGTTCAATGTGTCTCCGAAACCATTGCCGCAGTGACCCTCATCAAGAGAACCAGAGATATCTGTTTGGATTAGGCTTTCTTGGAATTACACTGTTGAGCATCCAATACGGAGATACTAATTGAGATTAGAAGCATGGAATGCAATGTGATCTTCAATAAAACTGGCAATGAAATAGTAACTGTGATCAAAACCAGGCTGCATCCGCAACTGCAAATGCTGGCCGGTTTCGACACAAATAGAGGACAACAGTTCAGGCTTTAACTGCTCTTGCAAAAAATTGTCCGCTTCACCCTGATCTACGAGAATCTCTCCGCTGCGGTGTCCCTTCCTGATGAGTTCTACCGCATCGTATTGAGTCCATTCTGAATCGTCGTCACCCAGATACCCGCTCAGTGCTTTTTGTCCCCACGGGCACCGGGTTGGCGAACAAATCGGGGCAAAGGCCGATATGGAGCGATAGAGATGCGGGTTTTTCAGGCCAATAGTCAATGCGCCATGCCCTCCCATTGAATGCCCGGTAATCCCTTGGCGACTACAATCTACGGAAAAGTTATCACTGACCAAAGCCTGAAGTTCTTGCGTGATATAGGAGTACATGCGGTAATTCTGATCCCAGGGCGCTTGGGTGGCATCCAGATAGAATCCAGCACCTGTCCCAAAATCATAGCTCTCGTCCTCTCCTTCAATACCTGCCCCTCTGGGACTCGTATCCGGAACAATAACAATCATGCCGTAGCTTTCGGCATACTTCTGTGCCCCAGCTTTGACAGTGAAATTCTCTTCAGTACAGGTTAATCCAGATAAAAACCATAAAACAGGACACTTTCCTCTGGTGGCGGCTGAAGGTACAAACGCCGAAAATTGCATTGGAGTGTTGGTGTGTTGCGACTGATGGCGATACACTCCCTGCACACCGCCAAAACAGCGGTGCTCGCTGACAGTTTCCATAGCACCGCTCAAGCGAATTCAACTACACTGCGGATTGACTTCCCTGCATGCATCAGATCGAACGCTTCGTTGATTTTGTTCAACGGCATTTTGTGGGTAATCAAGTCGTCAATATTGATTTTTCCATCCATGTACCAGTCCACGATCTTGGGTACATCGGTTCTGCCTTTGGCCCCACCGAACGCGGTACCGCGCCAGACTCGTCCTGTAACAAGCTGGAAAGGTCTTGTACTAATTTCCTGGCCAGCACCGGCTACTCCGATGATGATGCTCTCGCCCCAACCCTTGTGACAGCATTCGAGCGCTGCTCGCATCAAATCCACATTTCCAACACATTCAAAACTGAAGTCCGCTCCTCCGCCAGTCAGCGCAACCAAGTAGGCTACCAAGTCACCTTCAACCTCGTTTGGATTGACAAAATGTGTCATGCCGAATTTCCCTGCAAGGGATTCACGGGCAGGGTTGATATCAACGCCAACGATCATGTCAGCGCCCGCAATTCTTGCGCCCTGAACGACATTGAGACCGATTCCACCAAGACCAAAAACCACCACGTTATCGCCAGGCTGTACCTTGGCAGTATTGATGACTGCACCAATTCCAGTCGTCACTCCGCAACCGATATAACATACTTTGTCGAATGGTGCATCTTCACGGATTTTAGCTACCGCTATTTCGGGCACAACGGTATGGTTTGCAAACGTTGAGGTGCCCATGTAGTGGAACAGACGTTTGTCACCAATCGAAAAACGGCTGGTTCCATCAGGCATGATGCCCTGCCCCTGAGTTTCCCGGATCGCTTGGCACAGATTAGTCTTGCCGCTGGTACAGTACTCACATTGCCTGCACTCCGGCGTGTATAGCGGTATCACATGATCGCCTTTCCTAACACTGGTCACCCCTTCTCCAACATCAACCACCACACCAGCTCCTTCATGACCCAGAATAGCCGGGAATAGCCCCTCGGGGTCTGCTCCAGAAAGTGTAAATTCATCGGTATGACATATTCCAGTGGCCTTGATTTCCACCAGAACCTCTCCCGCCTTGGGGCCGTCAAGGTTTACTGTCTCAATCTCAAGTGGTTTGCCTGCTTCATAGGCAACAGCTGCGTTGGTTTGCACAATTTCACTCCCATATTGTGTAGTGGTGATTCGTGATTATATTGAACTAATTTAAGTAGGAATTCTGATTCAAACAGTACAGCTGATAAGGAGTCTGCCTCAATGTTCTCGTGTTCCCTGATATCCAATATGAAATGTCTGAAATTCAACCTCCTAAAATAATTCACAACCGTGAGAAACAACATCAAGCGAGCCAAGGCTACCTCTGAGTAAAAAATGGATTAGAGGCGTGTGCCCTTTTCCTTTTTTGCTTTAAACTTGAGTCCGTTGAAGTTCGTCGATTACAAATGACACATCGAAAACAAATTCTTGATTTTTGTTGTTACTCATCGTGAGGCTCAATTCGCTTTAAATTATATTTTCGAGTCTCTTCACTGCCCACACTAGATGCTTCTATCTCTTCAATGCAGAAGAACTTGTAACACTTTCCAACGGTCAAGCCATCCAAGTCTGGACCATCTTCACTTACTTTACCGTTAATGGTTCCTTCGGCAGTAAGCAGTCCCCAAGTTCCTTTAGTTCGGTTAACTCGTTCGAAATCACCGACAAGGGTAACATCCTCACTACTAAGATTTTCAACTTGGGCAAGCGAGTCAGCGAAAGTTCTTGCTTGGTGAAGTGATACTCTCCCGCAATTTGGTTCGTCGTGGCTGGGGTCAGCCCATGTATACCTTAAGCTAGTTTCGCACTTTGTCAGAAATTGTAATAATTTCAGAAAAGTCCCTGCTAAATGTCCGCGATAACTTTCAACGGCTAGTTGCGTATCTTCCAGATCTACGATATTCGTAAACAAATTGTCGATCAATTGAAGCCCATGAGCCAACTCCGCGTTTGTGTCGAATAAGTCGCTCTGAGCGGAAGATTCAAGCAGAACCTGAAAAGAACCTGCTGCTGCTGGTATTACGACATCCATCACATCCGCACGGGGTTCCGTCCGGTTAGCGGGTGTACCGGCATCTTTACGCACCTTTTGGCAAGAGTGACTGACTAGCGATTGAAAATGCCTTAGCAGCCCTGCTAGCGTATTCGCGCGAATTCGATGATTTTCCGCAGCTTCTGGAGGGTCCGTTATTAGTGCCAAGACGAGATTATTTCTGGAACGCGCTTCGGAAACTATTGAGTTGGTAATAGGTTGGTCATGCAAATAGAAATCGGGATCGGGCAAGAATTGGCCATCAGTCAAAGATGCAGTCTGTAGCTTCATGAATAGGTCTTCCTTGATGTTTTCAGTTTCGATCAGATACCACTCATCTCTACCGAACTCAAGAAGTAATGACCGCAAATCAAGCGAACCGCTACGGAATGATTGTAAGCTTTTGGGTGCGGTGCCAACCACTAAATATCGACTCTTTCGGTTGTTTGGTTTTTGGGCCACTGCGATGTAGTGGCCGCCAATACAATCTTTCGCTTCAAAAATTTGCGGACCATCATACTCAAAGAGTGTTTTTTCGTAATGGATTGTTTTCATTGTTATGCCACGTTACAATTCGCTAATATTTCATAGTCTTCAAGCGGCCACCATGTGTAGTGTTTCGGTTGCTTCCGGTTTGCTGAATATTACCCGCACCTTCATTCAAAGTTACGCAACATACCCTCCAATCGCGAAATTTTGGTAGCTTGAGTGCTTTTTTCGAGGCAGGAATGGTCGAAAAAACTGAGAAGCCGCGAATTTGACATTCTGTAACATTCGAGAAATTAGTATTCGGATTTTCGGCTCTTTGTGATCTGAAATCATTCATTGTCGGAGGAATAGTCCGTACCAATCGAAACACGCACGTTTACTCTTCGACTAGTTTCGCACTCTCGGGCGGACATCCTTCAGGCAGTGGTTCAAGATATCTCAAAATATTTAATTTCAGACTTCCTGACATAGACCAATTAAATATGACTCATTCTAACGGTTTGCCGGGCGGTTTTCGTTGAAATGTTCGAGGTTGGTATCGGGAAACCCTTCGCAGAGGGCTTTCGAATCAATCTGCTGGAGCCGCAATAGGGCATGTGCGAGATCCTGGGAACTGAAAAGGGGGGGGGCATTTTAAATTCAGACTTCCTAACATAGAACGAAATAAGCTGATGCTTTCAGGCTGCAGAATTTGGAATTTCGTAGACCATGCGCAGGTTGGTTCCGGGGAAGATGGTATGCGTTTCGTTGAGTTCGGCAAGGAGCGCTTCGAGCGCACGGTCGCAACAATCGCTGCCGAGACCGAGCAAGCGCACCCGGAGCACTGCATTTTCGGAGTCGGGTACAATATCCGCATCGGCTGTCATCACAGCAGACAACAGTTTTCGGGCATTGGTCTTTTTTCCCTGCATTTGTGCGACCGCCGGAATCATGCGGGTTTCAGCACGGTAGGCGATCATGCGGATGATGTCGAGCAGCAACCGCTGCCTGGAAGGAATCATGTCGAGTTTGTCGGCGTTGTCCAGGTCGGCGGCAAGAATGTGCATCGGCAGATCTGTGCGTTGTGCCTTGTGCTCTTGCATCTGTAGTTCGAGGGTTTCGATCTGTGCCAGTAGCACGGCTGAATTGTGGCCGTTTTTCGCTTGGTCGGCAGTCTTGTTGCGCAGGCTGCCGAGTCGGCTGCGCAATCTCTTGATCTGCTTTTCGAGTTCGCGCCGTGCCGGGTTGACCACTTGAGTGTCTGGGTGCAGAGTTTCCAAGTCGTGGGTTGGCAGCGCATCAAGGTTGAATTCGTGGCGCATGTATTTGAAGCAGTTCTCTTGAGACCAGCGTGAGAACAGGGCGCCTGCGACCTGCTGCATGGGCATGTACGGATCGGTAGTGATCAGCGCCACTTGTCGGCCACTGTCGAGTCGGCGGCGGATCTGGCGAACCTCGAATCGATTCGACAGAAAGACCTTTTTTTCCGCCAGTGCAACCGACATCATGCGCACCTGTGCCGGACCGTGGATGGGCACTTCAAAGGTGCCGAAGTCGGTTTCGGGCCAGTCTGCGCCCTTGAAGTTCTTGTGCCAGGTAATGCAGGCAATGCCGCGACCGGCCAGTCTGCGAAAACAACTCGGACTCCAGCCCTCGCGGTCAAACACCAGCGCCAGAAGCGGCTCGCCTGACTGTGGCTGCGTCAGGTCCGGGGCATTGGCTTTGAGCACACCGAGCGTTTCGAGTTGCGGCACAATATCGTGTTCAAGCACTTTGACCATCTTCGGATCAAGCGACTGGTGCATGCACAGCAAAGGCTTGCCTCCCAGCGCGTTGATCCAGTAACTGGCAGTCGCCGACAGGCACAGTTTCTGCCGCGCCACAAAGTGCTTCGGCAATTGACCCTTGCGACCGGTATAAACTTTCACGTGGCCATCCACAGCCAGCGTCGCACACAGTTCGGAATCCGCATTCATCCATTCATGCGCCAGCGCAGACTGCCAGTCTCGCACCAGCTCCTCCGAGTTCGCAATCTGACTGATTTTACGGCGCAGCGTCTTGGTCTCCGGACCACGGTCCAAGCCGAGAATGGCGCCCCATTCTCCCGCTGCAAGATAGCGCAGGCTTTCCGGATTGCGCACCCGCGCCAGTGTCATGAACGCCAGCAACAGCAAAATCGTGGTCAATCCGTAATATCCGTTGGGCAGTTGCAGCAAACGGTTCGAAACGCTTACAAGCCCTTCCTTCAACAGCATCGGCAGTGACGCCAGAACGCCACCCAAACGAACCCCCGTCATACTTTTCTCAAAGCGCGGTTCGACCTCGCTCATCAGACCCTGCCACGCTAGAGTCCGTCCCTGCACATCGCTCGCCGCCCGTCCCATCGGTGCTTGGCGATCGCGCTGGTCACGCCGGCTGCGGTCCATAGTCGAGCCTGCGTCTTGGTTGCTGAGGAGCTTGAGGTCCGATCCGATCACACCGGCACGGCGATTTTCGCTGAACGTGCTTTTGGCAATCCCCAGCTGCTTTGCCACTTCGGTGCCACTCAGGCCTTCAGCCAGCAACTGGTTGGCATGTTTCGCGGTCGGCCCGTCAATGACGTTGCGACCTCGACCTCGACGCGGCTTGTAGAACCCCTCCTCGCCGTGTTCACGATACTTCCTGGCGGCCCGCTGAACTGTGGAACGCGACACTGTGAAAGCCTCGATGAGGGGTTGTTGGGGGATGTTTGAAACCACGCGCAGGCGACCGATGCGCATCTGCATGTCCCGTTGATTTTTGATCGGATGGAAGTCGAACGGCTGCAGATTGGAGAAGTAGGTGATGCGGTCTTCGGAAATTTGAATGGAGAAGCAGCTGTTGCCGATCGGAATGTTGTCGGGGGGTGAAAGGGGCAGAGTAGCAATCATGGCGGTATTTCGGCTTGGGGTTTATTCAGAATATAGTGTCAGAATATATTAGTCTATTTTGAGCTGAATGTCAAGCGGAATATGCACGATTTCAGGAGAAAAGTGGTTTAATTACGGCAGCTTATGACCAGCACACAGGTCTGACTTCAGCTGTCAGTGTCAGGAAGTCTGAATTTATTGATTGATACGCAAGATGACAAATTCGACACAGCAATTGTTATATCTGCCGACAGCGATTTAACGCCACCAATTGATGAAGTGCTACAACGGAATCCAAATAAACATGTAGTCGTTGCGTTTCCACCAAAAAGATATTCAAACAAATTGAAGAAAGTTGCGTCCGGGTGGTTTTCGATTGATCGCAGAACGTTGAAAAATAGTCAATTCCCACAACACGTGAAAACAACCGATGGATTCTTGTTGCTACAGCCTCAGAAGTGGACTTGAAAAAAACACGCCTGACACTTCACGCTCTGATAGATTGTAGAAAATTTATGTTCTCAAATTAAACCAATACTACACTGCCTGCTAACAGAGACAGTTTTGATTGTTGAGAGAAGGATATGCAGACATTGTTCCAAGAAAATAGTAAATTATCGTGGGTCGCCATAGTGCCGCCTTGTGAGGTTGGTTGTTGATACATATTGTATCCTGTGGCACTTTGAATTAAAGATTATGTATTTGTTTTAGAACGATAAAATAGTCCTCTATTAGGTTCAAGGGGGTTTGGATAAAATTTCGAGATTTGTTCCCAAAATCACTACAAAATAGCTCTAATTGCCAATTTCGTGGGGGAGTACCCTTGAAATGCTCAATAAAATTAGAGACTTTAGAACGTCTCATCTCTCTCGTAGACATAGTGTTACTTCGTAAAAGTATGTTATAGTACTACTTATATATACCATTCAAAAGGATTCCTATGACGTCCAATACCATCCGCCCCATGTCGGTCAAGCTTGACCCTGACACGCGCACCCGCATACAGAACTTGGCCGCCGTACGTCGCCGTTCTACACACTGGATTATGCGCGATGCTATCCAGCAATACGTTGAACGCGAAGAAAAGCGTGAAACATTTCGCCAAGACACACTCAAGGCTTGGGAAGAATTTCAGGCTACCGGTTTGTATACGACCGCTGAAGAAGTTGACGCATGGCTTGCCAGTTGGGGTACTGATGGTGAACTGCAAACACCCAAATGCCACAAGTAAGATATGCGCCTGAGGCAATTCGCGACCTGCAACGGCTACGCGAGTTTCTGAGGCCCTTGAATCCTGCCGCGGCGAAACGAGCCAGCGAAAGAGTCAGGAAATCCTTACAGGTGCTCGGACATCAACCACGCATCGGTCGCCCGATTGAAGAATTGCCTGATGAATTCCGAGAATGGGTGATAGAATTTGGCGACAGCGGCTATTTAGTACGTTATCGAACTGATGCCGACAGCGTCACGATTCTGTCTATACGTCACCAGAAAGAGGCTGGATACTACTGAGCCCAATTCCCAACGATAAGAATTGGCATGAATCTTGACACATCCAAGGAAGATCTATGTAGTGGTCCCTGAATAATCCATATATAGTATCACTGCTGTCCCAACGTTGTTCTAGATTAAGCTCATAACCTGTTGTTAATAATTATAAAAATGCTATATTTGAGGCGTTGGCAATTTCACCGTATTTTTTCTGCAATGCTTGAATCCTAAGATTATCGCATAACCTCAGCAGCGAACAATATAGCTCTTCGAGGTGGCACCGCCATCCACAAATTTCGCGCTTACGGTTTGTGTTAAGGAGAAAATTCGTACTCAATCGGCCGAAAGGGAGACTCCTGCACTTGGCTCAATGACACTGGACGAATGGGCAAACGTGGCCGATTAAATAGGAGTTGTTCCTGACTTCAGCAGTTCATAGGACATTTTAGCGATTCTACCGCCTGAGATCCCGCATGTTACTGGATTTGTAAAGTGCGTTGTAGTGCCTAAATCGAAGGTGGCACTCAATGAAATCAACAGTCTTTGAAGCTAAACCGCCGAAGTCAGAAACAACATACAACAAACGACATCTCGTTAGCCATGGGCGAGCATCTGGATCTGTTGGCTGAGGATGCTTGGACGTTGGCACGAGCAACCAAGTCAAAACAATTAGGTTAACCGTGAGCACTAGATGAGGTTTTGCTTACGATAAGTGTAACTAATGCCCCCCAATCGAAATCTAGCGCTGACGGGTGCTTACTGAATGTTTCTGGCGCACTTTCAATTTTCTACTGCTAGTGTACAAGCGCAATAAATTAACTCCTCCCAACGCATATCATCTATAGGTTGCACAACCCCGTCCAACGATCGCCCAATCCGGGTCCATCACAGATCCAACCAGGTCTATGTGCCTGTTTCGAATCCAAGCGTGTTTAATCACATGAAACAAACGAAAAAGGACATTGCAATATTTATCTTTAACTATCACTAGTGTCCCGTTTAAAAATCGAATAAAGTCAATTGCTTAAGCTGATCGATCGGTTCTGTTTTGTATCCACAATCCGTAAGCAGTTGATATAGCGGCATTTTCTCAAACAGCGTCGTATCGAGAATCTGCGAAATAGTGTAGAGAGTGGCATCCAAGTTCATTCGCTTTTTGATGATCGCGATCAGCACGTAAACCGAAACGCCGATCCAGATCTGCGTCTTGACGGCGTTCTCGCTGACGCCGTAGAATGACTGAATCCTCAGATGCTGCTTGATCCACCTGAAGAACTACAGCTCCACCTGCCATCGGTTCTTATACAGCTTAGCGATGGTCAGTGCCGGCAAATACGTATTGTTGGTTAGAAAGATCAAAGTCTTGTTCCGCTCGCGGTCGATATACTTGATGCGCCGCAGCTGATCGGGATAACGCTGTGCGCTGTTGACTCCAGTCAGTACACCGCTCTGGTCGTAGATCAGCCCTTCGTCCCGGTTATTGGCATGCGAGTAAAGCCGGCGGTACTTCGTGTTGGACTTGGTGCGCACCACGAAGTAGCTGCCGAAGCGGTGAAACGTGTGCAGTCGCTCGTAATCCAAATACGCCCGGTCCATCACGTAGATCGCGCCAGACTCTGGCAAAAGCGCATCAAGAATGTTCACATCGTTGAGTTTAGCCTCGGTGATTTCAATGAACGAAGGAATATTTCCCTGCAAATCCAACAAGGTATGCAACTTGATGCCAGATTTGGTTTTGCGGAATGCAGCCCACGGAAACAGCGAAAGACACAAATCGATGGTTGAAGAGTCGAGTGCGTAAACGGTTTCTTGAAGATTCAACTCGCTGTCTTCGGTTCCATAAAGCGGTCGGGCCAGCGCGATCAGACGCTGGGCGTAGTCAGCATAAATACGCCAGTCGCGGTTCTCGTTGGCGTCGGCCAAGGTGCTTCGCGAGATGCCGCCAGAAAAGCCGAGGTGATACAATTTGTCTTGATGGGCTTGCAAGCAGATAACCAGATCGCGCAAACTGCTGCGGCGATTCAGTTGTGCAATCGACATGGCGCGATACTGTTGCGAGCAGCGAAACGAACGAACTCTGCGCTCGCCTTGGTAACGGCTCACGCTTCGGTCAAAAGTGTGCCATGGCGAGAAATCCATGACTTGTGTGAATATATATTTGCCCGAATACATAGTAAGTGGAGACCCTCCAGATTGAACAATACGGCTATTGCGGGATGTTGGCGGTGTCATGCTGATGCGCTGAAGTCTCCAACACCCTAATACAGGCTTTTATTTTAATATTATCAACAAGATAAAAGGATTTCATTTCTTGTTAACCGGACACCAGTGACTTTACGATCCTAAATAGCAGATAGAATGATCCGAACATTCACATGCGCCGCCAAATTATCCAAGTCATCTCATATCAAATTGGATGAATTTCTTGATATGCTGCGGGTTCTTTACAACGCAGCTCTTGAAGAGCGCATTGACGCATACAGGAAATCGGGCAAGTCAATCGGATACGTCGCACAGGCAAAATCACTGACCGAAATTCGCAACAGCGATCTAGGTTATGAAAACCATAGATGTGCGATTCAGCAAAATCTATTGAAGCGATTGGACAAAGCATATCAAGGATTCTTCAAGCATGGCGGATTCCCTCGATTCAAGTCATATAGCAGAGGCATACGAAGTATTGAGTGGCACAATCCATCGATCCAGACACACGGCAAATACAACATTCTGCAAGTCAAAGGCATTGGAAGACTACGATTCAAGGGAATACTGCCGGACAACATCAAATTCGTTCGTGTAGTCAAGACAGCACTGCGCGTAAAGATTCAGATCATCCATGAAATTGAAAATATTAAATCTGCACCGTCAATCAATCCGATAGGCATAGACGTAGGAATCAAGTCTAGGATTACCTGCTCGAACGGATACCAGACCGGCAAGAATGAACTGGATAGAACTAGCCTCAAACGCAAACAACGAATACTGTCCAAAGCGGTTAAAGGCTCAAACAATCGCAAGAAAAAGCGCATTGCGCTGACAAAAGAATGGCAGAGGGTTCGAGATCGTGAACACGGCAAACTACACGAACTCACTGCCGAACTGGTAAAGCAATCCAACACATTTTATGTTGAGTATCTACAAGTATTGAATATGGTCAAGAATCACAAACTGGCTCGTTCAATACTTGAAGCGAACTGGGGAAACTTCGTAAACATGCTGACTTACAAGGCTGAAAGTGCTGGTGGGAAAGTAGAGAAAGTTGACTCGAAATTCACGTCGCAAATTTGTTCCGAGTGCGGTTCAAAGCCAAAGACAAAACTTACGCTAGCCGTTCGGCATTATCAGTGTGAGTCTTGTGGCTTTGAAGCGGACAGAGACTTGAATGCGTCAATGAATATTCTCAAGAAAGGACTCGCGAAGTCCTTGAAGTCGGGCGGGAATATCCCGACACGCAGGGAGAATGAAAACGACGGAACTGCGTTGGCAGTTCCTACTGCGTAGAACAGTTCATTTGGATCGTCAAGTGGATAATTCCCTAAAATTTAGTCGGAACCAATAAGGGAATAAATTCAATGGAATCGCAAATCTTATACCAAGAAGAAAATCCTCGGCTGGAAGAACTCCTGAATTGCATAAATCGCCCTGGAGATTTCTGCACACATGGCAGAGTTGCTAAACCGATGCCAAGGCTGGAAGTGGAGGAAATCGGGGTGTTGTCGTTTCCGGTGCCCAAGACGCAGATTGAAGAACTGATTAAGTTGGCAGATCGAGCGCCATACGGTAAAGGCACTCAAACATTAGTCGATGTCTCAGTACGAAATTGCTGGGAAATCGACGTGAACAAAATCTCGTTAGGGAGTCGTAGCTGGGATAAGACAATTCGTCGCTTAAGTTCATTGGCTGCGGATGGATTGGGCTGCCCGCCAGGGCGACTCAATGCAGAACTGTACAAGTTGCTCATTTACGAAACCGGAGGATTCTTCATACCCCATCGAGACACGGAAAAAGCTGATGGCATGATTGCCACACTGACAATCTCTCTACCGGTAGCAGGCACGGGTGGTGAGCTTTTGGTGCGACACAAAGACACAGAGATAGCAATCCAAATGAATGTCGACGACCCATCTGAACTCGCTTATGCAGCATTTTACGCAGACTGTCAACACGAAATTAAAAAGGTAAGTTCTGGTTACCGTATTGCTCTGGTCTACAACCTGTGTATTCAGCCAGATGACACGGAAACGCCGCAAGAAGCGCCGGACTACACGACTGAAATAGACGCTATTGCAACAGAACTTGTTAACTGGTGTAACAACGATAAATCCAGCAATAAACTTATATGGATTCTTGAACATGAGTATAGTCAGGCGGGACTGTCTTTTGCCACTCTCAAGAATGGCGACCGGGCTATAGCGGGCGCTCTTTGCGCGGCGGCTGAGCAAGCTGAATGTGAACTTTATGCTTCCATCGTGCATATCAATGAATCCCTCAGTGCCTGGTACGCTGGCAGCGGATACTACTACGGGAGCGACGATCCATTGGATTATGAATTAGGTGAACTGATTGAAGATCAATTCTGGATGGACAGCTGGGCGTCTCCAGATGGACGCAATCCAAATTTCGAAAATATTTCAATTGAAGAATATGAGCTGATGCCAGCGGGTGTACTGGATGATGCAGTACCGGATGAAGAAGATGTAGACGAAGCAACTGGCAATGGAGGAGCAACAGTAGACCGTGCTTACCATTTTGCCGCTTTGGTGCTGATGAAACGAACTCAGATGCTAGATGTCCTCGTCAAACAAAGTTCAGTTGCCGCAGTAACTTGGGTTGCTGAAGAATTAGAACGCAATGATGGACGCGTTGATGACCGTATCATCGGATTGACTGAAAAACTCATTAATGTATGGCCGGAACCGCCTTACTATTTCAGGTCCAATGGCAATTCAGCAATGCTCCGATTACTGTCCGCACTGAATGATCAACGGATTTCCATGCGATTCCTGCGTGAGATCGCAATTCGTGACTATCGAGGAACAGAAAATGATGAATTCACAACTGTTCTATCCGCACTTGGTCCGGTTGACGCACAAGAAGTCCTGTGTGCGCTGATTCGTAATAAATTCACCCAATTCCCCGAAAAACTTCTTCAAATGCTTATGCTTTTAGACCGTAAGATCAGCTTATCGGACAATGGGAGAAAGCATCTCTTTAAAAAGTGTTCTGCAGAAATTTTTCAGATGCTTCCAAATGCCCTGTCTTCCAAGATGGAAAAAACGGATTATTTCTATGAAAGAAAACGACCCACACTAGGCAAAGAAACACTAAAGAATTTATTTGTGCTATTTTGGCGAGCGGACGCGATGGATACTGCACAGTATCTACCTGAAGTGTTGGAAAAGTACCCAAAGGTGGTATTGCTTGATCGGTCTGTGCCAAAAGCACTTGTTGAATTGAGTGAAATCGACGATGTATTTCATTCGGAAGCATATGCATCACTGTGGTATGTATCCACAAACTACTTGCTTCAGCGTAGCGATACTCCTCCCGAGCAGCCAAGAGATTGGCAAATTTCCGCTAATACCTCTTGCAATTGCCAACATTGTAAAAATCTTCGCAAATTCTGTGAGAACCCCGAACAACAGGTTGCAAGGTTTCCGCTTAGAAAAGATTTGCGCGCGCACCTGCATAGAATAATTGATGATCAACAACTAGACCTTTTTCACGTAACGGAACGAAAAGGCAGCCCTTATATTCTTGTCTGCACCAAAAACAGAGCGAGTTATGAACGTAGACTGAAGGAATACGCAAAAGATGTAAATAAAATGAAGTCATTGATTGAAATGGCGCCAAATGGAAGCGACGAAGAACTTGCAAGATTGCGTGATGCAGTTGCACAAATTCGATAATTGAATTGAACGCGATATGGAAACTGTTGAGTTCCATAGACTATTCATAGCGTAATTCCATTCTTTCTTCATAGTTTTTCAAATTATCTTGGACAAAATTAAACCTTGTATATTCGGAGCTTATGTCCTAATATACTCGGTATGTTACCGAGATGGATTTCAGAAAAACTTCACAAAACTATAGCGCAGAGACCCGTTGTGGCGCTTCTTGGCGCTCGTCAGGTTGGTAAAACAACCCTTGCCAAAACTATCGCTCAGAGTCAGAATTCAGTCTATCTGGACCTGGAAGCCCCAGAAGATTTGCTTAAATTGAGTGACCCAACCACTTATCTAGAAAGTCACAACGACAAACTTATCATATTAGACGAAATTCAGCGCGCCCCCGAATTGTTTACAGTGTTGCGCGGGATTATCGACAAGAACAGGGAACAAGGTCGAAAGTCAGCGCAATTTCTATTGCTCGGTTCTGCCTCAATTGATTTACTACGCCAATCATCTGAAAGCTTGGCAGGTCGGATCAGTTATCTTGAGTTGAGCGGTTTCAACGCTCTGGAAGTCGGAGAGGACAAGAACAACCTGCAAAAGTTGTGGCTAAGAGGTGGGTTTCCAGACAGCTATCTAGCTGCAGATGACGATCTAAGCATGGATTGGCTGGAAGACTTAATCCGTACCTACCTTGAACGTGACGTTCCACAAATGGGCTTTCGCATTCCTGCAAACAGGCTACGGCGTCTATGGACAATGCTGGCACATTTGCAGGGTGAGCCTGTCAATCATTCGAAATTGGGTGGCAATCTCGAAATTGATGGCAAGACGGTCAACTATTACCTCGAAATTCTTGTTGATCTCTTACTTGTCAGGCGTCTCGAACCGTGGTACGCCAATGTGAAGAAAAGACTGGTGAAATCACCACGCTACTATATTCGTGACAGCGGCATTCAGCACCGACTGTTGGGAATCAATAGCCATGACGCACTCCTGTCTAACCCTGTACTAGGAAAAAGCTGGGAGGGTTTTGCTATTGAGAACATTCGTTCTGTACTACCACCTCGTACCGAAGCCTATTTTTATAAGACAGCCGCAGGTGCAGAAATTGATTTGGTGGTCAGGTTATCGTCCACTGAAATCCTGGCAATCGAGGTGAAATATGGAGTAGCTCCTAAAATAAGCAAGCATTTCAATCGGACCTGCGAACAAATCGGAGCTTCCAGAAAATACGTTGTTTATGGGGGAAATGATGAATTTCCAATTGGCAATGACGTGACGGTAATATCGCTTTCAAGGCTGATAAGCAAGCTACAGTCTTAGATTTCCGGCTTTCGAGTTAAATTACACAGTCGGAATTTGCATCCTGTTTCAGACCAGCGTGAGAACAGACTATTTTTTCCAGTACTAGTTCCAAGGCTGCGTCACCCAATTCTTCTTGGGTAATCTTTGCCAGATTATTCCTCTTTCAAATTTTGACGCTGTATTCGGTTTAGTGCTCGATTTTGTTTTTAAGAATTCTCTCCAAATACTTAATAGCAGCATCCCTTATTAAATGTCGCTGAATAATGAGAGGAAATTCTGGTTACTATTAAGTATAATCCAATAATGCTTAATAACAACATCCCTTATTAAACGTTGCTGAACAATCAGAGTGGTCATGAAACGTCAACAAACAGGATTTTATGAAATTACATCCATTGGAGATGAACAAGTAAGAGCCTTTATTCCAAATCCGCTGCCGCCAAAAGATGTTCTGGATATGAAGTATTTACAGCATTCGTTAGACAGCGCGATATTTGCACTAGGGCAACTGGACAGCATTGCGACGATACTGCCTGAGCCATGGCTATTTATCTATGCATATATCCGAAGAGAAGCGGTACTCTCATCACAGATTGAAGGAACGCAGTCCACCTTGTCGGATCTTATGCTATTCGAGTTGACCCAAGCTCCGGGGGTTCCAGTAGACGATGTAGTTGAAGTCTCAAACTATGTGTCCGCCCTTGAATACGGATTCCGACGTATACGAGAAGATAATTTTCCGCTCTGTAATCGTCTAATCTGCGAGATTCACAAGAAACTCTTATCTTCTGGCCGGGGGAGTAAAAAATTACCTGGAGAATTTCGGCGATCTCAGAACTGGCTAGGAGGAACTCGCCCGGGAAACGCTCGTTTCGTACCACCACCAACAAATTTTGTCGAAAAGTGTATGTCTGATTTGGAGCTTTATATGCATTCCGATGATCGTGGACATTCGGCTCTCATTCGGGCCGGACTATCCCATGTTCAATTTGAGACGATTCATCCCTTTCTTGATGGAAATGGACGAGTGGGACGCTTATTGATCGCTTTGCAATTGTGCCACGAAGGGTTACTGAGTGAGCCAATCTTGTACCTCAGTCTACATTTTAAAAAAAATCGAAGTGATTATTATTCGTTACTGGATGCCGTAAGACATCACGGCGACTGGGAGGCTTGGCTAAGATTCTTTCTTGAGGGCATCACTGAAACGTCAAAGAACGCAATTTCAGTCGCTAGTCGACTTAATGTGCTTTTTCGTGACGACTCGTTACGAATTCGAAATTTCGCGCGTTTCAAGGCCTCAGCTTTGCTTGTTCAACAAGCGCTTCAATTGCGTCCAATTTCAACTCTTAGAAATATCGCTACTGAAACCGATCTTTCGATTCCTGCAGTTACGAATGGCATGTCTGCGCTTGAACAGGCTGGAATTGCTCGTGAAATTACGAATAGAAAGCGAAACCGCATTTATTCATATGCTCAGTACATCTCAATTCTGAATGAAGATATTGATGATTAGAAATTATGGGAATTCTCAGTTTAACTATGTCGCTCACGATTCATTCAATACTCTGGCTGCCATTGAACCACCATCCAAAAGAGAAAGTATGGGCGATATTCGCATATATTGCTATAGTGAGCACTGTCGCAATTCAAGCGAATCGTATGTGAAATACCAATTTGTACAATGATATACGATTCATCAGAATAAGCACTCCATGCTTTCCAAAAATAGTAACCTGTATGAAAAGTCAAGCGAATAATGGAAATTGCTCGTGATGAGTTTTTTTGTGCCCGTACTTTCATACCGCTGCCCGGGTCCAACAATGTCCAATAGACTTCAAACAGTTCCTGAAGTCGATTAGCTAGAGACAAAATAATTCCCGATATGAATTTGGAAACTGATCGCAGTGATTGATTCGGAGGGCTTCGCCTTTTGAGGGTGTTGTGAGGATTTAACTGCCGGGTGCAGGCATCACCCTCTCAATGCACTGCCAAGGCTGGCTTTCGTTATTTTCAGTCCCGCCCGCACCGTCTCGCAAGAAATCTTGTTGATATAGTCGAACTCAACCGCACGCTGCACCAATAGTCACAACGCCCATTGTGAATGCGCACTGCCGCTGAGCGCAACCATGAGGGCTTCAATTTCACCGTCCGCCTTGCGCTCGTAAAAACACTGCTAGCCCTGCTGACCGCCGAGCGCTATTTCACCCGACCCACCTTGCGCGGCGAATCTGTAGCACACCGGCTATGGTTTCACCAATCCTTGCCCGTTCATTGATTTCACCTGCGTCGCTGTTCAGCTAAATCGACGCATCGAGCGCTTTCTGTGATGAATGCGAACCGTTCCCCATAATCTCTCCATGCTGATTGCGTTCCGATTTCTGTCGTGCTGCCACGTAACGTTTGTTCATTTGTACATCCTCGTTGTTCAATCTGGCAACAACCAGAAGCGATTGGAATTGATACAACATTACATAGTTGACATGACACTAGTCCACAATCCGAATACATCTCGGCAAGACTCAAGGCTAAACAATCACTGTCCCTTCAAACCTAGATATGATGTTCATTTAATCCATGAATTTTGTACAGTGACAGCGTGAACTGGAATTCGGTACTAAAATTACGTAGTGAATTTTGTTTCCTTTGAAACCTGTAAGAAAACATCAACTTTGCGGTGCCAGATAGGGGAACGTTTGATTTCCTACCGTTGCTTACTCATGCAATCTGCACCCGGATATTTGGCCGGATCGCTGCACGGAATCAGGACCACCAATGTTTCTGTAGCAGAACACCAACGATTCGCACAGCAGTTCTTGGGACGGATTTTCCGGTCCGCAAAATACCTTTTCCCTTCTCTTTAGAACGCGTAGCGCACAGAGAGCCTGATGCCATGAGTTCTCAGCCTCGCCCGCGTCTGAGCGAGGTTGAGCTGTAGCGGTTCTCGGCTTCCATCACGCCAGATTACCCGACCCTCGCCCTGACCGGTGTGAACTTCTCCGAGATCGCTGTAGCGCCAAGCGAAATCAAGTGTCTTACCCTCTTTCAGCGGCATTGCAACCCCCATCGTCAGCATCCAGGCAAATTCGGCCCCGCTCGCACCGGGCACAACGGTCGTCGTTTTTGGAAATGTCATGCGGGTCTCGCCAATGTGGATACGGGCGGTACCAACACCGAACCCGATGAACGGGTCAAGTGCGGCTACTACGCATTTCTTCCAGATTGCCAGTCCAGCCTGACCCGCGAAGACGTCGAGCCTGTTCTGGGCTCAGGGGCTCGCTCGCGAGCATATGAAACACAAGGTTAACCACCTCACGCTTGGAGGTCAACCCGTAGCGACGCATGATTGCGGCACAAGATTCATCATCAATGTCAATACTGGTGCGTGACATACACATACCATACACCACAAGAATCCAGTAATCACTCGATTCCAGGGTGTTCCCACGCTAACTAAATCACAGTAAAACCACAACGGTTGTATAAATTTGCAGGCAGGACTGGCTTTTTCCATACCGATATAGTATATATGCGGTTATGAACAGTCATGACCGCAGAACCAGCAAGTCGATTCGCACTGGCGAGGTGACGGTACGTCTTGCGCGCACGAGCGAATTTGCGAAGTGGGATCGGCTGATGCGTACGCATCATGATCTTGGATTCAAGCGATTTGCAGGTCGCAGTCTGCGTTACATCGTTGAGTATAAGGGGCAGTGGGTGTGTCTTTGCGGGTGGCAGACCGGTTCCTTTAAATCGGCTGCGCGCGAGCATTGGATTGGCTGGCAGCCTGAGCAGCAGTGGCACCGATTGCATTTGATCGCGAACAACACCCGTTTCGCGATGCTTGACGATGCCGGTTGTTATCCGAATCTTGGTTCGCACGTGCTGAAGTTGATTTGCCGGCGCTTAAGTGATGACTGGGAGGCATACTATGGTCACGGTTTGTTGTTGGCGGAGACGTTTGTAGACCCGGCTCGTCATCGCGGAAACATGTACGATGCAGCCGGATGGGAGACGGTGGGAAACAGTGCGGGCTATTCCCGCAAGGGTGGGAAGTATACCGAAGCGCATGATGCAATCAAGCGGTTATTGGTCAGGCCCTTGCGTCGTGATGCTAGGCGGGTCCTGTGTCAGGAAGGCGAGTTGGAGTCGCGCTGGCAGAAAAAGGGCAAGGCCAGCGGTCATTCGCTGCCGGAGTTGCGCAGTTTGCATGATGATTTGTCACAGATGCGGGATTTTCGTCGTGGCCAGGGTCGCAAGCACACACTGGCGTGTGCGTTTTCGACTTTGATTTTGGCGCAATTGTCTGGATTTCACGGATCGTTGGCGGCGGCACAGTTTGCAGCGTCTCTTTCTGAGAATGAGCTGCACGCGATCGGTGGCTGGTGCAATCCGAAAACAGGCCGGTATGAGCCGGTTTCCAAATCGACGCTGCACCGGGTGATACAGCACACCGATCCGGATCAGCTGGAGCAGGTCTTGGCGCGATACACGCACAATCGAATCAGACAGTTACCGGCACTTGCGAGTGACGGCAAGCGGATTCGCGGTGCCAATCGCAATGGCGACAGTCACTACGAGACAGTGACACTTGTGGAGCATGGCAGTGGGATACCGAAAGCAAGCCGCAGTTTCCACAACAAGGGCGAGGAGTTGGATGTGACTCGGCAGTTGCTGAGCGAGGTTGACGTTGCGGGTCGAGTGATCACACTGGATGCGTTGCACACCACTTTTGAAACCGTCGATTTGATCTTGGACGGGAAGGCTGACTATATGCTGACGCTCAAGGACAATACCTCTTTGCAGTTAGCGAAGGCGAAGTCGCTGAAGTGGTACAGTCACAAAGTGCGGCGTTACTCGGAGAAGGTGACCCTGGCGCACGGTCGCATTGAGCAACGTCGTATTGAAGTACTGCAAGTGGACGACCCGCACAAGTTCGATTTCAAGCAGGTGCGCCAAGCGTTTCGCATCGAGCGCGACCGCGAGGTAGTCAAAGAAGCGAACAGTGCAAGCACAGAGACGATATATGGCATCACTTCGGTTGCCGCTGAACGGGCCGATGCCGAGCAACTGCTGAGGTGGGACCGCGGACATTGGACCGTGGAAAACAGCAACCATCATATTCGGGACCGTACATTCCAGGAAGACGCCTGTCTGACCCGTACTGGCCATGGCCCGAGCAATCGTGCGATGTGCAACAACATTGCGCTGGCGCTGATTTTCAACCAAAGCCGCTTCGAGTCAGTGCCGCAGGCACTGCGCCATTTCAACCTGAATCGTAAAGAGGCCTTCGCCGCACTATTCTCACCGACCTGAAGCGGTGCTTCAAATCCCGGATTGAGCCGAAATATACAAGCGCCGCAGTCCGCTTGCGTTTGGTTGCCATTGTCGAGACTGCACAATTCGCTCCGTACAAACGCAATATTGTGCATCAATTACCGAAACTGTACCATAATGAGCGCAACAGCCGTGGTCGAGCGAATTACTTCAGTTACCGCCTGTCAGGATATTCTGACATCAAAAAAAGCATGGGAAACACCTGACTCGATTCTTCTGCACCGTCGCTGATAGGCTGGAATTGGAAATAGTCTGTTGTAGATCTGACTTTGAATACTGCTCGCTACCGCGCCTGTATTTCGACTACAGACTTGGCGGGCACGGACGGACAGAATTCAAACCCTTACTGAACTGCCCATTCAAATTCACTTCAACTTAGCCGAGAAAACTCCTCCCCATCAAGACAAAACTATTAATCAGATTGGGAGATGCTTTCCAATGTAGTAATTTACCTTTTATGGATAAACGGAATTTGACCACCTCGCCCATCGTACCCAACTACAACGAAATGTAATGAACAATCGTTCGATATTGGAATACACACATATGACAAACCAGTGCCAAACATAAATATAGTACGGGAATAGTTAGGTTCAAATCCACGATTGAGGAATTGATGATGGCCAAGAACTCTGTAGTTCGCGCCACCATTGACGAAGTCATAAAACAACAAGCAACGACCGTACTTGCGGCATGGGCGTCACAATGTCTGACGCAGTTCGAATTCTGCTCGTCTGAACTGCGAAAGAAAAGCAGCTACCACTCGTTCCGTTAACTCTCAATGCGGAACCTCTTGGAGCAATGCAAGAAGCAGAAACTGGCGAATTGGAGAAATTCGATACCGCTGAGGAATTGTTCGAAAATCTAAATATTTACGAATGAGCGTGCCGTAGCCGACCGCTCTGAAATCCTGGCTCGTTACGTTTATGTACTCCTTCGACGTGCTTTGCAAGAAATTCCAGGGGAGAATGACACCCAAAGCAACACTCGGATCGCCCTTGTGAACCGGCTGTTGGGAGTGTTCTTCGAACATGGCATAGCAGTCGACGAGCAAGTCGTAGATGTTGTGAAACTACTCCTTGAAGCTATTGAACATCCTGATTTGTGTGACAAATCCTTGCCCCGCCCAACGCTATCTCTCCGTCGGACTGGGCTGCTCGTCAATGGATGGCGTGACGTTCAAATTGCGAGTGATGCGCATCGCGGGTTGAAAAAGAACTGCTGGAGCAGTTGTCTTTGACTGCACCAGACACGGGCGCATATTTCTCAAAGCGGTGTCCAGATGCCGACCGATCTGATCCCCTGCCCATCGCGCAAACAGCTCGCCGCACGCTTCCAGTCCATGGTGAAGCCGCGCTGCAACCGAATTTTTCATGTGCTTTGCGAGGTCGCCACCAGAGAGGGTCTGAACGACCCTGGAACGGATCTGTGTCTGGTGTTTGAGATATCAATCTGAATTGTTGCAATGTCAGATATTCTGAATTTTTAGCGGCTTTGGGGTATTCTTTGCACCTGTTTTTTTCCTTCAACTCGCAGGTATGAGCAGATCAGAATCGGTGCATCTGGCTATGCGTTGAATCGGTTGGTGAAATCGAGTGTAAAACACTTCTAATCACATCTAAAAACGAATATTTTAATGTCGATTGTATTGAGTTTGCCTTGGCTTTACGAAAGGTACGAGGAACGCCGTTTTGATCTGGTCGGGTTTCAAGTTGGCCTGAAGTCCGCACCGGAACCGCTTGCCAAATCTGCTTTGACAATAAGACCGATCTCGACAGAATTGAGGTTGGATTAGTACCAATGAATACAGCATGTAATTTCAGCGAAACAACTCCTTTGTAGCAGCAATTCAATTTACTCCACTCGCATGGATACCCCACAAAACCATGCTGACACGAAAGTAATTAGTCGGCAGTATTGCTGGAACTCTCTAGCTTTAACTACAGGTCAAAGTATGCTTACGGCATACCAATTTTCTTAAGTTTATTGATTAGACCGGCTTCGTCGAATTTTTCCGGGTCGAACTCCATTGCCTTCAACCACGACACCGGATCATCTTCATCATAGTCGTCATTTAGTTCACAATCTGAATCACTCTGTGCTTTAAGAAACTCGCAGTACGTGAAAATGCCTCCGGTATCTTCAATTGGGGCACAACGGGCGCCACCGAGAAGCTTGGGATAGTCAACGGCATAATCGGTAACGCGTACTTTTCCAAGAATGATTATGTGCTCCCAATTGTCACCAAAATCATAGATGTAGCTAAACCGCTTTATTCCGGAGCCAACAACATCTTCCAAACAGATATCGTCAGTACAATGATCATCATCCTCTGGATAATCATAGAAGTGAGGTACGGTATGGAACTCGCTTTTGATCTGGAATCCCGATAAGTGGATACCATCCCAATCAAATGCGGTCTGGATGATATCGTGCAGCGTGGTCAGCGAAACGTTGACAGGAATTTCAATTCGCCGCCAGATCTTCGGCTCAATATCCCGAAGTTCGATGCGTACGCCTATTACTCGTTCACTCATGGGGTGCCAATAAAGAAGTCAACAATAAATCAAATTTGTCTTCTGGTCGCATCCCTCTACGACATATCTCGATTCCCGCTTGTGGCAACAAGGCGAATCTGCACGGAACACCCGGACATTCAGACAAGATTTTACTCATTATAAATTTGATTATAGGTTCTGCAGAGCCTCTGCGAACCATGCATTCAAACGCAGCCAGTTTGTGACTGCTGAGTGTTCAGCGGGATTGTAGTATCCCAAATTAAACCAGTGAAGAACCCCGTGAATTTCCTGCAATAATTCGCGTCGAAACGAGAATTTGTCGAAATAAATCGAAACAGCAGCATGCTCATTTTCGCGACCTCGAACATGGCCCAAGACAGACTTTCATAAAAAGAATCGCACCCTGTGTAAACACGGTGCGATTCCCCTTACACAACTGAACAAAACGGGTAACAACCTGCAAGTTCACCGGAGCGGAGCAATGCAAATTGTCCATCCAACGACTTTGAACGATCACGATTATGTTGTCAAAAAAGGGCATCAGGATGCAACAATATCGTCGTATCCAAATCGTTCTGACGTTCTGAAATTCATTGCAGTGTTCCTGTTTGCTAATGAATTCTTCAACGGCAATTCCCATTTGGGCCATGATCACCGATGAACTAGCTTGGATGTAATTTCAGGTCCTTCAAACAGCTTTGAGTTTGAAGGACTGAAGTTCATCGTCTTCGCCGTCGGAAATATCGCTCATATCATCCCCTTCGTCCTTGCTAATATCAACTCTACGAATCAAGTCACTCCAGACGGCCGTCGGATTCTGTTTCAGAATGGATAGTAGGTGTACGAACTGAGTTACGGTATTGCGAGGCGTCCGAAAATATGCCTCACCAATTCGATCTGCGCAGTGTTGCATGAAGCCTTTGAGTGCTTCGTCTGGAAACTCATCAGTTTCAAACTGCATCACTCGACGGATATTCATTAAAAGAACGTACACATCCTCGGGTGCAAGGTTGGAAAGCCGAATCACAGGACCCGCAAAATCGACAAACTTGTCTCGTACGAAAGAATTTTCAACCAATCGGGACTGCAGAGCCTCATAGCTGTACATACCGCGGCGGGTGTCCATCAGGAACTCCGGCGTCCCACCGAAAATGAATCCCATGTGACTCGCACTGCCTTGCAACACATCATTCAATATGCGTAAGATCTGCTCGAAGTTTGCATCGCGAGCGCGCGATGACATCAACTTGTAAATGTTTACTAGTTCATCCAGTGACACGACGAGTCCCTGATATCCGGCCTCACACACAAATTCCGCAAATATCTTGAGATGGTCGTACACGCTTGCGTCGTCAACAATCGTACGCACGCCAAGTGCGTAACGAGCCTCGGTTTTAGTAGAGAATTCCGCTCTCAGCCAGCGCAATGCAGATGATTTGAGTTGATCATTCCCAGAATTGAAGCCATCCAGGTACTGCGTTACCACAGTAGCAAAGCTGAATCCGCCTGTCAACTCCTCCAGACGGGCCAGTTTGTCATGGATCACCTCAGCCGGTTCGCGGTTGCTCTTCTGTGCTTCGCGTACTGCCTGGCTGATGAAGCGTTCCACGATTGAAGCCATGGCGCCACCATCAGGTTTTGTTCGAGTCGACACATTACGCGCCATTTCTGCGTACAGAGATCGAGCCTGTCCTCCCGATGCATGAATTCGTCGAGCGGGCGCCAAGTCGGCAGACATGACCACCATTCCTTTTTCCAATGCGACGAGTTGGATCAAGTTCAGGAAGAATGTCTTTCCTGATCCATACTCGCCAATCACGAATCGAATCGCCGCACCGCCGTCGCGGATTCGGTCAATATCTTTTACCAGTTCCTCAATCTCGCGTGCTCGACCCACTTGAATATGCTGCAATCCCAACTTGGGCACTACGCCAGCGTACAGTGATTGAATAATCGCATCGCGTTCCCGCGGTTTGATTTGCTTATGGACCATGTTCTGTTCTCAAATTGTGTTTAACTGCTACCACCACATCCGAGTTGAGATTATAACCTTCATATTCCTCAATCAATGCTTCCTCAAACTGTTCAAACGCCCATTCGTTCAGTGTTTCCAACGCGCCTCCCGGCATCAGATTGAACTGGGCTGCAAGCCGTTCAAATTCTTCATCCTCCCAGTGGCTGCGATCGATTAGTTCGACAACAAACGCTGCATGTTGATAGTCCAATCCAGGTAAGAGTTCGGTTTCATCGTTGCGTTCGTCGAACTCGATATCCTGCTTGTCGTCTACGAAAATATCTCCCAGTACTGCTGACACTCGGGCAGTGTCGTCCATGACAGAATCAATCCGTATGGAATCAAGCTCAAACTTGGTATTTCGTTCGCGAGTTGATGGAATTGCAAATGCCTGTTGTCCGTTGCTTGCGGATCTGACGATTACTGGTTCGCTTCCGATGGATTGCGAGTGCAAGTCGTTGTATACGTTGGCAACATCCAATTCCAGCAGTTTATAAATCGTTGTTATTGCTTCCACTTTTTCCGGAGGAATTGTGCCATCAACTACTGCCATTGACAAAGCGATTTGTCCAAGATCCTGCCTAGACAGTTCAGGCAGTTTTTTCAGATTCTGCCGTATCATTGGCAGCTTGGGCGGTACTAAGAGCATCCAGCGAAAGTTAGCTCCCAATCGGATATTTTCAGCTGGTGTTAATTTCTTGGTTGAAATTAGTGTATTCAGTTGGCTTCGTTCCCGCGCAGAAACATGCCCATCTGAATGAGCGACAAAACAGGCAATAGTCAGTTTTTGATAAGTGCTCCAGTAGTTCTCGCTGGCTTCGTCAAGTGATATCGTGGCCTCAGGCAGTTGATATAGAACTACCGAATCCTCGGGCTTCAGGCTGTACAACGTGAACCTCGGATCAGGCGCCAAACCGATTGACAGATATGCCAATTTGTCCACAGCTTTAGTCAACTGTGCTCTACTAATTCTTTCGAACGGCCTGCCTTCAAGTTTTTCAATAATCTTTTCCGCCTGAATGTATGCATTGCTATTGACTAGCTTTTTCGCCCAAGACGAGATTTCCTCCGCTTCTCTGCAGGGAAATTGATCCCGAATTCGTGCGGGCAACAGCGCATATGCTTTAATCGTTTCTCGACGTTCGGGACTGTTTCCCAAATATCGACCGAACCCCTCAAGAGTTTTTTCAGCTTCGTCAGCAAGCGAGTCGGCGTCAAATAGAGGTCTGGCTTGATCTGAAACATCAGGAATGGGGCCAATGAAATCACTTAGGTCAATTCGATAGTTGAACGAAATCGCGAGATAAGTGATGCTGACGTGGCAATCTGAGACATGGATCTTCAATCCTTGCGGATATTTCTCATCGAAAAGCGAAATGAAAAGCGCCTTGAATTCAGGAAAAATGCGGAGGGTAGCAGAACGTAAGCTATACGTTACCAAATACCAGTTCAGCAGTTGCTCACCGTTCAGTGGTTTTTTCATATCCGCCATAATACCTATGGTAGCGAGTACGGAGGTATAGGAACCTGATTGCTGATACTTGACAGATGGTGCGATTTTCTGATCCAATCCCATTATTAGCTTGGCTGCACTGACGAAATTCCCTAAACAATTTTCCAAAGCCGAGTCATCGCCATATATTTCCAAAAGACGTTCTACTTCAGTGATTATTAATATTTTTTCCTCCAAGGGTGCGGTGTCGAAGAAAAATCGCCTCTCTAGTCCGATAAAGTACAACAGCACATAGCTTGTACTGTAATTGGTGCTGGAGCGACCGCTGGCCAGCCAATACAAATAGGCTGCACGAGATTGCTTGGACATATCAGTGTAGTTAGGCGGCCAGTAATATATCCCGTCGCCATGATAGTCAATACCTGTTCTTGCAACAGGCAGATGGGGGTCTATAAATCCACTGTCTGCCCTTATACCGTCTTCAAATATCGGAGGTCTTCCGACATAGACCATATCCCAGATGTTGTGCCCTGCAACCGTTGCCGTTTGTCCGAACGGAACCCAGGGACCCTTCGCTCTGACGGACCGACTTTTGTACTTTCTATTCGACCTTCGAGACCGTGAAGATCTACTGGCTTTTATGGTTCTTGATTTTCCTTTCTTTTTCTTTTTCAATTTCCTAATTGATCCCTTAGCCCTGGCAAAGTTTATCGAGTTTACGCATCAACTGGCATTTCAAAGGTATTCAGCTGCATTGTTTGCAACAGCCAGCCATGTATGTCAGATATGGTTGTTTTGAGCGTCAATTAATACGGCGACTGCATATCTGTCATATAGACGATTCATAACAAAACAATCATTCTACTGATAATTCGAATCGGAAGCATTGGCCGTCAATTCCTTGATACTGCGAATATCACTAGCACTCTTTTTCAATCGGCAGTTCAGCTTGATGGACTGACTGCGTTAAATCGATAGTAACAATCAACGCTCCATCCGATTCTTCAGCCATACAAATCGGCTGGGTTATTCGAGTACTGTATTTTACTCTCTACATCGAAACGGAATTTCATTTCAATATGCTTGTACGAACAGTGGCCGAAACGAATTAATTGGTGAGGTTACAGATTGATTGCTCTGAGCACATTATTCAATTTCGGTACTTGACGACATCTCACAGACCAGCAGCATCAACTTGATTTTTCGTTTCAACTAGTTTGCTGACGCGATCAACAGGAAACAGATTCGCAATCTGCCACAGGCGGATTACTGTTAGAATTCGCTTGTACCGTCATGCTGATTACCACAATTGTCCGATCACTCCGGGCAAAGCATTCGAATCGAATCTACTGCTCAATGCGTCCTGTAGAAGCAGATCGCGATTCAAGTACGGATGATATTTCTCCGTCACCAGACTCAACTGCGTATCCAGCAGCGCATTTTCATCAAGCCCGTGTGATACACCGATCGTCTCCAAGTCCTCAATAAAGTCAGGCATGCGAGCTATATTCGTTACATCAAGAAAGCCGTCATATACTGTTGCCCGATATCCATATGATCGCAGTGCAATCGCTAGTGTTGAGGTTTTCACTGTACCCGCCCAGGTTGCCAGAACTACATTGCTCTCACTAAGCTGAATCTGGCTATTGGAGGCCAATCCAAGCCCGTGAAACTCAGACCGAGATTCTTGCAGTAAGGTACGGGCACAATTGTCAAGGTAGTTTGGCAGATGTGTACCGGACAATACCATTCTCATGCGATTGACTACGGTGTCGTGGACGAGACCGGCGTTCCCTCCGAATTTCGGAGGCTCTCCCACGTGATCGGCAGTCACATCAATCACCTTGGATTCGTTATTAATGGATACTACACGCCACCGACGTCCGGAAAAAACGATTGTCATTCCCTCCGATATCATCATGAAAACAGGAAGCGTACCCAACTGTTGGCCATTCGTTACGATGCGATATTCTTGAGGAGTTTGAAAAACAGCGTAGAAATTGTAGTGGCCTACGAGATTCTCTCCTTTCCTGCCCAGCAGCAGCGAACCATCCGGTGCCTGTTCAATCAGATTCACATCCTTGCTTCCTATGTGCTTCAGCACCTGCGAAAAAAGTTTCGCATCAACTTGACGAAACGGCCCACGTTTGCACAGTATTGAGAATAATTGTTTGGCACTTGCTCCACTTTTTTCTGCAATGACAGAAAGAATCTGATGCGTCAGCGTTGAAAGATGCAGTGATAGTGGTGCGGGAGACTCGCACCATCCTTCAATCAGCAACTCCACCATCGCTATTGCGCGCACCAGTCCAAGGTGCAGCCGGTCCAGTGGGTGCGACGATGAATGCGTCGAAGCTTCAACGGCATACATGCGAAGCACCGCAGATTGTCCGAGTCGGCGTCCGGAACGTCCAAGCCGCTGGCACAGCGATGCAACTGAAAATGGCATTCCAATTTGTGCCACACAGACAATTTCGCCAATATCTATGCCAAGCTCTAGTGTTGAAGTGCAAATAGCGGTAGCCGATTTTGTGGTCTTCAAGCGCTGCTCGACATCCAGTCGTAAACTGCGGGACAAGCTTGCGTGGTGAGGATGGAATTCATTGGGCACCCGCGCGTCCTCGGAAATCTGCCGCAAGTGGTCCGCATAGAATTCAACATTGCGACGCGACTCCGCGAAAATCAGATTGTTTGAGCCACGTAGTTTTGCGAACAAATGCTCTGCAACAGATTTTTTTGCTGCTGATTCAGACTCGCTGTCGATATTCCTTTCGACATATCCCCGAATTTGAACTCGGAGCTCGCGAGGATCCGATGAGCTCTTGAGCAACCGAACAGAATCCGGCGCTTCGGGACGCAGATATTCTCTGACCAATTCCATCTCGCCTAGAGTTGCCGACAGTCCAATACGTCGGATCTGCCGATTTACTGCGATTTCAAGTCTGGTCAGCAGCGAGCGCAAGTGGATACCGCGCTCATTCTCTAGAAGTGCATGCAATTCATCAATCACGATCGCGCGAGTACTTGAAAATAGTGCGGAAATTTCCAAACCGCGAAGCACGAACAATGCTTCTAGAGACTCAGGTGTGATCAATAGAATTCCACTCGATTGTTTGCGCGCACGTACTTTTATTCCTTGGGAAATGTCTCCGTGCCAAGGGTAGACTGGCAATTGCAGATTGGCACAAAGGTCGTTGAGACGCTCGAACTGGTCATTGATGAGCGCCTTAGTCGGACCGATGTAGGCGAGATCGAAACCGCCGCTGCCGGGCATTTCCAGTACAGCGGATATCAAGGGCAGGAAAGCTGCTTCGGTTTTGCCGCTGGCTGTTGTGGTGGCAATGATCAGGTCGTTCTGCTCGTCTAACAGTGCTGGTATCGCATATTCCTGTATATCTCTAAGACTGTTCCAGCCTTTCTGCCAAATCCATCTCTGGACTGGTTTCGCCAGCCGATCAAATCCTTTGGATTGTCTGGAATTCGAAGGAAGCGGATTAATCATCCGAAGTTTCACCAGAAATATCTTTCATGTCGCCACCATAATCAGCGGCATTGTCAATGGCCCAAATGAGGTGTTACCAAGCCGCACTAGGATTCCATTCAAGAAATGACCATAGATAAACAGTTCCTGCTGTGCTGCGAGGCAACCAAATGAGTCGCGAAAACATGAGCGAAAATACGGTTGTTCGCGCTGGCATCAATAATAAAATTAATAATGAAGGCATTGCGGCGCCAGTCAGTATGGAACTAAGCATGTCCGATGTCATTCGAATTATGTTAACTCATCAGGTGGTATTTGAAAGGGAATTATACGGAATAGTTGACAAACCTGAAATTTTAGAATATACTTACTAATACAGAAAATTCATTTGATGTTGGAAGTATATTATGCGTAAGAACAAAAACGAAAGAAAGCGAGTCAGCCTTTACGAATTCATGTCTCGGTTTCAAACAGAACAAGATGTAATGGCTTATATCGAATCAAAACGCTGGCCAGATGGTCGAGTGTGTCCCAAGTGCAATTCGGAAAAAACAAGCAGTGCCAAGCATAAAACGATGCCTTACTGGTGCAGACCTTGCCGAAGTTACTTCAGCGTTAAAACTGGAACTCTGATGGAAGGTAGCAATATCAAATACAGGCAATGGTTGATGGCGATCTACCAACTTTCAACTTCCCTCAAAGGTGTTTCAAGCACCAAACTTGGAAATGACGTTGGAGTAAATCAGTCTGCCGCTTGGTTTATGGCACATCGAATCAGAACTGGCTGGGCAAATAACGTATCAAAGTTATTTGGCTGTGAAGTTGAAGTCGATCAGTCTGCCGCTTGGTTTATGGCACATCGAATCAGAACTGGCTGGGCAAATAACGTATCAAAGAAGAATAAGCATAAGGACAAAAAACTGAATGCCGGTAGAGGCGCTGTCGGCAAGACCGCTGTTGTCGGAATCAAGGAACGCAAAAGCAAGAATATCAAGTCATTCAAGGTCGCAAACACCAAAGCCATAACACTTCATCAGATTGTCTGTGATAGCGTTTCAACTGGTTCTACAGTTTACACTGATGATACCACTGCTTACGATGGGATTGAAAACTATGGATACACACATGAAACCGTTAAGCACTCGATTGGCGAGTATGTAAAGGGACAAGCGCACATAAACGGAGCGGAATCGTTCTGGTCTTGCTTGAAGCGCGGATACTACGGTGTCTACCACAAGATGAGTCCAAAGCACCTACAGAAATATGTAGACGAATTCAGTGCCAGGCAGAATGTTCGCCAACTGGATACGATGGTGCAAATCGACTGCACTATTCGAGGGCTGTTTGGCAAGCGACTGAAATATGCCGATTTAGTTGGTGGACGAGACGGGCGGTTGCATTGAGGCACTGCCCAAAAGAGTGAAAAATCTTTTCGTAGAACGGTCGACCTTAACATCTGAGGCTGATGTTGAGCCTTACGTGGTAGACCGCCTGATCGCGAAGTTGCGTTACCCAGACGATGCAGTTAAGCGCAAGACTGCGTTGCACAAAGTCGCCGTAGCGCGTGGTAGCAAGAAGGAGATGTTCAGACCAGATTATGTGTTATTGGATCGCAGTTCGCGCCCCGTCGTAGTCCTAGACGCAAAATCTCCAGGAGAACAGCCTGAGAAATACCACTATCAGGTCGCGGGCTATGCTTTGGGACTAAACCAACGATACGAGAATGAGAACCCAGTGCGGTATATCTGCGTGACGAACGGGATTCAACTCGTTCTATGGGCTTGGGATAGCGCAACCCCCTTGCTTAAACTTGAATTCGACGACTTTGAGGAAGACAATTCGAAGTTCGTTCAACTTCGTTCGTTTATTTCTTTCGGCTCGATTGATGTAGCACGGGCAACGGAAGGCGTCTTCAAATTCGCACGTCCCGACCTGAACGATCTGATCCGCACCTTTAATGACTGCCATAATCTGATCTGGAAGAAGGAGAAGTATGGACCCACTGATGCGTTCTACGAGTTCTCGAAATTGATGTTTGTGAAGCTCCGCGAAGACCGCAGAATCGCTGACAAAATTGAGGCTGGTGAGGTGCCGAATCTCGCGGATTTTAACTTTTCGGTTGAATGGATTCAGGAGCAAGTCGAGAAGAACGTGAGCGACAACCCGATCGGCGACCTGCTATTCCGTCGCATTCGAGAAGACTTGGAGAACCAGATTACCCTGAAAGAGAAGAAACGAATTTTCCTCCCTAATGAAGTTCTCAATCTCCGGTCGGAAACAGTTTTGGATGTGGTAAAGCGGTTGCAACACTTCGACTTGCACGGGATCGACGAGGATTTGAATGGTCGGATGTTCGAGACATTCTTGAACGCTACCGTGCGCGGGAAGGAACTGGGCCAGTTCTTCACACCTCGAAGCGTGGTGAAGTACATGGTGCGCTCCGCCAGGTTTCGGGTAAGAGGGAAGGATCTCCCTGTTGTTTTGGACGGGTGTTGCGGCAGTGGTGGGTTCTTGATCGAAGCGATGGCGGCTTTGGTGCACGCCATCGACGTACGTTTGGATATTACAGAGCGAGAGCGCAAAAAACTCAAGAAACGCCTGTATGAACGGCATTTGTATGGCATTGACGCGGCGGAGAAGATCGCTCGGGTAGCCCGCCTGAACATGTATCTTCACGGGGATGGTGGGAGCACGATCTACACGGCCGACACACTTGATAAGGAGATTCGGTCCCCGATGGGGCTCTCCAGGGATCTTGTGGGGGAGGTAGAAGAGCTGAGCGAGTCGTTGATAGACGATGGATTACGGTTCGACGTAGTTCTTACCAACCCTCCATTTTCGATGGGTTACACGAAGTCAAACGAGGACGAGCGACGTATCCTGAATCAATACGAGATCGCTGTTACAACTGCGGGCAAGCCCTCGGCGACCGAGAAATCAAATGTATTGTTCTTGGAGCGCTACCACGATCTTATGGCTCCCGACGCCGAGCTACTTACAGTCATCGACAACACAGTGCTCAATGGAGTCGATAGCCAGCGGTACCGTGATTTCATTCTGGAACGATTCATTCTACGGCAGGTGATTTCCCTTCCGTTTAACACATTCTTCCGTGCGCAAGCAAATGTCCATACCTCCATCCTGCATCTCAAGAAACGGGAAGCCGGAGAGACACAAGGACATGTCTTCATGGCGGTCTTGAACAACATTGGCCACGATGACCATCAACACTATACGCCTGAGCGGGATAACATCCCGCTGCTCCAACAAGCGTATGCCGAGTGGCGTGATTGCAGTATTGCTCCCAATTTGTTTAAACCGAATAGCAACACCCGAGAGAATCTCGGATGCCCGTTTCAAGCGTTCATCGTGGCACCTGAAGACTTGGACAATCGACGCTTGGACGCAATTTTACTATTCGCTTGATCTAAACCGCACGCGGAAGGCTATGTCGTTAGCGGAGGAGAACGGAGTGCTGCGCCTGAGTCCTGGATCAGATTTTGAGGTAGTGCCCCCTGTGAAGAAAGGTGAAGAGGATGTTCTCAGGGGTCAAGTATTCCGGTATTTTGAAATTGGCGATGTAACTCCGGAAGGGGCTATTGTCAAGTATCAGGAAAATCTGTTTGAGAACCTCCCAACTCGTGCAAGGCTTCTGGTTCGAGAAAACGATGTAATCTTTGCCCGTAATAACAGCTCACGCGGAACAGCGGTCATTATTCCCCCTGAGTTTGACGGACAGTTGGTTACGACTGGGTTTTTAGCTGTGCGCCCCCAGAATCATGAGGAAGCTCTACTCCTATGGGCTGCGTTCACATCAGAAATTTTTCGCAAGCAGATCTACTACCTAGTGTCTGCCAGAAAACGTTTAACACATTGATAATAATGATTAATCATGTCATTCTATAAAGTGAAGATTTTGCTGGTTTGTGGTATTTGGCAACGAAATTCGCCTTTGAACCCGTTAATCCGCCAAAACCGAAATTTCTTCGTTTGAAAATATCGGATGATTGTTCTTTATTATCAATGTGATGTAGAGTTTTCTGACGAACACTACCTAGCGATAACAGCCGTTCAACCAGAGGTTCGTGAAGAGATTTTCAATAACGAAATGATTATTCCTACACCTTGCGATTATGAAGCTCGTGAGCGGTTGCTTGACCAAGTGAGAAACTTGCACGAGTTACAACAAAGAACATCAAATACGTTGCAAACTGTGTTTGATACGGCTCACGACATATATGGAGGTTGACATGAAACAATCACCACCGCCCATCCTATTAAAATCACATTCAAGGATCGCCATAGGGTTTTTCCGAACGCTGGGCTTCTTGCTCCACAAATTTGACAAGTCAATCCATATCAGAACTGCTGCTGCATTTGTATAACATTTGTAAAGTATGTGCCGAAAATATTACAATCTAGACAACATCATCAACAACACTACTACGGAGATTTCAAATGACAACTAAATCAGAAGCCAGATCCGATAATTTGAAAAAGATTGTTCTATCTAAAGAAATCGCTGCCTACGAAAGCATGCAAAGCATGCTTGAAACGGACCACTTCGGGAAATGGGTAATAATTCGTGATCAAAAGTTAGAAGGATTTTATGATTCCTCTGAAGCTGCGGCCGAAAATGCTGTCGAAAAATTCGGCGCCGGACCTTATCTAATTAGAAAGGTAGGCGCTGCCCCAGTTACTTTGCCAGCATCTGTTATCTTCCGCCCAGTGCCCCAGCATGCATAGTGTTGACTGTGGAATCAGTGGTTCACCTGAGGCACTGATTCTTTATGGGCCGACACTAAAAGTGCAGATTGGGTTTGACACCCAATACATACCGAAGGACGCGGGGCGCCCCAACTTGGCAAACGCGGAATTCAACGCGTTAATAGATACTGGTGCGGCAGTGAGTTGCATAGATTCATCAATAGCTGATTTGTTTAAATTGCCCATCATCGACAGACAATTAATATCTGGGTGCACGGAAAAGGTGAATTGAATGTCCATTTGGCACAGATATTTATTTCAAGTTTGAATTTTACGTTATATGGTTTCTTCTGCGGAGTTCATTTACATTCTGGAGGACAACCACATAGTGCTTTACTGGGCAGAGATTTTCTAAAGAATATGACAATGGAATATCAAGGAATAACAGGCTCAGTTGTATTATCTGTCAAGCTTGGACAAAATCCCCAAGTTTAAAATTCGGTAAGCGTCCCATGTCTAAAACCTCACCCCCAAAGATGACTGACTTCAATATCGACGAGGTTGTTTCAATTCTGATGGGTGTGAAACCGAAACTCAAGCCGAAATTCGAAAAGCAAAAATCTTCTAAAAAATCGAAGAAACCGAACTGATTTTACGTCTGTCAACTATTCCGTATAATTCCCATTTGAAAACACATCACCCTTTGATACGATGGTGCCCAATTTGACAACAACTGCTGCAACGCAAGTTGCCACGGATGGAAAACCAGATTCTTTGGACGGTATCGAAGAACTAATGGAAGACTTGAAAACGCAGGATTAAGCACACTACATAATTCAAGCGAGACTACAGGCGTGTAAGCAGGAGACAATATCGAGCTGCACTCAAATAAATCTTGCCTAGAACTGCTGAAATTTTGTGAGGAGCCGATAGGTAACGCACGGCCGCAACAGGGAATAGTCTCTAAACCGTAATATGAAAGTTGTTCAATGTGTGAGCAACAATTCTGCTAGTTGTGATCTGGTGGGCCTGAAAGGAATCAATTCGAACCTTGGCAGAAATGTCTTTCCAAATAGATTTTCTTTTGTACTAGGGAGGGAGATATAGTTTTTCAATGCGCAAGGAAAGTTGGAAACAAGCCGTGTTCTGGTCATGTTATGGATTTTTGCGCTAGGGTACAACATGGATTGACAAATGTTTCAATAAAATTGCTCGGATGATGAAAATTACCGTCGAACTTCGCAATATCAAATTCATACAAGCGCAGATACCAGTTGCTAACCGAGACGTAACTCCCACTCAGTTGTTCGCTGAGTTGTTAGAGGAGTTGATTCGTAAACGAGAAATTGGCGAATATGAAAAATGGTGAAAGGCCAATTTCGGAAATTATAAGATTACACCGAGTATAGCCGACGCATACTTCGCCTTGTTGAGAAGGATTTTGAAGTTTTCAGTGCGGATGCTGAGTGATTATCGATACCAGCGCCTTTTCGACTTGCGCTGAAGGATGCCTAAAGGTTGGTATTGCGCTGACAGCACAACTATTAGTGGCGTTACTCAACGTTTGAATTTCGATGTAGCAGGTCAACACGTCAAATACTCTGTCGCGATGCAACACTGGCACGTCGATGCAGGTCGTGACCGCGGCTATGAGGCAATCAATCAGCCTGTACACGGTTTCCCCTTCACTGCGGTATCGACGGAACAGCGCGGCCGCATCATCGTAGTGCACAGGCTCGGTGGGAAGAACGACTGCCATCGCAAGCAGCCGCGAAGCATCTCTAACTGACGCTCGTCGTGTGCGCCGACGAGCACCTCCATTCGGATCGCGTCACAAACCGCAATGTCTCCGTCCAGCTTTTAACGCCTGCGGTATGCACAGGCACGCAATTCGCTTCCATGCCGCAACAGCGGCAGGATTTGATGCGGCCCGAATCCGCCGCATTGCCATGTTATTCAGGATTTCCATGCCAAATCGCTCGCACAACGCACAAAATCACAACACAGGGGAGTGAATTACGACAAAAATTTCAGCAACACAACCTCGATCTAACTACTGAAATGAAAAATCGTACAAGCGTAAATTTGCCCTCCCCGACTCCCGCCGATCATTGAATGGACCTTCGTCACAGTTCAACAGGATCAACGAATTGATCACTTTCTGCGACAAATGAGAACCTTTGTACGTAATCTGTTCCAACTCATCTCGCTCTGATTTCTGGAGTGTTACCACATAACGTTTCATTTGTAGTTCCTTGTAAATCATCATGACACAAACAAGAATCAATTATAATATATACGACATTACATGATTGACATGACACCAGTCCGAACACTTTTTTAACCGCAACAAATATCCTATCATTTCGAGTACAGTGCTTGGCAAATTGATTGGTAGCGGAAAAATGATAGCAAATAGTAGAAGGATCAACAAGGCAATAGAGAGACTCATGAAGTGGTCAGAAGAGCCCCAATGGGTAAATTTTCTGCACCTGACATACGGGGATCACCTCGATATCCCTATCGAAACTCTCGGTCTTGAGGAAGATGAGATTTTTGATCATCTCGGCAAGTTGAACGCTGAAATGCTGAACTTCGCGATCTTTGAGGACTTCTTTGCCAGTTGGTTCGGTGAGAACGGCGAATTGAATGTGGTCAACGACTACCTCAAGCGACGTGGTAAACGTGAGTCGGTTGCCGTCCGACATTACTTGAAGTTGCTCCGGGATTCCACGGTATCTTTGTACGAGATCATTGAACTCAATCCTGAACGGAACATGATGGTGCGAGACCTGCTTAGGGACAGTAGGCCATTGACTATACAGGAGAGGCTGGGTTCGGAAAATTCGGCAATTTGGGATTGTATAGCGGCGCGAGTCGTTTCCTTGAACGGGAAGAATTATTTTACGATTCCAGTGATGCATCTCAGCCGCCATATAGCACAGGAGCTCGTGTCAATTGTAGACACGATGATAAAAGACTTTAAAAAAGATATGCTCAAAGATCTGCGAAAGCAGTACGGGAAATCAGCAGCGATTCCGCCTGTCTCCCGGGAAATGGTGCTTGAAACCCTACCCTGTGCACAGATGCTCACGCATGCTTGGATGATAGATACCGTTGTCAAGTCTCAGGCCCCTTTGCCGGAAATCCGTAACAGCGACGACGAGTTGTTCATATTCTGCGAAGTGCGGTTCCCGATTCAGGGTGATCAAGCCGATGTAATTGCAGTGCTCGACGAAACAGCGGTATTTGAAAGGGAAGGCGAAAAATATAAATGGGATTGGCTTGAGGCGGGGGATCCGGGATATCGGTTCGCACGTCACCGGAAGGGAACTCCGGTATCGGAAGTGTATTCTGAGTCCGATGAAACCGGATTCGGTAACACAATTATTGGTTACGTAGAGCTTCATCCGAAAGCGTTGGTGCTGAGTGCCAATTCAGCAGAACGCGCTGAGAGAGGGCAAGTGCTTCTAGCATCCCGCCTAGGGAATCTAGTGGGACAATCTCTGATTTCGTACCAGAACGTGGAGAAAGCACTGGAAGAAACGAGAGAACCGGTAGAGGAAGAAAGTCTGATTACGACTGAGGATATGTTGGAGGCATTACATTCTTATCTCGATGATCACTACCGTCGCACCCTTGATCAACCTATTCCCGCGCTGGGAAACAAAACGCCAAGACAGGTGGCGGCGACAAAAAAAGGCCGCCATCAGGTGATTGATTGGCTTAAGCTGTTGGAAAATACGGAATATCGACGCGCTGCGCAACAAGGCCAAGAACCATATGACACGACTTGGATTTGGCATGAATTGAAGATTGACCTGCCCCGATAATCCAGCGCGGACTTGACTCAAACGCACGTTTAAATCGCTTCAAGTCAATGGTTTTTGGACAATACTCAATTCAAAATTAAACTACTTCATAATCTGGCTCTGTTGTGTTGTGAGAGTTAGGACCACATTGGGAAGTGGAAGCATATACTGAGATATCACAAACGCCTACGTTTGCAGATTTTGAACTCACTAAAGTTAATACCGTATCAGTGGGATCAGAAAATTAGATTGAAATTGTGGGAAAATCAAATAGATTTGTTCTGATCCATTCTGGAAATATTAAAAATCGGGAAAACAATAAAGTGTCAAAATCTAGTAAAAATGCACAACATGGTTCTACTGAGTTAATCAATTATTTGAGAACCAACAACATTAAATTGCCAAAATTCTCTGAATTGGCAAATCCCTTAACCATACCCCAGTCGATAGTCGAGAGACTCAAAGCTATCGAAAAAAATGCAGCGGATCCGATTAATCTCTATCGTGTTCATTGGTATAACGATGAGGAGGGGTTAGGGTTTGATGAAATACCCGGATTTATTGAAATCCCAAAAGCAATCAGTGGTACGAATGCAAGCATAGTCGTGATGCTTGGCGAGCGATTCCCCATGGTGTCAGCTCACAAAGTTTTGGCTGCATATTCTTGTTTGGTTCCCCGTCTCTTGGAAGGATCCTTTGATCCTATGTATCATCGGGCGGTTTGGCCGTCAACAGGAAATTATTGCCGTGGAGGCGTTGCTATATCGAAAATTTTAGGTTGCCGAAGCATTGCGGTACTTCCTGAAGGGATGAGCAAAGAGCGTTTCGATTGGTTGGAAAGTTGGGTTACCAATCCATCCGACATCATTCGAACTTATGGGACTGAAAGCAATGTTAAGGAAATCTATGATGAATGCGCTCGACTGGGTCGCGACGATCAGAATATTGTTATCAATCAGTTTGCAGAATTTGGAAACTATGTTGGTCACTACTATTGCACCGGACAAGCCGCCGCACACATTTTTAGATCGTTGCGCGAGACCGATAAAAAATTGAAATTATCTGCTTTTGTCTCTGCGACCGGCTCCGCTGGAACACTAGCAGCGGGTGACTATCTGAAAGAGCAATACGGATCAAAGATTGTTGCTGTCGAAGCGGTCGAGTGTCCCACCATGTTGCACAATGGGTTTGGTGAACATAACATTCAAGGAATCGGCGATAAACATCTGCCCTTCATTCACAATGTAATGAATACAGATACCGTTGTAGGTATTTCGGATCAATCCAGCGATGGAGTGTATTTATTACTCAATACTGAGGAAGGGCGGTCGTATTTGAAATCGAGGTGCAACCTTTCAGACAAGGAAATTCAAGACCTGTCAAAACTCGGACTATCCGGTGTTGCCAATGTATTGGCTGCGTGTCGTTATGCGCGCCATTTTGATTTGAATCAAGAGCATGTCGTAATCACAGTAGCAACCGATAGTTCAAAACTTTATCGAAGCCAAATCGATTCAATGGTTGAAGACAAATATCAAGGTGCTTTCGATGCACTTTCGGGTGCTGAGATTTTTGGTCGGCATCTAATGGCGATTGATGGCAGCGAGCTTCATGACCTAACTTACAACGATCAAAAGCGCATATTCAACTTGGGGTATTACACTTGGGTAGAACAACAAGGCGTCACACTGGATGATTTTGAAGCCCGCCGACCTCAAGAGTTTTGGAAATCACTCAGCGTCGATGTAGAAGAATGGGATCAGAGCATTGAAAGCGTTAATGAACAAGTAAGATAGAGAACTATAGTCTTACCCAATTACAAAATTGTGTTAAGCCGAGTTTCAAGAGCCATTCCGGTATCGTTGGAGTTCTCGGCGCAATTCAAGCCAGCCGCGGAATCAAATCCGACCACTTGTTCGTGTATGCCATGTGTCAATCATACTTTGAATACGGAGATCTTCTAACCAGCTATGCAATGGATTTCCCGTTGCACGGCAAGAATTCGAACAGTGAAGAATTTTGGAACAGCTACAACATTGCTGGGGAAATGTATCGGACTATCGGTCTATTGCTATGCAAGTATCATCCATTGGTCTGCCCTGCAAACAACCTTGCCTCAGTGCCAGCGGATCATGACCAATCTAAATTTACCGTCATTGTTAACGGTAAACAGCTCAATCCAGAACTTGGCTAGGTTATGACCCTGCTCTTCAACATGCTGAGCCGATGCCCTGTCATCAGCATACCTTCCGGAATAAGGCGAGATAATGTCCCGACAGGAATTCAATTGGTCGGGCCGAGCTATGAAGATGCACGTGTAATCCAAGCAGCGTTCGCCTACGAAGCCACTTTCGAGCCATGGTATGTACACCCAGAGAACCGCCGTTTACTAGAAAATGAGGAATGAACGCTCCAGAGGGATTGAACTTTTCAAACTGGCGAGAACATCCGTTCAGCCAATGGTCCTTTCAGCACGTGTCGGAAGTAGTGCCGTCTGCGACAATTCCTGCATGCACTGAGATGGAACAGAATCACCGTCAGGCATCAGAAACAAAATTGTTCATTGAAACCACTCTTCCATCGTCGAGCGAAACCCTTCAATCTTTCCTGAGTCGAACTTATGCCGATGGATTTATGGTTGGTCACAAAGGGTCCGTCGTCGCCAGCTGGTATGCCCCGCATTTCGATCCGACCAACACTCATATTGTGTTTTCTGTCAGCAAATCCATTACCGTACTGTCGCAGGAATTCTGCAACATCAAGGATTGCTTGATCCCGAATCACCTGTATCGGACTATCTTCCCATTCCGGCTGAATCGGCCTATTCCGACTGTACTGTCCAGCATGTGCTGGACATGACCGTAGCTCTGGATTTCGAAGAAACCTATGCAGCACAAGCAAATGACTACTGTCGCTATAGGAACGCAGCCGGTTGGGATCCTGTCGATGACGGAAACAATCTGGAAGGATTGCGGAAATTTATTTTTAGTTTGAGAAAGCTTGACGATCAGCATGGCAGAGTCTTTCGCTATCACTCCCCGAATTCCGATCTTCTCGGCATGATTCTCGCCGCTTCCAGTGGCTCTTCGTTCCCCGAACTGATGAGTGAACTCCTATGGAAACCCATTGGTGCGAAGACTGAAGCTTCAATCACTCTGGATCATTATCAGGATGTACGCACTGCAGATGGGATTTCCACAACTATTGATGATTTGACAACGATGGGACAAGTCATTTGTGACGGAGGCAAAAGCAGCCAGGGCAATCAGGTTCTTCCCAAGGCTTGGATCAATGAAATCATGGATAGCACCGGGAACCGTGAAGCTTGGAAGCTCGGAGAATGTGCGACGCTAATGCCGAAAGCAAGCTATCACAACAAGTGGTTGCGATCGGGAAATTCCGATCAAGTCATCTATGCTTTGGGAATTCATAGACAATACCTCTATATCAATCCTTTTCGAAATTTGGTAATTTCCTGTCTTTCTTCAAGGCCGACACCGTTGGACATGATAGTCGACACGGAGGCAATGAGATTTTTCGATGTGATTGCAAGCGATTTCAGCTAGATTACGTCATCTACAACACTGTTTTCATGTTCGTAATCGAAAATGCAAACATGTGGACCGAACATTCCGAAGCTTTATTAGTGTTTGCCAGGAAACTCATCATACATTGATAGTTGGAGTTTCTCACGATAAACGATCCGTACCAGATTTAATTGCTCATCGCTACGAGCAACTAGGTGGTAGGCGAGGTCGTACGAAGTGTGAGCACTACAATTGTAAACCTAGCATAGCACCAAGCGTTCAATCCAATTCAAATTTGGTTTGAACAACGTTTTCAAATGTAACGAATGCCAGTGGTGTCTGTGAACCTGGAATGCTGAAAGCGGAAGGAATTAGTTCTATATATTTGCGAATTGGGATCATTCATCGGGCGAAGTCCGATGGGTTTGACAAACCTTATTGTTCAAGACCATTTTGTTTGTTTCAGATTTCCAATTGCAAATTAGAGCTCTGTCGTTCCGCGCCCGTTCTGCGTGGTGCGTTGTAAAATATTACCTCTTGTTTTTCGACAATAATCTTGTGGAGAAAATATGGTCAAACCAGTAGCACTGATAGTGGGTGGTGGTAGCGGAATTGGTGCTGATGCTGCCAAAAAGTTAGCTGAAGAAGGGTTTAATATCGGAGTGATGTCATCTTCTGGAAAAGGTGAAGTTCTGGGTAAGGATTTGGGCGGCTTAGGTTTTACCGGGTCAAATTTGGTGCCTGAGGATCTAGCAAATTTCGTAGAAGTTGCGATGAAACGCTTTGGACGAATTGACGGTGTGGTGAACTGCGCCGGTCATGGCCCCAAGGGAAATATTTTGGAAATTAGCGATGAGGAATGGCATTTAGGAATGGATTATTACCTGATGAACGTCGTCCGCATGGCTCGCTTCGTGACACCAATCATGGAGCGACAAGGCATTGGCTCGATTGTCAATATCTCCACGTTTTCGGCATTCGAACCTGACCCGTTGTTCCCGACTTCAGGTGTATTTCGTGCTGGCCTGGCATCCTACACCAAACTATTCAGTTCAAACTATGCAGCTATAGGCATACGAATGAACAACGTTCTACCGGGCTTTGTTGACAGCTTGCCTGAAACAGATGGTCGACGGGCACGCATTCCGGCAGAGCGTTATGCAAAAGTCAGAGAAGTATCGGAAGTTGTGGCTTTCCTTATCTCAGAAAAATCCAGTTACATGACTGGTCAGAATCTGCGTGTAGATGGTGGTTTGACATTCTCAGTGTGAACGAAATTAGATAGACCCTAGGGATTATCACAAGCAAACTGCGCAACTAAATCAACGGCTTTTCCCCAACGCCGCAAAAGTTCATGACGCACGCTGTCATCCATAGTGACTTCGAATATCTTGTCAGACTGCCAGTTTTTTGAAATTTCATCCAAAGTAGAGTACAGACCCGTGTAAAGGCCCGCCAAATATGCTGCGCCCAATGCAGTAGTTTCCGTATTAGAGGGGCGGTCTACCGAAAGGTTGAGTATGTTGCTGAGAAACTGACAGAACCAGTCATTTCTTGCCATACCCCCGTCAACTCGCAATCGGCCGATTTGACTGCCGTCCGCACGCATGGCCTGCAATACATCGACTGTTTGATAAGCCACAGATTCAAGTGCTGCACGAACAAATTGTGACCGACCCGTATCCCGCGTCATTCCTAAAATGGCACCTCGTGCATCGGGCAGCCAATGAGGGGCGCCAAGACCCGTCAATGCTGGAACCATGTAAACTCCGCAATTGCCTTCCAGCGAATCCGCCAGACTCGCGGATTGCTCTACACTATCGATCAGGTTCAACCCGTCCCGTAGCCATTGCATGGCGGCACCCGCGACAAAAATCGATCCCTCCATTGCATAACAGACTTCGCCATTGATTCGATAGCCAATCGTAGACAGCATTTTGTGTTTTGATCGAACGATATCTGGTCCAGTATTGATTATCATGAAACATCCTGTGCCGTAGGTACTCTTAACCATGCCAGGTTCGAAGCACGCTTGCCCTATCAGCGCCGCCTGTTGATCTCCCGCTACACCACAAATCGGAATTGATTGTCCCAGTATTGATTCGTCAGCTATGCCAAAATCATCGGCACTGTTCTTAACTTCTGGCAGACAATTATCCGGTATGGAAAAAATTTCAAGCAACTCCGAGTCCCAACGTTGAAGCCGAATGTCGAAAAGCATAGTTCGCGAAGCATTGGTCGCGTCAGTCACATGCGAACGGCCACACGTCAAACGCCAGATCAGAAAACTGTCGATTGTGCCAAACGCCAATTCACCTCGCGCGGCTTTTTCCCGTGCGCCGGAAACATTGTCGAGGATCCATGCGAGTTTAGTCGCCGAAAAGTACGGATCTAGAAGTAAACCGGTTTTCTCGGCGATATGCGGTGACAAACCATTCTCTTTTAACGATTCACATAATCGAGCAGTGCGTCGGTCCTGCCATACGATCGCGTTGTAAATCGGTTCGCCGGATTTTCGGTCCCAAACAACTGTCGTTTCGCGCTGATTGGTTATACCAATTGCCTTTACTTCACCAGTTAAAGCACCTGCATATTCCAAAACACCGCGAGTGACTGACAAGGTAGTCTGCCAAATTTCGTTCGCGTCGTGCTCTACCCAGCCATCCTTTGGAAAATGCTGGCTGAATTCTTTCTGCTGCGAGTGCAGCACCACACCCTGTTGATCGATCAACAGGGCGCGAGAACTGGTCGTTCCCTGATCTATGCTAAGAATATACGTTTGCATTGCGAAATCCCGTTACCGTCTTTGTAGACATCACACGTCCATCGACATACTTGCTCAACTCAGTGATTTGATCCCTATTCATGCGCATCCCCAATCGGGTTCGTCGCCAAATGATATCTTCTGCACTTTTGGCAAATTCTCTGGAAATCAAGTAATCCACTTCAGCCTGATACAATCCGACTGAAAAGTCTTGGCCCAAATCTGAAAGACTTGAACAATAGTTGAGTATGTCGTGCGAACATGCTCCATAGTGTCGAGCGTATCTGTCAGCGAGGCCAACAGGAAGCCATTCATACTTAAAGCTCAGTTGATTGGCAAACTCTTCAACACTTGAGTCTCCCAACTCACCCCCAGGTAGTTTGCTGCCGCTAGTCCACCGAGGCTTGTCAAAGTTCGGAACCTTGCGCAGGAGATCCAAGACATTCTCCGCCAGGATTCGATAGGTGGTAATTTTGCCTCCGTACACGGAGACAATCGGTGCAAGGCTGTCATCAAGTTTTAGTACATAGTTTCGCGTCATCCTACTCACATCGCTCGACCCGTCGTCGAACAGGGCTCGAATACCGCTGTACGACCATACTACATCTTTCTGACTGACTGGTACACGTAAATACCTGTTGACGGACCGGCAAAGATAATTGATTTCCGAATCGCTGATCTTTGGACTATGTTCCGGATCTTGTACCTCGACCTCTGTAGTACCGATCAGAGTAAAATCCTGTTCATATGGGATGCAAAACATGATTCTCCTGTCCGAATTTTGAAAAATGTACGCGTAGGGATGTTCAAATAATTTCGGAACCACTATGTGACTACCGCGAATCAGCACAAGAGACTTATCATGCTCAGCGTGTTGATATCGATTTCCAATCCTGTCAACCCAAGCACCTGATGCATCGACTATCGCTCTGGATTTAACATGCCATGTATCAGACAACGTGCTACGCTCGTTTTCTGCGACTAATGTAACCAGCCAATGATCGGCATCTCGCTTCAAGTCTGTACAACGAGTGCGACTCAGCACCTGCGCGCCTAGTGCGGCGGCATCCATAACGTTGAGTATCACAAGTCTCGAATCCTGCACCCAACAATCGGAATATTCAAACCCGTACAAATATTTTTCTTTTAGAAACTCGCCAGACACATGACGCCTCAAATCAACTCCTTTGGATTTCTCGAGCAAGTTCAGTGGCGTCATATGATCGTAGCAAAAAAGTCCTGAGCGGATGAACCATCGAGGTCTAAGAGTTTTGTCGTGTGGCAAAACGAAGCGCAAAGGCCAAATTATGTGAGGAGAGTTTTGCAGTAATACCTCGCGTTCCCGCAGGCTGTGTCTGACTAGTTTGAAATCCAAATTCTCAAGATAGCGAAGTCCACCATGAATGAGTTTGGTACTTGCAGAAGACGTATGTTGGGCAAAATCATCTTTCTCACATAACAGCACTTTCAAGCCTCTGCCAGCCGCATCTCGGGCGACACCCGCACCGTTCACACCACCACCAATCACAACTAAATCGAAAGTCGCTTGCCCGCTCATATCAATGCTCATTGCTGTTCAACTTGGTCAAGACTCGCCCTTGAAAATGTCAAACGCGCAGAAATACAAACAAAAACCATATGATGGAGAGAATCAGTGCTCCCCATAGCGGAGTTGAAAAAAACCAGAGCCAGCCAAGAAAAATGAAGATGCTGCCTAACAGACTGATAAAGAGTCGATCACCGCGGGTCGTTTCCAGGCCGAAAACTCCTTTTCGTGGACTTCCACCGGGACTGAACTTTTCCCATACGGCCATGCCAGAAATACAAAACAGAATGAACAGGAAAAATAGGACAGTAGGCCACGTCCATGCCATCCAGGAAAAATCTAGCATCTTTTAGACTCTGCCTAGGGAAAATCCCCTAGCGATGTAGTTACGTACAAAATAAATTACGATAGCCCCTGGAATGATCGTCAATGCTCCAGCGGCGGCGAGCAACCCCAACTCATATCCAGATGTACTTGCGGTTCGTGTCATTGTTGCGGCAATTGATTTGGCTGCAACTGATGTAAGGGTTTTCGAGAGCAGCAGTTCTACCCAAGAGTACATAAAACAGAAAAACGCCGCCACACCAATGCCTGAAGCTATAGTTGGTAAAAATATTCGTGTAAAGAAACGTGGGAAGGAGTATCCGTCAACATAGGCCATTTCATCCAGCTCTTTAGGTACACCAGACATGAATCCCTCAAGTATCCAGACAGCAAGTGGAATATTGAAAAGGCAATGTGCAAGCGCCACGGCAATGTGCGTGTCGAACAGTTCAAAAGCCGAATACAACTGAAAAAACGGTAATGCAAATACTGCGGGTGGTGCCATTCGATTGGTTAACAGCCAAAAGAACAAGTGCTTGTCGCCAAGAAATCGATAGCGTGAAAATGCGTAGGCAGCCGGCAATGCAACGGTGACGGATATGACCGTATTGATGACGACATATGTGATGGAGTTCAGGTAGCCGTTGTACCAGGTTGGATCCGTGAATATCTTGATATAGTTTTCAAGCGTGAAATCCAGTGGATACAAGGCAAATGTTCCCAGAATTTCATTGGTTGTCTTAAAAGACATGTTCAGCAGCCAGTAAATAGGCAACATAAGAAAAACAATGTACAGCGTTGGCACAAGCCACCGATGAATTGGTGTGAAAGTTGACGATCTACTGCTGCTCATTTTTCATCATCAATGTATAAAACACCCAACAGATCAACAGAACAATAAAAAAGTAAATCAGTGACATGGCGGCCGCAGGGCCAAGATCAAACTGACCCAATGCAATTTTCACCAAGTCGATGGATAGAAACGTTGTGGTGTTTCCAGGACCGCCACCCGTGAGCACAAACGGTTCGGTGTAAATCATGAAACTGTCCATAAACCGAAGCAATATCGCTATGGTTAGCACTCGCTTCATTTTTGGTAGCTGAATCCACCAAAATACGGCCCATTTAGATGCGCCATCAATCTTGGCGGCTTGATAATAGGCGTCGGAGATAGAACTCAATCCCGCATAAGCCAGAAGTACAACCAGCGATGTCCAATGCCATACATCCATCAATACAGTAGTCAACCATGCGGAAATCGGTTGCTGCGTAAAATTGTAGTTGATGCCCAAAGCGTTGATTGTGTGTCCCAGTAAGCCAATTTCCGGTAAAGCAAAAATGTTCCACATTGCGCCTACAACATTCCAAGGTATTAATAGCGGCAACGCCATCAGAACCAGACATACCGAAACCCACGGACCTTTCCTAGGCATGCAAAGCGCAATGCCAATTCCGAGCGGCACCTCAATGACCAGTATCATTCCAGTAAAAGCCAATTGCCGAAGCAACGAGTGATGAAACCTTTCCGAATTCAGCACCTGTTCGAACCACGTAAGGCCTTCCCAAAAAAATACATTGTCACCAAAGGTTTCCTGTACCGAGTAATTCACAACCGTCATCAATGGTATGAGTGCGTTGAAAGCGACCAGCACGACAACCGGAATGACTAAGAGCCAAGCTCGCTGCTTGACGGTCTTGTTCATTATGCGGATACCCCGTTCGCCATCCAACCGTCCACATACAGAAACGTATGCGCGACGTCAAAGTCAATTTTTGGGCTAATATTGGGAACGGATTGATCTTCAGAGCAGACCAGTTTTATTTCGTGCTGACTATGCCGTGCATGAACGATTTTGTGACGGCCTAAATCATCCACACGAAGTATTTCTACAGGAATTCCGTTCTCGCTAAAACGAACAAATTCCGGTCGAACACCAATCTCAATGCTTGAAGAGGCGGTTGATTCACCAGAGTTTGCGGTCGGCTGGTTATCGCATCTTACGGGCAGACCTTCAAAAATCACCTGTTCGCCGTCAATCTGGCCAGGCAGAATATTCATACCCGGAGAGCCTATGAAGTAACCTACAAAAGTATGCATCGGATTTTCAAACAACTCGACGGGTGTGCCAATCTGCACAACTCTGCCTTGATACATTACCAGAACCTGATTGGCAAACGTAAGCGCTTCAGTCTGGTCATGTGTTACATAAATCATGGTTGTGCGCAGCTGTTGGTGCAGCTCCTTGAGTTTTGCGCGCAAAACCCATTTCATGTTTTGGTCTATGACTGTCAGGGGTTCATCGAACATCATGACATTGACGTCCTCTCGCACCAAACCTCGTCCAAGAGAAATTTTTTGCTTGCCATCTGCGGTCAAACCAGAAGCTCGCCGGTGAATGCCATCCTCAATATCGAGCATGGTGGCAACTTCTTTGACACGGGACTTTACTATATCTTCCGCAACTCCCCGATTGCGTAGCGGGAAAGCTAAATTATCGAAGACGGTCATCGTATCGTAGATTACAGGAAACTGAAATACCTGGGCAATATGGCGATGTATCGTATCTATCGTCGTCATGTCCTTATCGTCAAACCAAACTTTACCTGAGGAAGGCGTAATGAGTCCTGAAATGATGTTGAGCAAAGTTGTCTTCCCACATCCCGACGGTCCTAGCAGTGCATATGCACCCCCTTCCTCAAATACGGTGTCAATATTCTTAAGCGCATAGTCGTCATCGGAAGCTGGTGTCCGCATGTAACTGTGCTTGAGATTCTGTACGGTTATTTTTGCCATGTTACGGTCATTCAGTTAAAGATGGCACAACCCTGAGCGTCGAAGTACAAACAACTCTGTAAATTTATGTGTACCTCGATTTCGTCGCCAACGGTGAACTGATGTACACCGCTTGATTCGGAAATCCAGTTGTTTTTCTGAACCTCCAGGTGAATGAGACTTGTCGAGCCATTAATTTCAGCGATCTGTACTGTTCCTCGAACTCCAACGGACTTCTCGTTTTCCGAGGTCCGTGAAAGAGTCAAATGGTGAGGACGAACGCCGATAGTGTAAGGTCCATCCGGATGACTTTTGAGCACATCGGGACAGTCCCATTCTGCGGTATCAAAAAAGGACAACTTTTCTTGTCTTTTTAAGACTGGTGCAATATTCACAGGAGGGTGTGAGAAAATCTTGGCACATTCCAATGAATGCGGCTGCCGATAGATGTCTATGGTTTTGCCATACTGCAGTACAGCACCTTCATGGAGTGTGGCGGTATACCCGCCAAGCATCAAGGCTTCTTCCGGTTCACCTGTCGCATACACCACAGTAGTACCCGAGTCAGCAAACAGTCTTGGAAGTTCGTCTCGTAACTGTTCACGCAATTTATAGTCTAGATTCGCTAGCGGTTCATCAAGCAAGACCAGCAAAGCTTTTTTTACCAGTGCTCGCGCCAATGCGGTTCGCTGCTGCTGACCTCCTGAAAGCTGGGAGACATCACGATCGAGCAAATCGGACAGATCCAACAGCTCCGCTATTTCTCCAACACGTTTTCTGATCTCGGTGTTACTGACTCCAGAAACCCGAAGCGGCGACGCAATGTTTTCAAAAACCGTAAAATTCGGGTAATTGATGAATGCCTGATAAACCATCGCAATATTGCGTTTTTGCACTGACATCGAAGTCACATTCCGACCATCGAACCAGACTTCTCCCGCTGTTGGTTTATCCAAACCTGCCATCAACCTCATCAGCGTTGTTTTGCCGCTCAATGTCGGTCCAAGAAGCACATTGAACTCAGATGATTGCAAGGCAAGATTGGTCGAATGGACGTGTGTCATTCCATCAACAGTCTTTTCGACGTTTCTAAGTTCTATTGACATAGTTTCCGATTCGAAAAGCGCTCATAATTCTAGGCAAAGTGGAACTTGCGTATATATGAAGTTATTCACAAATGTGCAATGTGACATCATATTCAAGAACAGCCTGTTTGAAGGCAGTCGGCACTTCACGATCCGTCACGAAATGATCAATCTTGTCCAGTTCACACAGGCGTATTGGAGCATTTCGTTCGAACTTGTTGCTATCCGCAACAAGTATAACCGTCCTTGCATGCTTGATCATGGTCTGCGCAACCCGAACTTCGCGCCAGTCAAAATCTAGAACCAAACCTTGACTTTCAATGGAAGACGCTCCGATTACGGCATAGTCAACTTTGAACTGACTGACAAAATCCGCGGTTGCATCTCCCACAATTCCTCCGTCCTGGTGTCGAATTAATCCCCCTGCGATCACGACTTCGATCTGGTTGGATTGTACCAGGATATTCAGTACGTTGAGATTGTTGGTAATCGCCAGAAGTCCTTCATGTTTTCTGACGAGCTGGGCCGCGACTTGCTCGGTCGTAGTACCAATGTTGATAAACATCGAGCAGTCGTTTGGAATCAGTTCGGCGACTCTTTTGGCAATACGTGCTTTGCCTTCAGCGGCGAGAATTTTTCGAGCTCCGTAACCAAGATTTTCGACACTGTCGTAAATTATCGCACCGCCGTGAATTCGCTGCAGTAGCCGGGCGCCACACAGCTCCTTCAGATCTCGTCGAATGGTTTGGGCGGTTACGTTGAATCGTTCGGCAAGACGATCAACTTGCACAACCCCTTCCGCTTTCGCGAGTTTCCACACCTCTTTCTGGCGCAGATTTAATTCAGTTATATCCCGGGGCTCATTCTGCATTTAGAGTGAACACAGTTGTTGAATATGAGTCTGAAATTATACGAACTGGGTTGGACGCCTAGACCTGATTACAGCCGTCTTGTACGAGACACTGGTCGAGTGACTGACCCGACCAGTGCCTCAAACTAAGAGCAAAGTGCGAATTCAGGCAATAGGCACAATTGGCCTAAAACCTGATTGCACTAACTTGCGCTCCAGCGCTTTACAAGTTCATCGTAGTTAACGGTTTCACCTTGTGGCTTCTCATCTACCTTGGCTTTTGGCGAGCCAGGCTGATCCAACCAGTACGAGGGGTCCTGTTCCTCGTTCAGGCGCGGTCCGCAACCTCCATAGGTTCCAGCACGTTCATCCGCAGACTGCATGCGAGCCATAACCTGATCCATTTCGCTGGCGAGTCGGTCCATCGCTTCCTGTGGCGTGAAAGCCCCCGAGTTCACGTCACCAATCTGCTGCCACCAGATTTGAGCAAGCTTCGGATAGTCAGGTACATTGATACCTGTCGGAGACCATCTGACCCGATCAGGAGATCGGTAGAATTCGACCAAGCCACCAAGTTTAGGCGCTCGTTCTGTGAACGACTCGTGGCGGATATCGCTATCACGTATCGGCGTCAGACCTACATGGGTCTTTTTCAGTGATACGGTTTTTGATACCGTAAACTGCGCATACAGCCACGCTGCTTTTCTGCGGTCAACCGGCGTGGACTTGAACAGTGTCCAGGAACCAGCATCCTGGTATCCAAGTTTTTGTCCATCAACCCAGTACGGCCCGTGTGGTGACGGCGCCATTTTCCATAGTGGAAAACCTTCATCATCCACTGTGTTGTTACCGTCACTCTTGGGTGCAACCATGGAAGCGGTAAACGCGGTATACCAGAAAATCTGTTGTGCTACGTTGCCTTGGGAAAGCGCCGGAAGTGATTGGTAGAAGTCGTAGCTGGCAGCACCTGGAGGTGCATATTTGCGCAGCCATTCGTCCCATTTACGGATTGCATATACTGCTGCGGGCGCGTTTGCCGCACCACCTCTTGAGACCGATGCTCCAACTGGATTGCAGGTTCCTTCCTCCATGCGGATGCCCCATTCGTCCACTGGAACGCCGTTTGGCAATCCTTTGCTTCCTGCACCAGCCATGGAAAGCCATGCGTCAGTCATACGCCAACCAAGGTCGGGAGCACGTTTTCCATAGTCCATATGCCCGTAAACTCGTACACCGTCGATTTCTTTCACATGAACCGAGAAAAATTCAGCAATATCTTCATAAGCAGACCAATTTACTGGAACACCTAGATCGTATCCATACATTTCCTTGAACTGACTTTGAAGCTCCGGGCGGTTGAACCAATCATTTCGAAACCAGTACAAATTTGCGAATTGCTGGTCAGGAAGCTGATAGAGTTTGCCATCTGGACCGGTTGTAAAGTCTTTACCCATGAAATCATCTACATCAAGGGTTGGCAAGGTAACATCTGCACCATCTCCAGCCATCCAGTCAGTCAAATTTACGGCCAATTGCAACCGTGAATGCGTGCCAATCAAGTCAGAGTCGTTAATATAGGCATCATACAGGTTTCGATTGGTTTGCATCTGTGTTTGAACTGCCTGAACCACTTCGCCCTCACCGAGAAGTTGGTGGTTGACTTTGATACCAGTGATTTCCTCGAACGCCTTTGTCAGCACCTTTGACTCATACTCGTGAGTTGGTATGGTTTCAGACAGAACGTTTATCTCCATTCCCTTAAACGGTTCTGCAGCGTTGATGAACCAATCCATCTCCGCTACTTGTTCATCCATGGTCAAGGTCGATGGCTGAAACTCAGAATCAATCCACTCCTTAGCTTTTTGCGAATCTGCAACAGCCATGTGGGAAGCTCCCGCAAAAACGACCATCAAAGCAAGCATTGATGGCACATTAATTTTCATTTTCATCATTTAATTTCCTCAATATTTACGAAACATCGTGACAGAGCATTCTATCAGTAATTTTTTTCGGAATGCAAGCAATATTTTCGATTTATTCGTATTTTTTAACATAATTACTGTAAAAGTGAACATTTTTTGATCATTAATCATTAATTGAGACCATCACGTTAAAAATGATGTTTGTAGATTTTTCGACGAGACTTGTTTCACTTGCGACATCACTATCGGTTTTCGTGCTGGATTTTTTTGAATGATCGCTTCAAATCCACTCGTTTAAAACGAATTCAGAAGTTCGGCACTGAACACGTATTCGACGAGCGATGCTCGCAGCAACAATGGCTTTATCGCGACCACGCTATAACCACACTCGGAAAGCGAACTGTATCATGCGTGGCAAGTAGGCAGTTACGGATTGGTAACATGGTTCCGGGATTTGAATCATGTTGTTACTTGGAATACGACGCCAATTTCACGAACTGGAAGAGAGTTAGTGGTCTTACTAGGAGCCAAACCCAATAGCGAGCATCTGCACAAGCTGAGTGAAGGTTTTGCAGGACTTGGGATACGAACAGATTTGTGGGAAGTAACCCCAGTCCCAAGAGCAGACCAAATCAGACTAGATAAACGGCTTTGGGTAGTGGTCCCGAATGAAGATGTAGACGTGTAGCGCTTGACAAAAGAAAGTTCAACTACCACTTGCTTTCGTCTTCGTAGTTCGGCCTATTCCAGAAACGATTTGGGTTAATTTTATCCGAGTAACTCCTCGCGCGAGTTGACCAACTCTCATCAATGTAAATTACGGGTTCCTCTGCTACGTGTACTTCAAATATTCGGTCGACAACGCTTTTCAAAATATTCAAATCATAGGGGAGTGAGAAAATCAGCTCGACAACGGGAAAGTCAAGAACCTCCGACGAATCACCGATATGAGAGCCTGACAGAGGGCGGAATTTTTGGACCCCTGGGGATGATTGGAACGCGACGTTTTCATAACTGCCGTATCGTAGCGGCACAATTTCGATTACCGCCTGAAGTGTTTTCGGTACATCCTCTTCAGGTACATATGTTCGAATTACGAACTCCCGACAAACCTTGGCCGACTCTGTTGAAAATGTTCCGAGGTCTAATTCCACATCAATCCGCCTCTACCTGCCTAATGCCAATTCTAAGTAGTATGCCGCAAGTCGTGTTCGCTTAAGTACCTGCGCTAGGTAGCACAAGGTTAAGAAATGCGCCATAATTCCAGTTCATATTCGTTTCTACGAAATTCTCATGATCGCTGCATAGTGACTCTACTTGAGACTGTGCACGCCCAGATTAGGTATACAAATATACAGTAGGCAAGAATTCCTTCTTATTTTCTTTAAGACCCGCTTACAAATTCCTGAATATTTGCTTTGCTCTATAACGCCGAACAGGCTTCCGGATTAACCAGCCAACGAACAACAACGGCAAGCCAGCCGTGAAAGCTCTAAAAAAGCTGGTTTTGCTCATCAATTCCCATACTACATCAAACCACATGTAGTCTAACGTCGCGAATCAACTGAATAGTTAACTGCCTCGGCTGCATTTGATGGTTGGGACGCTCGTCGTTGGCGTCCCTTGATTCGATGATAGGTTAGTGCGTATGAAATACAAATAGCTAGTGAGTCAAATGGCACGGCGTCTCCTTCCTCGAATACTATGGCCCGATTACCTTCGAATCGAAAGTCGCTTGGGAACAATGTCCGAAAGGTCTCCACTAAGTCCGTTTGACAGTGAAAGTACATGGCGTACTGAGAAGGTATAGACTTCTTCCAGCCAATTCGCACGGTGCTTCCACTCTTACTCTTCGACGTCAGGTATGCTGGTTCACCCCATTTCAACGTTTCTTCGAGTGCTCCGACGCCTTCTGTCTTATCAGCTGTTTCGAATATCAGAGACCGCAAAGCTATCAGTCGTTTGCGTATCTTCGGTGGGTAGGCATTGAATGTCTCAGCGACTGCTTCTCTCTCGAAGGGTATTGCAAGCTTCTCTGATCGCTTACTCATATTAAGTCTGCCATTTCAGTAAAGCTCAGCGACGGATGTAGCCCGTCCTTTGGAGTGCCTTGTTATTTTTCATATTTTCAATGCTGATGGAGGCGCAGTGATATCTCTTGGTCTTACGTCATTTGAAAATTGTTGATCCGTAGTTATAACCCACCCGTTTTGAAGAAAAGTAATTGCATATTCTTTCTGTGTAAGATAGGCTGCAGTCTTGTGAAGACTTGTATGTAAATCTAATTCAACTGAAAATCAATCACCACTCAAACTCAATACCAACTATTACGCTGTCAATTTGCATTTTAGTTGATCGAACTGGTGGGCACGGTCGCAACGTGTCCGAACCTTGACCGAATTACAATTTAGCGCGGATATCGTCGACTCTACAATCAAACTTTTTTCTTAAAGATAGTAATTATCTCGCAACCTAAACATTCACAATTCTGTATCTAAACAAAACGATGCTATATCTTGTGGTCCATGTCTGTCAATATCAAGTCTATCCAATTGCATATATTGAGGGTCATGAATTTTGTAAACTGTATAGTGATGCGTTACAACTCGTTGCATAATTCTCGCCTTTTGCCACAGAGGCCTTGAACGCTTGTTCGAAAAAGATGATTGCAGGCGGATATCTCCCGAGTTGATCGCCAAAATCGAGCATGTTCTTGCTCGTCTTGACGAAACGTCCGGACCCGAAGCTATGATCTTGCCGGGTTTTGGGCTACACCCGTAGAAAGGCGACCTAGCGGGTTATTGGGATATGAACTTGATTGACTACCCTTAGGAGAACTGAGAAATGCCGATGATGAACCCACCCCATCCGGGTCTATCCGTACGACACGATTGTTTGAATCCATTGAATCTAAGCGTGACGGAAGCTGCGCGCAAACTTGGTATCAGCCGCAAGCAACTTTCGGACATCGTGAATTGTCGATCTGGAATCTCGCCCGAGATGGCTATTCGTCTCGACAAGGCGTTCGGTGGTGGCGCTGATACTTGGTACCGGCTTCAAGCCACTTACGATTTGGCGCAGGCGATGAAGACAGCAAACCAGATCAAGGTAGAAACTCTTTCGCAGGCAATTCAATAATCAATCGAAAAGATGTGTGGCTGACTCAGGCATGAATAAATTTACCGTCCTACGGTAAGGTAAAACCCCCGTCCGTTTCAGACTTATTCCATTGGAAACTGCACCACCTCGTAGATCCATATCTCATTGGGCTACACTCTCCAAGTGACAGCGGATAATCCTGTCAAGCTTGACTATTGTTTACGTTCCTGTTGTTTACACTCAACTGTCTACGTGGCAAATACACCCAATGAACGCAGCAAAATCTCCAACTGCAGATATTGGACTTCATCTCAGGCACTCACACGGTAAATTTCGCGTCTCGGATTGCTGGACAATCCTGAAACTACTTTGGGGACGAGTGGGTGCAATTCCTGCAAATGAATGCTCGGTGCGAGCATGATGATAACAGGCACCAGCAAGTAATTGAGGTTTTGCTGATATTCAAAGCCTTGGTCTACGGTAATTAGCGCTTTGAAACAATGACTTCTGGCTAGTTGTAGCAAATCACCGTTTGCTTTACCTGACCAACCCATATCCTGAACAGTATGAACCTCAAATTCGTCGGGAAAAAACCGTCCAAGCTGTCTTGGAACAGATTCATCAAGCAATACTTTCACGCGTATTGTCTAAGAGCATTCCCGCAGCACTTTCCAGTACGGCGACAGCTTGTTCTCGAGATACTGTAGGGTAATCATCCAAAAAATCGTCTAGCCGGATACCCGCCTCCAAATGATCCCATAAAATGCGAACAGGAACCCTGGTGCCGGAAAATACAGGAGTCCCACCCAAAATTTTCGGGTCACGTTTGATCACTGATTCTGCCATCGTCTTTCTCCATCTTTACGAAACTTATGGATATAGGCGCACTGTATTTCGAACAGTCTAAATCTCTCACTTCCATGAACAGTGTATTACGAAAGTAAATCCTTCGCAACGGGTTTCCGGTTTAGATCTAATTTGTAGTAGTATTGGTGGGCCCGGAAGGAATCAATTCGAACCATAACGAACATACACTTCGAATCTGAATTTCAGCAAATAAAAAGAAGCGACTCTTCCGAAAGCTACGGTTAATCGATGATGCGACCTGTGACCAAGACCTGCGTTCGCCGCCGAGTAACCAATTTGAAAAATTGAAAGGCAAGTTGGAGGGTAAACACTTTATCCGCGTGAACAAGCAATGGCAGCTGGTGTTTACGTGGTCTGATGAGCATGGTGAGGCTCAAGACAACTATCTGAATAACTACGTTTACCGGTGAGACAAACTATGAATATCACAAAACGACAACCCGTCAGTGTCGGCGAAATGATTACCGAGGAGTTTCTCGTACCTTTGGATTTGACTCAAGGACAGTTAGCAAATGCGATGGGTGTAAGTCAAAATACTGTCAACGAACTGTGCACCAATCGCCGCGCCATTACGGTTGACACCGCACTGATGCTCGCCAAAGTGTTTGGCAATACGGCCAGTTTCTGGCTGAATTTGCAACAACGCAACGATCTGTGGAATGCCCGGAATACAGAAAAACGAAAGGTTCGCACAGAGAAAGCAAAACCCATTACCATTTGATCATTTACCCTGTTGCCCGACTTCCGAGTGGCACGCCATTGCGATTTCCTGTAGTATGTAAATCTGGATGAACATCGCAGATGAACCAATGACAGACCGACATTCTATCGCCGAGGCGCAGCGCAACCTACCAGCACTTATTCGTGAAGCGGAAAACGGCAAAGAGGTGGAACTGACCCGCCGAGGTGAACCGGTGGCGATGCTGATCAGCTACCGGGCATTCAAGCACCTCACCTCAATTCGGCGTGGCTTTGTTGCAGCGTATCGGGATTTCACGATCAACACTGACGTTTCTAACCTCGAACTCAACCCCGACGAACTGTTTGGAGATGTGCGCGAAGAGACTGGGGGACGCGATATTCAATTGTAGCCAATGAGATTTCTACTCGATACCGACATTGTTTGGGAACCATTGCGGCCCGAACCTAACGTCGAATTTCCGTCATCGCGATCCGTACCGACGTGCCGGTGTTGCATCGCGACGGAGATTTCGACGTGTTGACGCGTCATACGAACTTTCAAACTGTCTTGTAACGCGCCTGACGCTGCGTGGTCGGCATTGAATTACCTGACTGAACAGTAATGCGTCGCTTGCTCTGAGTTTAAGTCTAAAATGTATTGCAACAGAACGATATTTCAAGCTCTCACCAAAGCCATCTTGCCATGAAAAAACAATACAGTTGGCCGCAAAACCATTGGAACTGGCCGATCAAGTTAACCCATAAACACGGTATACGCACAGGATCGATGATTTGGATTGGCGGTCAGGTTGATTTGAATTCACAAGGAGAAGTACTCAATCCTGGGAATCTTTCCATTCAAACCCGAAATGTCATGTTAAATTTTGATCGTGTTTTGAACGACCTCGATTGCGACTTTAACGACCTTGTTACATTGCTCTGTTTCTATGTGAACAATGAGGCCATCGACGAAAGGGAATTTCTGCAGCAGGTCGCAAACTGCCTGCCCAGTGATTGTCAAACTACAGTAAATGCAGTACCCGTTCCGTATTTGGCCTATAGCGGACTCATGGTAGAAATTGAAGGTTATGCGATGCGTCGCAAAAACGGTGAGCGCACTACGCGAACTTGTGTCCCGTATTCCCGTGGAGATATATTGCCAACCCCTTTTGTTCAGGGGCTGCGTTCGGACAAATTAATATTTGTTTCCGGACAATATCCGCTTGACCACAATAATCTCGTTCTTTGCGAAGGTGATATTGTGGGCCAAACCAATGCGGTTGCTTCAAGGATAGCTCGTGTGTTGGAGCAGTTTGGAGCATCCTTCGACGACGTCGTTAAAATCAATCGTTGGTATACCGGCGATTCCGGAGTCGACGCGTTCGAGGCATCGGCACTTGCATTTGCACGAAATTTCAGCGAACCGGGGCCAGCGGCGACAGGTATTCCTATTCCACGACATGCGAATGACGAAGTGCTCATTAAAATATCCGCAGTGGCAATGTTGGCAGAAAATGGCGATCGACTACCACGAATTCATGCCTGGCCGGACAGCCTATGGGACTGGCACGTACACCTGCCGTACAAACATGGTTTGAAATGTGAGGATATGATCTTTTTGGGTGGGCAGGTGTCACTGGACAAAAAGGGACGAGCAGTACATCCCGACGACCTATCCGCGCAGACTCACCAGGCGATGCGCCATATTGGTGTCATTTTGAATGAATTAGGAGCGACCTATGACGATGTCTGCAAGATTACGACTGTTTATCAGGGAAGCTGTGGTGCAACTGACATACACAAGAACTTGCCAATTCGATCATCTTATTTCAAAGAACCCGGGCCAGCGACAACCGGCGTTCCATTGCCTGCTCTGGCGTACGAATCCATGGTCATTGAAATCGATGCTTTTGCAATGGTTGACGATTAAAACTATTCGTTCCGAAGTTGATCTGAATAAAAAGACAACTTCACCATTGTTGGTTTCTGACGATAATTCGGATTTTTCGGAAACACCAAAAGTGAACATCGTTTGGTGTGGCCATATGCCCTGATGAATCTACGATGTCTGAAAGCTCTCATAAACAGTAGTGAGTCGACACCGATTTCAACATAATGAACACTCATTTAAATAGGAAAAAGCAAGCTCATTGGCGGCAAGTGCGTGGACAATTTTCTGTATAGTGAATCCGGCACGATGTACTGCCAGTGTCCGAAGTTCAGCGAACATCGACAGATGTATTTTCAGGGCTTTGAGAAGGATCGCAATGCCTTGAAGTATCGACGTTCGGAGGTGGCGCTGATACTTGGTAGCGGCTTCAAACCACTTACGATTTGGCGCAGGCGATGAAGACAGCAAACCAGATCAAGGTAGACAATCTTTCGCAAGCGATTCAATAGTCAATCGAAACGTACTGTGGCTGACTCAGGCAATTGAACACAATTGCTTTTAGTGGTGGGCACGGAAGGACTGTAGTCGAACCATGGCGGAACTACATTTTCGAATCACATTGATCCGAATAGTTCGATACGAATAGTTCGATACGAAACATCACTCACGTTGCGGCCCAAGGATTGAACACCGCTGTGCCTGTTGTATTTAAATCGGTTTCGTTTCCGGTGACAACTGTCATACCGTGCACGATAGCTGTTGCTGCAATCAGCGCATCACGTTCAACCCGCGGGTCCAGTACATGTAACCGAGCGCATCTGAGTGCGACAGCGGTATCGATCGGCAATGTGCGTTCCATGAACTCGGGCATTATGTGCCGGTCCATCCCTTGTCGTAATCTCGCCCCCTACTCCACGTCGCGTCGTTCTAAACGCAGTATGCCTATCTCCAATTCCATAAGGGTCGATACGGATATGTAGAATCTCCCACTGACCTGGTTGGAATTCCATGCAACTACGCTGGCATCAGTTCTACCACCTCCAACCTTGCGCAACTCGGAGACAACGTTGGTGTCAAGCAAAAACATCAACAAAGAGTGGTTTGAATACTTCCAATACGGAAGTGTGGCGGCTCGAATTTCCGAGGATTGTGACCCAAATTTAGCAACGGATAAAGATATTGAATCAGATACTATCTCACAATCGTCTATTGAACTTTGCTCAGTTTCACGCCAACGAATTCGAATGCAGTCCTCTATCCATTTAACAATTTCTTTCTTGTCGACTAACGATCCACATTCAAATCTGTAACCCAGTACGGCGCACTTACTCCGCAGACTTTTCAAGGACGGAAGATAAATTGGTTCTTCCCCAGTTAGAGTGGGTTACCGCGAAAAAACATCGAGAATCTTTTATTGGACGACGCCTGCTTTCTGAAAGTCGTTTTACTTTGATTGATGCTGTCGCTGTGAAACACGGAAAGAAAGCGGCACAATCGTGACCGACATCAGACAATCACGCTGTCTGATTGAGAAAATTTCGCGGCGACCAGACATCAACCGACCCGTATCGCGGTTCCGTAAAGTCCCGCATATTACCAGTAATCAGAATGGCACCGCCAGCCGTTGCCGTCGCCAAATAAACCTCATCGTCAGAGTCCCGTAGACCGAACTCGAAATTCGCTGGCTCGACAATGACAGCCAATTGCTCGATCTCCCGAATTAACGATTTCAAGGTGCTGAAGTAAGGTGTCAGTCTGGGCCGTCCAGCCACGGCTATATATTCAGACAGAATCGGGGCAGACAGTATGATTTGATGGTGTCGTACAACTCTGTCGATTACTTCGCGGCAGGTGCCGTCCGTTTGTCCCGCTGAAATTAAGACATTGCAGTCCAATACTACATTCATAATTCATTGTCGCGTCGCTCACGGCGTGATGCGGATATTTCCGCGATCGTGTCTTCTATGACTTCGTCCTCGGAGCGCCCTATATCCTCGGGCGGCACATGCACATCTGCAAGCGTCGAAGCAATTCTGTCAGCAATTACGTTCCGGTCTACCACCTGTTTGACCCTGAACAGAATCCCGTCGTCGACGCGGATTGCTTCCATGATGTCACCCTCCTGAAGATTGATGCCCTTGCGCAACTTGGCCGGAATGGTGACCTGAAACTTCGGTTTGACTGTGACTAGATTCATGATGGTTCTGCACGAATATTGTTGGAAAGATGTAATGTTGTAATTTTATACCAATAGGTTACGAATTAGACAAGTTCTACGTTCTAGAACGCCGAAAATACCTTGGCCAAATCTCAATTTTAGAGACTGATTACAAATCTCTAGAAATATGTACTCAGTGGCTAATGGACACATGCTGAGCATTGATTCACTGTAATTGAAACCCGAACATGGTGGGCACGGAAGGAAAGAATTCGAACCTTGTCTGAACTGCCTTTTCAAATTGACTTTCTCTTTGTCGGAAAAATCCTCATCATATTGAAAATTTTGGGAGAGCACAAAAGTGACAGCAGCAAGATTCAAGCGCCTCTACGAATTCTAGCCACCTTTGCGCATAGAGTACAAAACTACTCTTACAGCAATGACAGTGCCGCTCCTCAATTTCCTGCCCGCAGTTTTTCTCACCGTATCGGGCTACATGCTACGAATTCTGGTTCGAACATTAGTTGGGTCCGCACCCGTCCAATTGCAGGTGATCGCAAATGCGCTGCGCTGTCTCGTTGGCGCTTTCACCGCTGTTGTCGATGACGAGGTTGGCGAAAACGACGGATTGTCGTAACCCTCGTCGTACATCACTGAAATCCTTGCGCGCTCCCAATCGCTTAGCTGCCTTCCACTGCGTTCGGACAGGGCAACTTCAAGGGGCGGCGCCAAAACTACGCAGCGGACATCGTATCCGGCAGTTCGAAGTGGTGATTTGATTTGTTCCCAGCTTGCGGCGTCGATGGGATAGGACACGAATAAATGCAAGCCCGCTTGCGCAATACTCAGCGTTGCCTGGCTGATCAATTCGATGGCTGTTGCCCACTTTTGCACGTTCGGCAGATCAATGGGCGCAAGATTGTCTCCATCGATGTATAGGCTATCCGGCACCAACCGTGACAGTGTCGTGCAACGGTGCTCTTCCCTGCGTTGATTGGGCCACTAACGATGACAATCATGGAAGTGTTCGGAGTGAGGAACCTTTTTCTGGGACGCGCCAAGTGATATTCATGACCGAATTTGATATGGCTCAAAACCGGTTGGCTGACAAGCGGGTGAACGGGTTCAATAGATATGAGACAAAATCAAGCAGCGAGTGCAAGTAGATTGTAGTATTGATTGTAGAATTCGAACGGGGGCATTAATTTGATAGATTAAGGACAAATTCTTGATGATTACTCACTCTGATTAGTAATGAGCCAATATTTTGACCTTGATTTATGCGGTACACATCTATAGAGTATGCCTAACGGTTAAAAATATTTTTGTTATTACTTTTTATAAGTAAGGAGTGTGCTATGAAGGTCGAAGCTGGATATCTGGTGAGATATGCCGCAGAGCGGTTCACTGAACGTACCGCTGTTTCATGGAGCGGCGGCGAATATTCCTTCGCGCAAGTAAATGAGAGCGCCAATCGAGTCGGATCCGGGTTCCGCGCGATGGGGCTCGAAAAAGGCGACCGTGTCGGTGTGCTAGCCTACAACACCCCCGAAGTGGTGCAGTTGTGGTTCGGTTTCGAAAAGCACAATCTTGTGCGGATGGTGCTGCACAGCCATTTTGACATGGACGCTCATTCGTTTTCCCTGAATCAAGTTGAAGCGAAGGCTATAGTTTTCGATACCCGGTTTGCCGACAAGGTCGATGCTGCGCGTAAGGACCTACATACAACTAAGCACTTCGTCGCAATTGGCCCCAACCCTCCGCCATGGGCTGTTCCTTTCGATGAGGTAGCTGAAAATGGTTCAGCTGAAGAACCGCTACTCGACGTCTCAGAGGATGCCCCGTGCTTTCTTCAACTCACATCAGGAACTACAGGGCAGCCGAAGGCCTGGATCAAGACTTATCGGTCATGGCAGGCGGTTATTAATCACAATCTCCACCATTTCGACACGTTTGGACCAACTATACCTCCGATTGGACCAGAAGACGTTAACGTTCATTTTCATGCTCTTCAATGGGCATCTGGTTTTCAAACGCTTTATCCGTATTTCGTACGCGGAGCCCGGTCCGTGCTGGTCGACGACGTAGAGTTCGATCCGGAAGTTTTAATCGACACTTTCACAAATGAAGGCGCAACTGGTACCTTCATGCCCGGACCTATGCTTACTCCAGTCTTAGATGCTGTGGAGGCTCGAAGCCAATACGACCATTCGCTGCTCCGAATGGTCGTGTTCTTCGGTGCCAAGGAACTATTGGAAAGAACGACCAAGCTTCTTGGTCCTATCTGGACTCATGGCTTTGGTTCGACTGAACAAGGGGCTGTTACAACGCGCCTACTGGCAACGGAGGTTGAGGGGCATCCAAAGCGCCTAGATAGTGTTGGTCGACCAGGGTCGCCCTTTCTTGAAGTCGCCATAATGGACGATTCCGGAAATCGCCTGCCACCCGGGGAGGTGGGAGAAATTGCAAAACGCAGCGCCATGTCGATGGGGGAGTACTGGGGTCTTCCAGAAAAATCAAGGGACGCGTTTTTCCCGAATGACTGGTTCCGCCCGTACGATGTTGGCTATATCGACTCGGATGGTTTTCTCTATTATGCAGACCGAGCCGGAGACCGAATCATAGCCGAAGGTGGTGTCGTCTATCCTCATCTCGTAGAAACTGGCATTATGCGGCACCGCTCGGTAGCAAATTGCGGCGTCGTAGGACTGGGCGAGGAGGGAGCGCAAGAAGTCGTAGGAGCCGTGCTTCTGAAACAAGGAGTCGAACCGTCCGACGATCTAAATGCAGAGATTACCACTGAAGCGAACAGTGATCTTGCGAACCACGAACAACTTTCGAGGATCGTGTTCGTAGAAGAGCTGCCCACAGTACTTGGTGGCGCGAAGGTCCAAAGAGCAGCCTTGCGTGACCAACTGTCCGCCGAATGATAATTACAGGTGGCGAATGATAGTTGCTGGAAAAACAACCAGGAAATCTCTAATTGATGCTGGTGACCGTACCCTACTTCAGACTCTCGACGGTATAACCCGAACGGGTTTGGAGCTATTAGCTCGAATTGAGAAAGTAGCTAGCGCCCTTGTTGCGGTTGGCGCTGCTGAGCAGCGAGTCGGGTTGTGGATGTGGAATTCACCCTCCACCTTCGAAGCGCATTTAGCAGTTGAACGCATCGGTGGTACTCGGGTCGCAGTGGATCCATCTGCACCGCCGGAAGAAGTAAGAATTGTCATGGCAGCTGTCAAGGCGCATGTGCTGATCACCGATCTTGCTCACGCAGGACTAGTGGAGTCCATGGTTCACGATGAAGAGGAACCTCTTTCCGGATCCTCGCTCGTTGATGAGTTTCGCGTGGATCCTGACAAACCCCACCTGTTGTATCCACGCATGGTTGTTGACGGGCAATTGCTCGCCGTGCCTATCTCCTATTCTAATTGGCACGCACAGATCGACATAAACCTCGGGCTATACCGAAAGGGATGGTATGGCCCTCCTCTTGCCAAAGATGACGTCGCAATCACCGCCCAACAGCTCATGCACGCAACAGGTATGGTCATGAGTTTTCCCTTTCTAGTAGCTGGTCTAAGCCAAGTGATTCTGCCAAAGTTCACGGCGACGGACTTCATCAAAGCGGCACAGCGATTCAACGGAAGCACTTCGTTCTTCGTCCCAGGGATGATTACGCGTCTAGTTGAGGCTCTTGAAGATGATATCACGCTACCAGTCCGCCGCATTTTGTATGGCGGAGCTCCCTTCATGCTAGAGGAAATGGTCACATCCATCAAGCGACTTGGCCCCGTTCTGATTCAGCTCTACGGAAGATTGGAAGGGGGATGGCCTATAACTGTGCTGGGCGCTGATGACCACACCGCAATCGCCGAAGGTGATGTGGAACTCGCACGAAGTTGCGGAAAACCGATTCCGGAAATCGAGACTAACATCCGCGAGGTCGCCGGTTCACCGAATGGAGAGTTTCGTGTCCGAGGCCGGCCCGTTGTTAAGGAGTACGCAGACCCAGATGGTTGGTGCGGACTGGGCGACCTCGTTACCACCAATGATAACGGATATTTATTCCTTCAAGGTCGCCTGGACGGAATGATCAATACTGGCTCGTACCACGTTTATCCCGCTGAAATTGAGGCAGCGATTACCTCATTGCCCGGGATAACTGAAGCAAAAGTTCGTGGGGAAGACGACCCGAAATGGGGTCAAGCGGTGACTGCCTATGTGATAGCTGATGACCTGAACCGAACCTCTAGCGAATTGAGCACTGAACTTCGTAGTAAGCTCGCGTCGTACAAGATTCCCAAAAAAATTAAATTTGTAAGTAGTCTGCCGACTTAAGATATTGAAAATTGAGGTAAAAATAAGTACCGAACAGCAGTTGAATTAAACAGCTTCACACGCAATACTCTCGTGTCAACCTTCGATACTTTCGTAAGGCAGCTGGCATAGATGGTGTGGCCCAGATTGCGAAGGATAAAAAAGATCCTTTCAGCCGTTGGGCGCTGGAAGTTGCGAAACGCCGCGATTGCCAACAAGATGGCGCGAATCGGCTGGGTGGTGGTAGCCAAAGACCTACGCTACGCTTCGGGCAGAGTGCTGGGTCAAAGCGAAGACTTTCAAATTTACTCCTATAAATGGTATAGGAGTCCATATATGTTATTAGCGACGGAAGTCTCGGAAGAAACCCAATTAATGCGGTGCCGAGAACCTCGTCGTGAATAATTGGACTATTTGATAGGTTTTCGTTTATAGCAAGTTTGCACTTTCGAAATATGTCTGTAAATCATTCGAAAACTTCAAATGGAATTGGTGCAAGGGGTTATTGATTAGAAAAATTGGTTGTTGAGTTACTAACATATGTTCTAACCATTTGAAACACAGTCAAAATACGAAATTTATTTCCCGGTTTACGATTAACAAACAGAGGGCTGGGATGGTTACTATTAAAGACTCTGATTCTCGAGTTAATTTTTAACAGCTTCTCAGCTTTCCATGCTTTTTCCCCTACTAGAACAATAGCTTCAAGATTAGGCAAAAGATCCATCAAGCGCTCTAGGTAAAATGAACCTTCTACAATTTCGGATTGAACTGGAGGGCGAATTTTCTTTTCGTTCCCAATATACCAAGGGACTATGTTCCAAAGGACAGTCTCATACCTGCTAAACCCAGATTCTGCAAGAAGTTCAAACATATTCTTTGCGGACAAATCAGGATTGTTGCGAGAAATGAAGCCACTTTTTACTGCTTGTGGCCCCGGTGCTAAAAGAACGAACAAGATTTTGCTTCGTACTCCTCCGTCCAACGGGTCAAAAAATGGAATAGAGTAGTTTGGACCTTTGTTCGTTCGTATTTCTTGAACAAATTTGATGAGAGGTTTTATATGTGGTTCCGATAACAATTCAATACGATTTTGTCTGCACATATCATCAGCAAGTGACTTGGGGCGATCAGTAAATATTTGAGTCATTTAGTAATGCCTTTGAATTATTGGAATAATTATACGATTGGAATTAGATTCATAAAGTATGGAGCGAGACATGAGTGACAAGAATGAAATTCTTCCTGATCTTATGCGCTTTGAACTAGATTTAGTTGTTTGTGGGACAGCAGTCGGTAGAAATTCTTCCAAAATCAAATCCTATTACGCTGGTCGTGGGAATAAGTTTTGGTCAATTCTAAAAGAAACTGGGCTTACGCAAATTGAGTTGAAATCTCAAAATTACTGGAGTCTGACGGATTTTGGAATTGGATTGACTGATCTTGCAAAAAAAATTAGTGGACTTGATAAAGATCTACAACGAGAAGATCACGACCTCTTTGCTTTTCGCAAGAAAATTGTAGAGTAGCAACCATATGTTGTTGGTTTCAACGGAAAGAAAGCGGCAGAAATATTTCTATACAAAAATAAAGTTGCATATGGGCGCCTAGGAGTCTGCGCCACAGAAATTTATTAGACAATTTTCAGCCAACAAAGTAGTATTCCAAGGTTATTTTCAGTCGAAAAATGTAATTCAAGTGGGGTTAATTGCAAAAATTAGCCAATAAATGATGGTCTAATCTCATTACTTGTTCGTGAGCTTTTCTGTGGCGCAGACTCCTAGATGTTCAAATTGGTGATACTAATTTATTTGCACTTCCGTCTAGTTCAATTTCTGCCAATCGATTCTGGAACCCAGTTTATTGGTTCGAAATTGCCAATCTGATTAAGATTCGACAATTTGAAAATTGAAACTAGCACATCGGAAAAGATAGTCGATTTTATTCCGACTATGTTTCGTGCAAGATAATCGGAATAATCTTGATATGTCGTTCTACAACGTATAGACAATTGATTACTGCTTTGTACATACGGCTTTCGACAGAATGTGTTGGTATATTCATGCGCGCGACTTGATATTTCTTACGCCCAAAGGGATGACATCGGCACTGCTGCCAAATTGTCCGCAAACGGCACGAAATCAGCGCTGTCGTAAAGCACGACACCGCAAGCGAAACGCCCCTTGCACGCCGTAGCCAAGGTCCGAAGGCCAGCAAAGTCTCGCGAACTGACTGTTGCTGATGCCTTGACTTCGATACCCGCAATCATGCCATCGTCCCGTTCCAGAACAATATCCACTTCGTGCATTTGCTGATCCCGGAAATGATAAGCCGACAACTGCAGATCGGTCGCCGTGATGAGTTTCAGCACTTCCGAGTACACGAAACTTTCAAGGAGCGCACCGAACTCGCTGCGATTGGTTCTGACAAAGTCAAAATTCACCCCACGCAGAACTGCAAGCACGCCGGAGTCTAGAAAATGTAGTTTGGGCGTCTTGACAATCCGTTTCAGCGCATTCGTGTACCAGGGTTGTAATGTCGAGATAAGGAAAATCTGCTCCAGTAACGTTATATAGCGCTGTCCCGTCTTATGGTTGACACCAATGCTGGAGCCCAATCTGGAGTAGTTGACCAACTGCCCTGAGTGCCGTGCCAGTACCCGGACAAGTTTTGGAAGTTCGGCCAGTTTCTCGACGGTACCGACATCGCTCAAGTCCCGGGACAATATCGAAGACACGTAAGATCGCGCCCAGGCCTGACGTCTGCGTTCGCTTTCCCGTACGATAGCTTCCGGATACCCTCCGAGCAACACTAGTCGGACGAAATCATCGCCAACGACAGCCGCACAATCCGACTCCAGTTTGCCATTGAACAGACGCTCCAGAAAAGTTGGGGCAACATTTGCTATTTCCGCGCGAGCCAACGGCAACATCTGGATGACTTCGATCCTGCCTGCCAAACTGTCAGCCACTTTGGGCAAGGTCATTACGTTCGCGGACCCGGTCAGCAGAAAGCGACCTGGGCGATAATCTTCATCAACTACCCTTTTGATTGCCAGCAACAATTCGGGTGCTCGTTGAATTTCGTCAATGATGGCTACATCCAAAGCGCGGATGAAACCAACGGGGTCGGACCGAGCGGCGTCCAACACAACCGGATCGTCCAGCGTGACGTAGGTTCTTCGGTGCGTCCCTTCAAACTTACGTACTAGCGTTGTCTTGCCAACCCTGCGTGGTCCTGTAACCAGGACCACGGGTGTATCCGACAAAGCCTCTTTTGTTTGCCGCTCCACAAAGCGCTCAAACATATCGCCCTCTACCTTTGGAAATTGGATATGTATGTCATGATATATGGAATTATAAGCCATGATGAATAGGATTATTAGACATGATAATTGGGAGGATATCAAATATTATCTTGGTAAAATAGCTGCTTCCATTGAGTCAATGTTAAACCTTCTTAAGGGTAATTCTACCGATGACGCTTCCCGGAATAGCAGCCGGGGCAGTGCTTGTCTTTATTCCGAGCCTTGGAAACTTCATTGTCCCGGACCTGCTAGGAGGGGCAAAAGTTCTGATGATCGGAAATCTGGTCGAACAACAGTTTTTGTCGGCAAGGAATTGGCCGTTCGGATCGGCTCTTTCCGTAATGATCATGCTGGTAATGCTTCTGTTGATCGTCTTCTATCTAAGGCGAATCGGTCGTTCGGAGATCGTCAAATGAAGCATCCATGGTTGAAATGCCTGTTGAGTGTGCATGGGTTGCTTTTTCTTTTCTTTGTTTACGCACCGATAATTATCGTCGTTGTCTATTCTTTCAACAGCCACCCGGTCAATATGATGGTGTGGAAAGATTTTACCTTGGACTGGTACTTTTCAATTTTTGGCTATCCGACAAAACTTACCGAGCAAACCTTGTATGTCGAGTCGACTGATCAACTGGTGTCAGCTTTAAAGAATAGTCTGCTGGTTGCCGCAAGTACCACGACATTCGCAACAATTGTCGGAACTACCACTGCCCTGGCTGTTTACCGACATCAATTCCGGTTCAAACCTTTTTACCAAGGCCTGCTCTACATGCCGATGGTAATGCCAGACATCGTGCTTGGAATTGCATTGTTAGTGTTTTTCGTAAACTTCAGCATAAAACTCGGGCTTATGTCGATTATGATTGGGCACTGCACGTTTCTCATATCCTATGTTTTTGTCGTAGTAAGTGCCCGCTTGGCAGGAATGGATGACACTTTGGAACAAGCCTCTGCAGACTTGGGCGCCAATCCCTGGACCACATTCAGGCGAGTCACGCTACCGCAGATTCTGCCCGGCATTGTTGGCGGAGCGTTGCTTGCATTCATCATCTCAATGGACGACCTTGTGATCACATATTTCATTGCAGGCGTGGACTCAACAACGTTGCCCGTTTTTATCTACGGCATGTTGAGGCGTGGCGTCAAACCCGAAATCAACGCAATTGCCTCGCTAATGCTGGTTTTCTCCTTCTTAATCGCCTCGCTAGGCCTTTACTTTCGCAAGCGGTCCTAATGAAATGAATAAGCTACGTGGACGCGAACTTGGGCTGCCTTTCCCGGGCAGAACAGGTGAACACAATGCAATAACCGATATCCCGGGAGTAGAGGTTGGTTATTGCACAAGAATTGAAGGGGAAGGACCGCTCGTGCAAGGAAAGGGCCCGGTACGAAGCGGTGTTACCGCGATCCTGCCGCTCGGGCGCGGACCGGACCCGCAACCGGTCTGGGCTGGGATGTATGCGCTTAACGGAAACGGAGAGATGACCGGCACTCACTGGATTCGGGACGGTGGTTACTTTGTAGGACCGATTTGTATTACCAATTCCCATAGCATCGGCATGGTCCACCATGCGGCCGTCAAATGGACTATTCAGAACTATGCAGATGCCTGGCAGTCCGAGCATCTGTGGGCTATGCCCGTCGTGGCTGAAACCTATGATGGCGTTCTGAACGACATCAACGGACAACACATAACTGAAGAAGACGCACTCTTGGCTTTGAACTCAACAACATCCGGACCAATTGCTGAAGGAAACGTTGGCGGTGGAACCGGAATGATTTGCTACGAGTTCAAAGGAGGGACAGGAACCTCCTCAAGATGCCTGGAAATCGATGGTGACGAGTTTGTTCTCGGATCGCTGGTTCAGGCGAACCACGGTTTGCGACCCTGGTTAACCGTATTGGGTCGACCGGTCGGCAGTACGATGCCGGAGGACCGATTGATGAGCCGTGAACACGGTTCGGTTATAGTCATTCTCGGCACTGACTTGCCGATGGCGCCACATCAATTGCAACGCCTGGCCAAACGCGCCGCTATCGGAATTGGGCGAGGAGGAACACCTGGGGGCAACAATTCGGGCGATATTTGTCTCGCCTTCAGTACTGCAAATCGCGTCCCCCTCCCTCAAATGGCGGGTTCAAGGTTGAGAATGGATTTTATCAATGATGAATTGTTCGACCCAATTTACATGGCAGCAACCGAAGCGATCGAAGAGGCTGTCATCAACGCGATGTTGGCGGCCGAAGATATGACGACACTACGCCCACCCGGCTTGGTATGTCGCGCAATTGATCCGAATAGACTACTCAAATATTTCACATAGTGAGACGTGTATGACATCTGATGGCTCACATTGCCCCGAATCCTGGGAAACACGCGATCTCCAGTCCGTACTACATGGTTTTACTCATCTTGGCACCCTCCAAGAAAGTGGCCCCGTCGTGATGTCGCGAGGTGAAGGAGTGTATGTCGAAGATTCACATGGCAAGCGTTACCTTGAAGGAAACTCTGGGCTCTGGAACATGGTGGTCGGATTTGGCCACCCGGATCTGGTACAAGCTGCATGCGAGCAATATCATAAGTTCCCGACCTATCACGCATTCTTCGGGCGCATAAGTGAGCCCGCTGTAGCTCTGTCCGAAAAGCTGCTCGAAATCGCACCAGTGCCAATGGACAAGGTGTTTTTTACCAATTCGGGATCCGAAGCCAACGATACCGTAGTGAAGATGCTATGGATGATTAACCGTGGTTTGGGCAAACCTCACCGTCGCAAAATATTGTCCCGCAAGAACGCTTATCACGGCGTTACGGGAATTACAGCGAGCATGACCGGCAAGGATTACGTCGACGCTTTCGGTTTACCACTTGACGGCTTCCTTTTTGCAGATTGCCCGCACTACTGGCGATACGCCAACGAAAGAGAGAGCGAGCCGGAATTTTCTGTTCGATGCGCCCGTAACCTGGAGGCGCAGATCGAGGCGGAAGGACCCGACACCATTGCCGGTTTTTTCGCCGAACCTGTTATGGGCGCCGGCGGTGTGATCCCTCCGTCAGAAGGTTACTTTGAGGCCATCCAACCGGTCCTTAAAAAATACGACATACCTCTGATTGCCGACGAAGTCATATGCGGGTTCGGGCGTACCGGACGAGTCTGGGGCTGCCAGACTTACGATATAGAACCAGACATCCTGGTCGCTTCAAAATGTATAACAGCGGGATACTTTCCGATGGGTGCAATCATGGTTTCTCAGTCTATTGCCGAGAAACTCAATGAAGCAGCCAAACAATACGAGGAGTTCCCACACGGCTATACGACGGCCGGCCACCCGGTAGGTTGTTCGATCGCACTAAAAGCGATTGATATCATTCTGAATAAAGGTGTACTCGACAATATCGTCGCCGTTTCCCCTTATTTCCAGGAGCGACTATTAAGTTTCCTATCACATCCACACATCGGCGAAGCCCGCGGCATCGGATTGATGGGGGCGTTGGAATTGGTAGGTGACAAAGGGTGCAAGACACCATTCCCACCCGAGCAGCCAGTAGCAGAACAGATTGCAAACGTGGCATTGGAAACTGGACTGATATGCCGACCGATTGGACAGGCAATTGTCGTCGCCCCACCTTTCATCATTACCCGGTGTCAGATCGACGAACTTTTCGACAAGCTTCAAATTACCATCGAAAAAGTTATCGGTAGCTAGCGGGATTAACCCATGTCCAGATATCGAATCACCAATGACGATCTCAAGCACGCTGCAGAATTCCGTGCTGACCCGCTCGGCATACCAAGACCTGGGTTACAAAGAGTATTAAACCTCCTGCGAGGCGGTCCCAAGTCCGGGAAATATGTCCTGGTTGTGAAAGAGCCTTTTAGACGCTGGGTTCTCGGGCGTCTACCCGCTGATCGGGGTCAACCAGTTGAAATCACAAATAACCTGGAGTTCACGAGTCTTATCGAAGCGGAGTGGGAGGTATTTAAACTCCGGTGGAAGGCACACACCGGGCAGGATCTCGAACAGGAACTGTAACATGACTCGGATCCTTGGATACGCCGACCGCATCAGCGCCGCTCCGGGGGAATGCATTCAGGTTATGGTCAGTTGCGAAGGATTGGAACAATTCGATGCGAACCTCATCAGAGTCATTCAGGGCGATATTAATCCATCAGGTCCGGGATATCGTGAGGAATCCGTTTCGCTGAATCTTGGCGGTCCTTTTGATGGTCGATATCAGCCCATAAATTCAGGTTCCTATGCGGTGATTGACGACGCACCAGCGTTCAATACGCAGACTTCATTGGGTTTGCAAGCGCTCATTTGGCCAACCTTGCCAGGTCGTGGTTCACAAATCATATTGAGTCGAGAGGACCCGGAATCGGGAGCGGGATTTAGACTTTATCTGGATTCTGAAGGCGCTGCTGCATTTGAAATCACTAAAAAGAAAGGACAGAGCGAGGGGATTTCCACAGGAATACCGTTAATTTCAGAAAGATGGTACTTAATTAGTGGTAGTTACGATGTAGAAAATGGCACTCTCACCGTTGTTCAGAAACTACTGAAACCCTACCCAAAGGTGAATGTCGCGTGCAAAATGTCCCGCAATGTTTCCGCCAACATGATCTGTGCCGATATTGAGGCTCCGATAATGATCGCTGCGCGGTCGGCGACTAGCCAACCCGCGATAGAACACTTTAATGGCCGCATTGAAGCCTCGAAAATTTTTTCACGTTCCTTAAGAACGGAAGAAATGGAAAATCCTGTGGGCACAGAATGCGAAGATCTTGTTGCCGCCTGGGACTTCTCCGTCGGAATATCAACTGAGCAAATCACCGACAAATCAGGCAACCAACTACATGGCTATTTGGTCAATCTTCCAACGCGAGGGGTATGTGGTCATGCGTGGAACGGAAGCGAACATTGCTGGCATAAAAAACCGGAACATTATGCCGCAATCCATTTCCACGATGACGATCTCTATGACTGCGCCTGGGTATCAGATTTTGAAATCAGACTGCCAGACAACATTTCCAGTGGGGTATATGCTATTCACCTTCATAGCGGAAGCGAGGAATACTACATACCCTTTTCGGTTCGCCCTCCCCGTGGCACAAAGACCGCACCGGTAGCATTTATCCTGCCAACTGCCAGTTACATGGCTTATGCGAATAATCGAATGGGGATTGATGTACCGGAGACGGAAATAGTTACCGGGCGCCTAATTCAGATGAATTCAATCGACCTTTTTATGCAAACGCATCCCGAAATCGGCCTCTGTTTTTATGATTTGCACAATGACGGGAGTGGTGTGTTTTACTCATCGCGCCTGAGACCGATTGTCAATATGCAACCAAAACAAATCGGCCACCTTGGAGGTGCGGGTTCAAATCTGTGGCAGTTTAACGCTGATACACACATTCTTGACTGGCTTGAGCAACTGGACCAACCGTTTGATGTTATTGCAGACGAAGATCTTGAAGCCGAAGGCTCCGAAGTGCTTGAGGGCTACAGAGCAGTGATCACTGGAACACATCCGGAGTATTATTCTGCCAGGATGCTGGATAGCCTCCAGGCATATCTGGATGGAGGCGGGCGCCTTATGTACCTTGGGGGCAATGGGTTCTACTGGCGAGTGTCCTATCATCCGACGCTGCCAGGTGTTATTGAATGTCGAAAATCTGAAGATGGCATTCGCGCCTTTGCTCCTCTACCGGGGGAGTTCTACTCCAGTTTCACAGGCGAGTATACGGGGCTTTGGCGGCGCAATGGCCGACCGCCCAATGAATTGGTTGGAATCGGTATGGTTTCGCAGGGATTCGACTACTCGTCACCTTACGTTATCCGAGAAGCTAGTCGCGACCCGCGTGCGGCCTTTGTTTTTGGGGGAGTCGAAGGACCGGTCGTCGGCGAGTACGGCTTGGCAGGTGGTGGGGCCGCTGGCCTTGAACTGGACGCCACTAACCATGCGCTGGGCACACCGCCGCATACGCTTGTACTTGCTTCCTCCGAACGTCATTCAGATCTTTACCTGATGACGCCTGAAGACATGAATGACCCGGCGCCGGGTCTTGGGGGAACAGAGGCAGAAATTATCCGGGCTGAGATGGTGTTTTTCGAAACACCTAGCGGTGGTGCGGTCTTCTCCACCGGCTCCATCGCATGGTCTGGCAGCCTTTCTCACGAAGACTACAAAAACGACGTAGCTTGCATTACAACCAATGTTCTTAAGCGCTTTCTTGATGAAACTCCCTTTGCTCCCGCCACCGAACACAAATTCACCGAAGCGGAAATGGCCGGGTATGGCATTGCGAAACCCGAACAGATCTACATTTCGAAAGCCTGAGCTTTCAACCTTGATGCGTCCAATTATTGCATACTTACTACACTAGCTTCTCAGTGTTTTCGATAAATTTGTACGACTAATGAATGACTATTTTTTGTGAAATCACATAAGTGATTGAAAAATTTGGTGAGCCCGGAAGGACTCGAACCTTCGACCAATGGATTATGAGTCCACCGAAATCCTAGCAATCGAAGTAAAATACAGCATAGCTCCAAAAATTAGCAAGCATTGCAATCAGATATGTAAATTAATTGGAGCCACCAGAAAATACGTTGTGTATGGGGAAGTGATGAATTTCCAACTGACGATTACGTAACGGTAATCTCGCTCTCAAGGCTGCTAAAAAAGCTGCAGTCTTAGATTTTCGGCTTTGAAGTTTTCTACACAGTGAGCCAAGAGGTAACAACTACAAACAGTAGAAGAAAGACATGATCAAACCGCATATTATCCTCGACGATCAAGGAAACCCAACATTCGCCGTTACCCTATGACTGATATATAAACGCTTGACCACAGTCGATGCTACCGCCAACCTAAGTGATGAAGAACTTTATGATCGCGCCAAATTCGCCGACGAAGAGTCTTTTCCAATCAATTTCTCGGACCCCCACCTGCTAGCAGGGGAAAGTGCCGTCAGGGTAAATTGTGACCATCGTGGAATGACCCAGAAACAACTAGCCCAGAATGCCGGTATCAACGCAGTTTATCTTTCGCAAATCGAAAGGGCTAGACGTACCGGCTCGGCTAAGACATTGACCACCTTTGCCGAAGCCTTGAACGTAGACGTAGATTCTTTGATTTGAAGGCAGGCACCTTCTTGGTGCCATTCGGCACTAATGTCTTCTATACCAACTAGATCAGGAAAGAGCCACCGATTACCATCTCGACCATACTAAATGATAGGTATTGATTTATTTTCAGGCGCCGGAGGGATGTCACTAGGTGCCAAACTTGCTGGGCTTGACGTACAAATTGTCGTGGAAGCGGATCGAAATGCAGCTACTACATACCTGCACAATTTCACGCCAAAATATGGTTTGTATCAGGATGATATACGAAATTTTAAAGGATTCAAAGTAGAATTTAGAAACACCCCAACAGTCGTCTTTGGTGGTCCGCCATGCCAGGGATTTTCAACGTCAAATCAAAAAAATAGAAACAAGGAAAATAATGATAATTGGCTGTTCAAAGAATTTATACGTATAACAAAATTTTATATGCCAGACTGGGTGATTTTTGAAAATGTGAAAGGGATTCTTGAAACTGAAGAAGGTCTATTTGCTGATTTAGTCATAGAACAACTAAATTCTTTAGGGTATACAACATTCACTAAATTGTTACATGCAACTGATTTTGGCATACCACAAAGAAGAACTCGGTTTTTCATTGTAAGTTCCCTTCACAACATAAAGTTTAGTTTTCCTAATCCTACAACATCCAAACTTGTTACTGTAAAACAAGCTATTACAGATCTGCCTTCCCTAACCAACGGCGCCTCCCAGTGCTACATGGATTATTCTAAACCTGCTCGCTCGCACTACTCAAAGCAACTTAGAAACGGAAGTAATGGTTGCTATAACCACCTTGTTACTAGAAATAGTCAGTTAATACTTGAACGGTACAAACATGTACCACAAGGAGGGAATTGGGGAAATATTCCCGATCGTCTGATGGATAACTATAAAGATAAAAGACGATGTCACACAGGAGTTTACAGAAGGCTAAAAGAAGATGATCCATCCGTCGTAATCGGGAATTATCGAAAAAATATGTTAATTCACCCAACGGAAAATCGAGGATTATCAGTCAGAGAGGCCGCACGACTTCAGTCATTTCCGGACTGGTTTAGGTTTAGAGGCTCGATAGGATTCCAGCAACAGCAGGTAGGTAATGCTGTTCCTCCTCTACTAGCTAAAGCAATTTTCACATCACTTAAGCGCCAAACGTAACTAAAGATAACATCGTAATGACAACTGATTCACTACCTTTGGAAAATTGGTTTGAAAATAATTGTTTGAACTCCGAATATTTTCCTAGTGGTAAAGACAATTACTTCAAAAGATATCAAGGTATTAAAGAATATCTTGTACAAAATGTATACCCTGAAATTGGATCTGCTATTTCATCCGTAGACGGAGGCATATACACGGACCATGGGCCAAACCATTTCGATGCAGTGATACGGTATGCTGGAAAACTTTTAGATTTACAAGTTGATACCAACGACAGAAATGAACTATGCATTTCGCCATATGAAGTATTTATTTTGCTTGTCTCAATATTGCTGCATGATGCAGGAAATATTTTTGGTCGAACAGGGCATGAGAAGCACCCCCACAAAATATTCAAAGGCATGGGAGACAATCTCTGCCCAGATGAATTTGAAGCCAAAATAATTTCTCAAATAGCTAGCGCGCATAGTGGTTCCGTCAAATTACTTGACGGAACTTCAAGCAAAGACTCAATAAATCAACTAAAAGAAAAAGATAAATTTGGCGACATAACGATAAGACAACAATTAATTGCCGCTCTAGTAAGATTTTCAGATGAAATTTGTGAAGATCGAAGTAGGTGCGCTAGGTTCCTGCTAAATAACCAAGCCTTACCTAAAGAAAGTGAGGTACATCATGCCTATGCTTACAGTATTTCTAACGTCAGCGTTGATCGTGAAGGAAAAAGTATCAATCTAAAATATGAATTGAAGAAAATCCATGTATTGAACAAGTATGGTAAGGGGTCACCTAGTAATATTGAAAAAGTTTTCCTGATCGATGAAATTTTTTTTCGAATGGAAAAAATGTATCGTGAAATGATTTATTGCCAGAGGTATATGTCTGAACATATCAGACTTGATCGTATTCGTGCGGTAGTACAAATTTATGATGATAGTATGGATATATTAAAAAATGAATCGTTTGAACTGAAAGAAACAGGTTATCCTACTACTGAAGATTCGCTTCATAAAAACCATCCAGAATGGAGAGGGTGTAGGCTAAAGAAAGAATTGGATTCGAACTAGGATTACATCAATGAATAACCCATTTTCTGTCAAAACCCCAGAGACACTTAAAGCTGAAGACATAGCCAAGTTGTTTATTGATGTGTTTTCCGACTTTCCTAGATTGTTAGAGCCAGAACACACATTTCTGCATGGAACTAGAGGGACTGGGAAAAGCATGATGCTCAGATATTTAGAACCACATGTCCAGCTAGCAGCGAACAAAGTAAAAAAAGCCAGTGAATTAACTCACTATGCCATCCATATGCCAATAAAAAAAGCTAATTATGGCTTGAGTGAATTGGAAAGATTGGACGGTGCGGCATATTGGTTGCTGTCCGAGCACATTCTAACGTTTTATGCCGTAGTACATATTCTCGACTCTCTAACATCCCTATCTAAACGAGATGAAGAATCTGAAGATGCGAGTAGTGAGAATTGGGATGAGTTTTGTAGTGACTTTGTCAAACTAACCGAGTCAGCAGGTAGCACTTCAAGCTTAGTTCAAGGGAGTAATAAAGTTTCTCTCGAACTTCTAAGTAAAATAATTGAACATGAGCATCGACACACTATTAATTATCTGAGAAAATTAACTTTTGGAACCGAAAATTTTCCGTACACAAGTGCGTTATTTGGGTATATCGATTTCCTGCTCCCATTCATACAATTAGTGACCAACTTAAAAATTACCCCAGTTGGTCCAGTATATTTAATGGTTGACGATGCTGATAACTTGCCGGAACGAATGCAAAAAGTTGTCAACTCATGGGTTTCATATCGTACGACAGACCAGATATGTTTGAAATTATCCACGCAACAAAGATACAAAACGTGGCGAACTATTCAAGGAACCCTGATAGAAAGCCCTCACGATTACTCTGAAATCGACATCAACACGGTTTATACGTCAAAGAGTTATAGCCATTACTATAACAAAATTGAAAAAGTGGTTGAAAAACGTCTGGAGGTCAATGATTTTAGTAACGTTTCACCAACTGAATTTTTTCCCGCGAATCCAAGTCAAGAAAAAGCACTAATCCCCATTGTGGAAACAATCAAATCAAATTGGGATGAAGGTCGAAGGGTGTCCGCGCGAAAAAGTGATGATGTAACACGATACAAAACTTCTGAATATATGAAGCAACTCACTAAATCCAAAAAGACTAATACGTTCAGTTATTCAGGTTTTAAAAACATAGTAGATATATCTTCAGGAATTATAAGATTCTTTCTTGAGCCGGCTTCTAGAATGTATAACGAGGTGATTGCAGGACAAGATTCTAATCAAGAAGTAACATTTATTCCTCACCCAATTCAAGATAAAGTTTTGACTGAATGGTCAAAAGAGTTCATGGATAGTAATTTTGATGGTCTTAGAATAACAGAAGAAAACACTATAGAAGTTCCGGGTGATAAATTAGGGAAAGTTGACAATCTCAGGAATTTAGTTGTTTCCTTTGGAAAATTGTTCCAGTTAAAATTGCTCTCTGACGATACGGAACGAAGTTTTCTTTCATTTATGCCAACTCGAGCTGTCGGCAAAGAGACACAGAGTATTTTGGACCTGGCTATTGAATGGGGCTATTTGTATCGGTCTAGTATCGGAAGTAAAGAAGGTATTGGAAGAAATACACTCTATGTTTTTAATAGAAGACTAACTCCTTATTTTAAATTGGACCCTTCGGGCTACGCAGCTCATATGTCTGTTACGCCCGATGACTTAACTCTAGCCATAAATAATCCCGACGCTTTTGTAAATAAGCGGCGCAAGAACACAGATATAAGTCATACTGAACTAAGTAATCAACGTGACCTATTCGCTAGCAGTAGAGACGAATTGTGAGTGGAAGATTATCTAATTCTTCATTGATTGACTCAATTTACAGTCCAATTGATTTTGTAATTACATGTGCTAGCTTCGAGGACCGCTGTCTTTCCGTAAGTTTCGCGTTGCCGGAACATCGAATAGAATCGGTAGCTATATTTTTCATTGAAGAATTTACCGACTATTCTTATAAAAACAGATCTAAATTATCGGCCCATTTTAGAGGTAAGGGTAGAGAAATTCCATTGTCTTATAACAACCCGCGGAGTGCCGCTGACAGTATTTTTGAGACTATAACTAGTGAAGGTGCAAAGAACAAAAATATTCTAGTAGATATTTCAACTTTTACACGAGAGAGTTTACTTATTCTTATTAAAGCACTATACGACAATAAACAACATTATAAGAATTGTCAACTCGTATATACATGTGCTACACATACTTCTGAGAACCTGAGTTATGATCTTGTGGAAATTAGAACTGTTATGGGTTTTTTAGGAGAAATGAAGCCAACTAAACCGCTTCATCTAGTTATTTTGGCTGGGTTCGAATATGAACGAGCTCGACAGGTAATTGATGCATATGAGCCCGACTACATTTCGATTGGTTATGGCAGTGACACGGAGTCAATTTCTAGTGATTTGCACAAACTAAACATCAAATTCAAAGAAAAATTGATCTCAATCTACACGAGTGATGTTGTTAGTCAGTTTCCACACTCTCTAATTGACCCATATAGAACGGCATTACAACTGGCAGAAATAGTCAATGAACGAAGTGAGTGCAATACAGTAATAGTTCCCTTAAATACCAAAATATCCACTGTTGGTGCTGGACTATTAGCAATTAAGCAACCTGAAATACAGATTTGTTACACTCAAATGGCCAAATACAATGTTGAAAATTACTCCCAAGCTTCAAATGAATTCTATGTTTTTAATCTATGGAGAGACCTAGCATGAAATTCTTAATTTTTACTGTATGGGATTTCGTTTATTTAGTTGCGTCTTTTCCAGAGTTCGCATAATTAGTCGTCCCTGAATAATCAATAAATAGTACATAACATGCTGTTTATATTAATATAATATTCCATAATCATTCTGATATTGCAAGTAATGTTATAATTTGTAGTTAATTCCTTGCAATTTCGGAGTGAAAAATGGTCCCCGAAAAACTTTCAAATCAAACCCAGTTCGACCTGTTCCGAATGCAACTGGACAACATCATCAACCGCAATCACGAACTCTACCGCCTGGCCGAGATGATCGACTGGTCGGTGTTCGATGAAAGCTTCGGAGCCCTGTATTGCCCGAATAAGGGGTGCCCCGGCAAACCCACTCGTCTGATGGTGGGTCTGCAAATGCTGAGGCATGTGTACGGCATGTCTGACGAGGAAGTGGTAGACAGATGGGTGGAGAATCCTTACTGGCAGAAGTTTTGCGGCGAGGTGTATTTCCAGCATAAACCTCCGATTGACCCGAGCAGTATGACCCGTTATCGAAAGCGCATTGGCGAAAGTGGCTGTGAGTTGATTCTGCAGCTCACAGTGGCTGTTGGAGTGACATGTAAAGTGGTGAAACCATCGCATCTTAAAAGGGTGACGGTGGATACCACGGTGCAGGAGAAGGCGGTGAGTTATCCGACCGACAGCAGGTTATTGAACCGCTCGCGTGAGCGGCTGGTTCGTTTATGCCGAAAACATGCCGTGGTGCTTCGCCAAAGTTATGCTCGAAAAGGGCCGAAAGCGTTACTCAAAGCGAACAAATATGCCCATGCCCGGCAATATCGACGAATGCGTCGCGAAGTCAAAACACTGCGAATCTATTTGGGACGTGTGGTTCGCGATATCGAACGCAAGATTGCGTCAGACCCCACACGACAAGGGCAGTTTGCTGAGGAACTGTCGTTAGCGCGTCGGTTGTTGAAGCAGCAACAACACGACCGGAACAAACTCTACAGCCTGCATGCTCCGGAAGTGGAATGCCTTGCGAAGGGCAAAGCTCATAAGCATTATGAGTTTGGAGTGAAGGTGAGTATCGCGGCGACCAACAAGAGTAACTTCGTGGTTGGCGCGATGGCATTATCGGGTAACCCTTCATACGTTGACTGGAGCACTGCAGCAGGTACGTCGGATGAGCGGGCAGCGGATAGATGAGGTTTTTGTGGATCGGGGTTACCGGGGTCATGGCGAGAGTTTAAGCGCAGTGTATATTTCCGGTCAGAAGCGAGGCATCACCACGCAACGCTTAAAGCGAAGCCTGAAACGTCGACAGGCGATTGAACCGATTATTGGTCACCTGAAGAGCGATGGATTGCTGGGTCGCAATTATCTCAAAGGCACACTCGGTGACCAGATGAACGTGCTGCTGTGCTGTGCAGGACATAATTTACGCTTGATATTGAAGCGCCTGAGGTTTTTTGGTCTCGATTTTTGGGGACGGTTTTGGGCGTCGATACGCTGTTGGGAGGGGGCAAATCGTCTCATCACGGAAATCAATTCCGGTGCACGATGGTTACAGAGTCGATCAACAAATTCGTTCGCGACTCAATTGCTTCCAACCACGGGATAAATGGATTTTTCAGGGTCGACTAAATAGTGAATTGTGTTCCATATGATAAAATTTGGAAACAACTCATCTATCTGAAATGATTAAAATTCCTGATTTGACGTTAAATATCCTGAAGTTCTTTGCTAGTAACGAAATTCCTTAGCCGCCCAAAATGACGTCCGATGACCTTTCGGACAAATTTGAGGATTGTGGTCGTAACAAACTTTATTTCTATGTGGATTGTGCGATAGATTATGTCCTTGAAGTCGGTTCTTATGAGCGTTTAGCAACGACGGGGATTATTTTTTGCGGCATATTTACAGACTAACCGCACAAGGAAGTAATTACGTTCACAATACTAATTCGCAAATACAAATTTTCAGAATTAAGCGAAAGAAATTCGCCCTGGTCAGGCATGCATAGTCGTATTCATTCGAGTCGAGAGCGCCTGTGGTCGGCAAAGGGGGTCCGATGATCGGAAAATAGTTTGGTCATTCACAGATGTAAACAACTGTACGCGACACCGCCAAGATTCGGTCGTGCGCATCGAGAACAACATTGACTACAACCTTGATTCTCACCAATAACGCGTTGTCTAAGGTCGAGATCACACTCTGCGATCAAAGACATTCGAATTTTATCAAAGCAGTGTCAGTTACGGGAAACCACCGTCCATGCGCATTTCCCGTGTCGTAATAAAGAATTTTCGCTCGTTTGCGCATCTCGATGTACGCATTAAGACCGGTACTGTCTGTGTTATAGGTGAGAATAATTCGGGCAAGACAAATTTTCTGCATGCAATCCGCCTGTGTTTAGATGCGGGCCTTTCATCAAGGTACAGGGCACTCACTCCCAATGACGTGCACTCAGCGATTGATATTGCGTACCCGAACCAAGTTCTGATCGGCTTAGAAATCGCGGATTTTCAGGGCAAGACAAACGAAGAGGCTCTGGTCGGCGCATGGCAGCACAAGCCAAGCATTGCAAGACTGATCTATCGCTATAGGCCAAAGTTGAGCATACGTGAGGACATTGATGACGGAGACATCGAACCAGGCGATCTAACGCACGACGACTATCACTGGGAAATTACAGCCGGCGGCAGTCCTAGCGACGACCTAGCCGAAATTGAATGGGACCAAAACGTTGGCTCATCCATCCGATTCTCGGATCTTCAATCTTTCCTTGTCGTTTTTCTGCCAGCGCTCCGGGACGTCGAGAGCGATCTCCGACACTTCCGTAGTTCTCCGTTGGCACGCTTGATTGACGCGATGGAAATCTCGCTGGATGAACAGAATGAACTTCTAAATGTCTTACGCACAGCGAATGACCAGATTGCGAAAGCGAAAACGATAAAGGAGATCGCGAAAGCGATCGACACCTCCTTCAAGAAAGTTACAGGTCCCGCATTTAGCATGGATGTTGGACTCGGCATTGCGGAGCCTTCGTTTCAGGCGATTATTCGCGCCTTGCGTATTCTGCTGACCAACACAGCGATGCAGGACTTCGATCCGTCATCAAACGGATTAGGCCTGAACAATATCCTTTATGTTTCAATTCTTATCGAGTATTTTCATAAGCGGATTGCTAAGAAGAAATCAGCTGGGCAGATTATTCTCTTCGAAGAGCCAGAAGCCCATCTGCACCCACAATTGCAACTCACGCTCTTTAAAGCCCTGAGTGCCCTACCATTTCAATCCATTCTCACCACCCACAGCACGCATATCACGGCCAGCGCGCAATTAGAGTCATACATCGTTCTCTCTCAGACAGGCGACTCAGCAATAGTCTCAACCATACCGGCTGAAGATACCGGTTTGGAACAATCGGAAATTAATGACCTTCAACGGTACCTAGATGCTACTAAATCTAATCTTCTCTTCGCCCGTAAGGTAATGCTGGTTGAGGGACCCTCTGAGTTGTTCCTCATACCCGCTTTGCTTATGAATGTGGAGAATGTAGATCTTGATCGCGAGGGTATTTCAATGATTCCGATTTACGGTGTGCACTTCGATGTTTATGCCAAGTTATTCTCCGCAGAGACGTTGCCGAAGAAATGTGCCATCATAACAGATGGAGACCTAAAGCCCGCCGATGCCGACTCAGATGTGGAAGGAGAGGGCTACCTCCCGGCACCGCCTAGTCTCAAAGCACTTGAGAACGAGTATGTGCGCGTGTTTACGTGCAAGACGACATTTGAACGTGCACTAGTATCTGAGGACACCCTTGAAATGTTTGCCCTCGCTGCCGACGATATCGGAGCACCGGTGGTAGCAAGGCGTCTCCGAAAGGGGGCCGAAAGATTGGCAAATGGAGATATTGACAATAATGAAAAAACAGAAATTCTTACGTCGCTCCGCAACAAGATCTTGAAAACCGCAGTACGCTTCGGCAAAGCCCGTTTCGCGCAAATTGTTGCCCGCCATGCGGATCAGGCTTCAACTATTCCGAAATACCTTGCTGATGCGGTAAGTTGGTTGCGTACACCATGAGGCTTACCGTGGAACAAAAGGACGCCGTTCGTTGCGCTGAGAATCTCATGCTCACCGCGTGCCCAGGAAGCGGCAAAACCCGCGTCATTATCTCCAAACTAGCGCGCACGATCAACGAGGTGAGAGACACCCCCCCGTGCGATCGCCTGCATTACTTATACAAATGCGGCCGTACACGAGATAGAAGCCCGACTTCGTCATCATATTCAGCCTAGCGACGATACGCATTACGATATCTGTACCATTCACTCCTTTTGTCTGAATTATATATTTCGACCGTTCTGCTATCTAATTAAGGGCTATAAGGATGGCTTCAAGGTGCTGACGCCTGACAGCTCTGAATTTGAACGCCTTGTCACCACTACCTGCGCAGAATTCAACAGGTACGATCTCACCTTCAGAGATTTTGAGGACTTCAATCATTTGCGCGTGAGCGTAGATGGCCAACCCGTGGGTAATGCCCTTGAACACGGTGCTCTGACCCCTGACATGGCTCGATCCTACTGGAAACGAATTCGCGAAGCTGGGTTTATCGATTTTGCCAATATCATCTATTTTTCCTTTTTGCTGCTAAAAAAACGCCCAGAAATACTGAATTACGTGTCGGCAAAATTTGCCTGGATTCTCGTTGATGAATTCCAAGACACGACGGATCTGCAAGTTGAAATACTAACGCTAATTGTAGGCGCTGGCCGAACGCGCTTTGTACTGGTCGGCGATCCTCGGCAGTCTATCTTCGGCTTTGCGGGCGCGCGACCTGACCTCGCCGATGAATTCGCCGCGCGTATAGGTGCTCGCACAGACATGCAACTTTCAAGTAACTTCCGATCAAGTCCGTCAATCATCGCCCACGCTAACAAATTATATCCGCGCGTACCGCCCATGAAAGCTACCGGTCATGCGAAGACTTATACTAGCACGCCGAAATGGCAACACGGTACTAGTGCGTTCGAAGTCATCACCGACTATTTTCTTCCAACCCTTGATGACCTGTGTATTCCCGTGGGAAACGCCGCCATCATTGCCCCCACTTGGTATTCGTTATTTCCACTCGGACGCCGATTACGAGAGTATGGTGTTAGCGTAGTCGGTCCTGGCGCCCGGCCATACCGGCGCAGTCGCCTCTTCGCGCAGCTTGCCGAGCAGGTCTGCGCCTACTTGGTAGAGGCCGATCCAACTGCTGTTGCCGGGATTGAGCGCACATTATTTAATACCGTTCTCAATGCAACAGGCCGTACTTACTTCGATATTTTTTCATATCAAGGCCGCGTTGTCGTATTTCGTCTTCTCTACAGGGCGCGGAAACTACACGTCGATCACATGGGTGGTATTGCTTGGCTTGAAGCGGCAGCGCGAGAATTCTCGGAAATACTGATTGAAGAAGAATATTTTAACTCCCAGGAAGATGATCTATTTCCTATGTCCGTCGAGGCGATGAAGGGAGATATGTTGAACAACAAGGTGGATTTAGCCAACCTCACAATCGCCGACCTTGGCATATATGCTTACCCTGACGCAGCCCTCAAGCTTTCGACAATACATAATGCAAAAGGTCGGGAATTCCGCGCGGTCGCCATGATTGATCTACACGAAGGTAGAATTCCTTACTATCAGGCTGCAACCGACGAGGAGATCGAAGAAGCGAAACGGCTCTTTTATGTAGGGGTGACGCGGACTGAACAATTACTGCTCTATGTCACTGATAATTTACATCACCGAAACAAACCGACACGTTTCCTGCGGGCAGGTACAGGTGTAGATGTATGCTGAAACTCTGTGAAATAGTGAATATCCCGAGCATTGAAGTTGTAAGCAGCGTGCAGATCATGGGATACGAACAGAGTTGTGGGAAGTAACCCCGATCCCAAGAACAGATCAGACTAGATAAACGGCTCTGGGTAGTGATCCCGAACAAAGATGTAGGCGCCGATTTGCAAGTCTCCAAAAGTATCGATTGAAAGTTCCAACCATTAAGTACCTGTGATCAGCCGAATTTAAAGAATTGAACCTCTTTTGTTGTTGTTTTGCCGCTTCTCTTAGGGCTTGCAATTCGTGTAATTTCCGCGCAACACAAAGCATCCAGAATGACTGTTCAGATCAATCAGAATACGCGCAGTAGGCAAAAATTCCTTATTATTTTCTTTAAGACCAGCTTACAAATTCCTGAATATTTGCTTTGCTCTATAACGCCGAACAGGTTTCTGGATTAACCAGCCAACAAACAACAACGGCAAGCCAGCCGTGAAAGCTCTAACAAAGCTGTTTTTGCTCATCAATTCCCATACTACATCAAACCACATGAAGCCTAACGTCGCGAATCAACTGAATAATCAACTGCCTCGACTGAATTTGATGGTCGGGACGGTCGCCGTTGGCGTCCCTTGATTCGATGATAGGTGAGTGCGTATGAAATACAGATACCTAGTGAGCCAAATGGCACGGCGTCTCCTTCCTCGAATACTATGGCCCGATTACCTTCAAATCGAAAGTCGCTTGGGAACAATGTCCGAAAGGTTTCCACTAAGTCCGTTTGACAGTGAAAGTACATGGCGTACTGAGAAGGTATAGACTTCTTCCAGCCAATTCGCACGGTGCTTCCACTCTTACTCTTCGACGTCAGGTACGCTGGTTCGCCCCATTTCAACGTTTCTTCGAGTGCTCCGACGCCTTCTGTCTTATCAGCTGTTTCGAATATCAGAGACCGCAAAGTCATCAGTCTTTTGCGTATCCTCGGTGGGTAGGCATGAAATTTCTCAGCGACTGCTTCGCTCTCAAAAGGTCTTACGAGCTTCCCGGATTGTTTACTCATGCGAAGTCGTTCTGCCCATTACATAAAAGCTCAGCGACGGGTGTAACCCGTCCTTTGGAGTGCCTTGTTATGTTTCATATGTTCAATGCTGATGGAGGCACAGTGATATCTCTTGGTCTTGCGTCATTTAAAATTGTTGATCAGTAGTTATAACCCACACGTTCTGAAGAAATGTAATTGCATATTCTTTCTGTGTAAGCTAGGCTGCAGTCTTGTGATAACTAGTGTCTGGCAGAAAACCCCCATTATGGCGGGTGTTCAGCAATAATTCGAGGATATTTTTTCATTTTACGCAGCACAGATTGTGAAAAAAGTGGTTGCGAAGTGGATTTGGAAGCGAATTTGCCAATTCCTGCGCAATTCCCCAGAAAACAGGTATAGGTACCCGTTCCCGTCTGAGCGGGAGTGTTCCGGCGCTCGCCGAATTGGATGCCGCAGCGTCAGGCAGCGCGCAAACGCGCCTTTTTCCGCCGCTGGATATTCTCGCGCTCTGTGCGCTGCAATAACAGGCCAATGCGATGCAGGTTGGCCGCCACCACCGCCAGCGCAACTGTGCGATCAAAGCCGCCGGCACCATGACTGCGCACCCGGTCCAGACCTCGATGCTCAAGATTGTTGATCGCCGACTCCACTGCCGGATGCTGCCTGCGTGCTGCCGCGAAGCCGGGCTCTTGCTCGCGCATCTGATTCGCCTTGCTCAAATAACCCTTGCACGGCAGCGCATTGAGATCCAGTATCTCATCCAATCGCCGGCGATTGGACGGACTGTGAAATCCACGATCGAAACTGCACATGCGAAAATCCGCAAATCGAGCCTGGGTTTCCTCCACCATCGACACTGCCACATCCACATCTGAGCCTTGCCACATAATCTTGTGATGCACAATGAACTGGAACTGATCTTCGACCACGCACACCGGAATCCCCAACTCCACCTGCACGCCGGCCTTGCCTTTCGAGATCCAGCGGGTGTGCGGTTCAAAGATCGAAAACACTTTCTCTTCATGTGGAATCGTTTCGCCCTTGAGCAGCCGACGCTCGACTTGATCCAGCTGACGATGGGCATGACCAAGATTTCTGTGAATCGAAAGCATCGTCAGCAACGGCACTGAATGACACCGCTCCAGCTGTGCAACGTCATCCTGCACACGACCCGCAATCCACTTGCAATATCCAAGATACTCCTTCACCTTGCTGGTGTCTCGCCGCCCGCGCGAACTGCGCACCCGGTTGTATCGCCGGCGCACCGAATTCCGCAGTTGCCGGTGTTGCCGCCATTCGGTCATACCGCATTTTTCCGTTGCCCGCGCCACATCCCGGATCAAACAACGTATTGCATCGTATAAGAGGTTGACATCCGTCGGATAGTGCACATCGGTCTCAACTACGAAACTGTCACAGCGCCCGCGCAATGGCGCGCCAGGCTTTTTTCTTGCCACCTCGTGTCCGCTTTCAACCACTACCTTGCCGATCTCGGACAACAACTGCGCACCGAGCAGCGACACATTGTCGATCAGCGTCTGCAAATGGGAGTAACTCGACTTGTCTCGGTAGAAACTCTCACTGTGACCCAGCATCTTGCGAACCGTGTCATGCTGGTTTGCAAGCTCCTGCAAGCGGTCGAAATCGCAACCCAATCCCTGTTTCACCACCCCAAGAACGAACACGCGCCATAAATCCATGCCCGGTCGACCCACATCCAGATTATTCCGTAAACTGGATTATTCCGGAATCATATCAAAAGCCGCTATTCCAGAGGCTCGTGATGCAAAGATTCCGGAATAATCAGATGGTTCAGACTACAAATTGTTCAAGAATGCCAGAACTGCGTCCTCGGGCTGGTATTTTCCGATTGGAGTTCCCGATGGCGTTGTTCTGGCCATTGCTTGCTCTTTAAGTTTCAGGTCCGCGTGCAGGTAGATGTAGGTGGTTTCTATCTGCTCGTGACCGAGCCACAATGCAATCGTGGCCCGATCGACACCGTTTCGCAAAAGCTCCATCGCCGCTGTGTGTCTGAGTGTATGCGGCGTGACCCGTTTATCACGCAGAGCGGGGCATTTATCGCGTGCGACAGCCAGGTTCTTTTTGAGCAAATAATCAAGGCTGTCATGGGTAAGTGGGCGCCCGCGCTGGTTGAGAAAAACCGGATCGCTCGGTTCCCCAGCGCATTCCTGGAACCACTGTTTGAGCGCGGCGAGTGAATCTTTTCGCAAAGGAATGCATCGTGTCTTGCGCCCTTTTCCGAGGCATCGCGCGTGAGCGCCGCTGTCCAAGTGTATGTCTTGTCGACGCAGTGCGATGATTTCCGACGCGCGCATACCCGTTTGCACTGCAATCAGCAGCAAGCAGCGGTCTCGTCTTCCGATGCGAGTGTTCGGATCTGGCGCCTGCAGCAATGCTTCGATCTGGTCGCGATCAAGAAAATCGACCAATTTTCGGTCATGACGTTTAGAGGGCATCGAAAGAACCTGCTGAGCCAACATGGCGTAGCGGGGTTCTTGCAAGGCAACGTAGCGAAAAAAAGCCCGAATCGCGGCGAGACGCGTGCATTTCGGCTGCGCGCACAGTTGCCGCGCTGGTGCTCAAGATGATTGAGAAAAGCGACAAGAAACTCGACATCAAAGTCATCGAAAGTGAGATCTTGCGGCGAAATTTTCAAAACATCTTTTGCGTAAAGCGCCAGCAGCCGGAACGTGTCGCGGTAACTTGCGACTGTGTGTGGACTCATCTGACGCTGCTCGATGAGCCAGCTGGTGAAGTACTTGGCCAACAATCTGGCAAAATCAGTGTTGGCATTCATGAATGCATCCTGGTTTGCGCACGATCCAGTTTCCGTGCCGCCTGTTCCATCAGTTGCGGAACCGCACTCAGATACCAGTAGGTTTCGCCGATTCCAACATGACCGAGCCAAGTCGACAGGCGCGGCAGCCAGCATTCGACATCAATGTCATCGCGATACCATTGCATCAAAGTGTGAACAACGTAGGTATGACGAATGTCTTGGAGACGAGGCCCGCGCGTATCGGTTGCGCCCCGCAAACCCGTTGCGCGAGACAGGTTCGCGAACGTATTGCGTAACGTGCCAGGACTGATTCGCATTCCCTGATCGCTTACAAAGAAAGCTGAGGAAATTGGACAAGGCAGCAACTCGTCGCGCCTTGCAGCATATTCGCTCAAGATCTTTCGCGTCGATTGGTGGCAGATGACCATTCGCGATTTGCCGAACTTGGCGTTGCCGATGGTGATGAGTCCCTGACCAAGGTCGACATCGTCACGGTCGAGATTGACGACTTCACCGCTACGCATGGCGGTGACGGACAATAAACCCAGGATGGTCGAATACGTCAGCGGGCGGATGCGTCCGCGAAGCTGTTTGGCTGCATTGATCACTGCGACAATCTGTTCGGCGCTGTAGATGTACGGCTGTGCGCGATGTTTGCGATATGGAAGCAGCCCCTGCGGCGGAATCTCGTGGCGTGAATCCACGGCTGAAGCATATCGGGCGAAGCGGCGAACCTCCGCGAGTCGACGATGCCGGTAGAACGGCTGTACGTTTCGCGGCTCGATGGCCCACTGAAGTGCGAGCTCCGTGGTAATGACTGTCGCTTGGCGTTGAGCAAGAAACGAAAGGAACTGTCGCACAAGCCGCTCCGGGTCTTTCAGTTTCGCTCCCGCGGCGCGACGCGTCTGGAGGTATTGTTCGAGTAACACGGAAAGTTCTCTCATGACGCACCTGTCGGCCAAGCCGGAGCTAAGGGACGAAGGCTGCCAAGATCGACTTTGGCATAGATTCGAGTGCTGTCCGCACAGTCATGCCTCAGGACCTGTCCGATCTGTTCCAGAGAGGCTCCATTGCGTAGCATCTGGGTGGCCAGTGAATGGCGTAGCAAATGAGTGGCACCTTGGACCGAGGAGTTGAGCCCGGCCCGTTTCCGTGCGCGATAAAAAACGTTGCGAATTGAATTTGACGCTTGAAACCCGCGATAAGGCGCAATGGTGGTTACAAACACACGACGGGTGGAGCACTTCGGTCGTCCATCAAGCAGATAGGCCGCTACAGCTTCCCCGACATCGTCAGGCAACGGCAGCCGATCACGTCGGCCGCCTTTGCCCGTAACGGTGATTACCGAACCGAACCAGTCGAAATCGTCCAGTGTCATCCACACGATTTCGCACGCTCGCAGACCGAGACGCGCCAGCAACAGCAAAATGGCACGGTCGCGCCGTCCGACAGCGGTACTGATATCGCAGCTTGCAATCAGTGCCTCGACATGGCTCGGTTCCAACGCCTTTGGAAGACTGCTCAATCGCCAGTTGCGCACGCTGAATATCCCGTCGCTGATAGCCACTGGAATATCTCCACATCGATGCAGATATCCGAGAAAGCTGCGCAGCGCCGCGACATGAGTCTTCGTCGTAGCAGGCTTGTAGCGACTGCAGGCACCTCGAATGTAATCGTTGACATCGTTGAGGCTCAAGCATTCAAGGTGCACGGATTTCGTCGAAAAAGCGTACCGCAGAAAAACACCGACAGCCTGCAAATACACCCTCGCCGTGTTGGCACGCACACCGCGTTCATCGCGCAAATATCGTTCATAACGAAATTGCATCTGCGTGATTGGATCGTCATCGCTGCACACAGCAGCCGGAGCAATTAATCCATTGGCTCTCAGCCAACCCAATAGTTGGCGTCCGGTCGCTTCAGGTGACTGTCGTTTGGCATCTGAATCAGCTAGAAAAACACCATACAGCGCTTCATCAAGTGCCGACAGATCAAGCGCGCGTTCCTCAAGCCAACGGCTAAGCACACCAGTCAGCCGAAGCTTGGCGCGCGCCATCTGCCTCGAATACCCCTGATCGAACAGCCATGAGGCAAAGCCGTCGACGTGCTCGGCGAGCGGACCTGAGTGCAACCAGCGCTGAACCGCGTTAGAACAAAAATATAAATTTGTTGACATTTGTATTCTCCATTGTTGATGCTGGTGAAATTGCCAGCAGTGGAAAATACAGTATGTGATTATTCCGGAATCTTTGCATCACGAGCCTCTGGAACAGCGGCTTTTGATATGATTCCGGAATAATCCGGTTTACGGAATAATCTGGATTATTCTGAATTCGGGACAATCCAGATTGACGTCCGCCCTAACCTGCTCTTGCAGCAGTGAAAATATCTTCTCGCGAATTTGCGGCTGGGTGTAAATGTGCTGAATTCCCTTGAGTAGCGCTGGAATGTCGTCCCGAGACTTGGCATCGATGTCAATCTTGCCTATTGCGATCTCGCCAAACTCCATCTGACTGTTTTCGATTTTTCTCATCGCTCAAATTCCTCGAAGATTTACCGGTTTCAGGTGCTTTTTCCTCTATTATATGCTATTTTCCTGATCTTCGTTCAAAATATCCTGTTATTATTTAATATTATCAATAGGTTAAGCGTTCTCTGACAGACACTAGGTAACAACAAGGATATTCTCCAGTTCGTGAAATACGCTGACTATTCCATGGACGACATCGCTCAGGTTCATCACATTACGCTGTATTTTGCGATTGTTTTACGAGCAGCAGATTTACCGCTTCGGTTAATCCTGAATTCCGTATACGGTTGAGAAATCGAAGTCCTCTAGTAGTCAATCGATTCATCGAATTGGAATGGTATACTCCTAAATTTGGAAATCCTGTTTGAAACCGAATAATAATATGTAATCTGGAGAATATCTAACAGATGACCAAGGCAGGCAATCGTCCATGCGGTTGACGTCTTTACTAACATTAGTCGTTGCAGCAGTATTGGTATGTGTAGAAGTGTTCGATTTTAGCCAGTGAGATTTCTACTCGATGCCGCGGCGGGGTAGGGTAATCAGAAGCCTCGCCCACAAATCCAGTCCGCAACATCGTCCATCAGCTGCATTGAAAAGGCGCTCCCAACGGTGATCCTGCTGTACGGCTTCACCTCATGGTATCCTGTGAGCGCGGCTGCCCCTCTTACGAAACCTGTCCTCCTAGCCAACACATTAAGCGTTCGACGGTTCTCGATCCTATAGGTTAGGGCGGGACGATGGATCGATTCGGATGACGCACCGGGGTGGATGGCTTTAGGTGGGCCGCCGACTCCGAGAGAGGGATGGTGGGTGCGCAAAATGGTGAGATCGTATAGACGCGCGATAAACGCTCGCATCTCATCAACACTACCGTCCGTGCCGACATCCTTGCATTCAATCGATACGCGTGGTCGGCCCTGCGGATGGCCAACAGTTGGCAAGTCTCGAAGTGTACGAGCGATCGATTCCGGTACTATAGCAAGGTCCATCTCGTGGAAGGCGGTGCTTCGCCCCTTGAACTGGATACCGTTAAGAAGCTCCCATTCCGGACGGTCGCCGCGGCGGAAGACAATCGAGCTGGCATTGTCAGGGCCTTGCGCCCGTGGCAAGATGCCGGTAGGTGCACCGCTTCGCTGAATGAAGCGCCGGTCGGAATCGGTCGGAAGGACGCGGCTGCCATCCGAGCGTTGAATCCATACGTCGTAGCCCCGGGCCTGAAGAGCACAGCCAATGCCTGTCATGACGTAAAGTTCGAAGGTACGGCCAGCACCGGCGGCCTCCCGCAATCTCGCAACACTTCCGACGACTGCACATAGAGCATTTTTTACTTCATTTCTCATTGGCTATGATCCGATCGCGTGCTCGTGAGCCAAGCTTCCAGCGACTCACTCAACTTCGGGAGTTGGGCTTGTGCCTCTTCCACTTGAGTCCGACTGACGTTTCGATCCTCTTCCGCATCGAGTAGGACTAGGACCGCCGAGGCTTCAGTAGTTTTCGTTTGCGACTCACGACCCGAAACGACAATTTTGTCCAGCGCATCAAGCGACGTCGACATCTCTGCGAGCGTCGCCTCGAGTCGCTCGTAGATGTAACGGGCTGCCCATTCAAGTTGGGCGTCACTAAGGAGCGGCTCTCCCTCGACGCTGTCCTCTGGGTTACGCGCGAAAATTTCAGCTTCGCGCGTCCTTTCGCCCCATTGTCGTGCGATCTCCAGTGCATCTTCATTTTCTACAGGCTCTTGGTCTCGCCGAACGCCTTCGATCAGTTCGAACGCGAGCCAGTCCATGCCCAGTTCGGTAAGCATCTCGATTATTGGGGTCAGGCGTCGGTCCAGGATTGCCATCCGAGAAACTCTTTGGCGCTTACTTGAACACAACTAGTGATTGTTTGAGATCCAGCCAAACCAAGGAGGCTTTTTTCTTTCCTGACAGCTGATTCCATGGATCGCAATCGAGATCTTGCATGTTGGTATCGCGTAGCACTTCAATGGCATTCTTAGCTCTTAGAGTTTTGTTCCGACAATCGGAGAGGCTGTAGACACGAGATCCGTGGATTATTTTGTCTCGCATTGTGGCCGCTTTAGGCACATGTTGCCGAACACTGTTACCAACAAACTGACGCAACATTCTGTAGTCTCGTTCAAATACTGACCAAGCCCTCGTTAGATAGTTGAAGCCCATGTTCTCGAAACTTCGGTCACATTGTCTTTTGAAGTAAAGCCTCTGATGAGCGTGCAGAAGCGGAGGGCTCGCCGGATCGTTTTTTCCATGGCAAACACAGAAACTAGTAGCGCTTCGCCGTGATGGGCCATTGTTGATCAGTGCGTTGAGTCGATCATCGACTTCTACAAAACTTTGCTTAACTAGGTACATATGCTTCTTCTGGAGCTGACCAGCCCATATTCTTTAGTCCACTTCCAGACACGGGGCTGTCGCTCTCACTGCCAATACCATATCGTTTAATTTCCGATTCGATATACATAGTGGCAGCCTTGAAGTCGTGTATGTCATCGTACAAAAGCGGTATGCGGTGAATTCCTTAGTTCTGCTGTTCATTTTCCTCAACGCACTGGTTTGAAGTATCGTCGGATTTTACGCTGTCAAGTAGATGATTCCGCTATATTATAAGTTTAATCACTATTGACAAATCTACATCTTGATTACGCTGTTCGTCACATTCTTCCCTGACGATTTCAACTTCAAATCCAGAACACCTCGCGTCGGCCTTTAGGCGACTCATGCGTGATACCACCCCCCGCAGAAATACCCTTCTTGGCATGCTTACCTAGCAACACGCGTAGCACTTCTCCCATCCCGCTACCGCTAACTCCTTTCAAATACAACCATGGTACAAATATCTCCTGATGGATTGTTTGCCTGTTTGGAGCCTGATATCCTCTTCGAATAAATGAGTCCGTTTGGGAACATAAAATTTTGCTCTATTCGAATTCGTTAGTCGAATCGCGTAGCAGCAAGATAAAATTACCTGCTCCGCTTTGCGGAGCGACTCTTGTGCCTCCCTCACGCTGATGTCGGTAACGCTACTGGTCTGTCTCAGTGAACAACCAGCTTCATTCTTCCAATGTAACTACTACATTAGATTTTCTTATGCTTGTCTTCCTTTTTGAAATTGCTATGTCTCCCTGTAACGTAAAATCGCAACTAATAAACAAGCATAGCAAACGGAGGCGAGAATATCGGAAAGACACAATCAAACTCCGACAGTAAACGTTTCTTGAATTGTGTTCAGAGAACTTGGGAATTAGTGTTCAGTTTAGTGCGATATACGTAAGGTTAGAGCATCCGAATTTGCTGCTTCAATTTGGGAAACTATAAAATTCATGTTCGATTGGTGTTGTAGGCACACAATCTTGCAATCGGGCATAATTCACATCGTGGCTTTCCAACAACACACACTGCTGCTGCTAAATCTAAAATTGCCCAGTTAATATTCTTTGGTGTCTTGCAGCAAACAATACACTTTGCTAATGACTGTAGGTATGGATCATATCGAATATCAGAAAGCTGTCTTGGTTTGTACACTCGTTCGAGTACGCGTGCCATATTGGTATCAAGAAGAGGTTCTGGTTGGCTATAGCAAAATAGAAGGACAGAGTTAGCAACATATTGACCGACTCCGGGTAGTGCCTCGATTTCTTCTCGGTTCTTTGGAAAACGTTCTAGCCTAATTACCATTTCTTTGGCCAGTGCTCGCATCGAAGCTGCCCTACGACGCCACAGTCCAATCGGCTGAAGACGACGTTGAAGCACTAGCTCACTTGCGCAGGCGAGTTTTTGCCATGAAGGAAACTCTCGAATAAACTTGGGGAAAAATGAAGCCACGGTCTCTGCTCGCGTACGTTGCAACAATAACTCTGAAATGACATGCTCATAGCAACTCGTTGAAACCTGTCGCCATGGGAATTCTCGCTTGTGTTTCTTAAACCAGTTTAATAGCTCACCTTGAAAGCACTGAATTTCCCGTGAATCAGGAAGTGAAATTGTTTCCATTTGCGGATTTCATTTCATACATTTATCTTAGACAAGAACTACAGTTCCGTCACGCTCCTGAACAAGACCTAAGCGCTCAAGTTGCCGAACGACATTTACAATCGGCAACTTAGAAGTATCGAATCCTTCTATTTCTGCAAGTTTATCCAGCGTCGCTTTTTCGAGTTCTTGAAGCTGTGTCCATACTAAGTAGAGTGGATAGTTCATAGTACGCACTAGCGTTTGTGGATGATGGCGATTATCAATAAATGCCTGGAACCTTTCCAGATTCGCTACGTCATCCTTCCTATCTTCGCAACCAATAAGTTGGATAATATTCTTTACCCGTTCGATGTCTCTACCATTTCCGTGGATAACTTTGGTTGCCATTGAGGCAGAAATTTGGTTGGGAAAATCAGATGGATATTGTGAAGAAAGAAGTATGGCAACGCCGTATGCTCGACCTTCTCTAACCAATCTCAACATGTAATCAGAGTTAAGGACACGGTGCGCCTCATCGAATACCAAGAACTGCCTAATCGTTCCCGATTGGGGCTGGCTATTGTAATATGCATGTGCTGACAGCACGATGAGTTGCGCAAGTGCATTTTTGATTTCGTCGCTAGGAATCTGACTGAAGTCAAGTATGGCAGATCTTCTAACAAGAGATTGGAAAGATGAATCTCTAAATTCGTTTCTAAAAAGCCCTAGTGTAAAAAGAGGATCAAGTCGATTATATGCAGAAGGATTGTCATGTTGGAGCGCTTCCCCTACATCAGAGAAATTGGGAAATTTCATTTCCTCGGAATACCGTACCGACCCTTCAGTCGAAATAGAGAAAGAAGCGAATGCAGCTACTATAGCTCTATTTAAAGCAGCTTGTTGCTGTGCTCCTAGCCCATATGTTCTCTTCAAAACCGAAGACACGCCAGCTATGTGATGGCCACATTGAATGAACAACTCACCGCTCGCAGGATGTCTCACAGGATATGGAATTAGTGGGTTATATGGCAATCCATCAAAGGCAAGAAAAATTCTATCAAGCTCTGAACGCTCCGAAAATTTTTGATCGCTAGCGAAGTCGTTTTTCAAGTCAAGAATAAAAACAGGTTTGTCTTGCTCACGGACCCTACAGATGAGGTACTTGAGCAATTGCGTTTTCCCGGTTCCAGATGAACCGGTTACCATTAAGTGTTTGTTGTCCAGAGGGTCTTCAGGGGCCTGCGGATTGAAATAGACGAATCTTCGTCCATCATCCACACCTAAAAAAATTTGGCCAAGCGGCTCAGCTTCTAAATTGGCTTCGCTGCCGGTTTCTTGATCATAATCTATTTGTATTCTTTGTTTTCCAATGTCAGAGGTAGACTCGCCCATTTTATTGATTTCTTTATGTGCTAAATCCCTTTCTGCCTCAACCTTATCAATAAGCGATTTTGGTGTTGATGTCTTATTGAGAATCGTAGCTTGCTCCACACAAGAGTCAAATAGGTGCGATAGCTCCTGTTTAATCGAATTGAGTTGTTGTGTATCCACGATAGCGGGCCAGTGCTCCTTGGTCAACCTGCCCCACAACCCTCCCGCAAGCACACTATGTTCAGCTACGCCTGAAAGTTGTTCTTCCGTGGAAATAAGTACGCCATTAAACTTTGGATCACAAAATTCGTAGTTTCCTGATAGGATAGCATCATACAATGACGTCTCTGTTTGAAGCCATTTATCAATTTCCCGAGGCTCACTTGGACTAACTAAACGCAATCCAAATTTTAAAATTTCTAGCAAGCCCAGTCGTTCAGGAATTCCTCCAGAATGAAGGCTGGTTTCTACAAGCATCTTGAATTCACCGGTAGTAGCATATGCTTGCTCAAGTGCATCACGAGCTCTAGTATTCCCTAGTGTTCTCGATGTGAATTTAGATTCAATTCCACAACAAGATATAGCAATTCGACCATGTTCTCCCTGAGGTAATGTTAGTTGGACCGCCAATAAATCTGCCCTCTTTCCACCTAATCCAGACTGTGTAGAACCAACTTTGCCGAAAAAAGAGTCGAAAGAATCTACCGGGATTAGGAAACCAACAGCCTTAGTATTACAGACAATAGGAGTTGGTATTTCACTACCATTTGTCGAGAATAGTCGAACTGCACCAACAAGGCCAATAACACCTAGTGAATGACGACCTGACTTGAGAGCATCACCTCCGATAGAAATGCCAACTTTACCCAGTTCAACAATGAAACTTTTTGCAATGTCGCTTCTTCCGAAGAAACGCTTGACGACCAACTCAAATCCTCTGGGAATAGGAGATAGAACAAAAAAGGATGTATCCTTCCCTGTGATATTGAACTTATAATCCCAAAGAGCACGTTCTTGAATTTCCCTATTAGCTCCATCCCGCACGTATTTGACAAGCACTGCAGGATCAACCATTTCTCCAGAATGAACTACCCATGGCGCTTCTATAATTTTCGGAAATTCTACCGAGCATGTAGTGATTTGAGGAACACCTAGAGCGCTTACGATTTTCGCAGAAGCACGCTGAAATGCTCCCCCTACTCCATCACCGGTTCGCTCACATGCATCAAATTCATAGATGACGCTTTTTGGGACTAGAGTCTTTCCTTCGGTAAGCGAATTCAGCTCCTGCATAAAAATGGTTTCTAGTCCAGTTCCACGCGGCAACCTAAATTTTTCTATGTTGGCGTCCTGAATCGAAGGAGACATCTTCTGTGGGAGCATGTAGATATCGGGGTGCTCATTTCTAACGCAATCCTCATCATCCGTAAACTGGTAAACTAAAAATGGTGGGGCAGTCCATTTTACATTCTCAGTGTCGTTTACCGCTTCTTCAAAGTACAACCTCACTCCACCAGGTAATTTCATACCTTGCCCTGTTACCCTGTCATCACTATGCAAGTAGCGATTTACAGTTTCTACGATGTTACTATTCGAGTACCCACATCGGATACGAACGCCAATTGAGCGACGAGAAGGAAACGCTCGCAAGTAGTTTGAAATACACGTAGTAACCAAGTTTTCACCAGAGCGAGTTACAATCTCGGTTGTTAACCCAAAAATTTCCCTAATCTTCGCGAAAACACCCGCAAGACCATCAATCTCTTGTTCTATTGCTAAAGAATGGCAATTTTTCTTGAACGCTAGGTGCCAGCCAGGGTCTGATGTAGCAGATACGTACAAAGGTTCAAGTTTTCTGTCCTCATCAGAAATCCCAACAAGCCAGCGAAACCCATGCACACGCTCGAGTAATGAAGCGAGGTGTCTTAGAGACTTTTGATCTTTCCTCTGAATAATTTGCTCTGCTCGCGAGAATAGGGCTGCCTGAACCATGTACCGTTTCGCAAGGATAAGGGGATGCCATGGCCCTAAAAGAAATAATGCATTTTTTAACGGACTATTATCCCAATGGACTACACAATCAAGGTAACAGAGTACAAATATCTGTAGCCATTCAATGTGATTTTGATTTTTGTTCAGATAATCCAAAATTTCGTAGTATGCTTTCAAGTAGGCAGCTAATGCGTTGTCTGTCTGAATTAAACGAACCTGTGAAAATATAGGATAACTAGCATAGACGGGATGCTCTAGGCTTACTCCTTCATTATCAATCCTGAACTCTTCAATCTCTTTTAGGATTGCGTCTCTGGCATTCGAATAATTTTGGAGTAACGTTTGAGCCTCTTCGGGAAGCGTCAACGTACGGAATGCATGTCCATCAATTTCTCCCATTTGGTTGATAAAACTCCCCACAGAACCTGCTTTTTGGCTAGATGGTTTAAAAACGTTGACTAGTAGAGGACGCCACCCGATCGGGCTAGTCATTAAATTCGCTATCTTTATTCTAAGCCGCGCAGCTTCATTTAATTTCCCAAGCGCTGAATAGGGCTTCTTACTCGTTCCTCTGAACAAGCCAGCTAATTCCTTTATTCGCTTTTCCTTTGACTCAGAGATAGTTACTCGAAGCTCATCCTCTATCGTAAACTCTCCCGTATCAAGGTCCCTTGCTTCAAAGCAGATAACTGAACCATAGTTATCGAATTTACAGGAACGGATAACTTGTCCACTTGACGCAGCCCTTGTATCTACTAACTGTCTTGATTGCCAAATACCGTTCATTTCTGTTTCAATGACATCAAGTCTGGTTTCATTCTCATCGTAGATTCTCACCTCTTTGGCATTGTGACTAAGGAGGTACAAGCGCTGCGGTTCATCTACACTCAATTTCTTATCGGGTGTATCATCGCTGTCAATCGGTGTTGCATCGATAATAAAAAAATCTGGCTGAACGACCGTAAACGCAGGTCTTTGTTCACCACACAAATTCAACTCAACCCTATCATCGATGATGACATTATTTCTGTCCTGTAACAATGCAATTCTCACCGGAATTTTTCGAGAATAACTTGTTAGACAGGCTTCGGTATCGAGGTCAACAAAAATCATTCCTTCATTACAATCGAGCTCTCGTTCAAAAATTAGCCTTCGGCGGTTAAGCACTTGGACTTCCCAAGTAATTCCATAAAACTGATTTGGCGGAATCTTATAAGAGATTTCTAATCTTATCTCCTCACCAAAAAACGAGGCTAATTTTTTTTTGCTATCAGCGATAACAGCTCGATCACAATGACAAGTCACATTAAAAGAAACTACCGCCTCAGGTCCATTTCCCTTCACACCAAAAATTTTCGCCAAATAATCAGCAGTCAATTTCTGCCAATGCATAGGATCGTTCCTATCCGGACCCCAGCATGAATAAAAACCCAATAAGCCCGTGCTTGTCGTAATTCGCCTGCCAATTCCATCTAACAAATAATCCAATGCAATCTTAACTTCAATTCGTTCGCATTCTGGTATGACCTCATCCACCATATCTCTTGCCAGATTTCGAACATCCTCATCCTTCTGGCATCTTTCGACTATTTTCTGATTTAGGCGCGTAGTCGAACCTATAAGGGAGCTTACATTAGGAAGATTATTACGTGTACGTGGAATGCCTGTGTGAAAAATGAACTTATTTAAAACATCGTCAATTTCAGGATATAGAGATGGCTGAAAGGTGCCTAGAATATCTTCGAGAAGAAACTGTGTCCTTCTAGAACTAGCTTGCGTGAATCGAACCAGCCCCTTGAGAATTAACTCTCGTAACCATTTTTTCTCTCTCGTGTCACCTGACCAGTCGCTAACAAGAGTATCGAGTACTGGCCCATCAAAACGGAACGGTTCATACCCGTTGTCTATCCAAGGCCATTCTTCCGAAAACGCCAACGAGCGAATAGTTCCACCGGTACCACGAATTGAATCTTGAATTCGCACGAGTTGACCGGGGCTCGCGATAACAATGAACGAACCGATACGCTTACTCGTTAACCCCTCCGCCCGTATTAGTCTAGCTTCTTCCTTAGGTAGTATGTCCTTACCAACTACAAGATATGAGTCAATATCTTTACTAATTAGATAATCATGCAACTGCCTTGCAATTTTAGCTGTTAATCCAGGAACCAGAAGTCGGCAATCTCGACCCCCATCCAAAACAGATGAAAAGTGGTGTTCTAGAAGTTCTCCAAGAACATTTACAATAGCAAGCATGTTGGAATTTTTCATTCCGTAGTCAGTATGGACAGGCTACAGCGACACTGCTTCCGGCGTCAGGACTACCAGTCAATAATCCCATTGTCTGTAATTCTCGCATTATCAACGGTCGAGCATCTGCGGCGCTCGAAAAGTCCACACCGTATTGTGCAAACAGATCTTCGACATCTTGAAGGACCAGCTTACCTGTATTACCTTGATCTTGAGTTGACTGCTTTTTTTTAGCGGCAAGGTAGGTAACAGTCTTAAGTAGAAGTTGGCCTGGAAACACTCTAAAACCTCGACTTACACCTCGACCTTCAGATGAAAGAAGATATCCGCCCGCTTCATCCCCAACCTCGGCTCTATAAAGGACACGGAAAAATTCATCTATGTTCTTACCTTGACCACGCATCAGTGGATTTCTCCAAGCTGGAAATTGCTCTCCTTCGCGGACTAAAAATGTCGCAATATTATGCCCATTTGCAACACGTTTAAATCTATCAGATTTTCTTAAATCAATAGCTGATTTGTTTGCAAAATACAAGAGTTTCTCTATCCCAAGCGTTTCCTTATCACCTTCACAAAGACTTAACTTTTTTCCAGATATGAAGTCTGGTCGAACCTGCTCCAGACAGTAAAGTAATATACTCAACTCAACTCGACGCTTCATGTAGCTTTCAATACGCTCGTACAACTCTCGCGTTGGAGACAATGTCGGGTGTAACAGCCCTCGATTTCGTTCGGCTATAAGTTCTAAGACTCTAGGGAACGGAAGAACTCGTTCGTTATCGGCTGCATCGAGTAGCCATTTGTAGATAAGGTCAGATATCCGCATTTGCGCTAGCAACCACATGGGTAATGCGAATCGTAGAAACGTCATGAGAACATGAAGCCACTGCATTCGTGGTAGTTCGCCCTCAAGCTCACAAACGGCCACTAGATCGCCGGATATACTACGGGATAACATGTCATCATCAATTTTCATAATTGAGTCCGTCCATTGTGTTTTTTCCTTAAACTTTTCTAGCGGGAGCTCGCTCGACAAATTGAAAGAGTTACTGAATCCCTCCTTTCCAACTGCAACGGCTAAAATTTCTCTCCCCTCTAACACGTCCTCAAAGCATGAGTTCTTTCCAAGAAGTGCATTAGTAACTTTTCTTGCGAGCTCCGATTGTTCTCTCTTTTTCGATTCAACTTCCGGCCCCTTATGCCATAAGTATTGGGCAATTGGCCCACTTAGAAGGAGATTATTGACAACCCTAGCGTCTTTTCTACGTAACCAGGATGACTCAGCGAGAACCGGATAAGCAGGCGCAAAAAAGTCTTGCGTAGCAGAAGCTTTGGTTTTTTTTCGCCGTCCACGAAGGGCATATAGCACCGCTCTCTTATTATCTGAAATACGGTAACCACCATTGGCTGCCATCTCATCGGGATTCAAACTCTTCGCACCCATTGAATCGGAAAAATCTTCGAAGAAAAGTTCTCTCATCAACTCCAATACTAAGACTTCAGGAGCTAATCGCATACCTACAGTGGGCACAAAAACAAAACTCTTTCTTATTAAAGGATGAACTTTGGGCTCGTTAGGAGTTCGTTCTTGTTGCAAGTAAATTGGATCATTCATTGCCAACATCCACCTCTCCATCAAACCGCGTGATCTTAAAAACTTCTCTACTATCGCTATTTGTCTTGATGATCAATTCTACGTCATTGTTTTCGAAAGCATACTTACCTTTTGAGGCTGCCCTTACACGAGCATCTGTCGCTCCAACTAGAAGTTCCAATGGAAAACATCGACGGTCGAGCTTGCCTTCACAGTGACGTGTGAGCCATAAAAACATAGGAGCACCTAGTACAGCTCGTTCTCCATCCGGAAACTTTATGGCTAAAGACATACTTCCTGATTCCTCATTTACTACTGACTCAGGTTTTAGTCTACTACTTACCCACTCCCCCGCAAGAGTAACTGTATCAGTTAATTGGACAGTGCCAGCAGCCTCTTCATCAGAAGCTGCGTCAAGAATTTCTTCCAATCTTTTGTCGAGGTTTCGCTTTTGTTTCTTCTCATCAATAGTGAGGAGGCTGTCTCGGGTTGATTTCAATATCTCGAGCAGTTGAGCATACTGGTCTAACTCATCTGCCCATGCAGAATACCCCTCAACCAGGGCCCCTAAATGCAAGAAAAAATTGCTACTCCATCGGCGGATTGCCCAGTGAGCTTCAGGCGCTCGATGCTTAGCAATGAATTCAATTTTATCTTCCAGTTTTTTCCATACTAAGGCACATTTTTTCTCAACTGCACCGAAGCTATTCACATTGTTCGATTGAAATGTCTCAAAATCAGAATCCCAGTATTCATAGAACTTCACTGGTAAAGTTTCTTTGATAGGATCGATACTGGCCAACACTCCGTTACTCCCGAGAATTCGTGTAACGCCTATATCTGTAGTAGGATGCGGGCCATAAACTACGTGGGCAACGGCTTCTTTTACCTCAGTTTCCTCTTCCACAAATTCACTGGCCAACTCTTTTAATGCATCTAACTGTTCTTCTTTAAGGGAATCGCTCGGCTCCAGCCCATACGGGCAAAATGATCCGAATAAGCACATGTAAATACGACGGACTGCAAGGGAAAAGACATCATTTGTAGCAACTCTACTCTTTACCCATTGGCAGGGGTGAATATCATTGTAGTCCCGAGGGCAACCCGCCAAAATAAACGAAATAAGTGCTAATGCTTCCCTAAAGACGATGATTTGCCCTGAGAAGATCTCACCCCGCTTTAGCAAGCGAATAACACCTTTTCTTAGTTCTGAATCAACGAGCCAATCTCGATTCGCTTTAAATGGACATAGATGGTTGGACGAACATGATTGACAGCTATACCAATTATCTTGATTTGTTGCCTTCTCCAGAAGCTGATTGAATATAGTATTCCGACCGAGTAAAAGGCTACGATTATCTAGGTGGCTATAAGTTATTGCGACATTTTTAAAAACTGTCTTCTTGTTATCAAAATCACGCTGGCTAGACAACTTACCATGTAGAGAGTTCTTTTCTAACACAATCTCTCTAAGTATTTTGAACCAAGGCTTAGTATTGATGTTCTGGTCAGTATGCTTGTCCCTGTACGCTTTCTCTAAAACTCCTCGGTTAGTACAGACAATAAGCGAGTTTCCCTTTTCCCAAGTCTCTGCTAGGGTACGAAGTAAATCCTCCGCCGGATCAACATCAGGTGAATACGGATTTCGAACTACCGAAGCATCTTGTATTATGAGGGTTGAAGCGTACTTATTATCTCGTTCGTAAACATATATCGCATAGGGAATTGCGGAATTGTCAAGATCGTTTATTGCTACTCCGCTCTCGTCCAGAACTCGACAAACATTTCCATTTAGTAGCCGTTGGCACAGTTTCCCCATTGCTGCCGATTTACCATTACCGGGGGAACCAATAAAGAAATGCCATCTAGCAGTTCGGTTTTCACCATTCCTCTCCAAGATTGCATCACTGAGATCGTCAACAATTTTGTCAACATCTGTTTGAACGTCTAGTAATGGGCTTTGGGTAGTCCAGTTACTTGGAGCGCTTATTGCCTGTCTTCCATCTTGCTGAAGTGCTAACAACTCCAATAAATAGTCGTTCGTAATTTCGCAATTTGACATCAAACTCTTCTCATCGAAATTCACGCTAGCTTTTCCTTCAAATTCGAATGGCTTTTTTCGTTGTTCAATAATCTCTTGATTGCAATACCTATTGCCTCTGCCAATAGTGGTGGAACTGCGTTTCCAACTTGCGTGTATCTTGGACATTCCTGCGTACGAACACTACCACCAGTAGTAAACTTACCACGGAATTCAAACCAGTCAGGAAATGATTGTAGTCTGGCATGTTCACGCACAGTATGGATTCGAGGTTCAGCATAATGAAGCAGATCATCTGGAAGGGTTGTCAAGGTGTGAGATGGTAAATCCGGTGATAATGGAGTTATTGCATGCTTGCCAATGCCGAGCCTTTCACGGTCCGCATCTGACAAATGAACTCCCTTTCGACAAGTGCGCAATATTACCTTGAAACGAATGATCGTGTCAGGACGATGGTTTACCAAGCGTAAACTATTGGGCGAGTGCCCGTTTAATCCTTCATGCATTAACTCTTGATATTGCGATTTAGGCCCGTTGTAAATGATCTCTTTGAAACCAGAGGGTGATTCTGGGTCTATACATTCTGTTAGTTGTGCGGAGGCAGTTCTCAGGTCAGAAATTGCTTCTGCTACTGTAACAGAACGCCTCACGGGTAGGTGCTTGCTATTTAAAAAATCAATTCTGATTTCGCGGAGAATTTGGAAAAAGTTTGGAATTTCATCGACATCAAATAAATCCTTTCGAATACCAACCGTGAAATATCTGGGGCGAAGTTGTGGTACTCCGAAATCTGAGGCTTTTATCAATTCCTGCTGAACAATGTAGCCGTTATCGATCAACGCACCTTTGATTTTTTCAGCATAGCACCTACGTGGTCTTCCTCGGTTATTTTTACCCTTGATACGTGTCGCGCCAAAAACGGTTTTAATGCCTCTGACATTTTCTATCAGAACAAATTCAGGCTGCACTATATCTACGATTTCTAAGTGTGGTTTATATAGATCATTTCGTGGGTCCTTTGCTAATCGTTTTCCTGCAAAAGAAAAACCTTGGCACGGAGGTCCGCCTACAACCAAACGAATTCCCCCTCGTAGAGCCTTAAGGTGTCTGTTATGAACATTGATAAATTCCTGAATTTCGAAAGGTTTCGTTTCTAGGTACTTAGGCCACTCAAAACACGGTCTATCGTGAATTCGGTCCGTATTATTTATCAAATTGTGACTGAGTGTTTTGAATGCGTCACGATTTCTCTCGATAGCAAATAACCCCAGCCAACCTGCGTTCATCAAACCTAGTGACAAACCTCCACAACCTGCAAATAAATCAATGAATGTATGTTGCGAATGGAATTTCATATATTAATTGAGAATCTATCTACAATAATCTTTAAACGATTCTGTATGATCATGAAAATCATGAAGATAATCCATTATAAACTGGAGTTTCGGAGTTCATTTTTAGTTTAAATTAGCACTACATCGATTATGAGGTGTGTTTGAATTTCGCTGTAACTACGTCTAGTTACGAGATATGCTCAAAAGTAGTGCGTGACAAAATTCTTAGGAAGCAAATAAAAAATGCTTGATCAATCATTTTCAGCTAAAAATTTCCGAAAAATATTCGATATCGAAAATCGAAAAGGAAACTATTTGGAAGGTGAGTTCTTCTCGAATGTTGCAAAAAAAAGTGAATTGATTCGATCTAACCGTAAAGAATTCCGTCAACTCAAAATTAACAAACCCATGATCAGTCTTGAAGAATACGAGAAAAAGGGGGATGGTCTAACGAAAAAACTTAATATTCTAAAGGAAGAAAAAGAAAAATTACTCACCAACGAACTCGAGAAAGTTAGCGCCGAGATTTCAACTGAAGGGTTTTCATTTGGTATTAGACAAATCAATGTCGGTAATACAAGAGATGTATTTGTTGTCGACCGAAAAGCCTCGACTTTCTTTTGTCTAAAGCAAATTCAACTCAATATCCATCGCTTATACAAAGTAAAGCAAGGGAATAGATATCAGATCATATGCCAACTACGGGAACTTCTGGATGATAAGTTTCCAAAGTATATTCTACGAACGGATATTTCTTTATTCTACGAAAGTATTCCTAGAGCCAAATTGTTAAGGAAACTTCGGGATGATCCACTACTCACATCCACGTCGAAAAAAATAATTAAGCGGATTCTCTTTGAATATAGCCAATTGACCGGGCAAGATATTGGTCTGCCAAGAGGAATTGGTATTAGTGCCTACTTAGCCGAGTTATACATGAGGGAAATAGACAATCTGATACAAAATTATCCGGGCGTGTTGTACTATTCTCGCTATGTAGACGATATGTTGGTCCTATTTTGCCCGCCGCCAAATACTGGAATATTTAAATTTCTATGGGCTCTGTTCCACATGTTCAAAGAATTGGGACTAAAGAAAAACCGGAACAAAACAGAAATGTTCAAAGTTCCGAGAGAGCACCCCTTTTCAATCGAGTATTTAGGTTACAAGTTTATAATTCAACAAGACAAGATCGAATTAAGAATGACGGATAAAAAGGTAGAAAGATACAAGAAGCGGTTGAATTTAATTTTTGCAGCTTATGTCAATCAATCAAAGACCGCGGAGAAAAGAGCACGCTCTTTGTTGGAACAAAGAATTAAATTCTTAACAGGAAATACCCGACTCGTGAACAACAAGAAGAATGTTGTTTCAGGAATATATTTTTCGAATCCCTTGTTGACTAATTTACAAGATTTATCCAATTTGGACGATTGTCTGAAATCCAAAATTTCAACTCTAGATAGCAAGCGCTTGAAAAATCGGCTTTCTAAGCATTCTTTTGTATGTGGTTTCGAGAAAAAAACGTATTTCAAATTTTCTGCCCAAGACTTATCCCGAATTGTCGATGTGTGGAAATATGCCTCGTAAACGAAATCGACTGTCATATAAAAAGGAACGCTGCTTAATATCCGATGTCTTGCCGTATGAAATACCGATTTCCTTTTCGAATAGAAATTTCTATAAGTTTATTCTTGAAAACCGAATTTCAATAGAACAAACCTCTATCGTCTGGCAAAAGAGCTCTCCGGCTTTGGATAGTATTGTTCATTTGATGTTTGCACTTCCACTAAACCCGGATCGCCTGACGGACGAACAACGACCTGTTGGAACACAGAGGCTAGATTTTAGGTGCTATAGACTTGGCGGGCGTGCCAATCCTAAGCCAATGAGGTCTATGAAACCGTTTGTCTATAAAATCAGGCATAAGCAAAACGAGTTTCGCGAATTGTGCGTTCCGCACCCGAAGAGCCAACTTAACATTGTGAATTTTTATGACCGATGTAAGGAGACCATTCTTTACTACACAACTTTGAGTTCTTTCTCGATTAGAGCACCGTCTAGAATCTCAAAATATAGATACCATAAAGATAGCTTACATTACGCACGCTTGGCAAAGGATTCATCTATAGTCGAGGAGACGGGACGGGAATACGAAAACCTGAAATCCTTTTTTGTCTATAAACAGTATAGCAACATATATAAATTCTATGAGTCGTACAAATTTCATAGAAGCGAAAAAAAATATAACAAGCTGATTAAGTTGGATATTTCAAAGTGTTTCGACAGTATCTATACACATTCAATTGGTTGGGCGATACTAGGCAAAGAAACGCAAAAGGAGGCACTTAATAAGAGTACTGGAACATTCCCCGATCGGTTTGACGTACTGATGCGTGATATGAATTTTGGTGAGACAAACGGAATAATTATAGGCCCCGAATTTTCTAGAATTTTTGCCGAAATAATACTTCAGTCCGTTGATAGAGAAGTTGAGTACATACTTAGGAATTCTGAAAAACGTCTTATAAATAAAATTGACTACGAAATATTTAGATACGTTGACGACTACTTTATTTTCTACAACAAAAAATCAGATAAGAATACTATTGTTGATCAGTTGCAGCATTCGTTGAGAAATTACAAACTCTACCTAAATTCCTCAAAAGCTGTTTTATACAAGAAGCCCATAATTACAGAAATCACTATGGCAAAAAAGGAAATTTCCAGGCTTCTAGCAAACGAAATAGGGTTTAACATTGAGAAAGTCAGTGAGGATAACGATGACAAGAAGTTACAAAAAGGTTCAATATTTGTAAACTCTAATTCGCTAATCACCGAGTTTAAAGCGATCCTCAAGAAATGCGGTGTAACGTATATGGATATCCTAAATTACACCCTATCTATCGTTGAGCATCAGTGCGAAAAAGTGTTTAAGAATTTCAATAAACTCACTGCAGAGTGTAGGTCCGAACCCGAACTGATCCAAGCAGTAATTGGCATTCTCGAATTTGTGTTTTTTATATATTCAGTTTCACCTAGAGTAAATACGACCATTAGACTTTGTCGAATTACGCAATCAATTATTTCTTTCTTTAAGTCCAATGCTAGTTCACCTAGGCAAGTGGAATTGGTAAAAAAACAGATTTACGACAACATTTGCTTTATTCTGAAAAAAAATGGGAGTGAGAAGCAAACCCAAGTTGAAACCCTTTACCTGTTAATTGCACTTTCCGAACTTGGTCGAGAATATTGGTTGGAACAAAATGTTTTGGCAGACTATTTGGGGGTATCAATTGACAATGATCACAGCCGATCAATACCTGCCAATTCGCTAAACTATTTTTCCATTACAGTTGCTTTATTCTACATGAAAGACAAGGTTCGCTATAACAGTCTCAGGGATCATATTGTTAAAGCAGCGTTGGAAAATTTTAGAAAACGATCAATTACTTGCCATAGGGAGGCAGAACTAGTTTTTCTACTTTTTGATCTAATCTCTTGTCCTTACATTGATGATAATAACAAACTTAAAGCATGCAATTTGTTTGGCATTTCGGACAACTCAACGGCATCGGACATTATTCAATATACCGGGGTACAAGGGAAACCGCAACTATGGTTTACAAACTGGATGAATTTTGATTTCGGCAAAGAGTTAGATGCAAAGCGGAGTCAGGAAGTATATTAAGGTAGAACGCTTCGTCAAACAGTTAATGGCTGTATGCAGCCACACACACATGCGTGAGCAACATCTCCGAAGCAAAAACGGGGGTGATTGCAAGGACGGCGGTCTTGGCGAGCCGCTTTCCAACTCTCCAGCGAATTTCTGAGTGTTCACTGACCCCGGCCTCTTCCAAACTGTGCCGGCATCGACATTGCCAAGAATTTGCATTTCAATAAGAGCCTATTCATTGAGCCTATTCATTATGTGGCATTGAAGTTCAATGACCAGGGCGAGCAGACGGTTGAGCATTTTGAAGGTTTCACCGAAGATTTGGAACGGATGGTGGACGCAAAATGGAGTCGAGCAAGTGGCGATGGAGGCGACGGGCGTATACTGGCAATGTAGCGCGCCACATTGTCAGTACACTTCAGCCTCGTCCAAAGGCAGAGACGATGCCAATACTTGCAGCCTTAGTGCCAATCCCGGTGGGTCCACTCCAGAGTGACCTCAGCCAATATTGAATTTGATTCCCTCCTGCAGACCGGCCGCAACCCCAAGTACGCTCCAGATCGCAGCCTGGTAGCCAGTTTCGCCAGGAGTCGACTATGGAGTGTTCGGACTTTGGCAGAATTTCCACTATGATTTAAACATCGTGACTTCATGGCAGGTGTATCCCGTGCTTTCATTAGCCATGGAACTTATTTCAATGTAGTTGCAGCGTGCCGATTATCGAGTCCGTGTTCACCACTTTGTCGGGTGTCACAGGCAAATGTTCATTACCGGTAAGTTCCCCTATCTCGAAAACTCAACACGACGGTATCAATAAATTACAATTGGCCTTGAAATCGAATTGCAGACTCGCTGAACTCTTACAATACATAATGGTCCTGTCGTTCATGGCAGATTCTCCAGTTGGTACCGGTGTTACGCTAATGTGTCTGATAGAAGTCAATTTCATTGCCCAACATCTCCTGATGTCATCAAGACAACTTTCGTGACTCCCCAATCATCCCACCGCAGTTGCGATGTACTGGTAGTTGGTGCCGGAGTTGTGGGCTGCGCTGTAACCCGCAAATTGGCCCTGGAAGGTGCACGGGTCATCCTGGCGGACAAGGAACGAGACATCCTCGGAGGAGCCAGCAAGGCAAACAGCGCGATTCTGCATACCGGATTTGACGCACCTCCGGGATCCATTGAACAGGCCTGCATCGCGGCTGGATATCAGGAGTACAGGGATATTCACAAACGCTTCAACCTGCCCCTGGTAGAAACCGGAGCCATGGTCCTTGCATGGGACGACGCACAGGCATCACAAATCGAAGCCATCGTGTCCAAGGCCCATGCCAATGGAGTGGATAATGTCACCGCCATTGACGCAGATACAGCCCGTGCGCGGGTCCCTTCACTCACACAAAAACTCAAGGCAGCGGCTTTCATCCCAGGTGAAAGTCTGGTAGACCCCTGGTCCACACCCTTGGCTTACCTGCATCATGCTCTGGCTCATGGAGCTCGATTTGTCAATCAGTGCGAGATCCAGACGGGGCATTTTGAAGGAGAACATTGGCGCGTATCCACCTCTCAGGGTGAATTGCATGCCCGTTGGCTGGTGAACTGCGCGGGTCTGTATGGAGATATCCTGCACAATCGACTGAACAGCGAGTCCCTGTTTCGCATTCTGCCTCGAAAGGGCCAGTTTCTGGTGTATGACAAATCGGCTGCCGGTTTGACCAATACGATCCTTCTGCCGGTGCCAACGGAAACCAGCAAGGGCATCGTGGTGTGTCCCACAGTCTTCGGCAACCTGCTGGTAGGCCCGAGTGCCGAGGACCAGGACAGCCGCGATGACACGAGTGTAGATTCGAAAGTTCTGTCCCGACTGAAAACGGTGGGCGAAAATGTATTGCCGCAGCTCGTTCAACACGATGTAACGGCGCTCTATGCAGGCATCCGACCGGCAACACAGGCAAGGGATTACCAAATCCACATCAACGAGAAACGTCAATACCTGTGTATTGGCGGTATTCGTTCAACTGGTCTGAGTGCAGCATTGGGCATTGCCCGACTGGCATCCAAAAAGATTTTTGATTGCTTGTCGGTATCTTCGCCGACAGCAAATATTCCATGGCCCACTGTGCCACAAATCAGTCAATTCGGCGAGCGGGACTGGATGCTGCCGGGCAACGGAGGCATTGTCTGCTATTGCGAACTGGTCACGCGCCGGGAAATCCAAAATGCCCTTCAGGGTCCGCTTCCGGCCAAGTCCCTGGGTGGGCTGAAACGCCGAACCCGCGTGACCATGGGACGATGTCAAGGCTTTTATTGCAGCGCGGAACTAAGTGAAATCACTGCAAACCACCTGGAACCACCCATGGCTGCTGCAGGTTGATGGTAGTTTATGGTAGAGGATATGTCTGAACTGACTATTCATTGCGATGTGGCCGTAGTGGGCGGAGGCCCGGCGGGTCTTGGTGCTGCGAGGCAACTGCGACGTCTTGGTGTCGGCCACGTCATGGTTCTGGAACGGGAAGCGATGGCAGGCGGCATTCCCAGGCATTGTGGACACCCCCCGTTCGGCTGGCAGGAATTCCATCGCATTCTTACAGGGCCGAAATACGCCTCACGACTTGTGAAATCAGCTGAATCCGAAGGCGTGGACATCCGGGTGCAGTTTACCGTCACCGGACTGGAGCAAGGCCCCGCCTTGCGCGTGTCAACTCCCGACGGAATGCTTCTTGTGAAAGCAAAACGAATTGTTTTGACCACCGGTGTTCGGGAAACTCCCAGAGCGGCGCGCATGGTCTCCGGCAACCGGCCGATGGGCGTTCTGACCACCGGTGCGCTGCAATCCATGGTATACCTCAAATCGCGCAGGCCATTCAAGCGTCCGGTCATCGTGGGCACCGAGTTGGTGTCATTTTCTGCGTTACTGACCTGTCGGCATGCGGGAATCCGTCCTGTCGCCATGGTGGAAAAACGCAGTCGCCCAACTGCCTGGCGAGCCGCTGCCTGGTTGCCGGCGATACAGGGCGTCCGCACCCTGATGAACACCGAGGTCACTTGTATTGAGGGGAAAGACCGCGTCAGTGGTGTGATATTGCGGAACGATACAGGAAGAGAAGAACACATCAGTTGTGACGGCGTTGTGTTCACCGGAAAGTTCGTTTCCGAGTCCACCCTGGCACGCCTGGGATCGCTGGAAATCAACCCGGTTTCCGGCATTCCGGTTGTCGATCAATTCGGACGCTGCTCTGATCCGAATATTTTTGCCGCCGGCAACATGCTGCATCCGGCTGATTCCTCCGGGCGCTGCTGGCGTGAGGGAGTTGAGACTGCGAACAGCATCGCGCGGTCTTTGGAGGCTGGCCTGCCGGCCCCGGGGAGGTCCACCGAAGTGCAGTTCACTTCACCTGTCATCCGCTATGTGACCCCGCAACGACTGGTCCCGGATCACCGACAGGCTGGGGATGTACCCCTTTGGGTGAGGTTTTCCGCTGAAGCACGGGGAAAACTCCACCTATGGGCAGGTGACTCCCATGTGCTTGGAATGCGCGTCACGGCAGCGCCTGAAAAGCAGGTGTTCCTGCCCGTTCCGCACCGGATACTGTCATCGCATCCGGAAACCATCACGCTGACTTTCCACGGGTCCGGCTGAACCCATGACCATACTCGCCATCGACCAGGGAACAACGAGCACCCGCGCATTGGCGGTAGATGACGATGGTGTCGCGTCCATCTCGGCATCGATCCGTCATCGGCAGCATTACCCCAGACCCGGTTGGGTAGAACATGATCCACTGGAGTTGCTACGGAACTTGGAAACTGTGCTTGATTCGGCAAAAAACACTAGGGCAGTCGGGATTGACAACCAGGGAGAAAGCTGTCTTGCCTGGCACGCTGTCACCAAAGAACCCGTCTCACCCGTGATTGTCTGGCAGGACAATCGCACAGGCGATGTGATCGAGCGCCTTGATCGCGACGGGGCTGGAGAAGAAATCATGCACCGGGCGGGGCTGCCCCTGGATTCCTACTTCTCGGCAAGCAAACTGGCCTGGATTATGAACCATATCCCCGAAGCCGCTCGACTGCGAACACAGGGGAAGCTCAGACTGGGTACCACGGATGCATATTTCCTGGACCGATTGGCCGGGGAATTCAGGACTGACATCACAACTGCCTCCCGCACCTCGTTGATGCATCTAGATACGGGCCAATGGGACGAAACGCTATGCCAGATCTTCGGCGTTCCCATGGATGCTCTGCCCGAAATCGTTCCCACCACAGGAAATCTCGGGCAGGTGACGAGCCGGGGTCAAGTTGTTCCGATAACTGCCAGCGTGGTGGACCAGCAAGCATCGCTTTACGGCCATGGCTGCCGGCAGGCTGGAGATGCCAAGATCACTTTCGGCACCGGCGCATTCGCGCTGATGGTGACTGGACACGAATTTTTCCGGTCACCGGCGCAGGGGCTTTTGCCCACAGTTGCGTGGCAACTTGAAGGCTACCGGGCGGTGTATGCCCTCGATGGCGGAGTCTACTCTGCGGGGTCGGCCATCGAGTGGGCCCATGGTCTGCGACTGTTTGAAGACTATTCATCGCTTGACACTTTTGACAAACCGGCTGCTATTGACAGGAACCTGGTGTTTGTGCCAGCACTAATCGGCCTGGCCTGCCCTCACTGGGACCGCCGTGCCGCAGGTTTGTGGATCGGGCTGTCCCTGGACACCGATCAGCAGGACATGATGCAGTCACTGATTGAGGGAGTTGCCCTGCGTACGGCAGAGGTTATCAGGACCATGGCTTCACTCTATCGTGTCAGCGACGAGATATCCATTGACGGCGGCGTCTCCGTAAATCCGTATTTTTGCCAGTTCCTGGCTGACAGCTTGGGCAAGTGCGTAACCGTCAGGCCCTTCTCTGAGCTCACCGCGATCGGCACAGCCCAACTGGCAGGAGCTGAAAACATCCTTGTTGACGACGACAATGCCCGAATCCAGCGTTTTCACCCCTCAGTAATTCGGCAGGACCGAATCGAAAAATTTGTGCAAGCCGTCTCCCGCTCCATGCAATGGAAGGATTGAGAAAAGAGCAAAAAATACTGATGGCAAATTGAATGAGTTTACTCACTTTTCGCATGCCAACTGACCCCGGGACACTATCCCCGGGGTCAATTGATTCCATTGGAGCAGTACGGACTGCTCAGGCAATCATCAGCTGTAACGGTAGGGGACACCCACCTTTTCCATCACCTGGGAGTATTGACTGAACGCATCCACTACTTTGCGGGTACGGGGGCTGATTGAAGCCAGATCTTCCCAGAATTCCTTGGAGTCTGCGACAACCTGATCCCATTCCTCTGTGGGGATGGTGGTGAGTTCCATTTTTTTGCCTTCTACCCTGAGCTGGGCCTCGCCTCCCCAGTACCAGACCTGGCGGTAATAATGCGAGTCGTTACAGGACATTCGAAAGAGTTCCTGCAGTTGCGGTGTCAGTGCATTCCAGCTTTTTGTATTGGCAAAATACGATCCACACCAAGCACCGGTGACGTTGTTGAGCAATGCATAACTGCAGACATCCGCCCAGCCCACTTCGTACGCTTCCGTGAAACCGCACCAGGCAACTCCATCCAGTTCGCCGGTACCGATCGCGACCTCGATGTCATCCCAAGGCAAGGTCACCGGAACTAGTCCATAGCGAGACAGAAACCTGCCAGCAGTCGGCACACCGAATACCCGCTTGCCTTTCATGTCGGCAAGAGAGCGGATCGGTTCCCTGGTAAAGATATGCAGCGGATCCCATGCACCGGCGCTGATCCATTCAACTCCTTCCACCTCACCGTAGGCTTCAGCCCAGATTTCATCCAGCCCGTAATACTTGAAAAGAACTGGCAGGTCCAGACTGTAGCGGGTGGAGAATGGAAAATATCCACCGAAAACACTGATGTCGACCGGAGAAGACATGGTGGCATCGTCACTTTGTACCGCATCAAGCGCTCCGGATTGCATGGCTCGAAACAGTTCATCGGTGGGTACCAGTTGATCAGCGTAATACAACTCGATCTCCATCTGGCCGTGGGCAATCTTGTTGAATGCCTCGATCTGCGGCAACACCACGTGTGCACCAAGTGGAGCTCCAGAATAGGTCTGCAGGCGCCACTTGATCGGATTGGATTGAGAGAACGCATAGGGTGCGGTTCCTGCCGCCAGAATACCAGCGGTTCCCGCACCGAGATTTTTTACGAAATTCCGACGGTCTTCGCTTGCTGGTTGATTGGATGTGATTTTCTCAGTCATTTTTATCTCCTGATTTGTATCGTATGAAATAAGCCATAAGGCCTGGTGGAATTAATTCGTGTACACCTGGCCTGGTAGCCACAGCGCAATCTGGGGAAAAACCATCACCAGAATTAACGCTACAACCATGACCAGCACGAATGGAAAGATAGATCGATAAATGTCTGCCAGAGTGATTTCAGGGGGTGCCATCGCACGCATCAGGAACAGATTGTAACCGAATGGCGGCGTCATATAGGCGATCTGGCAAGTTATAGTGTACAGCACTCCATACCATACGGGATCAAAGCCCAGAATTTTCACCAAAGGCACATAAAGCGGGGCCACGATCACAAGCATGGCAGTATCGTCCAGGAACATGCCCATAAAAAGATACGAGAGCTGCATCATGATCAGCACTTCCCAGGGCGAGAGGTGCCAATTGGTGACAAAAAGACTCTCAATGGCCCGGGCGGCGCCAATTCCGTCAAATACGGCCCCAAAGCACAACGCTGCCAGAATGATCCACATGAACATGCAGGAAACTCCCAAAGTCTTGCGAACCGTTTCCTCCATCACCTTGCGGTTGAGACGGCGCTTGACCAATGCGGCCAGGGTGGCTGCGGTGGCGCCGACAGCTGAGCTTTCAACCAGGCTGGTAACGCCCATGACAAAAAGCCCCGTCATGAAAAAGAAGATGAGAAACGGAATAATTCCTGCCCGCAGCAGCCGCAACTTTTCACTCATCGGCAAATCGCGTTCCTCCTTGCTGACTGTCGGACCCAGATGAGTCTGTATGCGACATCGAATCACGATATAGATGATGAAAAGGCCGGCCATCATCAGGCCAGGCAATGCACCTGCCAGCCACAATTGACCGACCGATTCGCGTGCAATCATGCCGTAGAGAACCAGCACAACGCTGGGTGGCACAAGAATCCCGAGGGAACTTCCGGCTTGTACCACACCGGTAATCATAATCTTGTCATAACCCCTTCGCAGCATCTCTGGCAAAGCGATCGTGGCACCAATCGCCATGCCTGCCACACTGAGTCCATTCATGGCTGAAATCACCACCATCAGCCCGATTGTTCCCACGGCAAGTCCCCCTTTGAGGCCACCGAACCAGACATGGAACATTCGATAAAGATCGTTGGCAATTCCCGATTCGGACAGGATGTATCCCATGTAGATAAAAAGTGGCAGCGTCAGCAGCGGATACCATTTGAACAACTTGAACGCTGCGGTGAACGGCATTTCCACCCCGCCCTCACCCCACAGCAGCAATGCGGCAACCGTGGAAACAACGCCAATGGCCGCAAACACCCGCTGCCCGGTCAGCAGCATCAGGAGCATGGAACCAAACATGATGATGGCGATGGCTTCGTAACTCATGACAGTTCCAACCCCCTCGCCTTGGCCAGATCCTTGAAGAAGGTGGACAAAGCCTGCAGCAACATGAGAAATATCCCGAACACCATGATGAGTTTTATCGGTACCACTGATGGGTTCCACATTGAAAACAGTCTTTGGTTGGTTTCGATCGAATAGACCGTGCTGGATATGGAGCCGATCAACAACACAATCAGGTAGACCACCAGAAAAATGACAGTGAAACTGTCCATACGCGCCTTGTTCCGTTCCGAAAGACGATCATATAGCAGGTCCATACGAACATGGGTTTCAAGCTGCATGGAATAAGGACCACCCATGATGTAGTAGGCAGCCAGGGTAAACTGGGCCAGTTCCACACACCAGAACAAGGGAATGCTCAGCATATTTCGGGTTACAGCATCCAGCAGCAGCGTACCGATCATGAGAAAGATCAGATACATCGCAATACGGCCGAAACGCGTGGACAGATAGTCCACTATCTGGACATATTTAACGACAAAGGATGGCATTGGGTAAAAGTTTTTAACCGGCTTGTGACTGACTGCTTCTTTTTTTTGGCATTCCAAGAGGGGAATGGTATACCATCCGCCGCGCATAATAATACCTTAAAAATGGCGGCGTACTTCACCGATGAAATGCAACAAAAGCAAAGAGCCTATGTACCGATGATAGGGCAAATAGCGAATATCAACGATCAGGTGGCGGCGATTTCCGGTCTAGCAACACGTCACCTAACTCTGAAAACCTTGAATGCATCCGCTAACGCAGGCAGCTGCATCCCAAAGGCGTGACGGCGTTTCGGGCGTTTACAACTGGCTTCGACAAGGGGGGACATCCTACCATTTGTCAAGGGCAAATGCAGAGGCGGTAACCCCGCAATCCATTGACTCAATGTTCTAAGCGGCTAGTTCATGTTTGGGGTAATCATGATCAAACAACTGTTGGTTTTCCAGCATGACGTAAGTCACTTTGAGAATGCGGTCAGCGACGCCACGTAAAGCCCTTGCATGTCGGTGTCCGCGCGCACGAAGGGTGTTGCATTTGGCTCGACTGACCGGGTTGTGCTGCAGTGCGACTCGAGTTCAGTGGTAGAGGGTGGTCTGGAGTCGATTATTGACCGCTCGACGGCGTACCACCACACAGATTATACCGGAGCGCTTGGTGACCGGAGCCGACCCGCAAAACGCCCGTAGTGCGTTACAATTACGTTGCTTCAGAATCGGTGATCGTCTCGCGTTTTTGCATGCTGCGAAAACCATCGAAGACATGGACAGACCGGGTTATCGGTTGCATCAGTTGACAGGTGATCGAGGCGGACATTGGGCGGTTGATATTTCCCGCAATTGGCGTATCGTATTTGCATTTGACTGCGGCGATGCTTATTTAGTGAACTACGAGGATTATCACTGATGAATTATCAACAATATGACCCACCTCATCCTGGAGCGCTGATTCAGCGCACTTACATTGATTCCTTTGAGGAAATTACGTCAAACGGGGTTGCAGATCGGTTAGGGGTGGCTCGCAGTACGTTTAATCGGCTTTTAAATGGCAAGTCCGGTGTTTCTCCGGAAATGGCGGTTCGGCTTTCTGAAGTGCTCGGCGGTTCCGCTGAAAGCTGGCTGTCTCTGCAAAAAAGTTTCGACTTGTACCAGGCGAGACAGGCTGTGGATATCAGTGCGTTGAAGCGCATTGACTTCAGACGAATTGCATGAGACAGATAGGGAAGAACACAACGCAACAACTTGTGACCGGTGCGACGCTATCCGGTGGCGAAAGTCGACTCGAGAAAGCCAATTTCGACGCAAAGCCTGCCCAGAAATTGACTGGCAGGACGAAATATTCGGAAGAAATTCAATTCGAAACCGAATTTTCGCAATGATTCGAATTCACTCCATCCGAGCCACCAATTTCTTTAGTGATCATGCGTTAGTGACTTGATTCAACCGTACGTACGTGATTCCGAAAAAGTTTCGAAGTGGCGAAATTTCTATCTTATTGGATGCTCAGATAGATTGACTTTGAAAACTAAATATGGACTCAAGCAAGAAACAAGTGTTGTCAGTTGGAGCTAATCAGAATCGGGTCCAACAAGCAATTGCTTAATACAACCATAGTGGTTTTACTACGGTTCGGCAGTATGCGGCAGTTGTAAGGCGGCAATGTTGAACTTACTTCAGTAGTGTCCGTAGTCATAATTAGTGTTCTATCAAACAACCATCAAACAAATATTACGCATTATTCTTTCGTAAAAACAAGTAGATAGAAAGTTATACATCGTCGAAACACTCCGAACAATCAAGCCTCCATCAAACAAAGTATCCAAGATAGAATGCCCAAACTCGATGGCTTAGATGACACATAGTTTTTAGCTGAACAGCTGTGGACGGTTACTCGACCCAGTTTTGCTTCATCAAACAACCACCAAACAATTTCACTCATTATAATTTCTTAATTATCAATGAGTTAATGTTTATCGCTGCCATATGATGACAGCTTTCCAGGTTACCCATCAAACAATATTGACTGTCTCGTCAGCAATCGGATTTGTCCAGAAAGGTAGATATGTTCGGCTCCGTGTTCCTACGGACAGGTCCTCTATAACGATTGTCCCGTCCTCTACAGCCTCTTTCAACAAACGAGAAGCCTCGGCGGCGTTTTGATCGGCGATTCCAAATCTCTTTCGCAGTGTGGCATTGGTCATTCTGCGGTGAGTGACATAACAAAGACAGGAATGCAAATAGCATGCCCGGATGCGATCACGTTTACTAATATCCTTAAGGTCCTTGTACGCAAATAGCACCAAACGCGTGGACTCCCCGGGAACCTCAAACATCGGAGCGGGCAACTGATACAACTCCACCTGATAAATTACCTTGTCAATTCCACTGCCACGTTCTTCACAGATGCGAAAACGACGCATGAGAGAGGCCAACGCCTCATTTCGTGAGCGTGGCGGCATATCAACAAATCGGTCTGTCGCAACCAAAGGTTTGCCAGGATTAGTGATCTCAACGCGATCTTCGAATATTTCTACTATCGGCCCGGCACCAGTGACAAAAAAATTCTGATGAATCAGCGCATTTGCAATCGACTCACGTATGGCTAGTTCCGGATACATTGGAGTTATCTTGCGAAGTGCCTGTTCAATGATTTCGTTGCTTGGGAGTAAACCATTGACATAGTCGACCAATCCTTCAAACCCAGCAGCATATCCCTTGATGTTAGATTTCTCCTTGATTGATTCGATGCGACTTTTGCCACGGTACTGAATCACGCGTATCGCCTTACGGCTAAGGCTAGGAAAGTCAGTGAGTCGCTTTGCTAAGAGAATCGCACCAAGGTTCGTGATATCCCAACCGCCCGCTGGACAGGACTGAATCAGACCATCTTCAAGCAGTGCTTCAATAATTTCCTCGCGGTTTACTGGCAGTGGCAAATTCAATAATTCGAAGTAGGCCGGATAGTCCAGTAGGCGCAAAACTTCATCGGATTTTTTACGTTCAGTTACGACCAATGCTTCAAAGGGAGTCTGGTCAAAAGTGCGCCAGAGTTCCCGCTCACGTTCAGGAGCCTCCTTGAGGGGTTTTTTCACCTCACCAATACGAATATATTCCGTATTGCGGAAACTTACCGGGTCGCGAGTTGCGCGTTCAATCTCCAGTATCACTACCTGTTTGTTTTCAATATCTACTGTATGAAAGCGAAAACGGATCCTCGGACTTAGCAATCGCAATAACCAACTCTCCAGTGCCTCATTTCCCTTCTTAGCGGCAGCGGGATTAAAACATGTTCCGATTATGTCATGTGTTTTATCACTGATACCCCAGAGCACATACGCGTGTATTTTGCCGTTCAGAGCTGCAGCATTCGCAAGTGCAGAAATATATTCACCGATCTCTTGCGGATCAGCCATGTTGTGTTTAAATTCCACCCATTCTACTTCACCAATATGACCGCATAACTCCCGAACAAGTCCGGTTAGATACTTGACAGAATGGACAGTACTCATGCGGATGTCTCGCTCATAGTAGGCTCCAGTATAGCCAGGTTGTTGTGCATTATCATTGCAAATGGAGTAGCATAAGTCGCCTTTGTCGAGGTTTGAAGAGGTCGGCAGACGGTATCATTCAAATCCGACTTGATGAATGCGAGCCTCCACATTTGGTCCGAACGTCGGTGGACCGTAAAATCCACACAAGAGGAGATGGCGGTTTCCACTAGACCTAAAAGAGGCTGAAATGTTCACCTATTGATTAACGAATAGATTGTACAGCTGCTTAACAGATTTTTTGCGACGGTCCTTGTGGTTGTAAAATCCCTCAATAACAAGCCTATTTGGATTTTTAGTCCCTTTATTATTTCGAATATTCTTGTTTTTGTGATAACCCATTTCTATGAACATTTGTTCTACAAAGTCTATTTCTGCATGGCCAGTCACAGATGAAGTAGGTTTTGATATGCGGTTCTTGTCCGTACATCTCGCCAAGAAATACATCATTGGCGTTCCTTTGCTTTTTACTAAGGCATCAATGATAGTGGACAATCTTATGGGGTGTAAAACACTCTTTATAGTAGCCTTGATTTTTTGCCTTCCCAACATACCAGGGTTTTTCTCTTTTACTTGTCTTAATTGAGAAAATATAAATTCCACAAGCATTTTTTAAGTCTGGATCAACACTACTCCAAAATTCGTCAATGTTCTCTTTTTCTATCCTTCCTTTTAACTCTCCTCTCAATCTTAGAATTTCATAGGGACCGTAAATTCTATAGTTCATGGAGCTTGCCTTTCTTATGTATGTACCATCCATTCTTTGCCCACGAGGGTAGCCTTAACGGTACCCGCGAGGGATGAATCAACCGCGGTCTTCGCTTTCCGCTATTCCGGGTATCGTCGAAACGACCGGATAAGCCATAGAATAGCATGATTACGGCCGGAACCAAGCCCAGTCGTCTTCTCTGGTGCAGCATCCACCCTTGCTGCTACTCTATACGTAACTTTTCAAGTCAACAATCACGCGAAGCTGGACCAAAAACAGGTGAAGGGGTTATGATTGTGTCCTGACGGCAACACTGATCGGGAGTTTGGTGAGAAATTGGAAGACACTCACGTGCAAACAATACCTTGTAAAGAAACGCATTTTTCTCGTTATGGACAAGGCTGTTTGTGCTTTCTAGAAGCACTTTGGGTGCGTGGAGTGTTTGGCTTTACGTCGGTGACAATTGCCTAACCAAGCGGGCGAGTTGCGCACGGTGTTAATTGATTTGTCTATGTGCCCAGGTTACATCTGTACCAAGTCAATGTCTTCCGATTAACGCAATGGCTGTCGGTATAGCAACTTGTTAATGGCAGTGCCACCACATAGAGAAATTTTATCTACCAACGACGTTGCATTGAATAGACCGCACAATGCGCGCGAAATGACTAATTCCTGCTCGACTTGCGTCGTATTTGGCCAAGGCGCATTGCTACGCCACTCTCGTATAAATTTAGTTGGAATCAACAATCAAAATCTCGGCTTAATTTTTATCTAATTTTGCAGGGAAACTGACATGAATTCTATCATTTCCTGCAATTCAGGAAAGAGAATATGAAGTATTAACTATAATATAAACAATCGTATATGCACTATATATGGGCAATTCAGTGACGACTAGATAGCAGTGAAACAATTAGACAGACCAATCCAAAATACCTAACGTTGATATTCCCAACCTTATCACTGGAAATATTCTAACATGCGCTCTCAAAGCACTAAGCGTTTAAGGCATTGGTGTCGAACTTACAGCAACAGTCGAAAAACGCTACTGAAAAGAATTATCGAAATGAAATTTCAAAGCTTTTCTGCTTGGTCTCTTCATTGAATCTGACGGAATACGTAATATTCGACCGTGAAATTTATGATACTCACTACTTTCTATGGACTTATGTACAAGCACCTCCATACTCCTATGGTCAATGGCAATCAATCCCAAATCAAACAAGGTATGTATATCTGTTCGCAGTAGAATTCCATTTTCCACTTTGTTAGTATCGGGTCCTTGGTATGGGCAAATGTGAACCGCCTCAAGGACGTCTACAACATCACAATCGCTAATGGCGCAGCGTCTGCCGTATGCGTTGAGAAGAGCAGCGCGAAAGGCAGGTTGGCCTTTGCGGTTGGCAATCATTCGAGCAATTCGTTCTCGACCATCCTTTGCCTTGAAATATATCACCTCTGACAACTCTCGAGGCCGCGCTGAATTTGACACACTCGACCAAAGTGTGTCAGTTTTCGTTTTCGCGTAGCGGACTCGAAACAGGGACAACGCGGTTAGCAACTGTTCCCACCAACTTATTCGGCCATTCAACGTCAATCCCCTGCGTCGAAGCCGCTACGATGATTCAAGCAACGCTAGCGATCACCTTTGGTTTGTTTGCTGACAACTCGATAATTCCGCAGCACGCGGATGGACAACATACAAGTCATCGTTTATCATTGAATCTGCCTCAATTATGTATGAGGGTTAAAAAAGGAGGCTGGTAAACGGATGGATGGTGAACATGCATCAATCAGATGCAGTCAATTTGCCTCTCGTCCACGGTCGAAAACGATCCGGAAACATTGTGGGGTGCGATACCAATCCGCTCGGGTCAGTTTATATACGGGGACCAGCATCAGTGCTTGCCACTATTAAGAACGACGACCACGTCCCAGCCTCCGCTTCTATGGTAACCGATAAAATGCGTTACCTCACCGCGGTCCCGTATTTCATGGGTGCGGGGTGATTTTTAGACCCTAATCATGTAGGTTTATATCCAACGGATCGAAAGGATCAGTATCAGCTTCGCGAGGTAGAGTAATATCATCCAATTCGTCGCGATCCACCCAAACCGTGAAACCCAGCGATTCCAGTTTAGGTTGAACGGTTGCTGTCCCAAATCGGGTCGTGCGTATTTATGTGCAACGCCTATGATGGCTTTCGAATCGTACTTTCGACCGTCGTAGACTAGCCAATAAGATTTTGCGTGACGAAAATGATATTTTTTAAGGAAATAGTTCCGACCAACTTGATCAAACTCTTCAATAGCTTTTAGCACCGACTGCCTCGTTATATCTCTCAGTGACATTCTTCCTCCTGTCTATGCAAATTTATCTGAGCAATACTGTATCTTTGTACGCACCACGCAACTGCAATCAGAAACTTGTACATAGATTAAGCAACGATAACAATAATTTTTTGGAATTCCACAATATCGAGTTGAGAGATGAAACTAATTTTGGTGGGCACGGAAGGAAAGAGTTCGAACTTTTGCTAGGTCACCATTCAAAATCGATTTTCGCAAAATCTTCCCTACGTAATTTACTGCTGATGACTAACGAATTTTTGATCTCAACAATCGCTAGTAGCTAATGGAACAGGTATCCATAGATAATATATCGCCCAACGAAAAATTCTCACAAGAGGCATTTTCGGGAAACGTAAGTCATTGATTTTTCGAGCGAAACCCAGAGCTTGAACTTTCGTTTACCCCACAAAATCGCCTGAAAACAGGGTTTTGGGGCAATTTTCAGCCTTCAAGGCAAATTTCTACCCACTTCAATACTCCTCGTGCAAGGGCTGAAAAAACCTGGGCCAAAGTGCATTTTTGTTCATAATATGTTGTTTTGATTGATAAATAATGCCATGAGCCAGCCTCTTTCAAGTATAATGCTGTTACGCTGTGCAAACACCGGAATCGAGGAAAAATGACGTTGTGATTTGTGAATTCTCTTCAAATTCAACTATTTAAGCACACGTGACCCGCTCGGTAAACCGTAAAATATCGCCCAACGAAAAAGTCTCCACAATCTCGTTTCCATTGCTTAACCATACTATAATGGTATACTGTATCATTACAGTATACCATTAGAAGAGTGAAGCGATAACCATGACAATTCAAGCCGAACAATTATTACAACGCGGTTCCGCTGTTTCGGGTTCATTGCTGCCTGCAATATTCAATATTTTTGGTCGGTGGCACCTAACCGGTACTCAGCAAATGACCTTGCTGGGTCTCAGCAACGAGAAGACTCTGTACAACTGGAAGAAACAGCCGGAAAAAGCGAAACTAACCAGAGATTTGCTTGAACGGTCGAGTTACATTCTCGGAATCTACAAGTCTTTGCAAATACTGTTGCCCGATCCGGAAATTGCTGATCAGTGGCTGTCCATACCTAATGACAACCCGCTGTTCAACGGCACCACTCCAATGGATCGATTGCTGGCTGGACAGGTAACGGACTTAGCAGTGATTAGACAATTCCTGGATGCACAGCGCGGCGGCTCGTGATCAATATCGACAAGCTACCTGTCAATAATGTAGACGAGCACGTATTACGCATTATTCCGTCCCGCTATCCACAGATCAACCTTTTCGAGCAAGTATCCGGTCCACAAGACTGGGAAGTGCTCTATGCTGTTGAGTCATTGACCAATCCCCGGTTGCGTGATCAGGTCGGTGACATTCGCCTAGTAGCGCCAGAAGACCGAGTTTACGGCGACGGTGCGTCCTGGATCATGGCAACCTTTACTCATCCTCCAGTGGATGGACGTGGTGGTCGATTCAATCGGGATTTTGGCATGTTTTATTGCTCTTGTGATCAAGCAGTGGCAATCGCGGAGTCGTCGTACCATCAGGAAAGATTTCTCAGGGAGTCGAAAATCAATAAAATTACCTTGCAAATGCGTATCATTCGTGCTCATTTGGGGCCAACTATTTTGCACGATTTACGTCATTTGGTCGGCCACGCGCTATTTCATCGAGACGACTACAGGGCCGCACAACGACTCGGTTATTCGCTGAGATCTGCTGGGAGTTATGGGGTTCACTATCCGAGCGTCAGAACCAATGGCGAATGTTTCGGCATCATGAGACCCAGAGCACTATCTGATGCACTTCACTGGCGTTATCTGTCCTATCACTACAATAAGGGGAAAATCGTTGAGGTTGAATCCATTGAAAAATGGGAAGGTTAACGCACATCTAAAATTCTAATGAACACCATGCCAATTATTAGTATGCGTTTCTCGATTGAGGAAATTTCGAGATGAATGAATCGTTTGGTGGGCACGGAAGGAAGGTATTCGAACTTTTTCTAGTCTACCTTTCAGAGTAGTTATTTCGACCTTGTGAGACAGGAGTCAAATTCAAAAATACGGAAAATCACTACAAATACAAAGCGTTTCTGGAATTCGAAGCAAACACCAAATTCACAACTTGTCAATTTATGTTCAGCGGATATGCAGCTTCCTTAGGCGACCTCGCGCGGACAAATGGCGTTCAAGGCATCAGATTCCTTTTGCGTAGCAATATCAAGCTCATAGAGAGTCTGAAGATTGGTCCAGCTTTGGGCGTCTGTGCCAAAATATCGCGCTAATCGCAGTGCGGTTCCCGCCGTAATTCCTCGACGACCGCGAACGATATCGTTGATACGCGCAGGCGTCACTCCAATAGCTTTGGCCAATGCCGTAGCTGAAAGACCGAACGGTTCCATGAAGTCGTGTTTCAGTATCTCGCCAGGATGGACTGGCTGAAGTCTTTTCACGTTGTTCCCTCCAAAATTTCAATTGTGATAGTCAACTATTTCTACATCGTAGGCATCTCCTTCAACAAAACGAAAACAGAGCCTCCATTTGTCATTAATCCGAATGCTGTACGTACCCTTGCGATCGCCACTTAGTGCCTCAAGCCGGTTTCCTGGCGGAACCCTAAGAAAATCAAGCGATGCAGCGGCATTCAATTGTGCAAGCTTCCGCTGAGCAACGCGCTCGAAGTTAAGAAAACGCCGTACTTGAATATGGTTAGCGAGCCGCTCAGTGTCCTTGCAACGAAAAGTTCGGATCATAAACGTATTATATCGAATATCGATATGCAATATCAGTCCATGTCCTGATTGAGTACATATAAAAAATCTGACAGGATGTGCGGCATTGTATTGCTCCGCATTGAACCGCCGCGAGTTATATAGCAAAACCCGGTCTACATGGATTTACGCCCTTTACATGATGGATAGTTCACACAGCCAAGAAAAGGGCCGTACTTTCCGCCGCGCCTAACCAACCAACCGTTAATGCATTCCGTGCAGGCGGCAAACTCGGCTCCGCATTCACATTGGCTTACTTCCAGCGAAGAGTCAATTCGAAGCGGCATGCTAATGCCGCACGCCGAGCACAAAGGCAGACTGGCATCGCAATTGTCCCAATGTTCGCAGACATATCGGTTCTTCCGCGCCAAAATCATTTGCCCTCCGCACTTGGAGCACGGATACCGCCGGTGTTGAGCAAGGCCATATTCGCTGACATTGAATTTTTCATCCTCCAGCAGTTCTTTCACGAAGCAGGAAGGTCGGTCCGATCGTACGATTATTGTGATCGATTCGCGTGCGCGGGTGAGTGCCACATAGAATACACGACGCTCTTCGGCATGCTCATGTGGCTCTCGTTGCGGAAGCACCAAATCTAGCAGAGGGTCATCGACGATTTCAGACGGCAAGCCATGTCGTCCGCTTTCAGCGCCGAGTATGATCACGTGGTCCGCTTCCAGACCCTTCGACGCGTGGATTGACTTGAAGAATATTGACAAGCGTGTGTGACGTCTGTTCAATTCCTCCATATCGTCCGGGCGAAGCCAGTTGTACCGCCCAATCAAGAGCACGGTTACCGGTTCTCCTTCTACTTGGTTTGAAATACGAATCAACGCCTGTTCCAAGTTCTCGCCGTAGCGATTCTTCTCGCTCCAGAGAACTGATATTGCTGGTGCTGAGGACGTGCCTGCAGGAATGACATTCTTCTCGATCTGTGACGGGTTCTTCAGAATGAACCGGCGTGCAGGATTTGCAATCCGGTCCACGCATCGGAAGGTATTCTCGAGTTTTGCTATGCGGTGAATCCCAGTTTTTTCACCGAGTATACCGCCAAAGAGCACACCAAATTTTTGCATCAGATTAATGTTGGAACCCGTGAACCGGTATATTGACTGCCAGTCGTCACCTACAGCAAAAATGCGAGCATCTGGATCTTGCTTCTTCAGTGCAATCAGAAGATTCGCACGCGCTGTCGAAATATCCTGAAACTCGTCCACCAGAAAATGGCGAAAAGAACTTCGATAACGATTCTCCTTGATGTAGTCAGTCGCTCGGGAAATCATGTCATCAAAGTCGATACGTTCCCCAAGCCGTTTTTGGTATTCCCCGTAAACGCGTTCAAAGATTTCTAAGAATGCCGACTCGCGCTTACGGTCCACCCTAATACCCGCCTCGCTTTTACACATCTCAATCGTTAGATCTGATCCTTTAAAGTGCCGAAGAAATGTGGCGAGCGTTTTGGTGAAGTCGTCGAATTCACCTAGTTTGCTGAGCTGCGAAAGAATTGATTCTAACGGGATAGGATTCAAATCCACGTAAGAAGCAATTTTTTCCTCCAAAGCTGGCAGCAATCGTCCTTCAGCTTTCTCGTAGCTGAAAGTCTCAACTAGAGTCGTTCCATACGTGGTATGCACGTCCCGTTTCCACTCCATCTCGATCAGATATTTCTCGCGATCGACGTAGGGTGCTGTAGTTAGGAATTCATTACCGTCTTCGTCGCGCTTCCGCCGTACCCCGAAATGCTCAATATAGACACCGCATTCCGTTAGTCGAAAATCCGGCGTATAGGACTTGCGACCTGTGTCGAACGATATATGCACATAGACAGGCTCGTATTCGTAGGTAATGCCGTTCATGCAGAGCCAGTTTGCGATCTCCAGTTCCTCGAAACTGCGGACCTTCTCCCCTTGGAGCGTTCTCAGTTCGTATCTTTCGACGTAGCTGTAATATTCGTGCCGGGTCTTGAAATCCCACTCGGACTTGGCTGGCAAGAAAAACTCAGTGAACCAGCGGCGCAACAGTTGTTCAATCCGCTTGTCAATTTCGGCTAGTTCGATCAGAATTTCACGAATGAGATTCTGGAACGATTTCTCATCAGCGGCATGCTCGGCGAGCAGGGGACTTCTCCCCTCAACCTCGGCAATAATGTCGTAGGCCAGCTTGTGGAACGTCTTGACCGCGATATCTGCATCGCAGTACTTTGTTATTCTTTTGGACATTTCCCTTGCTGCGTCATTCCCGAAAGCCATCAATAGAACCTCGCCCGGTTTGCGGATTTTTTGTATGATCAGATACGCAGCTTTGGCGGTAATTACACTGGTCTTGCCTGACCCTGCCCCCGCCAGCACGAGAGTAGCATCTTCATCACAGACCAAGGCGTGCCGCTGTTCATCAGTTAACGGGTGTTTTTCGAAGCTATCAAACAGGGATGCCATCTCCATTAATTCTGTCGCGGTGAAACGATTGATTGCCTTGTCACGAATTCGGCCTGGCGAATGGTGAAATTCCATTATTTTGCCGAGACACTTCCGAATTTCCGGCGAAATGACTGGATCAGGAAAATTTGTTGGCAAGTCTCGAACAAGCGCTTCCACTTTTTTCCATAACGGCTGCACGACGCAAGCCGCCTGAAAGTTACGCAGGTTTTCAAGTCTGTCGACAGCGTGTGCAAGTTGCAAAATTGATTCTCTATACCTTTCGACAATCTTATGCCATTCTGTCTCCCATGCATCATTCAGTGCATCAACGAACAATTTTGCCTTGGCTGATCCAATGCCACCAAGGGTAAAGGATCGCCCATGCATCAACGGTACTTCGACGGCCGAAAAGAAAAAATTTGACCGAACGTAAGACAAGCCAGATATTTCCGAGAAAGGGATTTTCCTAGGATGGCGGGCCAGGATCGTTAGATGCTCGCTGTTAATCGCAAGACCAGTTTTCTTGTCTGCAAACAGTGAGAAAAGAGCCCTGTAGCAAACCCCGCGCTCTATCCTCATCTCTGAATTTCTGGTCACAACCGTTGCTTCGAATGGGTAGTTATGGCTCGCCAAAACTCGGCATCGCCACCGCGGGCACACAAGCATCTCTTTAGCCTGCGTTCAGTTTTACCTTGGTCTCGATAGTGAAGGATATGCATAGCCGTTTACTGACAATGAATTGGGGGAGCAGGCAGCAACGCTGCAGTAGAGGTAAATTTCGAGGTGAGTCAGAGTGCCTCTCATGTCGCGCTCCTGCCAAGAATTGAACCCGAATCGCACCAAAATTAAGAAATTTTCGTCACCGATGGGATTTCCGCGTTTACAAATGGACAATCCGGTTTTGTGGGAACATTAAACGCACGTCGAAGTATCAATCACGATAGCGGATTACGTTGATTTCAAATATGGTCCAAATCACCAGCTCGCCCGAATCCGTGAGGTCGTCGAGATTCTTCGACACTCAACGACTCACCCTCCAATGCATGCAGTGCGAAGTGAAATGCCTCTCGCCTCGAAATCATTCGTAAGCGGCGCATGAATTCCGCGTTATCGTCGTTATCGATATTCTTTCCGCTTGCAAATATTAAACCCCACTAATGTTCATGGGTGACATATTTCGCCTCCCCGCAACCACAGATCATTGCTGTCTGAGTCGGATTTCACGATAAAATTGAGGTTTTCTGCCAGACACTAAGTACAAAAATGTAAGAATTTGCACCACACGATGATTTCGGACAAATTTCATTGATCGTCAACTCTTGAATGAGTAGAGTCGACTACTTGATGTATAGTTGCGATACATGAAAAAATTATTCACACATTCGATTCTCCCACACATAGTACACCACTTCAACCGCACCTCGACTACACGCTCGTGCATCCAGCTTCGGCGATGTAACTTGACACGCAATTTTTGATTCTGAAACGCACTGGATATTTGCTCGCATAGACCAAAATCAAAGGTGGCGCGAGAGGTTTTAACCAAAAAACTTCAGGTTTGGTGGGCACGGAAGGACTGTAGTCGAACCTGTGTGGAAGTACGCTTCCGAGTTAAATTCTGTAATGATTGACACAGGACGAACCAGATGGCGTTTGTGATGAGCCGTTTGTTAAATTTAACGTGAATTGTTGGTTCTCAACCCCGACGAGCGACGGTGCCGCTTTCACCAGAAGGACAAGAGATTTATGACATCAAACATCTCAATAAGTCATCGAAATTGTTCCTTGATAGCACTGATTAGCCCCGTGGCTTGTGTAAATCAAACCAATTCGACATTCAACATTTCATCAAGAAGCTCCGAGGTTGGATAGTCTTTGATATCTTGTTCCGAAAATCCTTTGTCGCGTTGTCGCTCATAATGCCATTCTTGAAAATCTCCGTATTCTGCAAGAACCAAGCTTGCTGAAACCTTAGGGATTTCGGCAATATTGTTAGTCAGCCAGTTTCGTACCTTCCTCACGGCTAATTAGTAGTTGCCTTCATGCGCTTCTATGTCGCTTCCTGCCAAGTCGGATATCGCTTCTTGCAAACGATACCGCTTTTCATCGAGTATCAGAATCACCTTGTCCGAAAATGGATACCCACCGTATCTCTGGCACCCAAAATCCATTCCAAGCTCGAAAGGCATATTCAAATGGAATAACTCTTCCGCCTAGCTTGCCTGACATCGGCTAAGATCGTGAATTGAGTATTTGGAAGCTCGAATCAGTTCGCAGATTTTATCGATTCGTGGTTCAGCGGCGTTGCTTTGCTCTGTTGCAATACGTGGCTTAAACCCGAACCGAACGAGGCAGAAAAGAACTGCCTGCATAATGGGTGCGTAGTCGGGGTCGAAAGGACAATTTACAAAGACATTGTGGATAAAGTTGGAATCGACCAAATTTCAGTCATCCTGTTGGTGGAAACGGATCATTTCCGTAGGAATCACGTTCGCGAATACGGCCATCCCGCCCGTGGATGTAAACCTCTGTTCCCTGATTCCGAGCGAACTCACGTGCGACCTCTATAGCTTCTCGCTGAGTATCAAACTTCCGTGTTACTCGATCGGAACCAGACTTGCGTACGGCCCATTTATTGTCTCTAGGAACGACATGTTGCCCTTTTCGATTCATTACTCTACTCCCTTGAATTGCTGAAATTACGCATTCCCATGGTTGTTCTCTGTTGCGAATCAACGCATATCAGATTGTAAACGAGTCCCTGTTCACTATATTGCTTGTAGACAGTCCTTTCCCACTGACGCGCACAAAATGGTGTTACCCGTCGTGCGAGACTGTGCTCCAACTGCAAATCCGTCTTCATCGACACGGAGGTGATTATCACAAAGTTGCCTAACTGCCTCATGAAAATTGGTATCAAGGCGAGCCAGCCCCTTTCGCGACTCTGTCAAACGCTTTTTCAATTGTCGCACAGTACATTATCAACTGACACTGAGTATTGACGAATTTTCTGAGAAAAAGGACATCTGAGACTATGCTGTGAAGGTTTTATGAGTTCCCACGTTAATTCACATCCCATAACAAACACCCTATCAAATGGATTTTGCAATTCGCTTGGATACAGACAGTGGTGGAGTTCCTTAATGATGCGTTGCACCTCCCAATTTGGAGGTGCAACGGACCAGTTGTCATAAATCAGCAACCAATTTCTTGGATAGCGTTTGATAACATTACTCTCGTATTTTTTTGCTTTCTTTATTACAAAACCAATAATCGTCTCTTTTCAGTTCCGTTCCACACGATCGTCCATGATCGGTGGTGGTAACCGTCCACGTTTGGTCGATTTAACGTAATTTTCAACTCCTTTTTTAGACCACGGAGGGTCATGAAATTTAATTTCTGGAACAGGGTAAACGTCGACAGAATCTTCTTGTTCAAATTTGGATTGGAGATGTGCGTAACTTTGTGGGACAGCCTCAACAATCTCAATACCAATACTCGAACTAATTCCTTGAGAAAACCCCAGTACTAAATCAGGCCTATCTCCATGCTTTACACAAAGAGGATAGGAAAGAACGGAAGTGTTTGCAATAGCGTGTAGAAAACGACAGATAGTCCAGCGCTCAGTATGATGTGTCTTTCGGCCTGAACTGCGATTTGGAATACAAGTGTCGTATGATTGAAGTTTGCATATCAGGTCATTTGCCGACTGAGCATCAAATTGGTTGAGAGATTCGTTCATTGGACTTGAAGGGAAATTATCGATTTGGAATGGTGCTCAACAATCAAATGCACGAGTATCTATACATGGGCGATTTCCATTTGTAGCAATTCGTTTCGCCTTGGACAACGCTTCTTTTCGTTCTTCAATGTTAAAGGTCGAAAGTCGAAATACTGTTGTCCCCGATATATCGTATTCGCCACATAAATCACACTTGATACGTTCACCATCAAAGTCTGGGAGCGTTACATCTCTGGCCGAACCTGTACAAACTGGACATTTCATTTCTAATTCCCAATGATTGATTGATTTCAATTGGTGAAATTTGATTCGAAAGTACCACCTTGCAATTAAGAACATATTAACCACAAACGTTAATCTGGTGGTCTGGTGGGCCCGGAAGGACTGTAGTCGAACCTTGGCTAAACTCCTCTTTCAAAAGGAACTTCGATAATCTTTAGGTTGGTGATATCGCTTTAGTGCGAACACTAATATGAAAATTATTCATTACTATTATTTACCTATTTGGTAAATATATAATAATTGCTCGCATGGAAGTTACATTCCAGACATCAAGACTTCAAAGAATATGTGAAAATTCGAAGTATGCTACCCGCCTTCTAGGATTGAACGACGCTACTAAACTCCAACGCCGTCTAGATGACATCGTAGCCGCACAAAACGTAACTGACATTGTTGCAGGCAGGCCTCATCCTCTGAAAGGAGACCGCGCGGGAAAGTTGTCAATTTCGTTGGCAAGTGGTAAGCGCCTAGTAATAAAACCTAATCACGACGCAGTACCGCGAAAAAGCGATGGTAGTGTTGACTGGGCGGCCGTTACTGCAGTCACTGTCTGTTTTATAGGAGATTATCATGATTGATCAAAAACGAGCATTTCAACCTGACTGGATATCACCACCCGGTTCCACCATCTCTGATTTGATGGAAGAACGCGACTGGAATCAAATCGAACTCGCTAAACGCCTTGGATTTACCCCTAAACATCTTAATCAATTAATTAAAGGCAAAGCCTCATTGACCGAAGACGCAGCCTTTAGGCTTGAGCGCGTATTGGGTTCTACAGCTAAATTCTGGTTGAACCGGGAGGCGATGTATCGTGAACGATTGGCAAGACAAGAAGCGCAACATCGTTATGAGAAATGGATTGATTGGTTGGATGTGCTACCGCTTTCCTGGTTGAAAAAAGTTGATGTTATTCCAGATCGACGAATTACTGAATCCAGAAAACCGGAACTTGTCGAAACATTACTGCGATTTTTCAGTGTTGCTTCCCCAGATGAATGGGCAGTCCGTTATGAAAATTTACAAGCGTCGTTTCGACGCGGTCGTAAATCTAATTCTGATATTGGTGCGATCACTTCATGGCTTCGAATGGGAGAAATAGAAGCTGAGAAAATAGTCGCCCCAAAATACAGTAAGACAAAGTTTGAAAAGGTTCTCAATGAAATTCGCGAATTGACTGTGCTATCTCCACATGAGTTTGATCCCAAACTTCGTGCGTTGTGCCGCGAAGCTGGCGTAAAGCTGGTTTTAGTGCCTGCCGTTCCGAAAGCGAATGTCAGTGGTGTGGCACGCTGGCTAAACCCGCATAGCCCACTAATTCAACTTTCACTTTATGGAAGGACCAACGATAAGTTCTGGTTTGCGTTTTTCCACGAAGCCGCCCACGTTCTGCTTCATGCTGATAATAAACAGAACATTTTCCTTGACAACTTGAACCATGATTCAAGTAATAATAGTTTGCAAGAACAGGAAGCCAATCACTGGACGGCGGAAAAGTTAATTCCGCAATCAGATATTGGTGATCTGTTGAAAATTCAAACACCGGATGAGATTGAGCGCTTTGCGCGTAGCATTAATATTCATCCCGGCATCGTAATTGGACGGCTCCAGCATGAAGGTGTATTGGGCTATGCGACACTCCACAACTGTTGGAAAGATAAATTCGAATTGAAATGAATAAGAGTCATTGAACCAATCATGCTCATAGACCCGGTTTAACTAACTAGTGTCTGCCAGAAAACGTTTAACACATTGATAATAATGATTAATCATGTCATTCTATAAAGTGAAGATTTTGCTGGTTTGTGGTATTTGGCAACGAAATTCGCCTTTGAACCCGTTAATCCGCCAAAACCGAAATTTCTTCGTTTGAAAATATCGGATGATTGTTCTTTATTATCAATGTGATGTAGAGTTTTCTGACGAACACTAACTAAGGAAGCAAGATAGTCCATACTTGGTGGGCCCAGAAAGGAAGAATTCGAACCTTGGCTGAACTGCTTTTGAAAGTTAACTTTCGGCAAGTCCAGAATTGACCTTTCTGTCAAAAAACAGATTATAGTAGAAGCCGGCCTGAGCAACTCTATAGCTGCACGTCGCCATGTGCGTGAGTTACATAATGCCAAGTCCTAATGTTTGAAAAAAAGAAAATCTTCAACAGTCCGTCGTTTACGGTTGCATGTGATAATCAGCACACAAACACAGGACAAGCTGCAAAAGAGGCACTTGCGCTGTGAAAATTCTTGAGAAATCCGTATGCAAATTACAAGACTTCCTACATCTGTCTATTGCCGCCTCCTTGCTACACAATTTTCTGACATATTGTTTTCCACGAATTTAGCAAAACAGACGCTATATTACCAATACATTTACTTAGGTTGTTACTTATGTACGCAAATTTCATATCTGCAGATTGGAGCAAAGAATCAACGAAACGATCAGTATACGTCGCAGATATAGAAAATCGCTCGATAAGGAAGCATTGCACGCTGGAGAATTGGAACCTTGAAGCATTGTTAGATCTCGCGAATAATCTTCGGCAAAGCGGCCCCGTGCTAATTGGAGTCGACGTAGTGCTAGGCGTTTCGAACGGATTCTGGGATATGGTTCTTGAAAAAAGTGGTCGGCACCAACCGAAGAATTTCGTCCATTGGTTGCGTAATATTGATCCAGGTAGTGACTTCTTTAACATAAACGATGATCCGAGTAAGTGGCATGTCGACGAACCTTTTTTTACTGTGCCAAGTGGCAAAGGAGGACTCAAGTCGTTCACAGAGAAAGTGAGCGATGGGTTTCTTCGTCGAATTGATTGCGAAACTGCAGCAAAACCAGTTTTTGCCGTCAGTGGTATTCCGGGTGTCGTGGGAGCCGGAACCCGAAGTTTCTGGCGTGAATTGATTCCAACTCTGACTTGCGGTCGAGAATTTTCAATCTGGCCATTCGAAAACGACCCGTCTAATCTTCTCCACCAACACGGCATTGTCCTATGTGAAACGTATCCGAGTATTGCCTATGCCACTGCGCTGGTGGACAAACTTCCCACATGCAAGCTTATAGTAAGTAAGACCAATCAACAACAACGTGAAGAAGCCTGCGAACGTCTTAGAACAGCCAATTGGGTCACAAGAAACCACATTGACCTTGGCGAGCTCAATGCGTTGAAAAATAACGAAGATGACTTCGATGCACATCTTACGGCCGCTGCTGTCATGCGTTGCGTTGTTGAACGAAAGCCTCTGACTAGTCAGGACTGGATTGATGTAATTGCGGAAGGATCAATGCTCCTGGTTGGAACTGTCGACCCAACCCTAAAGGGTCGAAAGCTGACGACATGATCCCAAAATAAACGTTCGTCAATATCGTCATCCATGCATGATGTAGACACTCGGATTTATGGACCTTCAACTAAATCTTCTAGGAACATCTGTTATTTCTGTCCAATTTCTGGTTGTTCAAAACGGTTCAACGGGTCACGGAGAGGTTGGGATGCACATGTGGCCTCGTTCGGCATGCATCCTGACTGGCATCCCAACATTGAGAATGGCGCAAAGCGAAAGAGATTGTTCCGAAAAGAATTTCAGGAGTGGTTTTAATTGAAAACTGTTTCTTCACCAGTATTATTGCACTCATATATCAATTGACATGGAGCATACGTCAAGTAGTGACACCGTCAGAAAAACAAGGTAAGTGATTTTATTGGTGGGCCCGGAAAGGAAGAATTCGAACCGCGGCAACAATCATATTTCAACTCAACATTTGCCAATTGGCACCTCACTGACCGCCGGATTGACTCGTTTTTGAAATCGCTTGCTCAGTCAAGTCTGATTGTGATTCTGTACCAACAAAGAAATTAATTCCCTGTTGCGCAACACGGATTTCAGGTTAAAATTAATGACGTGATAAAGAGTTTTAAGCATAAGGGACTCGAAAATTTTTTCGTCAGCGGAAGTGTAGCAGGAATTCAACCGACTCATGCAACCCGAATCGGTGATCGTCTCGCGTTTTTGCATGCTGCGAAAACCATCGAAGACATGGACAGACCGGGTTATCGGTTGCATCAGTTGACAGGTGATCGAGGCGGACATTGGGCGGTTGAAATTTCCCGCAATTGGCGTATCGTATTTACATTTGACTACGGCGATGCTTATTTAGTGAATTACGAGGATTATCACTGATGAATTATCAACAATATGACCCACCTCATCCTGGAGCGCTGATTCAGCGCACTTACATTGATCCCTTTGAGGAAATTACGTCAAACGGGGTTGCAGATCGGTTAGGGGTGGCTCGCAGTACGTTTAATCGGCTTTTGAATGGAAAGTCCGGCGTTTCTCCGGAAATGGCGGTTCGGCTTTCTGAAGTGCTCGGCGGTTCCGCTGAAAGCTGGCTGTCTCTGCAAAAAAGTTTCGACTTGTACCAGGCGAAACAGGCTGTGGATATCAGTGCGTTGAAGCGCATTGACTTCAGACGAATTGCATGAGACAGATAGGGAAGAACACAACGCAACAACTTGTGACCGGTGCGACGCAATCCGGTGGCGAAAGTCGACTCGAGAAAGCCAATTTCGACGCAAATCCTGCCCAGCAATTGACTGACGGGACGAATTATTCGGAAGAAATTCAACTCGAAACCGAATTTTCGCAATGATTCGAATTCAATCCATCTGGGCCACCAATTTCATTAGTGGTCATGCGTTAGTGACTTGATTCAACCGTACGTATGTGATTCCGAAAAAGTTTCGAAGCGGCGAAATTTCTATCTTATTGGATGCTCAGATAGATTGACTTTGAAAACTAAATGTGGACTCAAGCAAGAAACAAGTGTTGTCAGTTGGAGCTAATCAGAATCGGGTCCAACAACAATGGCATTCACTTAAGGAAATAAGTCCATTCACTTAAGGATCCGTACCGCGGCGACAGCCGAGCTGAGCTGGACCAGCGTATGGCTTGAGTTGTCAGCTTGAATTCGTCTTGGCTGATTTGCCGGGTCTCCATTTTCCGACCGGTTTCCTCGAACGTCGCGGACAGGAGCGATTCGGGCGCTTGCGCTGCCGGCACGAACTGATGCCGGCGATGATCTGATTGAGAACCTCGCTCACCATGTCTGCCTGTTTCAGCAGCAGCGTCTCAAGATTCTTGCCGATCACCGTCAGCGCGTTCTTGAAGTTGGCCTTGAAAGCCCGCTTGTTATCGCAGCCATCGGCGTTCAACTGCATTTCACTGTGATTTGAGAACAGCCGAGTCAGCGTGATCAATACGAAATGAGCGAACAGCTCCTGGCGCACGCCGCGTTCCGAGGCGGAGTGGAAGTCCTCGATCGACATCAGGTTCTTCGACACCTTGTACAGCTCCTCGATCCCCCAGCGGGCATGATACAGATCCGACAGGTCCGAGATCGGGTATCGGTGCCGGTCCAGCAGCGTGGTCGCGACCACATAGTCGGTTCCAGCCACGCTGTATTTGACCAGGCGCACTGTGATTGGCGCACATTCGGCATTCGCATCGCGGCTGCGGATGCCGGCGCACTGCTCCGCACTGGGGCGCAGTTCGACCGCGGCATCGGTCTCGTCGCCGCCGATGAAACGATCAAATGCAGCCGCCGCCTGACGCTTGATGCGAAACACCGGATGCAAGCCGCGCACTGCATGCTCATGCAGCATCTCGTACGAATAATAACCGCGGTCATACACCACCACATCCGATGCCTTCAAAGCGCACAGATGGCTGCGCGCCAGACGCCGCTCATCGCCATGCGAAACCACATCGAAGTCCACCGGAATCTGGGTCTTCAACTGATACAGGCAACTCACCAAGCCTTGCGGATAATAGGCGTTGTCCGACGGACAGCGATAGCCGGCTTTGAGCAAGCCCCGCGGCAAATTGATCTTTGAGCCGTCCACCGCATGAATCCGATGCCCTTTCCACCTTGCATCCGCATCGTGCTGAGAGGTGCATCGCAGAATCTGCGTCTGCAAGGTCTTGAAGATGCTCTCGTCCAGCTTGGCGCGTGCCTGGCACATCGCCGAGGGCGCAACCGGATGCTTCTGCGGCAACGGGATATCCATCATCCGGCACTGCTCCCAAAGTTGCGCAAGCGTGATCCCATAGCCTTGCCGGTTGGTTGAGAACACCAGCCGGAAGATGAACAGCATGATCAGCAGCGAGTTCAGCACCCGCCGGCGCTGCTGCCACTGATCGTCGAAGTCCTCGGCCACTTGCGTGACAATGCCGATGAGGTTCTGCCACAACTGCACAAAGGGATCAGACGAATTGAGGATTTTCGGACCCGCAGTTTTTCTCGTCACCGGCCGCGCCCGGTGCAGCAAGACTTCCCTGGCATCCTCAACCAGCGGATAGATGTACACCTGCTTGGGCGATTTGCCGCGTCCGGCAGTGCGCCCGATCAATTGCCAGTTGGCGGCGCGGTAACTGCTGCCCTCGAAGCGGTCCGCGTCGACAAAGCTCTCAATCAGAACCGGCCGGTAACCATGCTGCTGATGCCAGTCGTCAGCCAGCCGCCGACACGCCATCGACAGCGACTTGGAGGCCAGGTTTTTCACCCGCACCCACGGCAGGATCAGGAAACGGTTGTTGCTCACCACCAGATTCAAGTGCTTCTTGTGCTTTCGGTCCTGCCAGCCGACCCACTCATCGCGGCACGGCAGCGACTTCACTGCATAGCTGAACAGCAAAGCCCCCAACCGACGCCCCTGACCATCGACGATCAAATATCGCAGCTGCGGACCGATCGGACGACGATAACCCAGATAATGATGCCGGTCCACCAGCTCGTTGAATTCCTGCATGTCCTGCTGCTCGGTCACCAACTGCAGCGACAGCGGCATCAGCTGCTCCAGCTCGCACTCGATGGCGGCCTGCGGCGCCGACCGATCGGTCCACTCGATCGGTTTGTGCGCACCTCGCTGCTTGTAGATGACCTTCTCAGGCAACTGCACCACCCCCGCCTGCTCCAGACTCTCCAGCAGGCTCAAGCCGGAATTGAACTGATTGACGCCTTTCGGCGTCTGCCACCGCAGATGCTCACACACCGTCTGCGCAAGCTCATGACGGCTCAAAGCCGGAAAACTGCGCACCGTCTGCTGGAGCTCGGATATTTGCTTGCGGGTGAGACGACGCCCGCAAAAGGTCGTTGTTTTCAGATTTGCAATGCTCGCATCCATCGTTGTTTCTCCAAAATCAAACTATGCAATGGATATGATGCACCAAACCAACGGATTTGTCAAGTGCTGATTTCTTGCTGCGACAAAGCGATGCTTATTTCCAGATAATCAATCAATTAGAAATCGAACCTGAGATCTCAGAATCCGGTTTCAGCAAAATGAATGCCATTGGGTCCAACAAGCAATTGCTTAATACAACCATAGTGGTTTTACTACGGTTCGGCAGTGTGCGGCAATGTTGAATGCACAAACAGCTTCCTACTTATTGTCCATAGAAAACTGATTTCAGTGATTTATGTTTGACTAGAGCATCGGCAAAGTCGGAATCTGTATTGCGACATACACTGAGCGAGTACCAAATTACTTCATCGTTTTCAAAGCGAACATTCAGTTCTCGAAAAAGATTACCGACAACCGCAATCAGGTCATTCTTCGTTACTTTGTTATTGCGCCCCATCAATGTCCACAAACACCCTGCTAACACGACATCCGTAGTGAGAATGCACTGTTGACGTTCGAATAGCTGGAGCGACTTTTCTACTTGTGCCATATCGTCTCTGAGGAGATAACAGAGCAAATCGTTGATGTCGGCGGTAATAAAGTTAGAATTTGCACGTTAACCCGAAGTTTGAAGGCATAATGGCTGGCAAACACCGATGGTACAACGGTTTTTTGAAAATCAAATTTTCGCGTTTCTGCCTACACTTGCAATCCAATCCATAACACGACCGTTGTTTCTCATTTTAATTTCGGTTTCGTAAACAATGTTCAATAATTACCAAAACAGTATTCATCACAAGAAGTGCATCCGCCGATTTTGCAGTTTGTGACGCTGGTTTTGACGTGCTCATCTTGGCACGTACTGATGGCAGGAAATTCCCGATCCCAAGCACTAGAGGCTCAATCACACTATTATTAGAAACTATGCCACACTCTTTCGCTTACCGAAATAACCTTCCAAATTCACCTTTACTATTTTTGCCTTCTTTGCCCACCACAATTTGTAAGAAACGTTGTGTAGCACTATGAGCATCCGTAATTACCTCAGGATAATTCTACGCGTGAAATTTTGAGAACATTCTTTCAAGGTCTAAGTTAAGAGGCAGTAGCGGAACATTCGTTTTTTCTCATAGACTGATGATTATGGTCCACGAGGCACCAATAGTTACAATCGCCATTTCCATATGTCAGAACTTAGTACACATAGTTGTTGCCTGTCGTAGCCTACCGGTGAATTTTGCCATTGATGAAGCAATCGATATGTGTTCAAAACAATGAATTCAATTTATTGGTGGGTATGGATGGAAAGAATTCGAAAATTAGTGCAATTGTCCTTTCAAATTGACTTTCACCAAGTCGAGTATTATCCCATCTGTCAAGAATTAGCAGCCTCAGTGCTACATCTAAAGAAACTTGGTTTAAACACTTCAACAATTGCACGTAATCTCAGCGTGGGATACAAAACAATAGAAAGAGCAGTCGAGTGGATCGAAAAATTCGAATCCTGGTTTGTTGTAGTCAATACCCACCAAGTTCCCTGCGTATTACATTTTTCCATCACTCCCGAATCTTATTTGAACTGACATTAATCTTGGAAATTTTGAAATTGCCAGAACAAATTGGGAGGTTGGTATACACAAAAATTTGATGCCAAGACGAATCCACTTTCAGCTAAAAAAACAGTTGCAGTGGTCTTTCTTGGAACTCTTACTGAAAAAGAGACTGCCTAAATGTGTGTGATTTTTATTGGTTTACCAATCGAACATTTCCATCACCGGAAACAAGAACAATTTCGATGCCTACAGTACGGCAATTGCGAACTAAACGCTCTGCAATTTTCTCGGTTTCTCGATGTAGTGGAACCGCGACAATTAACCGGTCAACATTGTTTCGGTCATCCATTAGCATTCCGACAGCTTCGTAGAGATGCTTTCGTAATTTTGAACATTGACCAGGATGATTCGTATTGATACACCCCCCCTTTTGCCTCTACCAGAATACGAACACCACCAATCACCGCAACTACATCCCCACAACCCGGCCGAAAAACTACTCTTACGGTTTGGGTTACACTTTCATAAACGCCGCCGTGTCGATTAGCTCCATAACTTTCGTTCTTTTTGAATCCTTTTTCCTCTAACCATCCACGAATATCAAATCCCGTATCATCCCTAACATGCATACCATCTGGATGGATAGTTACTTCCTCAGCGCCGAGAGCGAACAACCATTGCGATAGTGCAAGCATCACAGCAGCTTCTAGTAGATGTTGCTCGAAAGGTCCCTCATAATAGTCAACTTTGCTTGGTGGTGGCTTACGATTAGTGATAAATTCCACAATGTATATCCTAATATTTTGTTAGTCAGGCGCTATGGATGCGTAGTTTGCATTTTTGTACTTGAATTGCATCTTTATGTTACACAACTTTTTCTCGAGTTATGCTCGAAGGAAAGAATTCGAACATTAGCGAATTTACGATTCCAATTTGACTTTCGGCAAATATAAAGAAGCGACTCTTCCGAAAGCTACAGTTAATCGATGATGCGACCTTTGACCAAGACCTGAGCTCGCCGCCGAGTAAATATTTGAAAAATTGAAAGGCAAGTTGGAGGGCAAACACTTTATCTGCGTGAACAAGCAATGGCGGCTGGTGTTTACGTGGTCTGATGAGCATGGTGAGGCTCAAGACATCTATCTGAATAACTACGTTTACCGGTGAGACAAACTATGAATATCACAAAACGACAACCCGTCAGTGTCGGTGAAATGATTACCGAGGAGTTTTTCGTACCTTTGGATTTGACTCAAGGACAGTTGGCAGATGCGGTGGATGTAAGTCGAAAAACTGTCAACGAACTGTGCACCAATCGCCGCGCCATTACGGTTGACACCCACTAATGCTCGCCAAAGTGTTTGGCAATACGACCAGTTTCTGGCTGAATTTGCAACAACGCAACAATCTGTGGAAAGCCCTGAACACAGAAAAACGAAGAGTTCGCATAGAGAAAGCAAAACCCATTGCCATTTGATCATTTACCCTGTTGCCCGACTTCCGAGTAGCACGCCATTGCGAATTCCTGTAGTATGTACATCTGGATGAACATCGCGGATGAACCAATGACAGACCGACATTCTATCGCCGAGGCGCGGCGCAACCTACCAGCGCTTATTCGTGAAGCGGAAAATGGCAAAGAAGTGGAACTGACCCGTCGAGGTGAGCCGGTGGCGATACTGATCAGCTACCGGGCATTCAAGCACCTCACCTCAATTCGGCGCGGCTTTGTTGCAGCGTATCGGGATTTCACGACCAACATTGACGTTTCTAACCTCGAACTCAACCCCGACGAACTGTTTGGAGATGTGCGCGAAGAGACTGAGGGAAGCGATATTCGAATTTAGCCAGTGAGATTTCTACTCGATGCCGACATTGTTTGGGAACCATTGCGGCCTGAACCGAACGTCGGATTTCCGCCATTACGACGGAGATTTCGACGTGTTGAAGCGTCATACGAACTTTCAAATTGTCGTGTAACGCGCCTGACGGTGCGTGGTCGGTATTGAATTACCTGACTGAACGGTAATGCGTCGCTTGCTCTGAGTTTCAGTCTAAAATGTATTGAAACAGAACGATATTTCAAACTCTCACCAAAGCCATCCTGCCATGAAAAAACAATACAGTTGGCCGCAAAACCATTGGAACTGGCCGATCAAGTTAACCCATAAACACGGTATACGCACAGGATCTATGATTTGGATTGGCGGTCAGGTTGATTTGAATTCACAAGGAGAAGTACTCAATCCTGGGAATCTTTCCATTCAAACCCGAAATGTCATGTTAAATTTTGATCGTGTTTTGAACGACCTTGATTGCGACTTTAACGACCTTGTTACATTGCTTTGTTTCTATGTGAACAATGGGGCCATCGACGAAAGGGAATTTCTGCAGCAAGTCGCAAACTGCCTGCCCAGTGATTGTCAAACTACAGTAAATGCAGTACCCGTTCCGTATTTGGCCTATAGCGGACTCATGGTAGAAATTGAAGGTTATGCGATGCGTCGCAAAAACGGTGAACGCACTACGCGAACTTGTGTCCCGTATTCTCGTGGAGATATTTTGCCAACCCCTTTTGTTCAGGGGCTGCGTTCGGACAAATTGATATTTGTTTCCGGACAATATCCGCTTGACCACAATAATCTCGTTGTTTGCGAAGGTGATATTGTGGGCCAAACCAACGCGGTTGCTTCAAGGATAGCTCGTGTGTTGGAGCAGTTTGGAGCATCCTTCGACGACGTCGTTAAAATCAATCGTTGGTATACCAACGATTCCGGAATCGACGCGTTCGAGGCATCGGCACTTGCATTTGCACGGAATTTCAGCGAACCGGGGCCAGCAGCGACAGATATTCCTATTCCACGACATACGAATGCCGAAGTGCTCATTAAAATATCCGCAGTGGCAATGTTGGCAGAAAATGGCGACCGACTACCACGAATTCATGCCTGGCCGGACAGTCTATGGGACTGGCACGTACACCTGCCATACAAACATGGTTTGAAATGTGAGGATATGATCTTTTTGGGTGGGCAGGTGTCACTGGACAAAAAGGGGCAAGCAGTACATCCCGACGACCTATCTGCGCAGACTCACCAGGCGATGCGCCATATTGGTGTCATTTTGAATGAACTAGGAGCGACCTATGACGATGTCTGCAAGATTACGACTGTCTATCAGGGAAGCTGTGGTGCAACTGACTTACACAATAACTTGCCAATTCGATCATCTTATTTCAAAGAACCCGGGCCAGCGACAACCAGCGTTCCATTGCCTGCTCTGGCGTACGAATCCATGGTCATTGAAATCGATGCTTTTGCAATGGTTGACGATTAAAACTATTCGTTCCGAAGTTGATCTGAATAAAAAGACAACTTCACCATTGTTGGTTTCTGACGATAATTCGGATTTTTCGGAAACACCAAAAGTGAACATCGTTTGGTGTGACCATATGCCCTGATGAATCTACGATGTCTGAAAACTCTTATAAACAGTAGTGAATCAACACCGATTTCAACATAATGAACACTCATTTAAATAGGAAAGAGCAAGCTCAATGGCGGCAAGTGCGTGGACAATTTTCTGTATAGTGAATCCGGCACGGTGTACTGCCAGTGTCCGAAGTTCAGCGAACATCGACAGATGTATTTTCAGGGCTTTGAGAAGGATCGCAATGCCTTGAAGTATCGGCGTTCGGTGGTGGCGCTGATACTTGGTAGCGGCTTCAAGCCACTTACGATTTGGCGCAGGCGATGAAGACAGCAAACCAGATCAAGGTAGAAAATCTTTCGCAAGCGATTCAATAGTCAATCGAAAAGATCTGTGGCTGACTCAGGCAATTGAACACAATGAATAGGCTCTTATTGATCGTGCGCCAGCATGTTCGATAAGATCATTGAGCTAAGCTGCGAGCCGCCCGGGTCGATGAGAGCCGATCAAAATTGCTATGGGGAAAGTATAGGCTGAATCGGAGCTAATCAACAAAAAATGCGATCAGCAGCCATGCCTGACAACGTGGTGCGGGCGTGAATTCGAGATTTCCGAACGGATGTGCTACGGCTCAAAGCACTGCAATCGGCATTTTTACAGGGGTGAGCAGCGTCCAGGCAACAGGCTCCCTGTAACACCCCATTAGGCGTGTTCGGCTGGCGAATCATGGATTGGGTGAAGTTGATCATGGTGGTGCGCGGACCCTGGGTATGGACACACGAGGCAGCGGGTTGAGGGTGTCAATTCGCACCAGAGTTCCTTGTTTGCAACACGGGCACATGGTGATATCGATGCCGGTCAGGCGCAGCATCATGATTGTTGGCGTTTCTGGCGGTGGCGGTTGGGTTGGGTCTTGACCCAGCAAGGCTCGACAGGCGGCGAGTTTCTGGTTGCGGTCTCGATTGCTGAGCAGGCCATAATGGCGGATGCGGGTGAATCGGAACGGCAAGACATGCAACAGGAAGCGGCGGATGAACTCATCGGCGTGCAGTCGCATGGTCTTTTTGCGATTGCGGTCGGCGTAATCGCGCCAGTGAAAGCGCACGTATTGTCGGTCGAAATCAACCAGGCGGTGGTTGGAGATGGCAACCTTGTGGGTGTAGCGTCCGAGGTAGGCCAGCACCTTTGTGGCGCCGGCGAACGGGGGTTTGGCATAGACCACCCAGTCGTTGGTGCGGAGTGCAGTTTCGAGACGGGCGAAGGCATCGGCCTCCCCTGGCAGTTGCAGCTCACCGTCTCGGTGGGCTGTTGCGAGCAACTCGAGGTATTTGCCGCGGAATACTGTGGACAGGGCTCGGGTGGGGAACAAAAAGCCATTTCGAGCGGGTAGCCAGCGTTTGCGGTCGGCACTGAGTGCGCCGCCGGTGACCACCGCGTGGACATGAATATGCTGATTGAGATTCTGTCCCCAGGTGTGCAGCACCATGGTGACACCGATTTCGCCACCGAGCCAGCGCGGATTGCGGCCGAACTCGAGCAGGGTCTGCGAGGCGGCTTTGAACAGCAGATTGTAGATGAGTCGGGGGTGGCACTGGGCGAGCGGATTGAGGTCATGCGGGAGTGTGAAAACGAGGTGCCAGTAGTCGATGTCGAGGAGTCTGCTGCGTTGTTGCTCGACCCAGCGGGTTTGTTTGAGAGTTTGGCACTTGGGGCAATGGCGGTTGCGACACGAGGCATACTGAACGATCGTGGTTGCGCAATGGTCACAGCGCGCGACAAAGCCGCCGAGTGCGGCGGTACGGCAATTGACCAGAGCGTTGGCGACTTTCAGACGCAGTGGTGTGAGCCAACTGAATTGGCTGTGCTGCCTGAGGCGCGCGCGTACAATATCAGCAATCTCCAGTGCCGGTCGCACGACCGGCACTGGAGGACAGTTGCCGTGCATTAGATCAAGAGTGCGTTACATCGATCGATTCCAACAGATCTAGCGGCGACACGGTGTCGCCGGCCGTATCCATCGCCAGATGCAGGTAACGCATGGTGGAACGGATGGAGGCATGTCCGAGTCGCCGCTGGATGATGTGCAGGCCGACGCCGGCGTCAAGCAGCGCGGTAGCATAGCAGTGTCGAAGCGTATGGATGCCACCTGCATTGTGGATACCGGCCTTGGTCTTGGCCTTTGTGTAGATATGGGTGATGCTGTGACGGCTGATGTGGCGGCCGGCGCGCTGACCCGGAAACAGCCAGTGCGAAGGTCGCCGTATTCGCCAATAGGTGCGAAGTTCGTCCAACAGCCGGGGCGACAGTGGTACGTAGCGGTCTTTGTTGCCCTTGCCCTGGTTCACACGTATGGTCATGCGACCGGAATCGATGTCGCAAACCCGCAAGCAGGTCAGTTCGCTGGCGCGTAGTCCGGCCGCGTAGGCCGTCATTAGGATGACTCGATGCTTGGGGTTGGTGACCGCAGCAAACAAGCGCACCAGTTGTTCGGGGTTGAGGATTTCGGGCAGCTTTGACGGCAGTTTGGCCGCGGGCACGTAAAAGTGTGGCTCCGGCCGTTGCAGTGTGATTCGGTAGAAAAACCGGATGCCATAAAGACAGGTGTTGCAGGTACTCCAGCTCAGGCCTCGCTCCTCATGCAGAAACAGCAGGTAGTCTTGAACCTGCTGGGCTTCAAGGGTGTCGGGGCGGCGGCCATAGTGTCGCACCAGGCCGGTGACGGCGTTGATATAGATATTCTTGGTGCTGTCGGACAGACCGCGAACGGTCATGTCGTCGAGCATTTTCTTGCGAAGCGGACTCATGATAGGTCTCCTGTAAGTGTTTAAGACAAAGTTGGGCACGTCGCAGTGGCGAGCCCTTCGGTGTCAAGATAAACACACTTCGCAGACCGAAGCAATAAAATGTGGAAAATGCAGGGAGGATGGAGTTGATTCGCTGACCGTGCGATACGAACTGGCGCGGTTGTGCTATGTTCGAGTTGGAATAAGGCTTGCAGATGACGCCAGCACAGAAATCCGCTGCGGAACGCAGCTTAGTTCAATTGCTTTTAGTGGTGGGCACAGATGGAATCAATTCGAACCTTGTCTGAACTGCCTTTTCGAATTGACTTTCTCTTTGTCGGAAAAATCCTCACCATATTGAATATTTTTAGAGAGCACAAAAGTGACAACAGCTAGATTCAAGCACCTCTACGAATTCTAGCCAACTTTGCACATAGAGTACAAAACTACTCTTACAGCAATGACAGTGCCGCTCCTCAATTTCCTGTCCGCAGAGTTTCTCACCGTATCGGGCTACATGCTACGAATTCTGGTTCGAACATTAGTTGGGCCCGCACCCGTCCAATTGCAGGTGATCGCAAATGCGCTGCGCGGTTTCGTTGGCGCTTTCACCGCTGTTGTCGATGACGAGGTTGGCGAACGACGAATTGTCGTAACTCTCGTCGTACATCACTGAAATCCTTGCGCCCTCCCAATCGCTTAGCTGCCGTCCACTGCGTTCGGACAGGGCAACCTCAAGGGGCGGCGCCAAAACTAAGCAGCGGACATCGTATCCGGCAGTTCGAAGTGGTGTTTTGATTTTTTCCCAACTTGCGGCGTCGATGGGATAGGACACGAATATATGCAAACCCGCTTGCGCAATACTCAGCGTTGCCTGATTGATCAATTCTCGTCAACAGCCAGACCGCCGAGGTCCCGGCAGTGCGAGAGGTCGCGGTGTCTCGGGGGACGGCAACGGGGCGCCGAACGGGGCGTGACGGCCCGGTATCACAATCGAAGGACCAGGAGCCGGCCGTGCCGGAACGCGGCAGGGGGGGGGGGGCCGTGATGGATTTCGGACTGTGATGTAACCGATTTCATGGGGAAACACGGCTCGGCACCGGCTTGCGACCCCTTCGGAAACCGTGAATTTCAGGTTGCCTTCCTGCCGATTGACGCCAATCTGTTGACAACAAATACGTAGTCAACTATATTGTTGACAACAGATTGGCTGTATTGTGCAGTCGACCCCTTTCATTGGATGAGGTTGAGCCATGAGATCGTCTACCGGTCGCTGGGTGAGCGGCGAGGACTTTTTCGATCGCGAACGCGAGCTGAGGTTGCTGGAAACCCGGATTCGCGATCGCAATCATATGTTGTTGACCGGGCAGCGGCGCATGGGCAAGACCAGCATTCTTCGTGAGCTCGGTCGGCGGCTTGAAGCCGATGGCTGGGTCCTGCTCTTCGCCGATGTCGAGGGGGCGAGCTGCGCAGAAGATGCGATTGCGGAGATTGCGCGGTCCGTACATCCGGTTCGCCCGATCGCGCGGCGGTTCGCATCGGGCATGAAGCGCTGGGTGAGCGAAAATGTCGAGGAGGTCAGCGCGCACGAGTTCAGTGTGAAGATCCGCGGCGGGCTGGATGCCGGAAGCTGGCGCAGCCATGGAGAGCAACTGCTACGCGAGTGCGAGTCCCACGAACAGCCAGTGCTTCTGGTCATTGATGAAGTGCCGATATTCCTGAAGCGCATGTTCAATCGCGATCAGGACGCAGAGCGCGTCGACCAGTTCCTGAGTTGGATGCGCGGGGCGGTTCAGACGCTGGGCGAGAATTCCCTCGTCCTCGTCCTGTCTGGAAGCATTGGGCTGGATCCTCTGGTTCGAAGACTGGGCATCCCCGATCGCATTAACTATCTGTTCCCCTTCCGCCTGGGACCGTGGGATCGGGAAACGAGCATCGCCTGTTTCGAATGTCTTGCGGAGACCTATGGCGTGCTTTGCGACGATGGTGTGGCCGAAGCCGTGTACGAAGCGCTCGGCATTGGCATTCCCCATCATGTCCAGTCGTTTTTCGCGCGTGTGCGCGACTTCGCGACGATGCAGGGACGCGACCGCGTAACGGTCGAAGATGTAGGCGAAGTCTATCGCACTGCTCTCCTCGGTCCCTCGGGACAGACCGATCTCGCGCATTACGAGACTCGCTTGAAGGAAGGTCTTGAGGACGCGAGCTATACCATAGCCATGGAGGTCCTAGCCGAGGCCGCCACGAGGGATCTGTTCACCGCGGGAGCAAGGCGCAGCCTTGAACGGCTCTATTCTCGGGTATTGGACGATGCACCCGGGTGTATTTCGGACGCCCTCGAGGTGCTTGTTCACGACGGTTATCTCGAAGAATGTGAAGACGGGTATCGTTTTCCGTCCCGTTTGCTCCGGGACTGGTGGTCGGCGCGGTTCCGCGATCATCACGTCGCGCTGGAAAACCGCAGTGCGCATGACAGTAGCGGAGCGCGGGTCCAATGACCCGAGCTACCTCTGCTGACGCGCCGGACCGTCCCGCGATCCGCAAGTTCAATCCCGGCATGCTGCAATCGGACCGGACGATCAAGGAACAGTTCGTCGTCCGCAACCGGGAGCTCCAGACCGTTCTGGAGGTACTCGGCGGGAATCTGGATTCGCCGTCCTGCCAGCACATGCTGATCGTGGCGCCCCGCGGCCGGGGCAAGACCATGCTTCTCGCCCGTGTCGCCGCTGAACTGCGAACCAATCGAGAATTCTCCGAGCATGCGTTCCCGGTCCGATTCATGGAAGAAAGCCAGGAAATCTTCAGCCTGGCCGACTTCTGGCTGGAGACCCTGTTCCATCTTGCCAGGGAGTGCGCGGAGAGCCATCCGGAACTTGCCCGAAACTTGCGGGAGACGCATGCGGCGTTGTCGTCCCGCTGGCGGGAACAGGGGCTTGCGGACAATGCCCGCGCCTCGGTGCTCGAAGCGGCCGACCGTCTCGGACGCAAGCTCGTGCTGATCGTCGAGAATTTGCAATCCCTTTGCGTTCACACGGACGAGGATTTCGGCTGGCAACTTCGCGCAGTGCTCCAATCGGAGCCCCAAATCATACTGCTCGCCTCCGCCACTAGCCGGTTTGAGGGGTTGGACGATGCGGAGGAACCTTATTTCGAGCTGTTCCGAACCGTCGACCTGAAGCCGCTGGACACGGAGGAGTGCCGTCTCCTGTGGCAGGTCGTAAGCGGCGACCGGCGGAGTGAATTCGAGATCAGGCCGCTTGAAATTCTTACAGGTGGCAGTCCTCGTCTGCTGGCGATTATCGCTGGCTTCGCGCGGCACCGCTCACTTCGCCAGCTGATGGAAGAACTCGTAACGCTGATCGATGAGCATACGGAATATTTCCGGGGTTATCTGGAGGCGTTGCCCAGAAGCGAGCGGCGGGTTTACGTCGCTCTCATAGATTTGTGGCAACCATCGAGCACTGGAGACATTGCGGCGCGCGCTAGGGTCGACATACGGATCGCATCGACGATGCTGGGGCGTCTGGTCGAACGAGGTGCGGTGACGGCTGACTCGGCAAGGGGCAGCCGGAAGCGCCTCTATGCCGCCGCCGAGCCCCTTTACAGCATCTATTACAAGTTGCGGCGCGAAGGAGACGAAGCCGCCGTTGTCGAGAACCTGATCCGGTTCATGGTGGTGTTCTACGATATGTTCGAACTTTTTGATATCCACGATCGGCTCCGGGACGAAGCGATCGCTTCGAAGACCATTCAAGCCGGTATCGATCGTGCGCTCGCACGGAGGCCGGAATCCGACGACCTGCGTTCCGATATGAAATGGAACCGCATCGAGGACGTCTCGAAGACCGTCCGAAGCCGTCGTCACCTGGAGGCTTTAATCCGACTCGATGAAGACGTCCGCGCAGCAATGAGAGAAGAAGAGTGGGGAAAGCTGATAGAGGCTGCGGACCGGTTTGTCGCTTCGGGAGCGAGAAGTTCTGCTTCCTGGATGGACGACCATGATCGTGTGCACACGGCGGCTGTTAAATCCGAAGGCTATTTTCAGATGGGTCAATTCGAGAAGGTGGTTTCTATCGGCGCGAGCATCGTCGATCAGTTCCGCGATACCCGGGACATGTTCATTCTCTACTGGTCTGCACACGTGCTCTTTCTAACCGTTAAGGCACACTTCGAGCTTCGGAATTTCGGTGCGACCGTCTCCAATGCCAGGGAAATGGACCGGTGGTTCGAGAGATATAAGGACGACCAATTCGATCCGTTCGTTTCAGAGGCACTGGTCGTGCAGGCCAAGGCCGAGGTGGAGTTGGGTAATGTCAGCGCGGCTGTTTCGCTGCTGGACACCGTTGCGCAGCGCTTCGAGGCCAGTGAGCATCCTGAGGTGCGGGATTCTGTCGTTGGAGCTCTTGTCACGAAGGCGAACAGTCTGCGGCTGCACGGGAACGACAATGAAGGCGCGCTTGCGGTCTACGACGAGACGATCGAGCGATACGGTACAAGCGAAGTCCCGGAGATCAGGTCCCACATCATCTCTGCATTGCTTAATCGGGCCTTTACGCAGGCCAGTCTCGGTGACTTCGAAAGCGAGATTGCGTCTTACCAGGAAGTGATCGACCGCATCGACGACAACGAAACGCCGGACGCGGATTGGAGCGCAGTGTTGGCGCTCGGGTTCAAAGCGATGAGGCAGGCCGAGACCGGTCGGACCGAGGAAGCGCTGATCGCTTGCAGTGAACTTGAGCGGGCGTTCGAGAAATGGACGGGCGATAATAGAGCATTTTTAGAATGTCAGGCGATGTATGTGCGAGCGATGGCGTCGCTGGTGGGCAAGGAGCACGTGGCCGCAGTTGACGACCTTTGTCTGGCCTACGAAACTCTTCTGCCGAACAACGAAATTGCCATGAGTGGAATGATTAGGTTCGTTCTAAACTCGATCGCACTCGGTGCGCCTGAAAGCGATGTGCTGGAGGTCCTCTTGGGGCATCGCAACAAGTCTCAAACGCTGGCTCCGCTGATTGTTGCATTGCGCCAGCGGGCTGGCGAGACGGTACAGGCGCCTGCGGAAGTTCTAGGAGTGGCGGAAGATATCCGTAAGCGGATTGCAGAAAAGGCAGCTCGGGGAACATTGACGGCCTTTTGACGGCAAATGCGACAGATCGTTGGGTATCGGGATCCGGTTGCTTCGAAGAGTGAGCGAGGACCGTAGAACATCGCAGAAGACGCTCTACGTCCAGATCAGCCGCGCGCGACCGACGACAAGGCGTCGCTCAGGGGAGAGTTCGAAGCCGTCAACGGAGAGCGCATTGCCGCGCTCGAAGCCGCGGAGCTGGGGCGTGCGAAGGGACGTGAGGCCGGACCGGACGAAAGCCGGAGCGTGAGCCGCCAAGGCGGTGCATCCGTGTCGGAGGAGAGCGAACGGACGCTGGAGCAATGGCATTCGTTTAGCAAAAAAAGCCATTCGTTTAACAGTTCGGTATTTCCCCAAGATTTGGACGACCTGCAACTGATCAATCGTTCAGTTTTTTTAGGCCGCTCCAGTTCTTCGGTTGGCATTCCTGAACCGCTCATCCGGACGCTTTGAGATGCGCGGATACGACCGTCCGGGACGTTCCTTTTGCAGACAATTGCCGATGCTGTGAAGAATGTTCGAGACCGCGCTCGAAGCCAGCTGCCAGTTGCCCAGCATCAGCGCTTCAAAGTTTCTCGCCACCGTCACCAGCACATTCTTGAAATTCGCACGCATCTTGGGTTGATCGACCGCAACGCCCGCATTCAGGTCGTCTTCCAACTGGTTGCCGAACGAGCGAGACAGCGCCAGCAACACAAAATGAGCATACAGCTCCTGTTTCACGCCGCGCTCGGACTTGGCGTGAAATTGCTCGATTTCCAACAACCGCTTCGAGATTTTATACAATTCTTCAATACCCCAGCGACCGTGATATGCATCCGACAGTGCGGCGAGCGGAAACTGGTTTTGATCCAACAGCGTGGTCGCAAGACAGTACTCATTGCCACCGGCACTGTATCTGACACAGCGCACCCGCACCGGGTGCAGGATTTCACCCGGATGACGCCGACGCCAGTGCCGGGCGCGAGACGCGCTCGGCAAAACCTCAATGACGCGTTCATCCTCGCAGCCGTCAATGAACTCATCAAAGGCGCCGGCACTGCCACGCTTGAGGCGAAAAATACAGTCGATGCCGCGTATGGCATGCTGACGCAACAACTCGAACGAATAATAACCGCGGTCGTAGACCACCACTTCGCCAGCCCGGCACCATTTCAGATGCCTGAGCGCCGGCTGATGTTCGTCCAGGTGCGACAGCAACTCGAAATCCACTGGCATCCGGTCGCCCAGCCGGTACAGACAACTCACCAGGCCTTGCGGATAGTAACTACCCTGGGAAGGCAGGGAATAGCCGGCTTCGAGCAGCGCCCGTGGCAAGTTGATTTTGCTGCCATCTACCGCCAGCAGTCGCCGGCCGCACCACTCGCGACGGGCATCCTCACCCAAGTGTTCATCCAAACGCGCCAGCACCTGCCGATAGACTGTTTTGAACACCTGCTCATCGAGCTTGTGGCGGGCGACACACATCGAGGACGCCACTGGCGGCTGTGGCTGTGGCAGCTCCACACCCAGCAGCCGACTCTGCTCCCACAGCTCGTTGACCGTGGTCTGATAGCCCTGATGATTCTTTGAAAACACCAGGCGGAACACAAACAGCATGATCAACAGCGTATTGAGCACCCGTGTTCGCTGCTGCCAGCGTCGATCGTATTGCTCAGCCACCGCGGCTGCAATGCCGACAAAATCACGCCACATGCGCACAAACCGGTCATCGGCAGAACCGACCGACGGCTGCCGCGGTGCAACTCGCCGGGGCTTTTTGGTCTCACCTTCGAGCAGAATGCGACGCGCATCGGCCGCCAATGGCATCACATACACATCCTTGAGGGTCTTGTCAGAGCGCTTGACGGTCTCGCCAATCCGCTGCCAGCCTGCCGCACGGTAACTGCTGGCGCTAAAACGCGCCGGGTCAACGAAGCTCTCCAGCAGCACCGGCCGCACGCCCCATCTTGCCTGCCAGTCGTCTGCCACGCACCGCGCCGCCAGCGACAATGCCTTCGAGGCCAGGTTCGACACCTGCACCCAGGGCAAGATCAAGAACCGCGCATTTTGCACCACCTGCTTCAAACGCTTCTTGTAGCGCACCGGCTGCCAGCCGACCCATTCATCCCGGCACGGCAACTTCGCACTGGCCCGCTGAAACAGCAAACAACCCAGCCGCCGGTTGTCTTTGTCAACCATGAAATAACGCAAGTGACACCCCATCGGCTGACGGTAGCTGTAGTTTCCCAAATTAAACCAGTGAAAACCCCCGCAAATTTCCTACAATAATTCGCAGCCGAAACGAGACTTTTCCAAAATAAGCCGAAACGGCAACTAGCTCATTTTCGCGGTCTCGAACATAGCCAAAGACAGGCTTTCATAAAAAGAATCGCACCGTGTATGAACACGGTGCGATTCCCTATCACAACCGAACAAAACGGGCGAACGGCCCGCAAGTACGCCGGAGCGGAACAATGCAAATTCTTCATCCAACGACTTTGAACGATCGTGATTATGTTATCAGAAAAGGGCACAGGGACGCAACCCTGTCGTGGTGTCCGAATCATCCTGACGGGGGCTGCGCATTCCATCGTCACGGCACTTATTCGCGCAAGACCCGCTACGGCGAGGCGCTGATAGTGCGCTATTACTGCCGTGAAAACCATCAGACATTCAGCCTGCTGCCCGAATTTTTTGCAGCCCGCATGCCGGGCACCTTGGCACAGGTCGAGCGTGCGGCGGCGCAACTCGAAAGGGATGACGCAGATCTGCAGGCGGTGAGGAAGGTACACGGCAATGGTTACATAGACGATTCGGGCGTGTGGCGCTGGGCGCGACGCCGTCAACTCCATGTGCAAGTGTTTCTGACGTTGCTGATCGCTCTGTTCCCGCTGCGCTTCGAGGGCTGTCAGCCAAGGCTTGAATGCGTGCGCGACCGGCTCCGCGGGGATTGCTTTCTGGTGTCGGCCCGCGCCTTGTGCTGCGAGCATCTGCAAAGCCTTCCAACGCCTGTGGGAGTGAGGCCTCCATAGCAGAAAACAGTGGGAAAAATCCGCTTTTCCCATTCCAACACGGATTGGAATTGCAAACCGCGGTCGAGGATGGCTATCGTGTCATTTTCAGCCATGATTGGAGACCTGGTGAGCGATATGCCAACCCCCGACGAAGAATACCGACAGCGAGTTGCGTTGTTTCGCTACGGCGTGATCGCCGATCTTTTGCATGCCCCGCCGGATGCCGGGTCGCTGGCGGCGCGGATTCACGCCAAGACTGAACAGTCGTATGTGATTCCGTATTCGAGTCGCACCCGGATTGGCAAGGCGACTGTGTATGGCTGGCTGCAGCAGCATCAGCAAGGTGGCTTTGACGCCTTGATGCCGAAACGCCGCAGTGACCGAGGTCGTGCGCGGCGGATGCCGGTGGAACTCATCGAGGCCTTGCTGGAGCACAAGCGCGACCACCCGAAGTCGAGTGTGCGCGAAGTGATTGCGGCGGTGCGCGAAGCCGAGCGGCTCGGCGCCGAGGTGCCGATGCCGGCCTCCACGGTGCATCGGCTGTTCGAGCGCGAGGGACTGATGCAGGCGGTGGCACCGGTGCCCCAGGATCGGCGGCGTTTTGCGTATCGCTATGCCGGCGAGTTATGGATGAGTGATGTCATGCACGGACCGGCGGTGATTCACCACGGGCGAAGACGGCAAAAAACCTATCTGATCGCCTTCATCGATGACGCGACCCGGGTGCTTCCCTATGCGGCGTTTGATTTTTCAGAAAACACCGCCGCGTTCCAGCAGGTGATGAAACAGGCGATGATCCGTCGTGGCCTGCCACAGCGGCTCTACGTCGACAACGGTGCCTGCTATCGTTCGCACCAGCTGTCGGTGGTATGTGCCAAACTGAACATCGCGCTCGTTCACGCCCGGCCGTTCAGCCCAGCTGGAAAAGGCAAGATCGAGCGCTATATGTAAAGCTTTACATATAGCGCTTTATGTAAAGTCTATTGTTATGTAAAGTCGGATTTGAATTTGCCCGAAAATCAAGAACTTCCGGGCAAATCGCTTTACATAATTATTGCCTTGCCATGTCGCTCAGAATCGCGATTAGCCGGTCTGGGGCATCTTTAAAGGAACCCTTGCGAATGCCAGGAGGAAAGCCGGCAGCGATGATGTCATGCTTTTCCGACGGGTCAACCCTGAGGTAAATCTCGGTGCTCTGGATGCTTGCATGTCCCAACCACAGGGACACCTTGCGGATGTCGCCTGTAGTTTCCAGGATATGTAGCGCACAGGCATGCCTCAGGGTGTGCGGCGAAACTCGCTTGTTTGATAAAGACGGCTGCTGTTTGCGTGCGGTTTCAAGATGCACGGCGACGCGATGATTGAACCCCTGCCGGGTCATAGCTGTTGCACGCGCATTCAAGAAAAAATGTGTATCGGCGCTGTCGGGGCGAATCGCGAGCCAATGCCTAAGCAGTGGCTTGGTTTCTTTCCACAGTGGCATAATCCGCATTCGGCGTCCTTTGCCCATTACATGCACAGTGTCGAGATTCGGCTTGCGAAGATCGTCCAGAGTCAGACCCACCAGTTCGGACACTCGCAGTCCGGCGGCATAGGTAAGATGAAGCATTGCCCGGTCGCGGATGCCAGAGAACGAGTTCGTCTGAGGTGCGTCCAGCAGCGCGGTCAGCTCTTCGCGGCTCAATGTGTCGATGAGTGGTTCGTCGACACGCTTAAGCGGAATGGCGCGTACCTGCCCAGCCAGATCAAGGCGATGTGTTTCGCGAAATTCCAGATAGCGGAAAAAACTCTTGATCGCGGCCAGGCGGTTATTGCGAGTACGCACGCTGTTGCCGCATTCGTTTTCCAGATGCTCGAGGAAGTCCAGAATCAGCTCCACGCCGAGATCATCGGTTTCTAAGAGACACGGCCTGACGTCGAGTCTTTCGGACACAAATCCAACGAACAGCTTAAAGCACAAGGCGTAGCTGGAGACCGTATGCGGACTGGCGCCGCTGTCGCGCGGCAGATATTCCCTAAGGAAAGCCCCCAAATGTTTAGCCAGATCAGTCATCATTCAGCCCTCCCGTCCCGGGGTGCCGATTGCGCAACATCCGCGATCTGGCGAAGCAGCACGGGTGTCGCCTCAAGGTACCAGTATGTGGATGACACATCAACGTGCCCCATGTAGGTACTCAACGCGAGCATGTGGCGGCTGACGCGGTCGCGGTCAGAGGCAATTGCGGCTTCGAGACTGCGCACGGCAAAGGCATGACGCAGGTCGTGAAGTCGAGTTCCTGGCTCATTCGGGCCGCCACGCAGCCCGACTTTGCGGGCCAACTTGATGAACGTTCGGGTCAGCAAGTCGGGGTATAGCGCATTGCCTGTCGAAAGGACAAACAAATGCTCGCTGGCGGCTGCGCAGCGGGCGCGGATAACCAGATAGCGTTCGATTGCCTGGCGGGTGGTCGGGTGCAGGACAACCAGTCGACTTTTACCGAACTTGGTGCGCCTGATGTTCAGTCCGTCCGGGACCAGATCGCTCAGTTTCAGCGAACAGGCTTCTGATGCACGCAATCCCGTTGAAGCGACCAGGCCGATACTGTAATGATAGGTATGTCGATTGATCGAATCGGCGGGGGACAGACAAAGTGCAGCATCCATAATCAGCCGGATCTCATCTGGCTTGAGCAGATGCGGTGTCGGTCGCCGCGCGATGTTGACCCGGCCGAGCGCGTCCGGATTCGGAATTTCATGACGGTCATCTTCCGCATGCAGCCACACTGCCAGCTTGCGCACTGAACGCAGCCGCACACATTTTTCCCGCGGCGATGATGCCAGCGACGCCCATACCACTGCACTGGACACCAGAACATGGCGATCGCCCTGGCTCATGGCCCAGACGGCGAAGGCATGCAGCCGGCCCGATTCAGTCGCAAAATTGAGACCGAGTTTCTGCTTGAACGCAACAAATCGTTCAACATCTCGCAGCAATGTCATTGCCCACCTCCTAGCCATGGCTGTGCGACCGTTTCCAGCATGGGCCGGTCAACCTTGGCATAGATTGCGGTCGTTGTCGAGGACCGGTGGCGCAGCAATGTCTGAATTTCATCAAGTGTCGCCCCACCCCTAAGCAGGGCGGTTGCCGCCGAGTGACGAAAAAGATGCGCGCCTCGGGGACCGGTTTTTTCAATGCCTGCGCGCCGCAAAGCCCTCGCGACGATATTGCTGATCGTGCAGACGTTGCCGATCGGTCGGTACGGCGCCACTGCGGTCAGAAACAGCCGTTGGCGATCGCTTCGCGGACGCGCCTTTTCCAAATACTCCAACACTGCATCACCCGCATCCTGCGGCAGCGGCAGTGCCACGGCCCGTCTGGATTTGCCGCACACCTGAATCCGTGCATTGATCCAGTCAAGGTGGTCGAACCTCAGTGCCGTAATGTCGCCGGCGCGCAAGCCCAGCCGGGCCATCAACAGAAACATGGCCCGATCCCGCAGCCCTGCCGGATTGGCAGGGTCGCAGGTGGCGATGACCCGTTCTATCTCATCGGCTTCCAAGTACCGGGGCACCGAAGACAGCCGCCATTTCGTTACCGACATTACGCTCCCGACCAGTCCCGGCGGACACAGTCCGCGAGTGCTCAGAAACCGAAGATACATGCGAGTCGAACCGGCCACGGCTTGAGCTAACGACACCGACGATCCTTGAAAGCGACGCAATAGCGCATCTCGAATCTGCTGTGCGTTATACTCCTCCGCAGTGCCGAGGTGCGGTAGCAAACTGCAAACCTGCCGCACATGCTGATTGACAGTTGATTCCTGAATACCCCGGTGGCGGCGAAGCCAGTGTGCAAATTCCGGCAGCCTCGGCTGGCGCTTCTCGCACGGCATCAGGCTTGCATCTGAAACCGCGCCTCGCGACACCAAAAACTCGACGAAACGATTCACCGCGGCACGAGTCTTTTCATTATCGGAAATCCCCCTATGGAAGCCTCCGCACCAGCAATCGTGTCCGATGAACCGATGCACAGCACCCACATCCAGTGCTGCAATCGAAATTCTCGACTGATGAAGCCAGACCAGCAGGTGTGTGCTTACACCCCGGTAGCTCTTTCGTGTAGACGCACTGTAGGCGTTTTCAGACAGGTGATTCAAGAACGCGTTCAGCAGGCAGCGAGCCCGTTCTTGCTCACCTGGATGGCGGGTTCTGCCGATCTGCTCGAAAAAACCGACCAGCCTCAATACGCCTGACAGCCTATTGCGGAGGCGCCGACCCTGCGTTTGACTCCAGCTGAGGTGATACCGGGGACAGCTGCAGTCATGATCCCGGAATCGCCGCAGGACCGCATCGTCAATTAACTGAATGTCCAAACCCGATTGTCTGTGCCAAGTCAGAAAATGTCGGGCATAGCCGATGTATGTCAGGATTACCCTTTCCGACAGGCTTGACCGACGCAGGTGCTCGTGAAATTCTTCAATGTAAGGGTTGAGTGGATCATGCTCTGGTTGGAAAACCGCGCATGGTTTTGTTGATGATGACATGTGTCTTCTCCTTTTGTATGGTGACTAGTGGGAGAAGACACTTTATATTTATGTAAAGCGATTTGCCCGGAAGTTCTTGATTTTCGGGCAAATTCAAATCCGACTTTACATAACAATAGACTTTACATAAAGCGCTTTTTCAGAACCTGCCGGAGAAGCTTCGTCAGCCATCTGCAAGCGGCTGACACCGTCTCGCTTGACACCCTCAACCGCAAACTGTGGGGCTGGGTGGAAGGCGAGTATCACCGTTCACCGCATCGCGGTTTGGATGGCTTGACACCGCTGGACAAATGGGCGCAGTGCGGTGAAAGGCTGCGCCTCGCCGGCCCGGAGATTGATTTCGATGAACTGTTCCTCTACGAGGTGCAGCGCAAGGTCATGAATGATCGCACGATTCGCCTGAACAACCGTTTCTACGAAGTCGACGCGGCACTGGTCGGACAGCGCGTCACAGTGCGTTACAACCCCCAAGACGCAGACCATGAACCCATCCGCATTCACCATGACCGACAAGATGCCGGAGTCGGCCGTCTGGTCGACGAATACGCAAACGCCCATGTCGTACGCGATACGACTTTGGGGATTCGCTTTCATGAGCCCGACCCGCAACTCACCGAGGAGGACTGATGTACTTGCAGCATTTTGGATTCACCGCTTATCCGTTTGACGCCGACCTGAAAGCCGAACAGCTGTATCGCAGCGCTTCCATCGAAGAAGTCGCCAAGCGTCTGGCACACCTGATCGAACTGCGCGGCATCGCACTGATCACCGGCGAAGCCGGCTGTGGCAAAACCACTGCCTGCCGGCAGGCGGTGGCGGATTTGCATGGCGGACTATACCGGGTGTGTTACGCCTCGCTGACCACCGGCAGCGTGCTCGACACCTTGAACGTCATCGCCCGCGCCATGGCCCTGCCCGAACAGCGTCAACGCAGCGGTGCCTGGCACGCCATCCGCAGCGAAGCGATTCGACTGACGCAGGAAAAAAAGCAATTGCCGGTGCTGATTATCGATGAAGCCCATCATCTGCGCAACGAGGTGCTCGAAGACCTCAGACTGCTGACCAACTTCGAGCTCGACTCGCAACGTCGCATATGCATGCTGCTGGTCGGGCTGACCGAACTGCGTCGCCGCCTCGCCATGTCCATGCACGAATCGCTGGCACAGCGCATCGTCACACAGCATCATTTCGCCGCGCTCACCAGCAGCGAAACGGAAGCCTACCTGCAGCATCGGCTGCAAATGGCCGGCGCGGCCGATCTGCCATACTTCGAACCCAATGCCATCGAAGCGCTGTTCAACGCCGCACGCGGCATGCCGCGCCAGATCAACCGCATCGCTCACTATGCGCTGCTGGCCGCAGGCCTCGACAAGGCTCAGCAAGTCAGCGCCGAACATGTCGAAAAAGCCTGTGCCGAGAGCCGCCTGTGAACGCACCCGCCAACCGCAGCTGGTCCAACTCCAATGACGGGTTCCACACCTGGACACCCGCAACCGCAACATCACCCAAATCCCAACCCGGCTGGCTGGTCGAATCACTATGGCAGCAACAGGCCGTCGGCATCATCGGCGGCCAACCGAAATGCTGCAAGTCGTTTCTCGCACTGCATCTGGCAGTCGCCGTCGCCTCCGCAAAACCGTGCCTGCAACGCTTCGCGGTGCACCATCCCGGACCCGTGCTGCTGTTCGCCGCGGAAGATGCCCGGCACGTCATCGCCCACCGACTCCACAGCATCGCACAAACCTGCGCCAGCGCCTCGACATCGATATCCTCAATACCCAGCAGCTGCGCCTCGACTTTGATCATCATCAACAGCTGCTGTTCCAGACCGTGCAGCGCATCCAGCCTCGACTGCTGATCTTGGACCCGCTGACCCGACTGCACGGCGTCAATGAAAACATCAGCGCAGAAATCTCCCCCATCCTGCATTCGCTGCGAAACCTGCAACGGCGCTTTCATACCGCAGTCGCTCTCGTCCATCACGCCGGCAAAACCACTGCCAACCAACGCCCCGGACAAACACTGCGCGGCTGCTCCGACCTGCACGCCTGGGGCGACTCCAACCTGTATCTGCGCAATAACCAGGATCACTTCATCTTGAGCATCGAACATCGCGCCGCACCTTCTTCGGCGGAGCTGCAGCTTGAACTGCACGTTTCCGCTTCGTGCGGTCCAGCCTTGCGGCTGCGGCCGCCTCGGCATCACAGCCCACACCCGGCAACGCCACTCCAAACCATCCAACGGCGCTGAACCGCAGCCCAACTGACCCGCACACCGCCAATACAGGCCTCCATGCTGGGGCCGATGGATGTCGCCACCGTCGGATCCTGACTGACGCCTTCTACCTCACTCAACTCCGATCACCGGGCTGGCCTCCTGTCAACTTTGTCCAATCGATCATGACCGGCCAGACTCAACGCACCGCGTCAATCATTATTTCTCCCGCAATTCGGGAAATTCTTCTTGCGACCGTTCGATTTAATCTGCGAAATGAATGTTGTTTTTATCTGAAAAACAACAGTAGCCCAGGTAATGATAACGATCCACCAGCTCGTTCCACTGCGCCTTGTCGGCCTCGCTCTCCACCAACTGCAACACAATCGGCGACAGCTCCGACAAACTCGCCACCACCGCCACACCCGGCTCACTTCGCTCGCTCCACTCCAGTGGTTTGCGTGCCCCTCGAACCATCGTCTCATCCTTGCCCGGCAAGCGCAGCACATCCGCAGCCTCCAATTCCTCCAGCATCTTCAAACACGCATAAGTGCTGTTGACACCGCCATCCGTTCGCCAATCCAAATGCTCACAGATCGTCTGCGCCAACTCCTTGCGACTTAAGCGCGGAAAACTCTCAACCGTCTGCTGCACCTCGACCAATTGCTGGCGCGTGACGCGCCGCCCTGAAAAGGTCGTCCGATGCAATCGCTTGATGCTGTCGTCCATCGCGTGTTCTCCTGATGCGCTCAATGTTCACTGTCATTTTCGCACAACCGGAGATGTTTGTCAAGGGCTCAGGACAATTATTTTTACACTTGAAAAACATGATTGACATCAATGACTTGCAAATCACAACCGACCACGTGTTCGGAATTTTTCAAAACGAATGCCATTGCCTGCGCAACGTGCGGAGCGACGATTACCCAGGTTGGCGGGAAGGGAGGCGGTTATTTTGGATGCCCTGGCGCAAAGAAAAGCGCCTGCTCAAACAAGGTCATTGTTCGTCGGAGATTAATCGAAAAAGTATTCCTCGAACAAATTCGTGAACATATCGCTTCGCCAGAGCAAATCCAGGATATTCTGCAGAGGGTTCAAAAGGAAATTCAGATCCTGTCCCAAGACGTGCCTGACAAGATTCACAGAAAGGAGTCGGAGCTCAGCTCAGAAGAACGCCGACTCGCAAATTTTATAGACTTCGTCGGTGAAGGTCGCGGAAGCCGGGCCCTCGCCAAGGCATTGACAGAGGCGGAACGAAAAGTCGACGAACTTCAATCTGAACTGGAAGGCCTGCGTCAAATTCAGAACAGGATGTTTCAGATTCCGCCGATTGAATGGATATCGGAGCGAATCAATCAACTCTCAGAATTGCTTGAGCAAAACACTACCCAGTCGGCTTTGGCGCTACGAGAAGTTCTCGGTCCAATTACTCTTGAAGCAAAATATCCGGATATAGGCAAGCCGTATTACGTTGCCCATAGTTCGCTAGACGCCCTTGCAATAACGAACTCGCAGTCCAAACAGGAGGAATGGGACAAAGGTTCGTCTGTATTGCGATGGTGGGCACGGTCGCAACGTATCCGAACCTTAGGTTTACTAACATTCAAAGTAAAAGTTATATCCTCAACAATTAAATTTACTGATTATTAGTTTCAGATTTATCATCCGCATCCCGAATTTTCAATCCCATAAGTTTCGCCATAGATTCAATTGTTTCTTTATTTGTTAGAAACCACTCCTTTCCTCCACCCTTGTTGCCTAGTGTTGCATGTCCAATTATTGCAAGGTGCTCGTGGATAGATTTCTCAACTTTATCCAATAAGTCTGGTTGGTCCTTAAATTCTTTTTCTTCCTCTCCCGTTATTAATAAAATTGGCACGGGATCTTCAGGCATGCCCGCAGTTTGTTCAGAGACTCGACGTTTCGCAGACCTAGCAGTTTTTCCTACTTTCAAGTGATATCGCTCCGCTGTGTCATCCGTAGATTCAATTTCGGGGTGCTTGCGATAATGGGGATATGTATATACATAGATCCCAGATTTTTGACTGAAAATATTGTCCTTTTGTATATTTTCCCGATTCTCCTTTGCAATTAGATTCGGATCTTCTGATTTGGCTAAAAGATCGTTAATGATTACATCGATTTTTGATGAAGTATTGTCTGAAACTTCTTGTGTGCTACGATTTTTGAATCTTATTATTCCCTTTGCAATTGATCGACACTGTGATGTTGTGGTAGGTGGTCCACCTATTTGTAACAACTGCTTGATGATCTGGTAATTAGACGCGGTTGTACCATAGGGAATTCCTTTCGTTTCTGAGATTTCATTTAGTGTTGATTTTTCACCAAGCTCATGCCAAGCCATGTATACCCCTCCTAATGCCTTTCCATCATTTTCTAACATTATTCGAATTTCGTCATCTTTATTGTCTGTTGTTTTTACATTCATGTAAGTCCTCTTTCATTCATTTTTACCCCAGTGAATTAGCCTGAACTTCATAATCTTCAGGCCCGATTATCTGTATTGTAACAGCCTGATAGAAGAAGTCTGTCAGGTTCATGGGAACAGATTTTCTTGGATTGACATCAAGCAGTTCGACAGCATATTCCTGCATTTGTGTGGGTTCGGTGTACAGCGTGAAACGGTACGCCGGATTTGAATCGAGTGCCAGCTTCTGGCGCAGTTGCCATTCGACATAGTAGACGAGCGTACATAAAAACGCGTGGCCTTGTACACTGGTTTCACAGAAGACGTAGATAAGTCTTAGCTTGACGTCGAATTTAAGACAGCGGAAGGTGCGTTCGACCTGCACCAGAATTTTGTAACTCATCACCGCCTGATGGGTTTCAATGGCGTCGGCATGGACGTTGATGCGAATGACATGAATAACATCCAATTGGCGCTCGGCGTCAATGCTGTGTCGGTGACGTTGTTATTTCAGTTGCGTGTGTGCGATCTTGATGTCGAAATATTTGCGCATTTTGAAGCGCCAATGTCCTGCTGTACCCGGCGGGAAATGTCGACCGGCCCCGCTAACTTACCGACTCGGCGGGCTGCCTAAGTTGTGATCGCCGCCAAGGCTTGTTCGGCCGCGAACAGCAGTTGTTCACGGTTTCTGTTGCGGTTCTCGCGGCGACAGCTTAGAAACCGAAGAGCGAGCCACTCGCTTGCCAGACCTATTGCCTGTCGCTACGCTCCGCTCAGCTACCGAGGACGACAACGCGCGCCTTTACCTCTACCGCCAGCACTATATCCGCCAACAGACCGCACCGGTTTTGCAAACTTGACCAGTCGGGTTCGCTAGCGACTTCGCTTGAACTAGGTATCGTCTTTAGAGAGCCAAGTTTCAGCGATTTCTTGAATTCAACACCGGCGATTCGGCGCTCAAACTGCGTAAGCTCTTGGGTCCGATGAAATTCGAAGCGTAATTTCCTGAAACTGGTAAGCCTTACGACGTCGCTCACTCATGTATCAATACGCTTGATTTAACGAACCACTGCCCAGCAATAATTTTAGACAATGTTTTTAATTCATTCCAATGGTGGGCCCGGATGGAAAGAATTCGAACCTTAGCGGTGGTGTTCTTTCACGTAAGCATTTATTGAAGACTTTTGTCTATTCGTTGCAATTTTGAAGTTTACGCTCGTGAATGCTATTAATCGCCGATGCCATCTCGTCAGAAATTCGAAATACTGTATTCATAAATCTATGGCCCGAGTTTAATTGACAATTTATCTCCCGCGCAACAACAGCTAGATTAGGCCAATCCCCATCACTGTGTGCCCAATCAAATTCTAGGTCGACAAAACACTCATCTTCACCGTCAGTGTTATTGTATTGATAATCGGATATTGCCCGTCCTTTAGCAATCACTCCAGTACCGGAGTGATAAAGGTAAACTTCAGAATTTATGGTAATATTTTTGATTAATGATGCGCGGTTACCATAAGCCACAGCTTTACCTTTTTTTCCGTCTCCAATCATATTCGCCCAACAATTAGCACAATATCTTACGCAAGTATTGACAATAAACTTTTCAGTCCCAGAATCCTGCATTAGTACGCCTCTAGGATCGTTGAAGTCAAACTGAATGTATTTCTTGCCACTAATTTCATAAATCGAAAAAGGTGAACATCTTATGTTTATCCCCTTTTTCGACCAATAATCAACAGCAGAAATTGTGTCGGTGTCAGCACTATTTGTGATTAACACAAACACCTGATCGTGATTAAATCTAGACTTTTCGAGTTTTTCTTCACGCTTCAGGTTGAACCACTCTTGATGTACTTTGCGCAGGTTTTTTTCTTCAGTGATTGTGACATAATTTTGTTGTCGCGCAAACGACTCCAAATCTTTGTAATCGTATTGTCCGAAAATTTGACCATATTTCAAAACTTGTAGAATATCTCTCGACTGACCCTGCCATCGCTTAAACTCAAAAATATATAAAACTCCATCCCGATCCAGTGCAAATAGGTCGGCTTCAGCTTGAAATGCACGTGAACCTCCTATCAACATTATCTCATTGATTGAATCGGTATTTTTCAAGTGTGTTTTGTAGAGTTGAACAATATCTTTCTCCAGCAATTCAAATTCAAGTGGAGACATGTTTCTCACTCGTTTAAGATTCATCAAATTTTCTGCGTCAAGTCTGTAGAGCATTTGTATTGACCTCTTGATGCCTTGTACTCGTCACTCTGAATTTCGTTAAGCAATCTCGAATCAAATGTCAATAATAGACCTTCGAATCTGAAAAAATTCGGAGTGCTTACACCATTTCGACAATCGCTGAAATTATATGCGCGCTTTATAGCAATTTTCTGCCTCAAAGTCATCTTACACTACGAAGCTTTTTTTGCAAGTTGAACGCACATAGCCCGCGCTTTTTTGATCGTTTTTCTATAGGGATTAGGCCATTTCGTCAGGTTCAACGGCGGGGACAGATCAGCGATGAGTTGATCTTCAGCAGTCTTAGGATTCGGATTTGGAACGGGCATTACGAAAACATGTGTTTTGATCCAATTATTCAGTTTGATCTCTCCATCAGAATCAAAATTGTAGTTTGTGAACCTTTTTTTATCCTCTGTGTTGCCTGATCTTGGCTGAGGAGTGAGATTCAATTGTTTCAGTAGCATCGCACCAAGGGAACGTCTTAACGTAGAACTCCCGCTACGATCTGAAACAAGATGGGTTTTCGAAACTCGCCTTCGGATGCTATCCTCCGCCTTTCCAACATACAGAACAGATAAACCGTTTTCTTGTGGGAGTCCAAGATGTTGCATACCCTCGGAATTGGCAAATAAGATATAGCAACCCGCCGTAGGAGGTGGGTCTGCTTCGTAAATCGGCATAGAACGCGAATAATTTACCTTGGTCATCGCTAATGTTCCGTTGAATATTTACTTCTCCAGTGGTATCAAACGATAACAAAACTAATAAGAATCGATCGTCTTCTAGTGGGGCGTTGCGATTGCCATGGGGATCGTCCAGGGAAATTCTTTGCCCAATTTGTTGCTTTCATTTTGAATTGCACACTTAGTCCATACAGCCAATGGCATTTCAGTTGATAACTATGTTTAATGTCTTCAGAAACTGTTGCGTTCATCATATTGTGAAACCACCTCTAGAAATTCGTTCTCTTTAACATTTTCTAATTTCTTGCATATAAGTCTGATTCCCCCATTTTGAATCCATTGTTGCCATTTACTCCTTATGGCGTTGCGAGCGTTCTTGACAAGATTCTCCGGATTCGGGTGGATAATGATGAGTCGTCGCCCTCGCTTCGCGTAGTACCAGTTGATGATCTGTGAGTTGATGCCTTTATCTCCAAAGCTGTATCCACTCACAAGCAGTTGATCTGCATTGTCTATTGACTGCCGAAATTGGCAGTGCAGTTCATGAAATATACCCCGCGTATAATCTTGAATCTTGTTGGACGTGCCAGCAAGCAGTATAGGACGACCATCAAGCGGTGTTAGAAGTTTGCCGTCTTTTCCGTTCTCATGGTGACAATCACCGCTGAGAGGGATTCCAACCACGTCATCGTACCAAAATTCGTATTAATTCGGGCGAAATCGAAACCAATTAACCGAGCCGTGCAACTTGAAGAACGGAATTTTGCCAGCAGAAGAAAAATTGCCGTTCCAATATCGAACTCCGACTTTTTCGTCGGAAAACCCGTCGTTGAGGCTTATATTGCGTTCCCTAAGGAAAGACTCGACATGAGTGTCGTGACAAAGCGTTGAAATGCTATTGACTCGGCCTGATATGCGAGCCGCTTCAAATATTTTGAGGTGACTCGTGAAATTGGTAATTCCGCGCAGAAAATGCCACACAACATCAGTAATGTAGTTGTGCGATTCCTCAAGTAGATAGCCGTATTCAATGTGTGTTACGGAACTGATTAATGTTGAAATATCGTGCCTCAGTTCAATAGCAAATGCACGTATCGCTGGATTTTCTGCTTCACCAGTTTCTTCTGCTTGCGCCTGACTTAGAAGGTAGAGCACATCCTCATAGTTGGGCCGCCTTTCTGCATGTACCGCGTAATACCGTTCTGCTTCGCTATAAATTCGTCGTATTACACAATTGGCTGCTATCGTTATTTCGTCAACCGGCTGATTTTGGTCAATGTAATAATTCGAGTCTGTATGTCTTCGCCCCCATCGCCAGACAAAACTTTATCAGTTAATGATTGTGTAGACGGAAATTCTGCTGGCAACGACGAACCAGCACCTAGCAGTATTGCGATTTGACTGTTTCCATTCATGACACCCTAATTCCGCGTGAAAACTTTGAAATCAAAGAAAAAATCTGTGAATCGTGGGATTATAAAATTACAGCAAATCACACGCTGGGCGCCTCATATCGGACAATGCTGATGAACATTTGACTTTATCAGATTTACAAACCCCAAGAATTTCTCACCTTCTGCTCGGACTCTTCTGTCTCGCCAAGACTTTGAACTGCATTGAATTTGCGGCCTTGACGAACGCTGTATTCCCACCGGTTTGGCAAGCACTCTAAACTTTACTTGGTGGGCACGGTTGGAAAGAATTCGAACCAAAGCTTATGAGTCCTTTCGGATTGACTTTAATCCATTCGAGCAATCGCTCAATTTCAACAAACCGTCGACACAACGCCCGGTTCAATGCGAATAGACTTGAAAACGTACCAAAGCATTCCTGTTCGGTTTATCCACCTCCAGAACTTTATTGTGAAGCTTAAATGCTCATTAGGTGCTGGAATATCTCGGTCGGCATGCTAATCGAGGATATGACTAGTTTAGTTTGTGTTCTGGGATCGTAATTTGAATTTATTTAACGAAAGAGGTGTTCAGTACTCAAAATAGTAAACGTACCAAGTTGCGTATTCTGGGCCACCTCCACCAGATCCCGAAACACACCCGCGATTTCTGGCTTCTTGATTTTCTCTGCTTTGCGCTTTAGTTTTAGAATCGTGTTTGGAGAGAATTTTCCAATTGCGCAGTGTTGGATGTTGATTTTCCCACTCTTTTTTTCGACGATCAGGGTCTGTTGTAATTCCAACTCGACATGACATTGTTCAAAATTACCTCAAAATTTATTCAAAATGTGAAAATTCTATACTACAAAAAATACTTATACTATAAATATACTTTCATTTTACCAAAAATTCAATTCATAAGAAATCGGATGTGCGGGTTCACTACACATGAGACAAAATTAAGCAGCTTGTGCGAAAAGAAGCGACTCATGAATTACATCAACTTTATCGGGAGGGTAAAGTAAGCCGAACGCTTAATGAGGCATTGTTGGAAAGCGAAACAAAATCGACGCTTTGCAAACCGAGATCGATGGTCTACGTCAAACCCACAACAAAGTTTTCCAAGCCTCTTCGATCGAATGAATTGCAGGAAGGCTTTTCCTAATTCAGCCAATTGCTTGATCTCAATACCTATTAGCCTGCCCTAGCCCTGCGCAAAATATTGGGACCAATCAAAATGGAAGCGTAGTATCCAGAAACTGGAAAGCCGTACTACCTCACTCATTCTTCAAATACTCTCGCGATCACCGAACCATTACCCAACAGCAAGAGTTTGGACAATGGTTCGACTTCATTCTAATGGTGGGCACGGTCACAACGTATCCGAACCTTGTGTTTATTTGCATTCCACGTAAATATCATATCTGGCATTTCGCACAACCTTCAAAATGTGTAACTTTGTGAAGTTTGGAAAGACTTATTTTTAGGAATATCTGAAATTTGGTAAGGTTAGTATTATTCGCATTTCCATTCGGGAGTCATGGCGAATATCGCTTCTTTCGCCCCCTTACAATCGTAGACTGGGTAATAGGAACGTAGCCTTATAAGGTTCAAATAAGCAAAAAGAGCAAATTTTTCTCCCTTTCTTCTCGTAAATACACCGTACCGCAGGCCGTCGGTTACTATCAGTCTTCGGCAATTCTCTATATTTTGGACATATCCTTCAGCTTGAGAAACCGCCCACGACAAACAGGAGGTGAATAGACTCTTTGCTTCTACAACAACATCAAGATTGTTTTCGACACGCGCTTCTCCGGTGTCTGGTTGTAACTTAGTAAACAATGCAAGATCCATCCTTCCCCCTTCCATTTTCCATTCCAAAGCCATCCTCTGCGGTGTCCAACCAAGAATTCGGAGCAACGGTACAACAAGATGGCTCACAGTTTCGTGTTCTGATGGCCATTCTTCCCAATGCTCGTTGTACCAGTTGGCAATTCGAAGAAATTCCCCGTGTTGATCCAATAGATTGCGAATGGAATCACTCGCTATACCCATATCGAACAGATACTTCGCGATATCTTCACGTGTAACGTTCTTCTGTTTTTCGGGCAGTTCCTTATGGGAATAATCTGGGTCATGTTTCGCAACATCCAGTTTTTCGAGCCAATTCAAAATTGTAGACTTAAGAACTCTGCATGTTGTCGAACGTGCAAGCGGTTTTCCGTTAAACTTTTTAGCGGTATTGTTGTTGTCCTTGTATGTCCATACCCAGCGCACTCGTCGAGTGTGCCCTAAGGCCCAACCATCAACATCATTGAATTCATCACACCAACTGTATTCCGCAATTAAACCAACGCCATAAATTTCACTTACCCCCATCTTAAGCACGACGATGTCACCGCTTTGCATTTCTTCGCAAAAGGCAACTACTTCTTTACGTTGGTGGTCTCGCTCAGTTTCAGACCAAGGATTGTCACCAGGACCGATTAGAATGGCTTCCCACTCAAGACAAATGTTTACGTGTTCATGTCCCCAATCACCGGCGGCGTGTTGCCAAACAGTTTTCCCCTCAATGTTCATAAACTCGTTAAATTAGCACTCTAATTCAACGACCACTTGGTCTGAAGCAGTGTGAAACATCTGGTAACTGGTGTTAGTCAAATTCCTTGCTGACTCGTTTTTCAAGATCAACCCACCGACTCCGTCAAGTATTGTGAGTACCAATACTTCGGATTTCGGGTAAAGGATCTTTATGTGCATTCGCAACCCATCTCGCTATAACTGGCTCAGCGGAATCACCATTATTTGACATCGCAATTTCCAATTTTGTGCATAGAGGATCATCAAAAAAATCTGCTAAATGACACTATTCCGCTTTGGTTTCGTTGAAGTGAAGAAGAAATCGACACCTGAAGTTCTAAGGCGTTCCCTGTCTCCAGACGACATTATTAAGTCGTATCAGAAAAAGTCCCGCAGAACGGGACGGAAGTTATACAAGGCGAATTATGAGGATGCCACGCTTGAAGAAGTCGCGAAAGCATTTCTAATCTACCTACGCTGAATTTTCAAATTTTGACGTATTTGTAAGAACTATTTTACAGTCGTCAATCGAAGATTATGATCCTAAAGAAAATTATATAGAATAGTGGTGATATTTCGTCCAAATCCAATCGTTTCAGCCACTTAGCTAAATCGAGAGATCAAGCAGACATTTTCTTCTTCTCAACTCGTCTCGGCGCACCGCCCTTGACGATCGCTCTGGCGACTTGGTGCGGAGTTGCATCGATACGCAGGTCTTTTCGGTAATTTTTCGGCTTGGTCTGTTTCTGTTTTACCAAAAGTTCAATCCACTATTATTCATCTGGTTCCCACTTCTCCAAGAAGGCGACAGCATTCTTGAGAAAAATCTTGCCATTGCGAAAGCGTCCTAATCCAGTATTGCAACTGTCGCAAATGTAGTCCCTTGCGTCGCCAGTCAGATGCCCGTGATCCAAAACCAACTTCACGGTTACACCTACTATTCCTTCTTTCTCACAAATCGGACAGCGCCAGAATGACCCGTTGACCGGTTCAACAGGTATCGTTCCGTCTTTGCGGGTTTCGTGGTTACTCACTCCATCAACACCCTGTCTACAGTCCATGCATGTAGGTCGGTAAATCGTTGATCCATCTTTTCGAGTCTGGTTCGCTGCAAAATGTGCGACTGGTTTGATAGTGAAACACTGATTGCAAACTTTTTCGATTTCGTCTCGTGGTGTTTCCCCATTTTGTTTCATTCTTTTTCGTTTGGCGGCACTAAGTTGAACGGGATAATCTTCTGGGTTAAACGGACGAGTAGCATTTATTGAGAGCATCAATTCTCTTCCTCCGAATGGCAATTTGACTTTAACGCCCCGATTCGTGCGTTTTTGTACCATCGCCAAACGTCCGTCCGCGATTATTTCAACCCATTCAGGAGTAGCTGGCTCCGGAACACGTCTACCTGGTACGTCTCGTTTGACAGTCATGCGGTTAAAACTGATGCTTGTGCCAAGCGATTATTAGCGATTTCAATATATTCTTTCGATATATCAATGCCAATCCATTTTCGGTTATTCTTGCGTGCCATCTTGCAGGTGGTTCCGCTTCCGCACATCGGGTCAAGAACAATGTCTCCTGGATTCGTCCAGGACAGGATGTGATCTGCTGCGAGTTTTTCAGGGAATACTGCAGGATGCTGAAATGCGATCTTGTCGGTAGTCGTTCCGCCGTATCCCACCGCGTATTGCCAAATGTTGTTTTTCGTCTTTTTCTTTTTCAGCTCAACCGGCCGCTTGCGATTCACCGCATCGGGACCTTTATTGGATACAGCAGTTTCCCAGCCGTGTCTTTTGGTAGGTTCTTTCAGCGGATTGAACGTCTTAGGCTTTCCTTTCGAGAACACAATCATCAGCTCATAGCAGTTTGTGTATGCATTGGACCGCTGAAACGGCGTGTTCTTTTTTTGATAAATCATTACATCGTGAACAGTAAACCCGCAGTCACGACCAATAAATGCATGATCAAAACTGGATAAGCTGCGGCCGCCATTGATCTTTTCCCCGATTACCCACACGCACACGCCGCCCTGCTTAGTAACTCGATGAATGGCAGACAGCATCGATTCGGCATCAAAAGAATAACCTTTGTAATTTCTGAGGTCGTCGTAGGGCGGGCTCGTAACAGTCAAATCAACGCAAGCTTCGTTCCAAGACTTCAAAATCTCAACGGCGTCGCCAACAATAAGATTATTAGCATCTATCACGGGTTTGCTACTGAATCCGCTCCATTACCGGAAATCAGTTCCTCGTATCGCAGTCGTTTACCAATCATGCCGAGCACAATACATTTCATTTGCTCAATGGTATCGAGCGGGCGGTGGTTATGTCGCCCTGCAAACTCGGTTACACACCGATTCAGGTGTTTATGACTGATCTTGTGGAATGTGCCTTTGTACGCTCGTTTCAGAATGCTCCAAAAGGATTCCATGCCGTTGATATGAATGTTTGCGTCCACATTCTCACAAACGCTGTGCTTGACAAAGCGGTGATCGTAGCCCTGCATGTTCCGGTAGCTCTTGAAATCATCGGTGCAGACTGTTGACGCTTCATCTACATCGGCATTGATGAAACCGAGCAGAGTTCCGCATTTGGTGTTCTCAATGACCTTGGCGGTAACCTGGTTCGTATCCCTGTCTTTCAGGCCGGCAACCGCAGTCTTTCCGACAGTCCCCCAGCCTTCATTCAGTTTCTTATCCCAATGCTTGTTCTTTTCAAGTCCGCCAAAGTAGGATTCATCCGCCTCGACAACACCATTGAAATTCTGATCGTCTTCTTTAAACGAATCCCGGATCCGATGTGCCAGAAACCAGGAAGTTGTTTGGGTAACGCCCAAATCCCGGTGCAGTTTCATTGACGTAACGCTTTTGAGACTGGTGGTGAGAAGGTAAGTAGCGACCGCCCAAACTTGATACCCAAGATTGGATCCCTCCATCACAGTTTCGGTTTTGACGGAGAATTTCCTGCCACACTCTTTATAGTTTCTGCAGCGCAAAGGCATGGTTTTGTGCTTTGCGCCCGTCTGAACATTGCCGGACCCGCAGTGAGGGCAGTGAACACCATCCGGCCATCGAACATCCGTAAACCATTTCTCCGCTGTGGCATCATCTGGGAACATTCGGAATATCTCAATCAGAGAAATTCCTTTGCGGTAATGCTTGCCTGGGGCTTTGTGGGACATGTGTGTAAACTTCTTTATATACAATTTTGTTTACAAATCATTATATCATTTATTCGCCACTATTCTATATAATTCCTATCCTAAAAGTCTAACTGGATTGTTCCAGCCTAGCGCTATAATGCCGCATCTCAATATAGGGTATCCATTTCATTAAATGTGGCTTTTCCATCTGAGTTTTCATGTAGTAACACCGTAAAATGAATACTTTATTAACCAGTTAACCACATTATGTTACAACGGTTTCGCAAAACGCGACTCCAACTACGAATAAATAGGCGTGCCCATTAGAAATATGCGAACATTCTAATGATCGCCGGTTGTAAACGTGATAGCCCCAAAAAACCGAGTTCAGGAGTTGCAACCGCCTTTTCCCAAAGATTGATCAATTTTAGGCGACAACCCTGAAATCGGCTTGTATCGGGTGCGGAAATGAAGTAATTTCGTTGAACAATTTACAACAACCGCAATGCAGTCAGCTAGGCAACCACGCTCAAGTGTTTTGAAGTTGCACGCGGGCCACCGCAATTGGGGTGGGTTTTAAATTAAATTTGTGGAATCTAACACTCAGGATGGGCGTAGAGGCATGGCATTGACGAATCGCGCGTTGAAAAATCGGTACAGGTTACCATGGTATCCATGACTCCGAGCAAACACCTCACAAGAGGGTCGGTCTGGCACCGGTGGGACCCCCATATTCATGCGCCTGGCACTGCTCTCAACGATCAGTATTCAGGAGAAAATAAGTGGGAGAGTTATTTCGAAGCCCTGGAAACTGCGAGCCCAGTAATTCAGGCGATCGGTGTTACCGATTACTACCTTCTTGACACATACGAAACGGTCATTGCCGCGAAGGCGGATGGTCGCCTCCCGAATGTCGGATTCATTTTTCCCAATGTTGAGTTGCGGCTCGCCACCGGCACTGATCGTGCCAAGGCGATCAATTTCCATCTGCTGATCAATCCAGAGGCTGACGACCACGTCGCCCAGATCAAGCGTTTTCTAGCGCGCTTGACTTTTCGCTATCAGAAGGAGGAACTCGCCTGTACGGAGGATGACCTACGTGCGCTTGGATACGCACATGACGAAAGTTGCAAATCTGACAAGCAGGCCCTTGGAGTGGGCGTCAATCAGTTCAAGGTTGAGTTCGACAGCTTCGTCGAGCGATGGGAGGCGAGTGAGTGGATCCAGCAAAACGCCCTGATTGCGGTGGCAACAGGCCAGGGGGATGGTACGGCGGGATTGCAAAAAGACGCGTCGCTTTCGGCGCTGCGTCAAAAAATCGAGACGGCTGCACACATTATGTTCGCGTCGTCACCGCAGGCGAGAGCTTACTGGCTGGGTAAGTCGGAGAAAGCCGGATCGAAAGAAATTATCGAAAATTATGGTGCCCTCAAGCCCTGCCTTCATGGAAGCGACGCGCACGAGCAGGGGAGGGTCGGCGCGCCTGACCATGGGAGGTATTCGTGGATCAAAGGAGATCTTGATTTCGAAGCGCTCCGGCAGATTTGTTTGGAGCCTGAGGATCGTGTGATCGTGGCTACGAGTCCACCGACCGGGCCTGTCCCCTCGAATGTGATCGCGAGCATAGAGGTGTCGAACGCGCCTTGGTTCACGAGCGAAAGCGTACCTCTGAATCCAGGGTTGGTTGGTATCATCGGAGCGCGCGGATCTGGGAAAACAGCACTTGCCGACATGATCGCTGCGGGCGCATTTTCGCTGTCATCTCACGTCAATGCACGGTCGTTTGTGCAACGTGCACAGGAATACATCGAAGACGAAGTCGCCCACGTTGAATGGGGAGACGGTGAAGTTTCCGAGAATGAACTCAAGAATGTGGAAATCGAAGATTTTTTAGACAATCCGCGCGTTCAATATCTGTCGCAACATTTCGTAGAAACGCTATGCTCGGCCTCAGGTGCTACAGATGCCTTGGTTGCAGAGATCGAAAGAGTGATTTTTTCGGCACATTCAGCAGAAACCCGTCAGGGTTCGGTAACCTTTCATGACTTGCTCGACACAAGGGCCGCGCTAGGAAGGCAGCAACGCGACGCCTATGAGCGTAGCATTGCGGAGGCAACAGAGGAAATGGCTGGCGAATGGGACAAGATCGACAAACTCGCGCAGTGGGAGGCTCGTAGCATACAGCTCAAGCAGGAAATCAAGTCGGACTTAAAATCGAAGAGCAGATTGATCACGGAGGGTGAACAGGAAAAGGCCGAAGCGTTTGAGAAGGTTTCTAACGCAGTGGAATATCTACGCCAAGTGATCGCCGGACTTGATCGTCAGAAGAGCACCCTTAAGTTGCTTCAGGCCGATGTCCGCGAGTATCGTGAGACCATTGCGCCGAGTGCAGTACGCCGGCTGTCCCGGGAACGCCGGGACGCCGCTTTCAGCGATGCCGAGTGGGAACGGTTTTTAACGGATTTTGTCGGTGACGTTGATGCATTGCTGACGACAAAACTGAAAAAAGTAGAGAGCAAAATTCAACGACTAACAGGAACTGCACCGGAACAGGAACGGGACGAGCTCGGAGAAGTGATTCCGTCAGGCACTTCGCTGCTATCGGATGGGACGAAACTGAAGAAGAATTCTCTGCGCGTGCTTGAAGCGGAAGCACAACGATTGGAATTGTTGATTGGAGCGGACAGACGCAAGCAACGCCAGTTTGGGATGCTGACCGAGAAGATTGCCAAGACGAAAGCGCAACTGAAATCAGTAAAGAATGACATCAAAGACGCCAAAGGTGCGAAGACACGGATCGACGAGTTGGTGAAGAAGAGAAATAGCGACTATTCCGAAGTGTTCAACGGAATTCTAGCTGAGGAAAGTGCACTACGGTCCCTATACGAACCGCTTGATGCACAGTTGCAATCGGCCGAAGGCGCAGTTGCCCGTCTTGCGATTTCCATAAAGCGCCATGTCGATGTGGATGCGTGGACGGTGGCTGGTGAAAAATTGCTGGACTTGCGGCGTGGTGACAGTTTACGAGGGCGCGGCGCGTTGCTGTCCGCGGCTAACAAGCACCTTCGAGCCGCTTGGGAGACGGGCGATGGGGCTATCGTGTCCAAAGCAATGGCAAAGTTTCGCAATGAGTATAGGGAGGAGATTGTGAATAGTGCACCTTACGACAAAAAGACGCAGTTTGGAGAGTATCGTATATGGGCTCGCCGCATTACAGATTGGATATATAGCACAGACCATATTTCGGTCACCTACAGTTTGACGTTCGACGATGTGGAAATAGAGCGACTTTCACCTGGGACACGAGGTATCGTACTGCTTCTGCTATATCTTGCCATCGACCGGGACGACGACCGGCCCCTGATGATAGACCAGCCTGAAGAAAACCTAGATCCAAAATCGATTTTCGAAGAACTTGTCGCGCGATTTCGTAAGGAGAAGCTACGCAGACAGATTATCATTGTAACGCACAACGCAAACCTGATCGTCAACGCGGACGCCGATCAAGTGATTGTCGCTAGTTGTGGACCGCATGATCAGGGAGCGTTGCCTGAAATCAGCTACGAGAGCGGGAGTTTGGAAGATGCGCATATCCGCGCGAAAGTCTGCGATATTCTTGAAGGAGGAGAGCAAGCTTTTCGGGAACGGGCGAAACGCCTACGAATCAAATTCAGCTAATTCGTAGCTTAACCCAGATACCTCGTATGCCGTGGAAAGGTACTTTTCTCTGTTGAGTGAGTATCCCACCCAACAACTATCGCTACGATTGGCAGAGGCTAAAGCGAATCATTCCGACAATGTCTTGCACGACATTGCCTCGATTAATCTTGATGATTGGTTAAGCATAGGATAAGTCGAGTGAAGTATAGCCTAGAACTTATCCATAAAATTGACCGCACATAATCAATTCGTCGCCAAAGCATCTCCTTCTATATACCTTCAACTCCAAAACAATATCCTATCGATGAAGCGTTTGAGACCTCCAGTGAGAAAGGCAGAGGGCGTCACGCCCTCTGAACGTTATCTTGCCAAACTCGCTGAAAGATCATTCTTGAACCTCTGGTCATACCCGAATCCCTTTCGAGATCAAAGACAAGGTATCCATGGCGACGGTAAGGAAATTTGCGACCTCTTGGTCGTCTGCGGCGCCTACATCATCATTTTCAGTGAAAAAACCGTTTCCTGGCCAAACGGTGATCTAAATATTGCTTGGTCAAGATGGGTAAAACGAGCAATTCGTAACGCGGCTAAGCAAGCTGCTGGTGCTGAGCGTTGGATTACTGACCAACCTGACCGGATATTTCTTGATCGAGCATGCAAGGAACCTTTTCCAATTGACCTGCCTTCAGAAAGCGAACGGATTATTCATAGGATAGTCGTTGCTAATGGTGCCGTCCTAGCGTGCAAGCAAAATTTAGCTGACAGCTCCGGCAGTTTGATTATTCGGCCCGACATCAAGGGCAACGCACATTGGCCTCGCAATCTCAGCGAGATTAGGCCATTTTTTATAGGCGACATAGATCCTTCCGATTCGTTTGTTCATGTCTTCAACGAACCCGCTCTCGACATTGTAATGACTGAATTGGATACCGTAACAGACTTCGTAGATTATCTGGACAAGAAAGCAAGCCTTGTTCGGTCAGGCCGTCTTATCCAAGCCGATGGTGAAGAAAATCTCTTAGCTTACTATGCAATCAGGTTGAACGAAAACGGAGAACATGATTTCGTTCCTAAAAACCTACCACTCTATATTGACAATACACACTACAGCCGGTTTGTCAATGATCCTCAATACTTCGCAAAGAAAGAAGCTGATCAAAATTCTTATCTATGGGATACCCTGATCGAGTCTTTCACAAACCATATGCTGGATGGCACATTAATTACGCTTGGCAAATACAAGTTTCAGCTACGCGAGAATGAGCTTGGCGTACGATTCATGGCACTGGAGTGCCGCTTGTCCCGTCGTGGTCATGGTGAGGCAGTAAAAAGCGCGTTGGAAAAAGGCGCACAAAAAAACACTTTCTTCCGACTGATTATTAGGGACGAAAGTACTAAAGATTCTAACACTGCTTTCTTCATACTCACCTTCCGATACCAAGGCAATTCAACACACACACACGAGTATGAGCAATATCGGATAGCCAGATCCAATGTAGCGCAAATTTATGCAAAAGGTATTCTGGAAAGACATTCTTATCTCAAACGAGTAATTGGTGTTGCTTGCGAGCCACCTGGACAACCACACGGAGGATCTGAGGATATGGTTTATGCCGAACAGGCATCTTGGACTGAAGATGAGCGAAAAGCTATAAGAGAAGAATGCCGAAGACTTGGGATATTACGACCCAATATGACGGGCCAACGATGGTCCGGCCAGGAGTATCCGGAAGTATAGCCAATCACTATTCGATTGGCTGTCGACGATGTCTCTATACCCAATCCAAATAAACAACAACGACGTATCATGGCTGCTCGGCGACGCAGAGAATCCAAGGACCATTAGTTAGTCGACCCTGAATAAATCGAAATTCTGTCGATATTCGAAGTGACGAAAGTCAAGTCATCGGAAGTGGAAACGGCTTTATACTGCGTTCAACGCTCCGAAGCTGTATTTAGCCCCCGACAGTGCCCCAATTGAGGCGAACAATTCAGCCTAACTCTGAGCGACAAAAATTTCGGGCACAATCATTCCTTAAACGTTTCAGGGTCACTCGCAAATTGTATCCGGCACAGCTCAACAGCATATTCATGCTGTCGCCGGTCGCACCCTTGAGATAATTTTGTCCCAGCCAGAACAGACGAGGGCCGGTGTTATAAACTTAGTCCGGATGTCGGCCTCGCTTAGACCTCTTTTACCCGTAACTTTCAAGTCTGAAAAGAAGGAGGATTGAATCGTCTGTAATCAGCGATTTTACTTGATGACATAATACAATATAATAGATAACATCTATTATGATTGATGGAGAATTAACCTTAACGGAAATTTCCAGGGTTCTTGACGAGCCCCAGCATCGTTTGATTTATTTGTGCGAGAAAGGAGTGATCGTACCGGATGGAAGCGATGCCAAAGGCCGTGGCAGTAGCCGCCGATTTTCTCCAAGAAATTTGTTTGAATTCTCAGTTGCACTAACACTGGCGGAATTCCACTTCCCAGCAAAAATAACTGCTAATTTTCTGTATGTGGTTCGTTCGTTTGAAACACACGTCAAGCAGTCGATTCAAAGCTTCAGCATTCCCGCCGACTTGGTCAAGCGACAATCACCGGAAATCATCGGAATAGTAACGAATGGCTCTTGCTTGTATTTCTCAATTGGATTTCCTGGTAGACCCAAAAACATGTTTGGTGGTGTCGATATTGGTGAAAGAGATCATAGCCTAGATGTGGAATTCAATGAATGCGACTCAAACGAATCAGTTGATTTATCGCCACCGCTTGACCTAAGACAAAGTGATACCAACCTCGCTCGTTTTGAAATCAACCTGACCAAAATTGCACAGAACCTGGTTCTTGAGTAAGCAAACCTTGTCTGTCTGAAGACCTTTGGAAGTGCTATTCCGTCCTATCAGTTTGTTTCATTGAGAAAACGATGGATGGCAGCGTTGCAATCTTGCAACAGTAAGGTGGTTATCCGTCGAGAGATGAATGAATTTGAGATTCTTTCTTGATTTCTCTGTACATTGCCATATAATAGACACTGTCTATTATAGAAACTGAAGTGATTTAAGTGTCTCAGAAAGCCAATCTCAAAGCGCCCACCAGAAACGACTCCGGCAATCATTTGAATCCGCTGCTTGATCATTTGGCGGCGGAATTAGCCAAAGAATATGTACGACTGGTGAAACAGTGTAAAGAAACAAGACAAATCATGGAGAGTGACAAATGCGTGCTGCAGTTTACGCCAGATACAGCTCAGAAAGCCAACGTCCTGAAAGCATAGAAGACCAGATTGCTTCTTGTCGGCGTTTAGCAAAGCAGCGGGATTTTTCGGTTCTCGAAAATTGCATCTTTGCCGATTACGCTGTTTCCGGATCTCGAACAGACCGCCACGCCCTCAACGAATTGCTGGCCGCCGGACGAAACCGGGAGTTTGACGTTGTTCTCGTAGACGACCTTTCCCGGCTGGCAAGAGACAACTTCCTGATGTTGTCTGTAATGGCCGAATTCAACTTTGCAGGTATTGGAATTATTTCAGTTGCTGACGGTCTCGATAGCAATGACGAAGAGTCCAAACTTGGAATCCAGATTCGGGGGATATTCAACGAACTGCAACTGCAAGATTTGAAGAAGAAAACTCTACGCGGACAGATCGGGCAGAAGAAAAGAGGATTTTCTGCTGGAGAGAAAACGTTCGGGTACAAGTCAGTGCCTTTCGGTGAAACTGTTATAGACAAGAAAGGTATACCGAGACCCGAGGGCTATAAGTTCGAAATCGAGCCTCGCGAAGCAGCTGTCGTGATTCGGGTTTTCACTCAGTATAAAAACGGACAATCGGTCCGCAGCATCGTAAAGGCACTCATTGCTGAGTGTGTACCTGGGCATAAGAACCAGAAAACAAAATGGGCATCCAGCACTGTAAGCCGCATACTAGACAACGAAAAGTACATTGGCAAATGGGTTTGGAACAAGACAGAGAGTCGCCGCGATCCCAAAACCGGTCGAAGACGCAGATTTCCTAAACCAGAATCAGAATGGATTGTCAATCACGACGAAACCCTGAGAATCATCCCCCAGCAACTCTGGGATGAAGTTCAGGCGCGCCGTGAATCTTCCAAGAAAGCATGGCCTGGCGAAGCTGGAAAAAAGGGATTCTCAAGTAACCAAAAAAGTCGAAGCGCTCATAATCCAGCCCATCTTCTGTCTGGTTCGATGAAATGTGCTTCATGCGGATCAACCATCACTCAGGTTAGCGGGAAAAGCGGAGGCTACTACGGATGTTTGCGAGCTCAGAAAGGTGCCTGCTCAAACAAGGTCATCGTGCAGAGGACTTTAACTGAGAAAATCATTCTCGAAGAGGTGAGTCAACGATTATCGTCCCCCGATCAGATCCATCAAATTCTCACCAAAATCGAGAAAGAAATTGGCATTCTCTATTCAATTATTCCGGAATCCATTCGTCGAAAAGAAATCGAATTGAATGCCGAAGAACGCCGTCTTTCCAACTTTATCGAATTCATCGGCGAAGGACGAGGCAGCAGCGCATTGGCAAAAGCACTCGAAAATTCAGAAATCAAAGTCAATGCTCTGCAGTCGGAACTTGAGGGTTTGCAACAAACTCGGGATAAAGTGTTTCAGGCTCCTCCCATTGACTGGATTGAGGAAAAACTTACTGAATTGAGCGATGTGCTTGAGCAAAATACGGCTCAATCCGCTGAGGCAATACGCCAAGTCCTTGGACCAATTCGAATGGAAGCGACCTATCCAGAAACCGGCAAGCCGTACTATATAGCGCACACATCAATTGACACACTGGCCATAATCGACAAACCTGCCTATTCGGAATCTTCTCAAAAAAGTTCGGATACGTTGCGATGGTGGGCCCGGAAGGACTCGAACCTTCGACCAATGGATTATGAGTCCACTGCTCTGACCGACTGAGCTACAGGCCCACGAAGCACCAATGTCGTAAGCACCAGCGCCGGTTTCAAAATTAACTACCGAACGACTAGCTCTCCAAGTGGAGCAAACGGGAGCTAGATTCATAAAATTGCCGTTTACACAACAAGGGCGGCGGGGGAATAACCACACTCACTGCCAACCCTAAGGCAATTATAGCCGATACACCCTAGAGAGCCCGCCCGAACAAGCATTTCCAACCTCGATATCATCCTCTCGGACGATCCATTCGGCTCGCTCGAAATCACCTGATTCACATGTCAGACAACCGCCTGCTGTGGCGCAGGCGCTGAAGCGAATCGAAGAGATCGAGTGAATGCATTTTCAGCACAAGACCGAAGCTGGCACGCTATGTTTGTAAGTTGAACGAAGGGTCCCGGAACTATTAATCACTCAAGAAAACGGCACCGACCGGAAAGTCGCAAATTCATTGTGGTTGGCGCGAAACCAAGGGCGCCGCATCCGCTTTCTGCTAATCCGTATGATTACGCTAACCAGCATTCATATTTAATATGATGGGCTCCACCCACTTTACATCGGCGAAGAAATCAGCAATGCTAAGAGTTTTAAAAATCAATCAACTCAATGAAAGGACTTCCCAGATAGCATGGAAATAAGGTTAGCGGCGTAATTGGCGCAATTGTTGCCGCTTGCCTAGTTTGGGTTATGGTGGATTAGGGCGCTCTCGCCAGCTTGAGACATCAGCAAGTTGCTGTGCGTGAATTTTTTGTTGGGTTTTTTGTTCTTCGGCAGCCAACGCAGCCAAGTCTGGTAGAATGATATCCGCATGATACATGTTCTCAACCTGCGGAGTTGCCACTATTCGTCGTTGGTTGTCAACGGCTTTACTAACGCCAACAACAGCCCAACCGTAGAAATTGCATTTACGATTTTCTTTCTTTGCTCGATTTGCCGCTACTACATCTCCGAGTGACGCAGCTTCTTCCTCTGACAGGTAATCGAGACGGTTAACCGAAATCTTTGGATTTCCTGCCTTTTCTTGAAAGACGTTAGGACGCACTTTGCCTAACCTTTGCGCCCGATTTCGTTCTCTTTCTGAAAAAACATCACGCCCGAGTTCCTCGTTGGGCGCGATCACATCAGGTGCGGTCACTCTACTTATCTGTCTCGAACGTCAACTCAGCTAACGCGTCGCGTAAGAAATTATCTGGAAGATAACTAGCGTGGGAATATCCAGCGTGTCGGTGCTTACCACCTATGTTGACAAGGCAAAGGGCGCCGCCCTCAGCCTTGCAATACAAAATCACAGACTGGCCATAACCGCCGGGTGCGTCAATGGCAATTTCTCCGTCCGGTGTCGGATAAACTTCGAAGCGGCACGGCAAAATGCGATACATTTGTCGCAACAGACGAGTAGCATTTTCGACCGCAATAGCAGACGGCAGCGGGAAACCATTTTCGAGTGCTTCATCCCTTGCTTCTCGCAGGTCGCTCAAAGCATCGTTTAGGTCAGCGGAATGCGCGTCTACAAGTCTCTCTAAGAACAAAGAAATGTCACCGGAACTTTGCCATGGCACTACCGGTTGTCTTTCGTCGAAGCTTATGCATCGATATATTTCTAAGTCATCAAATTGATTACCGCCGAAAAAGTAACGGTCGGCGTACTCAGAATCGATAAAAACTGTTGGAGAACTGCCCTCATCCAATTGCGTACCGAATTGCAACGAGTGCGGAGACTCAAGAAGCGCCGCCCGGACACTCCAATCGGAAACGGACGCAACCTGTTCCAATTTGGACATCACTCAATGCTCCTTAAATGAAACTTGCTTAACAATTTCCTAATGTCTGACAAATCCTTTTTCCACGAAGAGATGGCTAACAATAATTTCTCTTTACGTATATCTTGGTCTGCGTCCTGTAAATCCCGGTGGATGTTAGCTTGGAATAAAATTCCAAGGGTTACATCCCCGCTATTATTGTGATTATTACTTTTCGCCTCAACAACATCCAAATTAATTGTTCTATCTCTTAGATTATGCACTGATTTCAGCTGAATTTTCGGTTTAGTGGATTGAAATGAAAGCCACTCTCCCTTTTCGACTAAGAAATCCGACACCTTCATCCGTTGATTCGCGTCATCGCAAAAGTATTTAGAGTTTATCCCAACCGCTTTGTAAACGGAGTTGGGGAACAGCTTAACCAACTGTTTTGCCATTGTTGGGGGCTTTACATTCTCCAACGCTAAATTATTGTTTGCCTGCTCAAGTATGATACGCTCCGGGTCGGCCTTTACTGTGATACCACCGTGAAATCTAACTTGCGAAAATACTGGTGTCAAAAGGGGGGCATCGCGAACCTGTAATCCAGCATCTACGATCTTGTTGTGGCGAAGGAAATCTGGATTGAGGATTGACGGATCGTTCTGATTTGTCACCAATACAACAGAAACCTCGACGAGCTTAACGCCTGAACGTTTAAGCTGATGGTTTAAATTTAACTTTTGATTCATGTGTTCATTTCAGTGAATTAAAACGCTTGTTTCTATCTAAATTAAATCGGAACTTTCCAATATCTTGTCTAAAACTTGTTTTTACTTTACGCGTTCTAATCAAGTCAAGCACTTTGTTTAGTCATATACGATGTTTTTTGCGATTTACAAGAGGAACAAATATATCGTTTGGATTTAGGATTATGCATGAACCACCCGATTCCGCAACACTGAACCTCGTTTACTGGATAACTAATGTTTATCTGAATAACTTGAACTTATTTTCCAACCAATGAATATGAGTCCACTGCTCCGATCAAAATAAGTTACAGACCCTACTCTACCAAATTCCAAATTGGGCCGGCTAAATTGTAATTGGATTCGTGAATTTAGTTCACTGGAATTTCCACCAAAAACCAGCACTAGTGCTATTGATGGAGCTGCATGCGAATTCAGTCAATGGAAATCATTAGACACAATCGGTAACTGCAAATTGATTCTAATGCAGCCACCGCTTTGGTTCTGTTCCGTTTTCTACTGGACGTTTCGCCTTTAGGCTCATCTCTTTTTGGAATCCAATGACTTCTTCCTCAGTCGCCTCACCCTTGGCAACCCGGGCAATGAATTCCTTATGTTTTTGTTCCTGAACAAGTTCACCCAATTTCGACATGATGCCTTCAAACTCCTGTTCCAAACTCTGCTCAGAAATATCGTACTGCATGCTGACAAAGTCCATAATCAAATCGAAAAAATTGGTTCCCCGGAATCTCTCCACCAACGTTGCGGTCGTCATTTCTGAATTGACGGCAAGCATTCCCAGTACTACTACCAGCAATCTAGTATTGGGGGCATCCAGTTTCTCCAGTTCGTTTATGTCTTGAAATGGCATCCCATCATTCTTGTTCTGCAGTAACAAAACCAACTGTGGATTTTGAACCACAGCTGCCAACGCCCTCGTCGTCAATTTGCCCTGATTCTCATCGTTTATTGAACTGCTCCTGTGTTCTAGATTCTTGTCCCTTGCATTTGATTTCTCTTGCAACAGCCGTGACAGGATGAAGCCCTCGGTTAATCCTGTGTACTGTACAAGTTCCGTCAGCATCAACTGACGCAATGTGGAATCCGGCAATTTCGAATAAAGCGGTTTGAAATCTTCAACCAGTTTCGCCTTTCCATCGTGCCGATTCAAGTCGGTGTTTTCCAGAATATTTCGAAAGATGAATTTTGCAATTGGCTCACCACTTGATATTCGCTCTAGGAAATTTTCCTTGCCCTCTTCTCGAATCATTGAATCCGGATCATGGCCCTGAGGCAAAAATACAAAACTCACCAGCTTCCCGTCATACATCATCGGCAAGGCGGATTCCATGGCACGCCAAGCAGCGGTTCGTCCGGCTGCATCTCCGTCAAAGCAGAATACGATCTCAGGGGCAGTCTGGAACAGCGCTCGGACATGAAACGGTGTCGTCGCGGTACCCAGAGTTGCTACTACATTTTCAACGCCATTCTGAGACAGTGCCACCACATCCGTGTACCCCTCAACGACGAGTACTTTTCCAACTTGTTTTATAGCAGTGAGCGCCTCATGCAATCCGAACAGCTCATTGCTCTTTTTGAACAACAAGGTCTCCGGTGAATTCAGGTACTTCGGCTCGCCGCTGCCGATAATGCGTCCGCCAAACCCGATAACTCTTCCTCGACGGTCCGTAATCGGAAACATCAACCGATCGCGAAATCGATCGTAGAATTTTCCTTTCTCTTTGGAAGTCACCAATCCGGCTTTTTCGAGCAATTTGCAATCCTGTGCAGTCCTTCCAAATTTCTTCAGAAGAAAATCCCACCGGTCTGGCGCATAGCCGATTCCGAATTTGAGAGCGGCTTCGCGACTGATCTCCCGACTCTTAAGATAATCTCTCGGTGAAGACGAATGCTCACCTCGATGCAGCTCATGTTTGAAAGCAGACTGCACTTGTGTCATCAGCTCTAGCAGCCTTTCAAAATCTCCGCTAGACGGCCTTCGAGATCGGTCTACTGGAATTTCCATGCCCGCGATTGATGCGAGCTCTTCGATCGTCTCCCGAAACTGGAGATTGCGATACTTCATCAAGAAAGAAATCGCCGTGCCGCTTTCTCCGCATCCAAAACAGTGATAAAACTGTTTCGCAGGATTTACGAAAAACGATGGAGTTTTCTCGTTGTGGAACGGGCAACACGCCTTGTATTCCCGACCAGATTTGGCCAGAGGAACACTGGTGTTTATGACATCGACAATGTCAACTCGGGCAAGAAGTTCCTGAATGAAATCTGATGGAATAGTGCTTGGCACAAGAGGCTTCCAAAAGTGAAATGGGCCAGTAATTGTTTAGTTCACGCCATAGCAATTGTAGCAGAAGAATCAGAGTGCAAACTCTCCCTGCAAACTCTTTAGCAGTTAACTTGAACAGCTAGTCAAATGCGGAATCCGTGGAGTCGCAATTAAGATTTGTCGATTCACTTTTCCGCATCCGATACGGCAATAATTTAATAGGACCGCGCGCGAAAACCGCGCTGGCGCACCATACGCTTTTTTTCTCGTTTGACGGCAGCAGCAGCCTTTCGTTTGCGAACGGATGTAGGTTTTTCGTAATATTCTCGTTTACGAATTTCGCTGAAAATTCCCGCTTTTTCACACGAGCGGCGAAATCGACGCAATATGACATCGAAAGGTTCGTCATTTCTGACACGAACGCTTGGCATTAAAAATCACACCTCCATAATGATGTGTCTCAGTTAACAATTCTGCAAATTGAATTACAAAATTCAGGCGAACAGGAAAGTATACATCTCAAGGGGGAAAAGAACAAAATTTTGTCAGCAATCGTCGTAATGTAGTCTCCAGGCAAATTTGTCATGATTTCCTTCAACAAATGATTTATTGAAAAGACTATTTGCTAATTTCGATCAATGCAGTTATTATTTTTTATGATTGTCGCATTGATAGGATAAATTTGCTATGGACAAAATTGATCTAAAAATTCTTGATTGCATTCAGCAGGACGCGAATTTGTCTGCCAGCCAAATCGCTGAAAAAGTGGAATTAAGTACAACACCGTGCTGGCGCCGAATTCGAAAGCTCGAAAAGGAAGAAGTAATTCTTTCAAAGGTCGGCCTCTTAAACCGCGATAAACTCAATCTTGGGGTCGATGTTTTCGTTGCCATTCGAACTGATCAACACAACGCTACTTGGCTGGAATCATTCGCCAAAGCAGTCATCGAATTCCCCGAAGTGGTTGAATTCTACAGAATGAGTGGACAGATCGACTATTTGATGCGCGTCGTAGTACCCAATATCGACGAGTTCGATAAATTCTATAAACGTCTGATCTCCTCAGCAGATATCCATGATGTGAGCTCTAGTTTCGCCATGGAGAGAATCAAATACACGACTGCCCTGCCGCTGCAGTACGCGTTGGAAGAATAACGAATCGTTGGACATTCGATTGGGCAGAACATATATTTGGCATGAATCTGTTTCCGTCTTGCGATCTCTGAGAGTGTTGCACCCGTGAACGAACCGCTTTGGAAACCAAATCCCGAGCTGATTGAAAATGCGACGATAACCAAATTCGCCAAATTTGCTGGCGAACTTTGGGGTGCTGAGCTGGACTCTTTCGATACACTTCACAAGTGGTCGACTGACTGTTCAGAAGAATTCTGGGAAACAATCTGGAAGTTTTCCGATGTTCGCTCGTCTACTATCAGCTCTGTTACCGTCCGAGACCGAGAACAAATGCCAGGTGCTGTTTGGTTTCCCGATGCCCAACTAAGCTTTACCGAAAATTTGCTTCGTCGCAACGATGACGGGGCTGCAATCATTTCCCGGGGAGAAGCTAAGGCTGACCGCATTATCTCGTATGCAGAACTCAATCAAGAGGTGAACCGTTTGGCTCGTGCCTATCGAACTCTGGGTATTGAGCCGGGTGACAGAATTGTTGCCTACATGCCGAATATTCCGGAGACTGTAATCTGCATGCTCGCGGCAGCTTCATGCGGTGCCGTCTGGTCGTCCTGTTCACCTGATTTCGGAGCACGCGGAGTCATTGACCGATTCGGTCAAGTAGAGCCAAAAGTGATCATCTCTGTTGATGGATATACCTATAACGGGAAAAAATTCGACATTTCCGAAAAATTAGCAGAAATTCTGAAAAGTCTGCCTACTGTGGAAAAGTTTCTGATCGTACCCTACCTTGACGAACCCACTTCTCACGAACTCCCAAATGCAGTGACGTTAAGCGAATTCGTGGATGGACATTCTTCCGAACCGATCGACTACCTGCAGCTGCCGTTCAATCATCCGCTTTTCATTCTGTTTTCATCCGGTACAACCGGAGCGCCAAAATGTATTGTTCACGGCGTTGGCGGCACCTTGCTTCAACACCTGAAGGAACATCGTCTGCACGTCAATCTGAAGAAAGATGATCGCCTGTTCTTCTTTACGACATGCGGCTGGATGATGTGGAACTGGCTGGTATCTGCATTTGCGTCGGAAGCCGCGATCGTGCTCTATGAAGGTTCCCCATTCATGCCAAACGAGAATTCTTTCTTCGACTACATTGAAGAATATTCAATTGACTATTTCGGTATTTCAGCCAAGTACATCGACTTCATTTCCAAATCCGGAATTCGCCCGAAAGACACACACGATTTGTCGACGCTCAAAACGCTGATGTCGACCGGTTCTCCCCTGAATCCAGAAGGATTCGACTACGTGTACGATGCCATAAAGGAAGAAATTTGCCTCTCTTCAATTTCTGGCGGAACAGATTTGATTTCGTGTTTCGTTCTCGGCAATCCCACTTTGCCGGTATGGCGTGGAGAGATTCAATGTAAAGGTCTTGGCATGGACATCGCTGTTTTCGATGATCACGGCAACGAAGTTGAATCAGGTGTCAAAGGCGAACTTGTCTGTCGCAACAGTTTTCCCTCCATGCCTGTGGGTTTCTGGAAAGATGAAGACGGGTCCAGATATCGATCAGCATACTTCGATACATTTCCGGGACTATGGCGCCATGGAGATTATGTTGAAATCACGGAACATGGAGGAATGATCGTTTACGGACGCTCAGATGCTGTTCTCAATCCAAGTGGAGTCCGAATTGGAACCGCGGAAATTTACCGTCAAGCTGAACAGGTTGACGAAGTTGTTGAAAGCCTCGTAATCGGTCAAAGGTGGGATGGCGATACCCGAATCGTTTTATTTGTTCGTCTGCGTGACGAAGTTGCGCTCGATAATGAGCTGAAACAAAAAATCAAAACGATCATTCGAACCAATGCATCTCCGCGGCATGTTCCTGCAAAAATCATCCATGTAGCAGATATTCCCAGAACCAAGAATGGAAAAATTACGGAAGTAGCCGTACGAAAGATTGTCCATGGTGAATCCATCGACAACATTGAAGCTTTGGATAATCCAGAAGCTTTGGAGATTTATCGCGATATTCCGGAACTGCGGAAGGATTAAGTCAATCTCAATAACTCTTAGCCAGCAACTGAATCAATGTTTTGCCTTGGTAGAATTCCTGCCCAGACAAATTTGATGTTAATATTTTCGGAATTATTAACGTCAAGCTGATTTGACGTGAATACATTAACATCAAATCACTCTGACGTGAATATTTCATCAATTTTGGCAGTCAAATGAGTAGAATCAACTAAAAACACAGTTAGCAATCTCAGTTTCGGAGTTCAAAATTCTTGAAATCATCACATTGAAGCCTTAGATAATCCGGAAGCTTTCGAAAATTTACGCGAAATTCCATAGACAAAACTGCAGGCCGATTAGAACTCTGATATTAGGCAACACTAGAATTTGACTTTGAAATGGAATGAAATAATAATGGATATGTAATGTCAATTGATTGCTGCTCAAAAAGTTGTCAGTGGATATCCATTCCTTGTTCTCACGAAAATTGTCATCCCGAAATATCCTTTTCCGTAATTTTCTCTGTGAAAAAACATAAGCAACCGAGTTAGAATTGTCATTCAATCCGATAAACGAGTGGCACGCTATTGCGGAAGTCATCTTTATATTGCAAGTAGAACCTAAATTTGCGCACGAAGAAATCTCCACAATTAAAGAAGCACATGACAATTGGAAAGCCATGCTGCCGTCGGTCGAAAAATATCAATTATTTGGATTGGGATTTGACGATGACAAACCAGTCCCACCACCTCCACCACCTCCAGCCTCATTTACACGATACAAGTCTGATGGAAGTATTGAGTTACGTCTGCATATTGACGGTGACAACATTATTGTTGCTTGTGGTTTATATTCACGTTGGAATTTGGTATGGAAAAACACCCGTAAATTATTTGAAGCAGTTGTCAATTCATTAACGAGCACAAGTCGAAAAATTAATTCGGCCGGCCTCCAATACACAGATGAATTCACTTGGTCGGGTGAAGGACAATACGATGTACGCCAAATTCTTAACGAGAACAGCAAATTTGTACCGGCAAGCGTTTTAGACTACGGACATGGCTGGCATTTACAGCAAGGCTGGTCTGATAATTATGAATCTCCCGTACCCGGTAGAATGTTAAAGCACATGCAAATTTCTACACTTAATAGAAATGGTGACCGCGTAGTTCAGTTTCAAAACTTGAACAGGTATGATTTGGCAGAGTCTAATATTTTGCTGAGCACTGCATTTTCGGGAGATATGTGTCAGATTGATGATGTATTTGATTCGTTGCATAGCATGAACAAAAGTTTGTTAACCGAATTTCTTAATGATGAAATTTCGAACAGAATACAGTTGAATGTTGAATAGTTCCGTACTAACTCGAACCTATGCATCTTTGGATAATTGTTTAGACAGGCATAGACCGGTAGTTCAAATTTACATGGCAAAAGCCCCTCAAAGCCCTCTCGGCATGAATCAAAGTTATATGTTGCCGCTTTGGGCAGGAACTAGAATCGACCAATTTCAATCAATGAGTGCATTGCTTATCGACAAATTGACGACCTACCAAAGGGAAGAAACTAGGTTCATACTGATTGATTCAGAAGAAGAGTCCAATTTACTACTAGAGGAGAAAGTGGAATCTTTTGCATTGCTCAAATCAGGATGGGTGAATACATTTACCTCGAAATCATGGGAGGTAACTTGGCCTGTATTGCTTGATGCAAGAAATAGTGAAGACCCCAAATCATCACTAATTAGAAAAGTGGAATCTTTTGCGTTACTCGAATCGGGGTGGGCGAGTACGAATAGTGTCCCACCGAACTCTGCTGCAATGTCGCAAGCCTATCAATTCATTGATCTTTTACCAGTTGGTACGACATTGCCTCATATTTCAGTCGCCGAAGACGGTGAAATTAATTTTTTTTGGCGCTCTGATTCTACATACATTGACGTGGGTTTTTACGGAGACAATTCGATTCACTATTACGCACGTGCAGACGAGAATGACATAGACAAAGAAATGAGTGAACCATTCCTAGGACGATCATTACCAAGAGAACTTGTTGCTGCCATAAGTATGGTTTGAATGTCTCTTACATTGGTTAGCAATTCAAGCGACGAGTGCCACGAAGAACTTTCTGCTCAGTCCGATTCTCCATATGGTGTGGTAACTGATAATGAATTTCTTGGACGCATGATTTACCGAGACGACCCAATAAAAAGCGGAAGTCTGACACCAGCGGCATTTCCTATTCAAGATTTAACTGACTCAAACCGAGGTGGTATATCTGTAGCACGCTTAAACCACATGAGTCAACAAGATAGAGTTGCGCAGATCAAAACATTTGAATCAAACCCAGAAAACAAGATCCAAGGGATTGCGGTTGCTAAGACCTTAGAAATTAGAAATTTACGAAGTATTTGCGGACAACGCCTATTCTGCGTAATTGATGATGCCAAGACTAATTTTGAGGCTCATGCACTTTTACGATTAGAAAACAAAAACATGTCAGAACCACGGCGAGCTCGAAAGTCGCTGATGGACTTATTTCAAATTCACCCTAGAATTAAATTTATCCACGGCTAGATCGATGTTAATCGTCAAGTAGGAAAGTGGTCATCAATCCAAATAAGATTGAATGGAGCACACACTAGAACGGATTCCGCATCATCGTCACCTGAGCAACGATGAATTCAACGCATCCAAGCTGTCTGACCACTACCGCCATCTGTGGCAAATTGAACAAGGTTTCCGAATCAACAAGCACGATATGAAGATTCACCCTTTCTAACATTGAGTTACAGCTCGCATCCGTCAACCTCAAATTCTTGCTCGATGAATCAATGAATACCGTTTGACTGATTCAGCGCCTACTACGAATCGACAAGCGTTTCGGCCAGTATCTCTTCGTTGAGTTCGAAGCCTAATCCAGGACGATCGCCCAAATCGATGTAGCCGTCACCATCATGCATGACGATTTCGGTGAGCATGAAATCTCGATCTTCAATACGCCACTCAGGCGGATCAATTGCATACTCCAGATAAGGCGGAATTCCGGTTCCTGCGGCGAGGTGTGCATTCGCCAATAATCCAATTCCATTACCCCAAGTGTGAGGACTGAATGTGACACCATATTCGACGCATTCGCGAGCAATTTTGGATAATCCTGTTATTCCTCCGAAATAGACACAATCGGTTTGCAGAACGTCCACGCAACCAGTTTTCACCAAGTGTCGCAGTTCGTGGTATTCCGTATTCATTTCTCCGCTGGCGATTCGGGGACACCCTGAAATTGACCGAAGTTGCTGCAGCCCCTCGAAGTCCCCGCGGTGCAGCGGCTCTTCCACCCAGTACAGGTTTAATTCTTTCGTTTTTTCGATCATTGACCGGGCTTCTTCGTAGGTCCACCAAGGAGAGATATCCCACGGCATTCTCCATGCTTGATTGGCATCCACCATAATTTCCATATCATCGCCAAGCACTCTGCGCAGTACTTGAAGTGCCTCGACATCTTCATGCGGTTCACGCCGACCGATGCGGATTTTAATGGCCTTGAATCCCATATCCTTGAGCATGCAAGCCTGTTCGGACAGTTCCTCAGCAGGTCGCACAACACCCGTTGAGGCATACAGCGGAAGTTTGCCTGAAGTACCGCCAAGAATTTGGTAGACTGGCTTGTTTTCAACTTTTCCCAACAAATCCCAAAGTGCAAGATCCAGTGGCCAACAGCGCGCTGCGAATAGCGATATGCTCTCCAAAACCCGATTGTGGTGCTCAAAGTTAAACGCATTTTCACCTACGAACAAATGCTTGTACCGATCAAAGCCGATCATCGCATCACCCGATGCAACACCTTCCGTACCGTTGTCAGCAATGACTCGTACCATGGTAGTCTTAAAAGTTTTGAGTGATCTCGGGTCCCAAGATGAAGGAAATGGTGGGTCTAGCTCAAATTGGTGCCGTGTAATCTTTATGTCTTCGATAATCATTGGTAAGGAGACCTGTGTAAGTTGATTGATGCGATGAAATTACAGTGGGAATTCGTACTGCTAATAGTGCAGTTCGTAACATTACCGTAAATTGTAATTGTTAGGCAGCGTATTGCTTGAATAATCTATATTGGATATTCGAAAAAGATGGTCGTCATTTTAATCATTTCGGCACTGGTACGAATTCAATCGTGAGCGCGACACTAAACGTAAAAATATGGCGCGGCGCCGAAGCAGGCACCTATCAATCGTATGCTGTTCCGCGCTCAGCTCAGCAGACCATTCTCGATGTCGTAACCTATATTCAGCGTGAACTGGACAGTTCACTTTCCTATCGATTCTCCTGTCGAGTCGGAATGTGCGGCACTTGCGCAATGACAGTGAACGGCACTCCTCGATGGACCTGTCGCACCCAGGCCTCCATTTACGACGGTGCCGGAAATATTGATATCGCCCCACTGAGCAATTTCCCCATCATCAAGGATCTGGTTGTCAACATGGACCCGTTTTTTGATAAATGGAAAGCTGCAACGAATACCATTCGGCACAATTCTTCAGATACCCAAGAATTTGCTACGATCAAACCCGGCAGCACCAAGCGTAAGGCGGCGAACAAAGCGATTGAGTGTATTGGATGCGGTGTTTGCTATTCCGCTTGTGATGTTGTTCGATGGAATTCGGATTACTACGGCCCTGCGGCACTCAATCGGACGTGGTCACTGTTGAATGACGAGCGCTATGAAAATCAAGAACAATTGATTGACAGTGTCTCGACTGGCGCGGGATGTCTGTCCTGTCACACCACCCGTTCATGCACTCGATACTGCCCAAAAGAACTGGACCCGTCGGGTTCAATCGCAGGGTTGAAACAGGAGATTTTACGAACGATTTTCTGAATTTCACGAACTCGGCCGCACCGAATTCACTTTCAGGCTTTCGGCAGAATCTTTCCTGGATTCATGATGTTTGCAGGATCCAATGTTTTTTTTAGCGAGCGCATTAGATCCAATTCTACAGATGTCTTGTATCTTTCCATGTCATGCGTCTTCAGCAGACCGATACCGTGTTCCGCACTGAATGAACCGTTCAAGCTGTCCGTAATTTCATGGACAATATCAGTAACTTCAAACCAGCGCTCAAAGAACTCTTCGCCATCCATATCCCAAGGCTGACTGAGATTGAAGTGTATGTTGCCATCGCCAATATGCCCATATACGAAACAACGTACACCTGGAATTAATGCTTCCAGGGTTGAAACTGTCCTGCTGATGAATTCCGCAATTTCCGTATGCGGTACGCTGACATCATTCTTTATGCTCTTGCCTTCGTAGTTCTGGCACTCGACGATCGCTTCTCGTAACCGCCACATCTGTTGTGCCTGTTTTTCACTTTGTGCGAGAATAGCATCCAAAATGATTTCGTCTTCAAAAGCACTCTCCATGAATGCTTCATTCAGTTGCTGACTGATGCCGTTGCTAGTACTGTCTGCGAGTTCCAGCAGTACATACCAGGGATAGGCTTGCGAAAAGAAATCTTTGCACTCAGGAATATGTTTGAATGCAGATTCGACACAAACTCTCGACATCAACTCGAATGACGAGGCAAAGTCGGAAGTCTGTTTTCGTGTTCTGGAAAACAGTTCCACCGCGTTTTCGATCGACTCCAATGCAATCAGAACGGTCGACCTATTTATCGGTTGCGGATAGAGTTTCAACACTGCCGCAGTAATGATTCCGAGCGTACCTTCAGCACCGATGAACATGTTCTTGAGGTCATAACCGGTGTTGTTCTTTCGAAGTGTGTTTAGCCCGTTCCAGATTTCTCCGTTCGGCAATACAACTTCTACACCCAATGCTTGGTCACGAGCATTTCCGTAGCGAAGTACATTCACCCCACCCGCATTTGTGGATAGATTTCCACCGATTTGGCAAGTGCCTTCGGCACCGAGACTCAATGGTAGATAGAGGCCTTGATCCAATGCGGCTTGCTGGAGATTCGCTAGAATGCAACCGGCTTCGGCCTCTATCGTATAACCCGTTGTATTGACATTTCGAATGCGATTCATTCTCTGAAGATTGAGAATAATGCTGTCCGAGCGGGATACGGCTCCACCGCACACTCCGGTATTGCCTCCCTGCGGTACGATTGGTACTTCAAATGCCTCGCACAAGCGAACGATTTCAGACACCTCCTGAGTGGAACCAGGCAATACAACGCACATTGTCTCGCTGTCGAATCGACCGCGGCGCTCCTTCAGGTAAGGTGCAGTACGCTCATCCTCATGAATCACATTCGATTCACCGACGATCGCTGCGAACTTTGTTTGGAAAGTCGAATTATTGCCGCTCATCATCCAGCCTGATTGGTTTCAATTGCTGCTTTTTTTGGATTGATTGGGAGTCGAGCAACTCTTGCTCATCTGCAGATGTATCAGAATGATAATGCTAAATGTTCAGAAAGTTGTTCTTTCAGACAAAATTGGATATTGTATATTTGTAATCTACAACAAATATATTAACTAAAAAAGGAGTGGGAATGAATAGATTAAAACTCACACTAATTGTATGCGCTTCGATGCTTCTTGCTTTTTTAGCATCCAGCGTAAGCTCAGCCCAAATGCTCAAAATGAGCAGCCAATGGACTGAAAATACCCCAGGTGGTCAAGTTGACCTCTGGTGGGCAGATCAAATCAGAGAGCGAACCAACGGGGAAGTCGATATCAAGATTTTCTGGGAAGGTGCACTTGGCAAGGGTAAAGAAAATCTAGGCTTGATCCAAACTGGCGCGATTGAACTGGCTGCCATGTCACCCGGATACTTTCCAGCCGAACTGCCATTTCATGCCGCACCGAATTCGATTCCGATGGCAATGTCTGAAGTGCCTCAGGCAACTGAGTTGATGGAAAGATTGCTTCAGGAGGTACCGGAATACGACATGGAAGCGTAGCGAAATGGCATGAAAGCGCTTTTCTTTCATCACCTCAACCCATACAAACTGGTATGCAAGGAACAGGTATCAAGCGTAGCCGACATGAACGGAAAAAAAGTTCGAACTTGGGGCAAAGACATGCCGAGAATGGTAGAGGCTGCTGGCGGTGTTCCCGTCACTTTGGGGCTTGCCGAACTCTACGAAGGTCTCTCGCGAGGTACCGTGGACTGCATTCCATTTTCCGTGGACCTGATGGTCAGTTACAAAATCTACGAAGTCGCTAAGCATTTTCACGATATTACTCTATGGGAAGGCCCAACCAATGCGGTCTGGATTTCGAGCGACATCTGGAATGGTTTGACAGATGAACAAAGAGCGATCGTTCAGGAAGTTTCCTTTCAAGCCGCCTATCGCGACCGTGACCAGGTTCTGGCAGCTGGAGACGCAGCAATTGGTACACTGAAGGAACAAGGCGTACAATTTCACGATTTTCCTGCAGAAGAAGCAGCAAAGTGGAAGGGCGCCAACCCTGACTTCTTCGCTGATTTCATCACCGATATGACCGCATTGGGTCGTGGTGAAGCCGCCGAGAAAACAATCATGATCTGGAGAGAAGTGGTAGCAAACTAACCAATTTCAGACTCCTGAAATAACTCCAAGAATCCCGAGATATTGAGATCTCGGGATTCTTGATTTCACTCCATACTATCGCTTCTATATGTCACCTGCAAAAGCGCTGCTTACACTGACTCGAGCTTGCGCAATTCTATCCGGCATTGCCATCCTTCTGATGATGCTTGCAGGTGCCGCCGACGTCTTCGGTACCAATCTCGATGTAGTCGGGCTGAGAAGCAGGCCGATTCCAGCTACATTCGAGTTCATGGGTGCCATGATGGTTGTTACAGTATTCCTGGCGGTTTCTTTCGCACAGCATGATCGCAGGCACATTCGCGTTGAACTGCTCGTTCGAAGGCTGCCAGTATTCTGGCAGAAATCCGCTGATGTATTGCAATTTGCCTTGGGAGCGATACTTTTCGGTCTCATTGCCCGCTATACCTGGCCAGCGGCGATACATGCATTCAACGTAGGAGAGTATGCCACCGGAATCATCAATTTCCCTCTATGGCCGGCGCGATTCGTTCTGGCGTTTGGTGTGACACTGATGACAGTTCAATGTCTGTTTGACATGCTGGGCGTGGGATTTGCCTCTTTTCGTACCACCGACATCGGTACCACGAAATTCTCCGAAGAAGATCAACCCTGAAATGGACCCGGTCTTAGTAGGATACGCCGGAGCCGGACTCCTGTTCGTCTTCCTGGCGATTGGAATTCCGGTTGGTGTAGCCATGGGCATCATTGGAGTCGGCGGAATGCTGCTCGGTGCTGGGGAACTCTTTACTTGGGGACAGCTGAGGGTTCTTCCTTTCTGGGTGGTCAACAATTACGCGTTCGCAGTTCTGCCCATGTTCGTGCTGATGGGAATACTGGCTGAAGCTTCCGGCATCACGCGCGATGTGTTTTACTCATCCGATCTGTGGCTGCGCAGATTTCGAGGCGGACTGTACCAAGCGGTCATCGTCGGTTCCGCAGTATTTGCGGCAGTATCCGGTTCCACAATCGTCAATGCGGTTGTATTCACTCGCATTGCATTTCCCCAAATGCTCAAATATGGCTATTCGAAGAGCTTGTCGATTGGGGCAATTGCAGGTTCAGGCAGCTTTGCGGCCATGATCCCCCCTTCGGTCACCATGGTCATCTATGCAATCATCACCGAGCAGTCGGTTGGACAGTTGTTGATCGCAGGTGTGATTCCTGGACTGCTCACGGCCTTTGTCTATCTAGCTGGAGTCTATATTTTGGTACGTCTCCGCCCTGCCCTTGCTCCACCGATTCAGGAAAGGGTTCTACTAAGCGAAAAATTTAAATCCATGCTGTATGTATGGCCAGTAATCATACTGATGGCCATAGTACTCGGTGGAATCTATACGGGTTTATTTCCGCCATCCGCAGCTGGAGCGGCAGGTGCATTCGGGGCATTCTGCCTGGCGATTGCCAAGAAGAAAACGTTGAAAGGCTGGCTGCCGCCGGTACTCTACGATGCGGCATCAATCAGCTGTGTAATTTTCATCATTCTGATTGGAGGACTACTGCTGTCCAGAATGCTGGTAGTGGTTGGCATTATTGACGGTCTTGTAGAATTTATCACCTCCATCGCAGATACACCGCTGAAATTTATGATCTTGGTTTCAGTTCTGTACATTCTGCTTGGGTGTTTTCTCGACACTACATCCATGATGGTTGTCACGCTGCCGTTTCTTTTTCCCGTCGTCGTCAAATTGGGAATCGATCCAATCTGGTTCGGCATCGTATTGGTAAAGCTGATCGAGATTTCCGTAATCACGCCTCCTGTAGGCATCAATTTGTTTGCGGTTTTGAGCGCTTTGGGGGACAGGGCGGAATTTCACCATGTAGTAAAAGGAGTAATTCCTTTTATACTGTTTGATATTCTGGTTCTCGCACTCCTGATAATGTTCCCTGAACTTGCGACATGGCTACCTCAGAAAATGATTTCCGGATAACCGGAATCGACAACTCCCGCAAACCGATCATTGCAGGTGCTGCAATGATCCCGTTCCAACGTTATCAGGACGGATCAACTTTTCGAGACTGGATCAGAATAGTCGGCCGCGAAGCGATTTTCGACGCACAACTGGAAACGTCTGAAGTCGGTTCCGTCGTAGTCGCCAGCGAAAGCGACATGCTGTCGCTGCAAGTGAGTCCCGCGGCACTCGTCGTTGACGAACTTGGATTGCAGGGCGCTGCAGCAGTTCATGTCGAAGCTGGCGGCGCAAGCGGAGCAGCAGCGCTGCGTGAAGGCTTTGTACAGATTTGTTCAGGGGTGACTGACAACGTTCTGGTAGTCGGTTTTGACCAAACCGCAAGCAGACTATCTCGTTCTGGAGTCCAAAAAGTGTACAGCCTTTCATTTGATGCGGATATAGAAGGTTGGATGGGCGTCAGCACCGCGAATCTTTATGCGCTTTCTTTCAAATTGTACTGCAATCGATTCAACGCAAATTCACGGCAGGCAGCTTTGGTTTCAGTTAAAAATCATGGCAATGCCACAAAAAACAGATATGCACATAAACCGATGAACATCACGACGCAGGATGTGTTTGATTCTGCCTTGGTCAGCGACCCTTACCGTCTTCTGGACTGTTCTATGGTAAGCGACGGAGCAGCTGCAGTCGTACTGTCGAAAAACACTCACCAAACAGACAAAAATAGTTTCGTACGGATATCAGGATCAGGCTGTAGCAGTGATCATGTGCGATTGGGAGACCGACCAGAACCCCATCGATTCATGGCAAAATTCCGGGCTGCGCAGCAGGCCTATTCGATGGCTGGAATTACGAATCCGGAAAAAGAAATTGACATCGCAGAAGTCTATGATGCTTTCAGCGGAGCGGAACTTCAGAGCATTGACGCTCTTGGGCTTTGCGAAGAAGGACAGGCCGGTCCTGCGATGGAAAATGGTGATTTTGAAATTAGAGGGAGATTGCCGATCAATCTGTCCGGCGGCTTGATTGGGCAGGGCGGCGCACCTGGCGCGACCGGTATCGCACAAGCGGTCGTCATGTATCGGTTGCTAAGCGGAAATTACGAACCCGAGCTTCAACCTGAAACAACACCTCAGTGCGGAGTCATCGATGCTCATTCAGGCATCTGCACGGTCAGCGTCGTTCATGTACTTGAAAGAGTTGAATCGGACTGATTGACAATACTTTCATCTACCCGCTCTTATATCAATCTCAGAATGAATTTGTCTGATACGACTTTTGGGACGAGTAAGTCACAATCTACTAGTCAAATTTTGGTGGTTCGCGCATCGGCCCGCGTGGAGGCGTTTCGAGCTCTGCTCCACCCTGACGGGCAACACGGGCACGAATACCGCTCACCAAATTGTTCACAGGCGCAGATTGTTGGGATAGTACCGTACGCAATATTTGCCGAACTTCCTCTTCCATTGAGTGGCCATGTTCAGCCGCTCGGACACGCAGGCGTTGTTTCAACTCATCATCAAGATTTCGTACAGTGATACTAGCCACCAAATTAATCTCCGTTTGGTTGAATACATAGAATTAATTATATCGTTATTGTAATCAATGAAATCATTGATTGCGTATTCCACAGGTTACACTTCCATCAAACTGGACCAAATTACCCCAAAGGCAACCATTTTTTAGAACCATGATTCTTCCTGATCGTACTGATTGTCTCAGAGATCAAATTGATTTCAATTCAGACCTCTGAACAGTTCATTCTTTATTGCACATATACATCTGCTCGCCACCTTGTACTTCCTCCGTCATCGCTTACTGTTTCTATGTTAGACTAGAAATTTTGCCGAGATCAAAATGGTGGCTGGAACCAGCATCGATCCAGTTTCGGTCATTCAGATTCGGATTTGGCGAAAAATTTTTCTTGAATAAACAATAAATTTCAATATGGTATTGAAGTTGTCAGAACGACTCACATTAACAAAATCAATTACACTGTATAAACTGAAATCTTTATGCGATCTTTTTCACTCCTGACTTCCCAGGATCCAAATCCAGTAGAAATCATTCCTGCCAGTACACCATCCCCAGTTCTACTGGTTTGCGATCATGCAGGTGATCAGATTCCTCTGAAATTATTGGAGAATTCTCTTCCACCTGAAGAAATGGCAAGACATATCGCGGTAGACATCAACGCGGAATCGGTTGCACGTGTTATTGCAGCCGAATTGAATTCGACACTGATTACCCAACGTTATTCACGTCTTGTAGTTGACGTCAATCGTCCCGAAAGTTCCCCGGAACTAATGCCGCAAATTAGCGACGGAACACTCATTCCATTCAATCAGAACATCAGTGCGAGCGAACGAAGAGCTCGGATAGATCAAATCTATACTCCTTATCACGACCGGATTCACGAGTTGCTCAACGAAAGACGCAATTCCCCCTCGGCACTGGTCGCAATCCACAGTTTCACTGCCCAACTCAGTAATGAAAATTACCGAGACTGGCACATAGACCTGATGTCCCGAACCTCTATGGATTTTGTACAAAATCTGCAAAACAGAATTCAAACTGCACTTCCTAACTTGAATGTCGGAATCAGTCAAGTCTTCCAGATGCATGGCAAGCACGATTACACATTGCCACATCATGCGGAATCGAGAAACATCCCGAATGTGTCAATAGAAATCAGAAATGACATGCTTGCGGCTAAGGAAGACATTGACGGTTGGGGGAAATTACTTGCTGCCTGCCTGTTGGCTGCGCTTCCCAACGACATTCAAGCTGCGGTCAATCAAAACGCCCGTGTAGCGTGATCGATGAACGACCCTGTATTTTCATCGCTGACTCAGATCACGAATCTATTTCTTGACACTTCTGGTAGCCGATACCGAATCGGCATTCCTTTACATGCCAACATTGCCGCGGATACGGTCGGGCGATTCGCACACAATGAGAAAGCGAATCATCTGGCGCTCATTCATGAAAATGACGACGGAACAGTCGAGCGATACACATTCGCGGAATTAGACGAACTTGCCTGTCGATTTGCCGTTTTTCTCAACGAAATTGGCGTCAAGCGAGGAGAATCGGTGGTAATCCACACCGCCCAGAGTCCGCAGACCGCGATTGTGCATATGGCAATATACAAAATCGGCGCTGTCGCACTGACGTTGTCCCACCTTTATGGACCCGATGCTGTCGCTCACGTCATCAATGACTCAAAGACCAGGGTGATCGTTACGAATTCCGATTACTGGGGGAAACTGCGAAGACGATGCAGCAGTCTGGGTTCGCTTGAGCATCGCATCGTACATGGAAGCTGCGAATCCGGAGAAATTAATTTTGAAGACTGCCTGACGCACTCAGCCGAGAATTTTGAACCTGTGATCACTGCTACAGAAAATCCCGCTTTATTGATGTATACCTCGGGATCTACAGGCATGCCGAAGGGGCTGATTCACTCTCATCGTATTATCCACGCCTATTTGCCAACATTGACCCTGGTCTACAACCTGGAACTTAACTATCCCAATGCAGTGTTTTGGAGCCCGGCGGATTGGGCCTGGGTAGGCGGATTGCTGGATCTGGCTCTTCCTGCCTGGCAACATGGCCAAACCGTTGTATCAACCAATCAGCGATTTTCGGCCAAGTGGGCTTTTGAATTCATGCAGCGGCACGGCGTAACACATTCATTCATGACACCTACCGCACTCAAACGGCTTGCCGAAATTCCAAATCCAAGAAAGACATGGAATTTATCCATGCGTGTAATCTGTACAGGAGGAGAGAGTCTGCCGGGCGATGTCGTTCGATGGGCGCAAGATGAGTTTGAAATCGTGTGTAACGAGTTCTACGGTCTTACCGAGTTTAATCACATGGTTGGATGCTGCAAGGCGCTGTATCCAACGATTCCGGGTTCAATGGGAAGAGCGTTTCCGGGACGCCGAGTCACCATCATTGATGAAAACGGTACCGAGCAGCCCGATGGGGTTACCGGGGAGATTGCTTCCTGGAAACCCGACGATCCCAGTCTGTTTCTCGGCTATTGGGGTAATCCAGGTGTTCCTGAAAAAATGAGATTGGGAAACTGGCTGAAATCGGGAGATCTCGGAGTGAGAGACAAAAACGGTTATTTCTGGTATCACGGGCGTAATGATGATCTGATCAAGAGCGCAGGCTATCGTATTGGACCGAACGAAGTGGAGGACGCGCTGGTCTCGCATCCCGATGTCGCCGAAGCGGCAGTGGTGGGAAAGCCGGACAAAGAACGTGGCTCAATCGTTATGGCTTACGTGCGTTTGATGAAGGGCGTAGCCAAGGACGACAACACGCGAGAAAAACTTCAGCAGTTCGTCAAGGACAATCTGGCTGCATACAAATACCCAAGAGTAATTGAATTTGTTGACTCTTTCCCGATGACCAGTTCCGGAAAGATCAGGCGTAATGTTCTTCGCAAACGCGCCTCGAAGAATTCTGACATATGACAAATGTCACACCTTAAAAGTTCTCTGTCTGAAAAATTCAATTCCTGCAATAATTTTTCCTGCACAATGTTCTTCTGTAGTGCCTGACTAGTTCCAATAATGAACCAATCCTCCTATTTGACACTCGCCCAAACGACGAATCTCTATCTCGACGCTTCGGGCGACCGGTTTCGAGTCGGCATACCAGTAAATGCCAACATTGCTGCGGACACGGTTGGGCAATTCGCTAAAAGTGACAAAGCAAACCATCCTGCGCTTATCCACGAAAATCAAGATGGTTCAATTGAACGATATACATTTGCCGAGCTTGACAATTTGTCGAATCGTTTTGCTGTCTGTCTTGCAGATTTGGGCGTAGCCAAGGGTGATCCTGTGGGCATTCACACTGGTCAAAGCCCGCAGACTGCATTGGCCCATTTGGCTGTCTATAAACTCGGTGCAGTTGCATTCACCTTGTCACACCTGTATGGCCCGGACACATTTATTCACAACATGATTGATGCAAAATCAAAAGTAATCATCACCAATTCCGAGTTCTGGTCACCCCTTAGAGATGAATGCAAGAAACTTGAATCACTCGAACACTGTATCGTCTACGGAGAACGTATCGCTGGAGAAATCGACTTCGACGTCTGTCTGACATACTCATGCGAATCATTCGAGCCTGCTATCACTGCAACCGAAGACCCGGCAATTCTGATGTATACCTCCGGTTCGACAGGCATGCCCAAAGGATTGCTACATTCGCATCGTATCATCCATGCTTATCGTCCCTCGTTGACTCTGGTTTACAATCTCGAAATTGACTATCCCAACGCTATCTTCTGGAGTCCCTGCGACTGGGCTTGGTTAGGTGGACTGCTTGATCTTGTCCTTCCTGCGTGGCACCATGGTCAGACGGTAGTTTCGACGCAGAGGCGATTTTCGGCAGACTGGGCGTATGAATTTATGGAAAGGCATGGTGTGACGCATTCCTTCATGACACCGACTGCACTTAAACGCCTTGCCGAAATATCACAGCCAAGGAAAAAATGGAATCTCGCACTTCGAGTGGTTAGTACTGGCGGAGAAAACCTGCCGGGTGACATATTACGATGGGCGAATAAGGAACTCGGAATCGTATGTAATGAATTTTACGGAATGACTGAATTCACTGACATGATTGGTTCGTGCGAAAGACTGTTCCCGACGATTCCAGGCTCTATGGGGCGAGCATTTCCAGGACGCCGTGTTGCAGTCATCGACGAATACGGAGTAGAACAGCCAAATGGTGTAATCGGCGAAGTTGCTTCGTGGATGCCGGATGACCCCACTGTTTTCCTCGGTTACTGGGGAAAACCAGGCATCCCCGAAAATTTGAGACAGGGAAACTGGCTGCGCTCCGGTGACCTGGCCATACGTGACGAATACGGATACTTCTGGTACCAAGGCCGAAACGACGATCTGATCAAGAGCGCCGGCTATCGAATCGGCCCTAACGAAATTGAAGATGCCCTGGTGTCTCACCCTGATATCGCCGAAGCAGTTGTAGTTGGGAAACCGGATCGGGAACGAGGCACAATTGTCCTGGCCTATGTGCGTTTGACAAACGGGGTCGCAAAGAGTGATGACACCCGAAAGCAAATTCAACAGTTTGTAAAAAATAAGCTGGCAGCTTACAAATATCCCAGAGTGATTGAATTTGTGGACTCATTTCCATTGACCAGTACCGGGAAAATCAGGCGTAACTCTTTACGCCAGCGTGCGGCACAGAACTTGAACCGACCATGACCGCGAAATCAACAAATCCCATGCTGATTCTATTCGTTGCTCAGAGACTCACCGGGGCATTGCTTGCGGCACTGCTGCTTGTTCATCTGGGTACAATCATTTTCGCCGTTCAAGGCGAACTCACGGTTGCCGAAATCGTTGGTCGAGTTCGGGGCAATACATTCTGGATCATTTTTTATGGTGTATTTATCGCAGCAGCGATTGTTCATTCGATGATCGGACTCCGAAATGTTCTGACAGAGATGTCGAAAATTCACCGGCGTATTATCGACTCCGCTGTTCTGCTTTATGTGATTTTGAGTATTTTTCTCGGATTTGAAGCGCTGCAGGCAATCTGGTGATTCGATTGAACAATTCACGGATACACAGCAGCTATCTGGCATTTGCAATTCACAGAATTTCGGGATTGTGCCTCGCGCTGTTCCTGCCCGTTCATCTATATTTCATTTCCTTGTTGCTCAAGGACCCGGAAAGACTTGACGTTTTTCTGGACTGGACTTCCATACCCGCTATCAAGTTGCTTGAAAGCCTGCTGATCATATTGGCTGGAACTCACCTTTCAGGAGGCATTCGCATCATCGTCTATGAATGGATCTCCGAAAGCGCCAGTCATACTCTCTGGATATCCGTCGTAGCGGCATTTTCAGTTGTTTGCGGCGTACTATTTCTGTCCAGCGCTTCGATATGAAATCCACCGTTCAATCCGTACTTCTTCAGAAAATTCAAACCGATGTTTTGATACTCGGAAGCGGCGGTGCGGGATTGCTTGCGGCTATACACGCTCATGATGGAAACCCATCTTTGCAAGTTACCGTCGCGTCAAAAGGACTGGTTGGTAAATCCGGCTGTACACGTATGGTTCAAGGCGGATACAACGTCGCCCTGAGCGAAGGAGATTCCATAGAAGCGCATTTCAGAGACACCATTGAAGGAGGTAAGTGGATCAATGATCAAGAACTTGCCTGGGCGCTTGTTTCCATGGCACCGGAACGGGTTCTGGAGTTGGAAAACCGTCATGGATGCTTTTTTGATCGAAACAGTGACGGAACCATTCACCAGAAAGCATTTGCAGGACAGACTTTCGATCGCACTGTACACAAGGGCGACTTGACCGGAATTGAAATCATGAATCGGCTGGCGGAACAAGTGCGTGTCCGACCGATTCAACTGCTGGAAGAACATCGGGCAATCGAACTGATCCCGAATGAAGATCAAAACCGAATCTCCGCGGTGCTGATGATTGACATTCGCAGCGGAGAGTTTCGGCTCATTCAGGCCAAGGCAGTTGTAATCGCAACCGGAGCCGGGCCCACCATGTACAAGTTTCACACACCATCGGCCGATAAATCCTGCGACGGCCTGGCACTGGCACTTCGATTTGGACTCAAGCTGCGAGACATGGAAATGGTTCAGTTTCACCCCACCGGACTGCTTGCAGGCACTGGCACCCGAATCACCGGCACCATCATTGAAGAAGGACTGCGAGGTGCTGGAGGCTACCTGTTGGATCGCAACGGCAATCGATTCATGCTGGATTACGATTCGAGAGGGGAACGTGCCACTCGCGATATTGTCAGCAGAGCCATGCTTGAACAAATAAGGTCCGGTGCGACAGGCCCGAATGGAGGGGTGTTCATCTGCATGAATCACCTTGACGCAAACTCGGTTCGCAAACAGTTCAAGGGTATGGTCAAACGGTGTGCCGATATTGGCTTCGACCTCGTTTCTGAACCAATCGAAGTCACTCCGACTGCCCACTATATGATGGGCGGAATTGAGATTGATCTGAGCTGCGCCACTTCGATTCCTGGAGTATTCGCAGCGGGTGAAGATACCGGCGGGGTACATGGCGCCAATCGCCTTGGTGGTAATGGCGTTGGAAACTCCACAGTGTTCGGTGGAATCGCAGGGGATATGGTCGCCAATTCGTCATCTGCCAATGACCAATTCGCAGACCCGGATGAGCAGACAATTCTGATAGCGATGAATCGGGTTTGCCGACCATTGGATAGGGCTAACGGAAATTTGAATGAAGTTCGAGAATCGCTCTACGAAACCATGTGGGAACACGCGGGAATTCTGCGATCAACCCAAAGTCTGAAACTGGCTGCGGCGGAACTTGCCAATCTGGACGACCAGCTCGCAAAAACAGGGGTGGATGCAAATTCTCTTGCCTTCAATATGAGTTGGCACGATTATCTCAATTTACAGAATCAAATATTGGTCAGCCAGGCGATTGTTACTGCGGCAATAACCAGGACCGATTCTCGAGGTGCACACTATCTGACAGACAACCCCAACACTGGATCACTGACTAATTCACGATTTACCCAAGTATTTTTGCTAGATAATAAAATGAATGCAAAAACTGTTGCCGTTCAGTTCACCCGACTGAGTCCGGCAACAAGTCAAGATTGAAGCTACAAGGTAGAAACCAGCATGATTTCCGAATCAGCAATTCAAAACGCTGCTCTCGAAATCACTCGAAGAGCAGCCATTAGAATTCCAGACGACTATCGCAGTGGAATTCGAGACATCCGAGGAAAGGAGCAAAGTTCTCTCAGTTGCTTCGTGCTGGATACGATGATGGATAACTGGGACGCAGCAGTTGAAGATCAACGTCCCATGTGTGCGGATACCGGCCTTCCGAGATACTACATAAAATTTGGCAACGAAGCATCCATTGAAGGCGGATTCGTGGCCGTTGAAAGAGCGTTGAGGCGCGCGACGGCTGAAGCGACTGTTGCCATTCCACTGCGACCGAATCGAGTTCATCCTCTGACTCGCAAGGACTACAACAATAACGTCGGAGCACGTGCACCGGAAATCGAGTATTCCGTAGAACCGGATGCTGACTGGCTGGATATCACCACCGTTCACAAAGGCGGATTATTCGGCACTGACTATCGCATGCTGTTTCCTGGAGACGGATGGGACGGCATCAAGAAAATGTTTCTGGACACAATGATTCAATTCGGGCGACGCGGACTGGCCTGCCAGCCGGCGATCGTCGGAGTCGGCATCGGCGGTAGCAAGGACACCAGCATGGTGCTCGGAAAACAGGCAGCGTGTCTCAGAGTCGTGGGGGATCGGCATCCGGACCCGGAAATTGCGCAACTCGAAGAAGAATTGAAAGAGCTGGGAAACAAGATTGGCATGGGTCCCATGGGATTCGTCGGCAGTTCAATGGTGGTGG